>NZ_BAABKG010000001.1:0-440063 GCF_039543705.1 Nocardioides marinquilinus
ACGTCCGAAAACGCCCGCCGAGCAGCCCTGGCAGGATGGCTGCACCAGTACAACCACCACCGGCCCCACTCAGCCCTCGCAGGCCAACCACCCATCAACCGGTTGAACAACCTGGCTGGGCATCACACCTAGCCTGGGCCGGGTGAGGTGCCGGTGAGGCCGCTGCAGGCGATCGCGATGGGCGTCGTCGTGCTGCTGCTCGAGGCGCCGGCCGGCGGGTTCGACCTGCTGGCCGACCCGTTGGGGTGGCTGCTGGTGTTGCTGGGCGTGCGCGACCTGCCGCGCGCGATGCCGCTGCGGGGTGCACTCCGCGCCGTGAGCGTGGTGGCGGCCGTGGCGTCGGTGCCGCTGTGGTTGCCCGTGGTCGTCGAGGCGCTCGAGGACGCCGACGAGTCACTGGCCTGGGCGGCGAACCTGCCGCGCCTGGGGTTCTTCGTGGTGCTGGGCCTGGGCCTGGCCGGCGCCGCGACGGCGGCCGGCGACCGGGTGGCGGGCACCTGCTGGCGGGTCGTCGCCGGCGGTGGCCTGGTGGTGGTGCTGCTGCCCGCCCTGGTCTTCGGAGGGGGCCTGAACCAGCTCGACGACGCCGCCGGCGCGGCGGTGGCGCTCGTGCCGACGGTCGTCGTCGTGCTGGGCTTCTGGCACTCCGGGCGGAGGTGGGCCGGCGGTGAGCCGGCCCCCTCGCCGGACGACGTCAGCTCGGGATGACGTTGAGGGCGACGGTGGCCGCGACCTCGTCGTGCAGCCGCACGGTGACGGTGTGCGCCCCGAGCGTCTTGATCGGGTTGGTGACCACGATCGTGCGCTTGTCGACCTGCTCGCCGGCACGCTCGGTGAGCGCCTGGGCGATGTCGCCGACGGTGACGGCGCCGAACAGGCGGCCGCCGGCACCGGCGCGGACCTTGACGTCGACCGGCTCGCCCTCGAGCTTGGCCACGAGGGCCTCGGCGTGCGAGGCGTCGCGCACCGCGCGGCTCGCGCGGGCTGCCTTGATCGAGTCGACCTGCTTCTGACCGCCACGGGTCCAGCGGACCGCGACGTTGCGCGGGATCAGGTAGTTGCGGCCGTAGCCGTCCTTGACCTCGACGATGTCACCGGGCGAGCCGAGACCGTCGACCTCCTGGGTGAGGATGAGCTTCATGTTCGCGTCCTTCCTCAGCGACCGGCGGAGGTGTAGGGCAGCAGGGCGAGCTCGCGCGCGTTCTTGACCGCGATCGCGACGTCGCGCTGGTGCTGCACGCAGTTGCCGGTGACCCGACGCGCGCGGATCTTGCCGCGGTCGGAGATGAACTTGCGGAGCAGGTTGGTGTCCTTGTAGTCGACACCGGTCGCCTTCTCCTTGCAGAACTGGCAAACCTTCTTCTTCGGCTTGCGCATCACTGCCTTGGCCATTGTGGTGCTTCCCTTCTAGAAGCCCGGCCCGGCCACGAGGCCGGGACGGAATGGTGAGGTGGATGGTGGGTGGGTGAGGGGGGGACCCTCAGAAGGGCGGCTCGTCGGAGCCGACCCCGGGTGCGCCCCACGGGTCGTTGCCGGGACGCTGACCGCCCTGGCCGGCCTGGCCGCTCTGCGCGCCGCCGCCCTGACCGCCGCCCTGGGACGGCGCGGGGGTGGCCCACGGGTCGTCGGCGGGAGCACCGGACTGGCCGCCCTGCGACGACTGGCCGCCGCCGTAGCCGCCGCCCTGCGACGACTGGCCGCCGCCGTAGCCGCCGCCACCGCTGGTGCGGCCCGCGCGGGCCACCTTCGCGGTGGCCCAGCGGAGCGAGGGACCGATCTCGTCGACGTCGATCTCGAACGAGGTGCGCTTCTCGCCCTCACGGGTCTCCCACGTGCGGGCCCGCATGCGGCCCTGGACGATGACCCGCGCGCCCTTCTGGAGCGACTCGGCGACGTTCTCGGCCGCCTGGCGCCAGATGGAGCAGCGGAGGAACATCGCCTCGCCGTCCTCCCACTCGTTGGTCTGCTTGTTCAACGTGCGGGGGGTGGAGGCCACGGTGAAGTTGGCCACCGCCGCGCCGGAGGGGGTGAAGCGCAGCTCGGGGTCGTCGGTGAGGTTGCCGACCACGGTGATGACGGTCTCGCCTGCCATGTCAGGTTCTCCTGGAGGGTGCTGGGCCCGGGGACGCCGGGGATGTCGAGGTCATCGTGACCTGCGGCACCGACATCGCGCAGCGCCATCCACAGGCCGCCGGCGACGAGAGTCGCGAGCGGGCGTGGCGGGTGCGGGGCCCGGACGGGCTCAGACCGTGGCGGCCGGAGCGTCGGGACGGATGACCTTGGTGCGCAGCACGGTCTCGTTCAGACCGAGCTGGCGGTCGAGCTCCTTGACCGTGGCGGGCTCGGCACGCACGTTGAGGATCGCGTACACGCCCTCGGCGTGCTTCTGGATCTCGTAGGCGAGGCGACGACGGCCCCAGACCTCGAACTTCTCGACCGTGCCACCGTCCTTGGTGACGAGATCGGTGTAACGCTTGAGGGACGCCTCGACGGTCCGCTCCTCGACACTGGGGTCCAGGATGACCATCACTTCATAGCTACGCACAGCGCTGCTCCACCTCCTGTGGACTCGGCGGCCACGGCATCTCCGTGGCAGGAGGGCTATGCACGCCCCGGTGACCGGGGCACACGGCCCCGCTCGAGACCCGTCGGTGGGCCGCTCGCGAGGACAGGTCAGGCTAACAGGGGCCACCACGGCCCCCGAAATCCCGCGGGACGCCGTCCGGCCGGGGCCTGTGGACGACGCGACGCACGCGCGGCGCCGGCGTGGCAGCGTCGGGGCATGCCCGCCGTCCGCCCCCGCAGCGCCGCCCCGCCCGCGCCGGCCGCCGTCCTCACGCCGCTCGGGGGGCGCTACCAGCTGCTCGACCGCATCGGCGCGGGCGGCATGGGCACGGTGTGGCGGGCGTGGGACCTGCGCGAGCTGCGGTTCGTGGCCGTCAAGCTGCTCGACCGGCCCGACGCGCCGCGGCTGCTGCGGTTCGTGCAGGAGCAGGGCGTGCGCATCGACCACCCGCACGTCGCGGCCCCCACCGGCTGGTGCGCGGACGACGACCGCGTGGCCTTCGCGATGCCGCTGGCCCACGGCGGCTCGGTGGCCGACCTGCTGGCCGAGCACGGCGCGCTGCCAGCGGGCTACGTCGTCCGGCTGCTCGCCCAGCTGCTCGACGGGCTGGCGGCGGTGCACGCGGCCGGCGTCGTGCACCGCGACCTCAAGCCCGCCAACCTGCTGCTCAAGGCCACCGGTGACGGCCCGCCCCACCTGCGCATCGGCGACTTCGGGGTGGCGGCGCGGGTCGGCGGCGTGCCCGACGCGCCGGGCGACGTCGTCGGAACCGACGGCTACGCCGCGCCCGAGCAGCTGGCCGGCGCCGCGCCCGACCCGCGCCAGGACCTCTACGGCGTCGGGCTCACCGCGCGGGTCATGCTCGGGGTGCGGCCGCAGGGAGCGCTGGCCGCGCTCGTCGCCGACCTCTGCGCCGCCGAACCCGACCGGCGTCCGCGCAGCGCGGTGGCGGCCCGCGCCCGCCTGGCGCAGTGCGGGACCTGGCCCGGCGACGTCTTCCCCACCGTGCCCGACCGGCTCGCTCCCCTGGACGCCGCCCGCGTGCCGCTGCCGGCGGCGCGGCGCCACGCGCGGGCGCGGCCCGCCTCGCCGTGGCGCGAGCGCGCGCTGCTCGCCGCCGCCTTCGCGGGCTCGTGCGCGGCGTCCGGGGCGGCCGGCTGGCGGCTGCTCGGGGGGTGAGCCGTCGCGCGGGGAACGCACCCGGAGGGGTGTTCTCCCCTCGCCGGTGGTGCGGAGACTGGACCGATGTCCTCCGTCTCCCCCGACTCCACCTGGCGCGGCGCCGCCCTGGCGCTCGTGCTCGCGCTCCGGGTGCGCCTGCGCGCCGCGATGCTGCCGACCCGTCCGCCTCACTAGGTTGCCAGCATGCGCGCCCTCCCCGCCGCCCTGACCCTGCTCGCCGCCCTCGCCCTCTCCGGGTGCGGCGGGGACGACGACGAGGCCTCCGACCCGTCCGCCTCCGGCGCGGCGAGCGACGTCAACGACGACCAGGGGCCGGGTGACAACGGCGCCGGCGCCGGCGCGTGCCCGTTCCTCAGCGTCGAGGCCGTCAGCGAGGCCACCGGGGCCGACGCCGAGCTGGTGGCGGGCGGACCCGGGGGCTGCAGCTTCCGGGCCGGTGACGCCACCGTGCTGCTCAGCTTCGTGCCGATCACGGTCGACGCCGAGGAGTACGCCACCGGCACCCGCGACAACTGCGAGACCCCGGTGACCGACATCGAGGCCGGCGACATCGCCTTCACCTGCGTCGGCATCTCGCCGCAGGGCTTCGTCTTCTCCGGCGGCGACTCGGTCGTCGTCGACGTCACCGGCAACGCGTCGGACGACGACGCCCTGCGGGTCGCGGGCGACCTGCTGCCCGAGGTGCAGTTCCCCGTCGACGACGAGTGAGGCTCAGCGCAGCCTGACGGGGTTGCGCGCCGAGATCTCCTCGCCCTGGCCGAGCTGCATCACCGCGGTGATCTCGCTCTCGGACTCCTCGAGGGTGAACGGCGCCTGGATGCAGGTGGCCTCGGGCCCGCCGCCCCACGAGCCGGTGAGCGAGTCGATGCGCACGCCCTCGGCGTTGACGAAGTCGACCGAGATGGGCAGCCCGGACGGCGCGCCGCGCACGACGTACTCGGCGAAGAGCTGGTCGCCGGCCGCGACGCCGTCGACGGTCTGCGGGGACGACGGCGTGCTGCGGCCGTCGCACTCGCCCTCCTCGCCCTGCTTGGCCCAGCCCGCCGAGACCACCTGGCTGTCGCCGGTGACCGTCGGCGGCTCGGGCAGGTCGTCGAGGTAGGGCGAGACGTAGGAGGGGTCGCCGCCGGAGCGGGCGATGTCGATGACCTCGGACGCCAGGTTCACCGGGACGATGAGCGCCGAGCCCTGGGTGATGGCGCCGGCGTCCATCGAGGCGGCGGTGACGACCCGGGTGTTGAGGCCGATGATCTCGCCGTCCTCGTTGATCGAGGGGCCGCCGGAGTTGCCGGAGCCGAGGCGCACGTCGCTGTCGATGGCGCCGCGCTCGGTGCCGACGACGGGGTCGGCCTGGAAGGTGGCGACGACGCCCTCGGTGACGGTGAGCGGTCGGTCGCCCTGGGCGAGCACGTTGCCGATGGCGGGGTAGCCGAGGGCGATGATGCGGTCGCCGGTGCGCAGCTCGTCGCTGTCGCCGACGGGCAGCGGCTCGGGGAGATCGAGGTCGGCCGCCTCGACCGGCCGGCCCTCGGCGTCGGAGGCGATGCGCAGGACGGCGACGTCGAGGTAGCCGTCGGAGACGATCGGCTCGGCGCGGTAGGCGGCCGCGGCCGGGGCGCCGTCGTCGGAGCCGTTGGTGAGCGAGACGGTGAGGTAGGCGGGGTCGTCCTGCCCGGTGGTCTGGCCGGGGGCGTCGGGGTCGCCGACGTGCGCGTTGGTCAGGATCAGCCCGTCGTCGCTGATGATGCTGCCCGAGCCCGACCACAGCAGCCGGTCGGAGTCGTCGAAGGCCTGCAGCAGCACGGCGGCCGCCTTGGCGCGGTCGAGCGCGGCCTCGCGCTGGGCCGAGGGGTCGGTGGGGGCCGAGGTGCCCGAGCCGTCGCCGGCGGTCTCGGCGCCGTCGTCGTCGGTGAGCGCCCAGACGCCGACGCCGACACCGGCCAGCACCAGGACGGCGGCCGTGGCGGCGCCCACGAGCGCGAGCGTCCTGCGGCGCTTGCGGCGCGTGGCCGCGGCGATCGCCTCGCCGGCCGCCACCACGGGCACGACCTCGATCTCGTAGCCGGCCGTCGGGTGCCCGAGGCTGATGACGGTCGGCTCCTCGACGTGCACCTCGGTGACCGGCTCGTCGTCGACGAACGAGCCCGACGTGGAGCGGTCGACGTACCACCAGCCGTCGGGGCGGGGCTCAATGACCGCGTGGTGGCGCGAGACGGCGACGTCGTCGGTGACGATCTCGAGCGAGGGGTCGCGGCCGATGCGCGCCGCGCGGCCGGGCGGGAACCGCAGGTCGTCGTCGAGCCGGCGGCGCACCAGCAGGCCGGGCCCGGCGCCGGCGAAGCCGGGGGCCAGCGGGCCGGTGATCATCGTCGGCGTCTCGAGCGGGCTGCGCTCGCCGGCGGAGGTGAACGGCGCCGGCACGGGTGCGGGTCGGAACGCCCCGCCGGGCCCGGACGGACCGGACGGACCGGGCGGACCGGGCGGCACGGCGGGCGGGCCGGCGGCGTGGCCGGCGGGCGGGACGCCGGGGCCGACGGGCGCGACCGGCGGCGGGCCGGCCGGCGGCATCGCCGCCGCGTGACCCGGCGGCGGAGGCGTAGGGGCGAACGGGTTGGTCGGCGGGGGCGGCACGGGCGCCACCGCGAGGGAGGTGACCGGGGCGGGCACCGGGGGTGGGCCCGCAGGAGGCGGTGGCACGGCGGTGCCGAGCGGCGTCACGGTCACGGTGAGCACGAAGGCCTGGCCGCGGTCGCCGAAGCCGACGGTGGCGGTGCCGCGCAGGTCGGCGCGCTCGACGCGGCGTCCGTCGACCCAGGTGCCCTGGGCGCTGCCGAGGTCGACGATCTCCCAGCCCTCGCCGAGGGCGCGGATCTCGGCCTGGCGGCGCGAGACCGTGGGGTCGGGGACGACGACGTCGGCGGTGCGGTCGCGGCCGATGCGGAAGACCCGCGCCTGCTCGGCGGTCCAGACCTGCCGGCCGTGCTCGATGCGGATGCCGTGTGACGCGTTGGCCATCGTCGCTGGTCCTCCCTCGCCGGGCGGGGGAGCCGGCGTCCGGTGTCATGCCCGATGACCGGGGCGGCTACACCCTCCGCAGGTGGGCCCACCGGGGCTGTCGGTCGTGCTCCCTACAGTGTCTCCCATGGCTGCCTCCCCCCTCCGGTTCGGCGCCCACGTCGACCAGGTCGACCCGATCGCCGAGGCCCGCGCGCGGCAGGCGCCGCTGGTGCAGTTCTTCCTGGGCGACCCGCAGAGCTACGACGGTCCCGTGGTCGCCTACACCGGTGGGGCCGAGGCGCTGCGCGACGACGCCGCGGCCGCCGGCGTCGACCTCTACGTGCACGCGCCCTACCTGATCAACGTGGCCACCACGAACAACCGCATCCGCATCCCGAGCCGCAAGCTGCTGCAGCAGCACGTCGACGCGGCGGCGTCCATCGGCGCGAAGGGCCTGATCGTCCACGGCGGGCACGTCAACAAGTCCGACGACCCCGAGAAGGGGTTCGACAACTGGCGCAAGGCCATCGCGGCCACCGACCTGAAGCTGCCGCTGCTCATCGAGAACACCGCGGGCGGCGACAACGCCATGGCGCGCCACCTCGACCGCATCGGCCGGGTGTGGGAGGCCATCTCGACGGCCGAGGGCTTCGAGCAGGTCGGGTTCTGCCTCGACACCTGCCACGCCCACGCCGGCGGCATCGACCTCGTGGGCGTCGTCGAGGCCGTGCGCGCCATCACCGGCCGCATCGACCTCGTGCACTGCAACGACAGCCGCGACGACGCCGACTCCGGCGCCGACCGGCACGCCAACCTCGGCGCGGGCCGCATCGACGCCGAGCTGCTGGCGGCCGTGGTGCGCGAGGCCGACGCCCCGGTGGTGCTCGAGACGCCCGGCGGCGCGGCCGAGCACACCGCCGACCTCGCCTGGCTGCGCGAGCGGGTCTGAGCCCCGCCCGAGCGGTCAGCCGCCCGACTCGCGCCGCACGAACGCGGCGAACCCCGGCACGGTGAAGCGCAGCCGACCCCGCTCGGCCGCCTCGACCAGGCCCTTGTCGAGCAGGCTGCGGCGCGGCTCGCTGAGGTCGTTGCTGGTGACGCCGAGCCGCTCGGCGATGGCGGCCCGCCGCACCGGCTGCTCCGGCGCCTCGGGGCCGGACGACGTCGCGGCGGCGGTGGTGGCGGCGGCGTCGGCGGCCTCGCCGGTCAGCTCGGCCATGGCCACCAGCAGCCGCCGCTCGCCCGGCGAGGCGACCGACCAGCGGGCACGGAACATCGTGTCGAGCTCGGTGGCGACGCGGTCGCGTGCGTCGTCGAGCAGGACGGCGTCGAGCTCGCTGCCGTCGTCGGGCCGGCCGGCCTGCCACACCGCGTCGCCGTAGAGCTGCAGGAAGTAGGGGTAGCCGTCGGCGAGGGCCACGACCGCGTCGCGCAGCGCCGGTGACCACGTGACGCCGACCGCCCGCGCGGGGCCCTCCAGCACCTCGACGGCGTCGGAGGCCGCGAGCCGACGCAGGTGGCGGAAGGCGAACCGCTCGCTGAAGGTGACCGCGGCGGTGAGCACGTCGGGGGTGTTGGGCAGACCGGCGGCGAAGACGACGGCGGGCGGCTCGGGGGTGGCCTGCTGCAGCTCCTGCCAGGCGTAGGCGAAGGTGCGCAGGTCGGACCGCGGCGCCGCCTGGATCTCGTCGACCAGCAGCACCAGGCCGGCCGAGCCGCGTTCGCGCGCGGCGAGGGCGGCCGCCGAGACGAGGTCGGCGAAGGCGCTGGACGCCGCCCCGGTGCCGGCGTCGTCGGACGACGCGACGTCGAGCTCGACCCCCGCACTGGCCCCGACGGCGCCGAGCTCGAGGCTGAGCGACTGCACGCGGTCGCGCAGCCGCGAGCGCGGACCGACGTCGACGCCGATGCCGTCGAGGCCCCGGGTGATGGCGTGGCCGAGGGAGGCGACCAGGCTCTCGTCGCCGCGGGCGGTGACCCAGGCGACGACCGCGCCGGCCTCGGCCGCGGCGTCGCGGACCGCCTTGAGCAGCGAGGTCTTGCCGACCCCGCGCGAACCGACGTCGACCTGCACCCGACCCCGGAAGCGGCCGTAGGTGGCCATCAGCGCCAGGTCGGCCCGGGCGCGCTCGACCTGCTCGTGGCGCCCGACGAGGACGGGCGGTGCCTCACCGGGCGTGTAGGGCGACGGGATCATGATGCTTCCTGATGAAACGCTGATTCATCAACGATCATAAGCCGGAGGTCCGACAGGCTCACCGGACGGCGCGGCGAGGGCGGCGAGGGCGCCGAGGGCGGCGTCGGCGGCCCCGACCGCCGCGGGGACGACGCGGTCGGGGTCGACCCAGTCGGCGGCGTCGGTGCGCACCGGCTCGAGGTCGGCGAGGTCGCCGACGACGTCGACGCCGCTCGCCCGCACCTGGGCGAGCCAGGTCGCGGTGAGGGCGGCGACCCAGCCGTGGTGGGCGGGGTCGAGCCGGACCCGCGGCGAGTCACGCCCGGCCAGGCCGCGCCCGACGACGACGTCGCGCACCGTGGCGTGCCAGCGGCCGCCGCGGCGGGCGTCGTCCCCGAGCCGCTCGTTCAGGGCGCGGAGGAACTGCGCCTCGGGCAGGCCCACGGCGTCGTTGCTGCGCCGCGCCGGCCGCGGCGCCCAGGCGGGGTCGAGGCCCGCCGCGGCGGTGAAGCGCTGCCAGAGCAGGTCGCGGTCGGCGCCGGCGGGCGGCACCGTCACCAGGTGCACGCGCTCGGGGTGGCCGAGCACGCCGGCCCACCGGGCCAGCACGGTGGGCAGGTCGTAGGTGCGCAGCGGCTTGAGTCCGCCGTCGCGGGCGCGGGCGAGGTAGTCGCCGTAGGTGAGCGACTGGCCGTGCTTGAGGCCCTCGAGCCACCCCGAGACGAGCTGGCGGGCCAGGTCGCGGGCGGTGTAGACGACGTGCACCTCGGCACCGCCGGCCGCGAGGTCGCGCACCGCCCGGGCCGCGGTGGCGTCGGTGCAGCGCACGAGTGCCTCGTCGCTGACCACGCTCGTGCCGTCGTGGGTCGTCACCGCCTCGACCAGCCGCGGCCACCAGCCGTCGGTGTAGCGGCGCGGCCGTCCAAGTCGGACGCCGGTCAGGTCGAGGGCCGCGCGGAACGCCAGGCTCGCGGGGCCGTCGTCGGCCGGCGCCCGCGGCACCAGGACACCGTGCGCGGCGAGCGCGTCGGCGTTGCGATTCAGGCGGCTCTGCAGGTGCGTGGTGCCCGACTTCGGCGCGCCCACGTGCAGCACCACCCGCCGTCCGTCGTCCACGCCCCCATCCTCGCCGACCCGTCGCTTACAAGAGACGGGTCAGCGCCCGAGGTAGGACGGCGGGGGCGGGGTGCCGCCGGGCGGGGTGCCCGGGGACGAGCCGTAGGGCGGGGTGGACGGCGGGGACGGCGAGCCGTGGGGCGGGGTGTTCGGCGAGCCCGATCCGGTGGTGGAGGTACCGGTGGAGCCCGACGAGCCCGAGGAGCGGAGGCCGGCGAGACCGACGACGACGAGCACGACGCCGCCGACGCCGCCGAGGACCAGCGCCCACCAGGTGGGGTGCTCGACGGCGAGCAGCAGGGTCGCCGAGGGGACGACGGTCACCGTGATGGCGATGATCAGCACCTTGAAGCCCGGGTGGTCGCTCAGGTATCCGGCCACCAGCCACAGCACGACGAGCGCGGCGGAGGCGGCGAGGGTGACGTAGACGTCGTCGTCGAGGCCGCCGCCCCCGCCGAGGCCCGACCCGCCGAGCCCGCCGCCGAGGGCCAGGCCGATCGCGCCGAGCGGCAGCACGAAGGCGTAGAGGACGACGGCCCCCGCACCGGCGGTGACCGGGACGACGATGCGCGCCGGCGGCAGCATCCACGCCAGGGCGGTGACCACGACGACGAAGGCCGCGACGGCCAGCACGAACGAGGTCAGGCCGCTGCCGGAGGTGTCGGTGTCGAGGACGTCGCTCGCCGCCTGGCCGTAGAGCAGGGCGAGGCCGCCGGTGGCGGTGAGGGCCGGCGCCGCGCTGGGGGCGAGCACGTAGCCGAGCACGCCGCCGGCGGCGACGATCGCACCCGCGATGTAGGCGTAGTTCTCGGGGGCCTCGAAGTAGACGCCGACCACGATCGCCGCGGCCACGGAGCCGAAGCTGAGCGGCCACGCGGTGAGGTTGCGGGCGGCGTCGGCGTCCTTCACCAGCACCCGGGCGGCGAGCCCGACGGCGAGCAGGCCGACGGTGGCGGCGAGGCCGACGCCGAAGACGCTCCAGTCGAGCTCGTTGGTGGTGCGCGCCCGCAGCGACGAGACGGCGACCGCGGCGGAGAGGAGGGCACAGCCGAGGGCGACGAGCACGCTGTCGCGGCGCAGCCCGGACGGCCTCGGCTCCGTCACGGGGGTGTGCACCGGGGTGGTGGTCATGCCGCGAGGGTAGGGCGATCAGCGCATCGCGGGGAGCACCTCGCTCGCGACGCGCTCGAGCGTCGCCTCGTCGGCGGCGTAGGGGTCCTCGGGGCGCGGCCAGTGGGCGACGACGTCGGTGAACCCGAGCCCGGCCGCCCGACCGACCATCTCGGCGAACAGGTCGACGCTGGCCAGCGAGGTGCGCACGGTGCCGGGGTCCTGGTCGGGCAGGTAGCGCGCGGAGTCGAGCAGCAGGTAGCGCGGCAGGTCGGCGCGGCCGGCCTCGGCCTGCGCCGCCTCGAAGACCTCGGCCGACTCGGCCAGCCCCGCGAACCAGGCGTCGAGCGAGGCCGCCATCGGGCCGGTGGTGACCCACCCGTCGCCGACGGTGGCCGCGAACCGCACCGAGCGGGGTCCGTTGGCCGCCACCAGCAGCGGCGTGCGGCGCAGCGGCGGCAGGGTGCGGGCGTCGCGCACGGAGAACCAACGGCCCTCGCGGGTCACGTGGTCGTCGTCCCGCAGCGCCACGAGCGTCTCGACCAGCTCGCGGAAGCGGGCCGTGCGGTCGCCCAGGCTCAGCTCGTCGGCTCCGAGGACGGCGGAGTCGAGGTTGCCGCCGGTGCCCACGCCGAGCAGGAACCGGCCGTCGCTGATCGACTCCAGCGCCTGCGCGTCGCGGTGCAGCAGGTAGGGGTGGCGGAAGTTCGGCGAGCTCACCAGCGTGCCGAGCCCGATGGACGACGTCACCGCGGCCGCGGCGCCGAGCACCGGCGTCGAGGTGGTCCAGGGCGAGTCGGGCAGGCCGCCCCACACCAGGTGGTCGTAGGTCCAGGCGTGGTCGAAGCCGAGCTGCTCGGCCGCCTGCCACCTCGGCCGGGCCTCGGCCCACGGCTGGTCGGTCAGGATCGTGATGCCGAAGCGCATGGCGCCGAGGCTACGGGTGGCGGCCGCTCCCCTGCCGCGAGGAGGGCGGCGCCCGCGAGCGTCAGCGTCCAGGCCGCGACGGCGACGTGCGGCCACTCGGGAGCCGTGGCGCGGGTGAGGGCGAGCACGGACGCCGGGACGGCGGCGACGAGCGTCGCGAGCAGCAGCGCTCGCGGCGCCACCCCGCCGGTGCGGTGCCACGCGAGGACGAACGCGCCGGCCAGCGCCACTGCGGCGACCAGCACCGCGGCATCGAACCACGGCGTCGGGTCGTAGCCGACGAGCGTGCTGACCATGGAGCCGTCGGGACTGCAACCCACGTAGTTGACCGTGTTGGCGTACCACGGGCCGGCGACCGCCACCAGGGTCAGCGCACCCACGGCGGCCCCACCGAGCCAGGGCAGCGCTCGCGACGAGGGACGTGTCACGGCGACCAGCAGCGCGACAGGGGCCACCAGGCCGGCGTAGATCGAGAGCGACAGCCAGTCGATGCTCTCCTCGTCCCGGTGCAGCACCAGCCCGGTCTGCCAGGCCCGTCCTGCTGCGAGAGTGAGGACGACGAGACCGGCTCCGAGCGACTGAGCGAGGACGGCGGCCGTCGTCCGGGCCGGACCGCGCGCGAGTGCGACGGCGAGCGCCACGGCGGCACCGGCTCCGGTCAGGGAGGCACCGACCCCACCAAGCGGGCCTCCGACCAGCACGACGACGGTCAGGCCGCCGGCGACGGCCGTCCCGACCCGGCTCACCGTGTCGTCGCTCCGCAGGGCGTGCGCGGCCAGCAGCACCACCGCCAGGACCCCCGCGAGGAGCACGCCGCGATCGAGGCCGCCGGGGACGTCGGCATCGCAGTAGGCCCAGTGACGGCCGCCGGCCGCGGCGACGAGGGCGGCGGCGACCAGCAGGCCCTGACCGGCTCGCGTGCGCACGACCGCAGCGTAGGTGCCGTGCACGTCGTCCACCCCCGAACCCGCCCCCGAGCCGGCCTCACCTCGCCCTAGGGTGGCGAGGAGGACCGGACGCACCAGGGAGGACCGATCGTGGCCGTGCTCGTCGTGGGGACCCTGGACACCAAGGGCGCCGAGGTGGCGTTCGTGCGCGAGCGCCTCGAGCGCGACGGCGCCACCGTGCTGGTGATGGACGTCGGTGTGCTCGGCAGCAGCGACGTGCCGGCCGACCTCGGGGCGGCCGAGGTCGCCACCGCCGGCGGGGGCGACCTCGCCGCCCTGCGCGAGGCCGGCGACCGCGGCGCGGCGCTGCGCACGATGGCGCACGGCGCGGCGACGCTCACCGAGGGCCTCGTGGCGCGCGGCGAGGTGGACGGCGTCCTCGGGCTCGGCGGCAGCGGCGGGTCGTCGGTCGTCGCCGAGGTGGTGCGGGTGCTGCCGGTCGGGATGCCGAAGCTGCTCGTCTCGACCATGGCCAGCGGCGACGTGTCGGCCTACGTCGGTGAGAGCGACCTGACCCTCATGCACAGCGTGGTCGACCTCGCCGGGCTCAACGTGATCTCGCGCGCCGTGCTGCGCAACGCCGCGGCCGCCGTCGGCGCGATGGCCCGCGCCCACGCCGAGGCCCGCACCGAGGCGCCCGACCCCGGCGGCCGGCCGCTCGTCGCCGCCACGATGTTCGGCGTCACCACGCCCGCGGTCGAGACCGCCAAGGCCGAGCTCGAGTCGCTCGGCTACGACGTCGTCGTCTTCCACGCGACGGGCTCGGGCGGTCGGGCGATGGAGGCGCTGGTGCGCAGCGGGTTCTTCGCCGGCGTGCTCGACCTCACCACCACCGAGATCGCCGACGAGGTCGTCGGCGGCGTGCTCTCGGCCGGACCGGGCCGCCTCACCGGCGCCGCCGAGCTCGGCGTCCCGCAGGTGGTCAGCCTCGGCGCGGTCGACATGGTCAACTTCGGCCCGCGCGACTCGGTGCCCCCGCAGTTCGCCGACCGCACCCTGCTGGTGCACAACGACACCGTCACCCTGATGCGCACCACGCCCGACGAGGCCACCCGCATCGGCCGCACCATCGGCGAGCGGGTCGCGCGCAGCACCGGCCCCGTCGTCGCCTTCGTGCCCACCGGCGGCACCTCGGCCATCGACGTGCCCGACGGCCCGTTCTGGCACCCCGAGGCCGACACCGCCGCGGCCGCGGCGTTCCGCGAGGCGCTCGATGGCACCGTCGAGGTCGTCGACCTCGACGACGACGTCAACGCCCCTGCGTTCGCCCGCGCCATGGCGCAGCGGCTGCACGGCCTCATCTCAGGCACCGAAGGAGACACCCCGTGAACCGCACCGAGGCCCTCACCGCACTGCGCGGCCAGGTCGAGCAGGGCCTGCCCGTCGTCGGCGCCGGCGCCGGCACCGGGCTGTCGGCCAAGTCGGCCGAGGCCGGCGGCGCCGACCTGATCATCATCTACAACTCCGGGCGCTTCCGGATGGCCGGGCGCGGGTCGCTCGCCGGGATGATGCCGTACGGCGACGCCAACGCGATCGTGATGGAGATGGCCGCCGAGGTGCTGCCGGTGGTGCGGCGCACGCCGGTGCTGGCCGGCGTCTGCGGCACCGACCCGTTCCGGCTGATGCCGCAGTTCCTCGACGAGGTGGCGCGCACCGGGTTCGCCGGCGTGCAGAACTTCCCGACCGTCGGGCTCGTCGACGGCGTCTTCCGGGCCAACCTCGAGGAGACCGGCATGGGCTACGACCTCGAGGTCGAGATGATCCGGCTGGCCCACGAGCGCGACCTGCTCACCTCGCCCTACGTCTTCGACGTCGCGCAGGCGCAGTCGATGACCGAGGCCGGCGCCGACGTGCTCGTGCCGCACATGGGCCTGACCACCAAGGGCGCCATCGGCGCGACCACCGCCATCACGCTCGAGGAGTCGGTCGAGCGGGTGCAGGCGATGTGCGACGCCGCCCACGCGATCAACCCCGACGTGCTCGTGCTCTGCCACGGCGGCCCCATCGCCGAGCCGGACGACGTCCGCTTCGTGCTCGAGCGCACCACCGGTGTCGTCGGCTTCTTCGGCGCCTCGTCGATGGAGCGGCTGCCCACCGAGCGCGCGATCGCCGACCAGCTGCAGCAGTTCAAGGACCTCCCCGTCTGAGCCCCGGACCACCCGACCCCGCACCCGAGGAGACCCCGATGCACCGACGCCCGCTGGACCTGCCGACCATGGTGCTCGACTGGGGATCGATCACCTGGTTCGTCTCCCCGAGCACCGTGCCGGGGGCGACGTCGTCCTTCGGCGAGGTCGTCATCAACCCCACCAAGGGCCACGACCGCCACGAGCACCCCGACGCCGACGAGGTGCTCTACGTCGTCGAGGGCACCGGCCGGCAGACCGTCGGCGACGGCCCCGAGTTCGACATCGTGGCCGGCGACTCGATCTGGGTGCCGCGCGGCACGCTGCACTCCACCTTCAACACCGGGTGGCGCCAGCTGCGGCTGATCGCCACCTACACGCCCGGCGGCGAGGAGCAGGCCCTGCGCGGGCTGCCCGACTTCACCGAGCTGCCCGCGGGCGAGGTGCCGGTCTGGGAGCGGCCCACCGCCCCGTAGCCCCGGCGGCGCTCAGCGCTCGACGGCGAGCGTGAGCGGCAGGACGGCGTCGGCCCCGCGCTCGCGCAGCGCGACGGCCGCGCCGGTGAGCGTCCACCCGGTGACGACGAGGTCGTCGAGCAGCAGCAGGGTGCGGCCGGTGAGGTCGCCGCCTGGGACCTCGGCGTCGTCGAGCTGCAGCGAGAACCGCCGCCCGACGGTGGCGACGCGCTGGGCGGAGTTCATGGCGCCACGGCCGGGCTCGACGCCGGGGTCGACGATCGCGTAGCGCCCGACGAGCGGCTTCTTCAGGAACCGCGACAGGTTGGCGGCCAGGTCGTCGACCAGCGCCGGACGGGTCAGCGACTCGACCACCACGAGGCCGTCGACGCGGGGCCGCCAGTCCATCAGCACCTCGACCAGCGCGCGCGCGAGCGTGTCGGGCACCGGCTGGTCGCCCGCCCCGGGGGCGAACAGCGCCCGCAGCGCCGCGCCGTGCCCGAGGTCGGTGAGCCGGGCGACCGCGCGGCCCTCGTCGGCGCCGGTGATCCTGCCCTTGAGCCCGATGCCGATCGCGGCGAGGCCGGTGGGCCACATCTTGCGCGGCTCGACGACGACGCCGGGGCGGGCGAGCCGCTGCTCGGCCTCCTCGACCGCGGCGTCGGAGACCGCCGTGTCGAGGGTGAGCCCGCCGCAGTTGTCGCACCGCCCGCAGTCGGCGGCGGCGTCGGGCGAGGGGTCGTCGAGCTGCTGGCGCAGGAACCGCATGCGGCACCCGTCGGTGGCCAGGTAGTCGAGCATCGCCTGCTGCTCGCGCTCGCGGGCCTCGCGCACCCGGCGGTAGCGCTCCTCGTCGTAGCTCCACGGCTGACCGGTCGACTCCCAGCCGCCGCGCACCCGGCGCACTGCCCCGTCGACGTCGAGCACCTTGAGCATCTGCTCGAGGCGGGTGCGGCTCAGCTCGACCCGCGTCTCGAGCGCCGGCGTCGAGAGCGGACCGCCCTCGTCGTCGAGCACCGCGAGGGTCTCGCGCACCTGGACCTCGGGCGGGAAGCTCAGTGAGCCGAAGTAGGCCCAGATGTCGCGGTCTTCGGTGGCCGGCAGCAGCACCACCGTGGCTCCCTCGGGCGGCAGGCCGCTGCCGCGCCCCGCCCGGCCCACCTGCTGGTAGTAGGCCACCGGCGACTGCGGCGCGCCGAGGTTGACCACGAAGCCGAGGGTCGCGTCGAAGCCCATGCCGAGCGCGCTGGTGGCGATCAGCGCCTTCAGCCGCCCCGAGACCAGCGCCTCCTCGAGGGCCAGCCGCTCGGTGGGCTCGGTCTGCCCGGAGTAGGCGGCGACGTCGTGGCCGCGCGAGCGCAGGTAGTCGGCGACGTCGCGGGTGGCGGCCACGGTGAGGCAGTAGACGATGCCCGAGCCCTGCTGCTCGGCGAGGTGGTCGGCGAGCCAGGCCAGCCGCTGCTGCGCGGTGCGCAGCCGCACGACGCCGAGCCGCAGCGAGGCGCGGTCGAGCGAGCCGCGCAGCGTCTCGACCGGCTCGGAGGAGGCTGCCTGCAGCTGCTCGGCGACGTCGTGGGTGACCCGCTCGTTGGCCGTGGCCGTGGTGGCCAGCACCGGGATGCCGGCGGGCAGCTCGCCGAGCAGGGTGCGGATGCGGCGGTAGTCGGGCCGGAAGTCGTGGCCCCAGTCGCTGATGCAGTGCGCCTCGTCGACCACCAGCAGCCCGCAGGTGGCGGCCAGCCGCGGCAGCACCTCGTCGCGGAAGCCCGGGTTGTTGAGCCGCTCGGGGCTCACCAGCAGGACGTCGACCTCACCGTTCGCGATGGCGCGGTGCGACTCCTCCCACTGCTCGAGGTTGGTGGAGTTGATCGTGACCGCCCGCACGCCGGCGCGCTCGGCGGCGGCGATCTGGTTGCGCATCAGCGCCAGCAACGGCGAGATGATGACCGTCGGCCCGGCGCCCTGCGCGCGCAGCAGCAGCGTGGCCACGAAGTAGACCGCCGACTTGCCCCACCCGGTGCGCTGCACCACCAGCGCCCGGCGACGCTCGACGACCAGCGCCGCGATCGCCGTCCACTGGTCGTCGTGCAGGACGGCGTCGTCGCGCCCGACCAGCCGACGCAGGTGCTGCTCGGCGGCCTCGCGGACGTCGGCCTCGGGCAGGGTGGAGGTGCTGCTCATGCCCCCTGTCTAACAGCGGGCCACGACAGCGCGGGCGGCTCTCCACAGGCAGCCGCGGACGGCGGTCAGTCGCGGGGCAGCACGAGCCGCGGCGCCGTGAGGGCCAAGGCCAGGAAGAGCACCGCCCACAGCCCGGCGCCGAGGCCCAGCCCGGTCGAGGGCTCGTCGCCCGGCCCCACCGGCTCCATGATGCCGGCGCCCAGCGCCAGCAGCCCGGCGCCCGCGAGCAGCAGCACCATCGAGCCGTTGCGCAGGTAGCGGCTGACGCCGTCGTACTCCACACCCGCGGTGAGCCACGAGAGCGCGACGTAGGCGGCGCCGGCGATGCCGAGGGCGAGCACGACCACCCCGATCAGCGCGACGAGGTTCTCGCCGACGCCGCTCTGGTCGCTGAGCAGGGCGATCAACGCGCCCCAAGTGGAGAGGTACTCGTCGGAGCGGACGCCGTCCTCCAGCCGCTCGACCCACGCCATCGGCAGCGCCAAGCAGAGCACGACGCCGGCGAGGACGGCGAACCCGCGGGCGGCCCCCTCGGCGCGGTCGGCCAGCCGTTGCGCGTCGGTCCGCTCCATCCTCGCCATGCCGTGAACCTAACCGGAGCGGGGGCCGATCAGCCTCCCGTCACGTTTCCGGAAGGCTTCCGTAACCCCGGTGAGCAGAGTGGCGCCATGACCTCTCTCGGCACCATCGCGCAGACCCCGGCCCGTCCCGCCCGCCGCACCGCGGTGCGCCTCAGCGAGCTGCCGGCCACGGGCACCGGAACCCCCGGCGACCCGCCGGTCCTCTTCGTCACCAACGCCGTGCGCCCCCGCCCGAGCCTCGGACGTCGCAACGAGGCGCCGCGTCGTCCGGTGCTCTGCGCGGTGCTCGCGCCCCGGTAGGTCTCGAGCCGGGGCCGGCCGGGAACGGCGCCGCGGTCAGGCAGCCGGGCCGCGGTCGCGGACGTCGGCCACCGACGCCATCGCGGTGCGCAGCTCGGCGAGCCAGTCGCCCTCGTGCTGGCCGACCAGCCGCACGCACCACGCCAGCGCGTCGGAGCGCGAGCGGGCCACGCCGGCCTCGACCAGGGTGTCGAGCACCTGCCGCTGCGGCTGCCGCAGCCGGGTCATCACGGGCGCCGAGACGTGGGTCCACAGCTCCTCGTGGGCGCCGTCGCCGGAGCCGAGCCGCACGCCCCACGAGACCTTGCGCTCGAAGCGGTGCTCGGCCTCGCGGGCGATCGCCATGCGGGCCTCGCGGGTCTCCTCGCGGAACGCCCGCGCCCGGCCGGCCCGCGCCTCGGCCCGCTCGGCCTCGGACGCTGCGTCGCCGAGCGCCACGTCGGCCACCGTCACCACGACGGTGACCTCCTCGCGGTCGACCCCGACAGCGGGCGGCTCGACGGTCCACTCCTCGGGCAGCCGGCCGGTGAACCAGCCGCGCACCCTTTCCTGCATCTCAGTTGTAATCATGTAATCAACATTACTTTGCTGCTCAAGCGCCGAGCTCGGCCGCCATCCCCGCGATCACCGCCTCGAGCGCGCGCAGCGGTCGCACCATCACCGTGAACGACGTCAGCCGCCCGTCGGCGCCCCACCGCAGCTGGTCGATGCCGTGCACCTCCCGGCCACCGACCTCGCAGGCGAACTCGAGCACCGCGCTGCCGCCGTCCGGACCCTCGGCGTGCCACTCGTCGAGGTAGCGCAGCGTGGGGCCGAGCACGACCATCGCCGCGCGCAGGTAGGCGGTCGTGATCGCGCGACCCTCCTGCGGCGCGTGCACGGCCGGGGAGCGGAAGACGACGTCGTCGGCCAGCAGGTCGGCCAGCAGGACGTCGAGCTCGGCGGCCGTGGCGGGGTCGGCGGGGTCGGGTGCGGCGGCGATGCGGTGCCAGGCGGCGACCGGCGCGGGGATGGTCATCGCGCCAGTCAACCGCCTCCGACGGCGCCCGGCTCGGGCGAGACGGCACAATGGGCCGCGCCGAACCCGGCCCACCCCCTCTCCCGCCGCAGGAGCCACCCATGTCCGACCCCGCCACCGAGGCGCCCGAGCGGCCCTGGCCGGTGCGGGTGCTGCTGCGGTGGCGGGCGGTCCTGGTGCTGGTGCCGTTGCTCGCCGGGCTGCTGATCGCGGCCGCCGTCGGCGCGAACATGCTGCGGGCCGAGCCCGAGCGCGACGACACCGTTCCCGACGTCACCTGCTGGGACGGCGCGCAGCGCCCCGCCGCCGAGTGCACCGAGCCCACCGGCGTCGCCGGCCTGCGCTGGGTCTTCCCGTCGGTGGATCCCGACGAGTGCCGCCAGGTGCAGGCCCGCGGCAAGAACGCCGCGTCGGTGGTGCAGCTGGTCTGCCGCACCACCTTCGCCGCCCAGACGGTGCGCATCACCTACACCCGGCGGCCCTCGGCCGGCGCGTCGAAGGCGGCACTGCGCAAGAGCTTCGGCAACGCCGAGCCCTCCACCGCCGCCGGCGGCGACCGGCTCTCCTACCGGGCGCGCGACGGCGACGGTCTGCTCACGGCCCGCGTCGGGGTCACCTACGCCGACCACCCGTTCTCGGTGATCGTCGAGGCGCCCGACTCCGGCCTGCGCGACCGGGCGCTGCGCTCGCTCGTGCGCTTCCGCCCTGCCGACCAGGTGCGGGTGCGGCCCGAGACCGAGGCCTGAGACCCAGCCGGTCGTCGGCCGGTCGTCAGCCGGTCGTCAGCGGCATCAGCGCCGCCGCGTCGCAGCCCGCGTCGGGCACGGGCGGCAGCCGCAGCAGCGTGAGGGCGACGTCGGCGAGGTCGCAGCTGCGCACCGGCGGTCGCGCCGCGTCGTAGCCGGGTCGCCCCCGGCCGGGGTCGGCCAGGCCGGGCGACAGCTCGTACAGGTCGCCTGCGGGCACGCCGGGGCCGGCGACCACGAACGGGATCGTGTAGTTGACCGGGTCGGCGGGGTCGCGGTGACGTGACCCGCTGCCGCCGTGGTCGGCGGTCAGGACGACGGCGGTGCGGTCGCGCAGCGCGGGCACGTCGCCGACCACCCGCAGCAGCCGGCCGATCACGCGGTCGGCTTCGCGGACGGCGTCCAGGTAGGCCGGCGAGAGCCAGCCGGCGGCGTGCCCGGCCTCGTCGGGGCCGGCGAGGTGCACGAAGGTGACGGTGGGCTGCCGGCGCGCGAGGTCGCGCGTGGCGAGCCGGGCGAGCCGCTCGGTGTCGGGCTCGACCACGCTGCGGTCGACCGCGTCGGGCCACGACAGCGCGAAGATGCCGAGCTTGACCTTGCCGGTGAACACCGCGCTCGACCCGCCGGCCTCGTCGACCACGCTGAACAGCGAGGCGACCGGGCCGCCGGCGGCCACCTGCACCGTGCCGCGCAGGCGGTCGTCGTTCCAGTCGACGCCGTGCCCGCCGGCGGCCGGGTCGACCGGCCGGCCGGTGACCATGCCGACGTGGTTGGGCAGCGTCTGGGTCGACTCCAGCTCGGTGCGCGCGTTCAGCGTGCCCGCGCCCTCGCGCAGCAGCCGCCGCAGCGCGGGCACCTCGTCGGGGCCGAGCACGTCGAGGACGTCGGGGGTCAGCCCGTCGACCGAGATCGCCACGACGTGCTCGATGTCGGCGGGCTCGGCGGGGTCGGGGGACCTCGTCGGGTTCGCCGGATCGGTCGGCTCGGCGGGCTCGGTCGGCTCGGTCGGTCTCGTCGGCCCCGTCCGCTCGGGGGTCGCCGGCGCGGACGTCGCCGCCGTCCGGTCGGGCGCGCCGGAGGACGGCTCGGCCGGGCCGGCGCCGTCGTCCCCGCCGGAACAGCCCGCCAGCGCCAGGACGCCGGCCGCCACGAGCGCGACGGCGCGCCGGGTCATCGCCGGGTCATCGCCGGGTCATCGCTGGGTCATCGGCGGGTCAGCGCCCGCGGACGGCGGCGGCGACGGCCGTGGGCACGTCGGGGTGGAAGACGTTGGGGACGATGAAGCTGGGGTTGAGCTCGTCGTCCTTGACGACCAGGGCGATCGCCTCGGCCGCCCGCAGCAGCATGTCGACGGTGATCTCGTGGGCACGGGCGTCGAGCAGGCCGCGGAAGACGCCGGGGAAGGCGAGCACGTTGTTGATCTGGTTGGGGTAGTCCGACCGGCCGCTCGCGACCACCGCGGCGTAGCGCCCGGCCTCGCCGGGGTCGACCTCGGGGTCGGGGTTGGCGAGGGCGAAGACGACGGCGCGGTCGGCCATGTCGGCGATCCACTCCGGCTGCAGGATGCCGGGTGCGCTGACGCCGATGAAGACGTCGGCGCCGCCGTCGCTGGCCAGCGCGTCGTGCAGGCTGCCGGTGACGCCGCGGGGGTTGGTGACCTTGGCCAGCTCGTGCTGCGCCGGCGAGAGTCCCTCGCCGTCGGCGGTGAGGCAGCCGTCACGGTCGCAGACCACGACGTCGGTGACGCCGGCCGCGAGCAGCAGGGTGACGATCGCGGTGCCGGCGGCGCCCGCGCCCGCGACGACCACCCGCGCCTCGGCCAGCTGCTTGTGCACCACGCGCATCGCGTTGGTGAGCGCGGCCAGCACCACGATCGCCGTCCCGTGCTGGTCGTCGTGGAAGACGGGGATGTCGAGCCGCTCGCGCAGCCGCTGCTCGATCTCGAAGCAGCGGGGGGCGGCGATGTCCTCCAGGTTGATGCCGCCGAAGCCGGGGGCGATGAGCTCGACGGTGCGCACGATCTCGTCGGTGTCCTGGGTGTCGAGGCAGATCGGCCAGGCGTCGATGCCGGCGAACCGCTTGAACAGGGCCGCCTTGCCCTCCATGACCGGCAGCGCCGCCCCGGGGCCGATGTTGCCGAGCCCGAGCACCGCCGAGCCGTCGGTGACCACGGCCACCGAGTTGCCCTTGATCGTCAGCCGGCGCACGTCGTCCGGGTTCTCGTAGAGCGCCTGGCTGACCCGGCCGACGCCCGGGGTGTAGGCCATCGAGAGGTCGTCGCGGTTTTTCAGCGGCACCCGCGAGGCGACCTCGATCTTGCCGCCGATGTGCAGCAGGAAGGTGCGGTCGCTGACCTTGTAGACCTCCACGCCCTCGACGGCGTCGACCGCCTCCTCGAGCTGGTGGGCGTGGTCGGCGTCGCCGGCCGAGCAGGTGACGTCGAGGACGAGCCGGGTGTTGCTCGACTCGGCGACGTCGATCGCGGTGACGATGCCGCCGGCCTCGGCGATCGCGGTGGCCACCGAGCCGACCACGCGGTGGTCGGGCGCGGTGTGCAGGCGCATGGTGATCGAGTACGACGACGTGGTGGCGGTCCGGGGCACGGCCACACCCTGCCAGCCCGGCCCCGGCGACGACAGTCGCGCCGGTGACCCCCGGGTAACCGGCGGCTCAGCGGACGCCGAGGTGCGCGAGCAGGTTCTTGCTGAACCGGTCGCCCATGGTGGCGATGACGCCGCGCATCGTGCTGCGCACCGCCGGTCCGGAGACCCGCGGCAGCGGCAGGTCGATGCAGATCTCGAGGCTGATCTCGAGCATCACGGCCGGCTGGCCGGCGTCCTCGTGGTCGGTGAGGTTGTACCAGCCGTGGACGCCGGCCCGCTCCTTCGCGCCGGGAGGCGGGTCGTGGTCGAACTCGATGCGCTCGCCCTCCTTGAGCGTCATCCGCTCGGTGAAGGTGGCGGCGAACCCCTTGCCGAGCACGCTGAGGCCCGACATGTGCCAGACCCAGTGGTCGTCGCCGACCGGCTCGATGCGCTTGATGAAGGGGGTGAAGCGGGCGACGAGGTCGGGGTCGATCAGCACGTCCCAGACCTGGTCGCGCTCAACCGGCACGACCGCCCGGGCCGTGGTCGAGGAGGTGAAGGTGCTCACGGGGTGCTCGGCGCGGTCAGGCGGCGAGCGCCTTCTCGACGTCGGCGGCGAGGTCGGCGGGGTCGGTCTTGGGCGAGTAGCGGCCGACCACCTGGCCGTCCTTGCCCACGAGGAACTTGGTGAAGTTCCACGGGATGCGGCCCATCAGCCCCCGCTCCTCCTTCTTCAGCCATTTGTACAGCGGGTGGGCGTCCTTGCCGTTGACCTTGATCTTGCTGAACATCGGGAAGGAGACGCCGTAGTTCTTCTGGCAGAACGCGCCGACCTCGTCGTCGCTGCCGAGCTCCTGCTTGAACTGGTCGCTCGGGAAGCCGAGCACGGTGAAGCCCTGGTCGCCGAAGCGGTCGTAGAGCTGCTGGAGGCCGTCGAACTGGGGCGTGAAGCCGCACTTGGAGGCGGTGTTGACCACCAGCACGACCTGGCCGGCGTAGGCCGACAGGTCGACGTCGCGACCGTCGAGGCTGGTCGCACTGAAGTCCTGCAGGGAGGTCATGCCCCCGAGTCTGGCAAACCGCGCGTCACCCCTGCGGGTCAGCGCCCGTCATGCGGCCGGCGGTCCACGGCGCGTCCCACGGGGTGCCGAACGGGCCACCGGTCGCGACCTCCTCGAGCGGACGACGCACCCGCGGCCGCTGCTCGCGCTCGGCGTCGCGCTTGGGCACCTCGGCGGCGTCGCCCCGTGCGCCCACGGCGACGCCGGTCATCAGCCGGACGCCGTCGGGTACGCCGAGCGCGGCCGCCGCGGCGTCGGCGTCGAAGCCGGCGAACTGGTGGGCGTGCAGGCCCATCGCCCGCGCCTGCAGGGTCAGGTGCGCGACGGCCTGGCCGAGGTCGTGGTGGGCGTGGGGCGCGTGGGCGGTGTCCTTGAGCTCGTCGAGCCGGCACCCGGCGAGCACGACCAGCGAGGCCCGTGGCACCCACCCGGAGTTGCCGCGGGACAGGTGGGGCACGAGGGCGGCGTGGGCCGCGCTCCCCCGCGGCGCGACGACGAGCGCCCACGGCTGGGAGTTGCCACGGCTGGGGGCCCAGCGGGCGGCCTCGAGCAGCAGGGCGACGTCGTCGCGGCCGAGCGTGTGGGCGGGGTCGAAGACGCTGGGGCTCCAGCGGGAGCGCAGCGGCTCGGCCAGGCCCTCGGCGTCCGGGGTGGGGGCCTGGGTCACGAGCTCACGCGGGCCAGACCGTGCCGGTCGCGCCGGCCACGTAGTCGACGAAGTCCCGGCGCTGGTCGGGGTCGGTCGGCCGCTGCACGAGGAACGTGGTGGGTCGCGGGGCCCGGTCGTGCCAGAAGTGGTGGGTGCCGTCGGAGTCGGGACGGGCCGCCACCAGCCACACGGCGGTGTCGGCGCCGCCCTCGGCGTCGCGCAGCAGCGGGCCCATCACCTTGTCGAAGCCCGGGAGGCTGTCGGTGACACCGGGGGTCGCGGCCCAGCCGGGGTGACAGCTCTCGACCCGCACCTCGCCGCCGCGCAGCCGGTCGTTCCAGGCGTCGGCCAGCTCGACCTGCATGCGCTTGGTGCGGGCGTAGGCCCGGATGCCGCGGTAGCCCGCGGGTCCGCCGTCGCGGTACTCGATCGTCTCGGGCGTGGTGCGCAGGCCGGCGCTGTACATGCCGCCCGACGACATCCACACCACGCTGCCGCCCGCGCGGCCCAGCTGCGGCAGCAGGCGCTCGGTCATCAGGTGCGGGCCGAGCACGTGCACGGCCAGCGTCATCTCGTGGCCCTGCGGCGACTCGGTGCGCTCGTCGAGCATCACGCCGGCGTTGTGCACCAGGCCGCGCAGGCCGTCGCCCGACGCGTCGAGCCGGGCGGCGAGGTCGTCGCACCAGGCGCGGACGGCGTCGAGGTCGCCGACGTCGCAGACCTCCTCGACCAGCTCGGCGGTCGGCATCGCCGCGCGCACGTCGGCCAGCACCCGCGCGATCTTCTCCGGGTTGCGGCCCAGCACGTGCACGGTGGCGCCGAGGGAGGCGAAGGAGGTGACCATCGCCTCGCCCAGGCCGGACGTCGCCCCGGTGACGACGACCCGCTGACCGGCCAGGCTGCCGGGCTCGGGGTCGGCGGGCCACCAGCGGCGGCGCAGGGCCGGACCGAGCCTGGTGTAGCCGACCAGGGAGCGGTCGAGCACCGCGTCGAGGACGGGCAGGAGACGATCGTGGGAGGCCACGCGAGGAGCCTAGGAGCGGCCCCGCACCCCGTCGGGGTGAGGCACCCGGAGAGACCGTCCCCCGCTCTCCCCCCACGGTCGAACGGGGGACGGCCCGGGTCAGGCTATCGGACGCAGGCGAGCCCCGACGAGGTCAGACGCACGAAAGTGGACACTCGTGCGCTCTACTGCACAGTAACGTAGGTCACACGACCGGTTCGGCACCCTTACAAGCGAAGCCTAGTGGGGCGCGAGGGGGAGCGTGAACGCGACCGTGACGCCCGACGTCGGGCCGCCGTCGATCCAGATGCGACCCCCGTGCCACTCCACGATGCTGCGGCTGACGGCCAGGCCGATGCCCGAGCCGGTGACCGCGGTGGTCGACGAGCCGCGCGAGTGCAGGCTGAAGACCCGTTCGCGCTCGGCCGCCGGGATCGGCGGGCCGTCGTTCGCGACGCACACCGTGAGCGAGCCGTCGTCCGGCTCGCCGGCGTCGATGACCACCGTGAGGTGCCGCCCGGCGTCGCGGTACTTGACCGCGTTGGCCACCAGGGTGGTCAGCACGGTGCGCACGAGGTTGGGCTCGACGGCGACCGGAGGAGCCGCGGCCACGCCGGGGGCCACCTCGATGGTGACGTCGGGCAGCCGCAGCGAGGCGGGGAGGTCGCCGAGCGTCGCCTCGACCACCACGGCGAGCGCCACCGGGCGGCGCAGGGTGCTCTCACCGGCCCCGCCGTCCCCGTCGGCGCCACCGGTCTTGGTCACGGTGAGGGCGAGCAGCGCGTCGAGCAGGGTCGCCATGCGGTCGACCGAGCTCTCACCGCGCGCGGCGAGAGCGCGGACTTGGGAGAGGGCGGTGGCGTCGGGGGTCTCGAGCAGGTCGCGGATCAGCTCGAGACCGGCCCGCACCCCCGCGAGGGGCGTCTTGAGCTCGTGGCTGGCGATGGCGGCGAACGCCTCGAGGTCCTCGTTGGCCCGGGCGAGACGCTCGAGCGCGCCCTCGAGCCGGTCGCGGTCGCGGTGCTGGTCGGTGATGTCGAGGATCTGCGACACGAAGTGCATCGGCCGGCCGTCGGGGTGGCGCACCAGGGCCACCGACAGGTCGCCCCACACCAGGTCGCCGTTCGCGTGCACATAACGCTTCGTCGTCCGGTAGCCGTCGCGCCGCCCGGCCAGGCACTCCTCGAGCAGCTCCACGTCGGCCGCGAGGTCGTCGGGGTGGGTGATGTCCTGGAAGGTGCAGGCGTGCAGCTCGTCGGGCGACCGGCCGAGCATCAGGCACAGCGCCTCGTTGACCCGCGCCCACGACCCGTCGGGCAGCACGACCGCCATCCCGATCGGCGAGCGCTCGAAGGTGAGGTCCCACGCGCGGTCGGCCACGGGGTCCGGCGGCTGCGGCGGGTCGGGGACGAGCGCGGCCGGGGCCGTGAGGACAGGCTCGTCGATCACGTTCGCTCCCTCCCAGCAGAACCCGCCAAGGCTAGGGGCGGGCGCCGCTGGCGTCTCTCACCCTTCGGGGGCGCGGCGGCAGGGCCGGTGTGGCGGCCGCGCGCGGCCGCTGTCACCGACTCCGGTCGAGCTGCCGCCGGACGCGGGAGCCGAGGGCGTGGAGGACGGCGGTCTCGGCGTCGTCGAGGTCCCGCTGGCCGACCGTCCTCTCCAGACGCTCGAACTGGGTCCGGACGACGGGGCCGTGGCGCGGGGGTGCGCGATGAGCCAGGGCCTCGAGCAGCCGGTAGAGCGCTGCGAGGACGAGGGGGTCTGCAGCGCCGTAACGTCGCGGTTGGCCGATCGCCACCTCGAGGAGCTCGTCGAAGTCCGGCCGCGCGAGCACGAGGCGCACGGCGCCGGCGTCGTCGCGCACGAGACGTGGCCCTAGGTCGTGCTCGCTCAGGTCACACAACAGGGCGGCGAGGTGGCCGATGGCGTGAATCGCGGTCGTCGGGTCGTTGATCCCCGGTGACAGGGCCTTGTTGGCGACGTCGGTGAGCTGACGCAGGCCGAAGGAGATGTCCTGGGCGCCGGTCCTCTCAGGACCGCAGCGCACGGCGCGGTCGGTGGCTGCCGTGGCGATCTCGGCGAGCGCAACCACTCCGTCGGTGAGACTCTCGTCGGTCTCCCCCGGCCTCGTGATGGCCCGGTGTCGCCAGGCCCGGCCGACGGGGACGCCGCGCACGACCTGGTCGCCGGGTCGGACGTCGATCGCGATGACCGCGTCGGCCTCCACCGCCGCCCGCAGCAGCCTGCCCTCGGAGACCGAGGTGACCAGGCCCGAGCTCCCCGCCCGCAGCTCGACGGCGTCCCGCGGCGCCGGCGGGGCAGGCACCGCGGCGTCGTCCTTCTCGCCGAGCGTCGTGGCCACGGTTGCCGAGGCCTCCGCGTGCACGCTCTGCAGCATCGTCTCGACACGGATGGTGCGCGTCAGGTGAGCCAGGAACAGCACGAGCATGAAGACGCTGGCCACGACGAGGAGGAACGCCATCGTCACCGACAGCCGGGGCACGAACGCCGCGTCGGAGCCGTCCTCGGACCGGACCAGGCGCAGGACGGCGAGGGAGAACACGAAGGTCGCCAGGAACAGGGCGAGGGTCGCCTGCACGAACAGGTCCCGGGTGAAGGTGCGCAGCAGCCGAGGGGAGAACTGGCTGCTGGCCAGCTGGAGGGTCACCACGGTGAGCGAGAAGGTCAGTGACGTCACCGTGATGAGCGAGCTCGAGATCGCGTCGAGGACGGTCTGCGCAGCCCCCGGCCCGCCGTCGAAGACCACGGCCGAGAGCCACCGCGGCAGCCGGTCGTCGACCGCACGGTCGAGCCGCGGCAGCTGCACTCCCGCGACGATCGCGACCACGAGGGCCAGCGACGGGATCGGCCACAGCTGCGCGCGCAGCCAGTCCCAGCTCGATGCGGCGATCCTCATGGCCGGTCCCCTCGGTGTCTCGGCTCACCGTAGCGATCCCGGCGCGTGCGAGCGCCCCGGCCGGCTGCGCTCTCGCGGGAGCCGTCGGCGCGTCCGGTCTCACTCTGGCCGATGGGCTGATCCGGGACGCGCCGTCCACCCACTAACTTGCAGCGCAATGACCCCCACAGACCTCGCGGGGCTGCTCGACCGAGCAGCCCGGCACGACCGCGACGCGTTCGCGGCGTTCTACGACGACACGATCGACGCCGCGCACCTGCTGGCGCGCGCGGTCGCGACGAGCCCGGACGACGTCGACGGCATCGTGCGCAACGCCTACGCGCAGGCGTGGCGCGGCTGCGGCGGGTTCAGGTCGACCGACCTGAGCGCGCGCGCGTGGATGATGCGGCTCGTCCAGCTGAACGCGGCCACCGGTGCTCGTCGACGCAGCGCCGGCAGACCCGGCCGACGTCCTGGTCGGCAGCACCGACGGTGAGCTCGGGCCCGACGCCGACGACGGGACGGGTTCCGTGGGTGGGCCGACGAGTCGATGGCGTCCGACCCGTGGTGGGTCGGACGCCATCGTGAGCTCGTCGTCCGGGTCGGCCGGTCGATCACGCTGCTCGGTGTGGGCCTGCGTCAGATCCGGTTGACCGAGACCGACACGCCGGCGACCTCGCCGCGGGTGCTGGCCTCGCCGCCACGGCCGTTGGCGGTGGAGATCCCCTCGAGGGCGGCGTCGACGGTGAAGAAGCCGCTGGAGTCGTCGGGCACCTTGATGGTGAAGCTCGACGTGACGGCGCGGGGGTTGCCCGGCAGGTCACGGCGCTGGTTGAAGCTCAGGTTGCGACCACCCGAGTTCGACTTGAACTGCACGGTGGTGTGCAGGTCGAGGTCGGCCCGGCTGGAGTTGCGGTCACGCTCGACGCCGTGCGCGCCGCGGTAGCGCACCACGACGCGGTAGGTGCCGTCGGCGACCTGGTAGCGGCTGCGGACCGAGGCGTCGGCGCTGGCACGGGTCTGGTTGTCGGCCGCGTCGCTGCCACCCGGCAGGCCGGGAAGCCCCGGGATGCCCGGTGAGGTCTGCGCGTTGCCGCCGTCCGCGTCGGTGTGGACGGTGAGCCGGCCCTGGGCGGTGGCCCGCGAGCTCGCGTCGGCATCGCCCGCACCGTCGTGGGTGGAGCGGTTGGTGTCGGGGTCGCCGGTGGCGCGGGTCACGGCCTGCGCCTGACCCGCGGCGCCGAACACCATGGCG
This sequence comes from Nocardioides marinquilinus, assembly GCF_039543705.1. Lineage (NCBI taxonomy): Bacteria > Bacillati > Actinomycetota > Actinomycetes > Propionibacteriales > Nocardioidaceae > Nocardioides > Nocardioides marinquilinus. The sequence continues at coordinate 29,878 of NZ_BAABKG010000001.1, forward strand.
CCGGTGGTCGCACCTGCCGCGACGAGTGCGGCGGTGCCGCGAAGGGCCCGGCTGGTCCTGCTGGTCCTGCTGTTCATCAGGTAACTCCCAAGCTGTGGGGGTTGTGGTGTGAACATCCGTTGCTAGGACGTCTGGACAGGTAGTGGTCCGTCACGACCGCCGTCGCGGGTTGGTGGATGCGGCACTCGACCCTCGACTCACCCCCCGGGGCGACCCCGCCCGGGCCGCCGACGGGCGCCCGGCAGAGGCGGGCCAGGCCGGGTGCCTCGTGCGGGCACCAGGACGCCGAGCAGACCCCAGCGAGCGGACGAGCACCCCGTCGACCCGGGCGCGGATGGGCGGTCCGGCCGGATACGGCCTGACCTGGAGGTCGTGTGGTGCGAGAGGGGGGATTTGAACCCCCACGCCCTTTCGGACACTGGCACCTGAAGCCAGCGCGTCTGCCGTTCCGCCACTCTCGCAAGAAGCGGCGTCAGGCTATCCCAGCGCCGCGGCGGCACCCAAACCGGTAACCCCGGGCCCTCGCGGGCGTTGTGGGTCGGGGCGGCCGCCCGGGGGGACGCCGCCACGCCGGGCTGCACGGTGCACGGCGGTGGCGTCGCTACGATCGAGCCCAGCCTCCGGTCTGCGGACCGGTGGTCGGCATGCGGTCGCCCGCTCGCAGCAGCGGGACGTCGCCGGGTGCCGCGAGGCGGCCGGCGTGGCCGGGACGAGCGAGTGACGAGCAGAGGACGACGAGGAGGTGCGCGACGTGGGTGGCCTGCAGCGGTTCGAGCGACGCCTCGAGACGATGATCTCCGGCGTCTTCGCCAAGACGTTCCGCAGCGCCGTCCAGCCCGTCGAGATCGCCGCCGCGCTGCAGCGCGAGGCCGACAACAACGCCCAGATCCTCTCCCGCGACCGGCGCCTGGTGCCCAACGACTTCCACGTCGAGCTGTCCGGCACCGACCTGTCGCGCCTCGCGCCCTACGACTCCACGCTCGCGCGCGAGCTCTCCGACCAGCTGCAGCAGCACGCCGACACGCAGGGCTACGTCTTCCCGGGCCCGATCCGCATCGGCTTCGAGGCCGCCGACGACCTCTCCACGGGTCGCTTCCGCATCCGCAGCGAGGCGCAGGCCACCGTGCACGGCACCGCCTCGCCGCGCCAGGTCTCGCGGGCGCTCGCCGTCCTCGAGGTCAACGGCACGCGGCACCCGCTGCAGCCGCCCGGCCTGGTCGTGGGCCGCGGCAGCGACGCCGACCTGCGCATCGACGACCCCGGCATCAGCCGCCGCCACCTCGAGCTGATGGTCGTCGAGGACCGCTCCGGCGGGCACCCGCACGTCGAGGTGCACGACCTCGGCTCGACCAACGGCATCCTCGTCGACGGGCGCAAGGTGCCCCGCGCCAGCCTGCAGGAGGGCTCCGTCGTGCGACTGGGCAACACCACCTTGACCATCCGCTTCGTCACCGAGGCCGGGCAGTACGGGCAGTCGGGGGTGGCCGGTGTCTGAGCTGACCTTCTTCCTCATCCGCATCGCCTACCTGGCCATCCTCTGGATCTTCGTGCTGGCCGCGATCTCGGTCATCCGCTCCGACATGTTCGGCGCCCGGGTGCCCGAGTCGGCCCGCACCGCCGACGCCAAGCAGGGCAAGCAGGGCAAGGCGCCCAAGCAGCCCAAGCAGCGCGCGAGCAAGCGGCGTGGCGTCCCCACGCACGTGGCGGTCACCCAGGGCAGCAACGTCGGCGCCACCGCCACGCTCGACCGCGCGCCGATCCTCATCGGCCGCGGCAGCGACGCCGCCATCCGGCTCGACGACGACTACGTCTCCACCCGCCACGCCCGCATCGCCGCCTCCGGCGACCAGTGGTTCGTGGAGGACCTCGGCTCCACCAACGGCACCTACATCGGCAGCGTGCGCCTGACCCAGCCCACCACGATCACCCTCGGCACCGAGGTCCGCATCGGCAAGACGATCGTGGAGCTGCGCAAGTGAGGGACCGACACCGCGACCCGGAGCCGGACCCGGAGGGCACCGGGTCCGAGCCGGCGCCCGACACCGTGCCGAGCCTGCCCGTCGACCCGCTCGACGCCGACACCCAGCCCGGGGCCGGCGGGGGCCAGGGCGCCTCGCTGCGGCTGCTCTACTCCGCCATCTCCGACGTCGGCCGGGTGCGCAAGGACAACCAGGACTCCGGCTACGCCGGCCCGTGGCTGCTCAGCGTGTGCGACGGCGTCGGCGGCGCCGCCCGCGGCGACATCGCCTCCAGCGCGGCCATCTCGCAGGTGCGGCGCGGCGACGTCCCGCCCGACGGCGCCGAGTCGACGGTGCCGCTGCTCGACCGCGTCACGCACGTGCTGCACGACGCCCACGAGCAGATCGGCCGGCTCGTCGACGACGACCCCGCCCTGAACGGCACCAGCACCACCGCCACCGTCGCGCTCTTCGACGGACGCCGCGTCGGCATCGGGCACGTCGGTGACAGCCGGGCCTACCTGTTCCGCGACCGCGAGCTCTCGCAGCTGACCACCGACCACACCTTCGTGCAGAGCCTGATCGACGAGGGCCGCATCACCGAGGCCGAGGCCCGCACCCACCCCCACCGCAACCTGATCCTCAAGGCCCTGGACGGCGTCCACGAGGCCGAGCCCGACCTGTTCGTCCTCGAGCTGGTCGAGGGCGACCGGCTGCTGCTGTGCAGCGACGGCGCCAGCGGCGTCCTCGACGACGGCCGGCTCGCCGACATCCTCTCGATGGGCTCCCCCGACTTCGCCGCCGTCGAGCTGGTGCGCGCCAGCCTCGAGGCCGGCAGCTCCGACAACGTCACCTGCGTCGTGGCCGACGTCCTCAGCGAGGAGGCGGCCGCGGCCGACCCCGCCTTCACCGACCTCGAGCCGCTGCTGGTCGGGGCCGCCGCCGAGCTGAAGCGCCGGCTGCCGCGCGGGCTGTTCCGCGGCCACCGCTCCGGCGACACCGGCGAGCTCGAGCCGGTCGACGCCGACCTGCCCGACGAGGTGCCGTTCGCCATCCCCAGCGACCCGCTGGTGCCGCTCGACCCCGAGGCGGCGCGCTACGCCCCGCAGCCGCCGCCGCGCTACCGCTGGCTGCGGCGCGTGATGGCGCTGCTGATCGTGGTCGGCGTGCTGTGGATCGCCGCCGCCGTCACCTGGTCGCTGGTGCAGGACCAGTACTACCTCGGCGAGGAGGACGGCGTGGTGGTCATCTACCGCGGCATCGACGCCGACGTGCTCGGCATCGAGCTGTCGGAGGTCGTCGTGGTCACCACCGTCGAGGTCACCGACCTCGCGCCCTTCGACGCCGACGAGCTGCGCTCGGGCAAGTACCAGGCCGACACCCTCGACGGCGCCCGCGAGGACGTCGAGACCCTCGGCGGCAAGCGGATGACGTCCGACGAGCTCACCCGCCTCGAGCAGGAGGGCAGCGAGGACCCCTCCGACGCCACCGACCCGACCGACCCCACCGACCCGTCCGCGAGCCCGACCGGCACGCCCACGCCGTCCACCCCCTCCACCGGCACCACCGAGCCCACCGGCACCACCTCCACGTCGACCGCCGGACCCCAGGGCTGAGGTGAGCTGAGATGACCGTCCCCGCCGTGCCCCCGGGCGGCCCGCTGGCCGCGCCGTCCCAGTCGACCCAGGCCGGCCCCGCGAACCAGTCGGCGCTGATGGGCTTCGTGCACCGGCGCCGCCGGGGTGCCGAGCTGTTCCTGCTCCTGATCGCCCTCGCCGTCGGCGTCGGCGGCTACGCCGCGGTCGGCCTCGGCGTCGAGGACAAGATCCCGGCCGACATCGTGGCCTACGGCGGCTGGCTGGCCGCCCTCATGGTGGGCGCCCACGTCGCCGTCCGGCTGGTCGCGCCCTACGCCGACCCCGTGCTGCTGCCGGTCGTCGCCGCGCTCAACGGCCTCGGCCTGGCGCTGATCCACCGCATCGACCTGGCCAAGGACGCCACGTTCGCGCGCCAGCAGCTGACCTGGATGACGCTCGGCGTGCTGCTGTTCGTCGCCACCCTGGTGATCCTGCGCGACCACCGCGTGCTGGCCCGGTTCACCTACACCGCCGGCCTGCTCGCCATCGCGCTGCTGATCGCGCCGATGGCGCCCGGCCTGGGCTACGAGGTCAACGGCGCGCGCATCTGGATCGGCGTGGGCCCGTTCAACTTCCAGCCCGGCGAGGTCGCCAAGGTGCTGCTCGTGATCGCCTTCGCCGGCTACCTCGTGCTGCACCGCGACGCGCTCGCCCTGGCCGGACGCCGCGTGCTGTTCGTCGACCTGCCGCGCGGGCGCGACCTCGGCCCGATCCTCGTGATGTGGCTGATCAGCCTCGGCATCCTGGTCTTCCAGCGCGACCTCGGCTCGAGCCTGCTGTTCTTCGGCCTGTTCCTGCTGATGCTCTACGTGGCCACCGAGCGGGCCGGGTGGATCGTCGTCGGCGCCGGGCTGTTCGCGCTCGGCACCGTGGCCGGCTACCACTTCTTCGGTCACGTGCGGGTGCGCGTCAACACCTGGCTGCACCCCTTCGAGTACTACGACGGCCCGCCGGGCGCCAACAGCTACCAGCTCGTCGAGAGCCTGTTCGGCCTGGCGTGGGGCGGCGAGATCGGCCGGGGGCTCGGCCAGGGCGACCCCGCCCGGGTGCCCGAGGCGTCGTCCGACTTCATCATGGCCGCCCTCGGCGAAGAGCTCGGCCTCACCGGCGTCATCGCCGTGCTGCTGCTCTACGGCCTCATCGTCGAGCGGGCGCTGCGCGCGGCGCTGATCTCGCGCGACAACTTCGGCAAGCTGATGGCCACCGGCCTCGCCGGCATCTTCGCCCTGCAGCTGTTCGTGGTCGTCGGCGGCGTCACCCGGCTCATCCCGCTGACCGGCCTGACGACCTCGTTCCTGTCCTACGGAGGCTCCTCGCTGGTGGCCAGCTGGGTCGTGGTGGCCCTGCTGCTGCGCATCTCCGACCAGGCCCGGCGTCCGCTGCCCGACCTGACGCCCACGGCCGACGAGCCGCCCGACGACCAGGCCACCCAGGTGATCAAGGGGGTGGGCCGGTGAACACCCCGATCCGCCGCGTCTCGATCTTCTGCATGCTGCTGTTCCTCGCGCTGATGATCAACGCGACCTACTACATGTTCTTCGCCGCCGCCGACTACAACGACCGGCCCGAGAACCGTCGCGTCAAGGAGGCCGCCTACTCCAGCCAGCGCGGCGCCATCCTGGTGGGGCGCGACCCGATCGCCGAGAGCAAGCCGGTCGACGACGAGTACAACTACCTGCGCACCTACGACTTCCCGTTCATCTACGCCCCGATCACCGGCTACTTCTCCTTCGGCGAGAGCACCGGCATCGAGTCGTCGCAGAACGACATCCTCACCGGCGACGACCCCAAGCTGTTCATCCCGAGCCTGGTCGACCTGCTCAGCAACGAGCCGGCCTCGGGCGGCACCGTGCAGCTGACCATCGACCCCGACGCCCAGCGCGCGGCCTACGAGGGCCTGGCCGCGATCGGCGACGGCGTCGAGGGCGCCGTCGTGGCCATCGAGCCGTCCACCGGCAAGATCCTCGCGATGGTCTCGATCCCGACGTTCAACCCGAACAAGCTGTCGTCGCACGACTTCACCGAGCGCGACCAGACCTACGCCGACCTGCTCGACGACCCGCGCGACCCGCTGGTCAACCGGGCCATCTCGGTGCGCAACTTCCCAGGCTCGACCTTCAAGCTGATCACCGCCGCGGCCGCGCTCGAGTCGGGCAAGTACGTCGGCGCCGACGCGCTCGTGCCGGGCGGCCCGACCTTCCAGCTGCCGCAGACCACCGGCGCCACCGGCCAGGTCGACAACGAGGGACGCTCGCAGTGCGACCCGAAGGAGATCACGCTGCGCACGGCGATGGCCTTCTCCTGCAACACCACCTTCGCCCAGCTCGCCATCGAGGCGACCTCGGAGTCGATGTACGAGCAGGCCGAGCAGTTCGGCTTCAACTCCGACTACCTCGAGGACCTCGACGGGCAGGTGCAGTCCTACTTCCCGCCGAACATGGACCCGCCGCAGCTCGGGCAGTCGGGCATCGGCCAGTACGACGTGCAGGCCACGCCGCTGCAGATGGCGATGGTGGCGGGCGCGATCGCCAACGACGGCGTCGTGATGCGTCCCTACATCGTCAACGAGGTGCAGGCGCCCGACTACGACCCGCAGGTCACCGAGCCCGAGGAGCTCTCCGAGGCCGTCTCGCCCGAGACCGCCGCGGTGCTCACCGAGCTGATGGTCAGCACCGTCGACGAGGGAACGGCCAGCAACGCCTCCATCGACGGCATCGCCGTCGCCGGCAAGACCGGCACCGCCCAGCGCGGTGGACCCGACGACCCGCCGTACGCCTGGTTCGTCAGCTTCGCGCCGAGCCAGAACGCCGACGTGGCGGTGGCGGTCATGATCGAGGAGGCGCCCAACATCCCGCGCGGTGAGGTGGGTGGCAACGCCCTCGGCGCCCCGATCGCCAAGGCCGTGATGGAGGCAGTGATCGAATGAGCCAGGTCCCCCCCGGCGCCGGCTTCGCCGACGACGCCGAGCGCTTCCGCCTCGACTCCCGCATCGCCACCGGCGGCATGGGCGAGGTCTGGCGGGCCACCGACACGCTGCTGGGCCGCGAGGTCGCGGTCAAGCTGCTCAAGGCCGAGTACGCCGACGACCCCACCTTCCGCGCCCGCTTCGAGACCGAGGCCCGCAACGCCGCGGCGCTGCACCACCCCGGCGTCGCGGCGGTCTTCGACGTGGGCGAGCGCTCGGCCACCGACGGGTCGGGGCACCCGCGGCCGTTCCTGGTCATGGAGCTGGTCGAGGGCGAGCCGCTCTCGGCTCTGGTCGGCCCGAGCGGCGGCGGCCGTGAGCTCGACCCCGCCGTCGTCCGCGACCTGCTGGCGCAGGTGGGCGACGCGCTCGGGGCCGCGCACCGCGCCGGCATCGTGCACCGCGACGTCAAGCCGGCCAACCTGATCGTCACCCCGGCGCGCAAGGTCAAGGTCACCGACTTCGGCATCGCCCGGGCCGGCGACGCCGCCGGCATCACCCGCACCGGCGCGGTGATGGGCACCCCGCAGTACCTCTCGCCCGAGCAGGCCGAGGGCAAGCCGGCCACCGCGGCCTCCGACGTCTACGCGCTCGGCGTGGTCGCCTTCGAGTGCCTCACCGGACGCCGTCCGTTCGAGGCCGACTCGCCGGTCGCCACCGCGCTGGCGCACCTGCGCGAGCCGGTGCCCACGCTGCCGCCGCGCGTGCCGAGCGACCTCGCGGCCGTGGTGACCCGGGCGCTGTCGAAGGACCCCGCGGAGCGCTACCCCGACGGCGCCGCGTTCGCCGCCGCGCTGCGCGACCCCGCCACCGCGGCGATCGAGCGTCCCGCGCCGCGCCCGCCCGTCGTGCCTGCGGTGGCACCGGCCCCCGACCCCACCCGCACCCAGGTGCTCGGCGCGGTGCCGGCCGACGACGGCGTCACCACCGCGGTGACCACCACCTCGGGCCCCTACGACGACGACCGCGACCGTCGCCGCAACGTGCTGCCGATCGTGCTCGTCGTGCTGCTGCTCGTGGCGCTGGCGATCGTGCTGACGATGCTGCTCACCAGCGGCGACGACGACACCGAGCCGTCGTCCGACCAGACCTCGCAGACGCGTGAGCGGACGCCGCGCAGCAGCTCGGCCCCCGAGCCCAGCGAGTCGAGCGAGCCGACGTCGGAGGCCGCCGAGTTCGTCGAGATCGACCCCGACGACTACGTCGGCCGGCCGGTCGACGAGGTGGCGAACGAGCTCGCCGACCTCGGGCTGAACGTCGAGCAGAGCGCGCAGGACAACGACGACCCCGAGCAGAACGGCCTGGTCACCGGCATCGACCCCACCGGCAGCGTCGAGGTGGGCGACGGCATCACGGTCTTCTACGCCGGTGAGGCGCCCGAGGAGGAGCCGACCACCGAGGAGCCCCCGACCACCGAGGTGCCGCCCACCACCGAGGTGCCGCCGACCACGGAGGTGCCGCCGACCACCGAGGAGCCCCCGGCCGAGACGGGTGGCCCGGGTGGACCCGGTGGTCCGGGCGGCACCGGCCCCGGCGGCGAGGGGCCCCCGGGGCAGGCCGACGCCGAGGACCCCGCTGCCGAGCGGCCCGCCGACGGCCCGGGCGGCGCCCCGGTCGACGAGGACCCCGCCGCCGACCAGCCGGCGGCCGGCAACCCCACCACCGGGCAGGTCGCCTCGTGAGTGACACCGGCGCGCTCGGACCGAACGGACAGCCGCTGGTCGGCGGGCGCTACGAGCTCGGCGAGCTGCTCGGCCGTGGCGGCATGGCCGAGGTGCGCAAGGGCACCGACAGCCGCCTCGGCCGCATCGTGGCCGTCAAGCGGCTGCGCACCGACCTCGCCAGCGACGCCACCTTCCAGGCCCGCTTCCGTCGCGAGGCGCAGAGCTCGGCGTCGCTGAACCACCCCTCGATCGTCGCGGTCTACGACACCGGCGAGGAGCCCGCCACCGACGGGTCCGGCGTGGCGCAGCCCTACATCGTCATGGAGTTCGTCGCCGGCCGCACGCTGCGCGACATCCTGCGCGAGGGCCGCAAGATCCTGCCCGAGCGGGCGCTCGAGATCACCAGCGGCGTGCTGTCGGCGCTCGACTACAGCCACCGCGCCGGGATCATCCACCGCGACATCAAGCCCGGCAACGTGATGCTCACGCCGAGCGGCGACGTCAAGGTCATGGACTTCGGCATCGCCCGGGCGATGAGCGACGCGGCGGGCTCGATGACCCAGACCGCGGCCGTCGTCGGCACCGCGCAGTACCTCTCCCCCGAGCAGGCCCGCGGCGAGGCGGTCGACTCCCGCTCCGACGTCTACTCGGCCGGCTGCCTGCTCTACGAGCTGCTCACCGGACGCCCGCCGTTCGTGGGCGACAGCCCCGTCGCGGTGGCCTACCAGCACGTGCGCGAGCAGGCGTCGCCGCCGTCCGACCACGACACCGACCTGCCGGCCGAGGTCGACGCCATCGTGATGAAGTCGCTGGCCAAGCGGGTCGAGGACCGCTACCAGTCGGCGGGCGCGATGCGCACCGACATCGAGCGTTACCTCGCCGGCCGGCCGGTCGAGGCCGCCGTCCCGGTGCCGGCGCCCGAGCCGACGCCGCCGCCGGCCCCGCGCCCGCAGACCACGGTGACCCAGGTGCGGCGTCCCGAGCCCGCCCCGATGCCGCTGCCCGACGACGACCGCCCGCGCACCGCGCTGTGGGTGGTGCTCGGCCTGCTGCTCATCGGACTGCTCGTCGCGCTGTGGTTCCTGTTCCAGGACGACCTGTTCCCCGAGTCGCCGCAGCGCGCCGAGGTGCCCGACCTCGTCGGTGACGACCTCACCGCCGCCGAGCGGCAGATCGAGGCGGCCGGGCTCGAGCTCGGCGACGTCCGGCGCCGCAACAGCGACGACGTGCCGGTCAACGCCGTCATCAGCCAGACCCCCGGCCAGGAGGAGTTCGTCGACCCCGGCACCGAGGTCGACCTGATCGTCTCCTCGGGCCGCCCCCAGATCACGATCGAGGACGTCGTCGGGCTGCCGCTCAACGAGGCCAAGCGCACCCTGAAGCAACAGGGGCTGCGGGTGCAGGAGAAGGTGCGCGAGAGCGACGAGGACCTCAACGAGGTGCTCGAGCAGACCCCCGCCGCCGGCGAGCAGGTCGAGCGCAACACCCTCGTCACGCTGTTCTACTCCGACGGCCCCGAGGAGGTGCCGTTCGTCATCGGCGACAGCGAGGACGTCGCCCGCGCCAAGATCGAGGACCGCAACTTCGTCGTCGACGTGCGCGACGACACCGCCTCCACCGCGCCGGCCGGCGAGGTCACCGACCAAGTGCCCGAGGCCGGCGAGACGCCGTCCGAGGGGTCGACGGTCATCATCTTCGTCTCGCGCTACGTCGAGCCGACGCCCACGCCCACCACCTCGTCGCCGCCGACCTCGCCGTCCGGCAGCCCCTCGACCCCGGGCACGCCGGGCACGCCGACCACACCCGTGACGCCGCCGACCACGCCGGTGACGCCGTCGCGCAGCGAGGCGCCCCCCTCCCGTTGACGGTGCCGACCCGGGGGCCGGTCGTGACTCAGTCGACCTCGCCGCGCGGCTCGGCGACGCTGGTGTCGAGCGGCCCGTCGTAGGCGGGCGCGTCGACCTCGGCCTCGGGCGCGAGCTCCCAGCCGACGCCGATGTCGGGCTGCTCGGCGTCGCTGCGGAACGCGACGACGTCGCTGCTGGCGTCGAGGGCCGCGGCCAGCGTCTCGGGGTCGCCGACCGCCTCGATGCGGTAGGGCTGCGGGTAGGGCACGCCCTGCAGGGTCACGGCGCTGCCGGAGCACTGGATGCCGGTGGTGGTGACGATGCGCTGCCCCTGCACGGTCAGGGCCTGCGCCCCGCCGGCCCACAGGGCGTTGACGACGGCCTGGATGTCCTGCTGGTGCACCACGAGGCGGTTGAGCCGCTTCTGGTCGAAGTCGGGGTTGTCGAGGGCCTCCTCGAGCACGTCGTCCGGGGCGTCGGAGAGCACGATGGACAGGCCGGTGCCGGTGACCGGCTCGAGCCCGGCCGGACCCCGCAGCGCCTCGGCCCGGCGCTGCGCCTCGCGCACCTGGTCGTCCTCGACGCTGCCGGCCAGGACGTCGACCTGCAGCCGCAGCTGGGTGGCCTCGGCCTGCAGCCGCTCGTAGGCCTCGGCGTCGTTCTGGGTGACGGTGGCAAGGTCGCTGTAGCGGCCCGGACGCAGGTCGGTGCCGTCGCTGTTGTCGTAGCTGACGACGAACAGGCTGCCGCACAGCAGGACGACGACCGGCGTCCCGAAGCGCCACAGGCCGCGCCGCGGAGGCGGCGCGTCGCCGGCGGGGGCGACGTCGATCACGTCGGTCTCGGTCACGCCGACTAAGGTAGCCCGCGACCTGCCGACCCACCTGCACGAAGGACCACTGTGGCCAAGCTGAAGCCGAAGCAGCGCGAGACGTTCGACCCCGACCGCGGGCCGATCATGAGCGCGCGGTTCGCGATCGCACTGGTGCTCATGGTGCTCGGCATCGCGTGGATCGTCTTCTACTACGTGCAGGTGCGCCCCGCCGGCGGCTTCGACAGCAGCGGCGTCCCGCTCACCGGCGACAACCTGCCCTCGGTCGACGAGAACGGCGACCCGGTCAAGGGCAGCCCGGCGATCCTGTTCGACCTCGCCGGCTGGAACTACCTGATCGGCTTCGGCCTCTTCTTCCTCGGCCTGATCGTCGCGGCCCACCCCGCCACCCCGCTCGGCCGCGGCCGCGGCGTGGTGGTCGGCATGCTCGGCTGCTTCCTGCTCGGCCTGGCCTGGATCTGCATCTTCTACGCCATCGCCCAGGACACCTCGCGGCTGCCGGTCTTCAACGACCTTGACCAGAAGAACCTCTTCGTCGGCATCGCCTTCATGGCCGTCGGCTTCACCTTCGCCACACGCTGGGAGTAGCCGACCCCCGACCTCCTCGGACCGCCCCACGCGAACGCTGCGTGGGGCGGTTCGTGCGTTGAGCGGGCCCACTGACCCTGAGCCCGTCGACGGGACGCCGGGCGCGGACCCTCGCGTGCCCTCACGCTGGTCGAGGTGCGAGGCCGGCCACGGCCGAGCCTCGAGACCCCGGGACCACGGACCTCAAGCCCGGCGTAAGGCACCTGCGCTGCCGACTCCACAGGCTTCTCCACACCTGTGGGGAACTACACCGCTGTAGTTATCCACCGCGTTCTCCACACGTGTGGAGAACTACACCGGTGTGGTTGTCCACCGGGAAGTCCACAGGTGTGGATTCCCGCGACTCGGCCCGGCCTCAGGCGAGGGCGGCGGAGCGGGCGATGACGGCGAGGGCGATGACGCCGAGCAGGCCGAGGAGGGCGAGCCACTGCACCGTCGACCGGCGGGGGCCGCGGGGGGCGTAGACGAGGACGGCGGTCACCAGCGCGCCGCCGACCAGGCCGCCGAGGTGGCCCTGCCAGGAGATGTTGGGGATGGTGAAGGTGATGACCGCGTTGACGGCCAGCAGGCCGAGCACGGCGCGCATGTCGCCGCCGACCTTGTAGACGATGACCGCCAGCGCGCCGAAGAGGCCGAAGATCGCGCCCGAGGCGCCGAGGGTGAAGTCACCGGGCCCGGAGAACCAGTAGACGACGGTCGAGCCGCTGAGGGCCGAGAGCAGGTAGACGGCCAGGAAGCGCGTCCGTCCGAGCACCGCCTCGACCTGGGGGCCCAGCACGAACAGCGAGAGCATGTTGGCCGCGATGTGCCAGATCTCGACGTGCAGGAAGGCGTTGGTGATCAGCTCCCAGTAGCCGCCGTCGGAGACGCCCGGGATCCAGCGGCCGTCGGGGAACTCGCACGGGCCCGAGCGGCCGCCGTAGTAGTAGAAGCTGCCGGGGTCGGCCTTCGACTCACACGCCCCGGTGCCCCACAGCCCCAGGGGGCTGACGAGCGGGCTGGTGCGCCATCCGGTGAACAGCACCGCGACGTAGACCGCGAGGTTCATGCCGATCAGCACGAACGAGGTCAGCGCCGGGTTGGCCGAGCGGGCGCCGCCGTAGGGGGCCTGGGCCTGCCGGGTGGTGCGGGCGCCCTCGCTCACGCACGTCGGGCACTGGAACCCGACGGCGGCGTCGCGCATGCAGTCGGGGCAGATCGGCCGGCTGCAGCGCTGGCACCGGATGTTCGCCTCACGGCCGGGGTGGCGATAGCAGACCGACACCCCGGCCGCGGGCGACTCGGACATCGCTCAGACGCCGACGAGCTCGACGGACTCGACGACCACCGGCTCGACCGGGCGGTCGCCCGCACCCGTGGGCGTGGCGGCGATGGCGTCGACGACGTCGCGCGAGGCCTGGTCGGCCACCTCGCCGAAGATCGTGTGCTTGCGGTTCAGCCACGGCGTCGCGCCGACGGTGATGAAGAACTGCGAGCCGTTGGTGCCCGGGCCGGCGTTGGCCATGGCGAGCAGGTAGGGCTTGTCGAAGACGAGCTCGGGGTGGATCTCGTCCTTGAACGTGTAGCCCGGGCCGCCGGTGCCGGTGCCCTGCGGGCAGCCGCCCTGGATCATGAAGCCCGAGATGACGCGGTGGAAGGTGAGGCCGTCGTAGAAGCGGCCGCGGTCGCCCTTCTCGCCGTTCGCGAGACCGGTGAAGTTCGCCACCGTCTCGGGCGCGTGGTTGGGGAAGAGGTCGAGCGTGATGTCGCCCCGGTTGGTCTTGAGGATCGCCTGCTGGTCGGCCATGGCTCGCGTTCGACTGCCTTTCACGACGGGGGACGCCGACCCGTCGGGTCGGCGCGGAAACGCCCCGATCCTCCCACGCGGGTCCTCACCCGCCCCGGGGTGGCCGCGCCACCACCAGCGTGGTTGGCTGGCCGGACGAGGCCGTCGTGGCGCAGCGTGGCGCCGTCCGGCCACCCCCACGCGGCACAGATCCGGCCGTGCACCACCGCCCCCAATGCCACAGGAAGGAAGGCCCCGATGGGACTTCGTAGGAAGAAGTCGCTGGTCGAGCAGGCTCGGGAGCAGGCCGGCGACTACCTCGACGCCGCCCGCCCCCACGTCGAGTCGGCCCTGGAGTCGGCGAAGGACTTCGTGCACGACAAGGCCGTCCCGGCCCTGGTCGACGCGAAGGACAAGGCCGTCCCGGTGATCGTCGAGGCCAAGAACAAGGCCGTCGAGACCGCGACGCCCGTCGTCAGCGACGCCCGCGCCAAGGCCGCCCCGCTGGTGGCGACCGGTGCGGCGTTCGCCTCCGAGAAGGCGAGCACCGCCCGCGAGGCCGCCGTCGAGCGGGCGAGCAGCGTCCGCGAGCTGGCCGCCGAGAAGGCGAGCGCCGCCCGCGAGGCCGCCGCCGAGCAGGCCGTCTCGGCCCGTGAGGCCGCCGACGCGAAGGTCGCGCAGCTGAAGGGCGAGAAGCCGAAGAAGGGTGGCCGGCTGAAGAAGCTGGTGCTGTTCGCGGCCCTCGCCGGCGTGGTCGCCGTCGTCGCCAAGCGTCTGCAGGGCGGCAGCAAGCAGAGCGACAACTGGCAGTCGTCCTACAAGCCGACGCCGGCGCCGACGTCCACCTCGACCGCCTCGAGCGCGGCCGCGACGCCGTCGGCCCCGCAGGCCGGCCTCGCCGACACCGACGACACCGGCGGCGCCGCGCCGGGCGAGGCGATCTCCGACGAGGTCGAGGCGCCGCACCCGGTCACCACGCCCGACGAGCCCGCCGAGGTCGTCGACGTCGACCCCGACGACGACCGCCGCTGAGCCCAGCACCACCCGGCGCGTCAGCGCCTCGAGCCGCCCCGAGGGATCTCCTCGGGGCGGTTCTCGTTCACCCAGTGATCGATCCGCTCCCACCAGTCGAAGAGCCAGTCGATGCGCTCCTCGCGGCCGGTGGGGATCTCCTCGGCCGGCACCTGCCACCAGCGCATCGTGATCCGCTTGTCCATGGGCAGCGCCCGCCACAGGTCGCGCACCGAGACCAGGTGGTCGAGGCCGGTGTGGGCCACCAGGACGACGTCGGCCTCGGGGGCGGCGTCGAGCGCCGCGAGCAGCCCGCCCGGTCGGGGCGGCAGCACGTGCGTCATCCGCTCGGCGCGGCGGGCCATCGTCTCCAGCCCGAGGCGGTGCAGCCGCGCGATGGCACGCTCGCGGCGCTGGGCGGTGAAGTTGCCGCCCTCGGGGAAGATCACGAACGCGTCGTCCTCGTCGAGGCCGACGGCGAGGTCGTGGATGAGGGTCTCGAGGTCGGCCCCGGGGCCGGGGTTGGTGCTGATGAAGCGCGCCGGCACCCGGTTGAGCAGCACGTCGATGGCGGGGTCCCACGCCAGGGTGCTCTTGAGGACGACGCGCGGCTCGCGGCTGTACCAGTGCATCAACGCGTGCACGAGCGTGAAGGAGTCGCCGGGCCCGGCGTGCCGGCACGCCACCACGAGCGGCTTGCCGGGGTGGGCGTCGGGGTCGGGGCCGTCGGTGGCGATGCTCAGCCGCAGCACCCGCTGCGCCTCGCGGAAGAAGACCCACATCACGCCCTGCACGAGGTCGTAGTGCAGCCGCTCCCAGTAGGGCGTGCGCACCCGCAGCCCGAAGCCGCTGGCGAGCCACCAGCCGAAGAGGATCAGCAGCATCAGCACCTCGGCGACGAGGTAGACCACCACCACCCACAGCAGCCGCAGCGCCCGCCAGTGACCCGGCACGACCGGCGACAGCGCGGCGGCGACCAGCAGCCACAGCGGCAGCGTCGCCAGCAGCGCCACCACGAGGACGACGGTCAGCGGCGCCAGCACCACCCGGCGCAGCAGGCGCAGCAGCACCCGGCTCACGGCGTCCCGCCGTCGGCCCCGTCGAGGCCGTCGAGGTACTCCCGGCTGGCCCGGTAGGTCGCCTCGATGCGGCGCCCGACACTGGCGAAGTCGCGGGAGGCGCGGAGGGTGTCGTCGCGCGCCGAGGTGCCGCGGGCGGGCAGCACGTGGCACTCGACGTGGTCGGGCAGCTCGGCCAGCTCGCGCACGAACCGGTGCCGGCGGGCGATCTCGAAGGCCACCCGCGCCACCTCCCACGGACGGCGCGGCGGCTTCAGCGGCCGGTCGAAGCGACCCACCTGCAGCACGAAGACGCGGGTGGCGCCGAGCTCGACGGCGCGGCCGAGCGGGATCGAGTTGACGATGCCGCCGTCGAGGTAGTGCTCGCCGTCGACCTCGGCCGGCGGCAGCAGGCCCGGGACGGCGGCGCTGGCCACCACCGCGTCCACGACCCGGCCGCTGGTGAACCAGTGCTCGGAGGAGGTCTCGACGTGCGCCGCGCACACCTCGAACCGCACCGGCAGGTCGGCGAAGGCCAGGTCGCCGAGCTCGTCGTCCAGGCGTCGCTGGAGCGGTCCGGCGTCGTAGAGGTGGGTGCCGCTGGTGACCGCGGTGCGCACCGTGCGGATCGGCCCGCCGCCCAGCACGTCACGCCCGGAGCCCGCGACGTCGCGCCACAGGCCGGTGAGCCGGTCGGCCACCGACAGCCGGGGCTCACGGGCCACGAAGGCGCCGTTGACGGCGCCGATGCTGGTGCCGAGCACGAGGTCGGGGCGCACGCCGCGCTCGAGCAGCGCGCGCAGCATGCCGACCTCGACCGCGCCGAGCACCCCGCCGCCCCCGAGGACGAAGGCGGTCGTCACGCGGTCGTCACAGGGTCGTCACAGGGTCGGCCCCGGTCGCCCACGCCGGCCTAGGTGCTCGCGAGCTCGGGGTCCTCGGCCCGCGCGCGCTGCGCGACCTTCCGCTCGACCCAGAAGATCAGCAGCGGGACGAGACCCGCGACGAGGGCGAGCACGGTGAACTGCGGCGTCCAGCCGAGGCGACGCGAGAGCAGGAAGGCGACGACGACGTAGATCATGAAGACCCAGCCGTGCACGACCCACAGGAAGCTGATGTCGGACCCGAGCTGCTGGAGCGTGGAGCCGTCCTCGAGCAGGTACTTCAGCGGCAGCGCGACGAGCGCGCAGACGGCGAGCAGCACCCCGACGACGTAGGCCAGGCCGCGGTAGGCGTGGTACAGGGTCACGCTCCCGACGCTACCCGGTCGTCGTCGGCGACGGCCCCGTCGGGCGGCGTCGGGCCCGGCCGGGAGTCCTGCACGAACCGCCACCAGATGAACACGGCGAACCCGGCGAAGACCCACCACTCCAGCGCGTAGAGCAGGTTGCGCAGGGCGGTGAAGCGGCCGACGTCGGGCAGCTGCTCGAGGTCGGCCGGGGCGAGGCCCTCTTCGGGCTGCTCGGCCACCGCGTAGCCGTTGTAGAGGTCGACGTCGACCCGCTGCACGAGGTCGGCCACCCGCAGCTGCGGGAAGACGTCGTCAGTGGGGTCGTCGTCGGGGGCGCCGGTGCCCTCCGAGGGCTGCAGCCACCCGGTGACCTCGCCCTGTCCGGTCGGCGCCGGCGGCACGTCGTCGGTGCTCGCCGTCCACCCGCGGACGACGGGCACCGCCGCGGCGTCGGCGCCACCGGTGGTCAGCGGGGTGACGACCCAGTAGCCCTCGACGTCGTCGCGCGAACGTCCCGAGACCAGCACGGTGCCCTCGGGCAGCCAGGTGCCGGAGAAGGTGACCGGCTGACCCACCACGGCCTGCGGGAACGGGTCGTCGGGGCCGAGCACGTCGGCCAGCGGCCGCGGGGCGGTCTCGGTGAGGTCGGCGGCCTCGGCCGCGCGCTGGTCCTGCCACGAGCCGTACTGCCAGAGGCCGAGGCCGCCCGCGACCGCGAGGGCGGCCAGCAGCAGCAGGTGGGCGCCGAGCAGCCGGGGACTGACCAGCCACGCCCGCTCCCTCACCCCTCCAGGGTACGGAGCGAGCCGGCGGGGGCCGGCCGGTCCCCGCCTGCCCGGTCGCCGCTCAGTCGCCGCTCAGGAGGCGCGCGCCCGGCGCGAGGCCGGTGCGGGCGTCGTCCGCGCGGACGTCGGCACCACCGGCTCGGGCACCGCCTCGATCAGCCGCCGCGTGTAGTCGGCCTGCGGCCGGTCGAAGACGTCGGCGGTGGCCCCCACCTCGACCAGCCGACCCGCCCGCAGCACCGCGACCCGGTCGCTGACCTGCCGCACCACCGCGAGGTCGTGGCTGATGAAGACGCAGGCGAAGCCCAGCTGGGTCTGCAGCTCGTCGAACAGGCGCAGCACCTCGGCCTGGATCGAGACGTCGAGCGCGCTGGTGGGCTCGTCGGCGATCAGCAGCGTCGGCTCGAGCGCGAGCGCCCGGGCCAGGGCCACCCGCTGCCGCTGGCCGCCGGAGAGCTCGCGTGGCTTGCGCCCGGCGTACGACGCCGGCAGCCGCACCGACTCGAGCAGCTCGGCCACCCGGGCCGCGCGCGCGGCGCGGTCGCCCACGCCGTGCAGCTCGAGCGGCTCGGCGACGCTCTGGCCCACCGAGAGCAGCGGGTCGAGCGAGGCGGCGGGGTCCTGCGGCACGAAGGCGAGGCGCCGTCGCAGCTCGCGCAGCGCCCGGCGGTCGAGGGCGGCGACGTCGGCGCCGGCCACCCGCACCCGGCCCGCCGCGAGCGGCACCAGGCCCGCCGCGGCCCGCCCGAGCGTCGTCTTGCCCGAGCCCGACTCGCCGACCAGGCCCAGCACCTCGCCGGGTGCCACCTGCAGGTCGACGCCGGTCAGGGCCTGGAACGGCTCGCCACCGCGTCGAGCAGGCGCGAACACGACGTCGGCTCCCTCGAAGACGACGGCCGGCACCTGCTCCCCCGACGGCTCCGACGGCCCCGACGGCCCCGACGGCTCGGCCGCCTTCACCAGCCTCGGCTCGGCCCCCGTCGCGTCGTCCGCCGGTCGCAGCCGCGGGACGGCGGCGAGCAGCTGGCGCGTGTAGGCGTGCTGCGGGCGCTCGAACACGTCGGCGATCGGCCCGTCCTCGACGACGTCGCCGAGCCGCAGCACGATCACCCGGCTCGCCATCTGCGCCACCACGCCCATGTTGTGGGTGATGAGCAGGATGGCGGTGCCGGTGCGCTGGTTGACCCGGCGGAGCAGGGCGAGGATCTCGGCCTGCACGGTGACGTCGAGGGCGGTCGTCGGCTCGTCGGCCAGCAGCAGCGCGGGCTCGTTGGCCAGCGCCAGCGCCAGGACGACGCGCTGCTTCTGCCCGCCCGAGAGCTGGTGCGGGTAGTAGCCCAGCCGCTTCTCGGGGTCGGGGATCTCGACCTCGCGCAGCAGCTCGAGGGCGCGCTGCCGGGCCGCGGCCCGGCCGAGCCCCGAGCGGTGCGCGCGCAGGGCCTCGCGCAGCTGCCAGCCCACAGTGCGCACCGGGTTGAGGGCGGTCTGCGGCTCCTGGAAGACCATCGCGACGCTCGCGCCGCGCAGGTCGCGCAGCCGGGCGTCGGGCAGCCCGAGCACCTCGCGGCCGCGTACCCGGATCGAGCCGGACGCCCGGGCGCCGCGCGGCAGCAGGCCGAGCACGGCGCGCGCCGTCATCGACTTGCCGGAGCCCGACTCGCCGACCAGGGCGACGATCTCGCCCTCGGCCATCGCGAAGCCGATGTCGTTGACCGCGGGACGCGGGTGCGCGAAGTCGACGTGCAGGCCGTCGATCTCTAGCAGCGGCAGCGGAAGCGGCTCGCCCGCCGGGGTCGCGGCGGCCGCCGGCGCGGGCCGGGCGGTGCGGACGTCGCTCATGCCCGCCTCCCCGCCGCCAGCGCCTGCGAGATGAGCAGGAAGCCGAGCACCAGCATCGAGACCACCACGAGCGGCCCGACGACGAACGTGGGACTCTGCCACACGTTGCGGATGCCGTCGCGGATCAGGCTGCCCAGCGACGGGTCGGGCGGGCGGACCCCGAGCCCGAGGAAGCTCAGGGCCCCCTCGATGAACACGGCGACGGACATCGACACCCCCAGCTGGACGGTCAGCGGCTCGAGCGAGTTGGGCAGCATGTGGCGCCGCATCAGCCACCAGGTGCCGGCGCCCATGACCCGGGAGGACTCCACGTAGGGCAGGGCGCGGATGGTGAGCAGCGAGGTGCGGACCAGCCGGCCGAAGACGGGCACCTCGGCCAGCGCGATCACCACGGCGACCGTGACGACGCCGGGGCCCATGACAGCGGTGACGCCGATGCCCAGGATCAGCACCGGGAACGCCAGGACGACGTCGAAGAGCCGTTGGGCGAGCGTGTCGGCCAGGCCGTTCATGGTGGTGGCGACGCCGACCGCGATCCCGACGACGGCGCCGACGGGCACCGCCACGAAGACCACGATCAGGTCGACCCGGATGCCGAACAGCACCCTCGACCAGATGTCGCGGTTGACCTCGTCGGTGCCGAGCAGGTGCGCCCCGCCCGGCCCGACCAGGTTGGCCCCCTCGATCTGCTCGTTGGCCCCGAACGGGGCGATCAGTGGCGCCAGCAGCCCGGCGGCGACCACGACGGTCACCAGCACCAGGCCGAGCAGGCCGCGGCCGTGCAGCAGGACGCCGCGGCGCCAGGTGCGGCCGGTGGTGCCCTCGGCGGGCTCGACCTCGGCGACGGTCATGCGGCGGCACCTCCCAGGCGGATGCGCGGGTCGAGCCAGGCGTTGGCGACGTCGGTGAGCAGCTGGGTGACCACGAAGACCAGCACCGAGAGCATCATCAGCACCTGCACGAGCGGGTAGTCGCGCCCGGAGATGCCGCTCTCGATGAGCAGGCCGAGGCCCGGCCAGGCGAAGACCGCCTCGACGATGACGGCCCCGCCGAGCAGGGCGCCGACCTGCACGCCGAGCACCGTCACCGCCGAGGGGAGCGCGTTGGGCAGCGCCTGGGTCAGCACGATGCGGCGCCGCGAGATGCCGAGCGCCTGCGCCGTGGTGACGTAGGGCGCCTCGAGCTGGGTGCGCAGCGACTCGGTGAGGAACCGGGTCAGCGCCGCCCCCGCGGGCAGGCCGAGGCAGAGGGCCGGCATCAGCAGGTACTGCACGGCCAGGTCGGGCCTGCTCGCGAAGCCTTCGGGCGGCGTCCCGCCGGCGGGCAGCACGCGGTAGACCACCGCGAGCAGCACGATCAGCAGGGTGCCGGTGACGAAGGTCGGCAGCGCGACCGCGATGGTGTTGAAGCCCGACAGCACGGCCTCGAGCCACCGCCGGTTGGCCAGCACCCCGCCGATGCTCAGCGCGAGGGCCATCAGGACGGCGACCAGCAGCGCCGCCAGGGTCAGCACGATCGTGTTGGTGAGCCCGTCGCGCACCAGCGAGGCGTTGTCGACGCCGAGCACGTAGGAGCGGCCGAGGTCGAAGCGCACCAGGTCGCCCAGCCAGGCGACGTACTGGTGGAGGATCGGCTGGTCGAGGCCCAGCTCGGCCCGCACCGCGTCGACCGCCTCGGGGCTCGCGTCGGGGCCGGCCAGGGTGACCGCGGGGTCACCCGGGATGAGCCGCAGCACCGCGAAGACGAGCACCGAGGCCGCGAAGAGGACGAACAGGGCCGACGGCAGCCGCCCCGCGAGGTAGCGCGCCACCTCAGCTCGACAGCCAGGTCTTGGCCAGCACCGGCTCGCTGCGCTTGCTCCAGGTGAAGTCGTGGACGTCGTTGCTCGTGACGGCCTGGAACGTGGTGGTGCTCAGCTCGATGAGGAACAGGTTCTCGAGCAGGTCATCGCTCAGCTTGGCGTAGGCCTCGACGGCCTCGGGGCTGCTCGGGTCGACCTGCTCCCAGGCGGCGACGGCGTCGGCCTTGTAGGTGTCGTCGACGAAGTTCGAGGAGTTCTTCTCGGCGTTGAACGGGTAGGCCGTCACCGCCAGCGTCGAGGGCGTGTACTGCGCGTAGGCGTGGTCGAGGATCCACAGGCCCGGGAACGTGCCGCCGATCAGCTTCTCGATGTGGTCGGGCTGCTCGTTGGGCTGCAGCGTCACCTCGATGCCGATCTCGGCCAGGTTGTCCTGCACGATCTGGGCGATCGCCTCGTGGTTGGCGAGCGCGGTGGAGTACTCCAGCGGCAGGGTCGGGATGTCGCCGACCTCGGCCACCAGCTCCTTGGCCCGGGCGACGTCACGGCTGTAGGTGGCGTCCTTCTCGGCGTCGTAGGCCGGGGAGTACTCGGGCCACGGCAGCGAGATCGGCCGGCCGACGCCGCGGTAGACCTCCTCGACTATGCGCTCCTTGTCGACCGCGAGGGCGATCGCCTGGCGCACCCGCACGTCCTTCAGCGCGGGGTTGGTGACGTTGGTGCCGACGTAGGTGTGCCGCTCGGAGCCCTCGAACGGGTGCACCGTGAAGCCGCCCGCCTCACCCAGCGACTCGGCGTCGCGGTTGGTCATGCCGAGGATGGTGTCGAGCTGGCCGGAGCGCAGCTGCGAGACCACCGACTGCGCGTCGGGGACGATGTTGATCTGCACGCCGTCGAGGTAGGGGGCGCCGTCCCAGTAGTCGTCGTTGCGGTTCAGCACGATCTTCGAGCCCGGCGTCCAGCTCTCGAAGGTGAACGGGCCGGTGCCGACGTAGGTCTGGCCGGTGGCGTCGGCGTCGAAGGACTCCTCGTCGATGATCGGCATCACGTCGAAGAGGTCGAGCAGGTTGCTGATGGGGCGGTCGAACGACAGCACGATCTTGTTCGGGTCGGAGGTGTCGAACCCGGTGACCGCGGCCGCCGTGCGCTGGAACTGCACCGTCCACGTGGGGTCGGCCCAGGTCTCGATGCTGAACCGGACGTCGTCGGAGGTGAAGTCGCTGCCGTCGTGGAAGGTGACGTCGTCGCGCAGGTCGACGGTGACCTCGCGGCCGTCCTCGGAGGTCTCCCACGCGGTGGCCAGGCGCGGCTGCGGGTCGAGGCTGTCGAGCGGATAGTCGATCAGGCTGTCGTAGACCTGCCCGACCAGCACGTCGGTGGTCTGGCTGGAGTTGGTGAACAGGCCGGCCGGCACCAGGTCGGACGTCGTGCCGACCTGCAGCACGCCGCCGGACTGCGGCTCGCCGCCGGCGGCGTCGTCACCGCCGCCGCCGCTCTGGGCCTCGACGGCCGACTCGCAGCCGGTGGCGACGAGGGCCAGGGCGGCCAGGGCGGCCAGGGCCGCCGTGACGCGCGAGGCGGTGGAGCGCCTGCGGCGCACGCTGGGAGGGGTGGTCATGGGTGTCTCCGGTCTTCGGGGTGGTGGTCGGGTGGTCTGGTGGCGGGGTGGCCGCGGGTGCGGCCGGTGCTCGGGTCGCCGTCCGCGCGTCAGCGCGACAGCGACCCGCGGTCTTCGGTGGCGTCGTCGAGCCCGATCTCGGCGAGGGCGGACTGGGGGTCGTCGTAGACGCGGCGGAGCGCGACCGTGCCGGCGGCGACGGCCTGGATCTCGCCGCTGACGCGGGTGAAGGCGACGTCGATGTCGCCGGGGGTGGCGCTGTGGCGAGCGAAGCTGGTGCGCACGACGTCGAGCGCCGGCGGGTAGGCGGTGAAGCCCTGGCCGCACAGCACGACGCGGTCGGGGTTGAGCATGTCGCGCACGGCCGCCGTGACGCGGCCGAGCACGGCGGCCCGCTCGCAGAGCACCTGGTGCGCGACGTCGTCACCGGCCACGGCGGCGTCGATGACGGGCCGCACGCCGGTGGCGGCCGCGCGGGCGACGGCGTACTCGCTGGCGACCGCCTCGAGGCAGCCGGTCTGGCCGCAGTGGCAGCGTGCGGTGCCGCCGGCCGGGAAGTGGCTCAGCCGGCCGGCGCGCGCGATCTCCATGCCCCACGGCCGCTCGTTGGCCATGACGAAGCCGACGGTGTCGCGCGCGTAGACGTAGAGCGTGGAGCCGGGAAGGTCGTCGGGGCGGGCGATGTACTCCGCCGCCGCGATGGCCGGCACCAGCTCCCACGACTCGACCTCGAGCCCCAGGGTGCCCTCGAGCGCGGCGGTGAGCTCGTCGCGGTCGAGGTCGACGTCGCCCCAAGGCGCCACCAGCCCGGCGCTGAGCGCGATGCGGGTGGAGTGGGTGGCGAGCAGCCGGGTGAGCCCGGTCGCCGCGGCGACGGCGAACGAGGCGGCGTCGTGCCCGCGCGGGTCGAGCACCGCGCTGGCGATGACGCGGCCGCGCAGGTCGCCGAGGGCGAGGGTGGCGGCGCGGCGTCCGACGTGCACGCCGAGGGTGACGTAGCGGGCGTCGTCCAGGTCGACCGGCACGTTGGGCCGGCCCACGCTGCCCTCGGGCACGAGGTCGGGGCGCTCGCGCAGGAGTCCCTGCTCGGCGAGCGCGGTGACCGTGCGGCCGACCGTCGAGACGCTGAGGCCGGTCTTGCGGGCCAGCTCGTCACGGGTGAGCGCGCCCGAGCGGCGCACGTGGGTGAGGATGCGGCTGGACGGAGCACCGAACGGGCCCAGTGCGAGCACCAGCATCATCGGACCTGCCCCTAACTGTAGTAATCAAGGTTTGTTTGTTGCTTTGCCCGAGATTGGGAGCAGTGAACACCATCGGGGCGTCGGGGCCGAACACCGACCCGCCGTTGTCGTCACGGTGCGAGAAACGGTTGCCGTTCCCGCGCCCCCGACCCCACGCTGCGTCGACCGCGCCGTACCGGCCCGGTCCACGGCGCCGCCCGGTCCGCCCGCTCGGGGGCGGACCGCGCCGCCGTCCCCCTCTCTCCAGCCGTCACCCCGTCGTCGTCGCCCCAGGAGGCCCTCGTCGTGTCGCGTCACCAGCTCACCGCCGGCTCGGGCCACCGCGCCCCGTCCGGCGCCCCGAACGTGCTCGTCGTGATGCTCGACGACATGGGCTTCGGCGCCTCGTCGGCGTTCGGCGGCCCCTGCCGGATGCCGACGGCCGAGCGGCTCGCCGAGAACGGCCTGCGCTACAGCCGCTTCCACACCACCGCGCTGTGCTCACCGACCCGCAGCGCGCTGCTGACCGGTCGCAACCACCACAGCGTCGGCATGGGCACCGTCACCAACCTCGCCACCGACGAGCCCGGCTACGACGCGATGCGCTCGCCGTCGAAGGCCACGCTGGCGCGCACCCTCAACCTCAACGGCTACGCCACCGGCGCCTTCGGCAAGATGCACCAGACGCCGAACGCCGAGGTGACGCCCGCCGGCCCCTTCACCCACTGGCCCACCAACGAGGGCTTCGAGAAGTTCTACGGCTTCCTGGGCGGCGAGACCGACCAGTTCGTGCCCAACCTCATCAGCGGCACGACCTACATCGACCCGCCCGCCACCGAGGCCGAGGGCTACCACGTCTCGGAGGACCTCGTCGACCAGGCCGCCGCCTGGATCCGCGGCGTCCGCACCTTCGACGCCGACCGGCCGTGGTTCGCCTACCTGCCCTTCGGCGCCACCCACGCGCCGTTCCACGTGCCGCGCGACCGGCGCGAGGACTACCGCGGCGAGTTCGCCCACGGTTGGGACGAGCAGCGCGAGCGCACGCTGGCCCGCCAGAAGCAGCTCGGCCTCGTGCCGGACGACGCCGAGCTGGCCCCGTGGGCCGAGGGTGCGCCGCACTGGGACGAGCTGAGCGACGACGACCGCACCGTGGCCGAGCGGCTGATGGAGATGTACGCCGCCTTCGCCGAGCACACCGACGCCCAGGTGGGGCGCCTCGTCGACGAGCTCGAGCGCCTCGGCGAGCTCGACAACACGCTGGTCTACTACATCCTCGGCGACAACGGCGCCTCGGCCGAGGGCGGCATCGAGGGCACGCTCAACGAGATGCTGCGGCTCAACGGGCTGCCCGACACCACCGAGCGCATCCTCGAGCAGCTCGACGACATCGGCGGCCCCACGACCTACCCGCACTACAACGTGGGCTGGGCGCTCGCGATGGACACGCCCTACCAGTGGGCCAAGCAGGTGGCCTCGCACTACGGCGGCACCCGCAACGGCCTGGTCGTGCACTGGCCCGCGGGCATCGTCGAGCGCGGCGAGGTGCGCCACCAGTGGCACCACGTCATCGACGTCGCCCCGACCATCCTCGAGGTCGCCGGGCTGCCCCACCCGACGTCGGTCGACGGCGTCGAGCAGGACCCGATCCAGGGCACCTCGATGCTGCCGAGCCTCACCGACGGCGCCTCGCCCGAGGTGCACACCACCCAGTACTTCGAGATGCACGGCAACCGCGGCGTCTACCACGAGGGCTGGACGGCGGTCACCAAGCACCGCACCCCCTGGACCGTCGGCCAGATCGAGATGCCGGCCTTCGAGGACGACCGCTGGGAGCTCTACGACACCACCAGCGACTGGACCCAGGCGCGCGACATCGCCGCCGAGCACCCCGAGCGGCTCGCCGAGCTGCAGGCGCTCTTCCTCGCCGAGGCGCAGAAGTACGACGTCCTGCCGCTCGACGACCGCTTCCTCGAGCGGCTCATCCCCGAGCTGAGCGGACGCCGTCTCGCCCCGAGCACCATGACGCTCGACCGCAGCATGGGCCGGCTCGCCGAGGACGCCGTCCCCAACGTCAAGAACACCTCGTGGCGCATCAGCGCCGACGTCGAGCCCGACACCGACACCAGCGACGGCGTGCTCGTCGCGCAGGGCGGGCAGTTCGGCGGCTGGTCGGTCTTCCTCGTCGAGGGCCGCCCGGTCTACGCCCACAACTACCTGGGGGTCGAGACCGTGCACGTCGAGGGCCCGGACGTCGTCCCCGCCGGCCGGCACCGCGTCGAGGTCGCCTTCGCCTACGACGGCGGCGGCCTGGGCCGCGGCGGCGACCTCACGCTGCTGGTCGACGGCGAGACCGTCGCCACCGGCCGCCTCGAGCGCACCGTGCCGTTCGGCTACTCGATCGTCGAGAGCCTCAACGTCGGCCTCGACTGGGGCACCCCGGTCAGCCCGCGCTACTCCCGCGACCGCGGCAACCGCTACGACGCCGTCCTGCACACCGTGACCATCGCCGTCGGCGACGACGCCGTGCAGCCGACCGACGACGAGGCGATGCGCGCCGTCCTCACCTACCACTGACCTCCCTGCCCACCGCGAGACCGCTCGACCCCACTCCCCGACCGAGAGGAAGCACCATGACCATCCAGATCGACCGACCCACCACCGGCGAGGTGACCGTCACCCAGATCGGCGGCCGCATCGGCGCCCTGATCGAGGGGGTGCGCGTCGGGGGCGACCTCGACGAGGCCACCGTCGCGACCATCCGCCAGGCGCTGCTCGACCACAAGGTCGTCTTCTTCCGCGACCAGCACCACCTCGACGACGACGGCCACATCGCCTTCGCCGACCTGTTCGGCCAGACCACCAAGGCGCACCCCACGGTCAACACCGGCAGCGCGAAGGTGCTGAGCGTCGCCGCCAACCGCGGCATGGCCGCCAACAGCTGGCACACCGACGTCACCTTCGTCGACCGCATCCCGGCGATGAGCACGCTGCGCGGCGTCACCATCCCCGCCTTCGGCGGCAACACCGTGTGGGCCAACACCACCGCGGCCTACGAGCAGCTGCCGGCGCCGCTGAAGGCGCTCGTCGACGACCTGTGGGCGGTGCACTCCAACGAGTACGACTACGCCGCGATGACCGAGAACGACGAGGAGAAGAAGGACGAGAACCTCCAGTTCTCCCGCGGCGAGTTCGCCCGCACCGTCTACGAGACCGAGCACCCCGTCGTCCGCGTGCACCCCGAGACCGGCGAGCGCACGCTGCTGCTCGGCCACTTCGTCAAGAAGTTCGTGGGCCTGAACTCCTCGGAGTCGACCGCGCTGTTCCAGCTGCTGCAGAACCGCATCACCAAGCTCGAGAACACCTTCCGCTGGCAGTGGCGCGAGGACGACGTCGCGCTGTGGGACAACCGCGCCACCCAGCACTACGCGGTCGCCGACTTCGGCACCCAGCCGCGCGAGGTGCGCCGCGTGACGGTGGCCGGCGACGTCCCCCGCAGCGTCAGCGGTCGCTCGAGCACGATCCTCAAGGGCGACGCCGAGGACTTCTCGACCATCGCCTCGCTCGTGAGCTGACGTCTCGTCGAGCCCGTGATCCGTTCGATCGAACGGTTCACGGGTGCTGGGGGCCCGGTCGGCCGCTCGATCCGTTCGATTGAACGGTTCGGGCCGCTGACCGGGCCCCTCGCGTGTCCGGACCGTTCAATTGAACGGTTCGGGCCGGGGTGAGCGCGGAGGCTTCTGCCACGATGCTCGGGTGATGCGCCCGTGATCCGCCACCTCAACTGCGCGACGCTGCGTCCGGTCTACGGCACGAAGATCGTGGCGCACTGCCTGCTGGTCGAGCGGCCCGAGGGGCTGCTGCTGGTCGACAGCGGGCTGGGCACCGCCGACCTCGCCGACCCGAAGCGGCTCGGCCGGGTGTGGCGGTCGTGGATGCGCCCGGCGCTCGACCCGGCGGGCACGGCGGCGGCGCAGGTGGTCGCGCTCGGCCACGACGTCGGCGACGTCACCGACGTCGTGCTGACCCACCTCGACCTCGACCACGCCGGCGGCGTCGCCGACTTCCCGCACGCGCGGGTGCACGTCTACGACGCCGAGCTCGAGGCGGCGCTGCACCCGCGCGGCAAGGAGCACGGCCGCTACCTGCCGGTGCAGTGGAGCGAGGCCGACTGGGTGACCCACCGCGTGCCCGACGACGCCGAGCCGTGGTTCGGGATGGACGCCGTCCCGACCGTCGGCGACGACGTCCTGATGGTGCCGCTGCCCGGCCACAGCCGCGGCCACGTCGGGGTCGCCGTGCGCGACGGTGAGCGGTGGGTGCTGCACGCGGGCGACGCGTTCTACGCCGCTGGCGAGCTCACCGACCACACCGACTGCCCCCGCCGGCTGCGCGCCATGCAGCGCATCCTCGCCGTGGACGACGCCCAGCGCGTCGCCACCGCCGACCGCCTCCGCACCCTCGTCGCCGACCACGGGGACGAGGTCGAGGTCGTCTGCTCCCACGACCGCACCCAGCTCGAGTCCGCCACCGCCGACGCCTGAGCCGACCGCCACGGTGGTCGAGGTGCGAGGCCGGCCACGGCCGAGCCTCGAGACCGCGGAACGCCAGGCCCTTCGACGAGCTCAGGGTCCGTGTGCAGGCGTTGGCATCGGGAGGCCGGTGGTCTTGAGGCTCGTCGCCGGGGCTCCTCGCACCTCGACCGTCGTCATCCCGCCTCCCCGACGATGGTCGAGCAGCGAGTCCGGCCACGGCCAAGCCTCGAGACCGCGGAACACTAGGCCCTTCGACAAGCTCAGGGTCCGTGGGCGGGCGCCGGCATGGCAACGCCGCCCGACGATGGTCGAGGTGCGAGGCCGGCCACGGCCGAGCCTCGAGACCGCGGAACGCCAGGCCCTTCGACGAGCTCAGGGTCCGTGTGCAGGCGTTGCCATCGCAAGACCGGTGGTCTCGAGGCTCGTCGCCGGGGCTCCTCGCACCTCGACCATCGTCATCCCGCCCCGCGGGTCAGCCGGCGCAGACGGCGAACGGGAGGTCGCCGGCGAGGGTGAGGGCGGCGGCGGCGGGGGCATCGGCGAGGGTCCAGCCGAGGCGGCCGCTGTGGGGGTCGGCGACGGGGCTGGCGAACGCGTCGGTGAAGGCCGGGCCGGCGAGGTCGGCGCGCTCGAAGGCGTCGTCGCGCAACGGACCGAGGCGGGCGGTGGCCAGGGTGGCGCCGAAGGTGATCGAGAACGGCCCCAGCTCGTCGAGGCCGTCGACCGGGTCGCCGGGCACGCACTCCCGCGAGACGTAGGTGGCGCCGGCGCCGATGCCCACCAGCGACAGCAGCTCGGGGTCCATCGCCCAGCTGTCCTCGCCGGGCTCGCGGTCCTCCGAGGTGACCAGGTGGGCCTCGCGCCACACGGTGGCGCCGTCGAGCGGTCCCTCGCCCAGGCCGACGGCACTGACGACGCCGTCCATCGGCAGGTCGTCGCGGAAGGCGACCACCCAGCCCTCGCCGTCGGGCCCGGAGAACCGGGCCTCCCAGGCGACGTCGTCCTCGCCGAACCCGTGCTCCTCGAGCAACCCGGCGGTGTCGGGGCCGCGCAGCAGGCCCTCGCTCAGCAGCGGCGCCTCCGCGTCGGCCTGCCGCCAGAAGCCGGCACGGTCGGCGGCCGGCGAGGCACTGGTGAGCTCGCCGAAGCCCAGCTGCAGCCGCAGCTCGGTGTAGTCGGTGACGGTGAGCTCGGTGGCCGAGGCGGGCGTGCGCTCCATCGCCTGCGCCGCGGGCTCGCGCTCGGCGCCGGCCTCGGGCGTGGCGGTGGGGCTCGGCGGGGGCGGCGGCGGCTCGGCGGCCTGCTCGTCACAGCCGACGAGCCCCCCGACGAGCGCGGCGAGGGTGAGCGAGAGCACGATCGTCTCGCGGTGCCGCCGCCTCATGGCGACATGATGGCAAAGATCGGGCCGGGACGACGAGGGGTCGCGTCACCACGACGTGCGAGGGTTCGGCTGTGGCAGCGACACCCCCGGCCGCGCGGCGAGGCCGCCCCGGGCACGACTACGAGACGGTGCTGCGCCGCGCGATCGACCTGTTCAACCAGCGCGGCTACGACGCCACGAGCATCGCCGACCTCGCGCAGAGCCTCGGCGTCACCAAGTCGGCGATCTTCCACCACGTGGCGAGCAAGGAGGAGCTGCTCGCCGCCGCGCTCGACGAGGCGCTCACCGGCCTGACCGCCGCCATCGAGTCGGCTGCCGCGCGCCACGACGGCGCGAGCGCGGCGCAGCGCCTGCGCGGCACGGTGGAGGAGTCGGTGCGCATCCTCGCCGCGCACCTCCCGGCGGTGACGCTGCTGCTGCGGGTGCGCGGCAACAGCCCGGTCGAGCAGGACGCCCTGCGCCGCCGCCGCGTGGTCGACGAGTCGCTGGCGCGGCTGGTGCGGGAGGCGGCGTCCGAGGGCGACCTGCGGGCCGACGTCGACCCCGACGTCATCAGCCGGCTGCTGTTCGGCACCGTGAACTCGCTGGTCGAGTGGTACGACCCCGCCGGTCCGGTCGACCCCGACGCGCTCGCCCACACCGTGACCGCGCTGGCCTTCGAGGGCCTCACGCCCCGCTGACGGACCCGTCGACGGCGGGGTTGGGGCGGCCGAGCGAGCGGCTGCGGCCGCGGAACTCCGCGACCACCGCGCCGTCGCGGCTGACGGTGACGTCGTAGACGCCCGACCGTCCGCGCAGCGCCACCTCGCGCGCGTCGGCGACCAGCTCGTCGCCGGCCCGCGCCGACTCGAGCAGGACGACGTCGAACCCGGCCGCGACCGTGATCGTGCCGTGCGTGTTGCAGGCGGCGGCGAAGGCGCTGTCGGCGAGGGTGGCGACCAGGCCGCCGTGCGCCATCCCCCAGCCGTTGACCATGTCGTCGCGCACCGTCATGGCCACCCGGGCCCGCCCGGGGCCGACGTCGAGCAGCCGCATGCCGAGCGCGCGGCTGGCGGCGTCGCCGTCCCACATCGCCGCGACGCAGCGGCGGGCCAGCTCGTCGGGGTCGGTGGGGCTCATGCGTCGAAGTCGACGGTGACGGCGTCGCTGACCGGGCGGCTCTGGCAGGTGAGCACGAAGCCGCGGGCGACCTCGTCGTCGTCGAGGGCGTAGTTGCGGCGCATCTCGACCTCGCCCTCGGGCACGTGCGCGCGGCAGGTGCCGCACACGCCGCCCTTGCACGCGAAGGGCAGGTCGCTGCGGGTGGCCGCGGCGGCGTCGAGGATCGTGCGGCCGCGCGGCATGGCCGCGGTGGTGGTGCGGCCGTCGAGGCGGATCGTCACCTGGGACGTCGCGCCGTCGGCGTCCGCGTCGGCCTGCTGGTCGCGGTGCAGCTCGGGCGGCGGCTCGTCGACGTAGAACAGCTCGACGTGCACCCGCTCGCGGGGCACGCCCAGCTCGGCCAGCACCTCGCGGGCGTCGGCGATCATCCCGAACGGCCCGCACAGCCACACGTGGTCGAGGGCGTCGACGGGCACCAGCGAGGTCAGCAGCCGACGCAGGCGGTCGCCGTCGAGCCGGCCGGCGAACAGGTCGACGGCGTGCGGCTCGCGCGAGAGCACGTGCGCCAGCTCGAAGCGCGCCGGGTGCCGGTTCTTCAGGTCGGCCAGCTCGTCGGCGAACATCACCGACCCCGAGGTGCGGTTGCCGTAGAGCAGCGTGACCCGGGCGTCGGGGTTGGTGAGGATGGTCGAGGCGATCGACAGCATCGGCGTGATGCCCGAGCCGGCCGCGATGCACAGGTGGCGGCCACCGGCGTCCGGGTCGGCCCGGAACGACCCCTCGGGGGCGCCGACCTCGACGACGTCGCCGGGCCGGACGTCGTGCACGAGCCACGACGAGAACAGCCCGTCGGGGATCTCGCGCACGCCGACCCGCGGCGCGGCGCCCGCGGGCGCGCAGATGGAGTAGGAGCGTCGCTCCTCGCGGCCGTCGACCTCGCGGCGCAGCGTCAGCCACTGGCCGGCCTCGAAGGCGTAGACGTCGCGCAGGTCGTCGGGCACCGCGAAGGTGACGGCGACGGCGTCGTCGGTCAGGCGCTCGACGCCCGCGACGGTGAGCGGGTGGAAGGCCACGCCCTAGATCTCCTTCACGTGGTCGAAGGGCTCGAGGCAGTCGGCGCAGCGGTAGAGCGCCTTGCACGCCGTGGAGCCGAACTCGGAGGTGAGCTCGGTGCGGCCCGACCCGCACTGCGGGCAGGTCACGTCGCGCCGGGTCGGCAGCAGGCTGAGCGTCACCGGCCCGGACGGCGCGGGCCCCGGCGGCGAGATGCCGTGACGGCGCAGCGCGGCCCGGCCCCGCGCGCTGATCCAGTCGCTGGTCCAGGCGGGGTGCAGGCTGACGCGCACCTCGGCGTCGTAGCCGTGCTCGCCCAGGGTGCGCAGCAGGTCGTCGCGCATCGCGGCCATGGCGGGGCAGCCGGAGTAGGTGGGCGTGATGGTGACGACGACGTGGGCGCCGTCCTGCTCGACGCCGCGCAGCACGCCGAGGTCGGCGAGGGTGAGCATCGGCAGCTCGGGGTCGACGACCCGGCTCGCGACCTCGAGAGCGGTGCTCTGCCGGTGGCCGGCCGGCGCGGCGGTCACGGTCACCACCGGCCCTGCGGGTGCACCCGCGCCACGCTCTGCAGCTCGGCCAGCACCAGGCCGAGCTGCTCGGTGTGCCGGCCGTCGCGACCGGTGAGCCCACCGTGCGCGCCGATCGGCTTCACGTCGGGACGCTCGAGGTCGGCGACGCCGAGCACCTGGTCGAGCAGCACGTCGACCTCGGCCGCCACGCTGCTCGGCCGCACCCCGACGCCCACCTCGGCGAGCTCGGCCTCGACGGCGTGGTCGCGGTCGAGCTCCCACCGCAGCGGCCACACGGTGGCGAGACCGGCCTGCACGCGGCGGCGGGACTCGGCGGTGCCCTGCGCGAGCGTGACGACCCAGCGGCCGGCGTAGTCGCGGTGGTAGGTGATCTCCTTGACCGCCTTGGCGGCGATGGCCGACAGCACCGGGTCGCGGCTCGTGGCCAGCCGCTGCATCAGGGCGAGTCGCCAGGTGGCTAGCACCAGCAGCCGGACGACGGTCGCGGCGAAGTCGCCGTTGACCTGCTCCACCAGGCGCACGTTGCGGAAGGCGTCCTGGTCGCGGAAGAAGGCGAGCGCGTCCTCCGGCGGCACCGGCGACCCCTCCGGCAGCGCCGGGACGACGGCCGGGTCGGCCGCCGCGGCGCGCGCCAGCAGCAGGCGGGCCTGGCCGAGCAGGTCGAGCGCGATGTTGG
This sequence comes from Nocardioides marinquilinus, assembly GCF_039543705.1. Taxonomy (NCBI): domain Bacteria; kingdom Bacillati; phylum Actinomycetota; class Actinomycetes; order Propionibacteriales; family Nocardioidaceae; genus Nocardioides; species Nocardioides marinquilinus. The sequence goes on from NZ_BAABKG010000001.1 coordinate 62,973, forward strand.
CGAGGGCGATGTCGTCCTCGAGGTCGGGCGCGCGGCTGCACCACTGCGAGAGCCGGTGCGAGGCGACCAGCGCGTCGTCGCCGAGCATCAGGCAGTAGGCCGCGAGCGCCGTCCGGTCGACGCCGTCGGGCACGGTGGTGTCGACGCCGGCGAGCGGGTCCTCGAACGAGGTGCCGAAGGCCCACTGCGAGTCGTCGCCGCCGAGCAGGCCGTCGTAGACGGAGTCGTGGTCCTGGTCGTCCATGGTCGCGGCCTCCTTCACATGTGAGGGACGTCGTCGGGGATGTCGTAGAACGTCGGGTGCCGGTAGACCTTGTCGCCGGCGGGCGCGAACAGCGGGTCCTTCTCGTCGGGGCTCGAGGCGGTGATGGCGTCGGCGCGCACCACCCAGATCGAGACGCCTTCGTTGCGCCGCGTGTAGACGTCGCGCGCGTGCCGCACCGCCATCGCGTCGTCGGCGGCGTGCAGCGAGCCGACGTGCACGTGGTTGAGGCCGCGCTTGCCGCGCACGAAGACCTCGTAGAGCGGCCACTCGCCGCGCACCCGCTCGCCCAGGCCGGTCGGCACGCCGTCCAGCGGGACGGCGCCGTGCCCGCCGTCGGCGGTGAAGTCCTTCGGCTCGCTCATCGAGCGGCCTCGGTCGGCGCGGACGCGTTCCTCTCCGCGAAGGCGGTGGCCGCCTCGCGCACCCAGGCGCCGTCGTCCCAGGCCACCTTGCGGTGGGCGAGTCGCTGGGCGTTGCACGGACCCTCGCCGCGGACGACGGCGGCGAACTCGTCCCAGTCGGGCTGGCCGAAGTCGTGGTGGCCGCGCTCGGCGTTCCAGCGCAGGTCGGGGTCGGGGAAGGTGACGCCGAGCCGCTCGGCCTGGGGCACCGACATGTCGACGAACTTCTGGCGCAGCTCGTCGTTGGTGTCGCGCTTGATGCCCCACGCCATCGACTGGGCGGTGTTGGGCGAGTCGGCGTCGGGCGGGCCGAACATCATCAGCGCCGGCCACCAGAACCGGTCGACCGACTCCTGCACCATGGCGCGCTGCTCGTCGGTGCCGGCCATCATCGTCATCAAGAGCTCGTAGCCCTGCCGCTGGTGGAAGGACTCCTCCTTGCAGATGCGGATCATCGCCCGGCCGTAGGGGCCGTAGGAGGTGCGGCACAGCGGCACCTGGTTGCAGATGGCGGCGCCGTCGACGAGCCAGCCGATGGTGCCGACGTCGGCGTAGCTGAGCGTGGGGTAGTTGAAGATCGAGGAGTACTTCTGGCGGCCCTCGATGAGCTTCTCGGTGAGCTCGGCGCGCGAGCTGCCGAGCGTCTCGGCGGCGGAGTAGAGGTAGAGCCCGTGGCCGGCCTCGTCCTGCACCTTGGCCAGCAGGATCGCCTTGCGGCGCAGCGACGGCGCGCGCGTGATCCAGTTGCCCTCGGGCTGCATGCCGATGATCTCGGAGTGCGCGTGCTGGGCGATCTGGCGCACCAGCGTGGCGCGGTACCTCTCCGGCATCCAGTCACGCGGCTCGATGCGGTCGTGGCGCTCGACCACCGCCTCGAACTCTGCCGCCAGCTCTGCCTCGAGCTGCGTCTCGAGCTGCGTCTCGAGCTGCGTCTCGAGCTGCGTCTCGAGCTCGTCGTCCGCGACCGTCATGCTGCCTCCTCGACGCCCTTTCCTGACCGCTCGGTCTGTAATACAGTCCCACGCGGGACGACGGCGCGCAAGCGTCGGCCCGCGCGAGCCCCCACCAGGACGGAGCACCACCGTGACCCGACGTCTCGAGAGCTACGCGGCCGGACGCTGGTTCCGCGCCGACGACGAGGGGCAGCCCCTGCTCGACGCCGCCACCGGTGCCGAGGTGGCGCGGCTGTCGTCGTCCGGGCTCGACCTCGACGCGATGGTGTCCCACGGCCGCACCGTCGGCGGCCCGGCGCTGCGGGCGCTGACCTTCCACGAGCGTGCGGGGCTGCTCAAGGCGATGGCCAAGCACCTGCTGGAGCGCAAGGACGAGCTGTACGAGCTGTCCTACGCCACCGGCGCCACGCGGCGCGACAGCGCGGTCGACATCGACGGCGGCATCGGCACGGTGTTCTCGATCGCCTCCAAGGGCACCCGCGAGATGCCCAACGACACCGTCTACGTCGACGGCGGGCTCGAGCAGCTGGGCCGTGAGGGCACCTTCGTCGGCCAGCACGTGCACACCTCGCGGGTCGGCGTCGCGGTGCAGGTCAACGCCTTCAACTTCCCGGTGTGGGGGTTCCTGGAGAAGCTGGCGCCGGCGTTCGTGGCCGGCGTCGCGTCGATCGTGAAGCCGGCCGAGCAGACCGCCTACGTCACCGAGGCCGCGGTGCGGATGATCGTCGAGTCGGGCCTGCTGCCCGAGGGCAGCCTGCAGCTGCTGGCCGGCAGCCCGGCCGGGCTGCTCGACGTCCTCACCGTGCAGGACCAGGTGGCTTTCACCGGCTCGGCCCACACCGCCGGGCTGCTGCGCAACCACCCGAGCGTCCTGCACGGCGGCGTCGGGCTGACCGTCGAGGCCGACTCGCTGAACTGCTCGATCCTCGGCCCCGACGTCGGCGCCGACGACCCCGAGCTCGACCTGTTCGTCGGGGCCGTGGTCACCGAGATGACGGTCAAGGCGGGCCAGAAGTGCACCGCCATCCGCCGCGTCATCGTGCCGCGCGCGATGCGCCACACCGTGGCCGAGGCGATCGCGGCGCGGCTGGCGAAGGTGACCGTCGGCGACCCGCGCTCGGAGTCGGTGCGCATGGGCGCGCTGGTCTCGCTCGACCAGCGCGAGGAGGTGCGCAAGGCGGTGCAGTCGCTGCGCGCCTCGGCCGAGGTCGTCTTCGGCGACCCCGACCGCGTCGAGGTCGTGGACGGCGACGCCGAGCGCGGCGCCTTCATCTCCCCCGTGCTGCTCTCGGCCGCCGACGGCGCGGTCGAGCCGCACGACGTCGAGCCGTTCGGCCCGGTGAGCACGATCGTGGCCTACGACACCGTCGAGGACGCCGTCGAGCTGGCCGCCCGCGGCCGCGGCAGCCTGGCCGGCTCGGTGGTCACCCACGACCCCGACGTCGCGCGGGCCGTCGTCCTCGGCCTCGCGCCGTGGCACGGCCGCATCCTCGTGCTCGACCGCGCCGGCGCCGCCGAGGCGGCCGCCGCGGGCGGTCACGGATCGCCGCTGCCGGTGCTGGTGCACGGCGGCCCGGGCCGCGCCGGCGGTGGGGAAGAGCTCGGCGGCGTGCGCGGCATCCTGCACCACATGCAGCGGACGGCGATCCAGGGCTCGCCCGACATGCTCACCGCCATCACCGGCCGCTGGACGCGGGGCTCGCAGCGGCGCGCGGACGACGTCCACCCGTTCCGCAAGTCGCTGGCCGAGCTGCGCATCGGCGACACCATCGCCTCGGCGCCGCGCGCGGTGACCCGCGCCGACATCGACCACTTCGCCGAGTTCACCGGCGACACCTTCTACGCCCACACCGACCCCGAGGCGGCCGCCGCCAACCCGCTGTTCGGCGGCATCGTGGCGCACGGCTACCTGGTGGTCTCGCTGGCCGCCGGGCTGTTCGTCGACCCCGACCCCGGCCCGGTGCTGGCCAACTTCGGCGTCGACCACCTGCGCTTCCTCACGCCGGTGAAGGCCGACGACACCATCGCGGTCACGCTCACGGTCAAGCAGATCACCCCGCGCACCAACGCCGAGTACGGCGAGGTGCGCTGGGACGCCGTGGTCGCCAACGCCGACGGCGAGCCCGTCGCGACCTACGACGTCCTCACGCTGGTCGCCAAGACCTGGCCCTGACGGACCGACGACGATTGCCGCTGACGGTGGTTGAGGTGCGAGCGCAGCGAGCCTCGAAACCCCGTCAGCGCGCATCCCAGGCCGCCTACGCCGCCACCCACCACCCGAGCGCCGCAGCCGCCGCGCAGCACACCAGCGGCCCGACGAGGTTGACCACCACCCACCCCCGCCGCCCGCCCAGCCCGAGCCGCAGCGTGTCGACCATCGCCGTGGCGAAGGTGGTGTAGCCGCCGCACAGCCCGACGCCGAGCACGAGCCGGGTGTCGTCGGCGAGCGCGCCGGTGCTCGCGGCCGCGGTGATCGTGCCGAGGGCGAAGGAGCCGGTGACGTTGATGACGAACGTGGCCCACGGCAGCCCGCGGTCGCGGTCGGCCAGCAGCCGCACGACGGCCTGGTCGACCAGGTAGCGCAGCGCGGAGCCGACGCCGCCGGCCAGGCCGATGAGCAGGGCGAGGGTCACCGCTCACCCCGGGTCGCGAGCCGGTGGCCGAGGACCGCCGCGCCGATGCCGCCGACGAGCGAGACCACGGCGTACGAGACCGCCGTGACCGCGCGGCCGTCGGCCAGCAGCCGCTCGAGCTCGACGGCGAGGGTGCTGTAGGTGGTGTAGCCGCTGACCACGCCGGTGCCGAGCAGCAGCCGCAGGCGGGCGTCGTCCGCGAACCGGGTGACGAGCCAGGCGAGCGCGAAGGCGCCGGTGAGGTTGACGGCCAGGGTGCCGAGCGGCCAGCCGCCGGTGACCGGGAGCAGCAGCGAGACGCCGTAGCGGGCCAGCGTGCCGACGAAGCCGCCGAGGAGGACGAGCGCGACGGCGAGCCCGTGGCCGGGAGAGTCCCGACGGGCGGTCGTCGTGGTCATCGCCGTCCCTCTCGTCCGATATCGTGGGCTGCTGGTGCGCCGGGAAGTCTGGTCGGCATTCTGTCGCCGACCCCGGAGCACCCATGCCATCGCCCTCCACCCGCCCGAGCCGGCTGTTCGCACGCGGCAGCTGGCCCGAGGCCTCGCGCGTCGCCGACATCCTGCGCGCCGAGACCACGGGGGGTGTGCTTCTCATCGTCGGGGCGGTGGTCGCGCTGGTGTGGGCGAACTCGCCGTGGTCGTCGTCGTACGCCGACCTGCGCGACCTCACCGTCGGCCCCGCGTCGCTGCACCTCGACCTGAGCCTGGCCACCTGGGCGGCCGACGGCCTGCTCGCGATCTTCTTCTTCGTCGCCGGGCTCGAGCTCAAGCGGGAGTTCGTGGCCGGCGACCTGCGCGACCCGCGCCGGGCGGCGCTGCCCGTGGCCGCGGCGGTCGGCGGGATGGCGGTGCCGGCCCTGATCTTCGTGCTCTGGAACCTGGGCGGGGGCGACGACCTGCGCGGCTGGGCCATCCCGACCGCCACCGACATCGCGTTCGCGGTGGCCGTGCTCGCGATCATCAGCACTCACCTGCCCACCGGACTGCGGATGTTCCTGCTCACCCTGGCGATCGTCGACGACCTGCTCGCCATCACGGTGATCGCGTTCTTCTACACCGACGAGCTGCACCTGGCCCACCTCGGCCTGGCGCTGGTGCCGCTGGCGGCGTTCGCGTTCCTGGTGCAGCGACGGGTGCGGTCGTGGTGGCTGCTGCTGCCGCTCGCTCTGGTGACGTGGGCGCTGGTGCACGAGTCGGGCGTGCACGCAACGGTGGCCGGCGTCCTGCTCGGGTTCGTGGTGCCCGTCGTCCGGCAGGCGCCCGGCGATGGTCCGGGCCTGGCCGAGCACTTCGAGCACCGCTTCCGCCCGCTGTCGGCCGGCGTCGCCGTCCCGGTCTTCGCCTTCTTCGCCGCCGGCGTCACGGTGGGCGGTCTCGACGGCCTGTCGTCCGCGCTGCGCGACCCCGTCGCCCTGGGCGTCATCACCGGGCTGGTCGTCGGCAAGACCGTCGGCATCACCGGGTTCACCTGGCTGCTCGCCACCTTCACCCGCGCCGACCTCGACGACGAGCTGTCGTGGACCGACGTCGTCGGCATGTCGATGCTCGCCGGCATCGGCTTCACCGTCTCGCTGCTCATCGGCGAGCTCGCCTTCGGCCCCGGCACCACCCAGGACGACCACGTCAAGGTCGCCGTCCTCACCGGCTCCCTGCTCGCCGCCCTCCTCGCCACCGTCGTCCTGCGCCTGCGCAACCGGGTCTACCGCCGGTTGTGGGAGGCCGAGCAGGTGGACGACGACCAGGACGGCATCCCGGACGTCTACCAGCGCGGGCAGGCCTGAGCGCAGACTCGGATGGGGCCGGGGAAGGCCGGTTGCCCCGACCTGGCGGCGACTCTCGGCGCCCAGCACGACCCTCACGGCGAGGCCGTTCGAGAGGATCCCGGCGGCCGCGGTGGGAGCGGTGACCGGACCCCACCGCGAGGCCCACCCTCGTGCACGGAAGGTCGTGGTCGCGCCACGGCGGCGCCCCCCACCCGAGTGTGTCCCGCCGCCGCTCCGAGCGAGAGGCGCCGTCAGAACCGCATGGCGCCGTCCGCGGACGGGTCGCCCTCCGTTCTGGGGCAGTAGTCGGGGTTGGGTGAGAGGTGGTGCGAGCCGGGTGCCGCCTGTCATGCGGGTGCGGCCCGAGCCGCGGCGGGCGGGGTGCGACGGTGTGGGACGGTTCGAGTGTGACGGCGAGCAAGCGGTCCCGTGTCGACGAGGCTCACGTGAGGGAGCTGAACGCCGTCGTCCGGTCGCTTCGCGTGGCGGCGGACGGGGTGGACCGGTTCGTCCCGTGGTTCGACCCCGACAGCGGCGGGGTCGGGTCTCGGGTGCTGGTGCTGATGGAGTCGCCGGGGCCTCGAACTGTGGCGGCCGGTGATCTGGGGTTCAGCTCGGAGGACAACCAGGATCCGACGGCAGCAGCGCTGCGCGAGGCCCGGGTGGCCTCGGGGCTGCCCCGGTCGGCGTACCTGCGCTGGAACGTCGTGCCGTGGCCCGTCTACGACGGGGACGGGCGCCGGCGTCCACCCACCGTCGCCGACCTGGACGAGGCCAGGCCGGCGCTGAATGCCGTCCTCGGCCTCCTGCCCGGTCTCGAGCTGGTCGTGGCGGTAGGGGCCCCGGCTCTGAACGGCATCATGCGGCTCCTCACGTCGGCCCCCGACGAGCCGGACGAGCCGGGCGAGCCCGGCGGGGTGACGCGCCTGCCTCGGGTGCTGGGGGTGCCGCATCCCTCGCCCCGCAACGCCCACGATCGCGTGGAGTCGCGAGCCAGGCTCCGTCGCGCGCTCACGGCCCTCACGCGGGTGCCTTGAGCAGGTGCCCGTGGTAGACGCCGTGAGCGGTGCGGGCCGCGACGGTGAGCCAGGCGGCGAGCAGCCCGACGTAGAAGACGACCGCGGCGACGACCAACAGGTGTGCGTCGGTGACGTCTGCCAGTCCGGAGGTGCCGGTGACCACGGTGCCGACGGGGAAGGTGAAGGACCACCACGTCAGCGCGAACGGCATGCCGGCGCGCATGGCACGCGCGGTGATGGCTATCGCTAGCGAGGCCCACAGCATGGCGAACCCCCACACCGGCAGGCCGTAGACGAGGCCGGCGGCCTCGAAGGCGGTGCCGTAGGGCGAAGGCAGGACCCCGGGTGCGGTGGCGCCGAGGGTGTGGCCCGCGGTGATCGACTGGCCGAGCGGACCGAGCACGATCCACAGGGTCGGGACGGTCGCTGCGGCGCCGGGCCCGTGGCGGGCCAAGCGGCCCCAGATGAGCGCGATGACCACGAGGCTGGCGACCAGAGTGAGACCGAACATGGCCGTGCAGGCCAGCTGCATCGTCAGCTGCCACTGCCCAGCCGGGAGGTGCGGGATCAACAAGGGTCCGGTGGCCGCGCTGACCATGGGCGGCACGACCGGCATCAGCCACCCGCCGAAAGCCGAGTCGCTCTGCACGTCGTGCGTGGTGAAGGTCTTGTAGGGCACGGCGACCGCGGTCCAGAGCCCGAGGGCGGTGCCTGCGGTCCACAGCACGGCGTCGAGGTAGACCGCCACCGACCCACCCAGCACGGGCTGGCCGACCAGCAGGGCACCTGCGCCGACGGTCATCAGCGCCATGGCGGGCGCCCCGTAGAAGTGCGACATGACCGGGTCGTCGAGGTGGCCGCGCGCCGTGGCGCGATGACGGCGCCAGTGCACCACCGTCGCCGCCACGACAGCCGTGAGCAGGCCGACGTCGAGCAGCCACACGATCCGGGCGAAGACCAGCAGGCCCGGGAGCTGAACCGGAAGCGTGGCCGCGGCATTGGCGACGATGCCGGTGCCCATCACCGAGGCGAACCAGTTGGGTCCGATGAAGCCGAACGCAGGCTGTCCCTCCAGCCCGGCCAACCATCCGCTGCTCGCCCGGGGCCCAGGGCGGGGCGAGGAGCTCGCAACGGTGGGGTCGGTGTGCGGCTCGACGGCTGCGAGGTAAAGCTGATTGCCCATGACCCCACCGTCCTCCGGCCGGCTCGCCACCGGTAGACGGCTCGATGCTGTGCACCCACAACGACCGGTTGTGCCGCCGTAGAGTGCGGGCCGTGGACTCAGGTCACCTACCTGATCTCGGCGCTCTCCGCCTGCTCGTCGCGGTCGGTCGGACCGGCAGCATCGGAGGCGCGGCTCGCGCGGTCGGGGTCTCGCAGCAGGCTGCCTCGGCCCGATTGCGCGGCGTCGAGGCGCAGACCGGGTTGACCCTGCTCCGACGGGGCCCTCGTGGCTCTGAGCTGACGCCCTCGGGTGTGGCGATCACCGAGTGGGCTGCCCGGTTGATCGACCTCACCGATGAGATCGAGACCGCGATCGAGGGGCTGCGAGGCGAGCGCACCCGCGAGCTGACGGTGTGGGCGAGTATGACCATCGCCGACGTCCTGATGCCGCGATGGCTGGTCAGGCTGCGCGCTCGACAGGTCGATGACGGCGCAACGACGACCTCGGTGAGCCTCACCGCAGCCAACAGCAACCTGGTGGAGGACGCGGTCCGCGCCGGCGTCGCACACCTGGGGTTCATCGAGGGGGTCGACCAGCCAGGCGACCTGCGATCGGTCGTCGTCGCGCACGACGAGCTGGTCCTGGTCGTCTCGCCAGACGCCCCCCTCGCGCGCCGTCGCACGCCGCTGGGTGCAGCCGAGCTGGCCACGCTCCCACTCACCGGTCGCGAGCCAGGCTCGGGCACCCGCGAGGTCGTGATGCAGGCGCTCGCCGCGCACGGCGTGCTGACCCACGAGCTCGCCCTCGAGCTCACCACGACCACCGCCGTGCGCGAGGCCGTCCTTGCCGGCGGCGCCGCAGCCTTCCTGAGTCGGCGAGTCGTGGAACGCGAGGTCGAGGCCGGCCGGCTCACGATCGTCGAGACGACGCTCGACCTGCGGCGGCAGTTCCGCGCGATCTGGGCCGGCAACTCGCAACCCCCCGCCGGCCCAGCGCGCGACCTCGTCGGCATCGCCCGACAGCACCAACGAACCGGGTGAGACCAACCTGGTCCTGTCCGCGGCCGAGGACGTCCCCGCATCCGACACTCCCACGGGGCGCGGGCCCGCCACTTTCTGACTCGGCCGTCACGAGACGGTCGCCGTTGCGCTTGCGAATCGTCCGCCCGTCAGCGGGGGGCGTTCTGCGTCGAGCGGTGTCGTCGTCTCCCGGCTCTTCACATGCAGAACGGTCTGACCTGCGGCTTCAACGGGTGGAGCCTAGGGGACTCGAACCCCTAACCCCCTGCTTGCAAAGCAGGTGCGCTACCAATTGCGCCAAGGCCCCGTGTGGGTAGAGCGGGTGGAGCGGTGTCAGCTCCGCTTGAGCGAGTCGGTCGCCTCGGCCCACAGCGCCTGCTCGGCGCGACCCTCGCTGGCCTTCTTGCGAGCCACCAGCACGCCGGCGGCGGCCGCGGCGAGCAGCAGGATCTTCTTCATCGTGGCTCCGTGGGGTCGGGTGATGTGCGAGGACGAGACTATCCAACGCGCCGCGCAGCCGGATAATGCGTGCATGCGACGTGGGGCGCTCGTGCTCACGATCCTGATGGCCATGACGGTGCTCGTGGGGGTACCGGCTGCGACGGCGGGCCCCGACACCACGCCACCACCGCCGAGGCCCGACTACCGCGGGGCCGTGTCGATGAAGATCTGCTCGGGCTCGATCGTGCGGTTCGCCGGGTCGCGCGACACCGACCGAGCGTTGGCGCTGACCAACGGCCACTGCCACGGCAAGCGGCTGCCCGAGCCGGACGTCGTCCTGGGCGAGCAGCCGGCGCGGCGTCCGGTCGCGTTGCTCGACCGGAGCGGGGAGAAGGTCGGCAGCGTGCTGACCGACCGGTTGTTGTTCGCCACCATGGAGCACACCGACGTCGCGCTCTACCGGCTGCGGGTCACCTACCGCGGGCTGCGCGAGAGGTACGGCGTCCGGCCGCTCGAGCTCGCCACCCGGCGCGCCGCGCGGAACACCCCCATCACCATCCGGGCCGGCCTGAACCGGATCGAGTACCGCTGCGGGCTGCAGGGCTTCTCCTACCGCCTCGTCGAGGGCGACTACACGTGGCAGTGGTCGCTGCGCTACCGCACCGGCGCCTGCCGCACCGTCGGCGGGACGTCGGGGGCGCCCGTGCTCGACCCCCAGCGGCGGGTGGTCGGCGTCAACAACACTGGCACCATCGAGGGCTACAGCGGCTGCGAGCTCGGCGCGCCGTGCGAGGTGAGCCGGGACGGCGACGTCCGCAGCTTCCCGCGGCGCAGCTATGGCCAGCAGACCTGGCAGCTGACGACCTGCCTGGACGCCGAGCAGCGGCTCTTCGACGCGACCCGGAGAGGGTGCCGGCTGCCCGACGTGACGTGAGGCCGGGTGCGGCGGGGACGTGCTGGGTGGGCCTAACAGGACTTGAACCTGTGACCTCTTCCTTATCAGGGAAGCGCTCTAACCGTCTGAGCTATAGGCCCGGGTGGTCGCGCACCGCGGGAGCGGGCGGAACCTGCGAAAATCTATCCCACCGGGCGGGGCGCGGTGAAATCTGGGTGGTGCTGTACCCGCCCTTCGACAGGCTCAGGGTCCGTGGGGCTGGGTCGGCCCCGGAGGGCCGGTGGTCTCGAGGCTCGTCGCCAGGGCTCCTCGCACCTCGACCATCGTCAGAGGCCGGCCACACGGTCCGTCGGTCAGTTGTCTTCCGCGAGGGTGACCTCGATGCCGCCCAGCAACGCGGCGGACATGTTGTAGAGGAACGCGCCGAGGGTGGCGACGGCGGTGAGCAGGATGACGTCGACCGCCGCGACGAGCATGGCGAAGCCGACGACGCGCTCGGTGCCGACGTAGTCACGGATGTCGAACGTGCCGGTCTCGGGGCCCTCGATCACCTCGCGCACCGAGTCGTTGATCGAGGTCCACACGCCGGCCTCGTTGAGCACCTGCATGATGATCGCGACCGTCACCACGGTGACGATGCCGAAGGCGATCGAGAGCAGGAACGCCGTCTTCATCACCGACCACGGGTCGACCCGGGTCAGCCGCAGCCGCGCCTTGCGGGGGCCGCGGCCGGTGGGCTTGGCCTTCGTCTTGGACTTCGGGACGCGGGCGGGCTTCGGCTGCTTGTCGTGGCGGCCGGAGGTCTCGTCCTTCTCCAGCGTCGGGCGCACGGCGGTGGTCGTCGCGTCGGCCTCGTCGGTGGACGACGAGCGCGAGGCCAGCTTGGCCTGGATGCGCTCGGCCAGGCTGCCGCGGACGGCGGTGTCCTGCGTGGACGTCGAGGCGGCCGGCTCCTCAGGCGTCGACGTGGCCGACTTCTTGGCCTTCGTCACCGGCGTCTCGGTGGTGGCCGGGGCCTCGGCGGGCGGCGGCGGCAGCACCGGGCGCCGCTGCTGCGACGTCGGGGGCTTGGCGGGCGGCGGCGTCCGAGGGGTCGTCGTCGCTCCCGTCTGCCGGGCGGCGGGCGGTGAGGTCGGCGGCGCGGGCCGATCGCTCATCAGCCTTCATCCTCCCCAGAGTCGGGTGCGTCGGTGTCGGTGCCGTCAGCACCCTCGGCGGGCACGGACTCGTCGATTGTGTCACTCGCTACCACATCCGGAGAAACCTCCGGCGCCGACTCACCGGACTCGCCAGGCTCGCCAGGCTCGCCGGGCTCAGCGGCTGCGTCGGCCTCGATCTCCTCGACCACCGTGGCCTCGACCGACCGCGCGACCACCGCGACGGCGTCGCCCGACTTCGGCGAGACGAACTTGACGCCCTGGGTCGAGCGCCCGGTGACGCGGAAGTCGTCGTTGATCGGGCTGCGCACGACCTGGCCGCTCTGGGTGATCGACATGACCTCGTCGCCGTCCTCGACGATGAAGCCGCCGACCAGCACGCCGCGCTGCTCGTTGCTGAGGGTCATCGCGCGGATGCCGAGGCCGCCGCGGTTGGTGACGCGGTACTCGTTGATGCGCGAGCGCTTGGCGAACCCGCCGTCGGTGATGGTGAAGACGTACTGGGTGCGCACGTCGGCGTCGTCGGCGGCGTCCTCCTCGGCGATCTGCGCGGCCCGGATGACCGACATCGACAGCACGGCGTCGTCGTCGGTGCGGAACTTCATGCCGGTGACACCGGACGTCGCGCGGCCCATCGGCCGCAGCTGGTCGTCGTCGGCGTGGAAGCGGATCGCCGAGCCCTGCCGCGAGACGAGCAGGATGTCGTCGGCCGCGTCGACCAGCTCGGCGCCGATCAGCTGGTCGTCGTCGTCGCGGAAGTTGATCGCGATGACGCCGGCCTGCCGCGGGCTGTTGTAGTCGCCGAGCCGCGTCTTCTTGACCAGGCCCTTCCTGGTGGCCAGCACCAGGTAGGGCATCTGGTCGTAGTCGCGGATGGCGAGCACCTGCGCGATCTGCTCGTCGGGCTGGAACGACAGCAGGCCGGCGACGTGGCCGCCCTTCGCGTCGCGCGAGGCCTCCGGCAGGTTGTAGGCCTTCGTGCGGTAGACCCGCCCGGCCGTGGTGAAGAACAGCAGCCAGTGGTGGTTGGTGGTGGCGATGAAGTGCTCGACGACGTCGTCGCCGCGCAGCGATGCACCCCGCACGCCCTTGCCGCCGCGCCGCTGCAGCCGGTAGGCCTGCCGCTGGGTGCGCTTGGCGTAGCCGCCGCGGGTGATGGAGACGACGAGCTCCTCGTCGGGGATCAGGTCCTCCATCGACAGGTCGCCGTCGGCCGCGATGATCTGGGTGCGACGGTCGTCGCCGTACTTCTCGACGATCTCGGAGAGCTCCTCGACCACGATCGAGCGCTGGCGCGAGACGTTGGCGAGGATGTCCTGCAGGTCGGCGATCTCGGCCTCTATGGCCGCGAGGTCGTCGATGATCTTCTGCCGCTGCAGCGCGGCGAGCCGGCGCAGCTGCATGTCGAGGATGGCGGTGGCCTGCACCTCGTCGACGTCGAGCAGCTCCATCAGGCCGACCCGGGCGTCGTCGACGTCGGGCGAGCGGCGGATCAGTGCGATGACCTCGTCGAGCTGGTCGAGCGCCTTGACCAGCCCGCGCAGGACGTGCGCGCGCTTCTCGGCCTCGCGCAGGCGGTACTCGGTGCGCCTGCGGATGACCTCGATCTGGTGCTCGACCCAGTGGCTGATGAACTGGTCGATGGTCAGCGTGCGCGGGACGCCGTCGACCAGCGCCAGCATGTTGGCGCTGAAGTTCGTCTGCAGCTCGGTGTGCTTGAGCAGGTTGTTCAGCACCACGCGGGCCACCGCGTCGCGCTTGAGGACGACGACCAGGCGCTGGCCGGTGCGGTCGGAGGTGTCGTCGCGCACGTCGGCGATGCCCTGCACCTTGCCGTTGACCGCCAGGTCGGCGATCTTCACGGCCAGGTTGTCGGGGTTGACCATGTAGGGCAGCTCGGTGATGACCAGGTTGACCCGGCCCTTGCTGTCCTCGTCGATGTCGATGACGGCGCGCTGGGTGATCGAGCCGCGGCCGGTGCGGTAGGTCTGCTCGATGCCCTGGCGGCCCACGATCAGCGCGCCGTTGGGGAAGTCGGGGCCCTTGATGCGCTCGATGAGCGCGTCCTGCAGCTCTTCGCGGGTGGCGTCGGGGTGCTGCAGCGCCCACACCGCCCCCTCGGCGACCTCGCGCAGGTTGTGGGTCGGGATGCTGGTGGCCATGCCGACCGCGATGCCGGCCGAGCCGTTGACCAGCAGGTTCGGGAACCGCGACGGCAGGACGACGGGCTCCTGCGAGCGACCGTCGTAGTTCGCCTGGAAGTCGACCGTCTCCTGGTCGATGTCGCGGACCATCTCGAGCGCCAGCGGCGCCATGCGGCACTCGGTGTAGCGCATCGCGGCGGCGGCGTCGTTGCCCGGCGAGCCGAAGTTGCCCTGGCCGTTGACCAGCGGCGCCCGCATCACCCACGGCTGCGCGAGGCGCACCAGGGTGTCGTAGATCGCGGTGTCGCCGTGGGGGTGGTACTGACCCATGACGTCGCCGACGACGCGCGAGCACTTCGAGAAGCCGCGGTCGGGGCGGTAGCCGCCGTCGAACATCGCGTAGAGCACGCGCCGGTGCACCGGCTTCAGGCCGTCGCGGACGTCGGGCAGCGCCCGACCCACGATGACGGCCATCGCGTAGTCGATGTAGGCCCGCTGCATCGAGGTCTGCAGCTCGACCGGCTCGATGCGGCCTCCGCCGCCTCCCTCGCCGCCGCCGTCGCCGCCCAGGTTGCTCGTGGTCTCGGTCATGTCGTCTCTCGTTCGTGGCTTCGTCTACTGCTCGCCCGGGGTGACCCGTCGCAAGCCGGTGCTCGCTTCGCTGCGCTCCGTTCGCAACGGGTCACCCACCTGGCACGTCGCGCCTCGCTGCGCTCGTCGCCGCGCCAGTGGTGGGCATCAGATGTCCAAGAACCTGACGTCCTTGGCGTTGCGCTGGATGAAGGAGCGGCGCTGCTCGACGTCCTCGCCCATGAGGATCGAGAAGATCTCGTCGGCCTGCGCGGCGTCCTCGAGGGTGACCTGCAGCATCAGCCGCTGGTCGGGGTCCATCGTGGTCTCCCACAGCTCCTTGGCGTTCATCTCGCCGAGACCCTTGTAGCGCTGCACCGGGTTCTCCTTGGGCAGGCGGCGTCCCTGCTCGAGGCCGTGGGCCATGAGCGAGTCGCGCTCGGCGTCGGAGTAGACGAAGTCGTGGTCGGACGGCGGACCGGTCCAGCGGAGGCGGTAGAGCGGCGGCTGCGCCATGTAGACGTGGCCGTTCTCGATGAGCGGGCGCATGAAGCGGAACAGCAGCGTCAGCAGCAGGGTGTTGATGTGGTGGCCGTCGACGTCGGCGTCGGCCATGAGCACGACCTTGTGGTAGCGCAGCTTGGCGAGGTCGAACTCCTCCTGGATGCCGGTGCCGAGCGCCGAGATGATCGCCTGCACCTCGGTGTTGGCCAGCACCTTGTCGATGCGGGCCTTCTCGACGTTCAGGATCTTGCCGCGGATCGGGAGGATCGCCTGCACGCGCGGGTCGCGGCCCTGGCGGGCCGAGCCGCCCGCCGAGTCGCCCTCGACGATGAAGACCTCGCACTCCTCGGGGCGGGTCGACTGGCAGTCGGACAGCTTGCCCGGCAGGCCGGCCTTGCCGAGCAGGCCCTTGCGGTCGCGGGCGAGGTCGCGCGCCTTGCGGGCGGCGATGCGGGCCTGCGCCGCGGCCTGCGCCTTGCGGATGATGTCGCGGCCCTCGGCCGGGTTCTGCTCCATCCACGCGCCGAGCTGGTCGTTGACGATGCGCTGGGTGAAGCCCTTGGCCTCGGTGTTGCCCAGCTTGCCCTTGGTCTGGCCCTCGAACTGCGGCTCGGCCAGCTTGATCGAGATGATCGCGGTCAGGCCCTCGCGGATGTCGTCGCCCTTGACCCGGTCCTCGGCCTTCTTCATCAGGCCCCAGGTCTCGCCCCAGGTGTTGACCAGCGTGGTGAGCGCCGCGCGGAAGCCCTCCTCGTGGGTGCCGCCCTCGGCGGTGTTGATGGTGTTGGCGAAGGTGTGGACCGATTCGGTGAAGGTCGTGTTCCACTGCATCGCGACCTCGAGGCTCATGTGGTTCTCGACGTCGTCGGGGGTCTCGGCCTCGAAGCTGATCACCGACGGGTTCGACGGCGTCTTGGTGCGGTTGAGGTGCTCGACGTAGTCGACCAGGCCGCGGTCGTAGCGGAAGACCTGCTCGAGCCCCTTGCGGCCCTCGGTCGCGGGCTTGATGGCGTCGCCGGCGCCCTCGGCGACGGTGTCGTCGGCCGCGGTGTCGTCGGCGACCGCGTCGGCCAGCTCGTCGGCGTCCGCGCGCTCGTCGCGGACCACGATCTCGAGGCCCTTGTTGAGGAAGGCGTACTCGCGGATGCGCGAGGTGATGGTCTCGAGCGAGTAGGACGTCGTCTCGAAGATCTCCTCGCTGGCCCACCAGGTGACCGTGGTGCCGGTGCGCTCGCCGTCCTCGAGCGGGCGCACCTGCTCGATCGGGCCGTCGGGCTCGCCGCGCGTGAAGCCCTGCTGCCACAGGTGGCCGCGGTTCTTGACCTCGGCGAGCACCCGCGACGACAGCGCGTTGACCACCGAGACGCCGACGCCGTGCAGGCCGCCGGAGACCTTGTAGCCTCCGCCGCCGAACTTGCCGCCGGCGTGCAGCACGGTGAGGGCGAGCGTCAGGGCGGGCAGCTCCTGGCCGGGCGCGGTGTCGGTGGGGATGCCGCGGCCGTTGTCCTCGACGCGGACGCCGCCGTCGTCGAGCAGGGTCAGCACGATGCGGTCGCAGTGGCCGGCCAGCGCCTCGTCGACCGCGTTGTCGACGATCTCCCAGATCAGGTGGTGCAGGCCGCGCTCGCCGGTGGAGCCGATGTACATGCCGGGGCGCTTGCGGACGGCCTCGAGACCCTCGAGGACCTGGATCGACTCGGCGCCGTAGGCGGTGTCGACCGCCGAGCTGCGCAGCCCGGTGGACTCGGGGGCAGGCGGGGGGGTCTGGTCGGTCGTCTGGTCGGTCGTCTCGTCGGGGGTCGCGTCCGGCGTCTGGTCGGGGGTGGGCTCGGGCACCGGGACCTCTTCACTCGGTGGGCCGCGGGCGGCTGCCCGGGGCATGACGAAGGTCGCGGCACAGCGCGTGGTTCTGGCGCGCAACGTGTCGGCGACCTCGACGTCCATGATAGCGCCCACAGGCCCCGGATCCACGCACTCCGCCGCAGGATGGGGACGACGTCCGGGTCAGATCGTCCCGCTGCGGGGCCTGGGAGCCGATCCAGCGGCCTGGCGGGGGTGCCGCCGAGGCCCCCCATGGACGCGAGGCCCGCAGATCGGCTCTCCGGCCCGGGGACGTTCGGCTCGTCGTCCACCGGACCTCTCGGCTCGGACGGCCCGTGACCGGCATGATGTGCCGGACGTCGATCGAGTGACAGGGGTGGGCCTGGTGAACAACCCGTGGCGACGGCTGCGCTACCGGCGGGACGGGCGCAAGCGGAGCGGACCCGACTGCGGTGACTGCCTCGAGTGCCCCTGCGACCTGTTCCTCATCGCCCCCCTCGCGCTGCTGCGCGTCGTGGTCGGCGCGTTCGCACCGACGGCCGTCGACCCGTACGTCGCCGTCCCGGCCCGGCGCGGGGGTCGCGCGGCGGCCCGGCTGATCCGCAGCTACCAGCTGCACGTCTCGGTGCCGCGGGCCCGCCCGGTGTGCCCGATGACGCCGACGTGCTCGCGCTACGGGTTGCAGGCGGTCTCGCGGCACGGGCTGCTGCGCGGCGGCTGGCTGGTGGTCGGGCGGCTGCGGCGGTGCAGCCGGCGCCACCCCGCCGTCGACCCGGTGCCTCCGGCGCGCTGAGCCCGCACCGGCCCGCGGCCCTTCGACAGGCTCAGGGTCCGTGGGTCGCGTTCGCGTGCACGGCCGGCGGTCTGAGGCTCGTCGCCGGGGCTCCTCGCACCTCGGCCATCGTGAGGGCCTGTCTGGCGGCGGTCGAGGTGGGGGACCCTCAGCCGTAGGTGTCGCGGGGGCCGCGGCCGTCGCGCACCGAGCGCGGGCCGCGCTTCCAGCTCGGGCCGTGCGGGCCCTGCACCTGGACGACGGTGACGGTGCCGTCGCCGAGCTCGTCGTTGAGCCGGCGCACCACGGTGGGTGCGAGCAGCTTCAGCTGGGTGGCCCAGGCCGTGGAGTCGGTGCGCACGCTGAGGACGCCGTCGGCGAACGACTCGGGGCGGCAGTGGTCGGCCACCTCGTCGCCCACCAGCTCGGCCCACCGCGCGAAGACGCCGCGCACCCGCAGGTCGAGGCCCCAGCCGCGCTGCGCGACCAGCCGGTCGACCTCGCTGCCGAGCTGCTGCGGGTCGCGCTCGTCGGGGTGCGGCCCCGACCAGCCGTCGCGCACCGGTCCGCGGTCGCGGTCGAGCGCGGGCGGACGCCGGCGCCGCGACCGCCGCGCCATCGGCGAGCCGCTCGCCGCGGTGGCGCGGCTGACCTGACGCGCCAGGTCGAGACCGTCGTCGTCGTGCGGCAGCTCGTCGGAGGCCGACGGCGGCACCGGCTCGACCGGCCCGATCGGCTCGACCGGCTCATCCGTCGTCACGCTGCACCTCCCCCGCGGCCACCCGGAACCGTGCTCCGGCGAGCTCGGACGGGACGTCGTCCTCGACCGCGGCCGTGACCAGCACCTGCTCGGCGCCGGCGACGAGCGCGGCGAGCCGGGCCCGCCGGTCGACGTCCAGCTCGGCGAAGACGTCGTCGAGCACCAGGATCGGGTCGTCGCCGTCGGCGCGCAACAGGTCGAACGACGCGAGCCGCAGCGCCAGCGCGAACGACCAGCTCTCGCCGTGGGAGGCGTAGCCCTTCACCGGCAGGCTGCCGGCGGCGTCGGTCTCGTCGGTCCCGTCGCCCGGGCCCCCGGTGGTGCGGCCGAGCGAGAGCAGCAGGTCGTCGCGGTGCGGGCCGACCAGGCACTGGCCGCGGTCGAGCTCGTCGTTGCGTCGTCGGCCCAGCTCGGCGAGCAGTGCCTCGGTGAGCTGGGCGCGGTCGGGGGCGGCCGGGTCGTGCAGCGGCAGGTCGAACGAGCTGCGGTAGGCCAGGCCGGCCTCGTCGCGCCCGGCGCCGCGGGCGACGTCCGCGTAGGCCGCCGCGACCAGCGGTCGCAGCAGCTCGACGAGGGCGATGCGGTGGGCGAGCAGCTCGCCGCCGGCCTCGGCCAGCTGCTGGTCCCACACGTCGAGGGTCGAGAGCGCCGCCTCCTGCCCGCTCGACCCGCGGCGGGCGAGCCCCGCGGTCTTCAGCAGGGTGGAGCGCTGCTTCAGGATCCGCTCGAGGTCGCTGAGCGTCCCTCTCAACCGGGGGGTCCTGAGCACCAGCAGGTCGTCGAGGAACCGCCGGCGCTCGCCCGGGTCGCCCTTGACCAGCGCGAGGTCGTCGGGTGAGAACACCACGGTGCGCACGAGCCCGATGAGGTCACGCACCCGCGGCAATGTCGACTTGTTGATTCGTCCCTTGTTCGACTTACCGGGGATGAGCTCGACCTCGAGGACGGCGGTGCGGCCCTCCTTCACCACGGCCGCGCGCACGATGGCGCGCTCGGCGCCGGCGCGCACGAGCGGCACCTCGCTCGCGACCCGGTGCGAGGAGAGGCGCGAGAGGTAGTCGACGGCCTCGACCAGGTTGGTCTTGCCCTGACCGTTGCGCCCCACGAACGCCGTCGCGCCGGGCCCGAGCTCGACGTCGACGAGGTGGTAGGAGCGGAAGTCGTGCAGGGTCAGGTGGGAGACGTACACCCGGGCATCTAGTGGCTCTCGTCGGGCGCGGCGCCCGAGTCGGGTGCGTCGCCGCCCGCCGGGGGCGCGGTGTGCACGGCGTGACCGCCGAACTGGTTGCGCATCGCGGCGATCGCCTTCATGGCCGGGCTGTCGTCCTGGCGCGAGCTGAAGCGCGCGAACAGCGACGAGGCGATGACGTGCAGCGGGACGGCGTGGTCGATCGCGGCCTGCACGGTCCAGCGGCCCTCGCCGGAGTCCTCGGCGTAGCCGCGCAGCTGGCTGAGGCCCTCGTCCTCCTCCAGCGCCGCGACCAGCAGGTCGAGCAGCCACGACCGGATGACGGTGCCGGTGCGCCAGGAGTCGAAGACCTCGACGACGTTGTCGACGACGTCGACGGCCTCGAGCAGCTCGTAGCCCTCGGCGAAGGCCTGCATGACGGCGTACTCGATGCCGTTGTGCACCATCTTGGCGAAGTGGCCGGCGCCGACGGTGGCGCCGGCGTGCACGAAGCCGCCGCCCTCGGGCTTGAGGGCGTCGAAGACCGGCTGCACCCGGGAGACGTGGTCGGCCGAGCCGCCGCACATCAGCGCGTAGCCGTTCTCGAGGCCCCACACACCGCCCGAGACGCCGCAGTCGACGAAGCCGATGTCCTTGCCGCCGAGCAGGTCGGCGTGCGCCTGGTCGTCGGTCCACTTGGAGTTGCCGCCGTCGACGACGATGTCGCCGGCGCCGAGCAGCTCACCGAGCGCCGCGATGGTGCTGCTGGTGGCCTCACCGGCCGGCACCATCACCCACACGACCTTCGGGCCGTCGTCGGGCAGAGCGGCGACCATCGCCTCGAGGCTGTCGACGTCGGCGAGGTCGGGGTCGCGGTCGTAGCCGACCACGGTGATGCCCGCGTTGCGCATGCGGGTGCGCATGTTGCCGCCCATCTTGCCGAGGCCGACGAGTCCGAGGTGCATGGTGATCCTCCCGGTGATGGGTGCCCGTGGGGTCGCCCGGTGGATGGGGTGCCGTCGTCCAGCCAAGCAGACGGCCGAACCGACGACGAGGGTGCTACGACAGCAGGCGGCGCGGCATCAGCAGGTAGCGGAACCCGCTGTCGGTGTCGCCCGCGCCCTCGGCGGCGTCGGCGCCGACGAGGCCGCTGATCACGACCGGCTTCGAGGCCTGCGTGAACGCCAGCTCGACGACGGGCTGGTCGATGGCCTGCAGGCCGTCGAGCAGGAACTGCGGGTTGAAGCCGGTGGTGATCGGCTCGCCGTCGATCTCGGCCGGCAGCGACTCGGAGGCCTGCGCCTCGTCGCCCGAGCCGGCGTCGAGGGTGAGGACGCCGTCGGCGAACTGCAGCTGGACGGCGGTGTTGCGCTCGGCCACGAGCGCGACGCGCTTGACCGACTCGATGAGCGAGGCCTTGTCGACGCGCGCGGTGGTGAGCTTCTCGTTGGGGAACAGGCTGCGGACCTTCGGGAACTCGCCGTCGAGGAGGCGGGTGGTGGTGCGGCGCACGCCGCCCGGGCCAGCGCCCTCGAAGCCGATCAGGCCCTCGCCGGTGCCGCCGCTGCTGAGCGCGATGGTCACCTCGCCGCCGGCGGTGAGCGACTTGGCGGTGTCGCCGAGCACCCGGGCCGGCACCAGCGCGGCGGCCGACTCGTCGGGCGACTGCGGCGACCACTCCAGCTCACGCTGGGAGAGCCGGAACCGGTCGGTGGCCAGCAGCGAGATGGTGCCGCCGTCGATCTCGACCCGGACGCCGGTCAGCACCGGCAGCATGTCGTCGCGCCCGGCGGCGGTGACCGCCTGCGAGACCGCGTGGGCGAACGACTCGCTGCTCACGGTGCCGGTGGCCTGCGGCATCGACGGCATCGTCGGGTAGTCCTCGACCGGCATGGTCTGCAGGCTGAAGCGCGCCGATCCGCAGGTGAGCGAGACCCGGGCGCCGTCGAGCACCATGTCGACGGGCTTGGCCGGCAGGCTGCGGCAGATGTCGGCCAGCAGGCGGCCGCTGACGAGGGCGCGGCCCTCGTCGCTCACCTGCGCCGACAGCGTGGCGCGGGCCGAGGTCTCGTAGTCGAACGTCGAGAGCACCAGGCCGTCGTCGTCGGCCTCGATGAGCAGGCCCGCGAGGACCGGGGAGCTCGGGCGTACCGGGAGGCTGCGCGCTGCCCACGCGACGGCGTCGGCGAGCACGTCGCGTTCGACTCGAAACTTCACGTCTGGTCCTTCTCGGGGGTCACCGGGCGGTGGCGGCGGTCGGCGGCGTGTGCCGCGGCCGGGCGGTCGGGAGTCGAATCCTGCCACGCGGCCTCGTCGTCCACAGAGGAGCGGGCGGACGGAGTTCCACCGATGATCGTCACGTGGAGAGGTTCTTCGTGGTCGTAGCAGCTGTGGAGACTGTGGACGGACGACATCCGTGCAGGTCGCGGCGCACGAACGGTCTCCACAGCCGGTGTGGATCACCGCGTGGCGGCGCCGGGTGCGGTTGTGGAGCGGCGGCGTCCTGGGGACGGCGCGCGTAGGTCGTCCCCAGATCCTCCCCGTGTAGTTCGCACCCCGCAGGCCTCGCACTCCACAGGCCGTGGGTCTCGCTGGTCGCGGCTCACGACCGTGTGAAGACCAACGGGCGCCCACCCCAGGGCCGGACGACGAGGCGGCCGCCGTCGAGCTCGGCGCGGAACTCGCCGAGCAGGGCGAGCAGGCTGCGGCCCGGCTCCCGGTGCTGGCAGCGGCCGGGTCCGCGGAAGCGGGAGCCGGTGACGACGACCGAACCGCCGTCCTCGAGCCACGTGCCGTCGATCCGCGTGCCGCAGGCGTCGGTGGCGCGGAGGCGCTGCTCGTCGAGGGTGAGCCGTGCGCGACCGGGCTCGTCGAGGTGCCAGGTGGGCCCCACGAGCCGAGCCGGCAGGCGGGGCGAGGCGTGGAAGTCCAGCCGGACGTCGGGGCCGGTGAGGACGAGTCGATCGGCGGTCCGCTCGTAGCCGGTGACGGCGCCGAAGGCCCGGAGGTAGGCCCGCTCGACGCGTCCGGGTCGGCCGGAGCAACCCACAGCGGTCGCAGCGACGTCACCGACGGCGATCTCGCCACCCCCGATCTCGACGTCGGCGCCGTAGCGGTTGCAGACGGCGCGGCCCCCGAGCTGGGTCGTCCCGTCGCGTCGCGAGACCCGCAGGGTGATCGGCGTCGGGGCCAGGGGGAGGGCGTCGCCCTTCGACGTGCCGGCCGTGAGGTCCCAGCTGCCGGAGAGACGGGGGGTGGGCGAGGCGGAGGGTGTGCTCGTCGTCGGCGGGGTCGTCCCGGCATCGTCCTCACCGGTGCCGCCTCCGTGCGCGACCGCCGTCAGGACGATGGCCGCGACGAGCCCGAGCGCGGCCAGGAGGACGAGGGTGCGGCGTCCGGACGACATGACCGGTGCCTAGGAGTGGCGGGCCTGCATCTTGACGCGGTTGGTGAGCTCGCTGACCTGGTTGAAGACCTGGCGGCGCTCGGCGAGCAGCTGGTTGATCTTGCGCTCGGCGTACATGACGGTGGTGTGGTCGCGGCCGCCGAACTGCTGGCCGATCTTCGGCAGCGAGAGCGGCGTGAGCTCGCGGCACAGGAACATCGCGATCTGCCGCGCCATGACGAGGTGCCGGCCGCGGCTGGGGCCGGTCAGCTCCTCGATGCTCAGGCTGAAGTAGGCCGCGGTCTGGGCGATGATCAGCGGCGCGGTGATCTCGGGCTCGCCGCCCTCGGGGATCAAGTCCTTCAGCACGATCTCGGCCAGGGTCATGTCGACCTCCTGGCGGTTGAGGTTCGCGAACGCCGTCACCCGGATGAGCGCCCCCTCGAGCTCGCGGATGTTGGTCTGGATCTTCGAGGCGATGAACTCCAGCACGTCGGGCGGCGCCGTGAGCCGGTCCATCGCGGCCTTCTTGCGCAGGATCGCGATGCGCGTCTCGAGGTCGGGCGGCTGGACGTCGGTGATCAGGCCCCACTCGAACCGGTTGCGCAGCCGGTCCTCCAGCGCCTCGAGCCGCTTGGGCGGGCGGTCGGAGGTCAGCACGATCTGCTTGTTCGCGTTGTGGAGCGTGTTGAAGGTGTGGAAGAACTCCTCCTGGGTCTGGGTCTTGCCCTCCAGGAACTGGATGTCGTCGATCAGCAGCACGTCGACGTCGCGGTAGCGGCGCTTGAACCGGTCCTGCCGGTCGTCGCGGATCGCGTTGATGAACTCGTTGGTGAACTCCTCGCTCGAGACGTAGCGCACGCGGACCCCGTTGTAGAGGCTGCGCACGTAGTGCCCGATGGCGTGGAGCAGGTGGGTCTTGCCGAGACCGGACTCGCCGTAGACCAGCAGCGGGTTGTAGGCCTTGCCCGGCGCCTCGGCCACGGCGACGGCCGCGGCGTGCGGGAAGCGGTTCGAGGAGCCGATGACGAAGGTCTCGAAGGTGTACTTCGGGTTCAGCCGCGCCTCGATGGCCGAGCCACGCTCCTCGTCGCGGTCGGCGGCGCCCTCGGGACGTCGGGCCCGCCCGTCGACCGGCGGGTCGACCTGTCGAGATGTCGACATGGCGTCAAAGCGGTTCGTCGGCTCGCCGGGGTACTCGAGCACGGGCTCGGCGTCCGGCGGCAGGGTCACGCCCTCGGGCTGGGGCAGCGCGGCGTCGACCGTGACCGCCAGGCGCACGGACTGGCCGAGCCGCTGGCTCAGCGCCTCCTCGACCTGGTCGCGCAGCCGGCCCTCGAGCTGGGCGCGGGTGAAGGCGTTGGGCACCGCGATGATGGCGGTCGACTCGTGCAGGGTGACCGGCTTGCTGGCGCGCACCCAGGCCCGTTGCTGGGGCGCGACCTCCTCGACGACGTCGCGCCAGGCGGTGTCGAGCGCCGACCCGGCGTCTCCCGCGTCGGTGCGCTCTGCGGGCTGCTCGTTCATGTGGGCCAACTCCCCATCGCCGTTCACGTCCACAACTTTGTCCACAGCCTGTGCACGCACGGTGTGGAGGCGTGGCACGCGGCGCGGGGAGCCTCTCTCACCACCGGCCGGCACCGTGTTCGTGCAGGTCAGCGCGCCGCAGCTCGACGAGAGCAACGATCGGTGACCTCGACGGTGAGGCCGGTGATGACCGTGGCGGGGAAGCCCGATGCCGCGCACGCTATCCCCGGCCTCGCGCGAGCGGCAAGACGTCATCCACAGGCTGTGGCACCCTGGTGGCGGGGGCTGCCGAGGCCCCACGCGCGGGTTTGACCCTGTTCTCTCCCAGCGCGTACCGTTGCGCGGTCGCGCCGTGCGGGCCGGCGTACCCCGAGACCTCGGGGGACCGGACGCCGAGCAGCCGCTGCGTGACCCACCTACCTGCGTGCGAGCGAGCCTGCGCCGCACGAGACCACCGAAGGATCGCCGTGAGCAAGCGCACCTACCAGCCGAACAACCGCCGCCGGCACAAGACCCACGGGTTCCGCCTGCGGATGCGCACCCGTGCGGGTCGCGCCATCCTGGCGAGCCGCCGGCGCAAGGGCCGCAAGAGCCTGGCCGTCTGAGCCGGCGCGCGGCCTCCCGTGCTGCCGGCCGAGCACCGACTGACCGACGCCGCGACCTTCCGCGTCGCGACGCGTCGCGGACGTCGTTGCTCGACCCGCGAGCTGTCGCTGCACCTCGTCGAGGGCGGCCCGGCCGGTGACCGACCGGTCCGGGTCGGCTTCGTGGTCTCCAAGGCCGTCGGGGGCTCGGTGGTGCGCAACCGCGTGCGCCGTCGTCTGCGGCACGTGCTTCGCGCCCACCTCGACGAGCTCTCGCAGGGCCAGGTCGTGGTGGTGCGGGCGTTCCCCGCGGCGGCCGTCGCCAGCTCGGCCGAGCTCGACGCGGCGGTGACGCACTGCCTGCGGCGGTGCACGGCCGCATGAAGTACCCGCTCATCTGGCTGCTGCGGCTCTACCGGCTCGTGATCAGCCCGCTCTACGGCCAGGTGTGCCGCTACTACCCGTCCTGCTCGGCGTACGCCCTGGAGGCGGTCGAGGTGCACGGCGCGGCGAAGGGCTCGTGGCTGGCCGTGCGTCGGGTGGCACGCTGTCACCCGTGGGCCGCCGGCGGCGTCGACAAGGTGCCGCCCCGCCGCGAGCGGCCGGCCCGAGCAGCCCGAGCAGCCCGTTCCACCCAGCCATCGATCGACCGACGTACCCACCCTCGAGGAGCGTGACCCGTGGGCTTCCTGTCCGACATCGGCGGCTGGATCATGACGCCGCTGTACTACATCGTCTCGGCGATCATGCTCGGCTTCCACGAGGTGTTCAGCCTGTTCCTCGACCCCGAGGGCGGCCTGTCCTGGGCGTTGTCGATCATCGGCCTGACCATCGTCATCCGGGTGCTGCTGATCCCGCTGTTCGTCAAGCAGATCAAGTCCCAGCGCAACATGCAGCTGCTGCAACCGAAGGTCAAGGAGCTGCAGAAGAAGTACGGTCACGACCGCCAGAAGCTCGGCGAAGAGACCATGAAGCTCTACAAGGACGCCGGCACGAACCCGTTCGCCTCGTGCCTGCCGCTGATCCTGCAGATGCCGATCTTCTTCGCGCTGTTCCGGCTGATCAGCCGCGCCTCGCAGGAGGAGGGCCGCGGGTTCCTCAGCGACGACCGGGCCAAGGACTTCGGTGAGTCGCTGATCTTCGGGCACATCCCGATCTCGGAGTCGTTCTGGCAGGCCCGCACGTGGGGCCCCGACGGCGACGTGATCGTCATGCTCGTCGCGGTGTTCCTGGTGATCGCGATGACGGCGACCACGTTCACCACCCAGCGTCAGCTGATGAGCAAGAACATGCCGGCCGACGCGATGACCGGCCCCTACGCCCAGCAGCAGAAGGTGCTGCTCTACGTGCTGCCGCTCGTCTTCGGCATCAGCGGCGTGGCCTTCCCGATCGGCGTGCTCCTGTACTGGACCACCTCGAACCTGTGGACGATGGGCCAGCAGTTCTACGTCATCCGCAACAACCCCGCCCCGGGTACGCCGGCCTTCCAGGCCAAGCTCGACCGCGACCGGGCCAAGGCCCGCGCCAAGGGGATCGCGAGCGGCGAGCTCGAGCCGGAGCCCGAGCCCGAGGTCGACCGTCGCCCCGCGACGCGGCAGCAGCCCAAGCGGCTCACGAAGGCCGAGCGGCAGCGCCAGCAGCGCGCGGGCGGTTCAGCCGGTGCGGGCGTCACGTCGAACGCTGACGCGTCGTCGTCCGCGGGCAGCACGCCCGACCTGAGCAAGTCCCCCACGCCGCAGGCGGAGGAGCAGACCAAGCCGGTCGCGAAGAAGCCCTCGGGTGGCGGTTCGTCGCCCGCACGGCCGCCGGCCAACAAGAGCAAGAAGAAGAAGCAAGGAGGCCGACGGTGAGCGCAGGTGCCGAGTCCGGTGTGGACGCCCAGGTGAGCGAGCAGGTGAACGACCAGGGTGACCAGGTCGAGGACCAGGTCGAGGAGACGGACGACGCGGCCGACCAGCCGCGCGGAGACCGTGCGTCGCTGCTCGAGCGCGAGGGTGACATCGCGGCGGACTACCTCGAGGAGCTGCTCGACATCGCCGACCTCGACGGCGACCTCGACATGGACGTCGAGGGCGACAGGGCGGCGGTCTCGATCGTCGGCGCCGACCTGCGTCAGCTCGTCGGTCGCAACGGCGAGGTGCTCGAGGCCCTGCAGGAGCTGACCCGGCTCGCGGTGTACCGCGAGACCGGTGAGCGGTCGCGCCTCATGCTCGACATCTCGGGCCACCGGGCCGAGCGCCGCGCTGCGCTTGTCGAGCAGGCGAACGACGCGGTCGAGCGCGCCCGGGCCGAGGGCCAGCCGGTGTCGCTCGAGCCCATGACGCCGTTCGAGCGCAAGGTCGTGCACGACGCGGTCGCGGCGGCGGGCCTGCGGTCCGAGTCCGAGGGCGTCGAGCCCCGGCGGCACGTCGTCGTCCTCGTCGACTGACGTCTGTTTCACGTGAAACCGGAGCTCGAGACGCCGGCGGCTGCCACGGCGGTGTTCCCGGGCGACCGGTTGGCACTGGCGGAGCGGTACGTCGCCTCGTTGGCGACGGACGGCATCGAGCGTGGCCTGATCGGGCCTCGTGAGGCGCCGCGGCTCTGGGACCGGCACGTGCTCAACTGCGCGGTGCTGCAGGAGGCGGTCCCCCAGGGCGCTTCCGTGGCCGATGTGGGGTCCGGCGCCGGACTCCCCGGCTTGGTCGTGGCGATCGCCCGGCCCGACGCCTCGGTCACGCTGGTCGAGCCGCTGCTGCGGCGCACGACCTACCTGTCGCTCGTCGTCGACGACCTCGAACTGGAGAACGTGACCGTGGTGCGGGGCCGCGCGGAGGAGATCCGTCGAACGGTGCCCCGCTTCGACGTCGTGACGGCGCGCGCGGTGGCACCGCTGGACCGGCTGGCGGGATGGTGCCTGCCGCTGGTCGCCCGGGGTGGTGTGCTACTCGCCATCAAGGGTTCGTCGGCCGCCGACGAGGTCGCGGAGGCGGCGCGTGCGGTCCGCAAGCTGGGCGGCCAGCGACCGGAAGTCCTCGAGCTCGGCCGCGGCATCGTCGATCCGCCGACGACCGTGGTGCGGGTCGCCCGCCGCGACGATGCGTGACTAGAGTGCAGGCTTCGCCTCGCCACCTCGCACGACTGGTTATCCACCGGTGCCCTCAGGCGTGGAACGGCGAGTTATCCCCAGATCGGCCGCGCTTGTCCACAGCGACGAGCGTGGCGTACCGGGCCGCGTGAACGACGTGGTCCCATGGTGTTTCACGTGAAACGAAGGAAGCGAGACGGTGTCCACCCACCCTCCTGAGCCGACCTCCCCCACCGGATCGACCGTGGGCCGCGTCCGGACTGCTGCGGAGCTCGCGTCGTACGACGACGGGTACGACGTCGACGCGACACCGCTGGCCCGCGCGACGCACCACAGCCTCCTGGCGCGTCGCGAGACCCGGCCGGCCGGCGAGGCAGGCGGAGCGCCGCGTCCGTCGAGCACTCGCGTGATGGTCGTGGCGAACCAGAAGGGCGGAGTCGGCAAGACCACCACCACGGTGAACCTGGCTGCTGCCCTGGCTCAGCTCGGGCAACGCGTGCTCGTGGTCGACCTCGACCCGCAGGGCAACGCCTCCACCGCGCTCAACGTCGACCACCACCGCGGCGTCCCCTCCACGTACGACGCCCTCGTGGACGGCCAGGCGCTGACGGAGATCGTACGGGAGAGCGCTGAGGTGCCCGGGCTGTTCGTCGTCCCGGCCACGATCGACCTCGCGGGGGCCGAGATCGAGCTGGTCAGCGTGGTCGCGCGTGAGGGCCGGCTTCGCAAGGCGATCCACGGGCACCCCTGGGTCGGCTCGGCCACCGAGGTGGGAGCCGACCGCTTCGACTACGTGCTCGTGGACTGCCCGCCGTCGCTCGGGCTGCTCACGCTGAACGCCCTCGTGGCCGGCGACGAGATGCTGATCCCGATCCAGGCGGAGTACTACGCCCTGGAGGGTCTCGGACAGCTGCTCGAGACCGTCGACATGGTGCGGGCACACCTGAACCCCGACCTCGCGGTCTCCACCATCCTCATCACCATGTACGACGCCCGCACCCGGCTGGCGGCCGGCGTGGCCGAGGAGGTCCGCAGCCACTTCGGCGACCAGGTGCTGCGCACCGCCATCCCCCGCTCCGTGCGGGTCTCGGAGGCGCCGTCCTACGGCCAGACCGTGATGACCTACGATCCGGGCTCGCCGGGGGCGCTGTCGTACTTCGAGGCGGCGCGCGAGATCGCGACCAAGGGGGCACTGTGAACGACGGCGGAGCAGCGGGACGACGTGGCGCCGGGCCGCGCGGGCTGGGCCGCGGCTTGGGCTCGCTGATCCCGACCGCGCCCCGCGAGGTGCCGGCCGACGTCGCGCCGACGTCGGCGCCGGAGCCGGGCGCTGACTCCGCGCCGTCGACGCCGACCGGGACGCCGTCTCCTGGCGGTGGGTCCGCCCCGCCGGCGGCGGCGGCGTCCGCCGAGGGCCTGGCCCCCGTGCCCGGCGCGACCTTCGCCGAGCTCGACCTCGACAGCATCGTGCCGAACCACGTGCAGCCGCGTCAGGTCTTCAACGAGGAGGCGATGGCCGAGCTCGTGCACTCGCTGCGCGAGGTCGGGCTGCTGCAGCCGGTGGTGGTGCGCCCCCTGGGTGACGGTCGCTACGAGCTCGTCATGGGCGAGCGCCGCTGGCGTGCCGCCCGCGAGGCCGGTCTCACCGTCATCCCCGCGATCGTGCGTGGCACCGACGACGTCGACATGCTGCGCGACGCGCTGCTGGAGAACCTGCACCGCAGCCAGCTGAACCCGCTCGAGGAGGCGGCCGCCTACCAGCAGCTGCTCGAGGACTTCGGCTGCACCCACGAGGAGCTGGCCGAGCGGGTCGGCCGGTCGCGCCCGCAGATCAGCAACACGCTGCGCCTGCTGCGGCTCAGCGCCGCGGTGCAGCGCAAGGTGGCGGCCGGTGTCCTCAGCGCCGGGCACGCCCGCAGCCTGCTCGGTGTGGACGACCCTGACCTGCAGGACCGACTGGCCAGCCGGGTCGTGGCCGAGGGCATCAGCGTGCGCGGTCTGGAGGAGATCGTGGCCGTGGGCGCGGACGACGAGCGCGCCGCACGCCGGGTGCGCCGCCGTCCGACCGCGCCGGGGCTCACCGACCTGGCCGAGCGGCTCTCCGACCGGTTCGAGACCCGGGTCAAGGTCGACCTCGGGCAGCGCAAGGGCAAGATCACCGTCGAGTTCGCTTCGCTCGACGACCTGCAGCGCATCGTCGACATCATGGACCCCCGCAACCGCACCGACCGCCCGATCTGAGGCGGGGGAGGGCGTCCGAGACGCCCCTTTGTCGACACATCGCTACGTCGACGAGTCGGTGAATCGACGAAACCGCTTGTCGAGACGTTGATTGAGTGACGTCAGCCCTCGCGCGCGGCCCGACGCGCGGCCCGCGCCCGCTTCTCCTCGGCGTCGAGCCGCTCCGCCTCCTCGGGCGTCGGCGCGCCGCCCCCGTAGGCGGCCGGCAGCCACCACGACCCGGGCGGCTGCTCGGCCGGCGGGTAGCCGCGGATCGTCTCGTCGAGGAGGGCGGTCATCGCGGCCCTGAGCTCAGCGGTCTCGGCCACCGGGTCCTCGCCCGTGGGATGCAGCGGCGGTGCGCACCGCACCGCGATGGTCTTGCCGCGGGAGAAGTCGCGCGGGTGGTCCTTGGTCATCATCCGCTGCGTGCCCCAGAGGATGACTGGCACCAGCGGGACGCCGGCCGCCGCCGCGATGCGGGTCGCGCCGGTCTTGAGCTCCTTGAGCTCGAACGAGCGCGAGATGGTCGCCTCGGGGAAGATCCCGACGGCCTCGCCGGCCTTGAGGTACTCCAGGGCCGTCTCGAGCGACCGGGTGCCCTCGGCGCGGTCGACCTCGATGTGGTGCAGCGAGCGCATGAGCGGCCCGACGAACCGGTGGTCGAACAGCTCGCGCTTGGCCATGAACCGCACCTTGCGGCCCGAGGGGTTGGCCGCGAGGCCGCCGTAGACGAAGTCGACGTAGCCGACGTGGTTCACCGCCAGCAGGACGCCGCCCTCGCGCGGCACGTGCTCGGTGCCGCTGAGCTGGATGCGCTGGCCGAGGAGCCGGAAGGCGGTCTTCGCGGCGACGATGATCGGTGGGTAGGTCAGGTCGCGCATGGTGGGTCCTTCAGCGGCGGGTGGCGAGGAAGTCGGCGATCCGGCCGATCGCCTCCTCGAGCAGGTCGACATCGGGCAGCGTCACCAGACGGAAGTGGTCGGGCTCGGGCCAGTTGAAGCCGGTGCCGTGCGTGACCAGGATCTTCTTGGCCCGCAGCAGGTCGATGACGAGG
The DNA here is from genome assembly GCF_039543705.1 of Nocardioides marinquilinus. NCBI lineage: Bacteria > Bacillati > Actinomycetota > Actinomycetes > Propionibacteriales > Nocardioidaceae > Nocardioides > Nocardioides marinquilinus. Next base: position 94,262 of record NZ_BAABKG010000001.1, read on the forward strand.
GCCTCGTCGTCGTCCACGGCGTAGACCTCGGGGTCGAGCCGCGGGAAGCAGTACAGCGCGCCGCGCGGCGCGACCGACGAGACGCCCGGGATCTCGTTGAGCAGCCGGTCGGCGAGCTTGCTCTGCTCGTAGAAGCGACCGCCGGGCACGATCAGCTCCTCGATGGACTGGTAGCCGCCGAGCGCGGTCTGGATGGCGTGCTGGGCCGGCACGTTGGCGCACATGCGCATGTTGGCGATGAGCGTGAGACCCTCGAGGAAGTCGGTGGCGATCTCCTGCGGGCCCGAGATCATCACCCACCCGGCCCGGTAGCCGCAGACCCGGTAGGCCTTCGACAGGCCGCTGAAGGTCAGGCAGAGCACGTCGGAGCCGGCGGAGGCGGCGGCGTGGTGGTGCACCGCGTCGTCGAAGAGGATCTTCTCGTAGATCTCGTCGGCGAAGACCACGAGGTCGTGACGCCGGGCGATGTCGACCAGCCCCTCGACCACCTGCTTGGAGTAGACCGCACCCGTGGGGTTGTTGGGGTTGATGATGACGATGGCGTGCGTGTTCTCGGTGATCTTGGCCTCGACGTCGGCCAGGTCGGGCGCCCAGTCGTTGCTCTCGTCGCACAGGTAGTGCACCGGCGTCCCGCCGGAGAGCGTCACGGCGCCGGTCCAGAGCGGGTAGTCGGGGGCCGGCACCAGGATCTCGTTGCCGTCGTCGACAAAGGCCTGCAGCACCATCGAGATCAGCTCGGAGACGCCGTTGCCGATGAAGACGTCGTCGACGGCGGTCTCGCGCAGCCCGCGCTGCTGGTAGTACTGCGCGACCGCGGTGCGGGCCGAGAAGATGCCACGCGAGTCGCTGTAGCCCTGCGAGTCGGCGAGGTGGTGGCTGACGTCGGCGAGGATCGCCTCGGGCGCCTCGAAGCCGAACGGCGCGGGGTTGCCGATGTTGAGCTTCAGGATGCGGTGGCCCTCGGCCTCGAGCCGCTGGGCCTCGACCAGGATCGGTCCGCGCACGTCGTAGCGGACGTCGTGCAGCTTCCTGCTCTGCCGGATCTGGCGCACCGGCTCATCCTGACAGGTCGCCCGCGCACCTCGTCGGCGGATACTGGCCGACATGACCCGCCGCACGGTGCCGCTGACCGTCGACCGGCTCGCGCTGCTCGACGACGGGGTCCTGCCGTGTGCCGGCTGCGTGCGCTGGGAGCTCGACGCCGTGCGTCACGCCCGGGTGGCCAGCGACGGCGACGCGGTGCGCGCCACCAAGCAGGAGTGGCTCTCGACCGTGCTGCGCGAGTGGGGCTCGTGCGGCCGCGTCGTGCTCGTGGACGACGAACCGGTCGGCCTGGCCTGCTACGCGCCGCCGGCGTTCTACCCGGGGGCCGCCGCCCACCCGACGGCGCCGGTCTCGGCCGACGCCGTGCTGCTGGCCGCCCTGCACGTGGCGCCGGCGCACCGCGGCGGCGGACTCGCCCGCCTACTGGTGCAGGGCGTCGTCCGCGACCTGGTGACGCGTGGCGGCGTCCGGGCCCTCGAGGCGTTCGCCACCACGCGGACGCCCGCGCGGGGCGGCTGCCTGCTGCCGCAGGAGCTGCTCGCCCGCGTGGGGTTCCGGACGCACCGAGCGCACCCCACGACTCCGCGGATGCGGATGGAGGTGCGCTCGGTGTCGGTCTGGCGTGACGAGGTGGAGGCGGCCCTGGAGCGTCTGGTGGACGCCGTCCGGCCGGGCGTGCCCGCCCCGTCGGTGAACCGGTCTCAGCCGGTGAAGGCCTCAAGGTCCTTCAGCAGCGCGGCCTTGGGCTTGGCGCCGACGATGGACTTCACGACCTCGCCGCCCTGGTAGACGTTGATGGTCGGGATGCCGGTGACGCGGTAGGACGACGGGGTCACCGGGTTCTCGTCGACGTTCATCTTCAAGAACGTGATCTTGTCGCCGTGGGCCGCGGCGATCTCGTCGAGGATCGGCGAGACCTGGCGGCACGGACCGCACCACTCCGCCCAGAAGTCGACCAGCACCGGCTTGTCGGACTTCAGGACCTGCGTCTCGAACTCGGCGTCGGTGACGGCTGCGATGTTGCCCATGCTCTCTCCTCGGATCGGGTGACGTCTGTTGTCGTGTTGTCGTCTGTGGGGCCAACGCCGGCGGCGTCGGCGGTGTTCCCCGCCTGGGGAACGGGCTCAGCCCGCGGTGGCCGCGACCTCGGCGTCGGCGCGCGCCTGCGCCTCGGCGCCGGTCGAGACCATGTGCTCCAGCTCGGCGAGGTAGCGCTCGGCGTCGAGCGCGGCCGCGCAGCCGGTGCCGGCGGCGGTGATGGCCTGGCGGTAGTGGTGGTCGACGAGGTCGCCGCACGCGAACACGCCGGGCAGGTTGGTGCCGGTGGAGGGGTGCGAGGCGATCACGTAGCCGTTGTCGTCGAGGTCGACCTGCCCGGTGAGCAGCTCGGAGCGCGGGTCGTGGCCGATGGCGATGAACAGGCCGGTGGCGTCGAGGTCGCGGGTCTCGCCGGTGACGGTGTCCTTCAGCGTGACCGACTCGAGCGAGTCGGCGCCGTTGATCGTCTCGACGACGCTGTTCCACACGATCTCGAGCTTCGGGTCGGCGAACGCGCGCTCCTGCATGATCTTGGAGGCGCGCAGCTCGTCGCGGCGCACGATGAGCGAGACCTTCGAGCCGAAGCGGGTCAGGAAGGTGGCCTCCTCGATCGCGGAGTCGCCGCCCCCGACGACGGCGATGTGCTGCTCGCGGAAGAAGAACCCGTCGCAGGTGGCGCACCACGACACGCCGCGGCCCGAGAGGGCGTCCTCGTTCGGCAGACCGAGCTTGCGGTAGCCCGACCCCGTGGCCAGGATGACGGCCCGCGCGGTGAAGGTGCCGGTGGCGGTCTTGACGACCTTGGTGTCACCGGTCAGGTCGACCTCGATGACGTCGTCCGGCACCAGCTCGGCGCCGAAGCGCTCGGCCTGGGCGCGCATCTCGTCCATCAGCGCCGGGCCCATGATGCCGTCGCGGAAGCCGGGGAAGTTCTCGACCTCGGTGGTGTTCATCAGGGCGCCGCCGGCGGTGACCGACCCCTCGAAGACGAGCGGGTCCAGGCTGGCGCGCGCGGCGTAGACGGCGGCGGTGTAGCCGGCCGGTCCCGAGCCGATGATGATGACGTTGCGGGTCTCGGACATGGGGTGCTGCGACTCCTGACGTGGCTGACGATCCGTGGACGGGTCTGCGCCCACCTCAACCGATCGTAGGTCAGCGGGATTCCCGGCGGGCCCGGTCGGCCCGGGCCGCCGGCGCGGTCACTCGGTGGGCAGCGTCAGCGAGCGGAAGACGTCGGCCGAGCCGCACCGCAGCAGCTCGACGATCTGGGTCTGCCCGGCCGGCGGCCGGTAGGCCAGCACGGCGGGCGAGCCGTCGTACCGGACGGCGACCAGCTCGCCCTCGCCATAGGCCGCCGGCGGGCACACGAACGCCGAGTCGGCGGTGAGCTGGTCGGCCTCGACCCGCTGGCCCGGCCGCGACGGGACACCGCCGATGCCCTGGAAGGTGCGGGCGAGGTCCTGGAAGTCGTCCTCGTCCATGGCCAGGACCGGCGGCTTGATCGATCCCTGGGACGGCTCGACCGGGGCGCTGGGCGCATCGCTGGACGTCGCCGCAGGTGCCGGCGGCACCGCCTCGTTGTTCTGCGCGCCGTCGTCGCGCTCGGCGGGGCTGTCGGCGGCACCCCGCCCCAGCTCGTTCTCCTGGTCGAGGGCACTGCCGGCCGACGACGCGTCCGCGTCACCGCTGTCGTCGTCACCGCTGTCGATCACCTGGCCGAGGCCGACGCCGACGGCGACCACGGCGGCGGCCGCGACGAGCAGCCCGGTCACCCGGCGGCGGCGCCGGGCGGCGAGGTCGACCACCTCGGCGCCGGTCGGCGGTGGCGGGGGAGGGGCGCCGGCGCGTGCCTCGGCCACCAGGCCGGCGAGCGCCTGGTCGAGCCGGGCCGCGACGTGGTCGGGAACCGGCTCGTCGTGGCGCGCCCGGGCGAGCAGACGGCGTACCTGCGCTTCCTGCTCGGGGGTGGCCTGCGGCTCGGGCTCGGACATGGGTCCTTCGATGGGGACGTCGGGTGGGGCGTGGGGTCAGGACGGCCGCGGAGGTGGTGGTCCGCGCGGTCGGTCCGTGGATGGGACGGCGCCCGGCGGCGGCGGGTTCCCGGGTGGGACGTCGTCCCCGGCCGGGGCGGGGTCGAAGAGGTGCTCGAGCAGGACGGCGAGCCGGGCGCGCCCCCGCGAGCAGCGCGACTTCACGGTGCCGACGGCGCAGTCGAGCATCTGGGCGACCTCGGCGACCGGGTAGCCCTCCATGTCGACCAGCACCAGCGCGGCCCGCTGCTCCTCCGGCAGGGTCTGCAGCGCCTCGAGCACCTGGCGCCGCTGGTCGCCGGCCACCGAGAGGTCGGCGGGGTCGGCGGCGTCGGTGGTGGCCGAGGCGAGGGAGCCGCGGTTGCCGTACTCCTCGAGGTCGTCGGGCAGCGCCTCGGCCCGGCGCACCTTCATCGCGCGCAGCCGGTCGAGGCAGGCGTTGACGACCACGCGGTGCAGCCAGGTGGTCACCTGCGCCTCGCCGCGGTAGGACGCCGCCCGCCGGAACGCCGCGACCATCCCGTCCTGCAGGCCGTCGGCGGCGTCGTCCGGGTTGCCCATGGTGCGCAGCGCGACCGCCCACAGCCGGTCGCGGTGGCGGCCGAACAGGACGCCGAAGGCGTGCGGGTCGCCCCCGACGTGGGCGGCGAGCAGCTCGGCGTCGGTGGGTCCGGGGGTCGGCGCGGCCCAGCCGGCCTCAGGCACCGAGCACCTCGACCTCGGCGACCCGGGCGCGGTAGCGACCGTCGCTGGGGTCCTCCGGGAGGTCGGTGAGCCAGACGACGACGTGGGTGGCCGGGCCCGCGGCGTCGAGCTCGAGGGCCTCGCCGTCGGCGGTGCCGCTGGCGGCCGGCTCGAGGCCCTCGACGTCGTCGACGGGGCCGTCGGTGAGGTAGACGCTGACCGAGGTCGGCGCGCCCACGAACCGCAGGTCGACCCCCGCGACGTCGCGCTCGCCGCCGAGGTCGACCAGCAGGCCGACGCCGGTCTTGAGGCGCCGCTCGGAGGTGAGGGGGTCGTCGTAGCCCAGGGTGGGCCACGAGGTGCCCGGGTCGCCGTCGACGGCCAGCGGCGTCTCGTCGTCGTTCTCCTCGCCGTCGCCCTGCGGGTCGAGGGCGGTGGCGGTCAGACCGGTGAGGGCGACCGGCTCGGCGGTGGGGCTCGGCGACCCGCTGCCGGACGTCGAGCCGGACGTCGGCGCGGACGTCGAGCCGGACGCCGGGCCGTCGTCGGACGCCTCGGACCCGTCGCGGCCCACGTTCAGTGCCACCACGACCACCACGGCGACGACCGCGAGGACGGCGACCAGCGTGGCCAGCAGCAGCCAGCGGCGTCCGGGCACGGGCTCCTGCGCCTCGGTGTCGCCGGTGCCGCCGTGGCCACCGCCACCGAGGCGTCGTCCGCCGCCGGTGTCGGCCGTGCCGGCGCCGCCGAGCCCGGCGCCGGTGCCGTCGGTGCCGGTGTCGGAGGCCCAGGGCCAGAACCCGCCGTCGCCGTCGGTGGGCTTGCTGCGGGCCGCGCGCTCCTCACGGGCCTGACGCGCGGGCGCCCCGGACTCGGGCTCGGGCGCGAACAGCGGGCGCTCGGGCGGCTCCTCGAACGGCGGCGGGGGCGGCACGGGCGTGGTGCGGCGCTCGAGCCACGACACGTCGTCGGTCTCGCCGAAGATCGGGACGCCGGCCTCGGTGGGCACGTCGCGGGCCGCGGCCCGGGCACGCGAGAGCCGGGCGTCGCGCAGCGCCCCGGTGTCGCCGGTGTCGTCGTGGCGGTCGTCGGGCAGCTCGCCGGTGTCGTGCGGGGCGATCTCGGGCACCGGCGGCAGCACGACCTGCTCCTCCTCGGGGAGGATCTCGGGGGTGCTCTCGAGCAGCGCCTCGGGCATGCCGGCGGGGTCGCCCACGTAGTCGGCGAGGAAGTCGGCGAGCCCGCGGGCCGAGACGTCGAGGTCGACCAGCTCGCGGTGACGGCCGGTGGTGGCGGGGTCGAGCACCTCGTCGCACAGGCTGTCGAGCATCCGCGGGATGCCGGCCCGCACCCGCCGTGGCCGCAGCACCTGGCCGTGCTCGCGCGGCGCGGCCATGACCGTGGACGACGACGCCCCGGCCCAGCGGGCGGTGAGCGCGCAGTAGAGCAGGCCGGCGAGGTCGGTGACGTCGCGCTCGCGGTCGTCGGTGAGGACGCCGTGCAGCGCGGCGTCGACGCAGGTGCCGATGATGCGCACCCCGCCGGCGCGGTCGATGAGCACGTTCTCGGGGCCGAGGCGGCCGTGGGCGATGCCCTTCTCGTGCGCGACGGCGACGGAGTCGGCGACCTCGGCGACCAGCCACGACGCGCGGCGCGGCCCGAGCGGCCCGCGGTTGCTGACCACGATGTCGAGCGAGGCGCCCCAGCCCCACTCGTTGACGATGTAGCAGAGCTCGTCGGTGACCTCGGCGTCGAGCACGCGCAGCATCCGCCGGTCGACGACCGTGGCCGAGCGGCGCGCCGCCTCCATCAGGTCGTCGGCGCGGGGGTCGTCGGCGGCGATGACGTGCACGGCGACGTCGCGCTCGAGGATGCGGTCGCGGGCTCGCCAGAACCGGCCGCCGCGGCTCTCGAGCAGGAGGTCGACCAGGGCGTAGCGCTCGCCGAGGACGTCGCCGGGTCGGGTGGCGTGCGGCACCGGACTCGTCTCCTCGGCTGGGCTGGCTGGGGCTGGCTGGCTCGGCAGGTCGGGTGGCACGCGCGGCACCGGGTCGGGACCGGCGGGCCGGCCCCCATCGTAGGGCGGGTCAGCCGCGTTTGCCCGGAGACAGGCGACGCGTGAGCCCACCGGTCAGCGTGGCCACCACCGAGGTCACCTCCTGCAGGCGCAGCACGCGCGCCAGCGCCAGGAAGGTGAGGCCGCCGGAGGCGGTGACGGCGACGCCGCGCACCCCCGCTAGCGCCCAGTGCGGACGCTCGCCGAGACCGCCCAGCAGCAGCGTCACCACGCCCGCCACCGCGGTGGCCACGGCGACCGCCACCAGCAGCCGGACGACGAACCGCACCGTGCGCGCCGTGTCGAGCCCGCCCGGGCCACCGGTGCCCCCGAGGGCCGCCAGCCGACGCAGCCGGCGCGCCAGCACGGCGTACGACAGCGCGGCCCCCACCAGGTAGGCCGACAGGTAGGCCCCGACGAGCGCCGGCGAGGTGGCCTCGGCGTCGACGCTGCGCACGAGCAGCACCGCGGCCGCGACGTTGGTGGCCGCCACGGCGCACTGGATGAGGAAGACGGTGCGGTTGAGCTCGAGGGCGTAGAAGCCCCGCAGCATCAGGTAGTGCACCGTGAACAGCACCAGGCCGGGGCCGAACAGCGCCAGCGACGGCGCGTAGCGCTCGAAGCCCTCGGCGGCGGCGCCGTGGCCCCACACCACGTTGGCGATGTCGCGCGCCACCAGCGGCAGCACGGCCGCGAACGGGACGACGACCGCCAGCGCGGTGCGCAACGAGCCGGCCAGCATCGTGCCGACGCCGGCGAGGTCGGCGTCCGCGGCCCGGCGCGAGAGGCGCGGCAGGATGGCGGTCGCGAGCGAGACCGTGATCACCGAGTGCGGGACCATCACGATCAGGAACGTGGAGGAGTAGACGGCGTAGCCGGTGCCGTCGCCGCCGTCGGCGGTGCCGCCCGAGGCGAGGCGCACCACGACGGTGTAGGCCAGCTGGTTGACGATGACGAACAGCACCGTCCACGACGCCAGCCGCATCGTGTGCCCGAGCCCGGTGCCGCGGAAGTCGAAGCGCGGCCGGAAGGTGAACCCGGCCCGCTTGAGGTAGGGCACCAGGATCAGCAGCTGCGCGGCGATGCCGAGCGTGGAGCCGAGGCCGAGCAGCAGCTCCTGCCCGCCGCTGAACGGGCCGTTCAGCTCGGCGCCGCGGGCCGGGCCGAAGACCAGCAGGTAGACCACGAGCGTGGCCACCGAGATGACGTTGTTGGCGATCGGCGCCCACATCATCGGCCCGAACCGGCCGCGGGCGTTGAGGATCTGCCCGACCAGCACGAACATGCCGTAGAAGAAGACCTGCGGCAGGCAGTAGCGCGCGAAGGTGATCACCGAGTCGAGGTGCGCCGCCCGGTCGGGGTCGTCGTAGCGCGCGTCGAGGAACAGCGACATCAGCTGCGGCGCGAGGACGACGAGCGCCACCGTCACCGTGCCGAGGAACAGCGCGGCGAGGGTGACGACGCGGTTGGTGTAGGCCTCCCCGGCGTCGGCGTCGTGGTTCATCGCGCGCACCAGCTGCGGCACCATCACGGCGTTGAAGACGCCGCCGGCCAGCAGGATGTAGAGCATGTTCGGCACCGTGTTCGCGATGGTGAACACGTCGGCGTGCAGGCTCAGGCCGAGCGCCGCCGCGAGCAGTGCCGAGCGCACGAAGCCGCTGAGCCGTGAGACGACGGTGCCGGCCGCCATCACCGCGCTGTTGGCCAGCACCGCGCGGTCGGTGGCCTCGGCCGAGGCGTCGGACGCCGGGGCCGTGGCGCTAGCTGGTGCCGGTGGTGCCGGTGCGGTCGGTGGTGCCGGCGGGACCGGGGCGGGCGCGCGCTCGTCGTCCGGTGGAGTCGGCCGCGTGGGCGGCACGCCGGCCCGGTGACGGCCGGCGGGGCTCACGAGGCGCCCACGCGCTCGAGCGGTGCCTCGGCGGCGACCGGCTCGGGGGAGCGGGAGGCCCGGATGCGACGCACCACCCGCACCGCGATGGCGAGGAACAGCAGGCCGGCGCCGGTGCCCATGATCAGCCAGATCACCCCGCTGACCTGCGCCGAGCGGATCGGCAGCTCGTCGCTGGCGCCCAGCGGCTCGCCGGCGGTGTCGGTGACCACCAGGCGCACGTTGTGCACCCGGTTGCTCGAGGTGCGCACCGTGAAGGGCACCGTGGCGCGGGCGCCGGGGGCGAGGTCGATCTGCTCGGCGGTGCTCAGCTCGATGTCGTCGTCGGACTCCACGGCCACCGCCACGGTGACCCGCTGGTCGAGGGTGTTGGTGACGGTGACGACGAACTCGCCGGAGGCGCCCGAGAGCGTCAGGCCCGGCGCCGCGGCGATGCGGACGGCGCCCAGCCGCTCGTCGATCCACGAGCGGGCCGCGGCCACGGCGAGCCGGGAGGAGACCTCGTCGTCGCGGGTGCCGTAGGAGATCGAGGTGAGCGCCTCCTCGGTGACCTCGCCGCCGATGACGTCGTTCTCGGTGAGCACGTTCTGCAGGGTGTCGCCGGCGCCGACGAGGTCGGCGGCGGCGTCGATGCCGGTGGCGTCGAGCTCGCGACGCACCTGGCGCGGCGGGTAGCGCAGCTCGTCGACGTCCGTCGGGCGGGCGGAGGCGGCGTCGTCGACGGCGTCGAGGGTGTCGAGGTCGACGAAGCCGCCGCTCAGCCCGGCGAAGAACCCGACGGGGTCGCCGGGCACCCGGTCGCCGGGCAGGGTGACGACGAGCGGCGCGCGGTCGCGGCGCACCACCCGCACCGCGGCCTCGGCGAGCAGCCGCTGCCGCATGCCGGTCGAGGCGGTCGACGGTCCCGGTCCGGGCGTGCCGAGCGTCGCGCCGTAGGAGGTGACCAGGGCGCGGTGGCCGGCGACCTGGGCCGCCGCGGGCGCCTCGCCGTCGGGGAACATCCGGTCGGTGAGCAGCAGGCGGGTGTCGGCGGGGGCGCTCTCGATGCCGGCCGCGTCGAGGTAGCCGGACGGCGAGGTCATCACCGGCGTCGCCTCGATGCCGAGCCGGCGCAGCACGGTGCTGCGTTGGGCCAGGGCGAGGTCGAGCAGCTGCGGGGCGTGGCGCACCGTGGCGGGCACGTCGGGGTTGCCGTAGGGCAGCGTCAGCACCGGGTCGGAGCCGACGACGGTGGCGAAGGCCTGGAGCCAGTCGGCGGCGGCCTGGGCCTGCGGCGTCGGCGGCTCGACCGGCTCGGGCGTCGGCTCGGGCTGGGTGGGCGGGTCGATCGGCTGGCCGGTGGGCTGGCCCCCGGGCGGCGCGGTGGCGCCGTCGCCGGACGCCGTGGCCGGCGCCTCGGACCCGTCGGGCCCGGCCGGCGTCCCGCCCTCGCCCGGGCCGGTGCCCTCCCCGCCGTCGGCGGGCGCGGAGGGGGCGATCGAGCGGGCGGGGTTGCCCTCGGCCAGCCGGCCGATCGCGTCGAGCATGGCGGGGTCGACGACCCACGTGAGCGGTCGGGTGCTGGTGTCGTAGAAGTCGAGCAACCGGGTGAGCCGGCCGCCGGGGGCGAGCGCCTCGGCCCACTCGTCGGCGTCGGCGACCGAGCCGTCTCCGGCGTAGTGCACCGGCCAGGCCAGCGGCACGACGAGGGCGGTGGGCAGCGGCGTGTAGTCACGCGGCACGTAGGGCAGGAACGTGCGGGCCCGGCCGTCGGCCACGGCCACGCCGCCCTGGTCCTCCTCGGCCGGCACGCTCGGGCTCGAGCCGAGCGCGTGGATGCCGAACCAGTAGACGCCGGGCTCGTCGACCTGCAGCGCCGCGCGCGGCACGGTCACGACGTACCGCTTGGTCTGGCCCGGCTGCAACGTGCCGATGTTGCCCGGCCTGACCCCGGCGGTGATGCGGTTGCCGAGCACCTCGTCGACCGGGGTGTCCATGGCCGCCGCCAGCTGCTGGGAACGCCGCATGGGGCGCCGGTCGTTGCCGAGGAAGGCGTAGGTGGTGACGTTGCGCCACGTCTCGTCGGTGAGGTTGGTGACCGTGCCGGTGACCCGCAACGGCCCCTCGACCGGCAGCGCGCCCGGGGTCATGGTGCCGATGCGGACGGCGAGCGGCTCCTCGTCGTCCGCGGGGGCGGGCTGCGGCACGGGTGTCGAGGCCACCTCGGTGGGGTAGGCGGCCGGGGCGGACGGCGCCGGCGCCGCGAGCACGAGCAGGCCGGTCGCGAGGCTCGCCACGAGGGCGCGCAGATATCTCGCGGGACTGGCCACCCCCCGAGCGTAACGGCGGGTGGTCCGTAAACTCCGCGCCGTGCCCGAGCCGACCCCGCCTGAGGACGCGTCGGCCTCGTCGCCGCCCGAGGCGCTGTCGATGGTCGAGGTGCAGCGGCGCGTCGGTGCCGAGCTCGACCGGCTCGCGCCCGTGCTCGACGGCCTCGGTGCGCTGTTCGCCGACGCCGGCCACGAGCTGCACCTCGTGGGCGGCCCCGTGCGCGACGCCATGCTGGGCCGCTCGCACACCGACCTCGACTTCACGACGTCCGCGCCGCCCGAGGTGACCGAGCGGCTTTTGTCGGGCTGGGGCAGCGCGCTGTGGGACATGGGTCGCGCCTTCGGCACCATCGGCGCGCGGCGCGACGGGTGGGTCGTCGAGGTGACCACCTACCGCTCCGAGAGCTACGACCCGGCCTCGCGCAACCCGGTCGTGGCGTACGGCGACTCGCTCGAGGCCGACCTCGGCCGCCGCGACTTCACCGTGAACGCGATGGCGGTGAGCCTGCCCGGACGCCGCTTCGAGGACCCGTTCGGCGGCATCGTCGACCTCGCCCACCAGGTGCTGCGCACCCCCGGCACCCCCGAGGACTCCTTCGGAGACGACCCGCTGCGCATGCTGCGCGCGGCCCGCTTCGCCGCCCAGCTGGGCTTCACGGTCGCGCCCGAGGTGGTGACGGCCATGCGCGAGATGGCCGGCCGCATCGAGATCATCTCGGCCGAGCGGGTGCGCGACGAGCTGGTCAAGCTGATCTGCGCGCCCTACCCCCGGCTCGGCCTGACGCTGCTGGTCGAGACCGGGCTGGCCGACCTGGTGCTGCCCGAGCTGCCGGCCCTGCGCCTCGAGCGCGACGAGCACCACCGCCACAAGGACGTCTACGAGCACACCCTCACCGTGCTCGAGCAGGCCATCGAGCTCGAGCCGCGGCTGAGCGGTGACGGCGAGGACGGCGGCCCCGACTTCGTCTCGCGGTTCGCCGCGCTCATGCACGACGTCGGCAAGCCCCGCACCCGGCGGCTGCTGCCCGACGGCACGGTGACCTTCCACCACCACGACGTCGTCGGCGCCAAGCTGACCCGCAAGCGCATGAAGGCGCTGCGGTTCAGCAACGACGAGATCGAGGCGGTCAGCCGGCTGGTCGAGCTGCACCTGCGCTTCCACGGCTACGGCACCGGCGAGTGGACCGACTCCGCCGTGCGCCGCTACGTGCGCGACGCCGGCCCCGAGCTCGAGCGGCTGCACGTGCTCACCCGCGCCGACTGCACCACCCGCAACCGCCGCAAGGCCGAGCGGCTGCGTCGCACCTACGACGACCTCGAGTCCCGCATCGAGCGGCTCTCGGAGGAGGAGGAGCTGGCCGCCGTCCGACCCGACCTCGACGGCAACCAGATCATGCAGCTGCTCGGCATCGGCCCGGGCCGCGAGGTGGGCGAGGCCTACCGCCACCTGCTCGAGCTGCGCCTCGACCACGGCCCGATGACCGAGGACGACGCCCGCGCCGCCCTCCTCGCCTGGTGGTCCGCCCGCCCCTGACCCCACGACGCGACCCGAACCCGCCCCCCCCGACCCCTGAGCCTGTCGAAGGGCACCCCCACGCGAGCGTCCGCGTGCAGGGCCGGCGGTCTCGAGGCTCGTCGCCAGGGCTCCTCGCACCTCGACCATCGTCAGGGGCCCCACGGTGGTCGAGGTGCGAGGCCGGCCACGGCCGAGCCTCGAGACCGCGAGAGGTCAAGGCGAACCCGACCCACGGACCCCGAGCCCGTCGAAAGTCATGCACGGCCGGGGTCTCGAGGCTCGTCGCCAGGGCTCCTCGCACCTCGACCATCCTCAGGGCCCACACGGCGGTCGAGGTGCGAGGCCGGCCACGGCCGAGCGTCGAGACCGCGTGAGGTCACCGCCGACCCGACCCCACGGACCCTGAGCCGGCATGCACGGCCGGGGTCTCGAGGCTCGTCGCCAGGGCTCCTCGCACCTCGACCATCGTCAGGGCCCCCACGGTGGTCGAGGTGCGAGGCCGGCCACGGCCGAGCCTCGAGACCGCGAGAGGTCAAGGCCGACCCGACCCCACGGACCCTGAGCCCGTCGAAGGGCACCCCCTTGGGATGCACCGTCGGGCGGGTGCGGCGGCGACGATGGGCGCGGTGCGAGCCGACCAGGGAGGGAGGACGTCGTGCTGACCCGTGAGCGTCTGAAGGACCCCGTCTTCTGGAACGACGTCACCCAGCTGCTGAAGACAGTGGTCGCGGCCACGGTCGCCTGGGTGCTGGCCGCCGAGGCCTTCGAGCTCGAGCAGCCGTTCCTGGCGCCGTGGGCCGCCATCCTGGTGGTCAACGGCACCGTCTACCGCACGATGTCGAAGGGCGCGCGGCAGGTGGCGGCCACCGTCGCCGGCGTCCTGCTCGCCTCGGGCATCGGCAACTGGCTCGGTCTCGAGGTCTCCTCGGTGCTGCTCGTGGTGATGCTCGGCCTCGCCGTCGGCGCGCTGCCGTGGCTCGACGGCGAGGAGACCACCGTCGCCGCCACCGCGCTCGTGGTGCTGGCCACCGGGTTCTCCGACGACGACGTCGTGCTGCTGGCCCGGCTGCTCGACACCGCGATCGGCATCGGGGTCGGCATCCTGGTCAACCTCGTGGTGTGGCCGCCGCTGCGGCGGCGCACCGCGCTGCGCGCCATCGACAAGGTCGACGACCTCGTCGGCGAGCTGGTCTGCGACGTCGCCACCGGCCTGCGCGGCCGGCTCACCCACGAGCAGATCGAGGAGTGGGTGCAGCGCACCCGCGACCTCGACCAGCTGGTCGACGACGCCTGGGCGCTGGTGCGGCAGGCGGTCGAGAGCGCGCGGCTCAACCCGCGGCGTCCGGCGCGCAGCATCCGCGACCCGCGCGAGTGGTACTCACTGCTGCGCCGCCTCGAGCAGGCGATCGCCGAGTCGCGCAGCCTGGCCCGCACCCTCGACCACAGCCTGGCGGCGGGCCGCACCTGGGAGGAGCCGTTCCGCGCGTGCTTCTGCGAGCTGCTCGACGACGTCGGCACCGCCATCCTCGCCGCCGAGGACGAGCCGCTGCGCGCCGCCCGCGGCAAGCTGGACGACGTCATCGGCTCGCTGTCGGACCGTGGGCTCTCGCGCGAGCTGTGGCCCGAGTACGGCGCGGTGCTGACCAACCTGCGCAACATCATCGCCGACATGGACGAGGTCGCTGCGGCAAACCCGCTCGGCCAGCCGCCGCTGCCCTTCGAGGTGCTGCGGCGCCGCCGGGCCGTGGACGCCGAGCGCGAGACCGCCGCCGGACCGGCCCGCTCGGGCGCCCCGGCGCCGCACGACGCCTGAGGCCGCGGCGACGCTTGACCTTGCCCCTGCGGCAGGCTCCAGCCTGCGGTGACCGGCGAGATCCGCCGGTGACGAGGAGGACGGCGTGGACGGCGTGGACGGCGAGGGCGCACCGATGGGCATCGGCGACTTCGCGCGGGCCAGTGGCCTGAGCGCGAAGGCGCTGCGGCTCTACGACGAGTCGGGCCTGCTGGCGCCGGCCGAGGTCGACCCGGTCACGGGCTACCGCCGCTACGAGACCGCCCAGCTCGGGCGGGCCCGGCTGGTGGCGCGGCTGCGCCTGGCCGGGATGCCGCTCGCGCGGATCCGGGTGGTGGCCGACGCCGCCGACGGGCGCGACGGGCGCGACGGTCGCGATGGCGCGGCGGCCGCGGCCGAGCTCACGTCGTACTGGCGCCAGGTCGAGGCCGACACGGCCTCGGCCCGGGCGCTGGTCGCCGACCTCCTCGCCGAGCTGGCCGACCGGCCGACCGCGAAGGAGCACCACATGAGCACCACCACGACCCGCATCCCGCACCCCGAGGCCGCCGTCGGCCTGGGCCAGGGGGCGCGCGAGACCCAGGAGGACGCCGTCCGCACCGGTGGGGGGCTCTACGCCGTCGCCGACGGGGTGGGGGCGGTGCGCGGTGTCGCGCGCGTCGCCCTCGACGTGCTGGCCGGGCCCGCCCCGGGTGACGACGCCACCACCGCCCTCGCCGGCCTCGACGCCGGCCTGGCCCGGGCCGCGGCCGCCGTCGCCGAGCACCACCCGGACGACGACGCGGCGGCGACCACGCTCACGGCGTTCGTGCTGCTGCCCGGCCGGCTCGTCAGCGCCCACGTGGGCGACTCGCGGTTGTACCTGGTGCGCGACGGCTCGCTGACCCGGCTCACCCGCGACCACACCGTCGTCCAGACCCTGGTCGACGAGGGCCGGCTGACCGCCGAGGAGGCCCGGGCCGACGAGCGCCGGGTCGTCCTCAACCGCGCCGTCGCGGCCGGGGCGCCGTACGCCCCCGACCTCGCCGTGCACGTCACGGCACCCGGCGACCGGCTCGTGCTGACCACGGACGGCGTCCACGGGCGCCTCGAGCCGGCCGCCCTCACCGGGCTGCTGGTGGCCGACCGTCCGGCCGCGGAGGTGGCCGCCGCCGTCACCGCGGCCGTCGAGGCGGCCGGCGCCGACGACAACCACGCCGTGGTGGTCGTCGACCTCTGAGCGGGTCGGGTTCCCCGGAACGCCGGACAGGACGTCGTCGCGGCTCTAGGTTCCGCAGCGTCTGCTCCCTTGCTCCGGAGGTCGTCCATGCTTCACCCCGTCCGCCGCCACCCCGTCCGCCGCCGCCCCGGCCGCGCCGTCCTGCCCCTCGCGCTCGTGGTGCCCGCCCTCGCCCTCGGGCTCGCCGACGGCCCGGCCGCCGCCCAGGCGGCCCCGACCGCGTTCGTGCCCGCCGACCAGCACCAGGTGCGCACCGTGACCTTCGGCTACACCGGCGCCGAGCGGGCCTTCACCGTGCCGGCCGGTGTGACGAGCCTGCACGTCGAGGCGGTGGGCGCCGAGGGCGGCGACGGGACGACCTCCGAGGTGGAGCCGGCGATCGGCCAGGGCGGGCGGGCGGCCCGCGTGACGGCAGACCTCGAGGTGACGCCGGGCCAGGTGCTCTACGTGCGCGTCGGCGGCGAAGGGGGCGGCTTCTCGACGGCGACCTACAGCAGTGGCGCTCCCGGGTGGAACGGCGGCGGAACCGGCGGTCAGACCGTCTACGACCAGGGCGCGGGCGGAGGCGGGGCCACCGACATCCGCACGTGCGCCGCCGCCGACACCGCCTGCGACAGCCTCGCGTCACGGCTGCTCGTCGCGGCGGGTGGCGGTGGCGCCGGCATGGAGTCTGTCGGCGAGAGCGCAGGTGACGGGATCGACGGCGGCGACGCCGGCGCGGTCGGCGAGTCGAAGGAGATCGGCGGCATCGGGTACGCCAACGGGGGCAACCCCGGTACCTCGGACGCCGGCGGCACCGGGGGGACCGTCGACGGCGACTACCACAGCGTCGGCCCCGGTGAGGACGGCGTCCTCGGCGTCGGCGGCGACGGCGGAGCGCCGGCGCCCGGGTCACCGCGCCACGCCGGGTGGCGCGGTGCCGGCGGCGGTGGCGGCGGGCTCTTCGGCGGTGGCGGAGGCGGCGACAACCGCTTCTTCGGCGCCGGCGGGGGCGGCGGGTCGAGCCTGGTGCCCGACGACGGCACCTCCTCGCTCGCCGAGCGGGGGACGCCGTCGTCCGTCGTCATCACCTACGACCTCGGCCCGGTGACCTCGGTCCCGGTCGAGGTGCCCGACACGCCGCTGGTGGCCACCGGCACCGACACCGTGCAGGTCGTCGCGACCCCGCGGACGGCCGGTGGAGTCGGCGTCGCCGGGCTCGACGTGGCGCTCACCAGCAGCGACCCCGGGGTGAGCTTCGGCGAGGTCGCCGACCTCGGCGACGGTCGCTACGTCGCCGAGATGACCGGCAGCACGACCCCGGGCACGGCCACCGTCACGGCGACGGCCGCCGGCTCCGACCCCGACGCCGCGACCGACGACGTGGTCGGCACGGCCGAGGTCGTCACCGAGGGCATCGACCTGACGATGGGGTTCCCGACCGACATCCCGGCCAGCGGGCGCGCGGAGCTGACGCTGTACGCCCAGGCCACGGGCCGGATCACCTCGAGGCTCGTCTACGGGCTCGAGGTCGACTTCACCGTCGAGCCGGCCGGTCCGACCATCGGCCCCGTGACCGCGCACGACAACGGCCTCTACAGCGCTGTGCTCGCGGGCACGACCACGGCCGGGAGCTACCAGGTCACCGCCACCGCGCGGCCCGTGGGCGCGACGACCCCGCTGGCGTCGACGGGGGCTCTCGTGACCCAGGTCCCGTACGTCGCACCGGGCATCAGCGCCGCGGTCACCAGCAGCCGCCCGCCTCGCGCCGGGTGGTACTCGGCGCCGGTGCGCATCTCCTTCACCTGCACCGGCACGCGGCTCGGGACCGACGACGGCGGCTCGCAGCCCCGCTCGGAGACCGGCGCCTGCCCGGCCGCGGTGACCCTGGCCCGCGACGGCCGCGGCCAGGTGGTCGAGCGCTCGGTCAGCGACGACCAGGGCTTCGGCGACACCGTCAGCACCCGGGTCTCGATCGACCGCACCGCACCCACGGTGCGCGTCGACGGAGCGCGCAACGGCGCGACGTACCCGGCGGCGCGCACGCTGCGGTGCAGGGCGACCGACGCGCTCTCGGGCGTCGGGTCGTGCCGGGTCACCACCACGCGCACGAGGACGCGGCAGGGCACCGTCGTCCGGTGGACGGCGAAGGCGCTCGACAGGGCCGGCAACGCCCGCTCGACGTCCGGGCGCTACACGATCGAGCCGCGCTGAGCCGACCCGCGCACGGCACGGACGACGCAGGCCCCGAGCCGGTCGGAAGCGGTTCCGACCGGGCCCGGGGCCCGTGGTCTGACTGCGGGGGTCAGCCCGCGGGCCTCACTCGCCGGCGATGAACGCCTCGACGCGGCGGCGACCCTCCTCGTCGGGGATCTGCACCGGCGGGCTCTTCATCAGGTAGGACGACGCCTCGATGAGCGGGCCACCGATGCCGCGGTCCTTCGCGATCTTCGCGGCGCGCACGGCGTCGATGATGATGCCGGCCGAGTTGGGGGAGTCCCAGACCTCGAGCTTGTACTCGAGGTTGAGCGGGACGTCGCCGAACGCGCGGCCCTCGAGGCGCACGTAGGCCCACTTGCGGTCGTCGAGCCACGCGACGTAGTCGGACGGGCCGATGTGCACGTTGCGGTCGTGCACCTTGCCGGCCAGCGAGCCCTCGAGGTTCGAGGTGACGGCCTGGGTCTTGGAGATCTTCTTCGACTCCAGGCGCTCGCGCTCGAGCATGTTCTTGAAGTCCATGTTGCCGCCGACGTTGAGCTGGTAGGTGCGGTCGAGCGCGACGCCACGGTCCTCGAACAGCTTCGCCATCACGCGGTGGGTGATGGTGGCGCCGATCTGGCTCTTGATGTCGTCGCCGACGATCGGCACGCCCGCGGCGCGGAACTTCTCGGCCCACTCGGGGTCGGAGGCGATGAAGACGGGCAGCGCGTTGACGAAGCCGACGCCGGCGTCGATGGCGCACTGGGCGTAGAACTTGTCGGCCTGCTCGGAGCCCACCGGCAGGTAGGAGACCAGGACGTCGACCTCGGCGTCCTTGAGCACCTGGACGACGTCGACCGGCTCGGCCGCCGACTCCTC
Source organism: Nocardioides marinquilinus (assembly GCF_039543705.1). Taxonomy (NCBI): domain Bacteria; kingdom Bacillati; phylum Actinomycetota; class Actinomycetes; order Propionibacteriales; family Nocardioidaceae; genus Nocardioides; species Nocardioides marinquilinus. The sequence continues at coordinate 112,895 of NZ_BAABKG010000001.1, forward strand.
GATGGTCTCGCGGTAGTACTTGCCGAGGCCGTCGAGCGTCGGGCCGCGCTGCACCTCGACGCCGAGGGTCGGCACGTCGGCGATCTTGATGGTGTTGTTCTCGGAGGCGTTGATGGCCTCGGAGAGGTCCTTGCCGACCTTCTTGTCGTCGACGTCGAAGGCGGCGGCGAACTCGATGTCGCGCACGTGGTAGTCGCCGAAGGCGACGTGCATCAGGCCGGGCACCGTGTCAGCGGGGTCGGCGTCGCGGTAGTAGTGCACGCCTTGGATCAGGGAGGTGGCACAGTTGCCGACTCCCACGATTGCTACTCGAACCGAACCCATCGGGTTTCCTTCCTGGTGGATCACTGGTGGATCACTGCGGGGCTTGCGGGACTGGCGGGATCGCCGTGCCGGCCGACGGGGTCGTCGGACCGGTCTGGTGGTGGGAGGTGCGCTCACGGACGCTGTCGCGCTCGGCGTTGATGAGGTCGCTGAGCCACTGCACCTCGCGCTCGGCCGACTCGACGCCGTGTCGCTGGAGCTCGACGTGGTAGCGGTCGACCTCCTTCTCGGTCATCGACAGCTGCTGCTGGACGCGGTCGAGCCGCTCCTGCAGCCGGCTGCGGCGGCCCTCGAGCACCCGCAGCCGGATCTCCATGTCGGTGCGGCTGAAGAAGGCGAACCGGATGCCGAAGTCGTCGTCCTCCCAGGCGGCGGGACCGACCTCGGACATCAGCCGCTCGAACTCGGCGGTGCCCGCGGCGGTGACCTGGTAGACGATCTTGGGACGCCGGGAGACCGGCGTCTGCGTGGGGGGCAGCTCCTCGATGAGGGTGCTGCGCAGCATCTTCTTCAGCGTCGGGTAGAGCGAGCCGTAGGAGAACACGCGGCCCCAGCCGAGCATGAGGTTGAGCCGCTTGCGCAGCTCGTAGCCGTGCATGGGTCCCTCGTGCAGCAGTCCGAGGACTGCCAGCTCGATGGTCTCCGCACGACGTGTCACGCGACCTATCGTAGCGATACATCCGGCGAACACGAATCGTCGATGCAACGGCGGCACCGATCGGCATCACGACCGACGCGTCGACCGACCTCACACCGCTCGCGATTTGGCCGGCACCGCACACCGCCTGCGTACCCTGATCCGTCGGTAGGCCAGGCAGGCGCGCGAGCGCCGTGGAGCAGGACGGAGCCGAGGTGGCGCGAGACGGCAAGCGACGAGCCGACGGGCCGGCGTCCACGCGCGAGCCCAGCGGCTTCCTCGGCGCCTGGCGCGCCAAGCGCAAGGCCCGGCGTGCCGCGCGCAAGGAGCGGCCCAAGACGTGGAAGTCGCGTCTGGTCACCTTCCTGAAGTGGGGCTCGGTGGCCGCCCTGGTGCTGGTGCTGATCGGGGTCGCCGGGTTCGTCTACCTCTACAAGACGACCGACATCCCCGAGCCGAACGCCGACTTCCTCACCGAGGCCAGCTACATCTACTACGACGACGACGAGACCGAGATCGGTCGGTTCGAGACGCAGTACCGCGACACGATCCCGCTCGACGCGATGGCCGAGGACCTCAAGAACGCCGTCGTCGCCGCCGAGGACCGCAGCTTCTACACCAACAGCGGCATCGACCTGAAGGGCATCGCGCGCGCCGCGTTCAGCAACGCCAGCGGCGGCTCGACCCAGGGTGCCTCGACCATCACCCAGCAGTACGTGAAGATCCTGTACCTGACCCAGGAGCAGTCCTACAAGCGCAAGATCAAGGAAGCGATCCTGTCGCTGAAGATCCAGCGCGAGCTGAGCAAGGACGAGGTGCTCGCGGGCTACCTCAACACCATCTACTTCGGGCGCGGCGCCTACGGCGTCGAGGCGGCGGCGAACGTCTACTTCGACAAGTTGGCGGCCGACCTCAACCTGCGCGAGTCGGCCGTGCTGGCCAGCATCCTCAACGACCCCAACGACCTCGACCCGCGCGACGGCAAGGCCGCGCGGCAGCAGCTGCGCGAGCGCTACACCTACGTGCTCAACAGCATGGCCGAGGTCGGCGACATCACCGCCGAGGAGGCCGAACAGGCCCAGCGCAAGATCCCCAAGACCGAGCCGGACGACGAGGGTGACACCTTCGCCGGGCAGAAGGGTCACATGCTGACCCTGATCAAGAACCAGCTGCTCGACCTCGAGGACGAGGACGGCAACCCCTTCACCGAGGAGCAGCTGGTCGGCGGCGGTCTGCGCGTCTACACCACGTTGAACGACCAGACGATGCAGGACATCGAGGCCGGCGTGGACGAGATCCGGCCGAAGCTGAAGCGGCCCGAGCGGCTGCACGTCGCCGCGGCCACGGTCGAGCCCGGCACCGGTGCGCTCAAGGGCTTCTACGCCGGCCAGGACTACCTCGACTCGCAGCTCAACTGGGCCGTCGCGGGCGGGCAGGCCGGGTCGACGTTCAAGCCCTTCGCGGTGGCGGCCGGCATCAAGGACGGCTTCTCGCTCAAGGACACCTTCGACGGCAACTCGCCGTTCGTGATCGGCGACGCCGAGGTGGAGAACCAGGGTGACGAGAGCTACGGGCCCGTCAGCCTGCTCGAGGCCACCGAGAAGTCGATCAACACCGCCTTCATCGACATGACCGACTCGATGACCGACGGCCCCGAGAAGATCATCGAGACGGCCAACGCCATGGGCATCCCGCCGGAGAAGGTCGGCAAGAAGGGCGGACCGGGCATCCCCGACGAGACGCCGGGCCTCGAGCCTCAGACCGGTGTCGCGCTCGGCTCGCAGACCGTCAGCCCGATCAACATGGCCAACGGCTACGCGACGATCGCGAACGAGGGCGTGGCGGCCGAGCCCTACGTCATCGAGCGGGTCGAGGACTCCGACGGCAACGTGCTCTACGAGCACAAGGTCGTCGACGACCGCGCGCTGCCGGCCGACATCTCCGCCGACGTCTCCTACGCGCTGCAGCAGGTGGTGCAGGTGGGCTCCGGCACCGAGGCCCAGATGCCCGACCGGCCCACCGCCGGCAAGACCGGCACCGCCACCAAGACCGGCGGCGCGGTGTCGTCGTCCTGGTTCGTCGGCTACACCCCGCAGCTCTCGACCGCCGTCATGTACGTGCGCGGCCTCGGCAACGGCCGGCTCGACGGGTGGCTGCCGGCCTCCAGCGACGGCAAGGAGGGCTACTTCGGCGGCAACTACCCGGCCAAGACCTGGAACGCGATCATGACCCGCGAGCTCGACGGCGTCGAGCCGGAGGACTTCCCCGAGCCGGAGTACGTCGACGGCGAGGCGCCCGAGGACGGGCACGCGCCGTACACGCCGCCGCCGAGCACCACCAAGCCGCCGCGCACCGACAAGCCCGAGACCGACGAGTCGACGCCCGAGCCGAGCACGGACGAGACGACGTCCGAGGCGCCGCCGACCACCGAGGCGCCGCCCACGACCGAGGCCCCGCCGACCACCGAGGCCCCGCCCACGACCGAGGCCCCGCCCACGACCGAGGCCCCGCCGACCACCGAGGCGCCGCCCACGACGGCTCCGCCGACGTCCGCACCACCGAGCTCTGCCGCGCCGCCCTCGGCGCCGGCCGGGCCGGCCGGTCGTGTGGCGGTCGACGGACGCCGCCGGACCTCGCGCCGCACGGGCCGCTCGGGGCGGTCCCGCCCGTCCGGCCGCCGGTGAGCGTCAGCCCGACGCGCGACGACCCGGTCGTCGCCGGCCTCAGCGAGGTCGTCGGCGGGCCGACGGGCTCGCGCGCCGGGCACGGCTGGCGGATCGGGGCGCTCGGCGTTCTGCTGGCCGTCACCTGCCTGACGTTCGCCCTCGGGATGGTCAGCAAGACCACCTGCGCCGAGCGCGGCTGGGACGACCCCGGCCAGACGCCCTACACGCACCTGTGCGTCTCGCAGCTGCCCGCCCCCTACACCGGCGACGGGCTGGTCGAGCTGGCCTGGCCGTGGACCGGCGAGACCGACACCCGGGCCCGCTACGGCGTCCTCGACGACCCGGCCGGGGTGGGGCTGTGGCAGTACGCCGCCGCCCGGGTCACCCACGTGCTCACCGGCTCGCCCGACGTCTCCGAGCGGTTCCGCGAGCCCCCCGGGGTCGTCGCCGACCGGGCCGACGTGGGCCGGGAGCGCTCGGTGTTCGTGGCCGTCAACGTCGTCGGGCTCGCGGTGCTGGCGATGCTGGCCACGGCGGCGCTGGCCGCCGTCCACCGGCGACGGCCGTGGGACGCCGCGGGCTTCGCCGCCGCGCCGGTGCTCGCCACGGCCGGCGTGCTGGCGTGGGACCTGCTGCCGGTGGCCGCGGCCGCCGGTGCGCTGTGGGCGTGGACCCGCGGCCGCCCGGTGCTCGCCGGGGCGCTCGTCGGCCTCGGCGCGGCCACCGGGCTGTGGCCGGTGCTGCTGCTCGCGGCCTTCGCCCTCGTCGCCGCCCGGGAGCGCCGCGCCACCGACGCCCTGCCCGCCGCCGTCACCGGGCTCGCGGTGTGGGCCCTCGTCAACGCCCCGGCCTTCCTCACCGGGCGTGCGCAGTGGGAGGCCTACTGGTCGGCCACCTTCGGCCGGGTCGCCGACCAGGGCTCGATCTGGCTCGTGCTGCGCCAGACGGTCGGCATGTCCGACGGCAGCGTGACCGCGCTGTCGTGGGCGCTGGTGGGACTGTGGCTGGCGGCCGTGGCCGCCCTGGTCGTCGCCGCCCCCCGACCTCCGCGGGTCAGCCAGGTGGCCTTCCTGCTCGTGGCGGTGCCGCTGCTCTTCGGCGCGGCCTACCAGCCGCAGCAGGCGTTGTGGCTGCTGCCGTTCGCCGCCCTCGCCCGCCCGCGCTGGCGCGACCTGCTGATCTGGCAGAGCGGCGAGCTGCTGCACTTCGCGCTGCTGTGGTGGTGGCTCGGCGGCCTGCTCGCCCCCAGCGGCGGCGGTGACGCGGGGTTCTACTGGATCGGCGTCGGCCTGCGCGTCGCCGGCACCCTCTGGCTGGTCGCCGTCGTCGTCCGCGACGTCTGGTGGCCTGAGCACGACCCCGTCGACCCCGACGAGGAGACCCCGCGTCGTCGGGTGGCGGTGTCGTCGGTGTCGTCGGCGTCGGTGGCGGGAGAAGCCGAGGACGTCAGGGATCCCCGGTTCACCGGGTATCCCTGAGCTCCTGGGGCGTTGCAACGCCCCAGAAGCGGAGGGAGGGGCCGAGAAGGTGGGCCCGGTGCCCGGCCCAGCCCGGTCAGTCGAGGACGACGTCGTCGAACGACGTGGCGGTGTAGCGCACGCGGACGTCGACCAGCTCGCCGACGTCGGGCACCCGGGCGCCCGAGGGCAGGAACAGCATCGAGGCCTGCATGTGCGGCGGCTCGGCGAACAGCCGCTGCTTGTTGTCGATCGAGAACGGGCTGCGCACGAAGCCGACGGCGTCGAGGCCGCCCCGGGCCAGGGTGGCGGCGCGGTCGCGCAGCGACGAGGCGCCCATCGGCGACTCGAGCCCGATGCCGTGGGCGGTGCCGCCGCTGACGACGACGATGTGGCCCGCCTTGGGCACCGAGCGGCCGCGGTAGCCGAAGACGTCGCCGCGCTCGACCTCGTGCACGTCGAGCACGGTGGAGGTGACCCGCAGCGCGCTGCGGTCGCCGAGCCACAGGTCGGTGCCGATGCGGGGCCGCACGGTGAAGTCGGCGTAGGACTGACGCAGGGAGGCCATCTCGTCGCGGGTGAGGTGGCTGACCCACACCGTGAGCGGGCCGGGCAGCCCGGCGCCGACGGCGTCGTTGAGCAGCCGGCGCACCTCGCCGAGGTGCGAGCCCTGCGACAGCGGCAGGTGCAGCGCCACGCCCTCGAGCCGCGCGCCGCGGTGGTGCCGCAGCCGCTCGGCGGCCTCCCACAGCTGCGGAGCGGTGAACCCGTGGCGACGCATGCTGGTGAGCAGCTCGAGGACGACGCGCGCCCGCGGCTGCCGCTCGAGCAGGGCGTCGACGTCCTCGACCCGGCCGAGGGTGTGGATGACGCGGTCGGCGAGCGCGGGGTCGACGTCGGGCGTGAACGGCCGCCAGGGGGTGAGCACGAGCAGCGAGCCGTCGAAGCGGGTGGCGACCTCGGGCAGCTCCTCGTAGAGGCCCACCGCGATGGCCTCGACCCCGAGCCACGCGCTGCGGCGGGCGAGCCGGCCGAGGCCGAAGCCGTAGCCGTTGCCCTTCACGACCGGCGTGAGGCCGGGCGTGGCGTCGCCGACCTCGCGCAGGTGCGCACGCCAGCGGTCGCCGTCGACGGTGAGGGTCAGGCCCATGGCGCTCAGCCCCGCCGCTTCAGGTACATCTCGAACGCCTTGTAGAGCGGACGGTTGAGCGGCAGGTCGTACTCCCCGGCGTACTCGACGGCCTCGCCGCCCGTGCCCACCTTGAACTGGATGAGCCCGGCGTGCGGGTCGTCGGCGTCGAGGGTGTCGGTGATGCCGCGCAGGTCGTAGACCGAGGAGCCCGCCGCCAGCGCGTCGCGCATCATCGCCCACTGCACGGCGTTCGAGCCGCGCACGTCGCGCTTCTCGGTGGACGACGCGCCGTAGGAGTACCAGGTGTGCCCGCCGACGCGCACCGCGATGGTGGCGGCGACCAGGTCGCCCTCGTGGCGGGCGAGCCAGAGCCGGATGCGGTCGGTGCTCTCACCGGCGAGGGCGTCGAGCATGGTGCGGAAGTAGCCGAGCGGACGCGGGGTGAACCGGTCGCGCTCGGCGGTGTGGCGGTAGAGGTCGTGGAAGGCGGCGAGGTCGGCCTCGGCGTCGTCGCTCGCGCCGGTCGAGACGGTGAGGACGACGCCCTCCTTGGCCGAGCGCTTGATGTTGCGCCGCCACTGCTGGTTCATGCCGGCCAGCACCTCGTCCTCGGTGCGGGCCGCGCCGTCGGCGTGCCGGAGCGGCACCTGGAAGACGTACTGCGGCTGCCCGGCGCCGAACCCGCCGGCCGCGGCCTGCGAGCGCCAGCCCAGCCGCTCCAGCTGCGAGACGACGCGGGCGCCGGCGGCCTCGCGGACGGTCGGGGCGGCGTCGTCCAGACGGGCGACGGCGGGGTCGGCGATGCCGGCCTTCACCGCGGCGGCGTCCCAGCGGCGCAGGACCACCGGCGGCCCGATGCGGACGCCGAACGCGCCGCGCTGCTTGACGTGGGCGGTGAACGGCTCGAGCCAGGCGCCGAGGTCGTCGGTGGCCCAGTCGAGCAGCGGGCCCTCGGGGGCGTAGGCCAGGAACCGCTTCAGCCGCGGCAGCTGGCGGTAGAGCACGAGCGCGGCGCCGACCTGGGTGGCGTCGGGGCCGGGACCGTCGAACCAGCCGAGCGACTCGTGGCGCCACTCGGCCTTCACCCGGCCCCAGGCAGGGGTCTGCAGGAAGCTCGCCGAGCCGCCGGCCGCGGTCGACCGCTCGACCCACGCGAGGTGCTCGGCGGGAGTGGTCTCACGCACGACGGGGGTCACTCGACCGAGGCTATCCGGGCCGGGGCGGCGCGGCCGGAGGGGTGGGGCAGGCGGTCGTCCACAGGCCGCGCGGGCCCGGGTTTGTCGGGGACGCCGCTCGGTGAGCGTCGAGCCCATGACCGCACCCGCCCCCGCCGCACCCGCCGCACCCGCCGTGCCGCTGCGCGGCCACGACCTCGAGGCGCTGGCCGACGCGGTGCTCGACGGCGTCGAACGGCTCGTCGGTCGTCCGGTCGACGAGCGCCACGACCGCTGGTGGACGCCGGGCGCCCCCGGCGGCCCGCGCCGTCTCGTCGTCCGCGCCGGCTACCGCTGCCTGGTGGGCGAGGAGGCCGAGCTGCTGCTGCGCCGGCTGCTCGTCGGCCTGCACGGCACCCCCGGCCTGGCGGTGCGGGTGCTGCCCGGCCCGGCGCCCCGCTTCGAGGCGTGGGGCGTGGACGCCGTCCTGCTCGCCCGCGCGTCGCCGTCCGCGGTCGACCTGCGCCTGACCACGACCCCCGACCGACCAGCCCCCCGCGGAGGAGACCGCCCATGACCACGATCGCGATGTACCTGGAGGCGCTGCGGAGTGGCGAGGCGGTGTGGCGCGACCAGTCGGCCGAGCTCGGCACCGTCGCCACCAGCCTCGCCGACGTCGACGCCGCCCTGCTCGGTGCCCGGGTGGCGCCCGGAGTGCAGGCCTTCCTCGACGGGTGGGGCGCGCAGCTGGCCTCGCTCGGGCGGCGCGCCGAGGGCCACGCGGACGCCGTCCACGACGCGGCCGCGCGCCTCGGGCTGGTCGACGACGAGACGGCGGCCCGGCTGGCCGCGCTGCTGCCCCACGACGCGCCCCGCGGCCTGCTCGACCGGGCGGCCTGACCGTGCGCCTCGACCTGCCGCCCCACGCGCCACCGGTGCCCGAGCTCGACGTCTGCCCGGGCGGCGCGGCCCCCCGCTGTGACGTCGTGACCACCTCGGTGCGGGCCGCGGGCCTGGCCGCCGCGGCGTCGACCGCCGAGACCCGTGCGCACGGCACGCCCGGGGGCTGGGAGGGCGTCGCGGCCGGCGCCGCGGGCAGCGCGCTCGCCACCTTCGGCCGTGACGCCGACGTCGCCACCGCCGCGCTCGAGGTCGCCGTGACGGCCCTCGACCGCTACGACGCCGAGATGGTCGACCTGGCCCGGCGCCGCGACGACGTCGAGGCCGACCGCGTCGGGCTCGGACGCGACATCGACGACCTCGCACGCCGTGCGGCGGCGGTCGAGGCGGCCACCGGCGGCGACGTCGGCCCGGCCGTGGCCGCCGACCTGCGCGACGAGGCCGCGCTGCTGCGGCGCCGCCACGTCGCGCACGAGGGGGCCGTCGTGGCGCTCGAGTGGGCCGTGCGCGCCGCCGAGGACCGGCTGCTGGCCGCGCTGGCGCACGTAGACACCGTCGGCGAGGCGGGCGCCGCGGCCGACGACCCCGACCGGCCCGGGCCGGCCGGTCCGGCAGGTCCGGGCCTGCCGCCGGGCGGCGTCCTCGACGACCCGGACGCCGTCCACGCCTGGTGGCGCGGCCTCGCGCCGGAGGAGCGCGAGTCGCTCAAGCTGCACCGTCCCGAGCTGCTCGGGGCGCTCGACGGCCTGCCCGCGGCCGACCGTGACGACGTCAACCGGGCGCTGCTCGAGCGCGAGATCGACGCGCTCACCGCGCTCGGGGCGGCCGGCGCGCTCACCGCCGCCCAGCGGCGCCGGCTGCAGAACGCGCTCGGGGCGCGCGACGCCGTCTACGGACGCACGGTCACCGACCACGAGACCGACGAGCCGCTGCGTCCGCTCCTGCTGCTCTACGACGCCGGCGCCTTCGGCGGCGACGGCCGCGGCGCGGTGGCCTTCGGCGACCCCGACACCGCCGACCACACGCTGGTGATGGTCCCGGGCTTCGGCAACGACCTCGCCTCGCTGCCCGACCGCACCGAGGACGCCCTGCGCGTGCTCGAGGCGGACGGCGGCGAGCACGACCTCGCCGTCGTCACCTGGATCGGCTACGACGCGCCCGACCTGCACGTCGACGGCGTGGGCGACCTCGTCGACCCCGGCGTGCTGGGCGACGCCGGCGCGGTGGCCGACGAGACCAAGGCCCGGGACGGCGGCGCGGCCCTTGTCGAGTTCGTCGACGGGCTGCGGGCCGCCGACGAACTCGACCCCTCGCACCTGACGATGCTCGGCCACAGCTACGGCTCGACCACCGCGGCCTGGAGCGCCGCGCTGGGCGCCGACGCGGACGACCTCGTGCTCACCGGCAGCCCCGGTGCGGGCGAGGGCCACGACACCGTCGGCGACCTCGGCCTCACCGGCGACCACGTCTTCGTGCTCGCCGCCGAGCGCGACCCGATCACCTGGCTGGGCGGCGACTCCCCCCTCGGCCTGGGGCCCGACCCCGCGCAGGACTCGTTCGGCGGCACCCGCCTCGACGCCTGGGACGGGCGGCGCTTCGGGCCCGGCGACCTCGGGACCGCCTTCACCGAGAACCACGGCTCCTACACCGACGAGCACAGCCGCTCGCTCGGCAACGTGGTGGCCGTCGCGACCGGGGAGGACCCGACGGTCGTCGAGGGCCGCGACACCCCTGCCCGCGACCGGCTCACCGGGTGGGTCGCCGGCATCACGATGCAGCCCGGGGTGGACGCGGTCGTCGGCGGCGCCGAGCTGGCCGAGCACCTGGGCGCCCTGCGTGACGGCGGCCGGGTCGTCGTCGGGAGCCTGTGGTGAGGGCCCGGCGCCGGGCCGTGGCGCTACCCGCGGCGGCGGTGCTCGCCACGGTGGTGACGCTCGGCGGGTGCTCGACCCTCGACGAGGACGACGACGGCGTCGAGAACGGCAGCGTCGCACGGGCCCACGAGGCCGCCGTCCGGACGCTCGCGGCGGCGCTGCTGCTGCGGGTGCGGCCCGACGGCGAGGGGCGGCTCCTGACCGACGAGGGTCGCTTCGCCGCCTGCCACCTGAGCAACACGCAGTACCTCGTCAGCACCACCGTGACCGGCTGGTCGGTGACCGGCACCGCGCGCGGCGACGCGCAGACCGAGCAGGTGCGGGCCGTGCTGCGCGACCTCGGGCTCGAGGTCACCGACGGCCGCCGGCCCGGCTCGCTCGTGGGCGTCTCGCCCGACGTCGAGGGGCTCGCGGTCTCCGTCAGCGCGGCCACCGCCCGCGACGACCTGCCCGACGAGACCGTGCACGACCGGCCGCGCTACGTGCGGGTGTCCTCCGACTGCGTCGGGTACTCCGACGCGGACGACGCCTACGCCGGCCGCGACTGAGCCACGGATCCGGGCGCCCCGGGCACCCGGGGACCCTGGGCCTGCCGTGGGCGGGTCAGGGGCGGGTCAGGGGCGGGTCAGGCGGCGGGCAGGGCGAGGGTGTCGTAGGGCAGCGGGACGACGTCGGTGTCGGTGGCGAGGTGCACGACCTCGGTGGGGACGCCGTGGGTGCGGCAGGCCTCCAGCACGCCGCGGGCGAGCGCGACGTCGGCCGGCGTGGGGCGGGCCGGGCCGGGGCGGCTGAGCAGCAGGGCCAGGCGCCCGGCGGGGGCGAGGTCGTCGAGCAGCAGCCGGGCGGCGTCGGCGAGCCCGTCGAGCTCGCCGGGCGTCAGGGGCCGCTCGCAGCCCTCGACCTCGGTCAGCTGCGGCACGGGGCGGCCGTCGTCGCCGACCAGCATCAGCCAGACGCTGGTGCGGCCGAAGCCGAGCGGCGACATCAGCCGGCGCCAGGCCTCCTCGAGGGCGGCCTGGTCGGTGATCACGGGGCGGAACGGGGCGGTGGGTTCGTGGGTCATGCGCCCACCCTCGTCAATTCGCTGCAGCCCCGCTGGCGTCATCCACAGGCCTCCGCGGCGACGCCGGGGGAGCGTGGGTGGCGGTGGCTACTGTCGCGACGGTCCACCCCGCCCGCACCGCCAGATCGCCCGAGGACCCCGTTGAGCTTCGTGCCCGTCACCGGCGCCGCCACCTTCCGCGCGGCCGACCCGCCGCGCGACGGCGTGGTCGAGTTCAGCGACGACCGGCGCACCGTGGCGCTGCCGATCCGCGCCGCGCTGCCGGTGCTGGCCCGCGCCCGTGGCCGCGACGACGTGCACCCCAGCGTCGGGCTGCTCGCCGGGGCGGTGCTGCTCGGCATGCGGCTGGTGGCCGCGGGGCACCTCGAGCCGGGTGAGCGGGGCTGGCGCATCGGCCGCCTCGACGCCGACGACACCGACCGCGTCGCCCGGCTCGCCGAGGCCCGCGCCCACGACGACCTCGACGCCGACGCGGCCGCCGACGTCGTCCGCCGCGTGCTCGACGCGGTCGCCGACACGATGCCGCGCACCCCGCCGCCGGCGGGGGCCGCGACGCCGTCCCGCCCGGTCCGCGCCCCGTCGCCCTCCCGCGGGCGCCCCGCCCCGCCGTCCGACGACTTCGCCGAGCGGCTGCGCGCCCGCATCGAGCGGCACCGCCGCGTGCCCGACGCCGACCTGCCGCAGCTGGTGCGCCTCTCGCTGCGGGTCGAGGCCGACGAGGAGGAGCTGGTCGCCGGGTCGGTGCGCGTGGTGCTGCAGGTGCACGACGAGCACGACCCGCTGCACCTGTGCGACGCCGCGCTGCTGTTCACGGCCGGCCCGGCCGATCACGGTTTCGGCGCCCGCGCGCGCACCCACGCCAGCATCGCCCTCCGCGCCGCCGCCGAGGCCTGGCCGGCGCTCGACCGGCTGCTCGCGCTGCGGGTGCCCGACCAGATCACCCTCGACGGCGACGAGCTCGCCGACCTCCTCCAGGACGGCGTCGCGGCCCTCGCGGCTCGGGGCGTCGACGTGCTCTGGCCCCGCAGCCTCGGCCGCGACCTCACCGCCTCGGCGGTGCTCGACGTCGCCCGGCCGGGCGGCGCGAGCCCCGGGGCCGCCGGGGGCGCCGTCCGTGAGGAGCCGCTGCAGGACCCGCTGCTCGGCGCCGAGACGCTGTTCGGGTTCCGGTGGCAGCTGGCCCTGCACGGCGACCCGCTCACCGAGGAGGAGATGGAGCGGCTCGCCACGGCCGCCTCGCCGGTGCTGCGGCTGCGCGGCGCCTGGACCGTCGTCGACCCGGCGGTGGCGCGCAAGGCGCGCAAGCGGCTGATCCGCACCGTCAAGCCGGCGCAGGCCGTCGCGGCCGCGCTCACCGGCACGGTCGCGCTGCGCCGTCCCGACGAGCCGGGCGCCGAGGACGACGTGCCGGTCGTCGTGGGCGCCACCCTGCTGCCGCTGCGCGAGAAGCTGCTGCGGGCGGCGTCCCGCGAGCCGGTCGCCAGCCCGCCCGGGCTCGAGGCCACGCTGCGCGACTACCAGCGCCACGGCCTCACGTGGCTGGCCGACGTCACCTCGCTCGGCCTCGGCGCCTGCCTGGCCGACGACATGGGCCTGGGCAAGACCGTCACCCTGATCGCCCTGCACCTGCACCGCCGCGCGCTCGGCGCCACCGGGCCGACGCTCGTGGTGTGCCCCACCAGCCTGCTCGGCAACTGGGAGGCCGAGATCCGCCGGTTCGCGCCCGGCGTCCCCGTGCGGCGCTTCCACGGCACGGCGCGCGACGTGGCCGACGTCGAGGGCTTCGTGCTCACCACCTACGGCACGATGCGCGTCGACGCCGGCGGCGGGCGGGCCCTGGCCGCCGTGCCGTGGGACCTCGTGGTCGCCGACGAGGCGCAGCACGTGAAGAACCCGGCGTCCTCGACGGCGCGGGCGCTGCGCACGCTCGAGAGCCGGGCGCGGGTCGCACTCACCGGCACGCCGGTCGAGAACGACCTCACCGAGCTGTGGGCCATCCTCGACTGGGCCACGCCCGGGCTGCTCGGCAGCCGCAACGCCTTCCGCAAGCGGTGGGCCGCGCCCATCGAGTCGGGCCTCGAGCCGAGCACGGCGAAGCAGTTCGCGCGCCTCGTCGAGCCGTTCGTGCTGCGCCGCCGCAAGTCCGACCCCGGCATCGCCCCCGAGCTGCCGCCCAAGACCGAGACCGACCACCCGCTCACGCTCACCCGCGAGCAGGTCGTGCTCTACGAGGCGTTCGTGCGCGAGATGATGGAGCGCATCGAGCGGGTCGACGCCGACGGACGCCGCGGGCTCGTCCTCGCCCTGCTCACCGGGCTCAAGCAGGTCTGCAACCACCCGGCGCACTTCCTCAAGCAGTCGGGCGCCGTGCGCCTCGCGGGCCGCTCGCAGAAGCTCGACCTGCTCGACGAGCTGCTCGACACCGCGCTGCCCGAGGGGTCCGGCGTCCTCGTCTTCACCCAGTACGTCGCCATGGCGCGGCTGGTCGAGAGCCACCTGAGCGACCGCGCGGTGCCGCACCAGCTGCTGCACGGCGGCACCCCGGTCGCCGAGCGCGAGGCGATGGTGGCGCGGTTCCAGGCCGTGCCCGACGACCAGGCGCCACCGGTGTTCCTGCTCTCGCTCAAGGCCGGCGGCACCGGCCTCAACCTGACCCGCGCCGACCACGTCGTCCACCTCGACCGCTGGTGGAACCCCGCCGTCGAGGAGCAGGCCACCGACCGCGCCTACCGCATCGGCCAGACCCGCCCCGTGCAGGTGCACCGGATGACGATGCGCGGCACCGTCGAGGAGCGGGTGGCCGAGCTGCTCGCCCGCAAGCGGGCGCTGGCCGAGGCGGTGCTCGGGCGCGGCGAGGCGGCGCTCACCGAGCTCAGCGACGCCGAGCTGCGCGACCTCGTGACCCTGCGGCCGCAGGCGTGAGGACGGTCGGGGGTGAGCGGGTGAGCGCGGTCGTCTCCCACCCGCCGCTGGCGCCCCGGCGCGGTGCGGCGCGGGCCACCACGTGGTGGGGGCGGGCCTTCGTGCGGGCGCTGGAGGAGGCCGCCTTCACCGAGCGCGACCTGCGCCTCGGGCGCGGGCTGGCGCGCTCGGGCTCGGTGGGCGGCATCTCGATCACCGCCGGCCGGCTCGTCGCCGCCGTCTCCGACCCCCACGGCCTGTTCACCGTCGACGCCCGGCTGCCGGTGCTCGACGCCGCCGCGCAGGCCTGGCTGGTCGAGGCGGTCGCGGCCGAGGCCGGGCGCGTCGGCGCGCTGCTGGCCGGCGACCTGCCCCACGACCTCGTCGAGCACGCCGACGAGGGCGGCGCCGAGCTGCTGCCGTTCGGCTCCGAGCTCGAGACGACGTGCACGTGCGAGGGCTGGCTCGACCCCTGCCCGCACGCGCTCGCCGTCCTCTCGCAGGCGGCGTGGCTGGTCGACGACGACCCGCTCGTGCTGCTGCACCTGCGCGGCCTGCCGCGCGACGACCTCCTGGCGCGGCTGCACGCGCTCACCGCGGGCGGCTCGGCCCTCGACCCGGGGGACGACGACGGGGGCGGCGGGGGTGATGGCGGTGCCGGCGGCGACCCGGCGCTGGAGACCGCGCTCGACACCGCCCAGGACGCCGCCGCCCGGGCCGCGCGCGTCGTCCGGCTGCTCGAGGCCGGCGACGACGCCATCGACCACCTGCTCTGAGCCGCCGCGGGGGCCGGTTCGATCGTTGGCCCATCGCGGCCCCTGCCCCGTGCCTACTGTGCAGACATGACCACCGAGTGCTCCCTCGTGCGGCGGCGGACGGCACTCCTCGTCCCGCTCGTCCTGTCCGTCGTCGTCCCCCTGCTGCTCGCCGGCCCGCCGGCGGCGTCCGCTGACCCGGCCCCAGACGTGCATGCCGCAGCGCCGGCCTTCGGGGCGACCCGGCTGACGTGGCTGCCGTCGGCCTACGGCAGCGAGGTCGACAGCTTCGGGCAGTGCCCGGCGACGGGCGACTTCGACTCCTCGTCCACCGCGCTCACCGCGAACCAGCCCACCACCACGACCCGCCACGACCAGACGCTCACGGTCACCGACCCCGACGACCCCACCGACACCTCGGTCTTCCGGTCCGGTGCCACGCTCACGGGCCGCCTGCAGGCCAGCGGCGGACGGCCGACCGCCATCCAGGTCACCAGCGACCTGCGCGTCGACGGCACGTTCAGCAAGGGGACGGCGTCCGGGTGCATCTCGCAGGGGCAGTCCGACTTCAGCATCGAGGTCGACGCCGTGGTGAGCGTCCCCACGCTGGTCACCATGACCACGCGCGTCACCGGCGACCCCACCGGCTCGACCAGCGTCGTGGGCACCTCCGGCAGCGAGTACGCCAACCTCGACGGCCTGCCGGGACGCCGTCAGCTCACGTTCGTCGCCCAGCCCGGCACCTACACCTTCGTGCAGAGCAGCAGCACCCGGCTCGACAACCCGGTGGCGGCCGACGACCCGACGAGCGCCCGGGGCACCACCACCCTCGACGTCGCCTTCGTCGCAGTCGGCGCGGCCACCACGCCCAGCCGGGGCACCGGCACCGCGCTGGTGACCCTCCCCGGTCGGCTCGACTGCGCGGCTCGGTCGGTCACTGCCGTCCTGCGCACGCCGGCCGTCGACTGGCGCTCGGCCACCTTCTTCGTCAACGACGAGCGCCGCGCCCTCGTCGCCGCGCCCGCCCGTGGCCGCCGCGTGGTGCTCGCCCGGCTGCCGCAGCTGGAGGACGTCGTCGTCCGCGTCGTCCTCGTGCCGAAGCTCGGCCGGACGCGCACGGTGACCCGCGCGTACGCGTCGTGCGGGGCCTGAGCGGCGAGCACCGGCCGGCACCGGCCGGCACCGACCGGCACCGACCGGCACCGACCGGCACCGACCGGCACCGACCGGCACCGACCGGCACCGGCCCGCACCGACCGGCAAGGCAAAGAAATCGGGAATGCCCCGCGGCGCGGCCCGGCCCGTGCCTAGCGTCCCGGGCATGAGCCCCACCTCTCGCCGTCGGGCGTCCCGCGCGGCCGTCCTGATCGCCACCACGGCCCTCGCCGCCGGCGGCCTCGTCGCGACGGCGCCGCCGTCCGGTGCGGTCATCGTCGGGGCCACCATCGAGACCGAGCTCGACGCCGAGGGCACGCAGAACGGCACCGGCGACACCTGCAACGCCACGCCCGGGCCGGCCGACAAGCAGGCGAACCTCACGCCCAACCAGACGCGCACGCTGAACCTGTCGGGCGAGGTGACCGTCAGCGACCCCGACGACGCCACCGACACCGCCGAGTACACCTTCGGCGGCCGGGTGCAGGGCCGGCTCGACGCCGTCGGCGGCAAGCCGACCCGCTTCGTCGCAGACGCGAAGCAGATGGTGTGGGGCGACTTCAGCAAGGGCGGCGACACCACCTGCTCCAGCGACGGCCAGGCCTACTCCGCCGTGCGGGCGCAGTTCAGCATCAACCGCAGCCAGCTCGTCACGCTCTCGACCGTCACGAACGGCGAGCTGACCAGCTTCCTGATCATCCAGAACAGCGAGGGCCGCACCCTCGTCGAGGTCAGCGGCTTCGACGGCCGGCGGTCGACGACGTTCCTCGCGCCCCGTGGGCAGTACCTGGTCGAGGCCCAGTTCCAGACCTCGCTGCGCTCGCCGGACAGCGAGGAGTTCGACGACGTCGCCAGCGGCACCGGGTCGGTCGCGATGCGACTGGCGGACCCGGGCAGCGCCACCACGCCCACCCAGGGCACCGGCAAGGCCTTCGCGCAGATGTCCGGCAGCCGTGGCTGCGACGACGGCACGCTCGCGGTCAAGCTGACCCAGAAGGCCAAGCAGCTCGACAAGGTCAGCTTCTACGTCAACGGTCGGCGCAACGCCTTCGACGACAGCCCGACGCCGCGCTACTGGATCCTCTCCAACCTGCCCGCGGCCAAGCCGGTGACCGTCAAGGTGGTGCTGAAGCCGAAGCAGGGCAAGACGCTCTCGGTGAGCCGGAGCTACCTGGCCTGCACGCCCTGACGCGGGCGGGCGACTCAGTCCCGCTCAGCCCCGCTCAGCCCAGCAAGGCCCGCTCGGCCATCGCGGCCAGCACCGGCCGCAGCTCGTCGTCGGGCAGCCGGCCCGAGCGGGGCGTGGAGTTGATGAGCCCGAACGCGGCGTGGGCGCGGGCCCGGGCCTCGGCCAGCGACAGGCCGGGGTGGTGCCCGCGCAGCTGGTGGGCCCACAGGTCGACGTAGTCGAGCTGCAGCGCCCGCACCCGCGCCCGGGCGTCGTCCGGCAGCGACGACCAGTCCCGGTCCTGCACGACGATCAGCGCCCGGTGGTTCAGGGCGAAGTCGACGTGCCAGGCCACCAGGCGGCGGACGGCGTCCCCGGGTCCGGTCGAGCCCGCCACCCGCTCGCGGCCGACGGTGAGCAGCCGCTCGCTGATCGAGACCAGCATCTCGGCGAGCACGGCGTCCTTGGAGGCGAAGTGCTTGTAGAGCGCGGGGCCCGAGACCCCGCAGGCGGTGCCGAGCTCGGCGACCGAGACGCCGTGGAAGCCGCGGGCGGCGAAGAGCTCGGCCGCCGTGGCGAGGATCTGCTCGCGCCGGCTGGACGCCGCGACGGCCTCGGTCACCGGCCCAGGTTAGCGAGCGCTCACCGCGGGCTCGGGCACGTCCGCCCCGGCGCCCGCGAGGGCGGCCTCGGCGAGCGGGTCGTAGCGGTGGCCGGGCAGGGCGACGGCGGCGGCGACCGCGCCGACCAGGCAGAGCAGGCCGATCACGACGCAGGCGGTCTCGAGGCCGTGCACGAACGCGACGTCGAGCGCGTCGGAGACCTGCGGTGCCCGGTCGGCGAGGGCGTCGGCGAAGCCGACCGACTCGCGGGCCCGGTCGAGGGTCGCCGCGTCGAGCCGGGCGCCCTCGAGCAGCGAGGCCAGGCGGTCGCCGTACAGCGAGGAGAACAGCGAGCCGACGACGGCGACGCCGAGGGTGCCGCCGAGCTCGCGGGTGGCGTCGTTGACCGCCGAGCCGACGCCGGCCCGCGCCGGCGGCAGCACCTGCAGGATCGACTCGGTGGCCGGGGTGGAGACCAGCCCGAGGCCGAGGCCCATCAGCACCATCTGCGGCACCATCGTGGTGGCGTAGGAGGTCTCGACCGTCATGGTCGAGATCCACAGGAACGCGGCGCCGAGCAGCGCCAGGCCGGTGGTGACGACGCGCTTGGTGCCCAGGCGCGGCGCCAGCACGGCCCCGGCGACCGACGCCACGGCGATCGAGATCGCCACGGGCAGGATCCGCAGGCCGGTGCCGAGCGCGGAGTAGTCGCGCACGAACTGGAAGAACTGCGTGATCAGGAAGATAAAGCCGAACAGCGCGAAGAAGGCGACGGTCACCGCGCCGCACGCGGCGCTGAAGCGGCGGTCGAGGAACAGCGTGACGTCGAGCATCGGGTGCTCGACGACGCGCTCGACGCGCACGAAGACCGCGATCAGCAGGGCGGCCACGGCGAACCCGGCGAGGGTGGTGAGGCTGCTCCAGCCGTGCTCGGGCGCCTCGATGATGGTCCAGGTCAGGGTGCCGAGCGCGGCCACCGAGACCACCAGACCGGGACGGTCGAGGGCGGGGACGCCGGGGTCGCGCGACTCGGGGACGAAGGCGAGCGTCATGCCGATGGCGACCAGGCCGACCGGCACCAGCGCCCAGAAGACGCTGTGCCAGCTGAAGTGCTCGAGCAGGAAGCCGCCGGTGATCGGGCCGAGCGCGACGCCCATGCCGACCGCCGCGCCCCACACGCCGAGCGCGCCGGCGCGCTCGCGACGGTCGGGGAAGGCGTTGGCGATGATCGAGAGCGTCGTCGGGAAGATCAGGGCCGCGCACACGCCCATCACGAAGCGCAGCGCGATCAGCGCCGCGCTGGAGTCGACCAGGGCGGCGGCGCCGCTGGCGGCCGCGAAGCCGGCGAGCCCGGCGACCAGGGCCGGACGACGTCCGATGCGGTCGGAGATCGAGCCCATCGCCAGCACGAGGGCGGCGAAGGCGAGGTTGTAGCCGTCGACGATCCACAGCAGGTCGCGGGTGCCGGCGTCGAGCTCGCGCGCCAGGCTCGGCAGGGCGACGTTCACGATCGTGGTGTCGAGGTTGATGGTCAGGGCGGCGAGGCAGACCGTCGCCAGGATGGCGGGCTTGCGGCTCATGGGGGCTCCCGGTGAAATGTGGGCGGTGTCAACATGGAGGATGCCCCGGTTATGTTGACGGTGTCAACACCCGTCGTTGAGCCGGTAGCCTGACGGGGTGAGCACCGCGCGCTATCACCACGGCGACCTGCGTCGCACGCTGGTGGACGCCGCCGTCGCGGCCGCCCGCGAGCGCGGGCTCGACGGCCTCGCGCTGCGCGAGCTGGCGCGCACCGTGGGGGTCTCGCACAACGCCGCCTACCGGCACTTCGCCGGCCGCGAGCAGCTGGTCGAGGCGGTGGCCGAGGTCGGGCTCGGGGGACTGGTCGAGCGCTGCGAGCGCGAGCTGGCCCGCGTCGAGGACACCGACCCGCAGCTGCGGGCGCGGCGGCGGCTGGGCGCCCTGGGCCGCGGCTACGTCGCCTTCGCGATCGCCGAGCCGGGGCTGTTCAAGGTCGTCTTCACCGCTTATCCCGAGGCGCCCGAGGCGGCCAAGCCCGAGCAGGAGGGCCACCCCGACCCGTTCGGCATGCTCAACGCCGCCCTCGACGACCTGGTCGACGTCGGCTTCCTCGCCCCCGCCGCGCGGCCCGGCGCCGAGGTGATGTGCTGGTCGGTGGTGCACGGCTTCGCCGTCCTCGGCACCGAGGGCCCGCTGCGCGGCCTCGACCCCGCCGACCGTGACGCGCTGATGGAGCACATCGTCGCCGGCATCGACCGCACCTACGGCGCCACCACCGGCCACCTCACCCCCCTCCCCGAGCACGCCTGACCCGCCCGCCCCGCCGACTCGACCCACGAACCCTGTCGTCGAAGGGACGCCGGCTCACGATGGTCGAGGTGCGAGGCCGGCCACGACCGAGCCTCGAGACCTCGTGCCGTGCGGGCCGACGCGGCCACACGGACCCTGAGCCCGTCGAAGGGACGCCGGCTGGTGCCGTCCACCTGCACGGCCGGTGGTCTCGAGGCTCGTCGCTGGGGCTCCTCGCACCTCGACCATCGTCGACCCGGCCACCCGCGCAGGGTCGACGAAGGCGCGGCCACACGGATCCTCAGCCCGTCGAAGGGGCGAGGTCTCACGGTGGTCGAGGTGCGAGGCCGGCCACGGCCGAGCCTCGAGACCTCCCGCCGTCGGCGCGAGCGCGATCCCACGGACGCTGAGCCTGTCGAAGCGCTCCCCGCGCGCCGACAACCGAACCGACCACCCAGGCGGTTCTGGTGTCGAGAGGCGATCGGGGTGGTCGGATGGAGGCCGTGAGCGCGGCGGGGGAGCGACGCGACGACGTCGTCGGCGGGGCAGACCCGGCGGCGGTGTCGTTCGAGTCGTTCGTGGCCGCCCGGGGCGACGCGCTGTGGCGCAGCGCCTGGCTGCTGACCGGTGACGCCGGCCGGGCCGAGGACCTGGTGCAGACCGCGCTCGCCAAGGCCTGGCCGCACTGGGGCCGCATCGACGACCCGTCGGGCTTCGAGGCCTACGTGCGCCGGGCGCTGTTCACCACGCACGCCTCGTGGTGGCGGCGACGCTGGCGCGGGGAGCGGCCGACGGGCGAGCTGCCCGAGCCGGCGCCGTCCACCGGGCCCGACGCCGACCTGCGCCACGACCTGATGGCGGCGCTCGGCGCGCTGCCGCGAGGGCAGCGGGCGGTCGTCGTCCTGCGGCACGTCGAGGACCTCTCCGAGCGCGAGACCGCCGACGTGCTCGGCGTCAGCCTCGGCACCGTCAAGAGCCAGCTGGCGCGGGCGCTGGCTGCCCTCCGCCGCTCGCCCGCCCTGACCGATCCCGAGGAGCACGCATGACCGACGACCACTCCCGCGACCTCGGCGACCGGCTGCGCGACCTCGTCCCCGACCCGCCCGCCGCCCCCGGCCGCGCCGCGGCCGCTGTCGAGCGGTCGCGCCGCCACCGTCGCGCCCGGACGACGGCCGCCGTCGTCGGCGCCGCCGCTGCGGTCGCCGTCGTGGTCGGCGCGGTGGCCGTTCTGCCGGGCGACGAGGTCGCCGACCCGGTCGCCCCGGCGACCCCGCAGCCGACGAGGTCGGCCGGACCGACGGAGCCAGCCACTGACGTCGAGTGTCCCGACACCACCCGCGGCGGACGCCAGCTCCCCAACCTCAGCACATCGCCGCTCCCGAGCAACCCTGTCGCCGTGCGTCTGTGCCCGATCTCGCGCTCGGAGCTGAACGGGTTCCCAGCGTCGATCGACGCGTTGGAGGACGGCGCCGAAGAATTCGTGGCAGCGCTCCAGGAGAAGCCGGTCGTCGAGCCGGACGCCGAACGGGTCTGCTCGGCGGACCTGGCCGCCACCTACGCCTTCGCGATCGGGTACGCCGATGGCACACGCCGCATCGTCACCGAGGAGCAGTTCGGGTGCCGGGACCTCGAGGGTGCCGGACCGTTGCGCACCAGCGGGGGCATGACGGCAGCCTTTGTCGAGGCGCTCCACGACCAGCGTGAGGCGCAGCAGCCGCCGGGTCCGGCCGGGCTCGCACCTTCCTGTCCGGTCACGTATCCCGCTCCGGGCACTCCGACATACCAGCTCGGCGAGACGACCGCCGCCGTGCTCTGTGTGCGAGACCCCGACCAGGAGGGCCCCGCGCCCTGGCGCGAAGTCGCCGTGCCCGCCGACGACCTCGCCGTCCTGGTCAACGACCTCACCGATGGGCGCTACGAACGTCGCTTCCCACCCACGTGTCCCAGCCCGCAGCTCGCCCTGGTCGGCGTCACCGCATGGGGGGACCTCGGAACGACCCAGCAGAACTGCGGTGTGTGGGCCCTGGAGCGCGGCGTGCACCGGTCGGGGCGTGCGGCACAGGCCGTCGTCGACCGCCTGGTCGCGCAGGCGCCGTCCTCTCCTGCCCCGGAGCCGACGTCCCGGATGGCGCCCGACGAGGCCTTGAACGCCGTGGTCGACCTGGTGAACGACGGTCGGCTCGACGTGGCCGGCGACCACACCTCGGCCCCCGAGCTGCTCGACGCCGGCGGTCGCATCGACGTCAAGACCGGCTCGTGGCGCACAGTCCCGACGCCGCGCTCGGTCTCGGCGCCCACCCGGCTCGCCGACGTCGAGCTGATCTACCGCGTCGGGGACGGTGAGTACCGCGACGCCGTCGCCCGCATGAGCCGGCTGCCCGGTCAGCCCTGGTACGTCTTCGGGATCGAGCTGGGCGACGTCGTCCCGACCGGCGACTGAACGGCACCGGGCACGATGACGGAGTGAGCACGCTCGACCCCGAGGACCCGACCGCCCGCGTGCTCATCCGCGCGCTCCGCACCGGGGACGTCGAGGCGCTGACCGCGCTGCTGACCGACCACCCCGACCTGGCCACGGTGCGGATCGGCCCCGAGCGCACCCTGCTCCACGTCGCCACCGACTGGCCCGGTCACCTGCCGCGGGTGGCCGAGACGATCGCGGCGCTGGTCGCGGCCGGCGCCGACGTCGGCGCCCGCTTCGTCGGTGCGCACACCGAGACCCCACTGCACTGGGCGGCCAGCAGCGACGACGTCGCCGCGGTCGACGCGCTGCTCGACGCGGGCGCCGACATCGACGCCGACGGTGCGGTCATCGCCGGCGGCACCCCGCTGCAGGACGCCCGCGCCTTCCGCTGCTGGCGCGCCGCCGAGCGGCTCGTCGAGCGCGGCGCGAGGGTCGACGTCTTCGACGCGGCAGCGCTCGGCCTCACCGACCGGGTCGCGGCCGCGCTCGCCGACGACTCCGCGGCGCACGAGGTCGACCTGCTGTTCTGGTCGGCCTGCCACGGTGGCTGGCTCGAGACGGCGCGGCTGCTGCTCGAGCACGGCGCCCACCTCGACGTCGTCCCGCCGTGGGAGGCCAAGACGCCGCTCGACGCGGCCGCGACCGCCGACGCCCCCGAGCTGGTCACCTGGCTGCGCGAGCGCGGCGCCCGGCTGCACGGCGAGCTGCCCGGCGGCTGCCTCCCGCCGTAGCCGATCCGCTCCAGGGTGGGTACCTGCCCGGAGTCAGACATCGTGACCTGACCGTGATCGCGTTCGCGCCTGAAGCGGATCCGCGCCGTGGCGGCGCGGGTTAGCGTGCCGGATGCCCCTCCGCCGGCTCGTCGTCGCCGTGGTGGCCGGCGTCCTGCTGGTGGGCGTCGTGACGTTCGCGCTCGTGCGCGGCGGCGTGGACGACGACCCGGCCCCGGCCGCGCGAACGGCCCCGCCGAGCCCGGCCGACCCGACGCAGCCGACCGAGGCGCCTGCGCCAGAGCCCGTCGCCGAGGACGGCGTCGAGTGCCCCGCTCCTCGTCGCATGGACGGCTACCGGGACCTGGCCGAGGAGACGCCGCTGCCCGACGGCGCGGTCGCGCTCCGCCTCTGCGCCACGGCGGACAGCGAGGCACGATGGATCGTGCCGCCCGACGTCCTTGTCGGCGCGGTGGCGGGTGATCTGGTCGGCCAGATGCAGCAGGGTGAGCTGGTCAAGGGTGACGTGCTCTCCTGCACGGCGGTCGGTGGCGCCGACTTCGCCTACGCGGTCGGCTTCGCCGACGGGACCCGCCGCATCATGGTCGGCGCGACGGGCGGGTGCGGCATCGTCAAGGGGGCGGGCCCGGCGCGCTTCGGGGGCCGTGACGTGGCCGACGCCTACTTCGAGGCCCTCGGTTCAGCGCGCGCCGTCTCGCCGACGCCGAGCCGGACGCCGCCCCGGCCGACCTGCTTCGGCCACCGGGGCTACGCCCTCAGCCCGCAGCCCGAGGCCTTCGACGTCCGCCTCGAGGACGCCGTCAGCGCGGCCGTGTGCTGGGACCCTCGCGAGGTCGGTGACGAGGTGGTCTACCGCGAAGCCGCCCTCGACCCCGACGACCTCGCCACCGTGCTCGCCGACCACCGCACCCCGGGCCGCTCGCCCGGCGGCTGCCGGGTCGGCAACTTCGTGCTGATCTACGGGACGCACTGGGGCGACGTCGGTGCCGCCCTGACGCGATGCGGCCGGTGGGACATCGACGGCACCGCCGAGCAGCTCATGGGCGCCGCGGCGGTCGACGTCTTCCGGCCGATCGTGGGCGGGCACCGCAAGCCGCGTCGGTGACGAGTCCACCGCAGCCTGGACGCCCCTGGTTAACGATCGCTAACCTGGCGAGGTGGCCGACCTCCGTGACCTGACCGCCGAGCTGCGCGAGCGTCTCGCGCTGGTGCGCCAGGGTGGCTCCGAGGCCGCCCGGGCCAAGCACACCGGGCGCGGCAAGCTGCTCGTGCGCGACCGCGTCGACCGGCTCCTCGACCCCGGCAGCCCCTTCCTCGAGCTGAGCCCGCTGGCCGCCTGGGGCATGTACGGCAAGGACGCCGACGACCTCACCGCCGTCCCGAGCGCCGGCGTCGTCACTGGGATCGGCCGCATCCAGGGCCGCACCTGCGTGGTCGTGGCCAACGACGCCACCGTCAAGGGCGGCACCTACTACCCGATGACGGTCAAGAAGCACCTGCGCGCCCAGCAGGTCGCGGCCGAGAACCGGCTGCCGTGCGTCTACCTCGTCGACTCCGGGGGCGCGTTCCTGCCGATGCAGGACGAGGTCTTCCCCGACCGCGAGCACTTCGGCCGCATCTTCTACAACCAGGCCAACCTCTCGGCGCGCGGCATCCCGCAGATCGCCAGCGTCATGGGCTCGTGCACCGCCGGCGGCGCCTACGTGCCGGCCATGAGCGACGAGACCGTCATCGTCCGCGAGCAGGGCACGATCTTCCTCGGCGGCCCGCCGCTGGTGAAGGCCGCGACCGGCGAGGTCGTCACCGCGGAGGAGCTCGGCGGCGGCGACGTCCACGCTCGCACCTCCGGCGTCGTCGACCACCTCGCCGACGACGACGCCCACGCGCTGTCGATCGTGCGCGGCATCGTCGACACGCTGCCCGCGCCGCCGTCCGCGCCGTGGCAGGTGCGTGAGCCCAGGGAGCCCGACGTCGACCCCGCCACGCTCGCGGACGTCGTCCCCGCCGACACCCGCACGCCCTACGACGTGCGCGAGGTGATCCGCCGCGTCGTCGACGGCAGCCGGCTGCAGGAGTTCAAGCCGCTCTACGGCGAGACCCTGGTCACCGGCTTCGCGCACGTGTGGGGCCACCCCGTCGGCATCGTGGCCAACAACGGCATCCTGTTCAGCGAGTCGGCCCTCAAGGGCGCCCACTTCGTCGAGCTGTGCAACCAGCGCGGCATCCCGCTGCTGTTCCTGCAGAACATCACCGGCTTCATGGTCGGCCGCGAGTACGAGAACCGCGGCATCGCCAAGGACGGCGCCAAGCTGGTCACCGCCGTCGCCTGCTCGGTCGTGCCGAAGCTGACCGTGGTGCTCGGCGGCTCGTTCGGCGCCGGCAACTACGGCATGTGCGGCCGCGCCTACGACCCGCGGTTCCTGTGGATGTGGCCCAACGCGCGCATCTCGGTGATGGGCGGCGAGCAGGCCGCCTCGGTGCTCGCCACCGTCGCCGGCCGCCCCGACGACGAGGCGTTCAAGACGCCGATCCGCGAGCAGTACGAGACCCAGGGCTCGCCCTACTACGCCACCGCGCGCCTGTGGGACGACGGCGTCATCGACCCCGCCGACACCCGCCGCGTGCTCGGCATGGCCCTCGCCGCCACCGCCAACGCGCCGGTGCCGGAGCCCTCCTACGGCATCTTCCGGATGTGATGCGGCCGTGACGATGCAGACCCTCCACACCGTCCTCGTCGCCAACCGCGGCGAGATCGCGCTGCGCGTGATGCGCACCGCCCGCCGGCTCGGGCTGCGCACCGTCGCGGTCTTCACCGACCTCGACGCGCGGGCGCCGCACGTGCGCGCCGCGGACGACGCCGTCCTGGTGCCGAGCTACCTCGATGTCGACGCCGTCGTCCGGGCCGCCGTCGAGTCCGGCGCCGACGTCGTGCACCCCGGCTACGGGTTCCTCTCCGAGCGCGCGCCGTTCGCCGCCGCCCTCGCCGAGGCGGGCATCGCGCTGGCCGGCCCCAGCGCGGAGGTCATGCGGCTCATGGGCCGCAAGGACGCCGCCCGCGACGTCGCCGTGCAGGCCGGCGTCCCCGTCGTCCCCACCGGCGACGACGCGGACTACCCGGTGCTGGTCAAGGCCGCGGCCGGCGGCGGCGGCAAGGGCATGCGCGTCGTCCGCTCGGCCGCCGAGATGGACGACGCCGTTGCGGCCGCCCGGCGCGAGGCGCTGGCCGCGTTCGGCGACGACACGATGCTGGTCGAGAAGTACGTCGAGTCGGGCCGCCACGTCGAGGTGCAGGTGATGGCCGACGCCCACGGCACCGTGCTGCACCTCGGCGAGCGCGACTGCTCGGCCCAGCGCCGTCATCAGAAGGTGCTCGAGGAGTCGCCCGCGCCCACCGTCGACGACGCCACCCGCGTCCGGCTGCACGAGGCCGCGGTCGCGCTCGCCCGCCAGGTCGGCTACACCGGCGCCGGCACCGTCGAGTTCCTGCTCGACAACGCCACCGGCGAGTTCTACTTCCTCGAGATGAACACCCGGCTCCAGGTCGAGCACCCCGTGACCGAGGCCGTCACCGGTCTCGACCTCGTCGAGCTGCAGCTGGTGGTCGCCGACGGCCGCCCGCTGCCGCTCACCCAGGACGACGTGCGCACCGACGGCCACGCCATCGAGGCCCGCGTCTACGCCGAGGACGCCTTCGGCGGCTTCCTGCCGCAGGCCGGCGCCACCTCGATCGTGCGCTGGCCCACCGACGTCCGCGTCGACCACGCCCTCGAGCCGAACCAGGTCGTCAGCACCGCCTACGACCCGATGCTCGGCAAGGTCGTGGCCCACGGACCCGACCGCGAGGCCGCCCGCCAGGCGCTGGTGCGGGCGCTGGACGACGTCGCCATCCTCGGCCTCACCACGAACGCCGGGTTCCTGCGGGCGCTGGTCGCCTCCGAGGCCTTCGCCGAGAACCGCATCGACACCGCCTGGCTCGACCGCGTCGACCTCGACGCCGAGGTGCCCCGGCCCGACGACGAGCTGCCCCGCCGGCTCTGCGCCTGGGTCTCGGCCATGCTCACCGCCGCCGACAGCGGCCACCCGTTCGCCTCCGACGGCTTCCGGCTCGGCGCCCCGCCGGCCCCCACGCTCGTCGAGCTCGACCGCGACGTCGTCGTCGACCGGGGTGACGACACGACCGGCACCGTGGACGGCGTCCCGTTCCGCCAGCTGTCCGCCGCCGACCACGTGCTCGAGGCCGTCGTCGACGGCCGGCGGGTGCGCGCCGTCGTCAACGTGCAGCCCGACGTCGTCGAGGCCGCCTGGCGCGGGCAGCGGTTCACCTTCACCCGCCCCGACCGGCTGGCCGGCGCGGCGGCGGCGTCCGACGGCAGCATCGCCGCCCCCATGCCCGGCACCGTGCTCGACGTGCGGGTCACCGCCGGCGACGTCGTGGCGGAGGGCGACGTGCTCGGCGTCATGGAGGCCATGAAGATGGAGCTCTCGCTCACCGCGCCGTTCGCCGGCACGGTGACCGAGGTCGACGCCGTCGCCGGACGGCAGGTGCCGCTCGGCGCCATCCTGTTCGTCGTGACCCAGGAGGACGACGCGTGAGCCTGCCCATGACCGTGCCCGAGCCCGGCCTGCCCGAGCGGGTGACGATCTACGAGGTCGGCGCCCGCGACGGCCTGCAGAACGAGGCCGCGATCATCCCGGTCGAGGTCAAGGCCGAGCTGGTGCGCCGCCTGTTGGCCGCCGGGCTGCCCGCCGTCGAGGCCACGTCGTTCGTGCACCCGCGGTGGGTGCCGCAGCTGGCCGACGCCGAGCAGCTGATGACCGCCCTGCACGACCAGATCGGCGACGCCGGACGCGACCTGCCCGTGCTCGTGCCCAACGAGCGCGGCCTCGACCGCGCGCTCGCGCTCGGCCTGCGCCACGTCGCGATCTTCGGCTCCGCCACCGAGACGTTCGCCCAGAAGAACCTCAACCGCGGTCTCGACGAGCAGTACGCCATGTTCGAGCCGGTGGTCGCCCGCGCGCGGGACGCCGGCCTCGACGTGCGCGCCTACGTCTCGATGTGCTTCGGCGACCCCTGGGAGGGGCCGGTGCCCATCGACCAGGTCGTCGCCGCCGGACGCCGCCTGCTCGACCTGGGCGCGGGCCAGCTGAGCATCGGCGACACCATCGGCGTCGGCACCGCGGGCCACGTCACCGCGCTGGTCGGCGCCTTCGTCGAGGCCGGGGTGCCGGTCGAGCGCCTGGCGCTGCACTTCCACGACACCTACGGCCAGGCGCTGTCGAACGTGCAGGCCGGTCTGCGGGCCGGCGTCACCACCTACGACGCAAGCGCCGGCGGCCTCGGCGGCTGTCCCTACGCCAAGTCGGCCACCGGCAACCTGGCGACCGAGGACCTCGTCTGGCTGCTCGACGGCCTGGGCGTCGAGCACGGCGTCGACCTCGCCGCGCTGGTGCAGACCAGCACCTGGCTGGCGGGGCACCTCGGCCGCCCGAGCCCGTCGGCCGTCGTCCGCGCACTCGCCGGTCAGTAGCATCACCGCGTGAGCCGCACGGTCTACCTGCACGTCGGGGCCCCGAAGACCGGCACCACCTACCTGCAGGACCGGCTGGCCCTCAACGCCGCCACCCTCGCCGAGCACGGCGTCCACGTGCCCGCGCGCAACAGGCTGGTCAGCCCGGCGCTCAGCCACTTCCGGGCCGCCCTCGACCTGCTCGGCCAGGACTGGGGCGGCGCGCCCGGCCACGCCCGCGGCAGCTGGAACGCGCTGATGCGGCGGGTGAGCCGGCTCGAGGGCACGGTGGTCATCAGCCACGAGATCCTCGCCCCGGCCGCGCCCGAGGTCGTCGCCCGCGTGCGCGCCGACCTCGCCGCCATGGGTGACACCGAGCTGCACGTCGTCTACTCCGCGCGCGACCTCGGCCGCCAGCTGCCCGCGGCCTGGCAGGAGAGCATCAAGCAGGGACGTCGCTGGAGCTACCGCCGCTACCTGCGCAAGGTGCAGCAGGGCAAGCCGTGGTTCGCGCGTGCCTTCGACCTGCCGTCCGTGCTCGAGACGTGGGGCGAGGGCCTGCCGCGCGAGCACGTGCACGTCGTGACGGTGCCGCACGAGCGCGGCGACGAGCTGTGGCACCGGTTCTGCCGCGCCTTCGGCATCGACCCCGCGTGGGCGCCGCGCGAGAGCCGGCGCACCAACCCCTCGCTCGGCGTCGCCGAGACGGTGATGCTGCGCCACCTCAACCGCCGCATCGACCGGGTCACCCGCCGCGAGGCCGCCTTCGACCAGCTGCTGCGCGACATGCTCGCCCAAGACCAGCTGGTCAACCGCCGCTCCCGCCCGCTGCTGCTGCCGCCGCGCCTGCACCCGTGGGCGGTCGAGCGCGCCGAGGCCTGGATCGAGTGGCTCGCGCAGAGCGGTGTGGACGTCGTCGGCGACCCCGCCGACCTGCTGCCCGGCCCGAGGGCCACCCGTCGGGCCTACGTCGACCCCGACGCCGTCGGCCCCCGCCCGCAGCTCGCCGCCGCCCTCGACGCCCTCGCCGCCATGACCCACGAGGCCGCCCGCCGCCCCGACCCCACCGACCGCCTCGTCGTCAAGGCCCGCGACCGCCTGCTCCGCCGCGACTGACCCTCCGTCGTTCGGCGCCGCCGCTCCTCCGTCGCTTCGGCGCGTGTTCGCGGCGCCTTCACGCGACCCGGTTCGCTCCTGCGCGCGGAGGGCTCGCTCGTTCCTCGCCGCGCCCGCCGTGCTCGTCACCCACCAGGTCGCGCGCCGCGAACGGGTCTGTGGTCGCCCCGCCCCACGATGGTCGAGGTGCGAGGAGCCCTGGCGACGAGCCTCGAGACCACTGGCCCTTCGTGCCCAGGTCCCACCACGGACCCTGAGCCTGTCGAAGGGCCCCCACGTGAACGTTGGCGTGCGTGCAAGGGCCGGTGGTCGAGCAGGTTGAGCGTCTGCGCGAGGCCGTCGTCGAGACCCTGGAAGCTCCACGGCAACGCACCCGCACGGACCCTGAGCCTGTCGAAGGGCACCCCCCGCGCGAACGCTCGCGTGGAGAGCCGGTGGTTTCGACGACGCTCGCTGGGGCTCGCTGCTCAACCACCGGAGGTCGGCGTCCACCGCGTGGACGGTCAGGGCCCAACGGGCGCTCAGTCGGACTTGCGGGGGCGCAGCTCGCGCTCGGCGTACTTGCCGACCTTCCAGGTGGCGAAGCCGTCGGCGCCCATGCCGACGACGCCGCCGAGGCCGGGGACGCGGCGTCCGACGGTGGTGGCAAGGCGGCGTCCGGTGATGCGGGTGATCAGGTGACGCGCGACGGCGGTCGAGACGGTGGCGTCGAGCGCGGGGTCGTGCGCCGGCGCGGTGGCCAGGGCCATCGGCGGGGCGGGGAGGGTGCGCCGCTTGACCAGGTCGTCGACGGCGTCGGAGCCGAGGGTGGTGATCAGGACGGCGTTGTGCACGCGCGGGTCGGCGAGGTCGTAGCCCCGCAGGTGCGCCACCGCGGCCACCATGCGGCACTGGAGCACCGCGAGCCCGGTGAGGTTGGCGGGCACGGTGACGGTCATGGTCACCAGGCCGCCGACGTTGGTGACGAGCCCGGTGGCCCCGGCCAGGCGCACGTGGGCGTCGACGACCGAGCCCACCGCCTTCTCGACGTCGCCGTCGTGGGACTCCAGCTGCTTGCGCGCGACCTCCTCGGCGCCGGCCAGCGGTCCGACGCCGTGCAGCGCCCGCTTGAGCGCCTCGCGCACGAACCCGCTCGTCAGCCCGGGTGCGGCATCGGTGACACGGGGTGCCAACCGGCTTCCGACCTGACGGCCCACGCTGCGTGCGACTCCCATGCCGCGATCCTAGGGAGGCGCCGAACACCCCTCCGGGCACTACCGTCGGAGCGTGCCCCCGCCCGTCGAGCCCGCGCCGTCGCAGTGGGCCTTCGCGGCGCCCGACCCCGACGACGGCACCGGTGAGGCGGACACGGACGCCGAGCCCGACGATCTGGTGGGTCTCGGCGCCGACCTCGAGCCCGGCACGGTGCTCGCTGCCTACCGCCACGGCCTGTTCCCGATGCCCCTCGGCGGACGACGGCAGCCGATGGGCTGGTGGTCGCCGGTGCACCGCGGCGTCCTGCCGCTCGACGCGCTCCGCGTCTCGCGCTCGCTGCGGCGTTCGTGCCGCGACTTCGAGGTCCGCGTCGACACGGCCTTCGAGGCCGTGCTCGACGCCTGCGCCGACCGCCGGCGTCCGCACGGCTGGATCGACGGCCGGATCCGCCGGGCCTACCTGCGCCTGCACACGCTCGGCTGGGCGCACTCGGTGGAGGCGTGGCGCGACGGGCGGCTCGCCGGTGGCCTCTACGGCCTGACCCTCGGCGGGCTGTTCGCGGGGGAGTCGATGTTCCACCGCGAGCGCGACGCCTCGAAGGTGGCCCTGGTGGGACTCGTCGAGGGACTGCGCGACGAGGACGCCGACCGCCGGCTCGTCGACGTCCAGTGGAGCACGCCGCACCTGGCCTCGCTCGGCGTCGTGGAGGTGTCGCGGGCCGACTACCTCGCGCGGCTGTCGGCGCTGCTCGAGACCCCCCACCCCCGCCTGTTCGACGGGGTGTGAGCGGGCGCCCGACGTCCGGAGTTCACGCGTTCGTAAGGGTTGGGAGCCCCGCGGGCGGGCAGGAGGTTCGCGGCAAGCGTGCCCCACCGAAAGGACACACCCCATGAACGCCCTTCCCCGCCGCCTCGCGGCCCTCGGCGCCCCCGCCGTCCTCCTCGTCTCTCTCACCGCCTGCGGCGGCGGCCCCGGCGGCGACGCCCCGGAGGACGCCAGCGTCGAGGAGTTCTGCACCGCCTACGCCAAGAGCGTGAACCTCGCCAACGGTGAGGACATCAAGAACTGGGCCGAGGACATGGCCGACGTCGGCACCCCCGAGGACCTCAGCGACGAGCAGCGCAAGGGCTTCGAGGTGCTGGTCGACACCGCCGCCGACGTCGACGAGGACGCCGACCTGTCCGACCTCGAGGACGAGGAGGTCAGCGGCGACGACAAGGATGCGGTCGAGTCGCTCACCACCTACGTCACCGGGAACTGCAGCGACCAGATCTCCGAGGCGCTCGGCGTCGAGGCGCCCGACCTGCCCGACCCGGCCGCTCCCGACCTGAGCGACCTGCCCGAGGTCCCCACCCCGAGCTGACCCGCACGTCACGCACCACCCACCAGGACCGGCTGCCCCAGGCAGCCGGTCCTCGTGCGTCCCGACCGGTCTGGACAGGTGCGGATTCGCCAGAGCCGTGGCGCCGGTCCTGCGGCAGGATGCGGCCCGTGAACCCGCTCCGCCCGCTCGCCGCCGCGGCGGCCACCGCCCTGCTGACCCTCTCGCTCGCCGCCTGCGGCGGGGACGACGGCGACGGCGGGGGTGACGGCGGAGGCGGAGGCGGTGTCGACGCGGCGGACGCGCCCACCGACGCCGACCAGGACGAGTTCTGCTCCCTGCTCGACAGCCAGGAGGAGATCACCACCGTCGACCAGGCCCGCGACCTCGCCGAGAAGCTCGCCGACATCGGGACGCCGGCCGACCTCAGCGCCGAGGCCCGCGACGGCTACGAGGCCTTCGTGGAGTTCCTCGGCGACGTCGACGAGGACAAGCTCGCCGAGCTGGAGGCCGCCGAGGACGCCGAGACCGGGGGTGGCGAGACCCCCGACCTCCAGGCCGGGGTCGACCAGCTCGCCGAGCTGTTCGGCGACGACGGCCAGAAGGTCGTGGCGTTCCTGTTCGAGGCCGGCTTCTCCTGCGTCGACCTCGAGGACCCCGACCTCGGCAGCAGCGGGACCGAGTCGCCGTAGGGCGCGGACGGCGGTGGGTTGCCACCGCCCCTGGGCGGGCAGGACGGGGTCACCGCCGATCGGAGGAGACCCCGTGCCCCAGCCCGCCCCCGCGCCGCGACCTACCCGCGCTCGCGCCGCCCTGGTCGGCCCCGTGGTCGCCCTCGCCGGCGTCCTGTCGGCCTGCGGCAGCGCCGGCACCGACGCCCCGGAGGACGCGCAGCTCTCGGAGTTCTGCACCACGTGGGAGGAGCAGTTCGACCCCGAGGTCGACGGCGTCGACGACCTGGCCGCGTGGGCCGAGGAGATGGCCGAGGTGGGCACCCCCGAGGGCATCGACGACGACGCACGCCAGGGCTTCGAGCTGACCATCGACACGGCGATCGAGGCGGCCGGCTCCGTGGAGGTCGCGCCGGGCGACCACGAGGAGGACTCGCGCCTGCGTGCGGCGTTCGACGACTACCGGCTCGAGGCCTGCCGCGAGTACTGAGGCGGCCGCGGCTCAGACGACCTGCGGTGGCTGCCCGGTCTCGCTGACCATCGGACGGCCGGCGGCCTCCCACTCGAGCATGCCGCCGTCGAGGTTGACCGCGTCGCGGCCCTGCTGCACCAGGTAGGCCACCGCGCGGGCCGAGCGGGCGCCGACCCGGCACACTACCAGGGTCTGCGCGGTGGGCAGCTCGGCCAGGCGCGCCGGCAGCTCGGCCAGCGGCACGTGGACGGCGCCCTCGACGTGGCCGTGGTCGAACTCGACCTGCTCACGCACGTCGAGCACCACGAGCCCCTCGGGCAGCGGGTCGGGGACGCCGCTCACGGCGGCGGTGGGGACGCTCACTTCAACAACCTGCTCATCCGTCGGTCGGCCAGGGGCTTGCCGCCGGTCTGGCAGGTGGGGCAGTACTGCAGGCTGGAGTCGGCGAAGGAGACCTCGCGCACCGTGTCGCCGCACACCGGGCACGCCTGCCCGGTGCGGCCGTGGACGGCGAGGTTCGACTTCTTCTCGCCCTTCAGCTCGCTGGCGGCCAGGCCGCTCGAGCGGGCCACGGCCTCGCCGAGCGTGGTGCGCAGCGCGGCGTAGAGGGTGGCGAGCTCGTCGTCGGTGAGGCTGTTGGCCGGCTTGTAGGGCGACATGCGCGCCGCGTGCAGGATCTCGTCGGAGTAGGCGTT
Source organism: Nocardioides marinquilinus (assembly GCF_039543705.1). Lineage (NCBI taxonomy): Bacteria > Bacillati > Actinomycetota > Actinomycetes > Propionibacteriales > Nocardioidaceae > Nocardioides > Nocardioides marinquilinus. The sequence continues at coordinate 147,164 of NZ_BAABKG010000001.1, forward strand.
GCCGATGCCGGCGATGGTGCCCTGGTGACGCAGCACGCCCTTGAGCTGCTTGCGCCCCTCGCGCTGCAGGATGGCGCCGAGCACGTCGGCGGTGAAGGTCTCGGTGAGCGGGTCGGGGCCGAGGCTGGCCAGGCCCGGCACCTCCTGCGCGTCGCGGACGACGTACATGGCCAGGCTCTTCTTGGTGCCGGCCTCGGTGATGTCGAGCCCGGCGCCGGAGTCGAGCACGATGCGGGCCGCGACCGGTGACTTGCCGCTCGGCCGCGGCGGCGTCGCCGGCACCTCGTCGCGCCAGCGGATCCAGCCCGCGCGGGCCAGGTGCATCACCAGGTGCAGGCCGGAGGCGTCGATGTCGAGGTACTTGCCGTGCCGCGAGACGCCGTCGACCATCGCGCCGCGCAGCGCCGAGACCGGCGGGTCGAAGGTCTTCAGGGCGCTGAACGCGGCCAGGTGCACCTCGGCGATGGCGCGACCCTGCAGCCGGCCCGCGAGGTCGAGGGCCAGGGCTTCCACCTCGGGCAGCTCGGGCACGGCCCCAGCCTAGTGACGTCCGGTGACAGCCACCTGGCAGAACCAGTGACAGGGGCTGCCGAGCGGAGGATGATGGGGCGATGGCCACGCCCCGGGCACTCACCTCGCCGGGCTCGATCTTCCTCGACCCCCGCGGCGACGACCGCGCGCTGCGGGTCTCGTGGCACGAGGAGGCCGGCGTCGCCGTCCTGTCGCTGTGGCGCGAGAACGTGTGCACGGCCTCGTTCCGGCTGGACGTCGACGACGTCCCCGACCTGATCGCGCTGCTGCGGGAGGGCCTGGAGATCTCGGCGCTGGCCCGCCGCGAGCAGCAGAGCGCCTGACCCCGGCGCGCCTCCCTCGAATCTGCACCGGCCTCCTACAGTTCACTCATGCAGGTCGTCGCCCACCGGGGCGCGAGCCACGACAACGCCGAGCACACCCTCGGCGCCTACGTCGCCGCGCTCGAGGCGGGTGTCGACGGGCTGGAGTGCGACGTCAGGCTGACGGCCGACGGCCACCTGGTCTGCGTGCACGACCGCGACCTGCGGCGCACCGCGCAGAGCAGGGGCGTCGTGTCGACCCTCGACCTCGCCGACCTCAACGAGCTCGACTTCGCCGCGTGGAAGAACCCGTGGGCCGACCTGGACGACGAGGCGCCCGACCGCGACGAGTCCCTCGACCGGGTGCTCACGCTGCGCAAGCTGCTCGAGACCGTCGCCGACTTCGACCGGCGCATCGAGGTGGCGATCGAGACCAAGCACCCCACGCGCTACGCCGGCCTGGTCGAGCGGCGGCTGGTCGAGATGCTGCGCGACTTCGGCTACGACGCCCCGGGCTCGCCGGTGCGGGTCATGAGCTTCAGCTTCACCGCCCTGCAGCGCGTCGAGCGGCTCGCGCCCGACGTCCGGCTGGTGCAGCTGCTCGACAAGCCGCAGCTGTGGCCGGCGCTGCGCCGGGTGATCGGCCCGCACTGGCTGGTCGGCCCCGGCCTGCAGACGCTGCGCGAGAACCCCAAGCTCGGCCGCAAGATCGCCAAGCGCGGCCACGAGATGCACGTGTGGACCGTCAACACCGCCGACGACCTCGAGCTGTGCGAGCGCCTCGGCGTCACCGCGGTCATCACCGACCGACCGTCGTTCATCCTGGAGACGCTAGGCCGCGACTACCGATAGCTGGTGGATGCCCACGTCGTCCACGGCGTGCGATGGCGAGGCGCCGGCGCGCACGCAGACTGGGCGTCTTCGGAGCGTCGGCAACGAAGCCAGCGTGCGTCGTGGGCGGCGTTGGGCGCCACCATGGATCGGTCGTCGCGGCCGGGGTCGGTAGGTTCGCGCCATGGCGAAGAAGTCGCGAACGAGGGTCCGGCCCGACGCAGGCGGGGACGGCGGCGTCCCGGCCGTCGCGCCGCGGCAGCCGTGCCCGTGCGGGTCGGGCAAGCGCTACAAGGCGTGCCACGGGTCGGCCGGCGGCGGTGACGTGTTCGTCGCGCGGCCGTTCGAGGGCCTGCCCGGCGAGTGCGACCTGGTGGCGCTGCGCGAGCTGGTGCCGGCCGCGACCGCGCCGCTGACGCTCGCCGGCGACCTCGCCGCGCAGCACCCCGACCGCAGCGTCGTGCTCTGCTCGCTGCTGCCCGGCGCCTCGCCCGCGATGGTGCGCGAGAGCGGCGAGGTGTGGCTCGGGCTGCAGGTGCAGCACCACTTCGGCGACCCCTCGCGCGACCTGGCCGCCGTCCTCGAGCAGGCGCTCGACGCCGAGCCCGGCGTCGTCGGGCTCACCGACCCGCCCGCGCCCGGCCCGCGCCTGCAGGACGTCGTGGCCGGCGACTCCCTCGACGTCACCGTGCACGAGGGCTTCGACTACTGGGTCGCCGACCTCGACGACAGCGACGAGCTGGCCGAGGCGCTCGAGGCGGCCAACGGCGCCGCCACCCCGACGGCACGGCTGACCTCGGTCGAGGCGGCCTACTGGACCAACGTGGGCGCCAAGGAGCACCTGCGCTGGGTGATGCCCGAGGCCGAGGACGCCCTGCTCGACGCCCTCGCCCGGGTGCACGTCAGCGGCGCCGACGTGATCGTGCCCGGCGCGCGGCTGGTGGGCATGTTCCGCGCCCACGGCCTGCTCGCGCCGGTGTGGGACCTGCCGGTCGGCACCGGCGCCGAGGTGCTCGAGGAGCCCGCGGCCACGTTCAAGACCGCCCTCGACGAGGCGCTGGCGAGCTCGGACCCGCTGACCGGCGAGGAGCGGGCCGCGCGCTCGGGCCTGGCCAACCGGCAGGTCACCATCCGCTAGCGCTCAGTCGGCGGGCCGCAGCGCCCAGGCCTCGACGCGGTCGAACCCCTTGAGCGAGAGGCGGCGCACCCGCCGCAGCACGAGGTCGTCGGGGCGCTGCTCGCGCAGCGCGTCGTGCACGCCCCGGTCGACCAGCACGGTGCCGGGGCGGGCGGCCGAGGTGAGCCGCGCGGCGAGGTTGACGGTCGGGCCGAAGACGTCGCCGAGCCGGCGCACTACCTCGCCGTGCGCGAGCCCGGCCCGCACCCCGGGGAAGGGGTCGTCGTCGTCCGCGCCCCGCCGCACCAGCTCGAGCAGGACGTCGGCGACCGCGGTCGGGTCGTCGGCGGTGAGCAGCACCTCGTCGCCGATGTTCTTGATGACCTGGCCACCCGCCTCGGTGAGCAGCCCGGTGACCGTGGCCTCGAAGCGCTCGACCCACGCCACCAGCTCGGCCTCGTCGAGGGTGCGGCTGCGGGAGGTGTAGCCGACGATGTCGACGAACCCGACGGTGAGCGGTGCCGACTCGCCGCCGTGCTCGCCGAGCGCCAGCTGCCGCGCCGCCGCGCCGGCCAGGTGGCGGCGCCACACGTAGGTCTGCAGCGCCTCGACCCGGGGGAGCACCTCGTCGGTGAGGCCGGCGAGCCCGCTCGCGGCCTGGTCGTTCGCCGAGCCGGAGCCGGGGTCGGAGCCGGAGTCGGAGTCGGCGGCGACGTCGGCCAGCAGGCCCGTCTGCCACTCGGCGAGGCGGGCGAAGCTGCGTCCCCAGGTGCGCACGAGCGCGGCCTGGCGGTCGGGCCCGAGGATGCCGAGGACGACCAGCGCCCGCGCGTGGCGCAGCGCCTCGACGTCGGCCGGGGTGAAGGCGACGACGTCGTCGTCCACGTGGGCGAAGCCGAGCAGGGTCCACAGCCCCTCGGCGACCTCGAGGGGGACGCCGGCGCGCTCGGCGACGTCGACGCGGGTCAGGCTGGGCGCCTCGCCGAGGATGAGCGCGTCGAGGCTGCCGATCAGCCCGTCGGGCTCGCTCAGCGCGTCACCCGCGACTCGACGACCTCGACGATCTTCTCCTTGAACCCCGGCATCTCCTCGATGAGCTCGTTGATGTCGGTGTCGGTGAAGTGGATGGCGGTCAGCGGCGTCAGCGCGACCACCGAGGCGGTGCGCAGCGAGTTGCCGACGATGGCGGCCTCGCCCACGATGTCGCCGGCGCCGAGCCGGGCGACCTCCTCGCCGCCCCGCCGCACCGAGACCTCGCCGTCGAGGATCACGTAGGCCTTGTCGGCCGGCGTCCGCTCCCAGATGGGCGACCAGCCCTCGGGCAGCTTGACCCGCCGGCCGTGCGCGCTGATGCGGGCGATCTCGCGCGAGCTGAAGGAGTCGAAGAACGTCGCCATGGGCCGGCCTTTCGGGTCAGGAGCGCCGTCGCGATCCTCGCCGACCCGCCGTGGGGGTGTCCAGGGTGTCGGTGCTCACGTGTGCACCGAGCGGGTCGGGTGGGCGGGTCAGGTGAGCGGGTCGCGGGAGACCGGGCAGCTCATGCAGCGCGGGCCGCCGCGGCCCGAGCCCAGCTCGGAGCCGGCGATGGCGACCACCTCGATGCCGGCCTCCTCGAGGCGGGCGTTGGTGGCGTGGTTGCGCTCGTAGGCGACGGCGACCCGGGGGGCGAGCGCCAGGGTGTTGTTGCCGTCGTCCCACTGCTCGCGCTCGGCGGTGACCGGGTCGAGGCCGGTCTCGATGCGGGTCAGCTCGGCGATGCCCATCGCGTCGGCGGCCGCCTCGAGGAACGGGCGGGGCGCGGCGACGTCGAGGTCGCCGTCGCCGCGGGGGGTGACCGCGTGCGCGACGAGGCTGTCGGCGACGTTCTCGTAGACCACCATGCGGTCGACGTCGACCATCGTGCAGATCGTGTCGAGGTGCATGGTGGCCCGCTCCTGCGCGATCGGCACGGCGAGCACGGTGTGCGCGAGGCCGTCGTCGAACATCTGGCGGGCCAGGCGCTCGGCGCCGGCCGGGGTGGTGCGCTCGCCGACGCCGACGGCGACCACGCCGGGGGCGAGCAGCAGGACGTCGCCGCCCTCGACGTGCTCGTAGTGGGCGCCGTGGATGCGCGGGGTGCCGGCGAAGCGCGGGTGGCGGCTGTAGACCAGCTCGGTCAGCTCGGTCTCGCGCTTGCGGGCCGGCATCGCGAGCGAGGTGATGGTGACGCGGTCGCGCACCCACACCGAGGAGTCGCGGGTGAACAGCAGGTTGGGCAGCGGGTCGATGAGGAAGTCGTCGTGCGCCAGCAGCGAGGTGACCAGGCCGAAGCCGCCGCGCACCTCGTCGTTGCGGATGCCGGCGGTCAGGTAGGTCGTGAGGGCCTCGGGATCGGCGTCGCCGAGCAGGCCGCGCAGGTAGCCCTGCATGGTCTCGCCGAGGTCGAGGTCGCCGAGCGCGGTGCTGATCGCGAGGTCGCGGGCCTCGTCGTCGGCGAGGGTCTGGGCGATCAGTTCGGTGAGATAGAGCACCTCGACGTCGCGGTCGCGCAGCGCCTGCGCGAAGGCGTCGTGCTCCTCCTGCGCCCGCGCCACCCACGGGATGCCGTCGAAGAGCAGCCGGTCGTTGTTGCGCGGCGTCAGCCGGGTCAGCTCGGGGCCGGGCCGGTGCAGGATGACGGTGCGCAGCCGCCCCACCTCGCTGTCGGCCCCGTGCGCCGCCGTCCCCGCTCCACCCGCTGGCTCGCTCATGCCCGCACCCTAGTGATCGCCCGAATTGTCTGACAATCGTGGTCTCGGCCGCGGTAGTCCCTGACGTAGATCAAGGATTTCGGGGCCGGAACCTTGATTTACGTCAGGGACTATCGGCCGGGCGCGCCCACCGGAACGCGGGGGAGGGGCGCGCCTAGGGTCGGGGCATGCCGGAGTGGGTGGGTCTCGCGGGGCTGGTGGTGGCGGTGGTGGCGCTGCTGGTCGCGGTCGTGGCGGTGCGCCGCACGCAGGCCCGGGCCGACGGGTCCGACCTGCCGGCCGACGTCCAGGGGCTGCGGCGCGAGGTGGCGGCGCTGCGGGCCGAGAACGGGTTCGGGCTGCGGCACGTGGCCGTCGTCCGCTACGACGCCTTCGACGACATGGGCGGGCACCTGTCGTGGACGGTCGCGCTGCTCGACGAGCAGGGGGACGGCGTCCTGCTGAGCTCGATCCACGGCCGCAGCGACGCGCGCAGCTACGCCAAGGCGGTCGCCGGGTGGCGCTGCGAGCAGCAGATCTCCCCCGAGGAGGAGGCGGCCATCGCCCAGGCGAGGCCCTGACCGACCCCCGGGGGCCCCACCACGGGCCCCGCGGGTGAGCCGCTGTCGGTGGCGGCGCGCATCATGGGACCCGTGACCCAGCAGAGCAGCGCGGACGCCGGCCGCGACCCGAAGTGGTGGACCCTCACCGCCGTCTGCACCGGCGTGTTCATGCTGCTGCTCGACATCACGATCGTGAACGTCGCGCTGCCCGACATCCAGCGCGAGCTGTCGGCGTCGCTGTCGGACCTGCAGTGGGTCATCGACGCCTACGCGCTCAGCCTGGCCTCGCTGCTGCTGACCGCCGGGTCGCTGGCCGACCTCTACGGGCGCAAGCGGGTCTTCGCGATCGGCACGGTGCTGTTCACCGTCGGCTCGGTCGCCTGCGGCCTGGCGAACGACATCCTCGTGCTGACGGTCTCGCGGGCCTTCCAGGGCATCGGCGGCGCCGCCATGTTCGCCACCGCCCTCGCGCTGCTGGCCTCGGCCTTCAGCGGCCGCGACCGCGGCGTCGCCTTCGGCGCGTTCGGCGCCACCACCGGCGTCGCGGTGGCGATCGGGCCGGTGCTGGGCGGCGTCCTGACCAGCGGCCTGAGCTGGCGGTGGATCTTCTTCGTCAACATCCCCATCTGCGTCATCGCGCTGAGCGTCACCGTGCTCAAGGTGCGCGAGTCGCACGACCCGCGCGCCGGACGGCCCGACTGGGCCGGCTTCGTCACCTTCAGCCTGGCGCTGGGCCTGCTCGTCTACGGCCTCATCCGCGCCGGCTCCGACGGCTGGGGCGACCGCGGGGTCGCGATCTGCCTGGTCGCGTCCGCGGCGCTGCTGGCCGTCTTCGTGGTGGTGCAGCTGCGCTCGAGCCACCCGATGTTCGACCTGACGCTGCTGCGCAAGCCGACCTTCGTGGGCGGGCTGATCGCGGCCTTCGGCATCTCGGCGTCGATCTTCTCGCTGCTGACCTACCTGGTCATCTACGTGCAGAACGTGCTCGGCTACTCCGCGGTCGAGACGGGCCTGCGGTTCCTGTTCCTCTCCGCGGCCTCGTTCCTCACCGCGGTCGTCGCCGGTCGGCTCACCGAGAAGGTGCCCACCAAGTGGCTCATCGCGCCGGGCTTCCTGGTCACCGGCCTCGGCCTGCTGCTCCTGCTCGGCGTCGACCGCTCGGCCGAGCCCGAGCAGTGGCGCCACCTCATCGCCGGGCTCACGGTCGCCGGGTTCGGCATCGGCATGGTCAACCCGCCGCTGGCCTCGACGGCGGTCGGGGTGGTCGACGTCCGCCGCTCCGGCATGGCCTCGGGGGTCAACTCGACCTTCCGGCAGGTCGGCATCGCCACCGGCATCGCCGCCCTCGGCTCGATCTTCGCCCACCAGGTCGGCCGCGAGGTCACCGACCGGCTCGCCGGCACCCCCGCCGCGGCCCAGGCCGACCAGATCGCCGCGGCCATCACCGGCGGCCAGGTGCAGGCCGTCGTCGAGCAGGCGCCGCCCGAGGCCCGGGCGCAGATCAGCGAGGCGGCCACCACCGCCTTCGTCGACTCGCTCAACCACATCATCCTGATCGCGGCGGTCATCGCGCTGGTCTCGGCCGTCTTCACCCTCGTGCTGATCCGCCAGAAGGACTTCGTGGTGCGCGGCGGCCCGCCCGCCGGGAGCGACGGCCAGCCGGCCGCGGCCGAGCAGACCGAGCAGCACGAGCAGCACGAGGACGCCGCCCCGCGCCACCGCGACCCCGACGCGCACGAGCCGAGCCTTCGTGGCGGGGCGCACGCGGCCGGCCAGCACGCCGACCGGGCACAGGACGACCAGCCGGAGCAGCGCGAGCAGGGTCAGGGCTCGAGCGTGTAGCCCAGGCCCGGTGTGGTCAGCAGGTGCCGCGGCCGCGACGGGTCGGCCTCGAGCTTGCGCCGCAGCTGGGCGGCGTAGACCCGCAGGTAGTGCGACTCGCGCTCGTAGGCCGGGCCCCACACCTCGCGCAGCACCTGCTCGCGCGGCACCAGCCGGCCGAGGTGGCGGGCCAGCAGCTCGAGGAAGGCCCACTCGGTGGGGGTCAGGCGCACGTCGTCCCCGCCCCGGCTGACCCGCTTGCGGGCCAGGTCGATGCGCAGCTCGCCCACCTCGACGACCGCCTCGGCGGGCGCCGGTCCGGCCGCCCGGCGCACGGCCGCGCGCAGCCGGGCCATCAGCTCGTCCATCGCGAACGGCTTGGTGACGTAGTCGTCGGCGCCGAGGTCGAGCGCCCCGACCTTGTCGGCGCCGTCGGCCCGGGCCGAGAGGACGACGACGGGCACCGTCGTCCACCCGCGCAGGCCCTCGATGACCTCGGTGCCGTCGAGGTCGGGCAGGCCGAGGTCGAGGACGACGACGTCGGGGTGCTCGGTGGCGGCCGCGTCGAGGGCGGCGCGGCCGTCGGCCGCGGTGACGACGTCCCACCCGTGGGCGCGCAGGTTGATCGCCAGCGCACGCCGCAGCGCCGGGTCGTCCTCGACCACCAGCACCCGGCCGGTGCCGGGCGTGGCGTCGGGAGCGTCGTCGCGCGCCACGGCCGGCTCGGGCGCTACCAGATGCGCACCCGCTCGGACGGGTCGAGCCACAGCCCGTCGCCCTCGCGGGTGCCGAAGACCTCGTGGAACTCGTCGAGGTTGCGCACGATGTTGGCGCGGAACTCGGCCGGGCTGTGCGGGTCGACGGTCAGCAGCTGCTGCTCCTGCTCGCGACGCCGCTTGGTGCGCCAGCAGTAGGCCCAGTTCATGAACAGTGCGGCGCGCTCCTCCGGGCTCACCGCGGCGACGGCGTCGCCCTCGCGACCGGTCTGGTCGGTCTGGCCGGTGCGGCTGATGACGTAGGCGGTGTGGGCGATCGTCAGGCCGCCGAGGTCGCCGATGTTCTCGCCCACCGTCAGCGCGCCGTTGACCCGCTCGCCGGGCAGCGTGCGCGGCTCGAAGCCGTCGTACTGCTCGATGAGCGCCTTGGACTTGACCTCGAAGGCGGCCTTGTCGGCCGGCGTCCACCAGTCGTTGAGGTTGCCGGCGCCGTCGTACTGGGCGCCCTGGTCGTCGAAGCCGTGGCCGATCTCGTGGCCGATGACGGCCCCGATGCCGCCGTAGTTCTCGGCGGGGTCGGCGTCGGCGTCGAAGAACGGCTTCTGCAGGATGCCGGCCGGGAAGCAGATCTCGTTGGTGCCCGGGTTGTAGTAGGCGTTGACGGTCTGCGGCAGCATGAACCACTCGTCGCGGTCGACCGGCGAGCCGATCTTGGCCAGCTGGCGGGCGGTCTCGAACGACGCCGCCGCGTGGGCGTTGCCGACCAGGTCGTCGCGGCTGACCGGGAGGCCGGAGTAGTCGCGGAACCGCTCGGGGTAGCCGATCTTGGGCCGGAAGGTCTCGAGCTTCTCGTAGGCCCGCTGCTTGGTCTCCTCGGTCATCCAGTCGAGCTGGCCGATGGAGACCCGGTAGGCGGCGAGCAGGTTGTCGACCAGCTCGTCCATCATCGCCTTCGAGCGGGGCGGGAAGTGGCGGGCGACGTACTCCCGGCCGACGGCCTCGCCCATGGCGCCCTCGACGAAGCTGACCGCGCGCTTCCAGCGGGCGCGCAGCTCGGGCGTGCCGTTGAGGGTGCGGCCGTAGAAGTCGAAGTTGGTCTGCACGAACTCGTCGGTCAGGTAGGGCGCGGTGGCGCGCAGCACGTGGCTGAGCAGCCAGGCCTTCCAGTCCTCCAGCGGCACCTCGCCGAGCACGGTCGAGAGGTGCTCGAAGTACGACGGCTGCCGGACGACGACCTCGGCCATCGTGGCCTCGGTGCCGCCGAGGTTGGTGACGTAGGCGTCCCAGTCGAAGGCCGGGCACAGCTCGCGGAGCTCGGCGTAGGTCATGAGGTTGTAGGTCTTCTGCACGTCGCGCGTCTCGGCGCGCTCCCAGTGGCCCTCGGCCAGGCGGGTGTCGATGCGCAGGATGGTCTCGGCAGCCGCCGGAGCGTCCTCGTGCCGGCCGAGGGCCAGCAGCCGGGTCAGGTAGTCGACGTAGGCGGCGCGCTGCTCGGCGAACTTCTCGTCGCGGTAGTAGGACTCGTCGGGCAGCCCGAGCCCGCCCTGGTAGAGGTTCACGATGTAGCGGTCGGCCTGCTTGTCGTCGGTGTCGACGTAGGAGCCGAAGATGCCGTGGCCGCCGATGCGCTCGAACTCGCCGAGGAACGCGGCGAGATCGCGGACGTCGCGCAGCCCGGCGACGGCGTCCACCAGCGGGCGCAGCGGCTCGGTGCCCCGCGCGGCGATCGTCTGCTCGTCCATGAAGGAGGCGAACAGGTCACCGATCTTGGTGGCCTCCGCCGAGCCGGCGTCGCCCTCGCGGGCGGCGAGGTCCTCGATGATCTCGCGCACGTGCTGCTCGGCGGCGTCGGCCAGCTGCACGAACGGGCCCCAGCTGGAGCGGTCGGAGGGGATGTCGGTGGTCTCGAGCCACCGGCCGTTGACGTGCCCGAACAGGTCGTCCTGCGGGCGGATGTCGAGGTCCATGCCCTCGCGGGCGTCGTCCAGGATGCTCACGCTCCCGACCCTAGCCACCTCGCCCACCGGCGCCGCCACCCCGGTGACGGCCCGGTGACGGCCCGGTGATGGCCCGGTGACGGTCCGGGGATGGGCCGGGGATGGCCCGATCGGGTCAGGGACGGGACCGCCCGGGCGCGTCACGGTGGTGGCGTGACCTCCCCGCGCTGGCGCCCCGCCGTGGCCGCCGTCGTCCTGCTCGGCACCGTCCTCGTCGCCGGGGCGGGCGGCGCGGTGGCCGGGTCGATGGTGACCGGCGCCCAGATCAGGAACGGGACGGTGACCGGGGCCGACGTCCGCGACCGCTCGCTGGGGACGGTCGACCTCTCGCGCCGGGCCACCGCCTCGCTGCGAGGCCGACGCGGTCCGCAGGGGCGACCCGGGACGGCGCGGGCCTGGGCGCGGGTGGCCTCGGACGGCGCCGTCGTGGCCGCGTCGCGCGGGCTCGCCGTCGACCGCCGGTCGGCCGGCGTCTACTGCATCTCGGCGCCGGGCGTGCGCCGACCGGCGGTGGCCGTCGCCACGCCCGACCTCACCGACGACCGGACCGCGCCGGCCTCGAACGGCACGCAGTCGTTCGTCGAGATCGGCGACCCGGCCGCCGACTGCGGCCCGGGGGCCGACGTGGTGGTCCGGTCGTTCACCCGCTTCTTCTTCGAGAACGGCTCGATCCTGGGGGAGGCCGACAGCGGGTTCCACGTCGTCGTCCCGTGAGCCGGGACGCGGCCCCTGGGACGACCTCGTAGCGTCGGGGCATGAGCCTCCACGTCGTCGCCACCATCCCGATCGACCCCGCCCAGGCCGCCGCGGCCGCCCCGGCGCTCGCCGCGCTCGCCGAGGGCTCGCGCTCGGAGGAGGGGTGCCTGAGCTACGAAGTCTTCTCGTCCCAGGCCGTGCCGGGCGTCTTCGTCACGATCGAGGAGTGGCGCTCGCAGGAGGACCTCGACGCCCACATGGCGACCCCGCACGTGGCGTCGGCGCTCGAGATCGCCGGTCCGCTGCTGGCCGGCGACATCGTCATCCACCCGCTCGCGCCGGTCGGGGGCTGACGGTGCCCGCCCGCGTCCTGGTCACGGGGGTCCGGGCGAAGACGGGGGCGCCGCTGGCCGAGATCCTTCTCGCCGAGGGCGTCGCGGTGCGCGGCGGCAGCAGCGACCCCGCGACGGTCGACGCCGACGGCGTCGAGCCGGTCGCGTTCTCGTGGGACGACCCGGGCGGCTGGCCCGTCGCGCTGGACGGCGTCGACGCGGTCTTCGTCGTGCGGCCCGACCGCCCCGACGCTCCCGACCTGGTCGGCCGCCTCGCGGCCGCGACCGCGCCCGGCACCCGCGTGGTGCTGCTGTCGGACCTCAACGTGCTCGCCGACGGTCCCGACGGGTGGTCGGCGCGCACCGAGGCCGCCGTCACGACGTCCGGCCGCCCGTGGACGCTGCTGCGGCCGGGGTGGTTCATGCAGGTGCTGACCGACCCGCGCTTCTACCGCGACGACGTCGCCGCGGGCACGCTGCCCTACCCCGCGGGCGGCGGCCGGCTGTCGTGGATCGACGCCCGCGACATCGCCGCGGTGGCGGCCCGCGCACTGGTGGACGACGGTCACGACGGCCGCGCCTACCCCCTCACCGGGCCGGAGGCCCTGACGTTGCCCGAGACGGCGGCTGCGCTGTCCGAGGCGCTCGGGCACCCCGTCGTCCACCGCGACCTCGCGCCCGAGGAGGCGGCCGCGGGCTACACCGGCTTCGAGCGCGACCTGGCCGTCGCGACGTACGAGCTCGTGGCGGCCGACCACTTCGCGGTCGTCGAGACCGGGGTGCGCGACGTGACCGGACGCGAGCCGCGTCGCCTCGAGGAGTTCCTGGCCGACGCGTTCGGCTAGGCGCCGGCCACGAACGCCTCGCCGTCGAGCACCGGCACCACCGTCGACGCGTCGTGCTCGGCGGCCGTGCGGACGTCGTCCGCGAACCCGACGTCGACCAGCTCGCGCCCGCTGGCGCAGGCGAGCAGCGCCTCGGTCACCGTGCCCGCGACGTCGGCGTAGGCCCGCGCGGCCATGCGCGCTTCGGGGGAGAGGTCGACCGGTCGACCCGTCGCGAGCACGGCCTGCATCGCGGCGAGGACGGCGCCGGCACCCCAGAGGTCCTCGACCGCCGGGCGCAGGCTGCCGTCGGGCCATCGCTCGCCGGCGGGGACGACGGCCAGCGTCGCGCCGGCGGCCACGTGCGGCGCGAGCCAGGCGGCGACCGCCCCGGCGTTGCGCAGGCTCGCCCCGACGACGGTCGCGCCCGAGTCGGCGAGCGCGAACGCGATGGTCGAGCCGTTGGGGGAGGGGAGCACCAGGCGTTCGACGCCCTCGACGGTCGTCAGGGACGAGGGGGACAGGCTGACCCCGGCCTGCCCCTGCCGCGCCTCGAACCGGCCGACGGCCAGGACGGCGTCCCGCTCGGCGGCGTGGGCCGCCGCCCGCTCGTCCTTCCAGCGGAAGGGGTAGACCGTGATGCCGCGCTCGACGGCGACGGTGAGCGTCGTGGTGAACGACAGGACGTCGACCACGACGGCGATGTCGGCCCCGGCGGCGACGGCCGCCGCGCCGGTCGGCCCCCACTCGAGCCGCACCCGGTGACCGGCCTGGCGGTGGGCCGCGACGGTCTCAGTCACGGACGCGGACGACCGACTTGCCCTGCGCCCGGCGCTCGGCGAGGTCGGTGAGCGCCTGCCCGAACGCGTCGAGCTCGTAGACCCGACCGACCGGTGGCCTGACCGCGCCGGCCGCGACCATCGGCAGCAGCCGCTGCCACTGCTCCTGCATGTAGCCGGGCGCGACGAAGGTGTAGGCGCCCCACCCGACGCCGCGCACGTCGACGTTGTTCAGCAGCAGCCGGTTGACCTTGACCTGCGGGATCTCGCCGCCGGCCGCGAAGCCGAGCACCAGCAGCCGCCCGAGCGGGGCGAGGCTGCGCAGCGAGTCGGTGAACGCGTCGCCGCCGACGATGTCGGCGACCACGTCGACGCCGCGGCCGCCGGTGAGCTCGCGGACGGCGTCCTTGAACCCGTCGCGCAGGACGACGTCGTGCGCGCCCGCCGCCGTGGCGGTCTCGCGCTTGGCCTCGCTGCCGACCACGGCGACGACCCGCGCGCCCATGCCGACGGCGACCTGCACGGTGGCGGTGCCGAGGCCGCCGGCCGCGCCGTGCACGAGCACGGTCTCGCCGGGCTGCAGGCCGGCGCGCTGGTGCAGCGCGAACTCGGCGGTGAGGTAGTTCATCGGCAGCGCCGCGCCCTGGTCGAAGGTGACCTCGTCGGGCAGGGCGAAGACCGAGCCGACGGGCAGCGCGACCCGCTCCTGGGCGTTGCCGTGCCCGGCCACACCCGCCACCCGCTGCCCGACGGCGAGCCCCGACCCGTCGGGCGCGGAGAGCACCGTGCCGGCGACGTCGACCCCGAGGCTGAAGGGCGGCTCGGGCCGCAGCTGGTACTCGCCCCGGCTGAGCAGCAGGTCGGGGAAGCTCACCCCCACCCGGTGCACCTCGACCAGCACCTCGTCGGGCCCCGCCTCCGGCTCGGGGACGTCGTTCACGACGACGTCGGCGGGACCGGTGGTGGTGACGACCTGCACGGCTCGCATGCGGTGAGGCTACTGAGCCGGACGTGGACGTGGACGGTCGACAGGCTCGGGGTCTCCTGGGGTCGGGTCGGCGTTAACGTTCCGGGGTCTCGACGACGGCCTCGCACAGACGCTCGGCCTGCTCGACCACCGGGACGGCTCTCGCGTGCCGGCTCCCCACACGGGCCCTGAGCTTGTCGAAGGGTCTGACCCGCCGGTGGTCGAGCAGCGAGGAACGAGCGTCGTCGAAACCACCGGCCGTCGACGCGAACGTTCGTGCGGGGTGCCCTTCGACAGGCTCAGGGTCCGTGGGGCGGGTTCGCGATGGACCCGACGATGGTCGAGGTGCGAGGAGCCCTGGCGACGAGCCTCGAGACCGCCGTCCTCCGGTGGCCAGCCCGACCGCGGGTCGGCTCCGAACCACCGGCGTGCGCCTCTCCGACCGGCTGACCGCGACGGTGATGCACGCGACGGCGCGGTTCACGGTGCGCTACGGCGACGACCTGCGGTTCGCGGGGCGCGACCTGCCGCGCCCGCGCCGGCGCACCGACCGCACCCGGCACAGGCGCGTCACGTCGTACGAGTACGGCGAGGGCGGGCCGGCGTTGGTGCACCTGCACGGCGGGGCGTGGCTGATGCGGCACCCGGGGATGGACGACTGGTGGTGCCGCTACGTCGCGGCGACCGCCGGCGTGCGGGTGGTCAACGTCGACTTCCGCACCGGCCCCTACGTCACCTACCCGGTGGCCCAGCACCAGGCGCACGACGTCGCCGCGGCCGTCGCGGCCGAGGACGGCGGCACCCCGGTCGCGGTCGGCGGGTTCAGCAGCGGCGGCGGGATGGCGGCCGCCGTCTGCCTGCAGGCGCGCGACCTCGGCTCGTTCGTGCCGCGGCTGCAGGTGCTCGGCGTCCCCGCCCTCGACCTCGCCTCCGACGTGCCGGCCGGCGCCGGGATGATCTCGCCGGGTCTGCGCGCCCTCGTGCGCCGCGTCTACTTCCCCGACCCCGCCACCCGCGCCGAGCCCTACGCCTCGCCGCTGCTCGCCCCCGACCTGACCGGGCTGCCGCCCGCGGTCGTGCTCACCGCCGAGCGCGACACGCTGCGTCCCGACGGCGACCGCTACGCCGCGCGGCTGCGCGCGGCCGGGGTGGACGTCGTCCACGACGTCACGCCGGGCGCCGACCACTACTTCCTGACCGAGGACCCGGCCCGGGCCAGCACCACGATGGCGATGGTGGCCGACCAGGTGCGAGCGAGACTGGTGGCGTGACCACCCGCACCGGAACCCTGGTCTACGACGGCGACTGCGGCTTCTGCACCCGCAGTGCCGAGTGGCTCGCCGCCCGGGGCCGCGCCACCATCCAGCCGTCGCAGACCCTCGACCTCGACGCCGTCGGGCTCACCGAGGACGACGTCGCCTCGGCCGCCTGGTGGCTCGACGCCGACGGCCGCGTCGCCGGTCGCGGGGCCGAGGCCGCCGCCGAGGCGCTCAAGACCTGCCGCGGCGGGTGGCGGCTGGTCGGGCACGTGCTCTACGCGCGGCCGCTGCGGCCGCTGGCCGACGTCGCCTACCGGCTGGTGGCCGACAACCGGCACCGGCTGCCCGGCAGCACGCCGATGTGCCAGCGCTGAGACCGGTCGACCACCGGCCCGTCGAGGGGAGGCTCGCGTGGGATTCCCTTCGACAGGCTCAGGGTCCGTGGGGCCGTTCGCGTCGAGGGTGCGGGCTCAGCCCGGCGCGACGATGCGGTCGAGCTCGAAGTGCATGGGGTCGGTGTAGTTCCAGTCGCCGCCCCAGGCGAAGCCCCAGCGCTTGAAGATCGCCACGACGCCGCGGTCCATCTCGCCGACGGTGCCGCGCTGGTTGCCCGGCACGTTGAGGTCGAGGGCCAGGCCGAAGGAGTGGTTCGACAGCGTCGTGCTGCCCGCGATGTAGCGCGGGTAGTAGCAGCCGGCGTACTCACCGGGGTTGATCTCGTCGGCCAGCCCGAGCGAGACGACCTCGGTGAGCGCGGCGCGCAGCTGCGGCATCAGGTACTTGTTGCAGGTGACCGAGCCGAGGATCGGGACGGTCTCGGTGACGATGTGGCTGCTCACCCACGCCGGGTCGGGCGCGATGCGCCCCCCACCGATGTCGGTGTAGTTGAAGACGCCGACGGCGTCGGCGAACGAGCCGATCGGCCGCACCGACTGCACGGCGTCCACGTCGAGGCCGTAGCGGGCGACGGCGTCGAGGTTCTGGATCGACAGCGTGCCGGCCACGAGCCGGTCGATCGGCTTGCGCAGCGACTCGGGCGAGGCCTGGCCGGTGTAGACGAGCAGGGCGTTGTCGGGCACGAAGCCGAGCGCCTCGCCCCGCTTGTCGTTGACCACGACGTCGATGCGCTCGACCTGCGGCGCCCAGGCGCCCACGTGCACGAGGGACGCCGGTCCGTCGCCGAGGCGAACGTTGCCGTCGGCGTCGAGGGGGATCTTCTTGGCGAGGTCCTCGTCGACGGCGGCCTCGCCGCCGGCCACGCGGTCCCACTGCTCCTGGAAGTCGGCGCTGCGGGCCTCGGTGAACAGCCGGTAGGACGCCGCGTCGACGGCCGCGACGTTGTAGACCTTGTTCTCCATCGCCACGTTGGCCAGCGAGATCGTGGCGACCGCCTGCACGCCGTCGAGGCCGCGGATCTGCTGCACGAAGTCGTCGCTCAGCGTCTCGTCGCTGGTGATCATGATGTCGGCGAGGCCGACGGGCTCGGTGCGCGGCCCGGGCGCCGGGACGGCGAAGTCGGCCGGCACGACCTGGCCGGACGTCGTCCCCTCGGTCGGGCCCGGGGTGGCGGGCGTGCCGGACCCGTCGGGCGAGGACGAGGCGGCCCCGGAGGAGCGGTCGGCGCCGGCGGGACTCGTGTCGCCGGCGTCCCCGGTGTCGTCGGAGCCGGCCTGCACGCCGCAGGCGGTAGCGAGCAGGACGGCGGTCACCGCCGCCGCGCTCGTGGCGCGCCGCACTCGCATCGTCCCTCCCGGTCCCGTCTGCGTCGAGGGTAGATCCCCGCACCCAGCGGCGGGGTCGATCGGTTCGACGTCAGGGACGCAGCACGCGTTCCGCGACCCAGGCGATGTCGACCGCCGTGGCGGCCGGCTCGCCGCTGGGCTGCATCACGTGGCTGAGCACCAGCCGCACCACCATGTCGATGGCGGCGTCGAGCTGGGCCGGGCCGAGGGTCACCTCGTAGGGCCCGAGCCGGTCGCTGATGACGCTCTTGGCGACCGACAGCAGCCCGGTCGAGTGCGTGGTCAGCAGCGGCAGCAGCTCGGTGTCGGCGCCGTGGGTCGCCGAGACCACCGCGTGCAGCAGCGAGTTGCCGCGCGCGTGCTGGAGCACGCCCTCCGCGGCGGACCGGATGGCGGCGACGAGGTCGTCGGGGTGCCGGTCGAAGGCGCCGGTGACGACGTCGAGGAAGCGGTCGAGCTCGCGCAGGATCATCGCCTCGGCCAGCCCCGGCTTCGTGCCGACCTCGTTGTAGACCGTCTGCCGGCTGACGCCGACGTCGTCGGCCACCTTGGCCATCGTCACGTGCGCCCAGCCGAGGTCGACGGTGAGCCGGGCGCCGCTGGCCACGATCCGCTCGCGGGTGGAGGCGGTCGAGGTCACCTCCAGGACGCTACCGGCCGAGGTCACACCGGCCCGGACGCCCTCAGACGCGGTGGGGGTCGACGGCGACGAAGTCGACCTTCTCGCGCACGCCGCAGTCGGGACAGCACCAGTCGTCGGGGACGTCGGCCCACGCCGTCCCGGCGGCGAAGCCCTCGAGCTCGTTGCCCGCGGCGACCTCGTAGGTGTAGCCGCAGCCGGGGCAGCGCGCGGCGAGCACCTCGTCGACGACCGGAGCCCCCGCAGCCTCGGCGGTGCGGGCGTCGTGGTCGGACGACGCCGCCGTGGGCCGCGGGTAGCGGCGCAGGTAGTGCTCGAGCCGGCCGGGCTGCACGTTGGCGAGCGTGACGTCGCCGCCGAAGTGGTCGACGACGCGCTGGTCCATCACACGGCGGAACAGCGGCGGGCAGAGCGCCAGCACGATCATGCCGGCGTAGCCGGTGGGCAGCACCGGTGACTCCGCGAAGTCGCGCAGGGTCTGGTAGCGCCGGGTGGGGTTGGCGTGGTGGTCGCTGTGGCGCTGCAGGTGGTAGAGCAGCACGTTGGTGGCGATGTTGTTGGAGTTCCACGAGTGGGAGGGGTCGACCCGCTCGTAGCGCTGCCGCTCGCCCACGCCGACCTTCTGGCGCAGCATCCCGTAGTGCTCCATGAAGTTGACGACCTCGAGCAGCGAGAGGCCGACGACGGCCTGGACCACCAGGAACGGCAGGACCCCGACGCCGAGCCAGGCGACCAGGGCGCCCCACAGCACCGCCGACATCAGCCAGGCGTTGAGCACGTCGTTGCCCAGCCGGAAGGGGTGGGTCTTCCTGCGGGCGTAGCGCCGCTTCTCCAGCCGCCAGGCGCTGCGCAGGGACCCCACGACGGTGCGCGGCCAGAACCGGTAGAAGCTCTCGCCGAGCCGCGCCGAGGCGGGGTCCTCGGGCGTCGCGACGCGCACGTGGTGGCCGCGGTTGTGCTCGATGTAGAAGTGGCCGTAGAAGCTCTGTGCCAGCGCGATCTTGGAGAGCCACCGCTCGTTGGCCTCGCGCTTGTGGCCGAGCTCGTGGGCGGTGTTGATGCCGATGCCGCCGATGCAGCCGATCGAGACGGCCAGCCCGATCTTGTCGACCAGGCCGAGCTCGCCCGGCCCGAACGGCGAGCCGTCGGCGATGGCCCACATCGCGGCGACGAAGCCGGCGTACTGGATCGGCAGGAACGCGTAGGTGATCCAGCGGTAGTAGCGGTCCTTCTCGAGCGCCTCGATGGCGTCGTCGGGCGGGTTGGTGCGGTCGAGGCCGGCGACGAGGTCGATGGCCGGCACCACGGCGAGGATGACGATCGGCCCGATCCACAGCCACACGCCCCAATCCGTGAGGGCCCACAGGCCGCCGCCGACGAAGGCGAGCGACGGCACGACGAGGCCGATCAGCCACAGGTGGCGCTTGCCGTCGTGCCAGGCCTCGGTGGAGCCCTCGGGCACGGTGCTGTTCCTGATCGGGGTGGTCTGCTCGGTCTGCTCGGGCACACGGCCTCCTCGGTCGGTGGTTGACAGGAGGCTAGGAGATGTCAAGTGTTCTTGACAAGACCCGCGTGCGTGTAAAGCCTGGCGGACGGCGTCCACGGCCCTAGGCTCGAGCGGTGGAGGACCGCGTCGAGCGCTGGGAGCGCCGCGTCGAGGTCCCGCTGCTGCTGCTGGCCGTGGCGTTCCTGGTCGCCTACGCGTGGCCGGTGCTCGACCCGCGGCTCGACGGCTCGCTCGTCGACGGGCTCGCCGTGCTGTCGTGGTCGGTCTGGGCGGCGTTCCTGCTCGACTTCGTGGTGCGTGTCGCGCTGGCCCGGCGTCGGCGCCACTACGTGGTGCACCACTGGTACGACGTCGCGCTCGTGGCGCTGCCGATGCTGCGGCCCCTGCGGCTGCTGCGCCTCGTCGCGCTCGCCCGGCTGCTCGACCGCTCGGCCCGCGCCAACCTGACCGGCCGGGTCGGCATCTACGTCGGCGCCGTGCTGGTCTCGGCCGTCGGCCTCGGCGCGCTCGCCGTCCTCGACGCCGAGCAGGACGCCCCCGGCGCCACCATCACCGGCATCGGCGACGCGCTGTGGTGGGCCGTGAGCACCGTGACGACCGTCGGGTACGGCGACGTCTACCCCGTGACCACCACGGGCCGCTTCGTCGGCGTCGCCCTGATGGTCGTCGGCGTGGCCGCCGTGGGCATCGCCACCGCACTGCTCGCGGCCTGGCTGATCACCTACCTGACCGCCGAGGAGGCCGAGGCCGAGCTCGAGGCGGTCGAGGCGGCGGAGGCGGCGGAGGTCGCCGAGTGAGGCTCAGGCCGCCGGCAGCGTGATGCGCCCCTCGACCGTCGACGTCCGCACGTGGTGCTGGCCGTCGGGTCCCTCGCTCGTCCACGAGTAGCTGCAGTCGATCTCGTAGGTGCGCGAGCCGCGGCGCACCGGCTCGAGGCGGTAGACCGGGGTGAGCCCGTCGCGGGTGCACGGCGGCGTCACGCCCAGCAGGTCGTAGGTCTCGTCGTAGGTCTGCACGCACCTCGCCTCCACGTGGCGGATCGCGGTGCCCGGGTGTGAGATGCCCGCGCTGACGAAGAGATCACCGGACGCCTTGTCGACGACCGCGAAGGCCCGGTCGGGGAGCATCGCACCGGACGCCGTGCTCGTGCGGTGGGTGGTGGTGTCGCCGCAGCCGTCGGGTCGGTGGCGGAACCACGTCAGGTCGTGCACGCCGCTGGACTCGAACCGCGAGCCGGGGGCGTTGGTCCAGTCCGTCGAGGAGCCGGGCTGGCGCTTCAGCACCAGCTCGAGGCTGCCCGACTCGTCTTCGTGGCCGGCCCAGTCGTCTCCGGTGATCTCGTCGGCAAAGGTCCACGTGAGCGAGCCGCGGGCCAGGCCGGCGCCGCCGGTGCCTCCGCCGCCGCGCCGGGTGACGGTGACCTGCGGGCCGACCGTGCAGTTGTCGCCCTCGTCGCTCTCGCGGACGCGCTTCGTGGCGTGGGCGCAGACGACGACGTGGTAGCGGCCGGGGGTCGTGCTCAGCGGCACCGTGGCCCGCGCCCGACCGCTCGCGGCGGCGCCGGCCCGCAGCCCGGGGATCGACGTGGTCGGGCTCAGCGCCCGGTCCGTGCCGACGCGCTTGTCGGTCGACAGCGAGACCCGCACGGACGACGTCCCCGCGGCGGCCTTGCCCGTGTTCCTGACGACGACGGTCGTGACGAGGGTGCCACCCTGCGCCACCGACGACGGCGCCTCCACCGAGGCGACCCGGAGGTTGGGGCGGGCCTGGGCGGGCGCGGCGTCGGCGGCCGGGGTCGAGCCGAGCGTGGCGGTCATCGCGAGTCCGGGTGCGAGCGCGACGGTGGCCAGCAGGGCGAGGGTCGCTCGCGAGCGGCGCGGGGTGCGGGTCAGGTTCTGTGCCATGGCCGCAGCCTCCGCCGGGCCGCTTGCCGTCCGCTTGCAACCGGCCAGCGGGGGTCTGGTGCCGTCGTCCGCCCCGCGGCTCGGGCTGGCGGAGGACGTCGTCGTGCCGTCGCTCGACTCGCGGGTCGGCGGCATCGACGTCGACGTGGACGCCGGCGCGGTCATCGTCGGCCGGGTGCACGGTTTCGGACAGCGCACCTACCGGGTGGCCTGAGCCCAGCGGCGTGCCGGGTCGCGACGTCCAGCCTTCTCGGCCGGCCCCTGATGTTCTCGGCCGTTGCTTCGGCTGAGAACGTCAGGAGTCACCGGATCACCGGTGACTCCTGCCGCCGGCGGCCCGACCCACCGACTCAGCGCGGCACGCGCACCAGCAACCGGCCGTGGATGCATTCCATGTGCAGCTCGCGGCCGGGGCCGATGGAGTCGCCGTCGAGCTGGCGGGGGGTCTCGGCGGCGGCGCGGATGGAGACGGTGCGGCCCGTCATGCGGTTGACGGTCTCGTCGGTGCGGCGACGCCGGGCGAGCACGCGCACGGCGAGCGGGATCCACGACAGGAACCGGCGCGGGTAGAGCAGCACGACGTCGAGGACGCCGTCGTCGATGGCGGCGTCGGGCAGCAGCGGCATGCCGGCCTGCAGGTAGCCGACGTTGCCGACCACGATGGTGCGGGCGCGGTGGCGGGTCCAGGGGCCGCCGTCGACGGAGAGCTCGACGCGGGTGGCGGGGTACATCAGCGACTTCAGCGCCGACAGCACGTAGGCGAGCCAGCCGACGCGGCGCTTGATGTCCTCGTTGACGCCCTCCATAATCGCGGCGTCGAAGCCCATGCCGGCCATCACCATGAAGTGGCTGGAGAACTCGTCGTCCTCGGTGAGGACGCCGTCGCCGTCGGCGTCGTGCTGCTCCTCGGCGTGGTCGTCGCCACCGGTCGGGCCGCGGTCGCCGCGCACGGCGACCATGTCGATGGCGCGGTCCTGGCCGGTGAGGGCGATGTCGATGGCGGCGCGGATGTAGAGCGGGATGTCGAGGTTGCGGGCCAGCAGGTTGCCGGTGCCGGCGGGCACGATGCCGACCGGGATGCCGGTGCCGGCCAGCTCGGCGCACACCTCGCGCACGGTGCCGTCGCCTCCGCACACGATGACCAGGTCGGCGCCCGCCACGGACGCCGCCTCGGCCTGCCCGGTGCCGGAGTCCTCGACGGTGGTCAGGTGCCAGGTGGGGTCGCGCCACCCGGCGGCGCGCGCCATGGAGGTCACCGTCGTCATGAACGCCTCGACGTCCTCGACCTTGATCGGGTTGAGGACGACGGCGAGCCGCTTCGCCGACGGCACGGCCTCGGGCAGCGGCTCGACCTTGAGGGCGTGGCTGCGCGGCAGCGGGCTGAAGACCGACAGCGCCAGCAGGCCGATGCCCGCGCCGAGCAGGACGCCGGCCGCGACGTCGCTGGGGTAGTGGCGGCCGAGCAGGATGCGGTCGAGGCCGACGAGCACGACCAGCAGCACGGCCCCGACGCCGATCAGCCGGCGCACGACCGCGCGGCGCACCAGCATCACCGCCAGCACGATCACGACCGTGCCGAACGCCGCGATCGAGGAGGCGTGGCCGGAGGGGAAGGCCTGGTTGTCGAGGAAGTCCTCGGGGTGCTGCCAGTCGGGGCGGGCGCGGCCGATCGCGGCCTTCATCACGGTGGTGAGCACCGCCGTCACGATCGCCACGCCGCCGGCGTACTCGGCCGCCCGCACGTGGCCCTTGAGGAACAGCGCGAGGCACAGCACGACCACGTAGAGGGTCATCGCGATGGTGCCGAAGGCGTCCTCGACGATCCGCAGCGCCGACTGCACGCCGGCGTCGTCGACCGCCCAGGCCCCGGCCGAGCGGCCGCGGTCGTCGATCGAGACCAGCCACGCGGCGTCGGTGGCCACGGCGACCGCCAGGAGGGCCAGCAGCACCAGGCAGCCGGCGGCCCACGCCAGCGGCACGGTGCGCGGTCGGTCGAGCACGGGGTCCTCTTCGCGGGTGGGGGGCGGCGCGTGCCGCCGGAGCGGAGCCAGTATGGCGGCCGCAACCGGGTCGAGCCGCACCGGCGGCGACGACTAGCCTGGCGAGGTGATCGACCCGCGTGTCCTGAGGGACGACCCCGACCGCGTCCGCGCCGCCCAGGCCAAGCGCGGCCTGTCGGACGACGTCGTCGACCGCGCCCTCGCGGCCGACGCCGCCCGCCGTGAGGCGATCAGCGCCTTCGAGTCGCGGCGCGCGGAGCAGAAGCAGCTCGGCTCCCAGGTCGCGAAGGCCTCGGGCGAGGAGAAGCAGCAGCTGCTGGCGCGCACCAAGGCGCTCGCCGCCGGCGTCAAGGAGGCCGAGGCCGACCGCGTCGCCGCCGAGGAGGCCTGGACCGCCGCGCTCGGCTCGATCCCCAACCTCGCCGCCGAGGAGTCGCCCGCGGGCGGGGAGGACGACTACGTCGTCCTCGAGACCGTGGGCACCCGGCCCGAGTTCGACTTCGAGCCGCGCGACCACGTCGAGCTCGGCCGCCTGCTCGGCGCCATCGACATCGAGCGCGGCGTGAAGGTCTCGGGCTCGCGCTTCTACTTCCTCACCGGCGTCGGCGCCCGGCTGGCGCGCGCGCTCGTCAACCTCGCCTTCGACCGGGCCGCGGCCAACGGCTTCACCGAGGCCATCGCCCCCTCGCTGGTGCGCCCGCACGCGATGGCCGGCACCGGCTTCCTCGACCAGGCCGCCGACGACGTCTACAAGATCGAGGGCCAGGACCTCTACCTCGTCGGCACCTCCGAGGTGCCGATGGCGGCGATGCACGCCGACGAGATCCTCGACGGCGCGGCGCTGCCGATGCGCTACGCCGCCTTCAGCCCGTGCTTCCGCAAGGAGGCCGGCAGCCACGGCAAGGACACCAAGGGCATCTTCCGGGTGCACTGGTTCGACAAGGTCGAGATGTTCGTCTACACGACCGTCGAGGAGTCCTACGCCGAGCACCAGCGGCTGCTGGCGTGGGAGAAGGAGTTCATGGACGACCTCGAGCTGCACTACCGCGTCATCGACGTCGCCGCCGGCGACCTCGGCACGTCGGCGCAGCGCAAGTTCGACTGCGAGGCCTGGATCGCCTCGCAGGGCCGCTTCCGCGAGCTCACCTCGACCTCGAACTGCACCGACTTCCAGGCCCGCCGTCTCGACATCCGCACCGCCGGCAGCGCCGGCAGCGCGGGCGGTGAGGGCCGCAACGTGCCCGTGGCCACGCTCAACGGCACCCTGTGCTCCACCAACCGCCCGCTCATCGCCCTGCTCGAGACCCACCAGCAGGAGGACGGGTCGGTGCGCGTCCCGCAGGCGCTGCGGCCCTACCTCGGCGGGCTCGAGGTCCTGAAGCCGATCGCGTGAGCACCCCCGAGCCGGGCGACTGGACGCCGGGCCTGGTCGCCCTCGACATCGACGGCACCCTGCTCGCCTGGGTCGACGGCGCCGGCACGACCTACGAGACCATCACGCCGCGGGTGCACGCCGCCGTCCACCGCGCGCTCGACGCCGGCACGCACGTCGTCCTCGCCTCGGGTCGTTCGCCGCACGGCATGACCGCGATCGCCGACCTGCTCGAGCTGTTCGGCCTGCCGCCGGGCGGCGGTGAGCGGCTGTGGGTGGTGGCTTCGAACGGTGCGGTGATCTTCCGCTACGACCCGGGCCACGAGCTCGAGGTGGTGCACGAGGAGACCTTCGACGCCGGCCCGGCCGTGCGCGCCGTCCTCCAGCAGCGGCCCGGCGCCATCGTGGCCATCGAGGACCGCGGCCGCGGCTACCGGGTCAGCTCGCCGTTCCCCGACGGCGAGCTGTCGGGCGAGATGAGCCTCGCCGAGGTCGACGACCTCGTCTCGCGGCCGGTCAGCCGCGTCATCATCCGTGACCCCGACGCCACCGCCGAGGACTTCGTCGCGCTCGCCGCCGACCTCGGCCTGCACGGCACCGACTACGTCGTCGGCTGGACGGCGTGGCTCGACCTCACCCCGGTCGGCGTCAGCAAGGCCTCCGGGCTCGAGCACGTGTGCCGTGAGCTGGGGCTGACGTCGTCCGACGTGCTGGCCATCGGCGACGGCCGCAACGACATCGAGATGCTGCGGTGGGCCGGGCGCGGCGTCGCCATGGGCCAGGCGGTCGAGGTGGTGCGCGAGGCCGCCGACGACGTCACCGAGACCGTCCACGACGACGGGGTCGCCGTCGAGCTGGAGCGGTGGTTCTGAGGCCGTGGACCTCCCGGACCTCGACGCGCTGCCGGCGCTGATCGAGACCGGTCGGCTGCGGCTGATCCTCGTCACCCTCGACGACGCCGCCGCCATGCGCGAGGGACGCCGCGACGTGCGGTGGCACCCGCAGTACCCGCGACCGGACGACGTCGCTGCGGCCGAGACGGTGCGCACCGGGACCAACACGTTCGGGCCGCGGCACGTCGTCCTCGACCGGCTGGCGGTCGGCACCGTCACCTGCCACGCACCGCCCGAGGTGGCGGGCCCCGAGCTCGAGGTCGGCTTCGGGCTGGTGCCCGACGCGCGCGGGCGCGGCGTGGCCACCGAGGCGCTGCTGGGCTACGCTACGGCGCTCGAGGCGCTGGGGCTGCGGGTGCGCGGCGCCGCCCGACCCGAGAACCGGGCCAGCCTGCGGGTGCTGGCGAAGGCCGGGTTCACCGAGCTGCGTGGCAGCGACGACGACGGCCACCTCGTGATGGCCCGGCCCGCCGTCGTCCGATGAGGGCGCGCCTGGTCGCGACCGACCTCGACGGCACGCTGCTGCGCTCCGACGGTACCGTGAGCGTGGAGACCGAGGGGGTGCTGGCCGCCGTCGAGGAGGCCGGGGTGCCGCTGGTCTTCGTCACCGCGCGGCCGCTGCGCTGGATGGAGCACCTGTGGCGGTTCGTCGGGCGCCACGGGCTGGCCCTGGTGAGCAACGGCGCGCTGCTGTTCGACGTCGCCGAGCGGCGGGTGCTCGAGACGCGGGGCATCGCGCCCGACGTCGGGCTGCCGCTGGTGGACGCCGTCGCGGCGGCGCTGCCCGACGCGGCGTTCGCGCTCGAGTGCGTCTCGGGGCTGGTGCGCGACCCCCGGTTCGTGGAGCCCAACGAGATCCCGCCGGGCAGCCCGGTCGGGCCGCTCGCCGAGCTGTGGGTCGAGCCCGCCCTCAAGCTGATGGTGCGCTGCCCGGGCGCGGACGACGTCCGGGTGCGCGCGGCCGTCACCGCGGCGGTGGGCGCGCGTGCCGTCGCCACCTGGTCGGGCCCCGGGCTCGTGGAGGTCAGCGCACCGGGCGTCACCAAGGCGGCGGGCCTGGCCCGGGTGGCCGCGCGGCTCGGCGTCGACGCCGCCGACGTGGTCGCCTTCGGCGACCAGCCCAACGACCTCACGATGCTGGCGTGGGCCGGCACCTCGTGCGCGGTGGCGAACGCCGACCCGGCGGTGCGCACGGCCGCCGACCACGTCGTCCCCGCCAACGACGACGACGGCGTCGCCCGCACCCTCGCCGCCCTGCTGGCGGGCCGGGGGCTGCCGACGGAGCGGTGACGCCGTCGCCGGCCGGGACGGCGGTGGGTGGGTTACCGAATCCGGTGGCGGAACGGTCACTGGCTCACCGCTGGGTGGGGTCGGGTCGGGACGGCGGTGGGTGGGTTACCGAATCCGGTGGCGGAACGGCCACTGGCTCACCGCTGGGTGGGGTCGGGTCGGGGTGGCGGTGGCTTGGTTACCGAAACCGGTGGCGGATCGGTGACTGGCTCACCGCTGGGTGGGGTCGGGTCGGGGTGGCGGTGGCTTGGTCACCGAGTCCGGTGGCGGAACGGTCACTGGCTCACCGCCCACCGGTCCGGCACGCCGGGTCGGGACGGCGGGGAGTGGCTACGGCCTGGCCGGGTGCGGGACGATCTGTTGTGATGAACCGTGTGCCCCGACCCCAGCGCCTGCCGCGCGCCCTGCTCGCCGTGCTCGTCGCGGCGGTGGTGGCGCTGCTGGCCCTGCCCGTCGGCGGCCTGACGGCGCCCGCGCAGGCCGACGAGACCGAGGTCGGCGGCGTGGCCGAGGAGGCCCAGGCGGTCTTCGTCGGCACCTTCGTCGGCACCCCGCTGGTCTTCGGCGCCTCGCCGGAGCGCACCATCCGCATCTACCGCGTCGAGGTCGACCAGGTCTACGGCGACGTCGACGTGCCCACCCAGCGGGTCAAGGTCCGCTCCCGGGCCGACCTCCTCGGCTGTGCCAACGACGCCGGCAGCGTGGGCGGGTCCTCGACCGACGACCCCACCCCCGGCACGCCGACGCCCAGCACGCCCAGCACGCCGGGCGCCCCCACCACCCCCACCACCCCGAGCACGCCGACCACGCCCAGCACCCCGCAGACCACCGAGCAGACCGAGCCGGTCTCCGACCGCGCACCGCGCGTCTTCACCACCCGCTTCGACGCCGAGACCGGCGTCTACGTCGTCGTCGGCTGCAGCCAGGTGCAGGTGGCCTCCGAGACCGTCGAGCGCGAGCTCGAGGACGAGTACGGCGCCGGCCGCCCCCCCGGCGTCCCGCAGCCGCCGGCCGAGCCGAGCTTCGACGACGTCACCTACCGGTGCGAGGACAGCGACGCCACGGTGCGCGACGTCGGCAGCCCCGAGTGCGACGCCGCCGCCGCCCGGACGCCGTTCGGCCGCCCGGCCGCCCCCGGCCTCGCCCTGGTGATCGTGGGCGTGCTGGGGCTGCTGCTCGCGCGGCGCCTCGGCCGCACGCGCTGACCGGCTGACCGACCGGCCGACCAGCCGGCCAGGCCGACCGGCTAGAGGTACATCCCGCCCGAGCCGCCGGAGCGGTCGTCGTCCCCGCCCGGCTGACCGGGGCCACCCGGCTGACCGGGGCCGGGCTGACCCGGCTGACCGGGCACCTGCTGCATCGACAGACCGGCCGGCAGCCCGCGGCGGATCTGCTCGAACTGCGCCCGCGCCGCCATCTGCTGGGCGTAGATCGCGGTCTGGATGCCGTGGAAGAGGCCCTCGAGCCAGCCGACCAGCTGTGCCTGGGCGATGCGCAGCTCGCCCTCGGACGGCGTCACGCCCTCGGCGAACGGCAGCGTGATGCGCTCGAGCTCTTCGACGAGCTCGGGGGCGAGGCCCTGCTCGAGCTCCTTGATGGAGGAGGCGTGGATCTCCTTGAGGCGGGCGCGGCTGGCCTCGTCGAGCGGCGCCGCCTTCACCTCCTCGAGCAGCTGGCGGATCATGCTGCCGATGCGCATCACCTTCGCCGGCTGCTCGACGAGGTCGGTGAGGTCGCGGCCCTCGGTCTCGCCCTCGTCGTCGCCGCCCTCGGGGGCCAGCGCGGACGCCGGGACGGCACCGATGGCCTTGCCGTCGGGCCCGATGATCACGACCTGCTGCTCGGGCTGACCCGACGGGGCCTGCTCCTGCTGGTCACCGTCGGACGCCGCCTGCTGCTCCTCGGTCATGCCTCCAACCTAGCCAGGGGCACCGACCGGGACACCGCATCACGGGGTGAGGACGATCTTGCCGGTGTGCGAGCCGGCCTCCATCAGCTCGTGAGCCTTCCGGACGTCGTCCAGCGGCAGCGTGCGCTCGACGATCGCGCGCACCGTGCCGTCGGCCAGCAGCGGCCACACGTGCTCGACCACCGAGGCACAGATGGCGGCCCTGTCGGCCACGGGCCGGCTGCGCAGCGACGTCGCGACGACGGCCCCGCGCTTGCGCAGCAGGGCGCCGAGGTCGAGCTCGCCCTTCGACCCGCCCTGCATGCCGATGACGACGAGGCGGCCCTCGGTGGCGAGGGCGTCGACGTTGCGGCCGAGGTAGGAGGCGCCCATGTTGTCGAGGACGACGTCGACGCCGGCCCCGTCGGTGGCCTCCTTGACCCGCGCCACGAAGTCGTCCTCGTGGTAGTCGATGGCCAGCTCGGCGCCGAGGTCGGTGCAGAACGCCTGCTTCTCCGGCGTGCCGCAGGTCGTGAAGACCCGCGAGCCGAGCGCCCGGGCCAGCTGGATCGCCATGACGCCGATGCCGCCGGCGCCGCCGTGCACCAGGAACGTCTCGTCGGGCTTGAGCCCGGCGACCATGAACACGTTCGACCACACCGTGCACGCCACCTCGGGCAGCGCGCCGGCGGTGACCAGGTCGATGCCGTCGGGCACCGGCATCACCTGTCCGGCCGGCACCACCACGCGCGAGGCGTAGCCGCCGCCGGCGAGCAGCGCGCAGACCTCGTCGCCGACGTCCCAGCCCTCGACGCCGTCGCCGAGTGCGGCCACCGTGCCGCTGCACTCCAGGCCGATGGTCTCGCTGGCGCCCGGCGGGGGCGGGTAGTGGCCGCGCCGCTGCAGGGTGTCGGCGCGGTTGACCGCCGTCGCCACGACCTCGATCGCCACCTCGCCGGGGCCGGGCTCGACGTCCGGCACCTCGCGCACCGAGAGCACCTCCGGCCCGCCGGTGCCCTCGGCGACGACCGCCCTCACTCCTCCTCCTCGTCGGCGTCGAGGGTGTGGTCGACCTCCTCGTCGTCGGGGACGTCGTCGTCGACGTCGTCGGGATCGCGCGCTCCGGCCGGCCGGTCCCAGCTCTCGGCGAGGCGCTGCGCCTTCGCGGCGAGCCGCTCGACCGCGGCCGGGTCGGCGTCCGCGGCCCCGGCGGCGAACCCGACCAGGTAGGCCGTCACCGCGCTCGCGCGGGGGCCGACGTCGTCGTGGGCGACCTCGGCCAGGTCGTTCAGCAGTCCCTCGTCGACCTCGGTCTCGAGATCGAGGACGTCGCACAGCTCGTCGATCCAGTCGTGGAGGTTCACCCGCCCAGCGTGGCGAGCGACCCGGTCTGCCGCAACCCTCGGTCGGGCGCCGCGGCGGTCAGTCGGCGAGGTCGCGCAGGTCGGCGAAGGTGTCGACGTCGCGGTGCTCCTCGTCCTCGGCCGGCACCTCGGTCAGCCGCAGCCCGGCCAGCAGCCGGTGGACGGCGTACCCGTGCTGCCCCTCGTGGTCGGGACGCACCGCCTCGAGCCGCTCGCGGTCGAGCACGAGGGCGAGCTGGCGGCGTCCGTCGGGGCCCACCAGGACCGCGCCGTCCGTGCCGTCCGCGGCCTCCTGCAGCCGGCGCACGGTGCGGGCGGTGACGCGGGGCATGTCGACGGCGAGGACGACGACGGTGCGCGGACGGCGCAGCAGCGCGTCGCAGCCGGTGAGCAGGGCCGCGACCGGCCCGCCGTGCCGCGGGTCCTCGCGCACGAAGGTGACCGGGCGCTCGGTGGGCACCTGGTCGCCGACCACGACGACCTCGCCGGCGTCGAGGACGGCGTCCAGCGCGGTGGCGAGCAGCGTGCGGCCACCGACCTCGACCGTCGCCTTGTCGAACCCGCCCAGCCGGCTCGCCCGCCCGCCGGCGAGGACGACGGCCCCGAACGCCTCGAGTGGCATGCCGCCATGGTGGCAGGCTGGGGGGATGGATGGCTCCGTGCTGCGCGTGACCCTCGTCCAGGAGGCGTCCACGCTCGACCCCGCGGCCAACCGCGCCCGGCTGGCCGAGCTGACCCCGCCGGCGGGCGAGCGCGAGCCGGCCGACCTCGTGGTGTGGCCCGAGGCGTTCGCCCGCGACTTCGGCGAGGCCGGCAGCGACGTGAGCGCGTTCGCGGAGTCGGTGACCGGCCCGTTCGCGAGCGAGGTGGCCCGGGTGGCCGACGCGCACGGCACCACGGTGGTGGCCGGCATGTTCGAGCGCAGCACCGACCCGGCGCGGCCGTTCAACACGCTGGTGGTGCGGGGCGCGGCGTCGGCGTCCTACCGCAAGATCCACCTCTACGACTCCTTCGGCTACCGCGAGTCCGACGCGCTCAGCGCGGGCGAGCCCGGCCCGGTGGTGGTCACCGTCGGCGGGTGGCAGCTGGGC
Source organism: Nocardioides marinquilinus (assembly GCF_039543705.1). Classification (NCBI taxonomy): domain Bacteria; kingdom Bacillati; phylum Actinomycetota; class Actinomycetes; order Propionibacteriales; family Nocardioidaceae; genus Nocardioides; species Nocardioides marinquilinus. The sequence goes on from NZ_BAABKG010000001.1 coordinate 178,298, forward strand.
CTGATGACCTGCTACGACCTGCGGTTCCCCGAGCTCGCCCGGCTGCTGGTCGACGCCGGGGCCGAGGTGCTCGTCGTCCCGGCGGCGTGGGTGGCCGGGCCGCGCAAGGTCGACCACTGGCGCACCCTGCTGCGGGCCCGCGCGATCGAGAACACCGTCTACGTCGTGGCCACCGGCCAGCCCGGCCCGCGCTACACCGGCCACTCCACGATCATCGACCCGCTGGGCGACGTGGTCGTCGAGGCCGGGGAGGGTCCGGAGGTGGTCGCGGGCTTGCTGCGACGGGCCGTCCTCGACGAGGCGCGCCGCACCAACCCCTCGCTGCGCAACCGGCGTCTGTAACCTGCCTCGACGTGTTCGCAGCCCTGCGCCGTCGCGTCGACTCCCTCTCCGAGTCGCGCCTGCCGCTGCTCGCCTGGCTGCTGGTCGTGGCTGGCGGCGTCGCGGCGCTGGTCTGCGCGATGGTGCCGGTCGGGCCCGACTGGCTCGGCGGGGCCGGTGCGGTCGCCGTCGCCGGCGCCTACTCGTGGGCGCTGGCCGCCCGCACCGGCGGCCGGCCGGTGGTCTTCGGCGCCCTGGCGGTGCTGATCGGCGTCGCCGTGCTCGTCATCGACGACGACCGGCTGCGCACCGGCGCGTCGGTGATGACCTGCGTCGTCGCGGCCGTGCTGGGGGTGATGGCCACCGTGCCCGCGGCGTCGTACCCGCGGGCGGTGCGCGAGTGCGTGGTGGCGGTGCTGATCGGCGCCGGCGGTGCGCTGGCCACCATCGGCTTCGAGCCGACCATCACCGTGACCCGGTTCGAGTACGCCACCTTCGGGCTCGCGCTGGCGGCCAGCTTCGTCGTGGTCTACCGCCTCGGCGCCGGCCTGCACGGGCTCGGACGCCGCGGGTTCGTCATCGTGGTCGTCGGGGGCCTGCTGCTCGCCGGCACGCTGCTCTACGCCGAGCTGCTGCGGCGCTACGGACCCCCCGACCTCGTCACCGACCTGCTCGACGCGGTGCGGTGGTGCCGCGAGCACCTCGGCGCCTTCCCCCGCCCGATCATCTCGGTGCTCGGCGTCCCGGCGCTCGCGTACGGCGTCCACATGCGGGCGCGGCGGCGGCAGGGCTGGTGGGTGTGCGCGTTCGGTGCGGCGGCCACCTCGGCGGTCGCCAACTCGCTGGTCAACCCGGCCATCGAGCGCACCGAGAGCGCGCTGTCGGTGCTCTACGGCCTCGTCGTCGGGCTGGTGCTGGGCTACGTCGTCGTCCGGCTCGACCAGCTGCTCACCGGCTCCCGGGCCTCCGGCGGCCGCGCCCGCGGACGACGCAGCCGTCGCGACGAGCAGGCCGCGGCGCTGCGCCCCGAGCCGGCACGCGGCCAGGCGCTGCTCTGAGGCCCGCGGCGCGACGCGCGTTCGTCGCTACCGCGGGGTAGCGGCTAGCGTGCCGGGCATGCCGCGCGCCCAGACCGTCGAGATCCTCGCCGAGATGGTGGCGAACGTGCTCGAGGTCGCCGTCGAGCCCGGCACGGCCGTCGCGGTCGGCGACGAGGTCGCGCTGCTGGAGTCGATGAAGATGGAGATCCCCGTCATCTCCGAGCACGCCGGCACCGTCACCGCCGTCAAGGTGGCCCCCGGCGACGTCGTCCAGGAGGGCGACGTCCTGGTCGTCCTCGCCTGACCCTTCTCGGCCGGCTCCTGACCTTCTCGGCCGAAGCCTCGGCTGAGAACGTCAGGAGTCACCGGTGATCCGGTGACTCCTGCCGCAGCAGAGGGGGCGGGATTCGAACCCGCGGCTGACATCTCTGCCAGCGACCGCTTTCAAGGCGGTTCCGATCGGCCACTCCGGCACCCCTCCGAGCCCGCGGCGGCGTGCCGCCGGCGGACCCCGGGAGTCTAGTGCGGCGTGCGGAGGGGGCCGGGGGCGTGCACCATGGCCGGGTGGACGACGGCGACGGCTTCGAGGCGTTCGTCGCCGTCGAGACGCCGCGGCTGCTGCGCGTCGCCTACGGCCTCACGGGCAACCCCCACGACGCGTGGGACCTCGTGCAGGAGTCGCTCGTGCGGGTCGGCGTCCGCTGGCGCCGGCTGCACGACCAGAACCCCGGCGGCTACGCGCAGACCGTGCTCGTGCGCCTGGACGTCGACCGCCACCGCCGGCGGCGCCGCGAGACGCCGTCCGACCGCGCCGTCGTCGCCGACCGCCCCGTCGAGCTCGACGCGCCGATCGACCCCGCCCTCGTGGCCGCGCTCGCCGTGCTGCCGGCCCGGCAGCGGGCCGCCGTCGTCCTGCGCACCGTCGAGGACCTCGACCACGCCGCCATCGCCGAGCGGCTGGGCTGCTCGGCGCCCACCGCTCGCACCCACCTGCGGCGAGGCCTGGCGCGGCTGCGCGACCTGCTCGCCGCGGCCGACACCGACGCCGAGGAGGAGGTGCGCCCCCGTGCCTGACCACGACGACGACCTCGAGCGCCTGCTGGGCGAGCGGGTGCGCGCCGCCACCGCCACGGTGCGGCCCCGCGCCGACGCACCCGCCGTCGTCCGCGCCGAGGTCGGCCGACGCCACCGGCGCCGCCGACTCGCCGCGGGAGCCGCGGCCGCCGCGGTGGCGGTCGCCGTCGCCGTGCCGGTGACCGTGGTGGCGCTGCGTGCGGACGACCGCGACGGGACGGCGCCGTCCGACCGGGCCTCCGACCCGCCGCCGGTCGACGCCCGCCGTCCGGCCGCCTTCTTCGCCGAGGTGCTCGGCGGACGGGCCTACCCGGTCGACGTCAGCTACCGGGCCACGCCCCGCCAACGGGTGCACCTGAGCCTGCGGTGGTGGCCGGACGGCGCCGACGCGCCCCCGCGGATCGGCGGCGTCGCGGTCGAGCGCTACCGGGGCGACGCGACGTCGGCGTGCGAGGCGCTCGGCGGCTCCTGCCGCGGCCTGGACGACGGCGGCGTCGGCCGGGTCGACGAGACGGCCGCCGGCGACGCGGTCCTCGACCCGGTCGCCCGGGTCGCGCCGGTGGCCGACGTGCGCGGCGCCGACCCCGATGCCCCCGTGCTCGCCGCGACCGTGCTGCGTCCCGACGGCTGGGCGGTCACGCTCACCGTCTGCGGCTGCACCCCGGGCGGGGAGCGGGTCGACCCGGGCGTCACCACCGACGCGCTGCTCGCCGCCGCGGCCGACGACGGCTGGGTGCCGCGGCCCGGGGCGCCGTCCGACTGAGCCCGCGTGTCAACGCCGGAGCCGTCGTCCCCGTTGTGAGGGCATGCGCGTCCGCTCTCTCGTCCCGCTGCCCCTCCTGCTGTCGGCCGTCGCCGCCCTCCCGGCCGCGCCGGCGACGGCCGAGGTCACCTGCCAGGGGCGGCCGGCCACGATCGTCGGCGACCCCGCCGAGCCGACCGTCGGCACGCCCGGCCCCGACGTCATCGTCAGCAACGGCAGCAAGGTGGTCGACGCCCGCGGTGGCGCCGACCGCGTCTGCCTGACCACCGGCACCTACTACCGGCTCTCGGCCGGGGCGGGCGACGACACCGTCACGATGGACGCCGCCGGCTACAGCGACGCCGAGATCGACCTCGGCACGGGCGACGACACCCTCACCAGCGGTGCGGGCGCGGACGTCGTCGACGGCGGGGGCGGCGACGACACGGTCGTGACCGGCGGCGGCCCCGACGAGGTGACCGTCGGCGCGCGCACCGGCCCGCCCGACACCGCCGTGGTCGACACCGGCGACGGCGACGACCGCGTCACGCTGCAGCCGGGCGGGCTCGACGCCGCCGGCTCGATGGTCGCCGGCCCGGGCGACGACGAGCTGCGGCTCATGCACACGCGGCTGGACGACGGCCCGACCGTGCTCGACATCGATGTGCCCCACCGGCGCATCACGCGGGCCGGCGAGGTGCAGCTCGACGGCTGGGCGGGGTTCGAGGCCTACCGCACCGACGACCGGCCCTTCCACGCGGTCGGCGGGCTCGCGCTGACCTTCACCGGCTCGGTCGTCTCCGAGCGCCTCGAGACGAGCGCCTCCGACGTCGACGTCGACGCTCGCGGCGGCGACGACGAGCTGGCCCTCACGCTCGCCCAGGGCACGACGGGTGCGCTGGTCGGCGCGAGCGGCCGCGACCGGGTCGTCGTCCTCGAGGGCGGACGCCGCGCGCCGGCGATGTCGCTCGACCTGTCCCGCGGGCGCCTGGCCCGCCTGCAGGACGCGCGGGCCGTCGTCAGGCTCTACGGCATCGAGGACGCCGCGGTGCGCCGCGGCGGCAGCGTGCTGGTCGGCGACCGCCGGGCCAACCGGCTGCAGAGCCTGTGCGGCACCGTGCGCGGGCTCGGCGGGGCTGACGTCGTCCGGCAGGGCACCGTCGTCGAGGAGGCGACGCGTCCGCTGTTCTTCCGCCCGACGTCCTGCCCGGACGGCGACCGCTTCCGCGCGGACGGCGGCGCCGGCGACGACCGGCTCTACGGCTCCTACTCGCCCGACGTGCTGCTCGGCGGGCCCGGCCGCGACCTCGCCGAGGGCCGCGCCGGCCGTGACCGCTGCGAGGCCGAGCGGCGCGCCACCTGCGAGGCGTGAGGCCGGGGCGTCATACGTGTGGGTCGCCCGAGCCGCCGGCTCGTATGACGCCCCGCTCGACCGGGGACGTCATCCGCAACGGCCGCTGGGGGCACCGACCCGTATGACGCCCCGGCGGGCTCAGCGAAAGTCGATGAGCAGGGTGCCGGTGTCCTCGAGGCCGGCGGCCACGCGGGGCAGCCGGTCGGCGGAGTCGTCGAGCTCGCGCTCCATCGCCACGGTGGGCTCGGGCTCGGGGACCGGCTCGGGCTCGGGCTCCGGCTGCCTGCGCGGCGCGACCTCGGCACGGAAGCACTGCGCCGCGTAGGGCAGCTGCATGCCGTCCATGCCGCGGCCGTAGTCGTCGTAGAGCGCCAGCAGCTCGGCGAGGCGCTCGTCGCGGGCCTCGTCGTCGAGCACGGCGAGGTTGGAGCGCGAGCGGGCGAGGTCCTGGATGGAGCGGCGGTCGACGGTCTGCCAGTGCGCGAACGCGGCGGTGTCGACGTCGAGGAACTCCTCGCTGGCCTCGAGGGCGGGCGTGGAGTCGGTGTTGTCCTGGCTGCCGATGATGCGGCCCAGCTTGCGCACCCACGGGATGCGCTCGTCGCGCTGGTTCCACACCAGCGCCAGGTGGCCGCCCGGCCGCAGCACGCGCGCGATCTCGGGCAGCGCGACGGCGTGGTCGAACCAGTGGAAGCACTGCGCGCCGACGACGACGTCGACCGACGCGTCGGCGGCGGGGATCTGCTCCGCGCCCGCGGCCGAGGCGCGGACGCCGGGCAGCCGGCGCCGCAGCACGGCCAGCATCGCCTCGTCGGGCTCGGTGGCGTGGACGTCGTGCCCGAGCGCCACGAGCCGCTCGGTGAGCTTGCCGGTGCCGGCGCCGAGCTCGAGCACGGTGGCCGGCTGCTCGCCCACGAGCCAGCGCACGGCGTCGTCGGGGTAGGTCGGCCGCCCCCGGTCGTAGGCCTCGGCCACGCCGCCGAAGCTGCGGGCGCGGCGCTCGTGCTCGCTCATCGTGGCCGATGCTACGGCTCCGCGCGGACGCCGGGTGGGCGCCGCGCGGCCAGTGACAGGCCCTAGCCTCGTCGCGTGCCAGACGCCGACCCGCTCGCCCGGCTCGTCGACCTCGAGGGCGTGCCCTCGGCCTTCGCCGCCACCCGCGACGGCATCGACGCGTTGCTGCGCGACCGCGGCCTGCGGCGCACGACGCCCGAGACGACGGCGGAGTCGCTGCTGCGTGGCGCGCACGCCAGCGCGGTGCTCGAGGGGTCGTCGTCCGGGCTCGACGAGGTGCGGGCGGGGGAGGGCGACGAGATCGCCGCGGACGCCGTCCGGGTCTCCACCGGCCTGCTCGCGCTGGTGCCGACCCTGGGCCGGGCGCCGCTGCAGGTGCTGGCCCGGCTGCACGCGCTGGCGTCGTCCGGCTCGCTGCCGGCCGACCGCGTCGGCCGCCCCCGGGACGCCGAGTCGGCGGCCCGGCTGCGCGACGTCGCCGCGGTGCTGGCCGCCCCGTCGACGCCGTCGGCCGGCAGCGCGGGCACCGCGGCGCCGGCGCTGCTGGTGGCGGCCGTCGTCCACGGCGAGCTGGCGACGGCGGCGCCGTTCCCCTCGCACAACGGGCTGGTGGCCCGGGCCGTCGAGCGGCTGGTGCTGGTGGCGCGCGGCGTCGACGCGAAGTCGCTCGTCGTCCCCGAGGCGGGCCACCTGGCGCTGCGGCCGCAGTACGAGTCGAACCTGCGCGCCTACGCCACCGGCGGACCGGCCGGCATGCACGCCTGGCTGATCTACGCCGCCGAGGCGTTCGCGGCCGGGGCCGAGGCGAGCCCGCTGCGGTCCTGAGCCGACCGCTCGGCCGGGCCCGGACGTGCAGGTGGCACCCGAGTCAGTGAAGTCTCGGGTGCCACCGCTGACACGTGGGTCGCTGGCTACCAGGCGTGCAACTCTGCTTGCTGCCCCGGAGATGTTCCGATGACAGGCGCCCTGTCGGAAGGGTGGTTCGCCGCGTGGGTACCCGACTCACGTGTTGCTCTGGAGTTGTGATGTTGCTCACTCCATTGGTACGCCGGTCGCCCTCGGGGTTCAAGGGTTGACTTTCCGACCCGCCCCGGAGGCGGGCGTGTCCGAGCCCGCGCTCAGAGCAGCCGCTCGCGCACCTCGCGCCCGCTCGGCGGCGACGACAGGCCGAGCTCGCCCGGCGCGAGCGGCACGCCGTCCGGGGTGCGGGCCGTCAGGTCGATCACGACGAGGTCGGCGCGGCGTCCGAGCGGTCCGTCGAGGCCCCGGCGCACCGCGCGCAGCACCTCGAGGAAGGTCGCGCTGTCGGGCACGTCGACGCGGCCGGTGACGGCGCCCGACCCGTTGCGCTGGTGGTTGTAGGCCAGGTCGTGGCCCTCGACGCCCGGCAGCGCGGCCACCGCGTCGGCGACCGCCCGCGCGACCGCCGGCTCGGGCGGACGACGTCCGAGCAGGTCGAGGAGGCCCACGGTGACGCCTCCTGGTGCGGGTCGGGGGTCGCTACTGGCCGCGGCTGACCGGCACGTCGACGGCGGTCGAGTGGCCGGTCGAGCTGAAGAACGGCGCGAGCGAGGCCTGGTAGTCGCGCAGGATACGACCGGCCTCGGTGTCGGAACCGAGCGCCGCGGCCACCGAGTCGCGGTAGGCGACGTGCGAGTGGTTGGTGACCGGGTCGAACAGCCCGCCCGGGCTGCCGAGGGTGACGGTCTGCACGGGGGTGTTGGGGTTGGTGCCGCCGGCGTCGATGCCGCCGAGGTCGAGGCGCGGCACGATGTCGGCGCCGTGCTGCACCTGCAGCGCCGAGACGCCGGGCGCCAGTTGCATGTGGTCGATCGGTGCGCCGTAGGTGAGCACGTTGGTGACGCCGAACCGCTCGACGAACGCCGGGTCGGAAGCCAGCTGGCCGGCGATGATGCCGCCCTGGCTGTGGCCCACCATCAGCACCTGCGAGCCGGGCAGGATGCCGGCCGCCTCCATCGCGCGGGTCACCGACTCGGCGGCCGCGGTCGGGTTGCCGGCCACGAGGTTGAGGTTGGCCGACAGGTCGCGCGGCATCGAGCCGGCGTCGGGGCCCCACCGCTCGGTGCCCGGCACCGAGACGACGTACGTCGGCCGCCCGCTGCCGTTGTCGACCTGCGTGATGCGCACGTCGCCGTTGCTGCCCGGACCCTCGCCGACCTGGTAGCTGTCGGTGACGCTCTGCATGAGGCTCGGCAGGTCGGTGGGCTGGCGCAGCGGCGGCTGGAACTGGCCGTCGCCGCCCGGCGGGACGGCGACCGGCGTCCCGGCGAGGCCCGGGCCCTCGGCGAACCAGCGCTCGTCCTTGCCCGTCACCGCGTTGACGACCGTGCCGACCGCCGAGCCGCCGGTGAGCAGCGCGCTCGCGGCGATCTCGGCCACCGAGTGGTCCTCGCGGCCCGTGACGACGTCGGCCAGCTTGCCGACGAAGTCGCCCGCGTGGCCCAGGGTGCGCTTCGCGCCGTCGAGGACGGCGCCGATGCGCTCCCCGATCCTGCCGAGGAACCCCAGGGGACCGCCGCCGCCCGCAACCGTCGGGAAAGCCGCGGGGGCGGCGGTCGTCTGTGGGGTCCCGGTCACGACCGTACCCGCTGCGGCGCCCGTGCCCGAGGCGGCGTCCTGCGCCTGCGCCTCCTGGCGGATGAGTGTCGCGATGGCCGCGAGGTGCGCCACGGTGCTGTCGAGGGCGGGGCGCTCGCTGTTGCCCCAGGTCTCGAAGGTGCGCTCGGCGTCGGTGCCCTGCCAGTCGAAGGACCGCAGGACGCCGTCCAGGCGCGTGGCGAGCGCGGCGATCTGCTGGGAGCCCTGGTCGAGCTCGCTGCTGGCGGCCAGGCCGGCCGCGGTGTCCATCCCGAGAGTGGTCATCGTGCTGTCCTCACGAGGCCTTGCGGTCGAAGCGGTGCAACAGGGCCTCGAGGGCGGCGGTCACGTCCCACACGAGCAGGTCGGCGACCGCGCCCTCGGCGGCCGGGCGGACGACGGTGGAGCCGTCGGGCTGCGGCGTCACCGACCACAGCTCGTCGTCGGTGGCCAGCCACGAGCGCACGGTGACGCTCTCGTCGACGACCGTGGTGACGGCGACGAACGCCCGGCACTGCTCGACGAAGTCGGGACCGGGCTCGCGCGGCTCGGGCAGCAGCCGGCCCGCCGGGTCGGCCTGCACGTGCGGCAGCAGCGGCAGCAGCTCGCGCACCACCGGCCACAGCCGGGCGGTCGGGAACGCGGTGACGACGCCGTCCTCGACGGCCACGGACTCCTCGCCGGCGATCGCGACGTCGACGCGGCGGGTGGTCTCGCCGACGGTCGTCACGAGCCGCACCGCGATCGCGGGCTCCTGCTCCATGGCGGGCACGCTACGAGCGGGCGAGGGGTCGTCGGCAGGTGGAAGGTTCCGGCTTCCGGCTACCCGGTCGCCGACACCAGGCCGATCTCGGTGCCGGGGCTGACGAGCGTGCCGGGGGCGGGGTTGGTGGTGACGGCGGTGGCTGCCGTGCGCTCCGGGACCCCGACGAGGCCGGCGGCGGCGAGGATCTCCTCCGCCTCGGCGGCGCTCGCCCTCGCTCGCAGCGGCGGCACCGCCACGAGGCCGTCGGGGATCGGCGCCAGGCTGGCAATGATCTGATCAATCACGGCGCGGTCGTCGACGGAGACGACGACCTGCACGCCTGCGTCGACCACCGTCAGTGTCGTCCTGAAGCTGACGACGCAGAAGGCGTTGGTGGGACAGCTCCAGTCTTGCTCGATGACCTCGAACCCGCCCCGCTCGACTGCCGTGCCGCGCGGCGTGGTGGTGGCCCGGGTCAGCTCGACCGATTCGCTCTCGCAGTTGTCGATCCCGGACGGCACGAAACCGACCTGCCCGGCCGCGCACACCTCGGGCACCCAGTCGCGGGGGACGGCGACCGACACCCCGCCGAGGGCGATCCGGTTCTCCACCTCCACGACGCTCCCGTTGGGAACGACCGTGCCCGGCGCGGGAACGAGCGTGATTGGGGGTCCGACGTACATCGCTCCGCACACCTGCTGGTCGAGCCCCGCTCGACCGAGGACGAGGCCGGCGCCGAACACGGCCTTGCACACACGCGCGAACTCCCCCGGCACCGGCACGGCCGGCACGGCCGTGCTGCCCTCGGGCATCGGCCGCAGGGTCGCCACGATCCGCTCCGCCAGGTCGACCGCTGCCTCACCGCTGGCGGTCACCACGAGCTCGACGCCCCGATCGGGAACGGCGATCGTCGTGCGGTGCTCCGGGGCGCAAAGCGCCGCAGGAGCGTCCGGGGTGTCGTCGCACGTCCGGTCGTAGCGCACCACCTCGAGCCCGTTGAGCGGCTCGGTCTGCAAGGCCATGTCGCCGAACACGACTGGCCGCAGCAGGACGACGTCCGTGCAGCCGGTGCCGCCGCTGGACGTGCCGAGCACCGGCCCGTAGGCGAGCGTCCCGGACCCGCACGACCGGGGTCGCCAGTCGGCCGGCAAGTAGACCATGACGCCGTCCAGCCCGACGAGCCGCCAGCCGTCGGGCACCGACGCATCCGTCGTGGCGGAAGACGACGGCGGCTCGACCACCGGTCCGGGGCGGCCGACGACCGACAAACCCACCACCACCGCGACCACCGCCACCGCGGCGGCCAGCCCCGCCCGCACGCCGGCACGCCGGCGACGCACCGACCGGCCGCGGACGACCAGGTCCGTGACGGGGGGCGGGCCGGGGGGCAGCAGCGGCTCGAGGGCGTCGTCCAGCCGGGCCAGCACGTCTCGGTCGGTCATCGGTCCACCTCGGTCTCGTCGAGAGCGCCGGCCAGGCGGCCGAGCGCGGTCGAGAGGCGGCTCTTGACGGTGCCGCGCGGCACGCCGAGCAGGTCGGCGGTCTCGCGCTCGCTCAGCCCGACGTAGTGGCGCAGCACCACCACCTCGCGCTGGGCGGCGGTGAGCCCGGCGAGGGCGCGGCGGGCGGCGTCGGCGTCGTCCACGCGGCCGGTGTCGTCGTCCAGCACCTGCTCGGGCAGGTCGGCGGCGGGGCGCTCGCCCCACCACCGGCGCCGCCGGCTCTCGCGGAACGCGTTCAGCAGCACCCGCCCGGCGTAGGCGTCGCGGCTCTCGGCCCGCACCACCTTCGGCCAGGCGACGTAGCAGCGCAGCAGGGTCGTCTGCACCAGGTCCTCCGCCTCGGTGGGCGAGCAGCCGAGGACGATCGCGGCACGCAGCAGCGGCCGCCAGCGGGCGGCGGCGAAGCCGGTGTAGTCGTCGTCCACGGCACTCCTCTCACCTGCCTAGATGAGGTGGCGCGCCGATCCGTTCGGTGTCAGGCGCGGCGCTTGCGGGCGTTGGCCCACAGCACGCCGCCCATCGCCACCGCCCCGCTCACCGCGAGCGCAGCGAGTGCCGGCTTCGCCGGCGGCAACGGCACCCGCGCCTTGAGCGCCACCGGCTTGGTGAAGACCAGCACCGGCCAGCCCCGGGCGGCGGCGGCCCGGCGCAGCTCCTTGTCGGGGTTGACCGCGTGCGGGAAGCCCACCGCCTCGAGCATGGGCACGTCGGTGACCGAGTCGCTGTAGCCGTAGCAGCGCTCGAGGTCGTAGCCGCGCGAGTCGGCCAGCTCGCGGATCGCGCGCGCCTTCTCCTCGCCGTAGGCGTAGTAGTCGATCTCACCGGTGTAGTGCCCGTCGACCACCTGCAGCCGTGACGCGACGACGTGGTCGGCGCCGAGCAGCTCGCCGATCGGCTCGACCACCTCGGTGCCCGACGCCGAGACGATCACGACGTCGCGTCCGGCCAGCGCGTGCTGGGCGATCAGGTTGACCGCCTCGTCGTAGACGATCGGGTCGACCACGTGGTGCAGCGTCTCGGCGACGATCTCGCGCACGGTGGCGACGTCCCAGCCGGCGACGAGCTGCGACATGAACTGGCGCAGCTTCTCCATCTGGTCGTGGTCGGCGCCGCCGACGAGGTAGACGAACTGGGCGTAGGCCGAGCGCAGCACCGCGCGGCGCGAGATCAGCCCGCCCGCCTGGAACGGCTTGCTGAACGCGAGCGTGCTCGACTTCGCGATGATCGTCTTGTCGAGGTCGAAGAACGCTGCCGACCGGCCCACGCTGGCCACGACGTCATGGTCGCACGCGGGGCGGCGTCGGCGCCCGGACGACGTCCACCCCGCCCGCGCGAGCCCCGGAATGTCCCGCAACCGTCCACAGGCAGGGCTCGCGACGCGGTTCTCCACAGGACGACGTCCGCCCGGCATGCGGCGTCGGTGGTCGCGGCAAGCGTCCTGGCCATGACGACACCGACACCCACGTCCCCGCCCTCCCCGTCCGACCCGTCCGACCCGTCCCGTTCCGGCGCCGCGCCGCTGGTGGTCACCGCCGACGAGACGCTGCGCGACGAGCTGCTGCGGCTGGCCGCGGCCGCCGGCGTGGTGCCCGAGGTCGTGGCCGACCCCGCCGCCGCGCTCCGACCGTGGTCGCGGGCGCCGGTGGTGCTCGTCGGCGGCGACCTGACGCCCGCCCTGGCCGAGCTGGCGCCAGACCGGCGCGACGGCGTCCACGTGGTGGCGTGGGGTCCGGTCGACAGCTCGCTGTTCCGCGCCGGGCTGGGCGTCGGCGCCGAGAACGTCGCCGAGCTGCCGCGCTCGGAGGGCTGGGTGGTCGAGACGCTCACCGACGTCGGCGAGGCCGCGCGGGGGCGCGGGCTGGTGGTCGGCGTGGTCGGCGGCAGCGGCGGGGCGGGCGCGACGACGCTCGCCTGCGCCCTCGGCCAGACCGCCGCGCGCCACGGCGAGACGCTCGTCGTCGACTGCGACCCGCTCGGCCCCGGCCTCGACCGGGTGCTCGGTCTCGACGCCACCCACGGCTTCCGGTGGGACGCGCTGTGCGAGACCACCGGCCGGCTCAGCGCCCGGGCGTTGCGCGAGGCGCTGCCGCGGCGCGGTGCCCTGGGCGTGCTCACCTGGTACGCCGGCTCCAGCGCCACCCTGCAGGCCTTCGCGGTGCGCGAGGCGCTGTCGGCGGCGCGACGCGGCCACGACGCCGTCGTCGTCGACCTGCCGCGCGTGGTCGACCCGCTCGTCGACGAGGTGGCCGCCCGCTGCGACGCGCTGCTCGTGGTGGTGACGCCGAGCGTCGCCGGAGTCGCCTCCGCCGCCCGGCTGCGGGCCCGGTTCGAGGGCCGGGCCGCGCCGACGGTCGTGGTGCGCGGTCGTGGGCTCGACGAGCGCGACGTCGGCCGGGCGGTCGGTGCGCCGGTGGTCGCGACCCTGCCCGACCAGCGCGGGCTCGACGAGTCGATCGACCTCGGCCTGGGCCCGCTGCGCACCCACCGCTCGCCCCTGTCCCGCGGCTGCGAGGCGCTGCTCGAGCACCTCGTCGGCGCCCGGGCCGGAGGGCGCGCGGCGTGAGCGCCCCGGCCGGGCTGGTCGACGCCGTCCGCGAGCACCTCGCGCGCAGCCCCGGCGACCTGACGCCGCACCGCGTCGCCGAGGCGCTGCGGGCCACGGGCCGACCGGTCGGCGACGCCACCGTGCTCGCCGTCCACGAGGCGCTGCGCCGCGACGTCGTCGGCGCCGGGCCGCTCGAGCCGCTGCTGCGGCTGCCCGGCGTCACCGACGTGCTGGTCAACGGGTCGGGCGAGGTCTACCTCGACCGCGGCTCCGGCCTCGAGCGCAGCGAGGTGGCCTTCGCCGACGACGATGCCGTGCGGCGCCTCGCGCAGCGGCTCGCGTCGCTGGGCGGACGCCGCCTCGACGACGCCACCCCGTTCGTCGACCTGCGCCTGGCCGACGGCACCCGGTTCCACGCCGTGCTGTCACCGGTCGCGCGGCCGGGCACCGTCATCTCGCTGCGGGTGCCGCGCCGCGGCGGGTTCACGCTGGCCGAGCTGACGGCGTCCGGCACGGTCGCCCCCGAGGTGGCCGCGCTGCTCGACCGGGTGGTCGCCGAGCGCCTCGCGTTCCTGGTCAGCGGCGGCACCGGCACCGGCAAGACGACCCTGCTGGCCGCCCTGCTGGCCCGCGTGCCGCCCGGCGAGCGCGTGGTCGTGGTCGAGGACGCCACCGAGCTGCGGCCCGAGCACCCGCACGTCGTGGGGCTCGAGGCGCGGCCGCCCAACCTCGAGGGGGCGGGCGCCGTCGAGCTGCGCACCCTCGTGCGGCAGGCGCTGCGCATGCGGCCCGACCGGCTCGTCGTCGGCGAGGTGCGCGGCGGCGAGGTGGTCGAGCTGCTCGCCGCGCTCAACACCGGTCACGAGGGCGGGTGCGGCACGCTGCACGCCAACTCCGCGCGCGACGTCCCCGCGCGGGTCGAGGCGCTGGCCCTCGCGGCCGGCCTCGGGCGCGAGGCGGCGCACAGCCAGCTGGCCTCGGCGGTCGACGTCGTCGTGCACCTCGCGCGCTCCCGCGACGGCGTGCGCCGGGTCGCGCAGGTCGCGGTGCCGGTCCGCGGCGCCGACGGCCTGGTCGGCACCGAGCTCGCGGTCGAGGTCGACCCCGCCGGCGGCCTGCGCGAGGGGCCGGCCCTCGGCGCGCTGCTCGACCGGCTCGGCGGGGTGGGCTGATGGGCGCCGTCGCGGTGGCGGCCGCCGTCCTGGCCGCGGTGCTGCTGGTGCCGCCGGCGAGGGTGCTCGCGGCGCCTGACGGCTCGACGCGACCGGTGCCGGTGCGTCCGGTGCTGCTGGTGGGCGGAGCGGCGGTCGCGCTCTCGGTCCTGCTCGGACGACCGCGCCTCGCCGTCCTCGCGGGCCTGCTGGCGCTGACCGCGGTGGCCGCCGTCCGGCTGGTGCGGGCGCGGCAGACCCGCCGCGCGGCCGAGCGGACGGCGTCCCGCGTGCTCGAGCTGTGCGAGTCGCTCTCGGCCGAGCTGCAGGCCGGTCAGCCGCCCGGCCTGGCCCTCGAGCGCAGCGCCGAGGACTGGCCGACGCTGGCGCGGGTGGCCGAGGCGTTCCGGGTGGGCGCCGACGTGCCCGACGCCTGGCGCGCCGCCGCGACCGAGCCCGGTGCCCGCGACCTGAGGGTCGTGGCCGCGGCCTGGCAGGTCGCCCACCGCACCGGCGAGGGCCTGGCCGACACTCTCGACCACGTCGCGCGCGACCTGCGGGCCGCCGCGCAGACCAGGCGGGTCGTCACCGGCGAGCTCGCCTCGGCCCGGGCCACCGCCAAGCTCGTGGCGGCGCTGCCGCTGCTGGCGCTCGCCATGGGCTCCGGCGCCGGCGGCGACCCGTGGGGCTTCCTGCTCGGCCACCCGGTCGGGCTGGCCTGCCTCGGCCTCGGGCTCGCCTTCGCCCTGGCCGGGCTGGCGTGGATCGAGGCCATCGCGCGCGGGGTGGACGCCCCGTGACCGGGCTGGTCGTGCTCGCGGTCGTGGCCGCCGCCGGAGCCGCGGCGCTGCTGGTGCGGCCCGGGCCGACGTCGCTGCAGCCGGCCCGGGCGCCGTCCGCCGTGGACGACGGCGTGCCCGACGTCGGCTGGCTGAGGCGTCACCGGCTCGTGTGGTCGCTGCTGGCCGGCGTCGGCGCGCTGACCGTGGTGGGCGGCGCCGGTGGCGCCGTGGCCGCCCCCGTGGCCGCGGTCGGCGTGTGGCTCGTCGCCGGCCGCGCCGAGACGCCGGAGGTGCGCCGCCGGCGGGAAGAGGTGCGCCGCGACCTGCCGGCCGTCGTGACGCTGGTGGCCGCGGCGCTGCGGGCGGGCGCGCCGCCGGGGGAGGCCGTCGTCCTGGTCGCCCGGGCGCTGCCCGGCCCGGCTGCCGACCGGCTGGGGCCCGTGGCCGCGCGCCTGAGCCTCGGCGTCGCGGCCGCCGTTGTGTGGGACGAGCTGGCCCGGGACCCCGAGCTGGGGCCGCTCGGCCGCACCATGGCCCGCGCCAGCACCACGGGCGCGCCGGTGCTCGTCGCCGTCGAGCGGCTCGCCGACGACCTCGCCCGCTCGGCCCGCGGCGAGGTCGAGGACCGCGCCCGCGCCGTCGGCGTCAAGGCCGCCGTGCCGCTCGGCCTCTGCCTGCTTCCCTCGTTCGTCCTGATCGGCATCGTGCCGCTGGTGGCCGGCCTGCTCGGCTCACTGTCGATCTGAGCGGTCCTCGCGGCGCGCTTCGACGAGGTGACGGGTCGAGTGCGCGACGAACGGACCCTCCCGGCGGATCCGCTCGTCGAGCTCACGCAGGCGGTCGCGGTAGGCGTCGACCGAGAAGCCCGGCACCCACCAGACGCACTTGCGCAGCAGCCAGACGACGGCGCCCACGTCGTGCAGCTGCATGCGGCAGCGGGCCGTGTCGAGCCGGACGACGGTCAGGCCGGCCGCCGCGGCCTGCGCCGCCTCGACGTCGGGGTCCCGTGCCCGGCGCTCCTCGGGCAGCGGGCCGAGGAAGTGCTCGATCAGCTCGAACGCCGACGCCGGACCGACGTGCTGAGCGAGGTACCGACCCCCCGGCGCGAGCACGCGCCGGATCTCGGCCCAGGGCGGGCTCACCGGGTGGCGGGCCGTCACGAGCTCGAAGGAGGCGTCGGCGAAGGGCAGTGGCGCACCCGGCCGAGCCTCGTGGACCTCCACGCCGCGCGGTCCCAGCAGCGCCCGCGCCCGATCGGCGTTCGGCGGCCAGCCCTCGGTGACACACATCCGGCGGGGCAGCACCGGCGCCTCGGCGACCACCTCCCCACCCCCGGTGTCGAGGTCGAGCGCGGACGACGCGCGCCCCAGCCGCTCGGCGAGCAGCCGCGCGTAGCCCCACGGCGGCCGTTCCTCCGTGGCACGACCGTCGAGCCAGTCGAAGCCCCAGCCGGCGACGTCGGCCGCCTCGGCCTCGGCGACCAGCACGTCGAAGTCCCGCACGGGTTCGATCCTGCCCGAGCCGAGCCGCCGTCCGTCTGCGTGCACGGCGGAGACGCCCCTGCGAGACAGCGGAAATGTCCACGAACCGTCCACAGGCCGCTCCCGCGTCCCGGTTCTCCACAGCTCCTCGGCCACGGCTGCGAGGTGGCGGTGCGGCCGAGCACAGTTCCCCGCCTGGGCCGCACCGGGCGGCCCCGACGAGAGGAGCGCAGATGCGCACACGACTCCCCGCACGACGCCCCGCACGGCGGGTCGCCGACGACCGCGGCATCACCACCGCCGAGTACGCCGTGGGCACCGCCGCCGGCGCCGGGCTGGCCGGCCTGCTCTACACGCTGCTCACCGGCGGCTTCGGCGACCGGCTGCTCAAGACGCTGTTCGACCACGTGCTCGGCCTGCTCGGCATCGGGTGAGTCGGCGATGAGTGGTCGCCGCGCGGTCCGGCGGTGCCGGCGGGTTCGGAGCGATCGGGGTGCGGTGACGGCCGAGCTGGCCCTGGCGCTGCCGTTGCTGGTCGCCCTCACCATCGGGCTGGTCTGGCTGCTCTCGGTCGGCGCCGCGCAGGTGCGCGCCGTCGACGCGGCCCGTGAGACCGCCCGGGCCGTGGCGCGCGGCGACGACGTCGGCGCCGCCGTGGCGGCGGGGGAGCGGGTGGTGCCCGAGGGCGGGTCGGTGAGCGTGACGTCGTCCGGCGGCCGGGTGCGCGCCGAGGCGGTGGCGCAGGTCGACGGCCCCGGTGGGCTGTTCGGCTTCCTGCCGTCGGTCACGGTGCGCGCCGACGCCGAGGCGCTGGCCGAGGAGGAGCCGTGAGCCGGTCCCGCCGCACCGACCGCGGGTCGGCGTCCGTCACGGTGCTGGCGCTGGCCGGCGTGCTGCTCCTGCTCGGCGCAGCGCTCGGGGTGGTGGCCGCGATGGTCGTGGCGCACCGCACCGCGCAGTCCGCCGCCGACCTGGCTGCGCTGGCCGGAGCCCGCACCCTCGCCGACGGCGGCGACCCCTGCGCCGCCGCCGGCGCCGTCGCCACCGCCAACGACGCCGCCCTCACCGCCTGCGCCGTCGACGGGCGCGACGTGCGCGTGCAGGTGCTGGTCACCGGCCCCCGCTGGCTCGGCCAGGAGGGCGACCTCGCCGCGGACGCCCGCGCCGGCCCGGTGGCCCCGGCGGCCGGCTAGGAGGCGGGCGCCTCGGCGAGCAGGGCATCGAGCAGCGCGACGGCGCCCGGCTTGTCGAGCGGGTCGTTGCCGTTGCCGCACTTGGGCGACTGCACGCACGAGGGGCAGCCGTGCTCGCACTCGCACGAGGCGACGGTGGCGCGGGTGGCGGTGAGCCACTCGTGCGCCGCGCGGTAGCCGCGCTCGGCGAAGCCGGCACCGCCGGGCTGGCCGTCGTGCACGAAGACGGTGAGCAGACCCGTGTCGGGATGACGCCGCGTCGAGACGCCGCCGATGTCCCAGCGGTCGCAGGTGGCCACCAGCGGCAGCAGCCCGATCGAGCAGTGCTCGGCGGCGTGCGCGGCGCCGGGCAGGTCGGCCTCCTCGACGCCGGTGGCGGCCAGGACGTCGTCCGGCACCGTCCACCAGACCGCGGCGGTCGTGAGCTCGCGGGCGGGCAGGTCGAGGGCCTCCTGGCCGAGCACCTCGCCGCCGGGCTGGCGCCGCCGCAGGAACGAGGTGACCTGGGTGGTGACGGTGACGTCGCCCAGCACCAGGCGGCAGCGGCCCCACGTGCGGCTCTCGCGCTCGCCGACCACGCGGATGTCGGTGACGTCGCGGGCGGTGGTGGTGTAGCCCGGGTCGGCCCGCGTCATGGTCGCGACCCGCTCCTCGAGGTCGAGCTCGTCGACCAGCCACGTCTCACCGCGGTGCAGGTAGACGGCGCCGGGGTGGGCGTTCGCGTCGGCGCGCCCGCCGTCGACGGTGCCGACGACCCGGCCCGTGCCGGCCTCGACCAGCGAGACCGGTGAGCCGCCCGCGCTGCGGATGTCGGTGAGGTCGGCGGCGCGGCGCCGGTCGGTCCAGAACCAGCCCGTCGGGCGGCGGCGCAGCAGCCCGCGGCCGACCAGCGCGTCGGCCACCTCGGCGGCCCGCGGACCGAAGGTCGGCAGGTCGGCCGCGGTCAACGGCTGCTCCTGCGCGGCGGCGCACAGGTGGGGCCCGAGCACGTGCGGGTTGTCGGGGTCGAAGACCTGCGCCTCGACCGGCCGGCCGAGCAGGGCGTCGGGGTGGTGCACCAGGTAGGTGTCGAGCGGGTCGTCGCGCGCCACGAGGACGCCGAGGGCGTCGCCGGCCCCCCGGCCCGCCCGCCCCACCTGCTGCCAGAACGCCGCCCGCGTGCCCGGGAACCCGGAGACCAGCACGGCGTCGAGCCCGCTGACGTCGATGCCCAGCTCGAGGGCGTTGGTGGCCGCGAGCCCCAGCAGCTCACCCCCGCGCAGCGCCGCCTCGAGCGCGCGCCGCTCTTCGGGCAGGTAGCCGCTGCGGTAGGCCGCCACCCGCCGCGGCAGCGACGGGTCGACCTCGGCGAGCAGGCTCGCCGCGGAGAGCGCCACCTGCTCGACACCCCGGCGCGAGCGCACGAAGGCCAGCGTGGCGACGTCGCTCGAGACCAGGTCGGCCAGCAGGTCGGCGGTCTCGCTCACCGCGCTGCGCCGCACCGGCGCACCGTTCTCGCCCGCGTGGGTCGTCAGCGGCGGCTCCCACAGCGCCAGGCTCAGCTCGCCGCGGGGTGAGCCGTCGTCGGTCACCGCCTCGACGTCGAGCCCGGTGAGCCGGGACGCCGTCAGCGCCGGCTCGGCCGTCGTGGCCGAGGCCAGCACGAAGGTGGGCGAGGCGCCGTACATCGCGCAGACCCGGCGCAGCCGGCGCAGCACGTGCGCGACGTGCGCGCCGAAGACCCCGCGGTAGTGGTGGCACTCGTCGACCACCACGAACCGCAGCGAGCCGAGGAACGCCGCCCACCGCTGGTGCCCCGGGAGGATCGAGCGGTGCAGCATGTCGGGGTTGGTGAGCAGGTACTCGGCGTGCGCCCGCGCCCAGTCGCGCTCGTCGCGGCTGCTGTCGCCGTCGCACGTCGTCACCCGCGCCGGCAGCCCCAGCTCGAGCAGGCCGGCGAGCTGGTCGTGGGCCAGCGCCTTGGTGGGCGCGAGGTAGAGCGTGGCGGCGCCCTGGCGGCCCCGCCGTCCGCGGTCGCGTCGCGCGCCCAGCGCCGCCGAGAGCGCCGGCAGCTGGTAGGCCAGCGACTTGCCCGACGCCGTCGCCGTCGCCAGGACGACGTGCCGCCCGGCCCACGCCGCCTCGGCCGCCGCGGCCTGGTGCGACCACGGGCGGGCCACGCCGCGCCGCTCGGCGAACGCCGTCACGACCGCGGGGTCGCTCCACACCGGCCACGCCGCGTGGGCGGCGGCGCGCGGGGCCCGGGTCTCGCGGTGCACCAGCCGTCCGTCGCGGCCCGGCACCGCGGCCAGCCGGTCGAGCGCCGCGCCCGCCCGGCTCGCCCCCGCGCGGGGCTCGGACGACGTCGTGGTCACGGACGTCGATGCTGGCACAGCCCGCCGACAGCCCCGCCCTGCCGCCGCCCTGCCGCCGCCCTGCCACCGCCACCTGGCAGCAGCCCCACGACCGCGCGGACGGGGCCCGACGACGTCCACCCTTTACTTCTGTGTGCGCCTTGTGGACCAGCATGGTTTGATTAGCCCGGCCGAGTCTCGGCGCACCTGCGCCCGGGCCCGAATCGAACGCCCGCAGTGCATGGGAGAAGACGTGGACCTGAGTCTCGAGACGCGTGACGTCGAAGGGCGCACGATCGTCGCGGTCGGCGGTGAGATCGACGTCTACACGGCGCCGAAGCTGCGCGACAAGATCACCGAGCTGGTCGCCGCGGGCACCTACCACATCGTCATCGACATGGAGGCCGTCGAGTTCCTCGACTCCACCGGCCTCGGCGTCCTGGTCGGCGGCCTGAAGAAGGTCCGCGCCCACGACGGCTCGCTCCAGCTGATCTGCAACCAGGACCGGCTGCTCAAGATCTTCCGCATCACCGGCCTGGCCAAGGTCTTCGTCATCCACGGCTCGGCCGAGGCCGCGCTCGCCGACGCCTGACCCGCGCCCGACCCGACCGGACGACGTCCGCCCGCTCCGGCAGCGCCCGGCCCGGGGCGGCTCACCCGGACGCACGGCCAGCCAGTGCGCATGACACCGGGGGGTCGTGCGTAAACTCCCGCCCGTTCCACACCATGAGGCGGGTCACAGGGCCCGGCTGACGCACGTCTGAATCCGCAGGAGGACAGCATGGCCGGGATCCATCCCGCAGCCGTCGAGGTCACCGGCGGCAACCTCGTCCTGGTAGTGCTCGTGGCCCTGATCGCGCTCGGCGCGCTCGCGATGGGCTACAAGTTCCGCCAGGAAGTGCTTGCCGCGCCCGAGGGCACCGACAACATGAAGAACATCGCGCAGGCCGTGCAGGAGGGCGCGGACGCCTACCTGCAGCGACAGTTCCGCACGCTGGCGATCTTCGCCGGCATCGCGTTCTTCGCGCTGCTCGCCCTGCCCGCCGACGACACCGTCGTGCGCATCTTCCGCTCGGTGTTCTTCCTTGTCGGCGCGGGCTTCTCCGCCGCCGTCGGCTACTTCGGCATGTCGCTGGCCGTGCGCGCCAACCTGCGCGTGGCCGCCGCCGCCAACACCGTGGGCCGCGAGCCGGCCATGAACATCGGCCTGCGCACCGGCGCCACCGTCGGCATGCTCACCGTCGGCCTGGGCCTGCTCGGCGCCAGCCTCGTCGTCATCCTCTTCCAGGACGACGCCCCCGACGTGCTCGAGGGCTTCGGCTTCGGCGCCGCCCTGCTCGCCATGTTCATGCGCGTGGGCGGCGGCATCTTCACCAAGGCGGCCGACGTCGGCGCCGATCTGGTCGGCAAGGTCGAGAACAACATCCCCGAGGACGACCCGCGCAACGCCGCCACCATCGCCGACAACGTGGGCGACAACGTGGGCGACTGCGCGGGCATGGCCGCCGACCTGTTCGAGTCCTACGCGGTGACCCTGGTCGCCGCGCTGATCCTCGGCTCGCAGGCCTTCGGCGACAAGGGCCTGGTCTTCCCGCTGCTCATCCCCGCCATCGGCGCGCTCACCGCGGTCGCCGGCGTCTACCTGACCAAGCCGCAGGCCGGCGTCAACGGCCTCACCACGATCAACCGGGCCTTCTACGCCTCGGCCGGCATCGCGGCGCTCGCCTCGATCATCCTGTCGTTCGTCTACCTGCCCACCAGCTTCGACGACTTCGACGTCGCGGGCAGCGCCCTCGACCTGATCTCCCGCGAGGCGCCCGACGGCAACCCGGCGCTGATCGCCGCCATCGCGGTCGTCATCGGCATCGTGCTCGCGGCCGCCATCCTGGCGCTCACGGGCTACTTCACCGGCACCGAGTACCGCCCGGTCAAGGACGTCGGCAAGTCCTCGCTCACCGGCGCGGCCACCGTCATCCTCTCCGGCCTCTCGGTCGGCTTCGAGTCGGCGGTCTACACCACGATCGTGCTCGGCGGCGCCGTCTTCGGTGCCTTCCTGCTGGGCACCGGCTCGCTGTCGATCTCGCTGTTCGCGGTCGCGCTCGCCGGCTGCGGCCTGCTGACCACCGTCGGCTCCATCGTCGCGATGGACACCTTCGGTCCGGTCTCCGACAACGCCCAGGGCGTCGCGGAGATGTCGGGCGACGTCAGCCCCGAGGGCGCGCAGATCCTCACCGACCTCGACGCCGTCGGCAACACCACCAAGGCCATCACCAAGGGCATCGCGATCGCGACCGCCGTCCTCGCGGCCACCGCGCTGTTCGGCTCCTACGCGACCACCGTGCTGGAGGAGCTCGACAACTCCGATCCCACGCTGCTGCTCAGCCTGTTCGTCTTCGACCCGTCGGTGCTCGTCGGTGTGCTGCTCGGCTCGGCCGTGGTGTTCCTGTTCTCCGGCCTGGCCATCAACGCGGTCGCCCGCGCGGCCGGCGCCGTGGTCTACGAGGTGCGCCGCCAGTTCCGCGAGATCCCCGGCATCATGGAGGGCACCGGTCGCCCCGAGTACGGCCGCGTGGTCGACATCGTCACCCGCGACTCGCTGCGCGAGCTGGTCACGCCCGGCGTCCTCGCCGTCTTGGCGCCTGTGGCCGTCGGCTTCGGCCTCGGCTTCTCGGCGCTGGCCGGCTTCCTCGCCGGTGCCATCGGCACCGGCACGCTGATGGCGGTGTTCCTGGCCAACTCCGGTGGTGCCTGGGACAACGCCAAGAAGCTCGTCGAGGACGGCGCCCACGGCGGCAAGGGCTCCGAGGCCCACGCCGCGACCGTCATCGGCGACACCGTCGGCGACCCGTTCAAGGACACCGCCGGCCCGGCCATCAACCCGCTGATCAAGGTGATGAACCTGGTCTCGCTGCTGATCGCCGGTGCGGTCGTCTCGCTCGGCGCCGGTGACGGTGGCGACGACGTCGTCCGCATCCTCATCGCGCTGGTCGCCACGGCGATCATCGCGGGCGTGGTCTACATGTCGAAGCAGCGTGAGACCACGATCGGCGACGACTCGGCCGCCCCGCCCCCGCCGCCCCCGGCCGCGGGTGGCCCCGGCCCGATGACGGCGCCGACCGCCTGACCCCGCGCTGACCCGTCAGACATGTCCGACGGGTCACCGCACCATCAACGCTGACCCGTCAGACATGTCTGACGGGTCAGCGTCGTCTTGGGAGGATGTGCCGGTGAGCGGACGGCGGGAGCAGATCGCGTTGGTCTCCGACGTGCACGGCAACCTGACGGCGCTGGAGGCGGTGCTGGCCGACATCGACGATCGCGGGATCACCCGGGTGTTCAACCTCGGCGACTACGTCGGCAAGGGTCCGCGCGGGCGCGAGGTCGTGGCGCGGTGCCGGGAGCGCTGCGAGGTGAACCTGCTCGGCAACTGGGACGACGTCGTCGGCGACCGCACGAAGGTCGACGGCGCCGACCTCCGCTGGTGGCGCGACCAGCTGGACGCCGACCAGGTCGACTGGCTGGCCGGGCTGCCGTTCTGCCACGACCTGCTCGTCAGCGGACGCCGCGTGCGGCTGCTGCACGCCAGCGCCGAGACCGTGCACCGCCGGGTGCGCTACGTGAAGACGGAGGAGGAGTTCCTCGGCATGTTCGCCACCACCGCGGCCACGATCCCCGCCGTCGGCGAGGTGCCCGAGCCCGACGTCGTCGGCTACGGCGACACCCACGACCCGTTCTACGAGACCCAGCTGCGCGGGCGCACCCTGTTCAACACCGGCAGCGCAGGCAACGCGATGGGCGACCCGACGGCGTGCTACGTCGTGCTCGACGGGGTGGTCGGCGGCACCGAGCCGGCGTCCTTCGCCCTCACCTTCGTCCGCGTCCCCTACGACGTCGAGGCCGAGCTGGCGGTGGCCCGCGAGAGGGGCCTGCCCAACTACGCCGGCTACGAGGCCGAGCTGCGGCTGGGGCTCTACCGCGGCGCGGTGGCCGACTACGAGGCCGGCGCGTTCGGCCTCGACACCTACTACCACGCGGCGGCGCCCGCATGAGCCCGGACGTCGCCCCCGCGCTGCGCGACGCGCTCGTCGCCGCCGACTTCACCTACGACGGCGTCGCCGACCTGCTCGGCGCGCGCGCCCACGACGCGCTGGCCCGCAACGAGACCGTGCCCGCCCGCGCCGCCACCACCGGCGGCAGCCCGATCGAGACCCTCACCCGGCTGTTCCTGCTGCAGGCACCGGTCGACGGGGCCGCCGCCGAGGGCGCGCTGCCGGGCCTGGTCGACCGCCTGGCCGCCACCGGGCTGCTCGCCCGCGACGGGGACGACGTCCACGCACGGCTCGACTGCCGCCCCTACGCCACCGACGACGGCGACGACGACCTCTGGGTCGTCAGCGACCTCACGCCCGGCCTCGACGGGGCGACCGCCCGGCCCACGGGCGACCACGTGCTCGGCATCAGCCCGGCGTCGACGTCGCTCGCGCAGCTGACGGTGCGTCGTCCGGTCGGCCGCGCCCTCGACCTCGGCACCGGTTGCGGCGTGCAGGCGCTGCACCTGGCCCGGCACAGCGACCACGTCGTCGCCACCGACGTCAACGCTCGCGCGCTCGACGTCACCCGGTTCAACGCCGCCCTCAACGACGTGCGCCTCGACGTGCGCGACGGCTCGCTGCTCGAGCCGGTCGCCGGCGAGCGGTTCGACCTCATCGCCACCAACCCGCCGTTCGTCATCTCACCGGGCCCGGGCGCCCCTCGACAGGGTCAGGGGCCGCTGCTCGTCTACCGCGACTCCGGGCTGCCGGGCGACGGGGTCGTCGAGCACGTCGTGCGCGCCGCGCCGGGCCACCTGACCGACGGCGGCTGGTGCCAGGTGCTCGCCAACTGGGTGGTCGAGCGACGCCGGCCGTGGGACGAGCGACTCGCCGGCTGGCTCGGCGACGACGTCGACGCGCTCGTCGTCCAGCGCGAGCTGCTCGACCCCGCCGCCTACGTCGAGCTGTGGCTGAAGGACTCCGGGCACCACCCCGCCACCGGGCACGGCGACGTCGCCGACTACCGCGCCCGCTACGACGCGTGGCTGGCGTGGTTCGAGGAGCAGGACGTCGAGGCCGTCGGGTTCGGCTGGATCAACCTGCGCCACCGCGGCGAGGGGGCCGAGGGTGCCGGCCACCACGAGCTGCTCGAGTGGCCCTACGACGTCGAGCAGCCGATCGCCCCGGCGGTGCTGGAGTGGGGTGCCACGGCCGGCCGCACGGTCGCCGGCCACGACCGCCTCGTCACCCGGGCCGACGTGCTCCAGGAGACCGTGGGCCCGGTCGGCGCGAGCGACCCGGCCACCGTCGTCCTGCGCCAGCAGCGCGGCCTGCGGCGGGCCCGCACCGCCGACACGGTCGAGGCCGCGCTCGTGGGTGCCTGCGACGGCGACCTCGAGGTCGGGCAGATCCTCGACGCCGTCGCGCAGCTGCTCGACCTCGACGCCGCGCAGACCCGCGCCACCTACCTGCCGGTCGCCGCCGAGCTGGTCGCGCAGGGGTTCCTGACGCCCGCCGGCGACGCGACGCCGTCCGCGTAGGGTTCGGCGCGTGTCGACCGCAGGCTGGTACCCCGACCCGAGCGGGCAGACGGGGCGCTTCCGCTACTGGGACGGCGGCACCTGGGGCGACGACGTGCGCGACGACCCGTTCGGGCCGCCGCCGCCGGGCGCCACGCCGCCGGGCCCGCCGCCGTCGGTGAACCCGTTCGACGACCCCACCCGCTACCCCGACTCCGGGGCCGGGCCGACGTCGGCCGCCCCCGCCACGCCGCCCGCGCAGCCCACGCCGCCCGCCCCGCCGGCCTTCCAGCCCGCCTACCCGCCGCAGCAGCCGCCGGCCCAGCCCTTCCAGCCGTACCAGCAGCAGGGCTGGCCGACGCCGCCGCCGTCGTCCAGCGGCGGTGGGGGCGGGGGCCGGCGCGTCGCGCTGGTCGTCGGCGCGGTGGTGCTGACCCTGCTGCTCGGCGTCGCCTCGTTCCTCGTCACCCGCGCCCTCACCGACGACGGCGGTGACGACGGGGCCGGCGAGACCTCCGCCTCCGACGACGCCACCCCCACCGCCGACCCGACGCCGACCGAGCAGCCGACCCCCACCGACCAGCCCACCCCCACCGAGCAGCCGACCGAGCAGCCGACCGAGCAGCCGACCGAGCAGCCCACCGAGCAGCCGACCGAGCAGCCCACCGAGGGCGCCGAGCCCACGGCCCAGCAGTGCGAGGGCGGCGACCCGACGGCCGGCGCCACCGGGCAGGTCGGCCGCCGCATCGCCGGCGGCGGACTGTCGGTCCCGGCGCCGAGCGGCTACTCCACTGCCCTCGACCAGGCCGCCGCCTTCACCTTCGCCGACGGCGTCACCGCGCCCGCCCGTCGCGTCGAGCAGACCGACGACCCCTCCGTCGGCTGGGTCGCGGTCACCGCGCTCGGCGCCCTGCCGAAGGACAACGGCTTCACCAGCCCCCAGCAGGCGGCCGAGGCGGTCATGGCCTGCATGGCCGCCTCGAAGACCTTCTACGACTTCTTCAGCGGACGCCGCGACCTCGGCTCGCAGGCCACCACCGTCGACGGCGCCGACGCGTGGGAGCTCACCGCGCAGATCCGCGTCGACAACCCGCAGCTGGAGGTGGAGGGCGACGTCGCGAAGGTCGTCGTCGTCGACACCGGCGACCCCGCCGCCTACGGGCTGCTGGTCAGCGTGGTGCCGATCGGCGACCGGGCGCTGGTCCGACAGCAGGACGCACTCGTCGGACGGCTGCGGCTGCGCTGAGCCGTCCGCGCCCCCGCCACCCGCACGAGGCGCTGGACACCACGCGCTACCGTGTGCCGCCGTGGCCCGGAGTCGGGCCACGGGAGGGAAAAGAGACGCGTTCGTGGCACACAAGTTGGTCATCGTCGAGTCGCCGGCGAAGGCGCGCACCATCGGCGGGTACCTCGGCAAGGGGTACGTCGTGGAGTCGTCGATCGGCCACATCCGCGACCTCCCGAACGGGGCGGCCGACGTCCCGGCGAGCATCAAGGACAAGCCGTGGGGCCGCCTGGCGGTCGACGTCGAGAACGAGTTCACGCCCTACTACGTGGTGCCGCGTGACAAGAAGTCGCACATCTCGAAGCTGAAGAAGCTGCTCAAGGACGCCGACGAGCTCTACCTCGCCACCGACGAGGACCGCGAGGGCGAGGCCATCGCCTGGCACCTGCTCGACGAGCTGAAGCCCAAGAACATCCCGGTGCGCCGGATGGTCTTCCACGAGATCACCAAGCAGGCGATCCTCGACGCCGCCGCCCACCCGCGCGACCTCGCGATGGACCTCGTCGAGGCGCAGGAGACCCGCCGCATCCTCGACCGGCTCTACGGCTACGAGGTCAGCCCGGTGCTGTGGAAGAAGGTGATGAGCGGGCTGTCGGCCGGCCGCGTGCAGAGCGTGGCCACGCGCCTGGTCGTCGACCGCGAGCGGCAGCGCATGGCGTTCCGCGTCGCGTCCTACTGGGACCTCGAGGGCACCTTCGACGCCGGCAGCAAGCACGAGCAGCGGATGTTCGGCGCGCGCCTGCACTCGGTCGACGGCACCCGGGTCGCCACCGGCGCCAGCTTCGGCCAGGACGGCGCGCTCAAGGCGAACGCGGACGTCGTCCACCTCGACCGCTCGCGGGCCGAGGCGCTGGTCTCGGCGCTGGCCGAGACCACGTTCGAGGTGCGCTCGGTCGAGGCCAAGCCCTACCGCCGCTCGCCGTACGCGCCGTTCCGCACCACCACGCTGCAGCAGGAGGCCGGCCGCAAGCTCGGCATGACGGCCTCGGTGGCGATGTCGGTGGCGCAGCGGCTCTACGAGAACGGCTTCATCACCTACATGCGCACCGACTCGACCACCCTGAGCGACGGCGCGATCAACGCCGCCCGCTCGCAGGTGCGCGAGCTCTACGGGGCGGAGTACCTGCCCGACGCGCCGCGCACCTACACGACCAAGGTCAAGAACGCGCAGGAGGCGCACGAGGCGATCCGCCCGGCGGGCGAGTCGTTCCGCACCCCGGCGCAGACCGGGCTGACCGGCGACCAGTTCCGCCTCTACGAGCTGATCTGGATGCGCACGGTCGCCTCGCAGATGAAGGACGCCACCGGCCAGACGGTCTCGGTGCGCCTCGGTGGCACCGCGCGCCACACCGACGGCAGCGGTGAGGACGTAGTCTTCGGCGCCTCGGGCCGCGTCATCACCTTCCACGGCTTCCTCAAGGCCTACGTCGAGGGCACCGACGACGACGGCGCGAAGGACGACGCCGAGAGCCGGCTGCCGGCGCTGACGCAGGGCGACAGCGTCTCCGCGGCGTCGCTCAAGGCCGACGGCCACGAGACCAAGCCGCCCTCGCGCTACACCGAGGCCACGCTCATCAAGGAGCTCGAGGAGCGCGAGATCGGCCGCCCGTCGACCTACGCGGCGATCATCGGCACCATCCTCAACCGCGGCTACGTCTACAAGAAGGGCAGCGCGCTCGTGCCGGCGTGGCTGGCGTTCTCGGTCGTGCGGCTGCTCGAGGAGCACTTCCCGCGGCAGGTCTCCTACGAGTTCACCGCCGGCATGGAGGACGTGCTCGACGAGATCGCCGGGGGCCGCAAGGACCGCGTCACCGAGCTCGGCGAGTTCTACTACGGCTCCGACTCGGTCGTCGGGCTCAAGCGCCTCGTCGACGAGCTCGGCGACATCGACGCCCGCGAGCTGGCCACCTTCCCGATCGGCGGGCCCGACTCCGGCATCCACCTGCGCGTCGGGCGCTACGGCCCCTACCTTGAGGGCCCGGACGACGAGGGCAACCCCACGGGCAAGCGGGCCAACGTGCCCGAGGACCTCCCGCCCGACGAGCTGACGCTCGAGAAGGCCACCGAGCTGTTCGCCAACCCCGCCGGCGAGGAGGTCGAGCTCGGCCGCCACCCCGAGACCGGGCTCGAGGTCGTCGCGCGCAACGGCCGCTACGGCCCCTACGTCACCGAGGCGCTGCCCGAGGACGCCCCCAAGGGCGCCAAGCCGCGCACCGGCTCGCTGTTCAAGTCGATGTCGCTCGACACGATCACGCTCGAGGACGCCGTCCGGCTGCTCTCGCTGCCGCGGGTCGTCGGCGAGGACGCCGAGGGCGTCGAGATCACCGCGCAGAACGGCCGCTACGGGCCCTACCTGAAGAAGGGCACCGACTCGCGCTCGCTGACCAGCGAGGAGCAGCTGTTCACGATCGGTCTCGACGAGGCGCTGAAGATCTACAGCCAGCCCAAGCAGCGCGGGCGGGCCGCGGCCGCGCCGCCGCTGAAGGAGCTCGGCAACGACCCCGTCTCAGGGCAGCCGATCGTGGTGAAGTCGGGCCGCTTCGGCGAGTACGTCACCGACGGCGAGTACAACGCCACGCTGCGCAAGGACGACTCGGTCGAGTCGATCACCACCGAGCGTGCCGCCGAGCTGCTCGCCGACCGCCGCGAGCGCGGCCCGGCGAAGGGCGCGAAGAAGACGGCCAAGAAGGCCGCCAAGAAGGCCCCGGCGAAGAAGACCGCCGCCAAGAAGACGGCGGCGAAGAGGACCACGAAGAAGGCTGCGGCCAAGAAGGGCTGAGGCGCACCGCCGGCGGGTGCCGACGATGCGCCTCGGGTGCTCGTCCCGGAGTGCGGTGCGGCCTCAGCCGCCGTACGACGGCGGCGGGGGCTGCTGGCCGTAGCCCGGCTGCTGCTGGCCCGGCTGTCCCGGCTGGCCGTAGCCCGGCTGCTGCCCCGGCTGGCCGTACTGCGGCTGCTGCTGCTGGCCGTAGCCCTGCTGTCCGTACTGGGGCTGGCCGTAGCCCTGCTGGCCGTACTCCTGGCCGTACTGCTGCTGGCCGTACTGCTGGCCGTAGCCGTACTGCTGCTGGCCGTAGCCGCCGTACCCACCGCCGGCGCCCTTCGGGTTGGGGCCGTACTGGTTGTCGGGCGTGCTGTCACCGACCATGAAGACGAGCAGGATGATGCCGCCGACGAACGGGATGAAGGCGAACAGGAAGTAGACGCCGGGCTTGCCGGTGTCGTGCAGGCGGCGCACCG
This sequence comes from Nocardioides marinquilinus, assembly GCF_039543705.1. Taxonomy (NCBI): domain Bacteria; kingdom Bacillati; phylum Actinomycetota; class Actinomycetes; order Propionibacteriales; family Nocardioidaceae; genus Nocardioides; species Nocardioides marinquilinus. The sequence continues at coordinate 208,249 of NZ_BAABKG010000001.1, forward strand.
CGACCGCGATGCTCGGCACCAGGACGGCGAGGTACATGACGAAGACGAGCACGTAGAACACGATCGCCAGCGCGATCACGTCGGCCACCGCGAAGATGACCGCCAGCGCGATGAGGGCGAACGCGGCGAGCATCACCGCCAGCGTCCAGTACCAGTACTCCGAGCGCCGTGCGCGCCCGTTGAAGTCGGCGTACTTGCCGAGGACCGTCTTGACGGCCTCCATGAAACCCATCGGGAGCTCTCCTTCGCGTGGTCGGCCCGGCCGGCCGGAACGTGCTGCATGGTAGGGCCGCGCGGGGCCCTCGGCAGGCGATACCCACGACGCGCCGACCTCACGCCCCCGACGGCCGACGACGCGCCGCTCGGTAGGTTCGCCCGGTGAGCGCCCTGTACGCCGACCGCGGCCTGTTCGTGTGCCTCGAGGGCGGCGAGGGGTCGGGCAAGTCGACGCAGGCCCGGCGGCTGGTCGACCGGCTCGCCGCGGCCGGGCGCGACGACGTCGTCCTCACCTTCGAGCCGGGCGACACCCCCGTCGGCGCCGACCTGCGCCGCATCGTGCTCAGCCCCGAGACCGGCGACCTCGACCCGCGCACCGAGGCGCTGCTGTACGCCGCCGACAAGGCCGAGCACGTCGCGCGGGTGGTGCGCCCGGCGCTCGAGCGCGGCGCCGTCGTCGTCTGCGACCGCTACGTCGACTCCACGCTCGCCTACCAGGGGGCCGGCCGGGTGCTCGACGTCGCCGACGTCGAGCGGGTGGCGCGCTGGGCCACCGGCGACCTGCGGCCGCACCTGACCGTCGTCCTCGACCTCGACCCCGGCGCCGGGCTGGGTCGCTTCGAGGGCCGCGACCGCATCGAGGGCGAGTCGGCCGAGTTCCACCACCGGGTGCGCGCGGCCTTCCCCGCCATGGCCGCGGCCGACCCCGACCACTACCTCGTGCTCGACGCCCGCGCCCCCGTCGAGGAGATCGCGGACGCCGTCTGGGCCCGCGTCGCGCCGCTGCTGGACTGAGCCCCGTCCCGGCGGCCGAGGGCACCCGGCGGGGTGTCGCCGTCCACCGGCCGGGCCCTACGGTGAGTCCCGTGTCAACGACGACGCGCGATACCGACAAGACCGAGCTGTTGGGCAAGGCGGCCGAGCTGGCCCGGCAGGGCAAGGGCAGCGGCGGGCCGCCGCACGAGCAGGTGACCGGTCTGCTCCACGCCTACTACCGCCACGTCGCCCCGGAGGACCTCGTCGAGCGCTCCGACGCCGACGTCTACGGGGGCCTGGCCAGCCACTACAAGCTGGCCGGGTCGCGGCCGCAGGGCACCGCGCAGGTGCGGGTCTCGACGCCGACGCCGTCCGAGCACGGCTGGAGCGCGGCCGGGCACACGGTGGTCGAGGTGGTCGTCGACGACATGCCGTTCCTCGTCGACAGCCTGACGATGGAGCTGAGCCGCCAGCTGCGCGACGTGCACCTCGTCGTCCACCCCAACTTCGACGTCGTGCGCGACATCGCCGGCGACCTGCGCTCGGTGACGCCGGTCGACGACGGCGCCTCCCCGCCCGAGGGCGAGGCGGTGCGCGAGTCGTGGATGCACGTCGAGATCGACCGGCTGCGCGACGACGACGACGCCGAGTCGATCGTCGACGACGTGCAGCGGGTGCTGCGCGACGTCCGCGAGGCCGTCGAGGACTGGTCGAAGATGAACGAGCGCGTCGAGCAGATCGTCGCCGAGCTGCGCGACGACCCGCCGCCGCTCGACGCCGACGAGCTGCGCCAGTCCGGCGAGCTGCTCACCTGGCTCGCCGAGGGCCACTTCACCTTCCTCGGCTACCGCGAGTACTCCCTCGACCGCGTCGACATCGACGGCCAGCCGGACGACGTGCTGCGTGCCGTCCCCGGCACCGGGCTCGGCATCCTGCGCTCCGACCAGCAGCTGAGCGACTCCTTCGGCCGGCTGCCCGACCCGGTGAAGGTCAAGGCGCGCGAGAAGACGCTGCTGGTGCTGGCGAAGGCCAACTCCCGCGCCACCGTGCACCGGCCCGCCTACCTCGACTACGTCGGCGTGAAGACCTTCGGCGACGACGGCGAGGTCACCGGCGAGCGCCGCTTCCTCGGGTTGTTCTCCAGCGCCGCCTACACCGAGTCGCTGCTGCGCATCCCGTTGGTGCGCGAGAAGGTCGCCACGGTGCTGCAGCGCAGCGGGTTCGACCCCGCCAGCCACGCCGGCAAGGCGCTGCTCGACACCCTCGAGACCTATCCGCGCGACGACCTGTTCCACACCCCCGTCGAAGAGCTCGGACCGCTGGCCGAGGCCGCGATGCAGGCCCGCGAGCGGCGCTCGCTGCGGATGTTCGTGCGCGAGGACACCTACGGCCGCTACGTCTCGGTGCTGGTCTACCTGCCGCGCGACCGCTACAACACCGGCGTCCGCGAGAAGTTCGCGCACATCCTCCAGGACCGCTACGGCGCCGAGAACGTCGAGTTCAACGTGCGCATCAACGAGTCGACCACCGCGCGGGTGCACTTCGTGGTGCACATGGCCAAGGGCGAGTCGATCCCCGAGGTCGACGCCGGCGACCTCGAGAAGCGCCTGGCCGACGCCTCGCGCTCGTGGCGTGACGACTTCACGACCGCCGTCATCGCCGAGTACGGCGAGGAGGTCGGCGCCATCCTCGGACGCCGCTACCTCGACTCCTTCCCCGAGGCCTACAAGGAGGACTTCCCGCCGCGCACGGCGTCGGTCGACCTCGGCAGGCTCGAGGCGATCCAGGGCGGTGCCGACGGAGAGGGGCTCGACCACTCCCTCTACCAGGACCTCGACGCCGGCCCGGGCGAGGCGCGGCTGAAGCTCTACCGCATCGGCCCGCCGCTCTCGCTGAGCCAGATCCTGCCGGCGCTCGGCTCGATGGGCGTCGAGGTCGTCGACGAGCGGCCCTACTCGCTCTCGGGCCTCGAGCGCGAGTCGCACGTCTACGAGTTCGGCCTGCGCTACCCCGGGCGGCTGCCCGAGGAGGCACGCGAGCTGTTCCACGACGCGCTGCGCGCGATGTGGGACGGCTACACCGAGACCGACGGCTTCAACGCGCTCGTGCTCGGGGCGCGCCTGACCTGGCGGCAGGCGACCCTGCTGCGCGCCTACGCCAAGCACATGAAGCAGGGCGGGACGCCGTTCGCGCTCGACTACATCGAGGGCGCGCTGGCCCACAACGTCGACATCACGCGCCTGCTGGTCGAGCTGTTCGAGACCCGGTTCGACCCCGACCGGGAGGGCGATCACGACGGCAGCGACATCGAGCGCCGCATCGTGGCCGCGCTCGACGACGTCGCCAGCCTCGACGACGACCGCATCCTGCGCTCCTACCTGACCCACATCGGCGCCACGCTGCGCACCAACTACTTCCAGCACACCAGCGAGGGGACGCCGCACAGCTACATCTCGCTCAAGCTCGAGCCGTCCGCCATCCCCGACCTGCCCGAGCCGCGGCCGCGCTACGAGGTCTTCGTCTACTCCCCGCGCGTCGAGGGCGTGCACCTGCGCTTCGGCGCCGTCGCCCGCGGCGGGCTGCGGTGGAGCGACCGTCGCGACGACTTCCGCACCGAGGTGCTCGGCCTGGTCAAGGCGCAGATGGTGAAGAACACCGTGATCGTGCCGGTGGGCGCGAAGGGCGGGTTCTTCGCCAAGTCGCTGCCGGACCCGTCGGTCGACCGCGACGCGTGGCTCGAGGAGGGCATCGCCTGCTACAAGACCTTCATCTGCGGCCTGCTCGACGTCACCGACAACCTGGTCGACGGCCGCACGGTGCCGCCCGAGCGCGTGGTGCGCCACGACGGCGACGACTCCTACCTCGTGGTCGCCGCCGACAAGGGCACCGCGACGTTCTCCGACATCGCCAACGGTGTCGCGAAGGACTACGGCTTCTGGCTGGGCGACGCCTTCGCCAGCGGCGGCTCGGTCGGCTACGACCACAAGGCCATGGGCATCACCGCGCGCGGCGCCTGGGTCTCGGTGCAGCGCCACTTCCGCGAGATGGGCGTCGACTGCCAGAGCGAGGACATCACCTGCGTCGGCGTCGGCGACATGTCGGGCGACGTGTTCGGCAACGGCATGCTCTGCTCCGAGCACATCCGGCTGGTGGCCGCCTTCGACCACCGCGACATCTTCGTCGACCCAGAGCCGGACGCCGCGACGTCCTTCGCCGAGCGCACGCGCCTCTTCGGGCTGCCCCGGTCGAGCTGGCGCGACTACGACACCTCGCTCATCTCCGAGGGCGGCGGCGTGTTCTCGCGGGCGGCGAAGTCGATCACCCTCACCCCGCAGATGCGGGCCTCGCTCGGCATCGTCGGAAACACCGAGAAGATGACGCCCGCCGAGCTGATGCGCGCCATCCTGCTCGCGCCGGTCGACCTGCTGTGGAACGGCGGCATCGGCACCTACGTCAAGGCCGAGACCGAGACCCACGCCGAGGCCGGCGACAAGGCCAACGACGCCATCCGCGTCGACGGCGGCGAGCTGCGGGTGCGCTGCATCGGCGAGGGCGGCAACCTCGGCATGACCCAGCTCGGGCGCATCGAGTACGCCCGCGACGGGGGCCGGGTGAACACCGACTTCATCGACAACTCCGCCGGCGTCGACACCTCCGACCGCGAGGTCAACATCAAGATCCTGCTCGACCGGGTCGTGCGCGACGGCGACCTCACCGAGAAGCAGCGCAACAAGCTGCTGGCCGAGATGACCGACGAGGTCGCCGGGCTCGTGCTGCGCGACAACTACGAGCAGAACCTCGCCCTGGCCAACGCCGCCGCCAACGCCGCGCCGCTGCTGCACGTGCACGAGTCGTGGATGAAGAAGCTCGAGTCGGACGGCGTCCTCAACCGCGAGCTGGAGGGCCTGCCCACGCGGCGGCAGGTCGCACGCCGCATCGAGCGGGGCCAGGGCCTGACGGTGCCCGAGCTGTCGGTGCTGATGGCCTGGACCAAGATCGTGCTGGCCGACGCGCTCATCGGCTCCGACCTGCCCGACGACCCCTACCTCGACCTCGACCTGCGCGCCTACTTCCCCGCGCAGATCCGCGACGGGTTCGAGCAGGCCCTGCACCACCACCCGCTGCGCCGCGAGATCATCGTGACCCAGGTGGTCAACGACCTCGTCAACGGCGCCGGCATGACCTATTGGCCGCGGCTGGCCGGCGAGACCGGGGCCGGGCCGGCCGAGCTGACCCACGCCAACTTCGTCGCGCGCGAGATCTTCGGCTCGCTGCCGCTGCGCGAGGAGGTCGCCACCTTCGACAACCGGCTCGACGCGTCGGTGCAGACCCACATGCGCATCGAGATGCGCACCCTGGTCGAGCGCGGCTCGCGGTGGCTGGTCACCAACCGCCGCGCGCCGCTCGACAGCCAGGGCCTGGTCGACCAGTTCTCCGGGCCGATGCAGGCCACGATGCTGCAGCTGCCCGACCTCATGGTCGGCGCCGAGCTGGCCGCCTACGAGGAGCGGCGCGACCGGCTGGTGGGCGACGGCGTCCCCGACGACCTGGCCAGCAAGGTCGCGGTGCTGCCCGCGGCCTACCAGCTGCTCAACGTCATCGAGATCGCCGGCCGCGAGTCGCTCGAGCCGCAGGACGTCGCCCGCGTGCACTTCGCGCTCGGCGAGCGGCTGGGGCTGACCCACCTCGTGCAGCAGATCCTGCGGCTGCCGCGCGAGGACATGTGGCAGACGATGGCGCGCGCCGCCCTGCGCGACGACCTGCACGCCGTCCACGCCCAGCTGACCTCGCAGGTGCTGGCCACGACGTCCGCGGAGGAGTCGGCCACGGCCCGCATCGCCTCCTGGCAGGACGCCGACGACGAGGTCATCACGCGGGCCGCCGCCACGCTGGAGCAGATCTGCTCCGAGGGCCCGGTCGACCTCGCCCGGGTCTCCGTCGGGCTGCGGGTGGTGCGCGGCCTGCTGTCCTGAGGGGACGACGGGTCCGTGGGACGGGGCGTCCCGGTGGTCGAGCAGCGAGGTACGAGCGTCGTCGAGACCACCGGCCCTCCGTGCCGCCGCTCGCACACGGACCCTGAGCTCGTCGAAGGGCCCTGCACGGGGACGTTCGCGTGGTCCCTGCGGGGTCTCGACGACGGCCTCGCGCAGGCGCTCGGCCTGCTCGACCACCGGTGGGACGGGTCGTCGCGATCACCGGCCCGGCGTCCCTCCGACAGGCTCACGGTCCGTCGAGCACCAGGATCTGAGGTGCCATGCCCCGATCTGAGGTGCCTTAGTCGGTCGCCGTTGTCGGGGGTGGCACCTACTGTGGTTGACGATGGCAACGACTGCGACGTCCCCGGCCGAGCTGGGTCCCGATCCCGACGTCCAGCCGCCGGCCGGCGTCCACTCGCTCTGGCGGCTGCGCGGCTACCTGCGCCCGCACGCGTTCTCGATCGCGATCATGCTGTTCACCTCGCTGGCCGCGGTGGGGCTGACGATCGCCATCCCGTTGGTCACCGAGGCGGTCATCGACGGCCCGGTCAGCGACGGCGACACCGGCGCCATCTGGCCCCTCGGCCTGCTGGCGCTGGGCCTGGGCACGCTCGAGGCGTTCCTGCTGTGGTGGCGCCGGTGGGCGCAGTCGACGGCGGTGCTGGCGATGGAGGCCGCGATGCGCCACGACCTCTACGCCCACCTGCAGCGGCTCCCGATGTCGTTCCACAGCCGCTGGCAGTCGGGCCAGCTGCTCTCCCGCGCCGTGCAGGACCTCAGCTCGCTGCGCCGCTTCCTCGGCTTCGGCCTGGTCTTCCTCATCGTCAACATCACGCAGGTCGTCGTGGTGTGCATCGTGCTGCTCGGCATGTACTGGCCGCTCGGCCTGGTCGTGGCCGCCGCCGCGGCGCCCATCGTGTGGCTCTCGCGGCGCTTCGAGAAGCGCTACGTCGTCGCCTCGCGCCGGGTGCAGGACGAGCAGGGCGACCTCGCCACCCTGGCCGAGGAGGGCGCGATGGGCATCCGCGTCATCAAGGCCTTCGGTCGCAGCGAGCACGTCGCCGCCCAGTACGAGACCGGCGCGCGCCGGCTGCAGGCCTCCAGCGTCGACAAGGTCAGGCTCGCCTCGCGGTTCTGGACGTTCCTCGAGGTCATCCCCAACCTCGCCGTCGTGGTCGTGCTGCTGCTCGGCGCCATCGGCGTCGGCCGTGGCGCGCTGACCCCCGGTGAGCTGGTCGCCTTCATCACGCTGCTGCTCTCGCTGGTGTGGCCGGTCTCCTCGCTCGGCGTCATCCTCGCGATGGGGCAGGAGTCGATGGCCGCCGCCGCCCGGGTGCTCGAGGTCTTCGACACCGAGCCCGCCATCGTCGGTGGCGACCAGGTCGTCGCCGAGCCGCGCGGCCGGCTGACCTTCGACCACGTCGACTTCGCCTTCCCCGACGCCCCCGACGAGACCGTGCTGCGCGACGTCTGCCTCGACCTCGCCCCCGGCGAGACCGTCGCCGTCGTCGGCGCCACCGGGTCGGGCAAGACCGCGCTCACCGCGCTGGTGCCGCGGCTGCACGACGTCACCGACGGCCGGGTGCTGGTCGACGGCGTCGACGTCCGTGACCTCGACCTGACCCACCTGCGCACGCTGGTGGCCACCGCCTTCGAGGACCCGATCCTTTTCTCGATGAGCGCCCGCGAGAACCTCACGCTGGGCCGCGACCCCGACCTCGACCCCGCCACCGACGCCGAGATCGACGAGGCGATCGAGGTCGCCCAGGCCGGGTTCGTGCGCGACCTGCCGTGGGGGCTCGAGACCCGCATCGGCGAGCAGGGGATGGCGCTCTCGGGCGGCCAGCGGCAGCGGCTCGCGCTGGCGCGCGCCGTCCTCGCCCGCCCGCGGGTGCTGGTGCTCGACGACACGCTCTCGGCCCTCGACGTGCACACCGAGAAGCTGGTCGAGAGCGCGCTGCGCAACGTGCTCGCCGACACGACCGGCCTGATCGTGGCGCACCGCGCCTCGACGGTGATGCTGGCCGACCGGGTGGCGCTGCTGCAGGACGGCACGGTCACGGACGTCGGCACGCACTCGCACCTGCTGGCCACCGTGCCGGCCTACCGCGACCTGCTCGCGGCGTCCGACGACGACCTGGCCGGCGACCTCGCCGGTGACGTGGACGACGACGCGGACGGCGACGCGGACGACGACCTCGAGGAGGACGTCGCGTGAGCACCGACACCAGCCCGGCCACCTCCCAGCCGGCCACCGAGGCCGAGACCGCCGAGCCGGGTGGCACCCGCGCCGACGCCTGGCGCGGCGTGTTCGCCGACGACGTCTCCGACCGCATCGACACCGGCGACCGCATCCGCTTCACCGGCGGCTCCGGCCAGCTGCTGCGCGAGCTGCTGCGGCCCTACCGCGCCGCGATCTGGGTGCTGCTGGCGGTCGTCGTCCTCGAGAACGCCGCCCGGCTCGCCATCCCCTACCTGGTCAAGGTGGGCATCGACTCCGGCATCCCCCCGATCCGCGAGCGCGACGACCTCGGACCGCTGCTCACGGTGGTGGGCGCGGTGCTGCTGGCGACCGTGGTGCAGGCCGTCACGCGTCAGCTGTTCCTGCTGCGCTCGGGCCGCATCGGGCAAGAGCTGCTCTACCAGCTGCGCAGGCGGGTCTTCCGGCACCTGCAGCGGCTCAGCCCGGCCTTCCACGACGAGTACACCTCGGGCCGCGTCATCGCCCGGCAGACGAGCGACATCGACGCGATCGACGAGATGCTCGACAGCGGGTTCGACGGGCTGATCAGCGCCGCGCTGACGCTGGTGGGCACCGCCGTCATCCTGCTGTTCCTCGACCTGCGGCTCGGGCTCGTGGTGCTGCTGTGCGGGCCGTTCCTGTTCGCGATCACCCGCTGGTTCCGCCGGGCCTCGGCGCGCAACTACCGCGTCGCGCGCGAGAAGGTCGCGCTGCTGATCGTCCACTACGTCGAGTCACTCGGCGGCATCCGGGCGGTGCAGGCGTTCCGGCGCGAGCCGCGCGACCTCGAGATCCTCGACGTCCTCAACGACGACAACCGCAAGGCCAACCTGGCCGCGTTCCGGCTGGTCGCCTGGTTCATGCCGGGCGTGCGGCTGATCGGCAACGTCACGATCGCGGTGGTGCTGGTCTACGGCGGCTACCGCGCCGCCCAGGGCGAGGTGACCGTCGGCGTCCTGGCCGCGTTCCTGCTCTACCTGCGCCGGTTCTTCGAGCCGATGATGGAGATCTCGCAGTTCCTCAACACCTTCCAGTCGGCCTCCGCCGCGCTCGAGAAGCTGGCGGGGGTGCTGCGCGAGGAGCCGTCGGTGCCCGAGCCGGTCGAGCCGAAGCCGCTGGGCGCGACCGGTGACGGCGCGGGCGAGCTGCGCTTCGACGGCGTCCGGTTCTCCTACGTCGAGGGCCGCGACGTGCTGCCTGGGCTCGACCTCACCGTGCCGGCCGGTCAGACCATCGCGCTGGTCGGCACCACCGGCGCCGGCAAGACCACGCTGGCCAAGCTGGCCACCCGCTTCTACGACCCGGTCGAGGGGCGCGTGCTGCTCGACGGCGTCGACCTGCGCGACCTCGCCTCCGACGACCTGCGCTCGCGGGTGGTGATGGTGACCCAGGAGAACTACCTGTTCTCGGGCTCGGTCGCCGACAACATCCGCTTCGGCCGGCCCGAGGCCACCCAGGACGACGTCGAGGCGGCCGCGCGGGCGCTCGGCGCCCACGAGCTGATCATGGCGCTGCCCGAGGGTTACGACACCCAGGTCGCGAACCGGGGCGGCCGGCTCAGCGCGGGGCAGCGGCAGCTGGTCGCGTTCGCCCGGGCGTTCCTGGCCGACCCGGCGGTGCTGATCCTCGACGAGGCGACGTCGTCGCTCGACATCCCGTCGGAGCGGCTGGTGCAGCAGGCGCTGCGCACCGTGCTCGCCGACCGCACGGCCGTGATCATCGCCCACCGCCTCTCCACCGTGGCGATCGCCGACCGGGTGCTGGTGATGGCGCACGGCGACGTCGTCGAGGACGGTTCGCCCGCCGACCTGGTCGGCAGCGGCCAGGGCCACTTCTCCGACCTCCACCGCGCCTGGCTCGACTCGCTCGCCTGACCCCACCGGGGCCGGCCCTGACGGTGGTCGAGGTGCGAGGAGCCCTGGCGACGAGCCTCGAGACCTGCGGCCTCCCGAGGCCAGCCCGGCCACCCGGGCCCTGAGCTCGATCGAAGGGCTTGGGCTCCCGGTGCGCGGGTGGCCCTTCGACAGGCTCAGGGTCCGTCGGGTCGGGTTGGCGTTGACCTCTCGCGGTCTCGAGGCTCGGCCGTGAACGGCCTCGCACCTCGACCATCGTGAGGTCGACCCTGACGGTGGTCGAGGTGCGAGGAGTCCTGGCGACGAGCCTCGAGACCTCCGGCCCTGCACGCGACGTCCGCACGGACGTCGCCGGGTCAGTCGCCGACGCGGATGCCCTCGGAGATGCGGGCGAGCAGGTCGGCCATGCCGGGGCGGTCCTGCTCGCGCCCGCTGATCGCGACGGTGGCGTAGGCCGTGACGCCGTCCGGACCGGCGAAGAACTTCTCCTCCGCCACACGCAGGAAGCCTCGGTCGACGTAGGTGGCGACGAACCCCTCGGCGTCCTGCTCCTCGACCTCGAAGTCCTGCAGGTTGCCCTGGAGCGTGCTGGAGTCGAGCGCCGAGATGCGGGCGCTGATGGCACGGCCGACGGTCAGCGGCAGGCCCCGGTAGATGTCGATGCGCAGCACGTAGGAGTTCGGGTCGTTGCCCTCGACGGTGTACTGCCAGCGTGCAGGCGCGCTGGGTCCCTGGAGGGCGATCTGCCGACCGGTCCAGCCCTTCGGCAGCGGGACGACGATGCGGCGTCCGGTCGGCTTGCCGTCGGGACCGGGCACGGCCAGCACCACCGGCGGCGTCAACGGGATGTTGAGCTGCAGCTGCGGGTCGGAGGGATCGGGGGCGAACGTCTCGACCGGGATCGATGGGTCGGACGCCGGCAGCTGCCGCGGGTCGGAGAACGAGACCCGCGCCTCGGGCTCGGTGCGGTCGCTCCGGGCCGCGACGACGCCGATCACGCCCCCCACGACGAGGGCGAGCAGCACCACCAGGAGCACCCGCCACTTCACGGCGCGACCATACCCAGGGACGATGCGGATCGTGGTTCTCCGCGTGGCCCCCTCGCCGTCCGAGATCGCAGCGAGGCTGCCGGGCGACGACCTGGTCGCGCCCGCCGACGTCGTCATGGACCGTGCCTTCGACCTGCCGGCGGCGCCGGACGTCGTCTGGCCGTGGCTCGTGCAGCTGGGCAAGCGGCGGGCCGGGTGGTACCTGCCGCGGTCGGTGGAGCGGCTCGTGCCGCGCGGCCGGCGGGCGCTGCGCCACCTCGAGCCGCGGTGGCAGCGGCTAACGGTGGGCGACGTCGTCCCCGACTGGGGCGGGCGCGACGCCACCTTCACCGTCGCCGCGATCGAGTCCGAGCGGCTGATCCTGTTCACCTCCACCCGCGGCCGCACCGACCTGACCTGGTGCCTCCACCTCACCCCGGCGCCGGGCGGCAGCCGGCTGCACCTGCGCCTGCGGCTCGCCCCGGTGCGGCACCGCCGCGTCGCCGAGGTGCTGGGCGGCGGGTTCGACCTGCTCACGGTGGCCGGGCTCGCCCGCGGCCTCGCCGAGCGGGTCGCATAGGTTGCCGCCGTGAGCGACCTGCTGCTGCGCGACGTGCGCGTCGTGGCCCTCGACGACGCGCCGCCGCCCCACGACGGCGAGCCCGTCGACGTCCTCGTGCGCGACGGCGTGGTGACCGGGCTGGGCCCCCGCCTCGAGCGTCCGGACGGCGTCCCGGAGGTCGCGGGGGAGGGCCGGTGGCTGATCCCGGGGCTGTGGGACCAGCACACCCACCTCGGCCAGTGGACGCTGGCCAGCCGCCGCCTCGACACCATCGGCGTCCGCTCGCCCGAGGACGCCGCCGCGCTGGTCGCGGAGCGCGTGAGTGCCGAGCCCGGCCGCCCGGTCATCGGCTGGGGCCACCGGCCGGGCACGTGGCCGCGCGAGGTCACCGTCGCCGAGCTGGACGCCGTCTCGGGCGTCACGCCGGTCGTGCTGGTGGCCGGCGACGGGCACCACGGCTGGCTCAACAGCGCCGCGCTGGCCGCCCTCGGCCTCGGAGCCCGCGAGGGCGTCGTCCGCGAGAACGAGTGGTTCGCCGCCTACGACCTGCTCACCACGCTCACCGGCGACGACGGGACGACGCCCGCCGCCTACCGCGAGACCCTCACCCGGGCGGCCGCCCAGGGCGTCGTCGGGCTGGTCGACTTCGAGTTCGCCGGCGGCCCGGCCGACTGGGTCGAGCGGTGGTCGGGCTGCGACCTGCTGCGCGTGCGGGTGGCGACCTACGCCGACGGCCTCGAGCCCGCGATCGCCGCCGGCCTGCGCACCGGCGCGCCGCTCGTCGCGGGCGACGACCGCCTCACGATGGGGCCGCTGAAGATCATCAGCGACGGCTCGCTCAACACCCGCACCGCCTGGTGCTGCGAGCCGTACGCCGACGCCCACGCCCAGGAGCACCCTGCCGGCGCCGCCAACCTGCCGGCCCACGAGCTGGCCGCGCTGCTCGCCCGCGCCCACATGTCGGGGCTGCAGGTCGCCACCCACGCCATCGGCGACGCCGCCGTGACCGCCGCCCTCGACGCCTACGAGACGACGGGCGCCGGCGGCTCGATCGAGCACGTGCAGCTGGTCGCCCGGGCCGACGTGGCCCGGATGGCGGCGCTCGGCGTCCGCGCGAGCATGCAGCCCGGCCACCTGCTCGACGACCGCGACCTCAGCGAGCTGATCTGGCCGGGTCGCGGCGAGCGCTGCTTCGCGTTCCGCTGGCTGCTCGAGGCCGGCGTCCGGCTGGTGCTCGGGTCGGACGCCCCGGTCTCGCCGCTCGACCCGTGGCTGGCGATGGCGGCCGCGGTGCACCGCAGTGCCGACGACCGCGGGCCGTGGCACCCCGAGCAGGCGCTGACCCCGCGCGAGGCGCTGGCCGCCTCGGTCGACGAGCGGCCCACGGTCGGCGTCGGCTCCCTCGCCGACCTCGCCCTGCTCGATCACGACCCGCTGGCGCCGGCCGACTCGCCTCGCGAGGCCGCCGCCGCCCTCCGCTCCGCCACCGTCGCGCTCACCCTCGTCGGCGGCGAGATCGTCCACGAAGCACGCTGACCCGTCGCTTACAAGCGACGGGTCAGCGTGGTGGGGCTCGGCGGGGGACGGCGCCGGGGCCCTGGCAGGCGCGCGCCCGGTGGGTCAGCGGGTGAGGGTCACCGCCACCGAGGTGCGCTTGCCGGCCATCGTGACCGCGAGGTTCGCGGGCACGCGGGACTTCTTGGCCAGCAGGGTGCGGGCCTTGGCGTTCAGGCTCACCTTGACGGTGGCCGTCCTGCCGCCGTCGACGGCGAACCGGGCGGTGCCGAGCGCGGCGCCGTTGGCGCGCAGCTCGACGGAGCCGACGCAGCGCACGCCGGCCGGCTTGCAGGTCATCTTGACCGTGCCGGTGCGACGGTTCGCGGCGGCGTCCACGACCTTGGGCGCCACGGTGACGACCGGCGTCGGCTTGGCCCGGACGACGAGCGCAGCCGTGCCCGAGCCTGCGGCGACCGCGCCGTCACCGGCGTAGGACGCCGTCAGGGTGCGGCGGCCGGCCGCGGCCCAGGGGCCGACGGTCACGGTGACGGTGCCGTCGGTGAGGGTGCCGCTCCACTGCTTGGCCGAGCCGTCGGTGACGACGACCTCGCCGGTGGGCGTGACGCCCTCGGCGTCGACCGCGACCTCGACGGTGGTGGTCGAGCCGGCCTCGACGCCGCCCGGCGCCGGGGTGACGGTCACCGTGGAGGCGGCCGCCGTGACCTGGAGCGTGGTGGTGGCGCTGCCCGCGGCGACGGTGTCGCTGCCGAGGTAGTCGAGGGTCAGCGTGCGGGTGCCGGTCGTGTCGAACGGGCCGACGGTGACGGTCGCCGTCCCCCCGGTCAGCGAGCCGACGGCGTTCACGTCGCCGTCCACGCCGTCGGTGAGGGCGTACATGCCATCCGGCGTGGTGCCGGGGGCCGTGACCATGACCGTGACGCTCGCGGTCTGACCGACCGCGATGCCCGACGGGTCGGCCGACACGGTGACGGTCGGGGCCAGCTTGGTGACCGCGAGGGTGGCGGTCGCGCTGCCGGGCATGACGGTGCCGCTCCCGGCGTACGAGGCGCTGAGCGCCCGGTCGCCCGCGGTGGCGTAGGGACCGACCTGGAAGGCGGCGACCCCGCCGCTCAGCGGCGCGGTGCCGACGACGTTGCCGTCCTCGCGCAGGGTGACCGTGCCACCGGGAGTGGTGCCGGGTGCCGTGACGGTGACCGTGACCTGGGCGGTCTCGCCGATCGCGACGCTCCCGGGGCCGCTGATCGTGACCGTCGAGGCCACCGGTGCGGGCACCACGGTCAGCGTGGCCGAACCCGAGCCGGCGGTGACGGCGTCGGTGGCGGCGTACTGCGCGGTGAGGGTGCGGGTGCCGGCGCTCGCGTAGGGCCCGACCTGGAAGGTCGCGACGCCGTTGACGAGCGGGGCGGAGCCGAGGTCGGTGTCGCCGTCGCGCAGCACGACCGACCCGCTCGGGGTGAGGCCGTCGGCGGAGACGGTGACCGTGACGGTCGAGGTCTGACCCGTCTCGACGGTGCTCGGCGCGGCCGAGACGCTGACCGTGCTGGCAGCCCGGACGACGGTGAGCGTGCGGTTGACGCTGCTGGCCGCGACGGTGGCGTTGCCGGCGTACTCGGCCGTCAGCGTCCGGTCACCGGCGGTGGCGTAGGGGCCGACCTGGAAGGTGGCCTTGCCGTCGGTGAGGTCGCTGGTGCCGACGACCTGCTCGCCGTCCCGCAGGGTGACCGAGCCGGTGGGCGTGCCACCCGCGGCGGCGACGGAGACGGTGACGGTGGCGGGCTTGCCGACCGTGACGGACGTCGGGTCGGTGCTGATGGTGGTCGTCGACGGGACGGGCTCGTCGGCCACGGTCAGGTCGGCGGAGGCCGTGCCGCCGGCGACGGCGTCGTCGCCGTCGTAGCCCGCGGTCAGGGTGCGGACGCCGGTGGTGTCGTAGGGGCCGACCTCGAAGGTCGCGACCCCGTCGGTCAGCGCGCTGGTGCCGACCGGGCCGTTGCCGTCGTTCAGGGTGACCAGGCCGGTCGGGGTGCGGTCGCCGGCGGCGACCGTGACGGTGACCGTGGAGGTCTGACCGGTCCGCACGACGGCGGGGGACGGCGAGACGGTGACCTGGGAGGCGGCGCGGACGACCTCGACGGTGCCGGTGGCCTCGCTGGGCGCGGCGCCGGTGTCACCGGCGTAGCTCGCCCGCAGGGTGCGGGTGCCGGCGGTGGTGAAGGGGCCGGCCTCGAAGGTGGCCTTGCCGTCGGTGAGCGCCATCGTGCCCACGACGTCGTCGCCGTCGAAGAGGGTGACGTCGCCGGTGGCCGTGGAGCCGGGGACGGCGACCTCGACCGTCACGCCGGCGCTCTGGCCGACCGTGCGGGTGCTCGGGGCGGTCAGCGTCGTGGTGGACGCGACGCGCTCCGGCGCACCGACCGTGAAGGCGTCGAACGACGCGGTCTCGGCGCCGGTGCCGTTGAAGGCGGCCACGCCGATCTGCGGGCTGCCGAGGCCGGTGTCGGGGTAGCCGTTGCCGACCAGGCTCCAGGTGGCGCCGTCGTCGAGCGAGTACGACCCGCGCAGCACGCCGCCGGTGACCCACATCCGCAGCGCGACGTCGGTCTGCGCGCCGTCGGCGAGGGTGGGGGAGTTGCTGAACTGCAGGTTGTTCGCGGTCACGCGGCCGAGCTCGATCTTCCAGCCGGCGGTGGGCGTGCGGATGACGGCGACCTTGCCGAAGTTGGCGGCGTTGCCCATGACGACGAGACCGGCCTGCAGGTAGTCGTCGGTGCCGTCGATCGACACGGAGGTCTCCGCCATCCAGTCGCCGGTCGGGGCCTGCTGCAGGACGACGTTCTTGGCGCTGGTGGTGCCGCCACTGAGGTCGCCGGGGCGGGCGTCGATGCGCAGGTCGCCGTCGGCGAGGCGGTAGCCGGAGGGCTCCTCGTTGAACACGGTGGTCCAGCGGCAGCGATCGAGCTCGGCGCCGGAGAAGTCGTCGTCGGGGTCGACCTCGCCGGTGCACGTGGGCGGCACGGGGGCCTTGACGTCGAGGTGGTCGATGTTGACGTTGCCGTTGTCGCCGGGCAGGTAGCGGATGGCGACCGTGTTGGCGCCGGCGTTCAGCGGCAACTCGAGGGCGTAGTCGCCCCAGAACTTCCAGGAGCCGAAGCCCGGCAGGACGATCGGGCGCGGCTGGCCGTTGACCTCGAGGGTGACCTGCTTGGCGCCGTTGAACGGGTTGGGGCCGGCGCCGTAGCGCAGCGTGGCCGGGTGCGTGCCGGCCTCCGCGGCGTTCACGGTGAAGGTGACGGTGGCGCCGGCGTTGTCGAACCCGCCGACGAAGCTGGTGCCGGTGTAGCCGGCGTGGTCGGACGCCGTGCGGGCGCCGCTGGTGAGCGCGGCGTCCTCGGCCTCGTAGCGGGTGCCGACGCGCGGGGCCACGCGCAGGTTGTCGACGTTGACCGAGCCGCTGTCGGTGCCGGCGCGCCGCAGCACGATCGAGTTGGCGCCGGCCTGCAGGTCGACCGAGGCCCACACGAAGCCGTAGCTGTTCCACGCCCCGCTGCCCGGCAGCGTGATCTGGCGCGCCGCGCCGTTGACCTCGAGGGTCAGCGTCTTGCTGCTGCCGCCGTTGGCGTAGCGCACGAAGAGGTCGTGGGTGCCGGCGTCCGCGGCGGTGACGGCGGTGGTCAGGCTCGAGCCCGTGCCGCCGAAGCCGCCGACGTAGCCGGAGCCGGTGAAGCCGTTGTGCTCGGTCTGCACCGAGTTGCCGCTGAAGGGCTGGCTCTCCGCCTCGTAGACGGTGCCCGGCTCGGCGGCCGAGGCCGGCGTGGGCGCGGTGACGGCCGCGGCCATGCCCGCGCCGAGCGCGACGGCGAGGCCGACGCCGAGCAGGCGACGGAGCCGGCCGGGGCCGGAGGTTCGATCGGTCAGGCTGAGGGTCACGCCGGACGCCCCTTCTCACGTGTGACGGTGGTCACCGGCACTGTGAGGCCTTCGGGCGGCGTGCCGCAGCACTTTTGCCCAACTTGTGGCAGAACTGAGGGGAACGGTCTAGCCCGCCCTCCGGGCTCAGCGCACCAGCGGCGCGATCAGGTCGGCCACCGCCCGCTGCTCGGCCGGCAGCGGGTGCAGCGGGATGACGCCCTCGGGCGAGGTCTGCACGCCGTTGACCCACGGGTCGTCGGCGCAGATGTCGTGGCCCTGGCTGGCGGCGTAGACGTCGACGAAGTCGAGGTCGCGCCGCTCGGCCTGCCGCCGCAGCGCACCCGAGAGGTCGCGCACCACGCCGTCGACGAAGGCGAAGTCCTGCGCGGCCAGCGGGATGCGGTCGGGGCACTCGCCCCGCTCCGGCAGCAGGTCGGGGTAGCCGACGACGACGACCTGCGCGTCGGGCGCGGCCTGCTGCACGGCGTCCAGGACGTCGCCGACGTTGCGCTCGATCGTCGGCAGCACCTCGGCGACGCGCTCGCCCGCCACCTCGGAGCACGCGACCGCCGCGCCGACGCACGAGGTGACCAGCTGCACGAACAGGTCGGCGTCGTTGCCGCCGACCCCGAGCGTCACCAGGCGCGTGCCGGGGCCGATCGCCGGCACCTGGCGCTCGATGACGTCACCTGTCGTGGCGCCGCTGCAGGTCTGGTCGCTCAGCTGCAGGTCGAGATCGGTCGCGAGCAGCGAGGCGTAGTTGCCGCCGGAGCGGAAGCAGCCGCCGACGGGGTCGGACGGCGGCACCCCGGGCGCGGCCGCGTAGGAGTCGCCGAGCGCGACGTACTCGGTCGAGCCGTTCGCCGGGGCGTCGTCCGACGGCGCCTCGGCGGCCGACGTCGGGCTCGCGGGCGTCGTCGGCGTCGTCGGCGTCGTCGGCGACTGGGGCGGGCCGTCGGAGCCGTCGGTGCCGTCGGAGCCGTCCGCACAGCCGACGACGGTCACGAGCAGGAGGCCGACCAGGCCGAGGGCGAGGGGGGAGCGCACCCTGCGAACCTACGGGGCGGCGTCGAGCCCGAGGCCGAGCGCCACGGTGAGCGCCAGCACCGTCTCGGGGTCGTCGAGCCGGTCGCCGAACGCCTCGCGCACCTGGCCCATGCGGTAGCGCACCGTCTGCGGGTGCACGAACAGCGCGGCGGCGACCTCGTCGCGGCGACCCTGGTGCAGCAGCCAGGCCCGCAGCGTCTCGGCGAGCTTCTCGGCCGTGGCCGGACGCAGGTCGGCCAGCGGCGCGAGCGCGCGGGCGCGCAGGTCGGCCAGCGCGTCGGGGTCGGCGGTGAGCACCAGCGCCGGCAGGTGCACCTCGGTGTCGCCGAGCAGCCCGAGCGCGCGGGCGCGCATCGCCCGGTCGTAGGAGGCCCGCACCTGCGTCCACGGCTTGGCCGGCCCCACGACGGCGTCGCGCCCCTCGAGGGTGCGCAGCAGCGCCGACCGGCCGCGACCGTGCGCGTCGGGCACGAGCAGCAGGACGGCGCCGTCCAGCCCGGGCGGCTCGAGGGCGTGCAGCGTGGCCGGGTTGAGCGCGGCCGCGGTGCCGCGCAGCCGCGCCTCGGGCAGGACGACGGCGGTCAGCGTGGTCGGTGGCGTCCAGTCGGCCCGCTCGGCGGTCTCGAGCAGGCCGGCCTCGGCCTCGCCGTCGAGCAGCTGCTGGGCCAGCCGCTCCAGCTGGCGCTGCCGCACGCGTCCGGTGGTGGCCAGCTCGTCGGTGTGGCCGGCCACGCTGGCGGCCGAGAGCGTGTCGATGTAGGCGAAGACCAGACCCGCGAACGAGGCGAGCGTGCGGGCGTCGAGCCCGGCGCCGACGGCGTCGCCCGCCATCTGCGCCCACGCCTCGCGGGCCCCGATGCGGTAGGCGGAGAGGATGGCGTCGGTGGTGCGGCCGCTGCGCGCCTCGCCGCGGCCGAGCTGGTAGGCGCCCTCGGCGGCCGGTGCGGTCGACGACGTGGCCGCGCGCAGGTCGGTGCCGCGGCGGCCGCCCGCGAGCGTCAGAAACCCGCCGAGCGCCAGCTGGACGGCGTTGCGGATGGTCTCGCCCATCGGGCCGGTGAAGGCGTCGGTGTAGCCGGGCACCTCGTCGATGATCGCGGTGACGACGTGCTCGGCCACCGTGGGCAGGCTCTGGCGGATGGCGTCGGCCACGTGCGGCGGCAGGGCCAGGATCGGTTCGGTGCTGCGGGCCACGGGCCCTCCGGATTTGTGCGTGGCGAACAAGAGTCGGCCGCTGGTTCACGTGCGGAGTACGAGATTCTATCGGCAAAGGTCGGGACACTCGAAGCATGACGTCCGCTGCCCTGCCCCGCGACGGGGCCACCGGCCGCGGCCCGGCCCGCACCCTGCGCCAGCGCCTGCGCGGCGTCGCCGAGGCCGCCGTGACGCCGCTGGACCTCGACGACGTGCTCGACGTGTTCCACCCGCTGCGCCGCGGCGCCGACCTGCGCGCCCGCATCGTCGAGGTGCGCCCCGAGACCGCCGAGGCCGCCACGCTCGTGCTCAAGCCCGGCCGCGACTGGTCGGGGCACGTGCCCGGCCAGTACGTGCGCGTCGGGGTCGACGTCGACGGCGTCCGCCTGTGGCGCACCTACTCGCTGACCCACGGCACGCGACCCGACCGGCACATCTCGATCACCGTCAAGGCGATCCCGGACGGCGTGGTTAGCAACCACCTCGTGCACCGGGCCAAGCCGGGCCAGATGATCCAGCTGGCGCAGCCCGAGGGCGACTTCGTGCTGCCCGACCCGCTGCCGTCGCGGCTGCTGCTCGTCACCGGCGGCTCGGGCATCACGCCGGTGATCGGCATGCTGCGCAACCTGTTCTCGCGCCGCAACCCCGCCGACGTCGACATCGTGCTGCTGCACGTCAACGCCAGCGCCTCGTCCGCGATCTTCCGCGACGAGCTGCGCCGTCACGCCGCGGCCGGCCGGCTGCGGCTGGTCGAGCGCTTCGACGACCGCGACGGCCTGCTCGACGTCGAGCACCCCGAGCACGGCCTCGCCGCGCTGGTGCCCGACCTCGACGAGCGGCTCGCCTACGGCTGCGGCCCGGCCGGCCTCCTCGACGCCCTCGAGGCGCACCACGAGTCCCGCGGCCTGACGCTGCACACCGAGCGCTTCCGCCCCGTCGTCCTCGGCGAGACCGGGGAGGGCGGCACCGTCACCTTCGGCTCGGCCGACGGCGAGGGCGTCACCGTCGAGGCCGACGGCGCCACCCCGCTGCTCGACGCCGGCGAGAGCGCCGGCGTCCTCATGCCCAGCGGTTGCCGCATGGGCGTGTGCTTCGGCTGCGTCGTCCCGCTGCGCTCCGGAGCCGTGCGCGACCTGCGCAACGGCGCCGTCACCGTCGCCGTCCCCGGCGAGACCGGACCCGAGGGCGTCCCCGTCCAGACCTGCATCAACGCCGCCGCCGGCCCATGTTCCCTCGAGATCGGAGCCACCCGATGACCGTCATCACCAAGCAGCCCGTCAACCCCACCGCGCACCTCACGCCCGAGGACATCGAGCAGATCGGCATCGAGCTCGACGCCATCCGCCAAGACGTCCTCGACGACCGAGGCGAGCGCGACGCCGCCTACATCCGCCGCGTGGTCGACGTGCAGCGCAAGCTCGAGCTGGGCTCGCGCGCCGTCCTGCTCGGCAGCGCCTTCCCGCCGGCGTGGGTCGTCGGCACGGTGGGCCTGTCGGTGGCCAAGATCCTCGAGAACATGGAGATCGGCCACAACGTCATGCACGGCCAGTGGGACTGGATGCGCGACCCGAAGATCCACTCCACGACCTGGGAGTGGGACAACGCCTCGACCGCCGAGGGCTGGAAGCACTCCCACAACGAGATCCACCACACGTACACGAACATCGTCGGCAAGGACAACGACCTCGGCTACGGCATCATGCGCGTCGACGAGGACCAGCGCTGGCACCCGTTCATGCTGGTGCAGCCGCTGTGGAACTTCGTCAACGCCTGCGTCTTCGAGTACGGCATCGCCGCCTACGACCTCGACCTCGGCCGCAACCTGAAGCTGCCGAAGGACAAGCGCAGCCCCGACTTCTCCCGGCGCCTGAAGGCCACCCTGCACAAGATCCGTCGACAGGCCACCAAGGACTACGCCGTGCACCCGCTGCTCGCGGCGCCGTTCGGCGGCGCGTTGCCCACGCTCACCGCGAACGTGGTGGCCAACGTGGTGCGCAACCTGTGGTCGCACTCGGTCATCATGTGCGGCCACTTCCCCGAGGGCGTCGAGACCTTCGAGAAGAAGTCGATCCCCGACAACGAGACCCGCGGCGAGTGGTACCTGCGCCAGATGCTCGGCTCGGCCAACATCTCCGGCTCCAAGGCCATGCACCTGATGACCGGCAACCTCAGCCACCAGATCGAGCACCACCTCTTCCCCGACCTGCCGAGCAGCCGCTACGCCGAGGTCGCGCCGAAGGTGCGGGCGCTGTTCGACAAGTACGAGTTGAACTACCACACCGCCCCGCTGCCGCAGCAGGTCGCGAGCGCCTGGCACCGCGTGTGCCGCCTCTCGCTGCCCAACGGCTGGCTCGAGACGACCACGTGGAAGAACGCGCCGCAGCAGGTCTCGCTGCTCTACAAGATGAGCACCGGCGGCCGCAAGGTGCGCCGCGCCGCCCAGGCCCGTCTCGAGCAGCAGGCGCGCCGGCTGCGCGCCGCCAAGGCCGAGGCGGCCCAGGCCGCCTGACGGTCCGGGGCGCGGCGGGGTGGCTTAGCGGGCCACCGGGCCGGGTAGGTGGGCGAGGTCAGTCACGACCGACCCTCGGAGCATCGATGACCCTCGCCGCCAACCTGGCCGACCTCTACCGCATGGGGTACGAGGACCTGCCCTACCTCGCCGACCACTTCGAGGCGGCCCGGGTCGACACCTGGGACATGCGGGCCAGTCCCTTCCCCTTCCAGCGTCCCGACGGCATCGGCGCCGGCGGCGGGCTCGGCCCGTGGAGCGCCTACGCCTCGCTGACCCACGAGCTGCACGACGTCCTCTCGGAGGAGAGCCGCAACCTGCGGGCCATGGGTCGCGCGGTCGTCGACTGCGCCCGGGCCTACGCGCACATGGACGAGAACGCCCGGGCGGAGTTCGACCGGACGGTCGCCAAGCTCGACGGCACGCCCGACGGGTCCTGAGGGGAGCGACGAGATGACCTTCGCCAGCCTGGGCGCCGAGCTCGCCGAGCTCGCCGCCTACTGCGACTCCGACGACGCCAACAGCGCCGACGCCTCCGAGGGCGGCAACTCCGCCAGCCCGTCCGACTTCGCCGGTCGCTACGCCGACCTCGAGTCGCTGTTCGGCGACTTCGACGACTGTCCCGACTTCGGCTACTTCGACGGACTGCTCGACGGTGCCGACGCGCTCGTCAAGAAGCTCTCCCGGGGCGAGGCGCCCAACGGCGACGTGGGCGAGGAGGTGCCCGACTACGCCAACCCGGCGCTCGACCACTTCGGCATCGTCGACGGCTACGTCGACGACTGGCAGGGCGACGCCGCGGTGGCCTTTCACGAGCAGTTCCTGGCCCACTCGACCACCTACACCCAGAACCAGTTCCTGGTGGCCGTGACGCTGCGCGGAGCCCTGCGCTGCGAGCAGGAGATCTGGTACAACGCGCGCAAGAGCGTGCAGGACGTCGGCGACAAGACCAAGGCCGCCCTCGAGGACTACCTCGACGGCAAGCCCGGCAACGTCGAGTGGGCCGCGGTAATCGCGATCGTCGGCACGGTCGTCAGCTCGATCGGCGGCGGCGGCCTCGCGCTGCTCGGCGCCACCACGGGCGTCTTCTCCGCCGCCCTCGGCCAGGACATGTCGGGCAACACGCCCGAGAAGATCGTCCAGGAGGCCCGCGACGGCATCACGAAGATCAAGACCGACATCGCCGCCGAGGAGGAGAAGGTGATCAAGGCGCTGAACGAGAGCCGCACCTACCTCACCGCCAACCGCGAGCCCGAGTTCGTCGGCAAGCCGGGGGCGTGGGACCTCGTCGACGCCGACCCGGGCACCGCGCGCAGTCCCGAGGTCATCGGCGGGCAACGCTGATGCCGTCGCTGCGCGAGCGGGTGGCCGCGATGCGCGTCAGCGCCACCACGCCCGACGGCGCCGCCACGATCGAGGTGGTCGGGGGCTACACCGCGCGCATCTCGGTCTCGTCGCGCCATTACGACGTGATGTCGGAGGGCGAGCTCGCGCACGCCCTGCAGCAGGTGATGCGTCTCGGCTTCGCGGCGCGCAAGCGGGGCTACGACGAGATCCGGGCCGAGGCGCTCGGGGAGCGCCGCACGCCGATCACCGGGTCGCGCGAGGAGCGCGAGCTCGCCGAGCTGCAGGCCCTCGTCGACGCGTCGTCGGCCGAGGGCGTCTCGAGCGACGGCGCGGTCACCGCCTTCGCGAGCAACATGACCAACTGGGTCTTCACGGTGCAGCCGGGCACGCGCGGCCTGCTCGACGCCGCCGCGTTCGGCGAGCGCGCGTCCGAGGCGGTCAACCGCCTGGTCGAGGAGCACCTGCGCACGGTCAAGGGCATCCGCGCCCGCTACCGGCGCGAGCACCCCGCGCCGGTCTAGCCGGTCTAGCTGCGCGGGCGGCTGCGGTTGGAGGCGATCTGCTCGGGCGAGTAGCGCTCGCCGGCCGGGGGCCCGATGGCCGAGAGCCGCTCGAGCTGGTCGTGGGAGAGCACGAGGTCGGCCGAGGCCGCGTTCTCCTCGACCCGCTGCAGCCGCTTCGTGCCGGGGATCGGCGCCACGTCGTCCCCCTGCGCCAGCAGCCAGGCCAGCGCGACCTGCGCCGGGGTGGCGCCGACCTCGCCGGCGACGTCGCGCACCTGCGCCACGATGCGGAGGTTGGCCTCGAGGTTCTCGCCGCTGAAGCGCGGGGTGCCGTGGCGGAAGTCGTCCTCGCGGATGTCGGCGGCGCTGGTGATGGTGCCGGTGAGGAACCCGCGGCCGAGCGGCGAGAACGGCACGAACCCGATGCCGAGCTCACGCACGGTGGGCAGCACCTCGGGCTCGGGGTCGCGCGTCCACAGCGACCACTCGCTCTGCAGCGCGGTCACCGGGTGGACGGCGTGCGCGGCGCGGATCTGCGCCGGTGAGGCCTCCGAGAGACCCACGTAGCGGACCGTGCCGGCCTGCACGAACTCGGCCAGCGCCCCCATCGTCTCCTCGATCGGCACCGACTCGTCGGGCCGGTGCTGGTAGTAGAGGTCGATGTGGTCGACCCCGAGCCGGCGCAGCGAGCCCTCGAGGGCGCGCCGCATGTTGCGCGGCGAGCTGTCGGGCCCGCGCTCGTTCTCGTCGTGGCGCCACAGGCCGAACTTGGTGGCCAGCACGACCTCGTCGCGGCGGCTGGCGATGGCCCGGCCGACGAGCTCCTCGTTGGTGAAGGGCCCGTAGATCTCGGCGGTGTCGAGGAAGGTGACGCCGAGGTCGAGCGCGTGGTTGATCGCCCGGACCGCCTCGCCCTCGTCGCGCTCGCCCGGGTCGCCGTACGCGAACGACATGGGCATGCAGCCCAGCCCCAGCGCCGAGACCTCGAGCTCGCCCAGCCGTGCTGTCCTCATCGTGACCTCCCGCCGCCGGCACCTCCGGCCCCACCCGAGCCTAGGCTCGCGAGCATGGGCAGGGCATTAGCACGCATCGCCGAGGCAGCGGCGCCGCACCTCGAGCCGGGCGAGCAGGTGCACGGCGCCTTCGCCGGCCAGACCCGCGTGCCGTTCAGGATGGGCGACCGCTACCGCACCGTCGTCGCCACCGACCGACGCATCCTGGTCTTCGACTCCGGCGGCCTCTCCCAGACCAAGGCCCGCGAGCTGCTCGCCGTGCTGCCGCGCGACCTGCGCCTCGGCCCGGCCAGCGGCCTGTGGCACCGCGTCCAGCTCGGCGAGCACCTCCTGCACGTGAACCGCCGCTACTTCGCCGACCTCGCCGCCATCGACGACGTCCGCTGAGCCCAGGGCAGCGCCCGCACCCCGCGTGACCCGGCGTCCTCACCGCCCCTGCGGTGGCGCGTCGGCCCGGCCCGCTCGGTCCGAGGTCGCCCCGTCCCCGGTGAGCGACCAGCTCGCCAGCAGCCGCAGGGCCTCCTCGGAGGGGCTGCCCGGCTCGACGGTGTAGACGAAGAGCACCTGGTCGGCGGCGTCGGGCACGGCCAGCGCCTCGTAGGCGACGGTCAGGTCGCCGACGACGGGGTGGTGGTAGCGCTTGGTGCCGTGGCTCTGGCGCAGCACCTCGTGGTCGGCCCACCAGCCGGCGAACTCGGGGCTCTTCATGCTGAGCTCGCCGATCAACGAGGCGAGGTCGGGGTCGTCGGGCCAGCGGCCGGCCTGCATGCGCAGGGAGGCGACGTTCTCGCGCGCGACGAGGTCCCAGTCGAGGTAGCGCTCGCGCGCGATCGGGTCGAGGAAGACCCACCGCGCGTGGTTGCGGTCCCGCGGGGGCAGCGCGTCGAAGTCGCAGATCAGGGCCCGGGCCATCGCGTTGGTGGCCAGGACGTCGAGACGCCGGCCGACGACGAAGGCGGGGGTCGCCAGGCTGTCGACCAGCACCCGCACGCCCGGCCGCACCCGCTGCGGTGCCGGCGTCGGCGCCCGGCGGCGCTTGTGTTTCGGCTGGGCGAGGTCGAAGAGGTGCGCCCGCTCGTCGGCCCGCAGCCCGAGCACGTCGGCGACGGCGCCGAGCACCTCCTCGGAGACGTTGAGGTCGCGGCCCTGCTCGAGGCGGGTGTAGTAGTCGACGCTGACGCCTGCGAGCCGGGCGAGCTCCTCCCGGCGCAGGCCGGGCACGCGCCGCCGTCCGAGGTCGACGTCGAGACCGACGTCCTCGGGAGCCACCCGGGCGCGACGTGAGCGCAGGAACTCGCGCAGCTCCTCCTTCGCGGCCATGGGTCCCATGATGGAGCAGGTCGGGACGACGGTCCCGGCGCGTGCGTGGGTCTGCTGGACCCAGGGTTCGACCGTCCCCTCCCGTGTGCCGGCCCGGGCTGCTGTGCTGTGAGCATGACGACGACACGAGTGATGCAGGTGACGGGTGCCGGCGACCGCCTCGAGCTGGCCGAGCGCGAGCTGCGCTCGCCGGGCCGCGGCGAGGTGCTGGTCCGCGTGGAGGCGTGCGGGGTGTGCCACTCCGACGCCTTCACCGTCGAGGGATGGATGCCGGGCATCGAGTACCCCCGGGTCCCGGGCCACGAGATCGCCGGGCGGATCGAGGCCGTCGGCGAGGACGTCGTGCCGTGGCAGCCGGGGCAGCGCGTGGGGGTCGGCTGGTTCGGCGGGCACTGCGGTCACTGCGACCCGTGCCGCCGCGGCGACCTGATCAGCTGCGCCAACGGCCAGGTCCCCGGCATCGCCTTCGACGGCGGGTACGCCGACCACGTCGTCGTCCCGCAGTCCGCGCTGGCCTCGATCCCCGACGACCTCGGCGCGGTCGACGCCGCCCCGCTGCTGTGCGCGGGCATCACCACGTTCAACGCGCTGCGCGACAGCGGGGCCCGACCGGGCGACCTGGTCGCCGTGCTGGGCATCGGTGGGCTCGGTCACCTCGGCGTGCAGTTCGCCCGCCGCATGGGCTTCGAGGTCGTCGCGATCGCGCGCGGCACCGGCAAGGAGGAGCAGGCGCGGGCGCTCGGCGCGCACCACTACGTCGACTCCACCGCCACCGACCCCGCGGAGGCGCTGCAGGGCCTGGGCGGAGCCGCCACGATCCTCGCGACCGTCACCGCGCCCGACGCGATGAGCGCGGTGGTCGGAGGCCTGCGCCCCCGGGGCCGGATGGTGGTCGTGGGGGCCTCGGCCGACCCGATGCAGATCCCGCCCTTCGCGCTCATCCCCGGCAGCACGGGCGTCGTCGGGCACGCGTCCGGGACGTCGAAGGACTCCGAGGACACCATGCGCTTCAGCGTCCTGCACGACGTGAGGCCGACGGTGGAGACCTACCCGCTCGAGAGGGCCGCCGAGGGCTACGCGCGGATGATGAGCGGCGACGCCCGCTTCCGCGTCGTGCTCACGATGGAGTGAGACCCGCCGACGTCGTGAGGCGTGCCTAGACTTCGCCGGACCCGCGGCGGCTGGACGGAGACCTGACGTGGCCGAGCCCGACCTGATGCAGCTCGCCGAGCGCGAGCGTTCGTCGCTCGCCGCGCTCCTGGAGGGCCTCACGCAGGAGCAGTGGCGAGCCCCCTCGCTGTGTCGCGACTGGTCGGTGCGTGACGTCGCGGTGCACGTGGTCGGGTACGACGAGCTCGGCGCGGCCGGCACCGCGAAGGCGTTCGTGAGGGGCGGGGTGCGGGTCGACTCGGTCAACCGGTACGTGCTCGAGCGGTACGCCGACCTGGACACCGCGGGCGTCGTCGCGATGGTCGTCCGCTGTCGTCGACCACGCGGGCTCACCGCCGGCTTCGGCGGCGGCATCGCGCTGACGGACGGCACCATCCACCAGCAGGACATCCGCCGAGCGCTCTCGATCCCCCGGGAGATCCCCGAGGCCCAGCTCGTCTCGGTGCTCGACTTCGCGCTCAAGGCGCCGACGCTGCCGGGCCGGCGGAACGCCCGCCGGCTCCACCTGGCGGCCACGGACGTCGACTGGTCGCACGGGAGCGGACCCCGCGTGGACGGGCCGGCGGAGGCCCTGCTGATGGCGGTCGCGGGGCGCCCCGATGCGCTGGGTGACCTCTCCGGCGACGGCCTGCCGACGCTGCGGGCCCGCCTGAGGTGAGAAGGGCGGGCGACCCGCCCGAGGTAGGCCCAACCCCACGGACCCTGAGCTTGTCGAAGGCCTTCTGGAGTTCTCCACAGGTCATCGAACACACCAGCGGTTGTCAGTGGTCGACGATAGAATCGGCGCATGCCGATCACCACCCAGACCCCGCGCGTGAGCAGCGACCCGCTGCTCGACGCGGTCGAGTCCGTGGTGGCCGAGCAAGCCCGGATCGATGTCGCCAAGCTCCGCGCCGTGCTCGCGTGGGCGGCCGCGCACACCACCACCGACGCCGACTACATCTCCGACGCCCTGGCTGAGCCCGGGCTCGAGGTCGCCGGCCCCGGTGCCCCGGTCGTCCACGAGTGGGCGGCCCTCGACCTTGCGGCGGTCATGGGCGTCTCGACCGACTCCGGGCTGCGCTACCTCGGCCACGCCCTCGAGCTGCGCCACCGCCTCCCCCGGTTGTTCACCCGCGTGGACGCCGGCGAGGTGCCGGTGTGGCGGGCGTTCCGGGTCGCCGAGCACACCGTGATCCTCAGCAAGGTCGGCGCCGCGTTCGTCGACCAGGCCCTCGCCCCGTTCGCCCACGACCTCTCGCTGGCCCAGATCGAACGGACCACCACCGCCGCCATCGCCCGGTTCGACCCCGCCGAAGCCGAACGACGCCGGGTCGAGGCCGCCGAACGACGCGGCGTCGACATCCGACTCAACGGGCCCGACGTCCCGATCAACGGCACCGTCGAGATCGCCGCCACCCTCGACGCCGCCGACGCGATCGACCTCGAAGCCGCCCTTAAGGCCGGCGCCCAGCAGCTCGCCGACCTCGGCTCGACCGAGACCCTCGACGTCCGCCGCTCCCAGGCGCTGGGAGAGATGGCCCGTGCCCAGCTCGCGCTCGACCTGGACACAGATTCCGGTCGCGGCGTGACGCTCTACGCGCATCTCGACGGCGGCGACGTCGCCGTCCTCGACAACACCCAGACCCCGGTCCTGGTCGAGCAGATCAAGCAGTGGTGCGCCGACGCAGGGACGAGGGTCACCGTGCGACCCGTCGTCGACCTGAACATCGAGAAGTCCAGCGACGACTACCGCCCCAGCCCCGCCGTCGCCGGGCACGTGATGCTCCGCGACCGGCACTGCGTCTTCCCCCGCTGCACCCGACGACGGGTCGACCTCGACCACATCCACCCGCACGAGGCCGGCGGACCGACCTCGACGTCCAACCTCGCACCGCTCTGCCGCCGGCACCACCGCGCGAAGACCCACAGCCGCTGGCGCTACCGGATGCTCGAGCCCGGCCTCTACGAGTGGACCAGCCCGACCGGCCGCATCCACCACGTCGACCGCCGCCGACGACCCTGACCGCCCCCGACCCCGCCGCCGGCGGGGCCGTTGGCGCGCCCGGACTCGGGCAGTCGTGCCACGCTCTCAGCGTGGACGGCGACGAGCAGCGCCTGACGACGTGGGGCACCGGTGCCCACGCGTCCTCGGCTGCCCGTCAGGACGACGTGGTCCTCAAGGACGCCGGCCCCTGGGCTCCGACCGTGCTCGCACTGCTGCGTCACCTGGAGCGCGCCGGGTTCGACGGCGCTCCTCGCGTCGTCGGGGACGGCATCGCGCCGGACGGGCGTCTGACCCTCACCTACGTGCCCGGCGGAAGCGTCCATCCGAGAGCGTGGCCGCCCGACGAGTGTCGAGCCGTGGGCGCACTGCTCCGCCGAGCCCACGAAGCCGCCGAGTCGTTCGAGGCGCCCGCTGACGCGGCGTGGGGGAGGTCGTGGCTGCACGAGATCGGCGACGAGGACGACCTCGTCATCGGCCACGGGGACGCCGCTCCGTGGAACATCGTCGGGCTCGACCGCCGTCCACAGGCCCTCATCGACTGGGACACGGCCGGGCCGATCGAGCGCCTCACCGAGGTCGCGTACGCCGTCTGGCTCAACGCGCAGCTGCACGACGACGACATCGCGGCGGCTCAGGCGCTGCCGCCGGCCTACGTTCGCGCCCGGCAGGCGCGCAACATCGTCGACGGCTACGGCTTGAACAGACCGCAACGCCTCGTGCTCGTGGACCGGATGGTCGAGGTCGCCCTGGCCGGCGTTCGCGCCGACGCCGAGGAGAACGACGTGGGCCCGGAGAGCGACGCCGCGGTCACGGCGTCCGGATACCCGGTGCTGTGGTCGGTGACCTGGCGTGCGCGTAGCGCGGGATGGATGTTCCGAAACCGGCGCATGCTCACGGACGCGTTGGTCGTCAGGTGAGTCCTGACGCCCGAGCGACTGGTCCGTAGCGAGACGGTCGAGGCGTTTGACGGGGAGGGGCTTCCCGGCCGAGACCGGTGACCGCCCCGACACGCCCGGGAGCTGCTAGGCGCTCGGCCTCGCACGGGGGTAGCTCGTGGTCGCCACGTCCCCGGAGCAGGTGTTGCAGAGGGTGACCCGGTTCAGCCTGCCGTCGCGGAGCGATCCGGGCCTCCCACACCACTCGCAGACCGTCGCCGACGCACGCGCGTACCGGTCGCAGACCTCGCGCACGCGCGCCAGCTCCGCTGCGGTCGCGCCCGCGGCTCGCGGCTTCGCCTCCAGCACGAGCACGCCTCGCGCCGACCGGATCGATCGCCAGCGGTAGTCGGGGAAGGCCTCGACGACGTTGGCGTGCCATGCGCTGACGAGGGCTCGCCAGCCCTCACCGCACCAGATGACGTCGAAGTCCGGGTGCGCGGAGTGGGGACGCAGGCGGTCGAGCAGCTCGCGACTGTTCGCGGGATCGAGCACCCACATGGCGTCAGCATGACCGACCGGCAATCGGTTCGCCTCCGGCGTGACCGGTCGTCAGACTCGGGGTGCATGCCGGGTCCAAGGCGGGTTCCCGGCGCTGGAACGTCCGAGCGGACACCGTTCACGGTGGCGTCAGGCATGGCGCCGCGTCCAGGACCACGTACAGGCCCGGCATGCGCCGGCCCGGTGTACGTGTCTCGCGACCCTTGACTGGTCACGTGGCGGCCGGCGTCACGTCCTCGTGCGCCTCGGCGACAGCCTCGGCGAAGCGGCTGTCGGCCCAGCTGAGCACTAGCTCGCCGTGACGGTTCGCGCTGACGCCGAGACCGGTCCGCACGCCGTTCACGGAGCCACCGACCACGGCGCCGACGACCCAGCACGATGCCGGCGACGGCGAGCCAGGGATCGGTCTGAGCGACCACGGCCACCACGACGCCCGGGCTCGACACGCACATGGTGGAGGAGGCCTTGACGGCCCGGTTCCAGGGTCACGCCTGACGCTCACGGCTGACCGTGCCCCTGGCTCGAGGTCCCGCCCGCCTTGGACCCGGCACGCGCCGGCGAAGGAATCTCGCCGGCTCACGCGAAGCGACGTGGAGCGACGTCCGCCGTCGACGGCCCAGGGCCGCCCCGCCACCGGTGGTGCCCGACGACCGAGCTCCGGGTCCGGGTGGGCGCGCGGCCGTGGACGGTGCGCGGTCTCGACGACGACCTCGCGCAGGTGTGTCAGGCGACGCCCACGTGACCGACGAGGAAGCCGACGGCGAGGCCGAGGACGCCGGCGCCGAGGCCGACCGCGACCTGCGTGACGCGGGCCGGGTGAGGGCTGCGCCAGCCGCCGACGGACGAACCCACCAGCAGGACGGCGAAGGTGACGATGAACAAGCCGTTGGCGAGCTCGGGCGACCCAGAGGTGGCCATCACCATCACCAGGTAGCCGGCCAGGTAGGGGAGCGTGGTCGACCCGGGCAGGACGCCCCACTGCCGACCGGCGGCGTCGAGTCGTTCGCGTTCGGGGCTCCGCTGGGTCATCCGCATCCCTCTCAGCGTTGGTGGCTCTCGATGGCGGCGATGCCGACGTTCTCACGGGCCAGGCAGGGGCGGCCCGGCACACGCCCTCCGAAACGCCGTGCCCCGCGGCCGACCCCCCGCGAGAATGCGGTCATGGGTGCCAAGCGCAAGAAGTGGGACCGCGGCGAGGAGTGGATCTCGCCTGCGGTGCGGCCCTACCCGCAGGTGCCGGGACGGCTCCCCGACCTGCGGGGCCTGGCGATCGACGAGGCGATCGTGATCGCCACCTCCGCGGGGTGGGCCGTGCGGGCCCGGGGGCCGGGCGCGACCGTCTTCATGGACCTGATCGCCAACTGCGTCGACCTCGACTTCGACGGTCGTCGCCGCGTGGTCGACGTGTCGCTCGGCCGGGTGGTGCCCTACGACTCGTGGTTCTTCGACCCCGACGCCCGCGAGCGACTGCGGGCCCAGGCCGGCGGCGTGGGGCCGGTGACGTGACGCCGGCCACGGGACGTCGTTGACCTGACGTGCCGAGAACCCGCCTGCGTCCGCTGCTGGGAGCGTTGCTCGTCGTCTGCGGTGTCACCGCCGTGCTGAGCCCGGTGGGTCCGGGGGTGGCGACGCCGTCCGCGGTGGCGGGCACGCCGGGGGAGGTGCGGATCTTCGCGATGTCGAACCGGCCCGACCTCGTCTCCGGCGGCGACGTGCGCGTCGGGATCGCTCCGGCGCCGGGGCTGCGGCGCCCGGCGCTGCGGGTCGAGCTGAACGGCCGCGACGTCTCGCGGCGCTTCGCGGTGCGGCCCGGCGGCCGGTTCGAGGCCTACCTGACCGGGCTGCGCGTCGGCCGCAACGTCGTCACGGCCACCGCGCCCGGCTACGCGGGCCGGCTCGTCGTCACCAACCACCCGCAGGGCGGCCCGGTCTTCAGCGGGCCGCAGACGCGGCACTACCGCTGCCAGGACGGCGCCCGCGACGCCCGGTGCAACCAGCCGGCGACCTACCGCTTCCTCTACCGCTCGACCGACCCGACCAAGCCCGGGCTGCAGCCCTACGACCCGCAGCGGCCGCCGTCCGACGTCGCGACGACCACCACCGACCAGGGCGTGCGGGTGCCGTTCGTCGTCCGCCGCGAGGACGGCGTCGCCGACCGCGACCGCTACACGATCATCACGCTGTGGCGGCCGGGCCGGCCGTGGCGCTGGTTCGCCCCGCAGTCGCAGTTCAACCACAAGGTGCTGGTGACCCACGGCGGTGGCTGCGGGGCGTCGTACACGCCCGCCGACCCGCCGCTCGAGGACTACTCCGGCACCATCCCCGAGGGCTTCCCGGGCGTGACGCCGTCCTACGTCACCGCCCTCTCGCGCGGCTTCACCGTCGTCTCGACGGCGCTCGCCAACACCGGCCACAACTGCAACGTCGCCCTGAACGCCGAGTCGGTGATGATGGCCAAGGAGCGGGTCGTCGAGCGCTACGGCACCATCCGCTACACCATCGGCACCGGCTGCTCGGGCGGCTCGATCGCCCAGCACACCGTGGCCAACGCCTACCCCGGCATCTACCAGGGCCTGATCACCACCTGCTCCTACCCCGACACCCTCAGCGCCGGCGCGCAGTTCGCCGACTACCACCTGCTGCGGCTCTACTTCGAGGACCCGTCGCGGTGGGCGCCCGGCGTGGTGTGGACGCCGACGCAGCTCGCCGCCGTCGAGGGCCACCTGTCCCACCTCAACGCCGTCGTGGCCGACGAGGGCCTGTTCAAGTCCGCCCTCGACCCCGAGCACGACTGCAGCGGCACGGTCGCGCCGAAGGCCGGTGACCCGTCGACGCGCTACGACTCCAAGACCAACCCGCGCGGCGTCCGCTGCTCGGTGCTCGACCTCGTCGTCAACCAGCTCGGACGCCGTCCGCGCGCGGTGTGGACGCCGCAGGAGCAGGCGGCCGGCCGCGGCTTCGGCGGCATCCCGTTCGCCAACGAGGGCGTCGTCTACGGCCTCGACGCCCTGCGCCGGGGCCTGATCACCCCGGCCCAGCTCGTCGACCTCAACGTCAAGGTCGGCGGGCTCGACGTCGACTCGCAGCCCACGCCCGAGCGCATCGACGGCGACCCCGCCTCGGTCGCCGCGGCCTACCGCACGGGCCTGGTCAACGAGGCCAACCACCTCGACGAGGTCGCGATCATCAACCACGGCGGCCCCGACCCCGGACTCGCCCACGACTACGCGCACGCGTTCTGGACCGAGGACCGCCTGATGCGCGCCCAGGGCCACACCGACAACCGCGTCACGTGGTTCGGCGTGACGCCGCTGATCGGCGACCCGCGCTGGGCCAACGAGGCGCTCGTGGCGATGGACCGCTGGCTCGCCGCGGTCGAGCGCGACCGGTCCTCGCGTCCGCTGGCCCGCAAGGTGGTGCTCGACCGCCCGGCCGACGTGCGTGACCGCTGCTCGAACGTGCCCGGCGTGCTCGAGGTGCCCGACGGCGACGACGCCGGCCCCGACGCCGACTGCGTGCTGCCCGACACGCTGCAGACCCGGCTCAGCACCCCGCGCGAGGTCGCCGGCGGCACCCGGCTCAACGACGTCCTGTCGTGCCGGCTGGTGCCGCTGACGCGCGAGGCCGTGGACGTCGGCCCGCTGCCGTTGACCGACGCCCAGGTCGCGACGCTGCGCGAGGTCTTCGCCGACG
Organism: Nocardioides marinquilinus; assembly: GCF_039543705.1. Taxonomy (NCBI): domain Bacteria; kingdom Bacillati; phylum Actinomycetota; class Actinomycetes; order Propionibacteriales; family Nocardioidaceae; genus Nocardioides; species Nocardioides marinquilinus. The sequence goes on from NZ_BAABKG010000001.1 coordinate 242,528, forward strand.
GCGTGTGCGACTGGTCGCGCCGCGGCGTCGGCCAGCAGCCCGCCCAGACCTGGCTCGGCTACTCCGACACCGCCGGCCGCGTCGTGTACGGCGGCCGCAACCTGCCCGGCGTCGAGCCGCTCCAGGGCGACGGCCTCCTCGGCCCCTCGTTCCGCTCGATGCTGCGCCGCTGAGGCACCACCCGGCGTCCCGCTAGGGTCGGCCGGGTGCCTGCGGACCTGCCCCCCACGGCGGTCGAGCCCGACGCGCTGACCTTCCGGCTGGCCGACGCCGACCACGCCCACACCTCGGTGCGGCTGTGGTGCGACGTCGACCTCGGGCTGGGTGCCGACCCCGACCTCGACCTCGCCGAGGTTCCCGGCGGGTGGCAGCTGCGGCTGCCGCTGCCGCGCCTCGACTGCCTCGAGTACCTGCTCGAGGTCGACGGCGAGCTGCGGCTCGACCCCGGCTGCGCCGACCGCGTCGACGGCGCGTTCGGTGAGCACTCCTGGCTGGCGCTGCCGGGCTACGAGGCGCCGTCCTGGCTCGACCTCGAGCCGGTGCCCGGACGCCGCACGCCGCTGCGCGTGACCCGCACCCCGGTCGGCACGATCGAGGCCACCGTGTGGGCGCCCGAGGACGACGAGGGCGCCACGCTGCCGCTGCTCGTCGCCCACGACGGCCCCGAGATGGACCGCTTCGGCGAGCTCACCCGCTACGTCGGCGCGATGGTCGGGGCCGGCCGGCTGCCGTCGATGCGGGTGGCGCTGCTCAGCCCCGGCGCCCGCAACGAGCGCTACGCCGCCAACCCCGCCTACGCTCGCAGCCTGGTGCGCCACGTCGTCCCGCGGCTGACGCGCAGCCACCCCACCAGGGGGCGTCCGGTGCTCAGCGGGCAGAGCCTCGGGGCCGTCGCGGCGCTGCACGCGGCGACGACCTCGCCCAGCACCTTCGCCGGGCTGCTGCTGCAGTCGGGCTCGTTCTTCACCGCCGAGCTCGACCCGCAGGAGTCCGGCTTCGAGCACTGGGACGCCGTCACCGGCTTCGTCTCCGAGCTCGACCGCGCCCCCGACTGCCCGGTCGCGATGACCTGCGGCACCGCGGAGGAGAACCACGCCAACAACCACCGGCTGGCCGGGGTCATGTCGGCGGCGGGCGGCGTCGTCAGCTGGGGCGAGGCCCGCCAGGGCCACACCTGGACCTGCTGGCGCGACCTGCTCGACCCGCACCTGACCACGCTGCTCGCCGACGTGTGGTGACGGTGCGGAGGGTGGTGGGGTAGGGCGATGGAGCGGTTGCAGGTCGAGCTGGAGGCGCCGGGCTTCGGCCGGCACGGCACAGTGGTCCGCTACGGCCACTGGGGCCGGCCGGTGCTGGTCTTCCCGAGCGAGCAGGGCCGGGCGTGGGACTACGAGAACAACGGGATGGTCGACGCCGTCCGCGACCTCGTCGACGGCGGGCGGGTCAAGCTGTACTGCGTCGACTCCTTCGACGAGGTGACCTGGTCGGACCGGTCGCTGCCGCTCGAGGAGCGGGCCCGCCGTCACCGTGCCTACGAGGCGTGGGTGACCGGCGCGGTCGCCGCGTTCGTCGGCCACGACTCGCCCGGCGCGACGGACGCCGTGGTCACCGGCTGCAGCATGGGCGCCTACCACGCGCTGCAGCTGGCGCTGACCCGCGCCGACCTGTTCCCGCAGGCGATCTGCCTCAGCGGCAGCTACGACCCGAGCGCCTGGCACGCGTGGGGCGAGCGCGGCGAGCACGCCTACTTCACCAACCCCACCGACTACGTGCCCCGGCTGCACGGCGACCACCTGGCCTGGCTGCAGCGCCGCCTGCACGTCGTCCTCGTGGTGGGGGAGGGGGCATGGGAGACCCACCCGACGAGGTCGCTGCCCTCGACCCGCCACCTCGCCGCCGCGCTCGCCGAGCGCGGCATCAGCCACGACCTCGACGTGTGGGGCCACGACTCCGCCCACGACTGGGACTGGTGGCAGCGACAGCTCGCCCACCACCTGCCCCGCTTCTGCTGAGCGTCCTCACCGGACCTCCCACGCGAACGTACCTGCGGGGCCCTTCGACAGGCTCAGGGTCCGTGTGCGGAGGTTGGCGTGGTCGGTGCGGGGGCTCGGCCTGCGCGACCACCGGCGTCGTCCGATCTGCTAGGCAAGTGCCCATGAGCGACCACCTGATCGGACTGCTGCTCGGCGCGGAGCAGGACTGGCCCCGGGCCTTCGAGGAGATCCTGAGGAAGGTGGGGCCGATCAGCACCGGCGAGACCACCCACACCGTCTCGAGCGAGCGGCTGACGATCGAGCCGTTCCGCCTCGACGACCCGGTGCGCACCGAGCTGGTCATCGACCGCCTGGCCTACTGGTACTACCACCCGCGGGAGTGGCTCAAGAAGGCGTCGCTGGTCAACGGCACCTACCTGCTCAACAGCCCCTTCACCTTCCAGTCGATGGAGAAGCACAGCGCCTACTGCGCGCTGGTGCGCATGGGGTTCAAGGTGCCGCCGACGACGCTCGTCCCCTACAAGAACCCGGTCGACAACGTGCGCTGGGCCTACACCGCCGAGCGCTACAACCAGCCGTTCGACCTCGACGCGATCGCCGACGAACTCGGCTACCCGCTCTACATGAAGCCGTTCGACGGCGGCGGCTGGCGCGGCGTCTCGCGCGTGAACGACCGCGACGACCTGCACCGCTCCTACGACGAGTCGGGCGAGATGCTGATGCACCTGCAGGCCACCGTCGACTACGACCACTTCGCGCGGGCGCTGTCGATCGGCCCCGAGACGATGGTCGTGGACTTCCGCCCCGACCAGCCGATGCACCAGCGGTACGCCGTCAACCACGGCTTCCTCGGCGAGTCGGCCGGGCGGCAGGCGGTGGCGATCAGCCGCATCGTCAACGCGTTCTTCCGCTGGGAGTTCAACTCCGCCGAGATGCTCGTCGTCGGCGACGACGTCTACCCGATCGACTACGCCAACGCCTGCCCCGACGTCGCCGTCACCTCGCTTCACTACTACTTCCCGTGGGCGATCACCGCGCTCGTGCGGTGGACGACGTTCTGCGTGGTCACCGGGCGCCGCGCCGAGGTCGACCTCGAGACCTCGCGCTACTTCGCCATCGCGGACGACGCCGACATGACCTACGACGACAAGGTCGCCGCCTACCTCGCGCTGGCCGACGAGCACTTCGAGACCGACCGCTACTGGGAGTGGTGCGCCGAGCACCTCCCGCACCTGGAGGAGGCGGTGCTCGAGTGGGTCTCGGGCGACGACTTCGACCGGCTGCTGCGCGACACCGTCGCCGCCACCTACCCGCCCCACGAGCACGAGCAGTTCCTCGCCCACTTCCGCGGGCTCATCGGGCTGTGGGTCGCCGACCAGGGCCGGACGACGTCCTGACGTCCGCGTGGATATCACGGGGTCTCGAGGCTCGGCCGTGGCCGGCCTCGCACCTCGACCATCGTCAGGGGCCGCTTCGACGGTGGTCGAGGTGTGAGGAGCCCTGGCGACGAGCCTCGAGACCTCCGTCCGTGCACGTGGACGTCGGCGAACGGCGTCCCTTCGACAGGCTCAGGGTGCGTGGGTCGGGTTCGCGTCGACGTCACGGGGTCTCGAGGCTCGGCCGTGGCCGGCCTCGCACCTCGACCATCGTCAGGGGCCGCTTCGACGGTGGTCGAGGTGCGAGGAGCCCTGGCGACGAGCCTCGAGACCTCCAGCCGTGCGTGGACGTCGGCGAACGGCGTCCCTTCGACAGGCTCGGGGTCGTGGGTTCGGGTTCGCATCGTCGTCGCGGGGTCTCGCACCTCGACCGTCGTGGTCCACGCCGTCAGGAGTCGAGGAGGGCGCGGAGGGCGGCGCGGTGGCGCTGGTAGGCGGCGCGGCCGGGCTTGGTGATCTTGTAGGTGGTGGTGGCGCCGCGGCCGCGCCCTGACTTGGTGATCGCCACGTAGCCGGCGGTCTCGAGCGCCGCCATCTGCTTGGACAGGTCGGAGTCGCTGACGCCGAGGTGCTCGCGCAGGAACGGGAAGTCGGCGTTCTCGGAGTTCGCGAGCAGCGCCATCGCCGCCAGCCGCTTCGGGGCGTGGATGACGGGGTCGAGGTCGCCGATGGACGACGCCCGGGGGGCGGGGGTGGTCGGTCCGGTCATGCGAGGCGGGCGCGCGCCTGCCGGGCGGCGACGGCGTAGCGCCGCTCGTAGAGCGCCAGGCCGGCGGCGACGCCGACGGCGACCCAGGCGATCATCGGCCAGCGGCCGACGAGCAGGTCGAGCAGCAGGCCGCCGACGACGAGCGCGGCGGCGATGCCCGCGAAGACCCACAGCGCCCGGTTGATCTCGCGCGGGGCGCCGGTCCACCGCGGGGTCGTGCCGCGGCGCCGGCGGTACCACCCGACGTAGACCCCGAGGAGCAGCACCATCGGGATCAGCAGGAGCGTCGACCACCACTGGTCGGCGGTGATGATCCAGGCCCAGGCGCCGAACCACAGGCCGCCCGCCACGGGGTACCAGGCCGGGGTCGGCGGGTAGTCGATCCACGGGGCCGCGGCGGCGCGCTCGTCCTCACGGAGCGCGGCGGCGATCTCGTCCCGGTCGGGGGTCTCGAGCATGTCGCGTTCGCTTTCCATGGTGGAAACAATACCTAGTGCTTTCCAACACGGCAAGCGATGAGAGCGGTCAGCCCTCGGCGAGCAGCCGGTCGTAGGCGGCGCGGTGGACGCCGGCCGGGGTGGGGGAGACGTCGGGGTTCGGCAGCGTGATCGGGTCGTCCTCCGACACCTCGACGCCGAGCCGACGGCACTCCTCCGCCAGGCCCTCGTAGCCGTCGTCGGCCCACTCGCCGTAGGCGCTGCAGAGCACCTCGGTGAGGTTCGCGCCGGGCTGCAGGTAGAACTGGCCCTCGCTGTCGTAGCTCACGACCGGCGGCCGGTCGGCGAACGCGTCGTCCGGGCCGCGCCAGTAGCCCCACGCCTGGGGCTCGTCCTCGTCCTCGGCGACCCAGGTGATCAGGGCCGCCGTCTCGTCGATCGCGCCCACGTTGGCCATCACGTCGGGGTTCGCCCGATCGGCGTCGGTCAGGTAGCCGTGATCGAGCAGCGCGGGGCGCTCGCCGTCGTCCAGGAGCCGCACGCCCTCCCAGGGGAGCGGCTCACCGGCCTCCTGCCGGCGGCGCCACAGGGTCAGGTCGTCGGGGGTCGTCGTCACGGTGATGCCTCTCGTTCGGTGACCTGCGCGGGGGACAGGTCCGGCACGGGTCTCCATGCCCACCACGGGTAGTGGTACTCCCCCTGCTCGACCTGGTAGCGCCGGCCGCAGGCGGTGCACTCGCAGATGCGGTCGGGCACCCACTGCCGCTCGTTCGGCACCGTCTCGACGACGCGCACGTGCCCGCGCTCCACCTCCTTCTCGACGTCGTAGGTCTGGTGGTCGGGGTAGGCCAGGCACAGGCAGGACCCGGCGGCGAACAGCTCGACGCGCCGCAGCGCGTGCCGCAGGTGCCACTCGTTGCTCATCAGGGCGCCGCCGAGGTCGAGGTCGGCGGTGGCCCGCTCGATCGCCGGCCGGGCGACGACCAGGGGGGCCAGCACCTCGGGGTCGCGGGTGGCGATCACGGCCCACGACGCCGAGATCACCCGCCGCGTGTCGCCCGAGAGCAGGTCGGCCACCAGCGGCGAGGCCAGCGCCTCCTCCTCCTGGCCGGGGCGCCCGAGCCAGTCGGCCTCCAGCACCAGGACGGCGACGCGCCGCTCGGCCTCGGGCAGGTGCGAGCTGTCGACGAGCACCACGGCGTATTCGCGGTGCCGCCACCACACCGCCTCGTCGGCGCCGAGCGCGCGCACCATGCCCGCCACCGCGCTGCGCCGGTCGTAGGACGCCGGGTCGGTGCTCGCGTCGTCGGTGAACCGGGTGGCGTCGAAGTGGTGCCGGGCGCCCCAGCGCTCGCCGGCCAGCCGCACGAGCGGCTCGACGAGGGCGCGGGTCTCCGCCTGTGTGGCGCGGGAGGCGAGCGGCAGGGCGTGGGCGAGCCAGAGGGTCTCGCCCTCGAGCCCGTCGATCACCCAGGGCAGGCTGTCGTCGCCGTCCGGCCACGGCAGGTCGACCATCTGCTCGGCGACCGCGACCACCTGCTCGACCGTGGCCTCGACGATGCGCTCGTCGTCGTCCTCACCGTGGGCGGCCATCAGGGGACGATGTTCGAGGCCAGGCGGCGCCGCAGCCCGTCGGCGGCGTCGGGGTCGGTGGTCAGGCCGAGGTAGCCGTTCTGCTCGACGGCGACCACGTCGGCCGCGAGGCCGCGCTCGGTCAGGGCCGGGAACGACGCCGCCTGATGGCGGTAGACGGTCACCAGGACGCCGCGCTCGACCAGGCCGACGAGCACCTCGCCGGTCTCGGGCCGCGCGTCGCCGTCGGCCAGCAGCAGCCGCTCCAGGTGCGCCATGTCGAGCAGGAACGAGCCGTCGCCGCCGTCGAGGTCGAGCCGCAGCCGCCGGACGCCGAGCCGGGCGAGCGGCGTGAGGTCGGCGTGGCGGGTGGTGCGGGTCAGGTGCAGCTCGGTCAGCGCGGTGAGCCCCAGCAGCGGCTCGACGCCGAGCAGGCCGGGCTCGCCCTCGGCGCCCACGCGCAGGGTGCGCAGCGCCGTGCACTCGGCCAGCGGCGTCAGGTCGGCGCCGCCGGGCGCGTCGAGGACGACGTCCAGCCCGGTGAGGCCCGGCACCGCGCCGAGGCCCTCGAGGCTGGGGGCCATGCCGAGGTCGAGGGTGTCGGACCGGCCGAACATCGTGGCGGCGAACGCGCGGCGGTCGAAGCGCGGCCAGGCGCGGTGCAGCTCGTCAAGGACGGCGTCGGGGTAGCGGTCGGCGGCGTAGCGGCCGAGCACGTCGAGGGCCTGCGGGGTGCCGAGCGAGCCGAGCGTGCGGACGGCGGCGACCCGCGCGGCCGCCTTCTGCCGCGGCACCGGCGCGAGGGCCTCGGGGTCGGCGTCCGGGTGGGCGGCGAGCCACGGCTTGACCTGCGAGAGCTTCTGCGGCACCTCGGGCGCGGGGGCGGTGTCGGCGGTGGCGGACGTCGTCCCGCCGGCCGCGGCGTGACGGGTCGCCGCGCGGCGCACCGCCGTCAGCAACCGGTCGGCGTAGTCCTGGCCCGTGAAGTGCGGGGCGACCCGGTCGACGACGCCGACGTCGGCGCGGGCGGCGAGGGTGAGCAGCGCCCACAGCGCCGTCGCCGGGGCTCCGAAGGGGAAGACGTCCGGGGCGAGGCCGAGCTCACCAGCGAGCGCCGGGTCGTCGACGACGGCCAGGGCGGCGGCCTCGACGACCGGGTCGCCGTCCAGCTTCGCGGCTCCCTTCACGGCGTTCGGGTAGTTCGAGTACCCCCGGGCCCGGGCGAGCAGCGCCGCCGCGGCCTCGTCGCCGAGGCGCGTGGCGAGGGCGGAGAGGACGGGGTCGGCGGCATCGCTCATCGGGCCCTACGATCCCGCACCGCGCGAACCCGTGCCGCGGCGGGTCGCGATCACCTAGCGTGCGGCCATGAGCGACGACGCGCGCCCGGAGTGGGCCCGACGGCTGGTGCGGTACGGCGGCGAGTTCGTGCCGCGGGTCATCGAGCGGGCGCATGGCTGCTACGTCTACGACGAGGACGGCCGCGCCGTCCTCGACTTCACCTCCGGCCAGATGAGCGCCGTGCTCGGGCACTCCCACCCCGACGTCGTGCGGGCGGTCTCCGAGGGCGTCGCGACGCTCGACCACCTGTTCTCGGGCATGGTCGGCCGGCCGCTGGTCGAGCTGGCCGAGCGGCTCACCGCCACCGTGCCCGACCCGCTCGACCGGATGATGCTGCTCAGCACCGGCGCGGAGTCGAACGAGGCGGCGCTCAAGCTGGCCAAGCTCTACACCGGCGGCCACGAGGTCGTGGCCTTCGACCGCTCCTGGCACGGCATGACGGCGGCCGCGGCGTCGGCCACCTTCTCGGCCGGACGCCGCGGCTACGGCCCGCCGGTGCCCGGCAACCTGGTGCTGCCGACGCCCAACGCCTACCGCTCGCCGTTCCGGCGCGCCGACGGCAGCCACGACTGGGAGGCCGAGCTCGACTTCGGCTGGGGCCTGGTCGACCAGCAGTCCAGCGGCAGCCTCGCGGCGTGCATCGTCGAGCCGATCCTCAGCTCGGGCGGCGTCATCGAGCTGCCCGAGGGCTACCTGGCGCGGCTGCAGGAGCACTGCCGCCGCCGCGGGATGCTGTTGATCCTCGACGAGGCCCAGACCGGCGTCGGCCGCACCGGCACGATGTACGCCTTCGAGCGCGACGGCGTCGTCCCCGACATCCTGACGCTGTCGAAGACCCTCGGCGCCGGCCTGCCGGTGGCGGCGGTGCTCACCTCCGACAAGATCGAGCGCACCTGCCACGAGCGCGGCTTCCTGTTCTTCACCACCCACGTCTCCGACCCGCTCGCCGCCACGGTGGCGCTCACGGTGCTCGACGTCGTCGAGCGCGACGACCTCGTCGGCCGGGCGGCCAAGCTGGGCGAGCAGCTGCGGGGCCGGCTGCTCGACCTGCACGAGCGCTACGACGTCGTGGGCAACGTCCGCGGCCGTGGCCTGCTGCAGGGGCTCGAGCTGGTGGCCGACAAGGCCACCAAGGAGCCCGCCGACGAGCTCGGCCGCGCCGTCACCCGCGCCGCGCTCGAGCGCGGCCTGCACGTCAACATCGTGCAGCTGCCAGGCATGGGCGGCATCTTCCGGCTCGCCCCGCCGCTCACGACCACCGACGACGAGCTGCACGACGGCGTCGACCGGCTCGAGGCGGCGTTGCGCGACGCGCTCAGCGGTGGTTGAGGTGCTCCGGAGCGAGGAACGAGCGCAGGAGCCTCGAAACCTCTGAGCGCGCAGGCCAGGGCTCGCCTGCTCCCCCGCCTCACCCGAGCGCGGCCGAGACCACCTCGCGGGCGGCGTCCTGCACCTGCGCGAGGTGGTCGGGGCCGCGGAAGCTCTCGGCGTAGATCTTGTAGACGTCCTCGGTGCCCGAGGGGCGGGCGGCGAACCACGCCGACTCCGTGGTGACCTTGAGGCCGCCGATGCGCGCGCCGTTGCCGGGCGCCTCGGTGAGGGTGGCGGTGATCGGCTCGCCGGCCAGCTCGGTGGCGGTGACGTCGTCGGCCGAGAGCGCCGCCAGCCGCGCCTTCTGCTGGCGGTCGGCGGGGGCGTCGATGCGGGCGTAGGCCGGGTCGCCGTGCTCGGCGACGAGGTCGGCGTAGTGCTCGCTCGGGCTGCGGCCGGTGCGGCCGCGGATCTCGGAGGCCAGGAGCGCCAGCAGGATGCCGTCCTTGTCGGTGGTCCACGTGGAGCCGTCGCGCCGCAGGAACGACGCGCCCGCCGACTCCTCGCCTCCGAAGCCGAACGAGCCGTCGATGAGGCCCGGCACGAACCACTTGAAGCCCACCGGCACCTCGACCAGCGGCTTGCCGAGCGAGGCGGCGACGCGGTCGATCATCGACGACGAGACCAGCGTCTTGCCGATGCGCGCGGACGACGGCCAGTCGGGTCGGGCGCCGCCGAACAGGTAGCCGATCGCGACGGCGAGGAAGTGGTTGGGGTTCATCAGACCGGCGTCGGGCGTGACGATGCCGTGGCGGTCGGCGTCGGCGTCGTTGCCGGTGGCGATGTCGAAGCGGTCCTTCTGCGCGACCAGCGAGGCCATCGCCGACGGCGAGGAGCAGTCCATGCGGATCTTGCCGTCCCAGTCGAGCGTCATGAACCGCCACGTGGGGTCGACCAGCGGGTTGACCACGGTGAGGTCGAGGCGGTGCCGCTCGGCGATGGCGCCCCAGTAGTCGACCGCCGCGCCGCCGAGCGGGTCGGCGCCGATGCGCACCCCGGCCTCGCGCACGGCGTCCAGGTCGAGCACGTGCGGCAGGTCGTCGACGTAGGTGCCGAGGAAGTCGTAGCCGGACGCCGCCGCCCGCGCCTTGGCGAACGGCACCCGGCGGACGTCGTCCAGCCCGGCCTCGATGTAGGCGTTGGCGCGGTCGGCGATGACGCTGGTGGCGTCGGAGTCGGCGGGGCCGCCGTGGGGCGGGTTGTACTTGAAGCCGCCGTCGCGCGGCGGGTTGTGCGACGGCGTCACCACGATGCCGTCGGCCAGGCCGCTGCCGCTGGTGCGGCCGCCGTTGGCGCGGATGATCGCGTGCGAGACGGCCGGGGTCGGCGTCCAGGCGTCGCGGTCGTCGACCAGCACGGTGACGTCGTTGGCGGCCAGCACCTCGAGCGCGGTGGCCCACGCCGGCTCGGAGAGGCCGTGGGTGTCGCGACCGACGAACAGCGGGCCGTCGTAGCCCTGCTCGCGGCGGTAGTCGCAGATGGCCTGCGTGGTGGCGAGGATGTGGGTCTCGTTGAACGACGTCGCCAGCGAGCTGCCGCGGTGCCCGCTCGTGCCGAACGCTACCCGCTGCCCGGGGTCGCTCGGGTCGGGCACCCCGGTGTAGTAGCTCGTGACGAGGTGGGCGACGTCCACCAGGTCGCGGGCTTCGGCGGGCTGTCCAGCGCGGGGGTCGGCCATGGGGGTCATCTTGCCGCCGCCGGGATGGTCCCTGACGAAATGGTCGTGAAATCGCGATTCTCACGACCACTTGTCAGGGACTACCGCCGAGGGGCGGCGTCCAGCGGAGTGCAATCGGATGACAAGTCGGTCGGCCCACGCTGCAGCCATGAGGAACACGATCACCGTCGCGGCCGCGCTGGCCGCCCCCCTGACCTTCGCCGCCGTCGCCCTGGCCGGCTGCTCCGACGGCTCGACGCCCGCCGACGAGCCCAGCCCCGCGGCGGCCGCCGTCGAGTACGAGGGCGTCGCGCCTGACGCGCTCGTCGCCTGCCTGGACGACGCCGGCGCCCCCGCCGCGGTCGGCGACTCGGTGCCCTTCGGCGTCGAGGTGCCCACCGTGGCCGTCGAGGCCGCGGGCGGCGCCACGCTGTGGGTCTTCCGCACCGTCGCGGACGCCGAGGACAACCGCACCACCATCACCCTCAGCGAGACCGACACCCCGCTCGGCCGCCTCGCCGGCAACGTGGTCGTCTCCTACGACGACCCCGGCACCGCCCCCGTGGAGGCCGTCGACGCCTGCCTCGCCTGACCCGCCCACCCACGCCCCCGCCCGGACCCCCTCGAGGTCCGGGCGGGGGCGTTCGTGCGTGGTGGGGGTGCGGCCCCGACGGCGGTCGAGGTGCGGGGAGCCCTGGCGACGAGCCTCGAGACCACCGGGCGTTCGCGTGGCGGTGCCCGTCGACAGGATCGGGGGCCGTGAGGTCGGGACGACGAACGCCCCCGCACGGACCCGGGGGGAGGGTCGGTGCGGGGGCGGTAGGGGGCGCCGTGAGCAGCGGTCAGCGCTTGAGGATCGTGACCGTGCGGGCGGTGGAGCGGGCGGACGACGCGAGCGCGGTGCCGGCGTAGCGGGCGGTCAGCACGTGGCGACCCGGCTTCAGCGAGCGGAGGACGAGCGTCCCGCTGCCCGAGGCCAGGACGCCGACCTGGCGCGGCCCGTCGTGCACGGTCACGCGACCCCGCGGGACGCCGGTGAGCCTCACGGTGACCTTCACCGGTGAGCCCTGGGCGGCCTTGGCCGGCGCGGCGAGGGTCAGCCTCGTGGCGGCCTTGGGCAGCCGGTGCAGCACCAGCTCGTGGCGTCCGCCGGCGGCGATGGCGCCGAACGGGGCGTGGGCGGCGACGGCGGCCGGCGGGTTGGTGCCGGTGTCGCCCCACACGAGCAGGCGCCCGTCACGGGTGAGCGCCATGGCGATCTCGGAGCCGACGTCGATCGTGCGCACCTTCTCCGAGGTCACGCGCGCGGGGACGGCGACCGTGCCGGTGCCGTTGTCGCCCCAGCCGACGACGCGGCCGTCGGCGGTCAGCGCGAGCGAGGCGGCGCCGTAGGCGGCCACCTGGACGACGCGGACGCCGTCCAGCGAGGCCGGCACGGCGACCTGGCCCTGGTCATTGGTCCCCCAGGCCCACACGTGGCCGGTGGCGTCGACGGCGAGGGAGTGGCGGCCGCCGGCGGCGATGCTGGTGACGCCGGCACCGGGCTGGGTGAGCGCGAAGGGGACGTCGGCCTGGCCCTCGTCGATGGCGCCGGCGGCGCGGGTCGCGTCGGCGCCCCAGGCGCGCACGGTGCCGTCGTCCAGGAGAGCGAGCGAGTGGTAGCGGCCGGCGGAGACCTGGGTAACGCCGGTCAGGCCGGTCGGCACGAGGGTCTGGCCGGCGTCGGTGTCGCCGCGCGCGCCCCACGCGACGACGCCGCCGTCGCGGGTGAGGGCGAGCGAGTGGTGGTCGCCGGCGTCGACGGCCTCCGACCTCACCGTGCCGTTCGCGAGGGCGGCGGGCGGCTTCGCCTGGCCGTCGCCGTTGTAACCCCAGCCGGTGACGGCGCCGTCGGCGGTCAGGGCGAGGGAGTGGTCGCTGCCGGCCGAGATGGCGACGACGTCGCGGCCGGCGAGGGCGGCGGGCCGGCTGCTCTGGCCGGAGTCGAAGCCGCCCCAGCCCGAGACGGTGTGCAGCCTCGTGTACCCGGTCTTGGCGGCGGCCGGGGCCGCGGGCGCCGGCTCGGCGGCGACCGGCCCGGCCGCGGCGAGGACGCCGAGGCCGGTGGCGAGCGCCGCGGTGACGGCGAGGCGCCGGGTCACGGCGGGGGTGGTGCGGGAGTCGTGCGACATCGGTGTTCCTTCGATCGGTGGACGGTGCTCTCTGGCGGTGTGCCACCACCGTCCACCGGGCGGCTTGCACGGCACCTGCCCCGCGCTTGCAGTCCGTGCGGCGGAGGTCGGGCGTGCGGTCAGACGTCGGTCGCGCGGTTGACCCAGGTCGAGGTGACCTCCATGCCGACGCGCGTGTAGAGCGAGAGTGCCCCGGTGCGGCTGTCGGTCGAGAGCGTCGAGCGCCGCGCGCCGTGCGCCCGCCCGAGCGCGAACGCGTCGACCAGCAGCGCTTGGCCGAGGCCGAGCCCCCGCCGGTCGGCGCGGACGGCGACCCGCGAGACGTGGGCGTCCTCGCCGTCCTCGCCGGTGAGGAAGACGTGGGTGGCGCCCACGACGTCGCCGTCGGGGTCGGCGAGCACCCGCAGGTTCCACGGTGCGGCGCCGGGACGCTCGCGCACCCGGGCCAGGAAGTCCTCGAACGGCGTCCGCTCGCGGTCGCTCCACTCGAGGAAGGCGTCCTCGAGCACGGTCCAGGCCGCGCGCTCGTCGTCCGCCGTGGCGTCGCGGACGGCGTACCCGTCGGGCAGCGGACGGCTCTCGATCGAGGCGCTCACCGGCAGGGCGAGGTCCCACGCCGTCCAGCGCAGCCGGTAGCCGCGGTCGGCCATGAAGCGGTCGGCCGGGCAGCCCTCGGGCACCTGCATGCCGATGACGGTCGAGCCGGCGGCGCGGGCCCGGGCGAGGAGCCAGTCGGCGAGGGCGCTGCCGATGCCACGGCCCTGGTAAGCCGGCAGGACGGCGGTGTCGACGCGGTCGGCGTCGGCCAGCTCGGCGTAGGCGACCAGCAGGTCGCCGTCGAGGACGCCCACGGTGTGCGAGGGGACGTCGTGGCTCGGGCGCTGCCAGTCGCCCACGATGTCGGCCACGTCGAGCTCGCTGTAGCCGAGCGCGGCGACCTCCTCGGCGGCGATGACCGCGTGGACGGCGGCGGCGTCGTCCAGGGTGAGCGGCCGGTCGACGAGGCCGCCGGGCAGGCCGACGAGCGGTGGCCGGGTCACGCCGCGGACCCCGTGCCGGCGTCGGCGAGGTGGGCGAAGGCCTTTTCGGCGCGGCGCTGGTAGCGGCCGCGGGTCAGCCGCAGCAGCACCCGGATCGGACCACCGGCCTGCTCGAGCAGCGGCGCGAGGTCGCCGGGCTGCAGCCCCTCGGCGATCCACGGCAGCAGGAAGAACAGCAGCGGCGGCGGGGGCTTGGCGGCCAGCCCGTCGCGCTCGAGCTGCTGCCACTCCTCGGCGGAGAGGTGGCGCTGGATGACGGCGACGGCGTCCCGCTCCTCGTGCGCGAGGTGCGCGTCGACGACGTCGCGCAGCTCGGTCAGCGCGGCGGCGGTGCGGTCGCGGGCTCCGGTGGTGGCGAGCACGCCGGCGGCGGCGAGGTCGCCGAGGCCCTGCTCGACGGCGACCAGCAGCGGGTCGATGAGGTGGTGCTCGTCCTCCATGGCCTCCAGCACGGCCCGACCCTCGTCGTCGACGCGGTCGAGCAGGACGGGCCAGAGCAGCTCGTCCTCCTTGGTGTGGTGCTCGTGCAGCAGCGCGGCGACGTCGCGCCACCAGCCGGCGAGGGCCTTCCAGGTGGCGGCGTCGTCGTGCGGGGTGCGGCGCGCCGCGGCGGCCAGCCGGGTGAGGTCACGGCGGAAGCCGTGGTGCATCAGGTACATGCCGGTCAGGTCGCACGGGCCGGTCGGGGCGTCGGCCTGGCCCGGGAACATCGGGGCGGGCGCAAGGGCGGTGGTGGTCATCGCGGTGGTCCTCCTGTCGTGGTGGGACCACCGTGGCCCGGCTCGCTTGCAGGCTGCTTGCAACCGACTGGGACTCGGTCTCGAGGCCCAGCCGTGGCCGGCCAGGCACCTCGACCGGCGTCGGGGTCGTCAGCGCCAGCCGAGCGCCGGGGCGACGTGCTCGACCACCGACTCCAGCACGTGCGCGTTGTAGTCGACGCCGAGCTGGTTGGGGATCGTGAGCAGCAGCGTGTCGGCGGCCGCGACCGCCTCGTCCTCGGCGAGGTCGCGCACCAGCTGGTCGGGCTCGCCGGCGTAGGTCTTGCCGAAGCGGGCGATGCCGCCGTCGATCATGCCGACCTGGTCCTGGCTGCGGCTCTCGCGGCCGAAGTAGGCGCGGTCGCGCTCGTCGACGATCGGGAAGACGCTGCGGCTCACCGAGACGCGCGGCTCCCAGTCGTGGCCGGCGGCGGCCCAGGCGGTGCGGAACCGCTCGATCTGCTCGGCCTGCAGCCGGTGGAACGGGACGCCGGTGTCCTCGGTGAGCAGCGTCGAGCTCATCAGGTTCATGCCCTGGTCGGCGGCCCACTCGGCGGTCGCGCGGGAGCCGGCGCCCCACCAGATGCGCTGCCGCAGGCCGGGCGCGTGCGGCTTGAGCGGCAGCAGCCCCGGCGGGTTGGGGAACATCGGGCGCGGGTTCGGCTCGGCGAAGCCCTCGCCCTCGAGCAGGTCGAGGAAGCGGCGGGTGTGCTCGCGCGCCATGGCCGCGTGGTCGCCGTCCGCGGGCTCGAAGCCGAAGTGACGGAACCCGTCGATCACCTGCTCCGGTGAGCCGCGGCTGACCCCGAGCTGCAGCCGGCCGGCCGAGATCAGGTCGGCGGCGCCGGCGTCCTCGGCCATGTAGGGCGGGTTCTCGTAGCGCATGTCGATCACGCCGGTGCCCAGCTCGATGGACGACGTCCGCGCGGCCATCGCGGCCAGCAGCGGGAACGGCGAGGCCAGCTGGCGCGCGAAGTGGTGCACCCGCACGTAGGCGCCGTCGACGCCGAGCTCCTCCGCCGCGACGGCGAGCTCGATGGTCTGCAGCAGCGCGTCGGAGGCCGTGCGCACCTGCGAGTGCGGCGACGGCGTCCAGTGACCGAAGTTCAGGAACCCGATCTTCTTCTTCATGCCGGCCCAACGCTGGTTGAGGCTTCAATCTTCCCGGGCCGGGGTCTCGAGGCTCGTCGCCAGGGCTCCTCGCACCTCGACCATCGTCAGCACGGACCCTCAGCTCGTCGAAGGGCCCGACGGGAGCGCCCGCGGCCTGCCACGATGCCCTCGTGACCAGCCCGACCGAGGTCGACCGCCGCGCCCGCGTCGCCACCGCGCTCGGGTTCGCCGCGCAGGGACTGGTCTTCATCAGCCTGACGACGCGGCTGCCGCGGTTCAGCGACCGGTGGGACCTCTCCGAGGTCGACCTGTCGCTGCTGCTGCTCATGATCGTCCTGCTGGCCGCGGTCGGGTCGGTGCTGGCCGGCCTGCTCGCCCGCCGCAGCGACAGCGCCACGACGCTGCGCGCCGGCCTCGTCGGCGTCGGTCTCGCGGTCGTGGTGGTGGCGCTGGCGCCCGTGTGGCCGGTCTTCGTCGCCGGGCTGGCGGCGTACGGCCTGGCGCTGGGCGTGGTCGACGCCGCCACCAACATGCAGGCCGTGGCGGTCGAGCACCGCTTCGGCCGGCCGATCCTGCCCTCGTTCCACGGCGCGTGGACGGCGGGCGGCATCGTCGGCGCCGGCCTCGCGCTGGCGGGGGCGCACCTGCCGCTGTGGGCGACCGCCGCGGTGGCCGTCGTCCCGCTGCTGGTGGCCGGGGCGCCGCTGCTGCCCGGCGAGCGCGGCGAGGCCGTCGCGGCCGCCGAGCGCCTGCCGGTGCCGTGGCGGCCGATCGTGCTGGTCGGCCTCGGGATGGTGCTCTTCTACATGGTCGACACGGCCTCGCAGACCTGGGGACCGACCTACCTCGAGGACGTCGTCGACGCTCCGCAGTCGCTCGTCGCCCTGGCCACGCTGCCCTACCTGCTGGCCAGCCTGGCGCTGCGGCTCGCGGGCGACGGGCTGGTGGCGCGGCACGGTCCGGTGCCGGTGCTGCGGGTCGGCGCGGTGGTGGCCGCACTCGCCCTGCTCGTGGTCGTGACGGCGCCGTCCTGGCCGGTGGCGGTGCTCGGCTTCACGCTGCTCGGCGCGGGCGTCTCGGTGGTGGCCCCGCTCAGCTACTCCGCGGCGGCCCGCATCGCCGGCGGCGAGCAGAGCCGCGTCGACGCCGTCGTGGCCCGCTTCAACCAGTTCAACTACGTCGGCGGCCTGCTCGGCGCGGTGCTCACCGGCGTGCTCGGGTCGGGCTCGCTGCGGGTCGGTCTCGCCGTCCCGATGGTGCTGGTGCTCGCCCTGCTGCCCCTGGCCCGGGCGTTCGCCCCCGCCGGCGCCGACGAGGCCCCGGCGGTCAGGGGTAGCTGATCCCCGTCGTCCGCCGGCTCAGCCGCCACAGCTCGCGGGCGGCGTCCGGGTCACGGGCCAGGCTGTTGCCGGTGGTCAGCCGCGGGACGCCGCGCGCCTCCGCCGGTCCGCTCGGCCCGACGTAGCTGCCTCCCGGCAGGTCGGCGGTGGCCGCCATGAGCGTGGGCCAGGCGCCGGCCGCCGCGGACTGCGAGACGGCGCGCACGGCGGCGTCCAGCACGGAGGCCACGCCGCCCGACGCGCGGCCGAAGCGCCCGTTCGCGGCGAGGTGGGTGCCGGCGAAGCCGGGGTGCGCGGCGAGGGCCGTGACCGGGACGCCGGCCTCGCGGCACCGCCGGTCGAGCTCGGCGGTGAACAGCAGGTTGGCCAGCTTGCTCTGCCCGTAGGTGCGCCACGTGCGGTAGCGGCGGCCGCCCTGCTCGGCCGGGTCGCGGGGGTCGCCGAGCGGCGCGCGGCGGGCGAGGCGGTGGGCCTGCGACGACACGGTGACCACCCGGCCCTCGCCCGCGGCCAGCTGCGGCAGCAGCAGCCCGGTGAGCAGGAAGGGCCCGAAGTGGTTGGTGGCCAGCTGCAGGTCGAGGCCGTCGCGGGTGCGGCTGCGCCGGGTGCCCATGACCCCGGCGTTGTTGACCAGCACGTGCAGCGGGCCGAGCGCCGTCGCCTCCTCGCCCGCGCGGCGCACGGAGTCGAGGTCGGCGAGGTCGACGACGAGTCGCTCGACCTCCGCGCCGGGCACCTCGTCGCGGACGGCGTCCGCCGTCTCGTCGAGCTTGGCCGGCGTGCGTCCGGCCAGGACGACGCGCGCCCCGCGGCGCGCGAGCTCGAGCGCGGTTCGGTGGCCCAGCCCGCCGTGCGAGGGTCCGGTGACGACGACGGTGCGGCCGGTCTGGTCGGGGACGTCGGCGAGCGACCACGCCGTCGCGCTCACGGGGTCACCGCCATGGCGTCGAGCACGCGGCGGCCGAGGTCGGCGTCACCCTCGAGGCGGACGGCGTCCGCGGGCGGGGTGCGGCGTCCGCCGGCGAGCACCACGAACGACTCGCGGTCGAGCCGCAGCGCGAGGTCGGGGGTGGTCGGCGGCTCGGCCAGCCGGCGGCCGCGGCGGTCGTCGTCCACGGTGAACGCGACGGGCGTGCTGCCCTCGACGTCGAGGACGGCGGTGGTGCCCGGCGGGGCGCCGGCCCCCTTCGCCAGCACCTTGCCGAAGCTCTCGAGGAGGTAGTCGGCGGTGTGCCGCGCCGCGGGGGTGTCGAGGCCGCCGGGGCGGCCGACCGCGCGGCGCACGTCCTGCTCGTGCATCCAGACGTCGAGGGGCCGGTTGCGCAGCAGCACCTCCCACGTCCACGGGACGCCGCCGAAGACCCTCGGCGGCCGGGCGCTCGCGTCGGTGGGCGGGTCGGCGAGCAGCTGCTCGTGGCGCAGCGTGGTGGCCTCGCGCAGCTCGGCGACGATCTCGGCGGGGGAGCGGTCGCGGCGGTTGACCACCCCCACCTCGGTGTAGAGGCCCATCAGCCCGGTGACGTGCGGCGGCTCGCCGACCTCGGCGGTCTCCTCGCCGCGCCCGGCGAGCACGCTCTCGAGGTGGGCGGTGTGGGCCGCGCAGGCCCGCACGTCCCACCCGGCGAGGTCGGTGGGCGTCGTCCAGGCGTCGTCGGGCAGCTGCTCGAGCAGCTCGGCGAAGTCGGTGACCGCGCCCCACCAGACCTCGACGTAGCCGGCCAGTCGCTCGCGGTCGCTCATGCCCCGCAGGCTAGCGACGGCTCACGTGGACCTCACTTGAACAGGGAGGAGTCGTAGACCTCGATGGTGTCGAAGCGGGCCGGCACCTGCCCGATCGAGGCGCAGCTGAGGGTGGCGCTGCGCTCGAAGGAGACCTGGCCCGGGTCGTCGCAGCGCAGCTCGCCGACCTTCTCGTTGTCGAGGTAGAGGGTGAAGACCAGCCGCACCGACTCGCCGTCCTCGTCGCTGCGGTTGTTGGTGCCGCGCACGCCCTGGACGACGCCCTGCGCCCCGGGGAGCACGTCCCAGCCGGCGTCGTAGTCGAAGCCGCGGATCGAGAACGCCTCGCCCTCCTGCACCTCGAGCGGGTCGTCCTCGGAGCCGGGGTAGTCGCTCTCGAACGCGTCGGCGGCCTCGCTGATGCCGTCGCCCACCGCGTCGACGACGCGGAAGATCGCCCAGACCAGACCGCCGCACAGCAGGACGACGACCACCACGATCCCGATGATCACGTTGCGGGCGGTGTGGTCGTTGCGCGGCGGCTGCGGGGGATACCCGTATCCCCCGCCGGCGCCGTAGGGCTCGTAGGGGCCGGGCGGGGGCGGGGGCGACCCGTAGGGCGGCTGCGACATGCCCGGCATCATCGCCCGTCGCCGGGCGGCTCACACCCCCGGCACGCGGGCGTGCGGGTCAGGCGCCGAGGGCGAGGGTGAGGGCGATGCCCAGCATGGTGAGGCCGATCAGGACGTCGAGCGCCTGCCACGCGCGCTCGGTGGCGAGCACCCGGTGGGCCAGGCGCGCGCCGTAGCCGAGACCGGTGAACCACAGCACGCTGGCCGCGCACGCCCCGACCGCGAACCACCAGCGCGAGCCCTGCTGCGCGTTGGCCACCGAGCCGAGCAGCAGCACGGTGTCGAGGTAGACGTGCGGGTTGAGCCAGGTGAGCGCGACAGCGGTGCGCACCGCGCGACCGAGGCTGGCCCCCTCGCCGGTGGCAGCCTGCAGCGAGCCGCCGCGCCGGGCCCGCAGCAGCGCGCTCACGCCGTACCAGGTCAGGAAGGCGACGCCGAGCCAGCGGACGACGTCGATGACCCAGCCGGCCTGCTCGACGATCGTCCCGATGCCGGCGACGCCGGCCGCGATCAGCACCAGGTCGGAGACGGCGCACACGGCGACGACCGGACCGACGTGCCGGCGCGTCAGGCCCTGCCGCAGCACGAAGGCGTTCTGCGCGCCGATGGCGACGATGAGGCCGAGCCCGGTGAGCAGGCCGGTGACGAGGGTGCCGAGCACGGGCGCCACGCTACGGCGGTGGCAGCATTCAGCCCAGCGAATGTTCCTGCACGAGGTTTAGCATCGCTTCATGCAGCCCGAGCAGCTCGCCACGTTGGCGGCGATCGTCGAGCACGGCACGTTCGAGGCGGCGGCGCGCCACCTGCACGTGACGACGAGCGCGGTCAGCCAGCGCGTCCGGGCGCTCGAGACCAGCGCCGGCCAGGTGCTGGTGCGGCGGACGACGCCCTGCGAGGCCACGCCGGCCGGCGAGGTGCTGGTGCGGCTGGCCCGGCAGTGGGCCCTCCTCGTCGACGAGGCGGCCCCGGCCCCCGTGTCCGACCTGTCGGTGGCGGTCAGCGCCGACGCGCTCGCCACCTGGTTCCGCGCCGTGGTCGCCGAGGTCGCCACCTGGGACGGCGTCACGCTGCGGCTGCACGTGGAGGACCAGGGCCACTCCGCCGAGCTGCTGCGGCGCGGCGACGTGCTCGCGGCGGTCACGTCGGACCCGACCGCCGTGCAGGGCTGCTCGGTCGAGCCGCTCGGGGTGATGCGCTACCGCCCGGCCGCGTCGCCGGCCTACGCCGAGCGGTGGCGTCTGGGCCGCGGCTACGACTGGGCGCGGATGCCGGTCGTCGTGTTCAACGAGAAGGACGCGCTGCAGCACGGCCTTCTCGCCGCCCGCGGCCTCGGCCCGCCGCCCGTGGTGCACCGGGTGCCGACCTCGCACGACTTCCACGAGGCGGTCCGGCTCGGCCTCGGCTGGGGCCTGCTGCCGCTCGCGCAGCTCGAGCCCGACCTGGCCTCGGGTGCGCTGGTGCTGCTCTCGCGGCGCGATCACGTCGACGTCCCCCTCTACTGGCAGCGGTGGCGGCTGCGGTCCCCGACCCTCGACCGGTTGAGCGGTGCCGTCAGGCGACTCGGGCCCGCGCCGGGCGCCTAGTTGTAGAACCAGATGGTGAAGTCGGCTGGGCTGTAGTCGACCTCTCCGCCGGCCTCCTCGGCGGTCGCCACCTCCAGCCGCGCCGCCGGCGAGCAGTCCGAGTCGTAGCCGTAGACGCCCGGGCGAGCGACCGAGACGGTGGTGCCCGGCACGTAGTCGTCGCTGTAGACGGGGGTGGCCATCGCCGTCTTGAAGCGGAAGCCGAGGTTGCGGAAGCAGTAGGCGGAGGTCGACTCGAGGCTCACGTTGGCGCTGGTGATGCCCCGCGAGGCGGCCCGGACCACGGTGCCGTCGGCCCTGACGACGGCGTAGGCGACGGGGCTGAGGCCGACCGTCGCCGTGCCGGCCGACTTGACGCGGAGCCCGGGAGCGCGCCTGGTGATCGCGCGGTCGGCCTGCGTCTTGGCGATCTGCACCACCGCGGCCCGGGAGAGCGCCTTCGCGGGCGAGCCGGACGCCGCGCCCCCGCTCACCACCACTCCGGCTCCGACGAGCAGGAGGGCGGCTGGGACGACGGCGAGGCGGTGGTGGGGGGACATGGCGGCTCCTTCGGTGGCGGTGTGGAACCGCCACCGTGGAGCCCGGCAGGGGCCCGAGGTAATAGCACGTTCGGACCACTCGGGCGCCCGAGGTGACCAGGGCCGCCTCCCCGCGCTGACCCGTCAGACATGTCTGACGGGTCAGCGTCGGAGGATCAGAAGGACGCCTCGTCGAGGTCCATGAGGGAGAGGTCGGTGGCCTCGGCGATGGCGCGCTCGGCGGAGACGCGGGGCAGGTTGGTCTGGGCGAAGAACTGCGCCGCCGCGATCTTGCCCTCGTAGAAGGACTGGTCCTTGGCCGAGACCTCGCCACCCAGCTTCTGCAGCGCCACCTCGGCGCCGCGCAGCAGCAGCCAGGCGCACACGAGGTCGCCGAGCACCATGAGCAGGCGGCTGGTGTTGAGGCCGACCTTGTAGACGTTGCGCACCTCGCCCTGCGCGCTCATCAGCTCGTTGATGAGGTGGCCGACCAGGGCGTTGGTGTCCTCCAGTGCGGTGGCGAGCAGCGCCCGCTCCGACTTCAGGCGGCCGTTGCCGCCCTCGGCGTCCAGGAAGGCCTGGATCTCGCCGGCGAGGT
Source organism: Nocardioides marinquilinus (assembly GCF_039543705.1). Classification (NCBI taxonomy): domain Bacteria; kingdom Bacillati; phylum Actinomycetota; class Actinomycetes; order Propionibacteriales; family Nocardioidaceae; genus Nocardioides; species Nocardioides marinquilinus. Next base: position 264,514 of record NZ_BAABKG010000001.1, read on the forward strand.
GGCCGAGCGCGCGGCCCTGGTCCTTCACGATCTTGCGGAAGAACAGGTCCTGGCCCTGGATGGCGGTCGTGCCCTCGTAGAGAGTGTCGATCTTGGCGTCGCGCACGTACTGCTCGAGCGGGTAGTCCTCGAGGAAGCCCGAGCCGCCGAAGGTCTGCAGCGACTCGGTGCCCAGCAGCACCCACGAGCGCTCCGAGCCGTAGCCCTTCACGATCGGCAGCAGCAGGTCGTTGACGGCGTTGGCCAGCGCGACGTCGTCCGTGCCGGCATCGCCGGCGTGCTCGGCCAGCATGATGCGGTCCTGCCACGACGCCGTGTAGAGCACCAGGGTGCGCATCGCCTCGGCGAACGACTTCTGCACCATCAGCGAGCGGCGGACGTCGGGGTGGTGGGTGATCGTGACGCGCGGCGCGGTCTTGTCGCCCGAGCGCGTGAGGTCGGCGCCCTGCTGGCGCTGCTTGGCGAACTCCAGCGCGTTGAGGTAGCCGGTCGAGAGGGTGGCGATCGCCTTGCTGCCGACCATCATGCGAGCGTTCTCGATGACCTGGAACATCTGCGCGATGCCCTGGTGCACCTCGCCGAGCAGCCAGCCCTGCGCCGGCTCGCCGCCGCCGATCGACGGGTCGCCGAGGGTGAGCTCGCAGGTGTTGGAGACCTTGATGCCCATCTTGTGCTCGACGCCGGTGACGTAGACGCCGTTGCGCTCGCCGGTGAGCTCACCGGTCTCGTGGTCGAAGTGGTACTTCGGCACCAGGAACAGGCTCAGGCCCTTGGTGCCTGGGCCGCCGACGCCCTCGATGCCCACGGGGCGGGCCAGCACGAGGTGCATGATGTTGTCCTGCAGGTCGGACTCGCCCGATGTGATGAACCGCTTCACGCCCTCCAGGTGCCACGAGCCGTCGTCCTGCAGCATCGCCTTCGCGCGGCCGGCGCCGACGTCGGAGCCCGCGTCGGGCTCGGTGAGCACCATCGTGGCGCCCCAGTTGCGCTCGACCATGAGCTCGGCGATGCGCTGGTCGCGCTCGTTGCCGTTGCGGTGGACGACGCTCGCGAACGCCGGGCCGGCGGCGTACATCCAGACGGGGGCGTTGGCGCCCAGCACCATCTCGGCGACGGCCCAGTTGAGCGTGGACGGCGCCGGCTGGCCGCCGAGCGCCTCGGGGATCTGCAGGCGCCAGTACTCGGAGTCCATCCACGCCTGGTAGCTGGCCGCGAACGACGCGGGCACGGGCGCGGTGTGGGTGGCGGGGTCGAAGACCGGCGGGTTGCGGTCGCTGTACTCGTAGGAGGCGGCGAGGTCCTCGCGGGCCAGGCGGTCGACCTCGGCGAGGATCGAGCGGGCGGTCTCGCCGTCGACCTCGGAGAACGGACCCTGGCCCAGGACGTCGTCACGCCCGAGCAGCTCGAAGAGGTTGAACTCGATGTCGCGCAGGTTGGTCTTGTAGTGGCTCACGTGCTGGTCCCTCTGTCTCGCCCGTTACCGGCGAGTTCTACCCGCCGGTTCTACTGGTCAGTAACTTCAAGGGTACGGATGCTCATCCGGCCGCACAACCCTGGGGTGGCCGCCACCACGCCGTGGTGTGTGTCGCGCAATGCGACCGAGCCACTCGACTCATCTGACACACTCGCCTCATGCGCGTCTCCGCGAAGTCCGACTACGCCCTGCGCGCGCTGATCGAGATGGCCGGCCGGGCCGACGGCAAGGCGATCAGCGCCGAGGAGCTGGGCCGCCTGCAGGACATCCCGCACGGCTTCCTCCAGGCGATCCTCGCCGACCTCCGCCGGGCCGGCGTCGTGATGTCGCAGCGCGGCCAGTCCGGCGGCTGGCGCATGGGCCGCCCCGCCGCCGACGTCTCCGTCGCCGACGTCATCCGCGCCGTCGACGGTCCCCTCGTCTCCGTCTACGGCCTGCGCCCCGAGTCGGTCAGCTACAACGAGTCCGCCGACGTGCTCCAGCACGTCTGGATCGCCGCCCGCCGCTCGCTGCGAGACGTCTTCGAGCACGTCTCCATCCAGCAGCTCGCCGACGGGTCGCTCCCCAAGGCCGTCACCTCGCGGACGGCGGACGACGACGCCTGGCAGCCGCACTGAGCTGAATGGCGCGAGCGTGTCGGCGGGCCTTCTGGTCCGGCGCCTCGCTCCTCCTGCTCTTGCATTGGCATCGCGCCGGACGCAGCGGGCCCGGCGACACGCTGCCGCGCTGGCAGTTGGCCCGGGTTCCCCTCGCGTTTCCGTGGCGGCTCCGTCCTCGACGGACCCTGAGCTTGTCGAAGGGCCCTGCCGTCAGCGCGATACGGGCACTACCTCACCCCGAGCCGCACCTACCCGCCCGAATACGGGCGGGTGGGTCGGTGTGCGGGTGAGGTAGTCGTGCGGGGCCGTCCGAGCGACAGGCTCAGCCCAGGACGGCGCGGACGTCGACGGGCTGGTCGGTGTGCTCGATGGCCTCGACGAGCTTGCCGATCTCGTCCTCGCTGAGGTCGACGTCGGTCTGGCCGAGGGCCTCGCGCAGCTCCTTGTCGACGGTGCCCTCGGTGGCGGAGTCCTGGTAGGAGGTCAGGCGGTCGACGACGGCCTGCACGGCCTCGGTGCGGTCGGGATCCATGCCTCGTGTCTAGTCGCCCCGCCTGCCGGGCGTGCTCACCCCCACGACCGAGTGGGCTCAATCGATGAGGTGGCGGCGACGCGCGATGGCGGCGGCCTCGGTGCGGCCGGAGGCGCCCAGCTTGGCCAGGATGTTCGAGACGTGCACGCTCACCGTCTTCGTGCTGATGAACAGCAGCTTGGCGATCTCGCCGTTGGTGCGGCCCTGGGCGACGTGGCCGAGGATCTCGCGCTCCCGCGCGGTCAGGTCGGCGGACGCCGTCCCACCGGACGACGGTGGCGCCGTCGAGCCCAGCGCCGTCAGGTCGTCCAGGAGCGGTTGGGCGCCGAGCGCGCGGGCGGCCTCGCGGGCCTGGTCGCCGAGCACGCGGGCGCCGGCGGGGTCGCCACCGGCCCGCAGGATGCCGGCCAGCCGGGTGCGCACGATCGCCAGCTCGTGGACGTGCCCGAACTCCGCGAACAGCCGCTCGGCCTCGCGCCACGCGGCCACCAGCGGCTCGAGGCCCACCTGCTCGGCCTGCTCGCCGCCGGCCAGCCAGCGCGCGCGCAGCGCCTCGGCGTCCAGGCGCTGCGTCCAGGCGCGGCCCTCCGGGCCCCAGTGCCCCGCGGGGTCGGTGTAGCGGTCGAGGACGACGCGCCCGTCGTCCTGGAGGCGCTCGACCACCGGCAGCAGCGCCTCGCGCTCGGCGGCGCTCGAGCGGGGCATGGCGTCGGCGACGACGCCGAGGGCGACGGCCGCGAGCCGGATGCGGGCGCTGAACCACTCGTGCCAGATGCGGCCGAGCACGTCGACGGCGTGGTCGTAGGAGGCGACGGCGCCGGACGGGTCGCCCCGTCGTCCGGCGGCGATCATCTCGATCGCGGCCGCGTGGATGGCGACCGAGCCGTCGCGCCGCCAGAACGGCCGCAGACCGGCCACCCGGTTGGCGACGTCCTTGCCCCGGGCCTGCAGGATCTGCAGCCGCATCGACTGCAGCATCGCCCGCTGGATCGGCGGCGGGAAGGGCCCCTCGACGACGAACAGGTCGAGGGCGGTGTCCCACTCGCCGCGCACCAGGTGGATCCACGCCAGCTGCCAGCGCGACTCGAAGCCGTACGGCGCCCACGGCAGCCCGGCGTCCTGGGCACGCTCGATGCCGCTGGTGAACCACGTCTCGGCGTCGTCGAACTCGGCCCAGTCCTCGTAGGAGCGGCCGAGCAGGTACCGCGCGCGCAGCTCGGCGTGGACGGCGTCCGAGGCGGCCGCGCGGTCGACGGCCTCGGTGAGCGCGGCGCGCAGGCCCTCCTTGGGCCCGGTGCGCTTGAGGGTCGACAGCGTGGTGACGACGTCGCTGGCCAGCTCGCCGAGGTCGAGCTTCTCGGCCAGGGCGAGCGCCTCGAGCCCGACGATCTCGGCCTCGTCGTAGCGGCCGTAGGCGACCAGGATCTTGGCGTGGATCGACAGCGTGCGCGCCCGCAGCGCACTCTCGCCCTCGGGGGAGAGCTCGACCGCGCGGGCCGAGAGCAGGGTGGCGTCGGCGTCGGTCTCGGTGATGTAGAGCGCCGCGGCCTGGGCGCTCAGCATGCGCGCGCGCCACTCGTCGGGCACGTCGGCGCCCTCCGACTCCAGCCGCTCCAGCTGCTCGGCGACGACGGCGACGGCGCGCTCGGGGTCGCCGGCCGCGGTGAGCGCGTCGGCGGCCTTGACCACCAGCTTCGACAGGTTGACGCCGTGGTCGCCGAGGTCGGCGCTGCTGCTGAGCAGCTCGAGCGCCTGCTGGTAGTGGTAGGCCGCCTCGTCGGGACCGCCGACGGCGCTCGCCTCCTGGCCGGCGCGCACGCTGGCGGTGAGCGCGGTGGCGCTGTCCATGGCCAGGCGGGCGTGGCGGGCCAGCTCGGCGGCGGTGCCGCGGGCGGTGCCCTCGCGGAGCGCTGCCACGTAGCGGCCGTGCAGCTGGGCGCGCTCGCCGGGCAGCAGGTCGTCGTAGACCGCCTCGCCGAGCAGCGCGTGCCGGAAGGCGTAGGCGCCGCGGTCGGCGACGAGGACGTTCATCTCCACGGCCCCGCGGAGGCCGTCGTCCAGGGCCTGGGTGGGCATGTCGGCGGTGGCGACGAGCATGTCGTGGGTGACGCGACGTCCGCTGGCGCTGGCGGTGCGCACCACGCGGCGGGCGTCGTCGTCGAGCCGGTCGAGACGCACGAGCAGGACGTCGGCGAGGTCGGCCGGCACGAACGTGCCCGGCTCGGCGGCGGCGCTGACGAGCTCTTCGACGAAGAACGCGTTGCCCTCGGCGCGGGCGACGACGTCGGCCATCTCCTGCTCGGGCAGGCCGCCGGGGACGAGCTGGCGGACGAGGTCGCGCACGGCGTCGTCGTCCAACGGGCTGAGCGAGATGCGCTCGACGCCGCGCAGGCGCGACCACTCCGCGACCTGGCGGCGCAGCGGGTGGCGACGGTGCAGGTCGTCGGAGCGGTAGGACGCCACGACGGCGAAGCCGGCCGAGTCGAGGCGGGAGAGCAGGAAGCTGAGCATGTCGCGCGTGGACTGGTCGGCCCAGTGGGTGTCCTCGATGACCAGCAGCAGCGGGGCCTGCCGGGCGGCGGCCTCGAGCACGGCCAGCATCGCGCGGAACAGGTCGGCGCGGTCGAGCGCGGAGGACTCGACGGAGTTGTCGTCGCCGGGGGAGTCGATGGGTCCGGTGCCGGACAGCTGGCGGCGCACGGGCAGCAGCCGGGCCAGCGCGGGGTGGGAGCGGGCGACGGCGTCGACGGCGTCCGGTCGCTCGGTGGCGAGGCGACCGAGCACCTCGGAGAACGGCAGGTAGGGCAGCGCGCTGTCGCCGAAGTCGAGGCAGTGGCCGGCGAAGACCTGCCAGCCCTCACCGACGGCGAGGTCGCGCAGCGCCCGCAGCAGCCGGGTCTTGCCGACCCCGGCGTCGCCGGAGAGCAGGACGTCGACCAGCGCGTCGCCGGGGCGGGGAGGACGGACGCCGAGCGACGCGGCGAGCTGCGTCAGCTCGGCGTCACGTCCCACCATCGTGCTGGACTGGGCGACCACGGGGCCCATTGTCGCGGCTCCGCGGCCGGCTGTCGCGGCCAGCACGTCCATGCGATCAGCGCGTGCGCCCGTTGATCTCGCCCGGGCCCCCGACGAACGGGATCCGGACGCGGTCGTGGCGACGGCGCTTGACGGGCTTGCCCTTCGCGAGGCGCTCGCGGCGGTAGTCCACCTCGGCCTGGACGGTCATGCGGTCGTACATGGCGGTTCTCCTGCCTACCTCAGTGCCGGCACCTCACCGGCTGATGTAGAGAGGTTCGCGCCCTGAGGTAGGCCCCCACATCGGCGATGAGCCCTAGTCGCCGCGGCCGGCTACCTCAGAGTCGGGTGGCGGCGGTCACGTGCGGGCCCCGGTGTCGCGTCGGGGCCGTCCTAAGGTCACCCGATGGAGTTCCAGGACGTGGTGCGACGGCGGCGGATGGTGCGCCGCTACGACGACCGGCCGGTCGACCCCGCGGTGCTCGACCGGGCGCTCGAGAACGCGACCCGCGCGCCGAGCGCGGGGTTCAGCCAGGGGTGGGCGTTCGTCGTCCTGGAGGGGGCGGAGCAGACCGCGCGGTTCTGGACGGCGACCGCGGACGCCGGGGCGGGAGGCGCGTGGTTGACCGGCATGCGCGCCGCGCCGGTGGTCGTCGTCCCGTGCAGCAGCAAGGACGCCTACCTCGACCGCTACGCCGAGCCCGACAAGGGCTGGACCGACCGCGACGAGGCCCGCTGGGCGATGCCCTACTGGCACCTCGACGCCGCCATGGCCTCGCTGCTCATCCTGCAGACGGTCACCGACGCCGGCCTCGGCGCCTGCTTCTTCGGCGTGCCGCCCGAGCGGGTCGACGACCTGCGCGCCGAGCTCGGCATCCCGGCCTCGCACGAGCCGATCGGCGCGATCACGATCGGCCACCCGGCTGGTGGTGGGGCCAAGGGCTCGCCGGCCACCCGGGCCCGGACGCCGTGGACGGACGTCGTGCACCGGGGTGGGTGGTGACGGGTCTGGGGTTGACCTCGGGTGGGCGGTGTGTGGGCCACGGGGCGGGCGCGCGGGACGATGGCTGGTGCGCCGCTCCCGGGGCTGGGCCGGGTGGGCGGTGCGTGAGCCACGGTTCGGGCGCGCGGGACGGTGGCTGGTGCACCGCTCCCGGGGCTGGGCCGGGGCGGCGGTGCGTCAGTTACCGAACTGCGGTCGGGAACGGTAACTAGGTCACCGCTGGCCGGGGCTGGGTCGGGGCGGCGGTGGGTGAGTTACCGAACTGCGGTGCGGAACGGTAACCAGGTCACCGCTCGCCGGGGCTGGGTCGGGGCGGCGGTGGGTGAGTTACCGAATCGGGGTCCGGAACGGTAACCAGGTCACCGCCCGCCGGGGCTGGATCGGGGTGGCGGTGGACGAGTTACCGAATCGGGGTCCGGAACGGTAATCAGGTCACCGCCCGCCCGAGCCGAGCCCGAGCCCGACCTCAGCCCACCAACCGCGGCGCGACGGCGCCGCGGTCGGGGGCGGGGGAGATGGGTGGGGTCGGGGGGCGGGGGCCGCGGCAGGTCTCGCCGAGCGCGGTGCCGAACAGCCGCTGCAGGGCGAGGTAGGCGGGCTGGTCGCGGGTGTACTCGCGGCCGGTCATGGCGACGGTGACGCGGCGGCGTCCGTCGTCCGAGGCGAACGACAGCGTGGCGGTGCCGAAGGAGAGGCCGTCGTGACCGAAGACCCACCCGTCGGCCGGGGCGCACGGGTCGGGCAGCCGGTAGCTGCCGAGGCCGTACTGCAGCCCGGTCGCCTCGTCGGCGGCCACCACCGACCGCATCGCCCGCACGAGCCGCTTCGGCAGCAGCCGGCCGCGGCTCAGCGCGAGCTGGAACCGGTTGAGGTCGCCGGCGGTGCTGATCAGCGCCCCCGCCGCCGAGAACGTCGTCGGGCTGAACCCGGTGAGGTCGACCGGATGCCGCAGACCGAAGTCGCCGTACTCGCGCAGCAGCGGCCGCGCCATCCGCTTGTCGCGGGCGAAGCGGCTGCGCGTCATCCCCGCCGGGCGCAGGACCTCGCGGCGCATCAGCGACGGCAGCGACCGGCCGGTCTGCCGCTCGAGCATCATCCCGACGAGCACGAAGCCGGTGTTGGAGTAGGAGTAGCGGCCGACCTTCGGCGCCGGCAGCCGCTTGGCCACCCGCACCAGCCCGCGGTCGGTGCGCCGCTGGCCGATCGCCCGCTTGAACTTCGGGATGGTCGTCGCGTCGGCGGTCAGCGCGACGGCGTAGTCGGGCAGGCCGGCGGTGTGGCTGAGCAGCTGTCGCAGCGTGACGCCGCCCCGTGCCGGCCACAGCCCCGGCAGGACGTCGCGCAGGCGGGTGCGCATCGTCCACTCGCCGCGGGCGACCCGCTGCAGCGCGAGCACCGCGGTCAGCTGCTTGGTCACGCTGGCCGCGCGGAACCGCGCCTTGGGCGACGCCGGCCGGCCGGCCCCGACCCGGGCCACCCCCGACGCGCCCTTCCACACCTCGCCGTCGCGCACCACGTGGACGACGACGCCCACCCCGCCGGCGCGGGTCACCGCCCGCATCGCGCGCCGCAGGTCTCCACCCTCGATGCGGGACGCCCCGGGCGACACCGCCGCGGCCGGGGCCGCCGCCGACGTCCCGGGAGCCGCCGTCGCGGGCACGCCGAGGCCGGTCGCGCCCATGCTCAGGGCGAGCGCCGTCGCCGCCGTCCACCGAGTCGTGCGCCGCATCGGGCCTCCCGCCGAGACGTGGCCCCTGCCGGGCCGGGTGCGCCCAGGGGTATCAAGCCACCGCGGACACCGGCCTCACCCGGCGGGGGAGGCGAACGCGGCGATGCGGGTCGCGAGGACGTCGTCCGGCGCGGTGTGGAAGTCGCCCTCCACGAGCTCGAAGGTGCCATGGGGCGCGAGGGCGCCGACCTGCCGCGCCGGCTCGACCAGGAACGGCGGGCTGCCCGTGCTGGCCAGCGCCAGCACCGGCTGGGTCAGTCCCGCCACCAGCGCGGCCGGCAGGGACTGGTCGTCACCCCCGAGGCAGTAGCCGTCGTAGACGATCGTCGGCGCGACCTCCGCGACGTGGTGCCACATCGGCGTCCCCTTCATCCCGTCGACCATCTCCTGCGGCAGCCCGACCGCCGCGACCTGGAAGTACTCCAGCGCGCCGTCGCGGTCGCCGGCGGCGTTGAAGGCCTCGAGCCGCTCGACGTAGTCGGCCGGCAGCGGCGGGGAGTCGGGCAGGCGGTAGGGCGGCTCGAACGGGACGACGTGCGAGACCGGTGCGCCGCCGGCGGCCGCCCGCAGCGCCAGCGCGGCGCCCGAGGAGAACCCGGCCACCACCGCCGTCGAACCGGGGCGCACGGCCTCGACCACGGCGGCGAGGTCCTCGACCTCGCGCTCGACGGCGTAGGGCTGGGTGTCGGTGCTGTCGCCCCGGCCGCGCCGGTCGTAGACGACCCCGGTGCATCCGACCGCGGCGAGCGCGTCGCCGAAGCCGCTGGAGTGCAGCCGCACGTTGGTCGCGCCGCCGACCACGACGACGAGCGGCCCGACCGACGGGTCGCCGCCGGGCGCGTGGACGTCGAACGCGATCGTGGTGCCGTCGGCGGACGTCGTCGTCCGCGGGGGACGGGTGGCGGTGGGGACCTGGAAGTCCATCGAGGAGCCTCTCCTTCGGGGATGACGACGCTCCGACCGCGCGGCGCGCCCGGACTCATCGCGCGTCTCAGGGCTCGATCAGCCCCGCCCGGATGGCGTAGCGCGTCAGCTGGGTGCGGTCGCTCATGCCGAGCTTGGCCAGCATGTTGGCGCGGTGCCGCTCGACGGTCTTGACGCTGATCGTGAGCGCGGCGGCGATCTCCTTCGACGACCGGCCCTCGGCGATCAGCTTGAGCACCTCGTCCTCCCGCTCGGTCAGCACCGTCTCGGGCACCGACTCGCCGCGGGCGAGCCGGTCGAGGTAGTCGCGGGCCAGCGCGCCCATCGCGCCGGGGTAGACGAACGCCTCGCCGCGCATCGCCGCCCGGCACGCGCCCACGAGGTCCTCGTCGGCCACCGACTTCAGCACGTAGCCGGTGGCGCCGACCTTGAGCGACTCGAAGAAGTACTGCTCGTTGTCGTGCATCGAGAGCATCAGCACCCGCGGCGGCTCGCGGCGTCGCGAGATCTCGCGGGCCGCCTGCAGCCCGGTCATCCGCGGCATGGCGATGTCGAGGACGACGAGGTCGACCTCGGTGTGCCGCAGCAGCTCGACCGCCTCGGCGCCGTCGCCGGCCTCGGCCACCACCTCGAGGTCGGGCTCCTGCTCCAGGATGAGCCGGACGCCGCGCCGCACCAGCGCGTGGTCGTCGGCGAGCAGGATGCGGATCGGGGTCATGCCGGGCCCTCCCCGGCGCCGACCGGCACCCGCAGCCGCACCCGGGTGCCGCCCTGCGGCGAGCGGCCCACCTCGACGTCGCCGCCGACCAGCCGCGCCCGCTCGGCCATGCCGGCCAGCCCCGACCCGGGCACGTGGCCGTCGGCGCCCGGCCCGACCCCGTCGTCGTCCACCTCGAGGACGACGTGCCCGCCGTCGCGCCGCAGCCCGAGCCGCACCGACCGCGCCGAGGCGTGCCGGGCCACGTTGGTCAGCGACTCCTGCGCCACCCGGTAGACGACGAGCTCGGACTCGGCCGGCAGCGCGGGCAGCCCCGGCGCCACGTCGGGGCGCACGTGCGGCCCGCCGTGCGCGGCGAGGTCGGTGGCGAGCGAGGCCAGCGCGGCGTGCAGCCCGAGGTCGGCCAGCACGCCCGGTCGCAGCCGGCGCGCGACCCGGCGGACGTCGTCCAGGCCGGTGCGGGCGCTCTCGCGCACGAGCGCGAGCTCGTCGACGACCTCGACCAGCTCGGGCGGCACCCGCCGCTCGACCTGCTTGAGGCCGAGGAGCACCACGGTGAGGCTCTGACCGACCTCGTCGTGCAGCTCCTGCGCGACCCGTTCGCGCTCGGCCTCCTGCGCGGCGAGCGCCTGCCCGGCGCTGCGGGCGCGCTCGTCGTCCAGCCGCGCGAGCATGGCGTCGAAGGCCGCCACGAGCCGTGCGCCGGGTCCGCGGCGCGACGAGCCGGGCTCGAGCCGGGCGTCGACCTCGTCGAGGCTGTCGAGGTCGAGGCGGTCCATCTGCTGCACCACGCGGTCGACGGGTGCCAGGCTGCGCCGCAGCAGCACGGCGTTGGTGGCCAGCATCAGCCCGAGGCCGACGGCGAGCACCAGCACCTCCGAGAGCAGCGGCTGGCGCGAGACGCTCGCCGGCGAGAGCACCAGCGCGAGGGTGCCGGCGACGAAGACGGCGCCGTTGATCAGGCAGACCTTCCAGTACAGCGGCAGGGAGGGCGGGACGACGGCTCGCACCCCACCAGCCTGACCGACGCCACCGGGCGCGACCAGGCCCGCACGCCCGCGTCGGGGTCGTCGGGGCAGAGATGGGTGGCAGACCCCATACCGTCCGCGCGGCCGCCCCGGCAGGGTGGAGGCACGTCGTCGAGCAGAGGAGGCGGTCGTGGAGTCCGAGCCCACCCCGGTGCTGTGGATGCTGGTGCTCTGCGTCCCGTTCCTCCTGCTCCTCGGCAGCGCCACGCGCTGGGTGACCAGGGGCGAGCTGCTCGTGGTCACCCGGCGCGGCGTCATCGTCCGCCGCCACGTGGGCCGGCGTCGTCCGGGCCCGGTGGTCCGGGTGCCGCTGGTCGAGCGCACCCACCTGCTGCCGGCCGGCGACCACGACGTCCTGGCCGCGGCGCGGGTCACCACCCGCGACGGCGACGACGTGCGCGTGCTCGCGACGGCCCGGGGCCGGCTGGTGCCGCCCGAGACCGGACGCCGCTTCGTCGACCCGCGCGCAGTCGCCGCCGACGCGGTCGAGACCGCCCTCGGCCGGGTAGTGGCCGACCTCGCCACCGACGACGTCGCCGCCGCGCTCGCGGACGCCGACCTGCTGGCCGGGGTGGCGCGCGAGGCCGACCGAGCCGCGCGTCCGGCCGGCGTCGAGCTGCACGCCCTCGAGCTCGACGAGATCGAGCTGCTGCTGCGCCCGCGGGTCCCTCGTCGGGTGGGGAGCCGCTGACGCCGCCTCGGTACCGTGGACGCCGAGGAGGCGAGCGATGCCCGATCGAGACGAGCAGGACCCGGTCCACGACCGCGACATGCGCACCGGGCGTGGTGCGGCCGCGGCCCGCATCCGCCAGCAGCACCTGTGGGTCGACGAGCAGGTGCGCCGTGCCATGGAGCGCGGCGAGTTCGACGACCTGCCCGGCGCCGGCAAGCCCATCGAGGGCCTCGGTGACGAGCACGATCCCGACTGGTGGATCAAGAAGCTCGTCGAGCGCGAGAGCATCGCCGTCCTGCCGCCGTCGCTGCAGCTGCGCAAGGAGGACGCCGAGCTCGACGGCCGGCTCGACGCCATCGCCTTCGAGACCGAGGTGCGCCGGGTGCTCGAGGACTTCAACCAGCGCGTGATCGCCGCCCGTTACCGGCTGCCCGAGGGCCCGCCGCTGGTCACGATGCCGCGCGACGTCGACGCCACCGTCGCGGCCTGGCGCGAGCGCCGCGACGCCCGTCGCGCCGAACGGGCCGCCCGCGCCGCCGCCGAGCAGCCCGACCCCTCGTCGTCCGGTCGGCGTCGGCGCTGGTTCCGTCGCTCGCGCTGATCACGGGGTACATGGACAGCTGGTCGACGTCCGGCACCCCGTCCGAGGTCGACCAGGTGTCCATGTACCCGCAGATCGCGGGCGAGAGATTCGTCATGCCGGTGGGCGGGCGGGCGCTGCTAGTTTCCGCGACATGGCAGCGCAGAGCGCGACGAGCGCCAAGGACTTCTTCCGGCCGCTGGCGGTCGGGGCCCCGCAGCCGCTGCGGGAGATCCCGTTCCGGCCCAGCCGCGCCATCCACTTCTTCGACCCCAGCAACGCCAAGATGGCGGCGAAGGTGCCCGGCATGGTCGGCACCGTCGACGTGCTGCTCGGCAACCTCGAGGACGCCGTCAAGGCCGACAACAAGGAGGCCGCGCGCGAGGGCCTCGTCGAGATCGGCCGTTCCACCGACTTCGGCCCCACCCAGCTGTGGACCCGCGTCAACGCCCTCGACAGCCCGTGGGTGCTCGACGACCTCACCCGGCTCGTCGGCGAGATCGGCGACAAGCTGGACGTCGTCATGGTGCCGAAGGTGCAGGGCGCCGAGGACATCCACTACGTCGACCGGCTGCTGGCCCAGCTCGAGGCCAAGGCCGGGCTCGACCGCCCGATCCTGGTGCACGCCATCCTCGAGACCGCCCGCGGCGTGGCCAACGTCGAGGAGATCTGCGGTGCCTCGCCGCGCATGCAGGGGCTCTCGCTCGGCCCGGCCGACCTCGCCGCCGACCGCCGCATGAAGACCACCCGCGTCGGTGGCGGCCACCCCGGCTACCTGGTGCGCGAGGACCCGCCCAGCCCGACCGACCCCGCCGCCGGCGTCGACGCCCGCCGCGCCACCTACCAGCAGGACCTCTGGCACTACACGATCGCGCGCATGGTCGACGCCTGCGCGATGCACGGCATCTACCCCTACTACGGCCCGTTCGGCGACATCGCCGACGTCACCGCGTGCGAGGACCAGTTCCGCAACGCCTTCCTGCTCGGCTGCGTCGGCGCCTGGACGCTGCACCCCAAGCAGGTCGACGTCGCCCGCCGGGTCTTCAGCCCGAGCGCGGACGACGTCGCCCACGCCCGCCGCGTCGTCGCGGCCATGGGCGACGGCACCGGTGCGGTGATGCTCGACGGCAAGATGGAGGACGACGCCTCGCTCAAGCAGTGCCTGGTGATGGTCGAGCTGGCCGAGCAGCTGGCCGCGATCGACCCCGAGCTGAAGGCGCAGTACGACGCGATCGGCGGCACCGATGACTGACGACTTCACGCCGCTGCGCTCGGTGCTCTACATGCCGGCGTCGAACGAGCGCGCGCTCGAGAAGGCCAAGACGATCGCCTGTGACGCGCTGATCCTCGACCTCGAGGACGCCGTCGCCCCCGACGCCAAGCCCGCGGCGCGCGAGGCCGCCTGTGCCGCGGCGGCCTCGGGCGACTACGGACGCCGCACCGTCACCATCCGCGTCAACGGCGTGGGCACCGAGTGGCACGCCGCCGACCTCGTGGCCGCGGCCGCTGCCGGGCCCGACGCCGTCGTCGTCCCGAAGGTCGAGAGCGCCGACCAGGTGCGGGCACTGGCCGCGGCGCTGGAGTGGGCCGGCGCGCCCGACCACACCAGGCTGTGGGCGATGGTCGAGACGCCGCGGGCGATCTTCGAGGTGCGCGACCTCGCGGCCGCCTCCGACCGGCTGGCCTGCCTCGTCGTCGGCAGCAACGACCTCGTCAAGGAGCTCTACGCCGAGCACGTGCCCGGCCGCGCGCCGATCCTGCCGTCGCTGCACCTCGTCCTGCTGGCGGCGCGGGCCGCCGGCATCCAGGTCGTCGACGGCGTCTACAACGACGTCAAGGACGCCGAGGGCTTCGCGGCCGAGTGCCGCCAGGGCCGCGAGCTCGGCTTCGACGGCAAGACCCTCATCCACCCCGGCCAGGTCGAGGAGGCCAACCGCGCCTTCGCGCCCTCCCCCGAGGCGGTCGAGGACGCCGAGGGGCTGGTCGCGGCGTGGGAGGCCGGCGCCGGCTCGGGCGTGGTCACCCACCGCGGCCGCATGGTCGAGCACCTGCACGTCGAGTCGGCCCGCCGCACGCTCGCGGTCGCCGAGGCCGTCGCCGCGCTCGACCGGGAGGCGTAGGCCGCGCGCTCCCAGCCCGCTCCCAGCGGCCCGCCCGAGCATGGCGGCATGAGCGAGACCACCCTGCGGCCGGCCACCGACCTCGACTTCGCCGACGTCGTCCTCGGGGCCGTCGGGCTGGTGCTGGTGGCCTTCCACCACGGCCGCACGGTGCCCTCGGAGGTGCTCGACCTCGCCGCGGCGCTCCCGTGGCTGTGCTTCGCCCACCTCGACGCCGACCGCTGGCCCCGCACCCCCGCCGCATACCGCGTCGTCCGCCTCCCGACGCTGCTCGTCTTCAGCGGCGGTGAGCCCCTGATGACCCTGGACGGCGGCCAGCCCGCCGACCGCCTCCGTCACGTGCTCGAGGCGCTGCGCTGAGGGCCCTTCGACAGGCTCAGGGTCCGTGGGGCGGGAGGTCTCGAGGCTCGGCCGTGGCCGGCCTCGCACCTCGACCATCGTGATCGGCCGACTCCGGTGGTTGAGCAGCGAGGAACGAGCGTCGTCGAAACCACCGGCCCTCCGGGACCGGGCCGGGTCAGGGGGTGAGGGCGCGGGTCCAGGCGGCGTCGAACCACGTCACGAACCGCGTCAGCCCCCAGCTCTCGCCGAGGGCGCGGGCGGCGGTGGCGTGGCGGTGGGCGGCGGCGCCGTCGCCGAGCGCCAGGGCCGCGACGGCCAGGAAGCCGTCGACCGGGCCGATCGCCATCGCGCTGCCGCCCGAGGCCATGCGGCCGGCGTACGGCGCGGCCACGGCGTAGCCCCGCGCGGCCAGGTCGGGGTCGCCGAGGCCGTGGCCGAGCTCGCAGGCCAGGCAGGCGTTGGCGAGGGTGGTGTAGCTGCCCTCGCGCAGGTCGACCCCCGAGACCGGGTAGACCGCCCGGGCGAGCTCGGTCTGCCCGACCCGCAGCAGCACCCAGCTGGCCAGGTGGCCCATCTGGAGGCCGTCGTCGTCCTGCTCGGCCAGCGCCCGCAGCAGCGCCTCGAGCGTTGCCGCGTCGCCCTGCCACAGGGCGGCGAGGACGGCGGTGCCGGCGGCCGCGCGGTCGAGGTTCGGGACGCCGCTGGCCGCCGCGAGCTCGTCGAGCAGTGCGAGCGCGGTGCCGGCGGTGGCGTCGTCGCCCTCCAGCAGGCGCCACGGCACCTCCGCCGCCAGCAGCACCGCCTCGAGGGTCACCAGGCCGAGGCGGCGCGCGAGCGACAGCGCGGCCGGGAGCGCGTCGCGCAGCATGTCGGCCTCACCCGCCTCGAGCGCGGCGCAGGCCCGCAGCCCGAGGGCGACCGCCTGGGCGCGGGCGTCGCCCAGCTCGACGGCCACGGTGACGGCGCGCTCGGCCGCCGCGCGCCGCCACGCGAGCGTGTCGGGGCGCCACCGGGCCGAGAACGCGCCGGTCAGGACGACCGAGAGCAGCCGCAGGTCGTCGGCCGACTCGGCCAGGCCGAGGCCCTCGTCGACGAGCGCGTCGACCCGCTCGACGTCGCCGCCGTAGTACAGCTCGGTGGCGAGCGCGACCCGGGCCCGGGCGCGCAGGCCGACGGCAGCGCCGTCCTCGTCGAGGCGCACCACGGCCCGCTCCAGCGCGGCCACGATCGGGGCGTGGACGACGCCCCACGTGCGCACCTGCCAGACCGCGCCCTCGATGGTCGACATGGCGGCGCGGGCGGCGAGCTCGTGGTCGCCGAGCCGCTCGGCGGCGGCGACGGCCTCGTCGACGCTGGCCGCGACGCCCTCCCACCGCCCGGCCCAGCGCTGGGCGTCGACGAGCAGCATCAGCAGCTCGTAGCGGGCGCGGTCGCCGGCCGCGAGGTCGAGTCGCTGCAGGTCGCGCGCGTCCTCGATCAGGCGCATCGCCTCGACGTGTGCCGAGTCGGCCGTGGCCTGCGCTGCGGCCCGCAGCACCGACGGCCACGCCCGGGCGGCGTGGGCCTTGCCGGCGAGCGCCCAGTGGCGGGCCAGCTCGGTGCGCTGGACGACGCGCCGCAGCCCCGACCGCTCGTCGAGCACGGTGGCGACGCGGGCGTGCAGGCCGTTGCGCACGGTGGCCGGCAGGCCGTCACGGACGACGTCGCGCACCACGGCGTGGGTGAAGCGGAAGACGCGACCGGCGGGGTCGTCCTCGACCACCAGCCCGGCCGCGACCGCCGGCGTCACCTGCGCGGCCACGTCGGCGGGCTCGAGGTCGAGCATGAAGGCGACGAGGTCCTCGTCCCAGCGGACGTCGATGATCGCCGCCGCCTCGAGCACGGCGCGCGCGGGCGGCGGCAGGTCGGCCAGCCGGCTGCCGACGACGTCGGCCAGCGAGCCGCCCGCGTCGCCGGCGCGGGCCAGCTCGACGAGGAAGAAGGGGTTGCCCGCCGTCCGCTCGCGCAGCGCCGCGACGTGCGCGGAGTCGGGCGGGACGCCGGTGGCCTGCGCGACCAGGGACGACGCGGCCGGCTCGTCGAGCCCGCCGAGGTCGACCCGCACGCCGTCGCGCCGGGCGAGGGCGGCGGCCAGCGGCACGAGGACGGCGTCGTCGCCGGCACCCGCGCGGCGCGTGACGACGACGAGCAGGCGCTCGCCGGCGGCGGTCGCCACGAGGTGCTGCAGCAGCCGCAGCGTCGGCGCGTCGGCGTCGTGCACGTCCTCGAGCACGACGAGCAGCGGGTCGCGGCGGGCCGCCGTCCGCAGCGCCGAGGCGAGTCCCTCCCAGGTGGCGAACTCGTCGGCCAGCCCGACCTCGAACAGCCCGGTCACCGGCTCGGGCAGCGGGCCGCGCTGCTGCTCGAGCGAGGTGACGACCTGCCGCCACGGCCACAGCTCGGGGGCGCCGGTGTGGCCGCAGTCGCCGGTGACGACGGTGAACCCGCGGGCGAACGCCTCGAGCGCGAGCTCGTGCACCAGCCGGCTCTTGCCGATGCCGGCCTCCCCGGTGACCCACGCCGCGCCGCTGCGACCGGACGCCGCGGCGTCGAGCACGAGGCGCAGCCGCGCCAGCTCGGGCTCGCGCCCGGCCAGGGCGTACTGCGGCAGCGGCGGCGAGACCCGGAACCGGGTGGGTGGCCCGGGCGCCCCGGCGACCGGTGCGCTCGGCGCGACGGCCGCCGGCGCGGTGGTCGGCGGGCCGCCGGTGACGTCGGGGTCCTGGCGCAGGATGGCCGTCTGGAGGTCGCGCACGGCGGCGCTCGGCTCGACCCCCAGCTCGTCGTCGAGCACCGAGCGCAGCCGCTGCAGCGCGGCGAGGGCGTCGGCCTGGCGGCCGGCGCGCACGAGCGCGACGGCGTGCAGCGCCCACCAGCGCTCGTGCAGCGGGTGGGCGCGGGTCATCGCCTCCAGCCGCGGGACGACGGCGGCGTGGTCGCCCAGCGCCAGCCGGGCCACGACGCCGAGCTCGTCGGCCGCCGTCCGCAGGTCGGCCAGGCGGCTGCGCTCGGCGGTCACCGCGTCGTCGTCGGCGAGGTCGGCGTAGGGGGTGCCGCGCCAGCGGTCGAGGGCGGCGTCGAGCAGGTCGAGCGCCTCGCGGCACGCGCCGGCGCCGGTGGCGTCGACGGTGGGCCGCAGCGGGTCGGGGACGACGCGCAGCAGCTCGCGGGCCCGCGCGGTCGCCTCGGCCAGGGCGACGTCGTCCCGCCCCGCCAGCGGCACCCGCAGCGCGTAGCCGCCGTGCTCGGTGACCAGCACCGAGGCCGCCTCGCGCGGACGGCGTCCGGGCTCGAGGGCCCGGCGCAGCCCGCCGACGTAGCTCTGCAGCGTGCCCGTCACGGTCGCCGGCGGGTCGGTGCCCCACACCCGGTCGACGACCGTGTCGACCGGCACGACCCGGCCCTCGCCGAGGGCGAGCGCGGCCACGATGGCCCGCTGCCGCGGCGTCCCGAGGTCGACGTCCAGCCCGTCGCGCCGCACCCGCACCGGACCGAGGACGTCGAGCTCCACCCGCCTCACACTAGGAAAGGGAGCGCAGGAGCGTGGCGAGTCGGCGCAGGTCGGCCGCGTCGCGCCGGCGGTAGGCCGGCGCGAGCACGGGCAGCAGCAGCCGCATCGCCCGCCGTCCGGTGAGCCGGACGACGGTGCGCACCTCGCACCGGTCGTCGCCGACCGCGCGGACCTCGCGGAGGCCCGAGACGGCGACGTGGGCGTTGCCGCCCTCGAAGCTCGCCGTCAGCGGCGCCGCGGCGGTGACCCGGGTCGGCGTCGTGAATCGCAGCCCGGCGAAGCGGAGCCGCTCGACCTGGCGCTGCCCCTCGACCGCCCGGCCGGCCGGCTCGACGTCGAGGGCCGTGACGCCCGCGCGCCACCGCGGGTCGTTGCCCCAGTCGAGGACGACGGCGGCGACGTCGGACGCCGGGCGGTCGACGACGACCGAGGAGGCGACGGTGAGCGGGGTCCGGCGGGAGGTCATGCGCGCAGCGTGCGCGCGCCGACCGGGAGGCGACTGGCGGCCGGCTGGGAGCGGCGTCCCGGCGACCCGCCAGCCTCGTCCCAGCGGCCGGCCCCACGGTGCTCCCGACCAGCAACCGACCGACCGAGGAGCACCCACCATGACCACCCACCGACCCGCCCGCCGACCGCCACTGGCCCTGACGGTGACCAGCGCCGCGGTGGGAGCCGCGGTCTGCCTCGCGCTCGCGACCCCGCCGGCACCGGCGGCCGGGCCGCCGGTCACGGCGCAGGGGGCCAAGGCGCCCGCGCCGCGCGCGACCGCCGACCTCGCCCTGGTCGGCGTGCGCCTGGAGACCGGCCCCACCGACCTCGCCGCCGAGAGCCCCTTCGTGGTCACCGTCGTGCCGGTGCTCGGCGGGGGCTCGAAGCCGGCGCCCGGCACGATCCGGGTTCGCACCACCGACGACGCCGTCAACCAGACCCTGCCCGTCGACGGCCGCAGCGCCTCGTTCGCGCTGCCGCCGGGCGACCACGCGCTCGAGATCCTGTACTCCGGGGGCAACGCGAACGGCGACACCTGGCTGCCCAGCGGCGCGACGGTGCCGGTGCACGTCGACAAGGCCACGCTGACCCACACCACCGACCTGCCGCCGGGCCTGCACGTCGACCGCTTCGACCCGCTCGCCCTCGGCGTCACCCCGGTGAGCAGCGCGAGCCACCTGCGGCCGCACGGCGACTTCGCGCTGTTCGCCTTCGGGCCGGACGGCGTGCGCCACGACCTCGCCCTCGGTGCCTTCGACGGGCCGGGCCGGCTGGCCTTCGACGCGCGCGAGCTCACCGAGGTGGCCGGCAGCTACGACCTCTACTTCACCACCAGCGAGGTCGACTGGTTCGAGACCGCGACCACGAAGCTCGGCACCGTCGTCGTCGACCCCGCCCGCATCCCCACCTCGGTGACGCTCGGGACGCCGTCCGGCACCGTCGCCTACGGGTCGGACGCCGCCCGGTTGACCGGTGCGGTCGTGCCCCGCCGCGCGGAGGGCCCGATCGACGGCACCCTGCAGGTGCTGGTCGACGGACGCCGCACGGGCACCCCGGTGCCGGTGCGCTCCGACGCGCCGGTGTCGCTGCCGCTCACCAGCCTGGCGCCGGGCACCTACGCGGTGAAGGTCGCCTACAGCGGCGGCACGAGCCACGCCGCGTCGGACTCGCGCACCGCCACCCTCACCGTCGCACCGGCGAGCACGGCCACCTCGATCGCCACGCGGTCGGTGCCGAGCGGCGGCCGGGTGACCGTGCGCGTGGCCGCCACCGACTCCTCCGCGCGCGGCACCGGCACGGTGACCCTGCGTGAGGGCTCGAGCGTCGTGGCCTCGGGTGCCGTGCGCGACGGCGTCGCCGCCCTGAGCCTGCCGGCGCGCCTCGCGGCCGGCCGTCACCTGCTCACCGCCGCCTACTCCGGCAGCACGACGCACCGCGCCTCGACCTCGCCGGCCACCGCCGTGGTGGTCGGCGGCCCGGCCGCGTCGCGGATCACCGGTCGGGTGACGCGCCAGGGCCGCACCGTCGTCGGTGCCGTCACCGTGGCGAGCAGCCAGGCGCCCACGGGCCGGGTGCAGGTGCTCGACGGCTCGAGGGTGGTGCGCACGCTCACGCTGCGGGCCGCCGACCGCGGCCGCGTGGCCTTCCGGCTCACCGGGCTCGCCCCGGGCAGCCACCGCATCACCGTGCGCTACCTCGGCTCGCCCCAGTCGAAGGCGGCCTCGAAGGCGTGGACCGTCTCGGTCCCGCGCTGACCGTTGTGTCGCACGTCACGGCGGCGCTACGATCCGGGCACTTCTGACGGGCGCTGGTCTGAAGTCGGCCAGCGCCCGTCGGAAGGACCACTTCTCGGCCCGCGGCAGGAGCAGCCATGACCGATCGTCGACGACGCCCTGCGCGCGGGACGGTCGGCCTCGCCGCCCTGACCCTGCTCGCCTCCACCGCCCTCGCGGTCGCCTCCGGGTCGGCGCCCGCGGCCCCGGCGCCCGCACCGGCCGTGGCGGCGGCACCGGGCGCGGCCGAGGTCCTGCCCGACTTCGGCACCCGCGTCAACGTGCCGCCGCGGGTGGCGCCCGGCGTCATGCCGCCCACCAACTCCTGGATCACCGGCGCGGTCTACGCCGGCCCGGAGGCGGGCGCCCTCGACCCGCCCACCTGGGTCGGGGGTGGCCTGGCGTTCCGCTCCCACGACTCCGGCTTCGGCGTCGGCCTGCCCGCGGTCACCGGCTACAGCAACCACGCCCTGCTGCAGTCGTGGGACGACGCCCAGTCGCTGCGGCTCACCCCGCCCGGCGCCACCACCTACCGCCTCACGCGGTGGGACGACCTCTCCGCCGACCTCACCTGGTACGCCGGCAGCACCCCGCTCGGCACGCTCACCGCCGTCGAGGGCTGGCCCTACGTGATGTACACGGCGGCGTCCGACCAGGCGCTCGCGGTGAGCCGTCCGCTGGCGGCGTCCGGCGATCACTACACGTGGCGGGCCTCCGGGGGGCAGAAGTACCACGTGGTCACGCCCGGCACCCTCGGCGGCGGCGCGATCGCGCTCGACGCCGGCGAGACGGTGCACGTCTTCGGCGAGCCGCAGGGCGCCACCGGGTCCGACATCGAGGCGCTGGTCGACGGCGCCGTGCCGGTCACCGGCACCCGCACCGAGCACGAGGTCAGCGGTGGCCTGGCCCGCGCCACCTTCGTGCTGCAGACCGGCGGGCGCGACACCGTGCTCACCCAGCTGCCGCACCAGGACTACGGCCGCCCCGCCGACACCCTCACCGGCCGCTGGGAGAACGCCATCGGCTGGGCGCACGGCGTCGTCGGCAACTCGTTCACCACCACCACCAAGGCCTGGGACGTCGCCAGCCGGCTCGACCTCTCCGGGCTCAGCGAGGCACAGCTGCAGCTGCTGCGCGAGCAGGTGGTCGCCGACGTCCCGACGGTCATGGAGTTCCCGGCCGACACCTACTTCGGCGGCAAGGCGCTCTACCGCGCCGCCAACCTCTACCTGCTGGCCGGCCAGCTCGGGCTCGACGAGGAGGCCGACGACATCGAGGCGGCGATGGTCGCCCAGCTCGACCTCTGGCTGGACGCCGACCGCTGCGCCACCCAGCGCCAGGAACGCTGCTTCGGCTACGACCCCGTCACCCGCACGATCGTCCCCGAGATCGACGCCTTCGGTGTCGCGTCGTCGATCAACGACCACCACTTCCACTACGGCTACTTCCTCTACGCCGTCGGCGTGCTGGGCCGCGACGACGCGAGCCTGGTCGAGCGCTACCGCGAGACGGCCGACCTGCTCGCCGCCGACATCGGCGCCCTCGAGACCGACACCTCCACCATCCAGCGGCGCGCCTTCGACGACTTCCGCGGCCACTCGTGGGCCAACGGCATCGGCGGCGGCATGGACGGCAACGACCAGGAGTCGACGTCCGAGGCGATGAACGCCTGGGCCGGCCTCGCCCTGTGGAGCGAGGTCAGCGGCGACGCCGCGCAGCAGGAGCACGCGCAGTGGATGATGGCCTTCGAGGCCGCCACGGCCGAGCGGTACTGGTGGAACCCCTATCGCAAGGACTCGCTGACGGCGCCGATCATCTCGATGGTCTTCCAGGGCAAGGTCGACTACTCGACGTGGTTCTCGGGCGACCCCAGCGCGAAGAGCGCGATCATCGTCATCCCGATGGGCCCCAGCCAGGTCGGCTTCCTCGCCAGCCTCGGCGAGCAGCGCATCCGCGAGGTGGTCGAGCCGCTGATCGCCGGCGACCCGTCCACCTATCGCAACCGGCCGCTCATCGACTGGAACATCGCGCTCTACGGCCTCGCCGACCCGCAGCGGGCCCTCGCGATCGCCGAGGACCTGCCGGGCGTCGACAACGGCAACACCCGCAGCTACCTCTACGCCGTGATCATGGCGGGCGCGGCCGAGCCGCCGCCCGTCGCGCCGGCGGCCGCCACCCGGCTCGCGCTGAGCGCGCCGTCCGGCCCGGCCGACGCGCCGGTCGACCTCGTGGCGAGCCTGCAGACCGACGACGGCATGTCGGTGCCCGGAGCACGCGTGGTCGTCGACCGGCGCCGGGACGGCGTGTGGGCGCCGGTCGGCTCGGCCGTCACCGGCGACGACGGCCGCGCCACGCTGCGGGTCGTGCGCGCCCGCTCGGCGCGGCACAACGTCTTCCGCGCCCGGTGGGTCGGTGACGCCGCGTTCACCGCCAGCCAGAGCACCGTCGCCACCAGCACGCTGGTGCGCCGGGGCGTGGTCGTGACCCTCACCGGGCCCGACCGGGCCCGCGCGGGCCGGTCCGTCGCGCTCCGCGTGACCTGGCGGACGGCGGGCAGCACCGGCGTCGACGGCGTCCTGCGGCTGCAGCGCTCGGTCGGCACCGGGGCCTGGCAGCGGGCCACGACGGTTCGCACCGACCGGCAGGGCCGGGGCACGGTGCGGGTCACCGTGCCGAGCCCGGGCGCCCGCTGGCGGCTGGTCGCGCCCGTCACCGACTGGACCCGCGCCGGGCAGAGCCCGGCGCACCGGGTGCGCGCGACGTCGTCCTGACGCACGGACCCTGAGCGTGTCGAAGGGATGTCGCACGCGGACCTGGGCCTGGAGGGCCGGTGGTCTCGGGGCTCGTCGCCAGCGCTCCTCACACCTCGACCATCGTCGTCATGAGGTCGACGGTGACCCGACCCCACGGGCCCTGAGCCTGTCGAAGGGAGCTCAGGCGCGCGCGTCGGCGAGGAGGGAGGGTCAGAACGCCCAGAGGTCGCGCACCCGGTCGGCGTGCGCGAGGGCCTGGGCGTAGCCGGCCCGGGCGGACGGCGGCCGCGCGGCCGGGTCGAGCACGTTGCGTCCGATGGCGCGGCGGGCGTCGTCGTCCGGCTCGATGACGAGGTGGTTGACCTGCAGCTCGCGCAGCTGGCTGCGGGCGCTGCGCAGCGGGCCGATCGAGCGGTCCATCGGGGTCAGCGCCACCACGACGTCGCAGTCGGCGGCGAGGTCGGCGTTGGCGCCCGACCGCATGCCGCCGTCGACCAGCGTGCGCGTGCCGATGCGGATCGGCGGGTAGACGCAGGGCACCGCGCACGAGGCGTTGACGGCGTCCTCGAGGGCGACCTCGGGGTGGGCGGTGTGCGGCCCGAACGTGGCCAGCTCGCCGGTGTCGGCGTCGACCGTGGTGACGACGAGGTCGCGGTCGCTCCACTGCAGGCCGCCGATGCGGCGGGCCACCTGCTCGTAGCGCTCCTCGACGCTCGGGGTGCGGCCCTTCGCGGCGGCGGTCACCGCCTGGCGACCGAGCAGCCGGCCGAAGCGCTCGACGTCGCCGCGGGCGCGCACGAGGGCGGCGGCGTAGCGGGCGATCACCCCGGGCCCGATGGCCGCCAGCGGGGCGGTGCCGTCGCCCAGGCCCGGGGTGCCGTCGGGGCCGGTGTCGCCGGGCGGCAGCAGCTGGCGCCGGTAGAGCTCGTCGAGCGGCAGCCCGGCCGACAGCTGGGCGCCGACGATCGAGCCCGCCGACGTCCCGACGATGCGGTCGGCCGTGCTGAGGTCGACCCCCGCCTCGGCCAGCCCGGCCAGCAGCCCGGTCTCCCACGCGATGCCCGTGATGCCGCCCCCACCGAGGACCAGCGCTCGTCTCGTCACCGGGTCAGTCTGCCGGGCCTGTGGACGACGCCCGCGGCGGCCCGAGGTGGGGCACCATGGAGAGCGTGACGACGATGCCGCGACGGGGTCAGGGACTGACCCGCGCCGACCTGGCGGCGTTCCCCGATGACGGGTGGCGCTACGAGCTGCTCGACGGGATGCTGCTGGTGAGCCCGTCGCCGTCGCTCGCGCACCAGCGCGCCGCCCTCAACCTCGCGGTGCTCCTGCACGCGGCCTGCCCGGACGACCTGTATGTCATGGTGGCGCCGTTCGACGTGACGCTGGCCGACGACACCGTGTTCATCCCTGACCTGCTCGTCGCGCCCCGGGCCGACTTCACTGCGAAGGACCTGCCCGGCGCCCCCTGCTCGCCGTCGAGATCCTCTCCCCGAGCACCCGGCTGGTCGACCGCAACGTCAAGAAGGCCCGCTTCGAGGAGGCCGGCTGCGCCTCGTTCTGGCTGGTCGACCCGCTCGAGCCCCGGCTCACCGTCTGGCAGCTCGACGATGGCCGCTACCGCGAGGTCGTCGACGTCTCGGGCGGGGAGTCGTGGACGGCGTCCGCCCCGTTCGCGGTGACGATCACCCCGTCCAACCTCGTCGACTGAACGGTCGAGGGCGTCCGGCCGCGGGTTCTTCACCACACGCCGGCGGCCTGACCCGACGTCGACCCGGCACCAGGGCGCACGGAACGGAGCGACGGCGCGTGTGCCGGACCCCTCGCCGCACCAGATCGGCGGCAGCCCTACGAGGGTGGGGCGAGGGGGCGGCACCACGACGTCGTGGAGTGACCCGACTAGTCGAGCGGGCGGAGTTCGTCGGCGTAGGAGACCGAGAACCGGCGCATGACGCCGGAGTCGGAGATGGAGTACTGGCCCATGCGCCACAGCGGCGGCGAGTAGGCGTGGATCGAGACCGAGCCGTCGATCGCGCCGCCCATGCGGTGGATGTGGTCGGGACCGAAGGCGAACGTGCGGCCGGCCTTGACGGTCTTGGTGGCCGGGGTGCCGCCGAGCCGCGGGCGGCTCTCGGTGACCGCGCCGCGGGTGACGGCGACGGCGCCCGCGGAGGTGTCGTGGTCGTGCCAGCCGGTGTCGTCGGTGGTGTCCCAGCACAGCAGCCAGACGTCGATGTCGGCGTCGCGGTAGAGCGAGACGTAGTGGCGCCCGCCCTCGGGACCGCCCGGGACGGCGTCCGCACCGTCGGCGACGTCGAGCACCGGTCGCGCGACCAGGTGCTCCCACAGCTCGGGTCGGCTCGCCAGCTCGCGCACCCAGGTCCGCAGCTCGCGGGACGACAGCTCGCGACCGGGCAGGTCGGGCAGGTCGTCGGCGCTCAGCAGCGACAGGGCCGCGGGGGAAGAAGCGGCGGTGAGGGTCATCGGGTGCCTCCGTTCAGCAGGTGGTGCGGGTTGGTGACGTGCAGGGCGTGCGAGAAGGCCTCGCCGAGCCCGGGGTCGCGCGGCTCGGCGTAGGGCAGGTCGGAGCCGTGCACGATCGCGTCGACGCCCACCACCCTCACCATGGCGTCGACGGCGCGCGGTCCGTACGACGACGTCTCGTAGAAGACCCGACGGTCGACGGCGCCCAGCCCGCCGCCGCGGGCGGCCAGCCGCTCGTGGTGCAGCGGGGCGAGGCCGGCCAGCGCGGCGAAGCAGATGCGCAGGCGGGGGAGCAGCGAGCGGCCGGCGACGTGCCAGGCGAACCAGGCGGCGGCCAGCTGCGCGGGGTAGTCGGTGAGCGCGGGCCACCACGACGGCACGGCCGACGACGCGGGGGCGGCCGGGCCGGGGTGCACGAGCACCGGGCGGTCGGCGTCCTCGGCGACGGCGAGCACGGGCGCGAGCCGCTCGAGGGCGGCGGGGTCGAGCATCGAGGTGGCGGGCACCTGCAGGCCGTGGACGCCAGGCAGCGCGAGCCGGGCGCGGAGCAGGTCGAGGTCGGGCTCGACCAGGCCCGGGGCGGCCCACAGGCCGTGCCCCTCGCCGAGCTCGGCCACCAGGTCGTGCCAGGCCTCGAGCAGCGGGGCGGCGTCCTCGGGCGGCAGGGTCTCGATGCCCAGGGGGCTGCTGAGCGACAGCAGGGCGAGGTCGATGCCGTCGCGCGCGTCGCGGGCGCGGCGGTCGGCCACCACGTGCGCGGCCGGGTCGACGTCGTAGGGCGGCTCGCCG
The DNA here is from genome assembly GCF_039543705.1 of Nocardioides marinquilinus. NCBI lineage: Bacteria > Bacillati > Actinomycetota > Actinomycetes > Propionibacteriales > Nocardioidaceae > Nocardioides > Nocardioides marinquilinus. The sequence continues at coordinate 291,088 of NZ_BAABKG010000001.1, forward strand.
TCGAGGTGCAGCACGTCGCCGTCGAGCCGGGGCGAGGTGGAGCGGGTGCGCAGCTGCTCGACGAGGGCGCGCGGCCACGCGTGCTGGTGGACGTCGACCGCGGGCATGCGAAGCACTATAACTCTACTGACTCAATCGACAATAAAGCGGCGTGTCGCCACGCCGTAGGCTCGCGCCGTGGCCTCGACGCTCGCCTGCCTGGGGATGCACGTCGACGACCTCGACCGGCTGGGCGACGTGCTCGACCAGCTGCCCGCCGACCTCGTCGGCCGGGTCGCCACCGACGAGGGCGTGGTCGAGTCCGTGCGGCACCGCGACGACAGCGGGGCGTGCGTCGTCCTGGCCCGCCTCGACGGCGGCGTCGTCGACCTGGTGCCCACCTTCGAGTCCGATCGTGGCGCGCGGCTCGGCGGTCTCGGCGTGGCCGGCGAGGCGGTGGTGGCCGACGTCCTCGACGACGACGGCGAGACGGTCACCCGGCTGGCCTGCGACCTCGTGCAGCGCCGCCACGTGCGCGACGCCGGCCCGGTCGACGCCGCAGTGGTGGCGCTCGGCGTCGAGGTGGGCGTGCACGCCGACGCCGCGGCGTTCGCGGCGTCCGACGACAGCGTGCTGGGCGAGCCCGAGCCGGGCGAGGAGCCGATGCGCCTGACGGCGCAGTCGTTCGTGTCGTACGGACTGTTCTCCGGCGACGCAGACCCCGAGCCGACGGCGTTCCTGGCCGGCGAGGTGCTCGCGGCCGAGAGCCGCACCCACGCCGTCACCGGCCAGTCCTTCCACGTGCTGCAGGTCGAGACCGTCGGCTTCACCGCCACGGTCTGCCTCGCCGCCTCCGAGCACCCCACCCTCCCCGCTCCCGGCTCCGTCGTGGCCGGTGTCTGCTACCTCGTCGCCGACGCCCCCGACCTCTGGTCGTTCGAGCCCCAGCCCGGTAGTCCCTGACGACATGGTCGTGAGATCCGTCGGATCACGACCACGTCGTCAGGGACTACCGCCCGGGGTCAGTCGCGCCGGAGCCGCTCGTCGAGCCAGACCTTGAAGCTGCCGGCGACGCCGGCGAGGTCGTGGACGAGGCGTCCGACGGCGTCTTGTGAGCTGCGGAACATCTCGGCGTAGGACGCCGCGGCCTCGCGGGCGGCGTCGGTGACCTTGGCGCCGTCGTCGTCGACGCGGCGCGGGTAGGCGCCACCGAGGACGGCGGTGTACTCGCCCGACTCGACCCAGCGGCGCAGCTCGGCGGCGCGGACGACGGCGAACGGGTGCGTCGTCCGCTCGACCAGCATCGCCTTGAGCACCGAGTCGCGCAGGTCGCCGGCGTCGAGGTACTCCTGGCCCTGCGCGCGGAAGGTGGCCAGGTCGAGGTCGCCGGCCAGGCCGCCGCTGGCCAGCTGCATGTGCACCCGCTGCGCCGCGGCGGGGTCCTGCGTCGCGAGCAGCCCGGCGCGGTCGGCCGACAGCTCGGCCTTGCGCGACCACTCGTAGAGCGCCGCCACGATCGCGCGGACGCCGAGCGCCCCGAGCGGCACCGCGTTCAGCACGCCGGTCATCGTCAGCAGTCGCTGCAGCAGCGTGCGGTAGACGGCGTGCCCGCTCAGCGCGTGCCCGAGCTCGTGGCCGACGACGAAGCGCAGCTCCTCCTGGTCGAGCAGGTCGACCAGCGCGGAGCCGATGACGATGATCGGCTTCTCGAGCCCGATCGTCATGGCCTCCAGGAAGGGGCTCGCGGTCACGTACATCTCGGGCAGCTCGCCCTCGACGTCGAGCACCCGGGCGGTGTCGCGCAGCAGGTAGTGCAGCTCGGGGAACTGCCGCTCGTCGACGCGCACCGCCGAGCCCAGGAAGACCAGCCGCATCGTGCGCTCGTTCACCAGTCCCGACATCATCTTCAGGACGGTGTCGAAGCCCTTGAGCTTGCGCAGCGCGATCAGCGCGCCCCGGTCGGTGGGGTGCTCCCAGGCCCGTGAGCTGATGCCGGGCAGCGGGACGGGCGTCTTGGCGGGCTGGGTGCTCGTCACGCGGTCACTGTGACACGCCGCCGGGCACGCGGCCGGGGTTCGCGCCTCACAGTCCGTAGACCGACACCTCGGTCGCCTTGACGCTGAACGTGACCGCGAGGCCGGGCACCAGGTCGAGCTCGGCCACCGACTGCGGCGTGACGTCGGCACGCAGCTCGACGTCGCCGTCCGTGCCGTCGGCCCGGCCCCGCACCCGGACGACGTCGCCCACCGGCTCGAGGTCGGTGACGGTCACGGCGAACGCGTTGCGCGGGCTGCCGGCCGGCGGCTCGCGGAAGACGGCCACCGCCTGCGGGCGGAACGTGGCCACCGCCTCCTCGCCCGCGGCGGGCGTCGGGCCGACGCTCTGCCCCCGCACGGCGAGACCGGCCGAGCGGACGGCGTCGTCGTCCCACCGCCCGCGCACCAGGTTCAGCCCGGCCAGCCGCGCGGCGAACCCGCTGCGCGGGTGCGTCAGGACGTCGCTGCTCGGCCCGGCCTCGACGACCCGACCGGCCTCGAGGACGACGACCCGGTCGGCCAGCAGCAGCGCGTCGAGCACGTCGTGGGTCACGACCACGGCGGTGCGGTCGGCCAGCACCCGCCGCAGCACCTGTCGCAGCGCGGGCGCGACGGCGACGTCGAGGGCGGCCATCGGCTCGTCGAGCAGCAGCAGCCGCGGGTCGGCGGCGAGCGCGCGGGCCACCGCGACCCGTTGCGCCTGTCCGCCCGACAGCTGCGCCGGACGCCGGTCGGCCAGGTCGTCGACGCCGACCTCGGCCAGCCACCGCTCGGCCGTCCGCCGGGCCTCGCGCCGCGGGGCGCCGAGGCTGCGCGGGCCGAAGGCGACGTTCTCGCGGGCGGTCAGGTGCGGGAAGAGCAGCGGGTCCTGGGCGAGCAGCGCCACGCCGCGACGGTGCGGGGCGACGTCCACGGTGGCCCCGTCGCCGACGGAGGTCAGCACCCGGTCGCCGAGCAGCACCCGGCCGGCGTCGGGGCGCAGCAGGCCGGCGGTCACCGCGAGCACCGTCGACTTGCCGGCGCCGTTGGGGCCGAGCAGGGCCACCGTCTCGCCGTCGGCGACCTCGAAGGCCACCTCGACGTCGCGCTCGCGCACCACCACGTCGAACGACAGGGTCACAGCGACCCCCGGCCCGGCCGCGCCACGCCGATCACGACGATCGCGACGACCACCAGCACGAGCGCGAGCGCGACGGCGGCGTCGGGGTCCTCGACGCGCTGCAGGTAGATCTCGGTGGGCAGCGTGCGGGTGACGCCCTCCTTGCTGCCGGCGAAGGTGACGGTGGCGCCGAACTCGCCGAGCGCCCGCGCGAAGGCCAGCACGGCGCCCGAGAGCAGGCCGGGCAGCACCATCGGCACCGTGATGCGCCGCAGCACGGTGGTGGGGGAGGCGCCGAGCGTGCTGGCGACCACCTCGTAGCGGCGCCCGGCCGTGCGCAGCGCGCCCTCGAGGCTCACCACCAGGAACGGCAGCGAGACGAACGTCTGGGCCAGCACCACCGCGATCGTGGTGTAGGCGATGTCGACGCCCCACGCCTCGAGCGACTCACCGACCAGCCCGCGGCGTCCGAACGTGTAGAGCAGGGCCAGCCCGCCCACCACCGGCGGCAGCACGAGCGGCAGCAGCACCAGCGAGCGCAGCACGCCGAGCCACCGGCCCTGCGACCGCGCCAGGACGACGGCCATCGGCACGCCCAGCAGCAGACAGAGAGCCGTGCTCACCGACGACGTCCGCAGGCTCAGCAGCAGCGCCTGCCGCGACGACTCGCTCGTCACCAGCGGCCAGAACTGACCCCAGTCGACCCGGCTGACGATGCCCGCGAGCGGCAGCACGACCACGACGACGCCGAGCAGCGCGGGCACGAACACCCAGGCGGGCAGCCCCGTCGTCCTCTGGCGCGCCACGGGCGAACGTTACGGGGCGCCGAAGCCGGCGTCGGCCAGCACCTGCTGGCCCTCCTCGCTCAGCACGAGGTCGACGAACTCCTGGGCCAGCTCGGGGTCGGCGGCGTCGTCGAGGGCGACGATGGGGTAGCGGTTCACGACCTCCTGCGCCTGCGGGAACTCGACCCCCGTGACGTCGTCACCCGCCGCGATCACGTCGGTGCGGTAGACGACCCCGGCGTCGGCCTGGCCGGCGACGACCTGGCCGATGACGTCGGTGACCGAGTCGGCCTCGCTGACCGGGTCGAGCGTCACCCCGACGAGCTCGGCCATGCTCTGGGTGGCGGCGCCGCAGGGCACCTCGGGCGCGCAGACCACCAGGTCGACGTCGGGGCCGGCGAGGTCCTCGAACGACTGGACGCCGGCCGGGTTGTCGGGCGGGACGGCGATCTCGAGGGTGTTGCTGGCGAACAGCTGCGGGTCGTCGGCCTGCAGGTCGGCGTCGGTCAGCTTGGTCATGTTGGCCTCGTCGGCCGAGGCGAACACGTCGCCGTCGGCCCCCTCGACCAGCTGCGTGACGAGGTCGGAGGAGCCGCCGAGCTCGAGGTCGACCGTGACGCCCTCGTGGTCGGCCTCGAAGTCGTCCTTCAACTGCTCGAAGGCCTTCGTGAGCGACGCCGCGGCGTAGACCGTCACGGTCTGGTCGCCGTCGTCGCCACCCCCGTCGTCCCCGCCGCAGGCGGCCAGGCCCGCCGAGAGCAGGACGGCGATCGGCAGGGCGAGCAGGGTGCGGTACATGGTCGTGCCTCTCCGGTCAGGGGGGTCAGGGGGTTCAGGGGGTCTCGACGACGACGTTGGTGGCCTTCACCGTGGCGACGGCCCGTGAGCCGGGCTCGAGGCCCAGCTCGTCGACGGCCTCGGCGCTCAGCAGCGAGACCATGCGGAACGGGCCGCAGACCAGGTCGACCTGCGCCATGACGCCGTCCTTGCGCACCGAGGTGACGATGCCGACGAGCCGGTTGCGGGCGCTGACGTGCCCGGCGCGGGCCGCGCGGTCGGGGTCCTCGGCGAGCGACTGCGCCAGGCGCGCGAGGTCGACGCCCGCGATCGTCGTCCGGCCGGGGCCGCGGTGGGCGGGCAGACGGCCGGCCTCGATCCAGCGGCGGACCGTGTCGTCGCTGACGCCCAGCAGTCCGGCCGCCTCGGTGACGAAGTAGGTGGACACGTCACGCATGTTGCCGCATCTGCGGGTGCTTGTCTCGGTACCGGCCGCAGATGCGAGGTGGGGGTCGTCCTTAGGGGTGAATAGTTGGACGCCCAGGTTCATCGACGGGACTTCGGGGCACTCGCCTCGTTGACTGGTCTCAAAGGCAACTTGCCACAACATTCCCCCCACGGGCGCTCGGGCCCACCTGTCTGTTGGAGGTACGTCCCATGCGTCGCATGCTCGTCCCCGCCGTCCTGGCCATCGGTGCGCTCTGCGCCGGTCAGGCGGCAGCACCCGTCCCGGTCTCGGCCAGCACGGCCGGCACCACGTCCACCACGTCCAGCAAATTCAGCACCGTCACCAGCGAGCGCTCCCCGGCCATGGTCCGGGTGCCGTTCGCGGTCTCGGCGGCCGCCTTCGGCACCCGCGCCAGCGGAGGCCAGTTGCCGCTCAACTCCGACGACACCGCCTTCCAGGTCATGGGTTGCACCAACCTGGTCGGGCAGAGCCGTCGCAACTTCGTCGCCAACCAGCGCATCCCCGGGCTCGGTCGCGCCGAGGGCGTCACGACCCGCGTGTGGTCGGTCAAGAGCGGCAGGACCGTCTCGTCGTACTCGACCCACTCGATCGCCAAGCTCGTGCTCGCCGACACCCCGCTCGGCAGCCTCGAGATCCGCGGCATCAACTCGGTCAGCCGGGCCTTCAACCAGGCCGGCACGTTCAAGGCCACCACCGAGACCTCGATCGGCAAGATCGTCGTGAAGCCGGTCGGTGCCCCGGCCCAGGTCGTGCCGATCCCCACGCCCGACCAGCCCATCGAGATCCCGGGCCTGGCCACGATCTCCATCGGCTCCTCGACCCGCAAGGTCACCAAGGACGGCGCCGAGGCCGCCGCCAACGCCATCGACATCCGCGTGCTGCCGCTGGGCACCCGCGCCCGGGTGGCCCACACCCAGGCGGCCATCACCGGGGGCGTCGGGCGCGGCGTCTTCAAGGGCTACTCCGCCGGCGTCGTGGCCCGTGCCCTCGACGACAACACCAAGGTCGGCCGACTGCCGCTCTCGCTGATGCCGTGCCAGGGCACCGGCGGCAAGACCCAGGGCAAGGACATCGCCAGGCTCGACCTCGACCAGCTCGTCGTCTCCGGGGTCTCGACCTCGCAGCGCACCCAGCGAACGTCGACCGCCGTCCAGGGCCTCGAGCGGGGCCGCGTCGCCCGCGTCACCCTCGGTGACGGCCGGGTCGCCATCGGCGCCATCGTCGGCCAGGTCAACGTCCGTCGCACCAGCAAGGGCGTCACGAGCGACATCAAGGGCACCACGGTCGGCAAGATCGTCGTCGACGGCCAGGTGCGCGCCATCCCGAAGAACAAGCCGCTCGAGATCCCCGGCCTGGTGCGCATCGAGGACCGCGTGCGCACCAAGGTGCGCAACGGGCTCAAGGTCTCCGCGCTGAGGATCACCCTGCTCGACGGCACCGGTGCCGTGGTCGACCTCGGCGTGGCCGAGCTGGCCATCCGACCGGGAGTCGGCAAGCGGCGCTAACCTCCAGACGTTGCTGCAGGCGGCTCGCCCGTCGCGCGGTAACCCCCCCACCGGCGCCCGCCGACCAGACCGAGGATGTCGTCGCACTCCCCGATCAGGCGGCGGGCGTTGGGGTGCCCGGGGGCCGTCGCCTCGGCGAGCGCCCGGTGCAACGACGCCGTGTGATCGGTGCCGAGGTCGGCGTCCAGGGCGACCGCCTCGCGCGCCAGCCACTTGCCGCTGCCCCACCAGCGGCCGTGCACGACCAGCAGCAGCTCGAGCGCCGCGGTCCAGGCGGCGACGGCGGTGGCCGCGACCTCGACCCCGGGGCCTCCGCCCGCGAGGTCGTCGAGCTGGTCGGTGAGCGCGTAGCGGCGGGCCTCGAGCGCGGCGGCGTCGAGGTCGGGCGGGCCGGCGTCCAGCACGGCGCGGCAGTGCTGCTCGAGCGCCTCGACGTCCGCGCCCCCGCCGAGCAGCCGCACGCCCTCGCCCACCAGCCGCGCCATGGTCGGACGCCGTCGCCACGTGTCCTTCGCGACGTAGTGGCGCACCGAGGCGTCGACGTGCACGAACAGCTCGACCGGCCGGCCGTCGTGGTGGAGCGACTCGCGGTACACCGAGCCCGGGCCCGCGCGGGCGGCGTCCAGCAGCACCGTGACGTCGAGGTCGGACGTCGGCGTCGTCGTCCCGGACGCCGTCGAGCCACCGAGCCAGGCGGCGCGCGCGTCGGGGTGGCGGGCGAGCGCGAGACCGCGCGCGATCGAGACCGCCTCGTCGAGGGGGCGGCGGCTGTCGGTCATCCGTCCTAGTGTGTCGCAGGCATCGTGTCGCAGGTCACACGCGCGGCGGCACGGTACACGGCACCATCGCACCACCGTCACAGCACACGTCACAGCATGGGAGTGCCCGTGAGCGAGACCGTCCGCCTCCACCGCCGGCTCGCCGGCGCCCTCTCCACGGCCCTGCTGGTGGTCGTCGTCGCCCTGGCGCTGCCCACGTCCGCCGGCGAGCGCACCGCCTCGCTGCGCGAGACGAACGAGCAGAGCAAGGCCGCGGCCGGCATCCCGCACACCGACCCGCCCGGCACGCCCGCCCACACCCACGACCCGCGCTTCAAGAACGCGCTGGCCCGCAGCGGTGAGACCGGAGCGTTGACGCGCGACCCCACCACGGCCCGACAGGCCCGGCGCAGCGCGGCCTACGTGGCCCGGCAGCGCCGCCTGCCCGACCCGCGGCTGACCACCGTGCCGGCGCGACCGACCCGCACCGCCGTCCCGCAGACGCGCTACGCGATGGCGGGCGGCTGCTACACGCTCACCGCGCCGTCCGGGTCGGTGCTCGCCCTCGCCGGCGACACCGTCCGCCCGGCGCGCGACGCCGGCCGTGCGGTGCGGGTGCGCTTCCAGGCCACCCAGCTCGGTCGCTACCTGCTCTACGTCGAGGGACGACGGTTCGTCGCCGGCCGGGCCGCGGGCCAGGGCCTCGGGCTCGACGAGCGCCCGAGCCGGTCGACGGTGTGGACCGTGACCCGGCGCGAGGGTCGCTTCGTCCTCCGCACCGCCGGCGGCCGGTCGCTCGCGCTGCGTGACGGGCGGCTGGTGCTGGCGGGTGCGCCCACCCGGTTCGCCCTGCGCCAGCGCGGCCCGTGCGTGCGCTACCCCGAGGCCCAGGTCGACGTCGTCGGCGCGCCGCACGCGGGCGTCAGCTCGTTCCAGGAGGTGCGCGGGTTCGTCGACGCGCACACGCACGGCATGGCCTTCGAGTTCCTCGGCGGCTCGGTGCACTGCGGCCGGCCCTGGCACCCCTTCGGCGTCGAGTACGCGCTGGTCGACTGTCCCGACCACACGCTCACCGGGGGGCAGGGCGCCGTCCTCGAGTCGTTCCTCTCCGGTGAGCTCGGGCACGACCCGGTCGGCTGGCCGACGTTCCGCGACTGGCCGGCGCCGAACTCGCTGACCCACGAGGGCACCTACTACCGCTGGATGGAGCGGGCCTGGCGCGGCGGCGAGCGGCTGTTCGTCAACCTGCTGGTCGAGAACAACAAGCTGTGCGAGATCTACCCGCTCAAGCGCAACAGCTGCGACGACATGGACTCGATCCGGCTGCAGGCCAAGGACATGTACCGGTTCCAGAACTACGTCGACGCGCAGTTCGGCGGGCCGGGCAAGGGCTTCTACCGCATCGTGCGCAACCCGTTCGAGGCCCGCCGGGTCATCAACCAGGGCAAGCTCGCGGTGGTCATGGGCATCGAGACCAGCGTGCCGTTCGGCTGCACCTTCAAGGCGCTGCCCGGGGGCGACGTCCCCGAGTGCACCCGGGCCGACATCACTCGCCAGATCGGGCAGATGCACCGCATCGGCGTCCGCCAGATGGAGCTGGTCAACAAGTTCGACAACGCGCTCGGCGGCGTCGCCGGCGACGAGGGCACCACGGGGGTCGCGGTCAACGCGGCCAACTTCCTCCAGACCGGCAGCTTCTGGGACATGCGCACCTGCACGCCCGCCACCACCGAGAACTCCGACCGCACGCAGTTCGCGGCGCCGAACGCGGTGCCCGGCCAGGACGCGATCTTCGGGGCCATCGGCACCCTGTTCGGCGGGCTGCTGCCGGCGGTGCCGCTCTACCCGCCGCCCAACCACTGCAACGCCCGCGGGCTCACCTCGCTCGGCGAGCACACCGTGCGCGAGCTCGCCCGCCGCGACATGCTCTTCGACCCCGACCACCTCAGCGTCAAGGCCCGGCGCTCGGCCATGGACGTCGTCGAGCGGCTCGACTACCCCGGCGTCCTGTCGAGCCACTCCTGGTCGACGCCCGACACCTACCCGCGCATCTACCGCTCCGGCGGGTTCGTGACGCCGTACGCCGGCGACTCCACCGGCTTCGTCGACAAGTGGCGTCGCCACGTCGGCTGGGCCGACCCGCGCTACTACTGGGGCATCGGCTTCGGTGCCGACATCAACGGCCTGGGCGCCCAGGGCGACCCGCGCGGCGCCGACGTCCGCAACAAGGTGACCTACCCCTTCAGGGGCATCAACGGCGTCACGATCAAGCGGCAGCGGGCCGGGCAGCGGGTCTACGACATCAACAAGGACGGCGTCGCGCAGTACGGCCTCTACCCCGACTGGATCCAGGACCTCACCAAGGTCGCGGGCGCCCGGCAGCGCGGCGCCGGGCGGGCTATCTTCGCCGACATGACCCGCGGGCCCGAGGCCTACCTGCAGATGTGGGAGCGCGCCGAGGGCATCGCGCCCGACTCGTGCCGCAACCCCGGGCTGCGGCGCACGGTCGCCCAGGTGCGGCGCCTGGTGCGGCCGGGCCTGACCACCGAGCAGGTGATGCGCCGGGTGGGCCAGCCGTTCCAGCGCCTCGGCACCACCTACGGCGTGTGCGCGCGCACGCAGAGCCGCGACCGCGTGATGGTGACGATCGCCTTCACCCGAGGCGGCCGGGTGACCGCGGTACGTACCTGAGGCCCGCACCGAAGTTACCTACGGGTAGATTCGCCGCACGCGTCGGGTGACGCCCCGCAGCGGCGGGCACCCCTAGGCTCGACGCGCATCGAGCGCGGAGGTGGAGTACGAGATGGCGCTGTGGGTCGTGATCGTCGGACTGCTGGGCACGGTGGTGGCGCTGGCCTTGGCCGGCCGCCGGGTCTGGTACCTGTTCCGCCTCATCAGCAGCGGCCAGCCCGCGCCCGACCGCGTCGCCGGCGTCACCGGCCGCCTCGGGCGCGCGGTGATGACGCAGGTGGTCGAGGTCTTCGGGCAGCGCAAGCTGCTGAAGTGGTCGGTGCCCGGCGTCGCGCACGCCTTCGTGTTCTGGGCCTTCCTCATCCTCGGCACGGTCTACCTCGAGGCCTACGGCATCCTCATCTCGCGCAACGAGGAGTGGCACATCCCGCTCGTCGGCCAGTGGGAGGTGCTGGGCTTCGCCCAGGACACCATCGCGCTGCTCGCCCTGGTCGGCATCGGCATGTTCGCCGCCATCCGGCTGCGCGAGGCGCCGTCCCGGCTCGGACGCCGCTCGCGCTTCTCCTACTCCCACCTCGGTGGCGCGTGGGTCGTGCTGTTCATGATCTTCAACGTCATCTGGACGCTGTTCCTCTTCCGGGGCGCCGCGGCCGCCGAGGGGCACCTGCCCTACGACACCGGCGCCTACGTCTCGCAGGCGCTCGGCAACGTGCTGCCGGCGTCCGAGACGCTCGAGGCCGTCGGCCTGCTGCTGCACATCGGCGTCATGCTCGTCTTCCTCGTGCAGGTCGTGAACTCCAAGCACCTGCACATCTTCGTGGCGCCGCTGAACGTGCTGTTCTCGCGACGGCCGAAGGCGCTGGGCGCGGTCAAGCCGATGATGACCGACGGCAAGCCGCTGACCCTCGACGACCTCGACGACCTCGACGAGGACGCCAAGCTCGGCGTCGGCTCGGTCGAGGACTTCACGTGGAAGGGCCTGCTCGACTTCGCGACCTGCACCGAGTGCGGCCGCTGCCAGTCGCAGTGCCCGGCGTGGAACACCGAGAAGCCGCTCTCGCCGAAGATGCTGATCCTCAACCTGCGCGACCACGCCTTCGGGGCCGGTCCGGCGCTGCTGGCGAACGGGTCGGGGTCGAACGGCGTCCCCGAGGCCGCGAAGGCCGAGGCGGCGCGCCCGCTGGTCGGCGAGACCGAGGGCTACGCCTGGGAGCCCACCGGCGGCGCGGTCATCGACACCGACGTGCTGTGGTCGTGCGTGACCTGCGGCGCGTGCGTCGAGCAGTGCCCGGTCGACATCGAGCACGTCGACCACATCGTCGACATGCGCCGCTACCAGGTGCTGGTCGAGAACAGCTTCCCGCCCGAGCTCAACCAGCTCTTCAAGGGCATGGAGAACAAGGGCAACCCGTGGAACATGTCGGCCACGGCCCGCCTCGACTGGGCCAAGGACCTGCCGTTCGAGGTCAAGGTCGTCGGCGAGGACATCGAGAGCCTCGACGAGGTCGAGTGGCTGTTCTGGGTCGGCTGCGCCGGCGCCTACGAGGACCGCGCCAAGAAGACCACCCGCGCCGTCGCCGAGCTGCTCGACCTGGCCGGTGTGAGCTTCGGCGTCCTCGGCAACGGCGAGACCTGCACCGGTGACTCCGCGCGCCGCGCCGGCAACGAGTTCGTCTTCCAGGGGCTGGCCGCGCAGAACGTCGAGGTGCTCACCGAGGCCAAGGCCAAGAAGGTCGTCAGCACCTGCGCCCACTGCTTCAACACGCTGAAGAACGAGTACAGCGAGCTCGGCATCGAGCTCGAGGTGGTGCACCACACCCAGCTGCTCAACCGGCTGGTGCGCGAGGGCAAGCTCACCCCCGTCAGCGACGGCGCGGGCGCCCACAAGCGCTCGATCACCTACCACGACCCCTGCTACATCGGCCGCCACAACGGCGTCTACTCGCCGCCGCGCGAGCTGCTGCAGGTGCTGCCCGGCGCGTCGTTCGTCGAGATGGAGCGCAACAGCGAGCGGTCCTTCTGCTGCGGCGCCGGCGGCGCGCGCATGTGGATGGAGGAGAACATCGGTTCGCGCATCAACGTGAACCGCACCACCGAGGCCGTCGAGACCGGCGCCGACCAGATCGCCGTCGGCTGCCCCTTCTGCCGCGTGATGCTCAGCGACGGCCTGACGATGAAGCAGTCCGAGGGCGAGGCGCGCGAGGAGGTCGAGGTGCTCGACGTCGCGCAGATGCTCCTCGCCTCGGTCAAGGGCGAGCAGGCCACCCGGATGGCGCCCGGTCAGTCCGCCGCCGCGTCGAACGGCGCGGCCGGCGGCGTCGACGTCGCCACCAAGGCCGAGCCCGAGGCCGGCGACGCCACCATCACCGACGACACCGTCGTGGCCACCGAGGACGCCGGCCCCGCGGCCAAGGCGTCCGGCGGCACCTCGCTCTTCGACACCCCCGTCGACGAGCCGCCCGCCACCACCGACCCCGAGAAGCCGGCGACCGAGGAGGCGAAGGCGGCCCAGCCCGCGTCGTCCGGTGGCTCGCTGTTCGACCTCGGGGGTGGGGACGACGCCCCCGCCCCCTCCTCCACGGAGCCCGGGCCCGCCGCGGACCCTGAGCCTGTCGGAGGGACGTCCGGTGGGTCGCTGTTCGACCTCGGGTCGGACGACGCCCCCGAGCCCGCCGCGGACCCCGAGCCTGTCGAAGGGAAGTCCGGTGGGTCGCTGTTCGACCTCGGGTCGGACGACGCCCCCGAGCCCGCCGCGGACCCCGAGCCCACCACGGACCCTGAGCCCGAGGCGAGCACGGAGCCCACCACGGACCCTGAGCCTGTCGAAGGGACCCCGACCGCCGACCTCGGTGGCGGTGGGTCGCTGTTCGACATCCCGGCAACCCCCGAGCCCGAGGCGGCCACGGAGCCCGAGACCACCACGGACCCCGAGCCCGAGACCACCACGGACCCTGAGCCTGTCGAAGGGACGCCCGCACCCACGCCGGTCGCGGACCTCGGCAGAGGTGGGTCGCTGTTCGACATCGCCGCGCCCGAGCCGGCCTCTGCGCCCGAGCCCACGCCCGCGCCGGCGGCCGAGCCGGCCACCGCTCCGGAGCCGGCTGCGGATGAGGCGGCCCCGACCGCGGCGCTCGGCAGCGGCGGCGGCTCGCTGTTCGACATCGCCGCCCCCGACAACGTCGGGAGCAGCACCTCGGCCGACCCTGAGCCCGAGGCGACCACGGACCCCGAGCCCAAGCCGACCACGGACCCCGAGCCCGAGGCCTCCACGGACCCTGAGCCTGTCGAAGGGAACGCCGAGCCGACTCCCGAGCCCGAGCCGACCACGGACCCTGAGCCTGTCGAAGGGACCCAGACGTCGCCGGAGCCCGACGAGGGGAACTTCGAGCCCAGCAACGGCCCCTCCCACCAGCCCCGCACCGACGTCGACATCACCCAGAGCAGCTCACTGTTCGACCTCTGACCCGCCGGCCCGGGCCCGACCCGGTGGGCGGTGCGTGAGCCACGCATTCGCGACGTCGAACGGTGGCTGGTGCACCGCCACCCTGGCGCGACCCGGGGGAGCGGTGAGCTAGTGACCGAACCGGGGCCGGGAACGGTCACCAGGTCACCGCCGCCCAGGCTCGACCCGGGGGAGCGGTGAGCCAGTGACCGAACCGGGGCCGGGAACGGTAACCAGGTCACCGCCGTCCAGGCTCGGCTCGGGGGAGCGGTGGGCCAGTGACCGAACGGGGCCCGGGAACGGTCACCAGGTCACCGCCGCCCAGGCTCGACCCGGGGGAGCGGTGAGCCAGTGACCGAACCGGGGCCGGGAACGGTCACCAGGTCACCGCCGTCCAGGCTCGGCTCGGGGGAGCGGTGAGCCAGTGACCGAACGGGGCCCGGGAACGGTAACCAGGTCACCGCCGCCCAGGCTCGACCCGGGGGAGCGGTGAGCCAGTGACCGAACCGGGGCCGGGAACGGTAACCAGGTCACCGCCACCCCGACCGCAACCCAGACACGACCCGACCGAACCGGCCGGGCACGCACCCTCACGCCGGGTTGTCGGGCTGCATCTCCTCGGGCCGGGTGGTGGTCTCGGGGACGACGGTGGGGCGCAGGCGCGCCCAGGCGAGGAAGCCGACGCCGACGACCAGGAGGGCGAGTCCGGCCCAGAGGTTGGCGTTGACGCCGTCCGACTTCTCACCGCCCTCGTCGCCCGCGACGATCCGCGTGACGACGAGGATGACGCCGTACAGGCCCAGCAGGGCGCCGATGACGTTGCGGATGTCCAGGGCTCCCGCGGTGTGCTGCTCAGCCATGTCGCTCGCTCCGTCCGGTCAGAAGGCGATGTTGAGGGCGATGGTCAGCACCAGGGCGATGCCGGCCAGGGGAAGGGTGCGGCGCCACCACGGGTAGGACGCCTCGTTCTCGTCGAGGAGGTCCTCCTTCGGTGTCTCCGAGTAGACCAGGCCGCGCAGCTCGGAGGCCGGCTTCGGCTCGGTGACCAGCGAGACCGCGACGCTCAGCACGATGTCGACGACGAACGCGACGCCCGCGGCGAGGAAGGCCGCGCCCTGGCCGCCGATGCCGATCACGCCGAAGCTCCACGACCCGAAGGCGTCCTCGCTGAGGAACGCGACGGCCACGGCTGAGAGGGTGCCGGCGACCAGGCCGACCCAGCCGGCGGTCGGCGTCATCCGCTTCCAGAACATGCCGAGGATGAAGGTGGCGAACAGCGGGGCGTTGAAGAACCCGAACAGCACCTGCAGGTAGTCCATGATGTTCTGGAAGTTCGAGGCCAGCCCGGCGGTCCCGATGGCGATGACGGTGGCCCCGACGGTGGCGAAGCGGCCGATGCGCACGTAGTAGTCGTCGTCGCGCTCCGGGACGACGTAGCGCTCCCAGAGGTCGACGCTGAAGACGGTGTTGAACGCCGAGATGTTGGCCGCCATGCCGGCCATGAAGGCCGCCATGAGGCCGGCGATGGCGATGCCGAGCAGGCCGTTGGGCAGCACGTCGCGCATCAGGTAGAGCAGGGAGTCGTTGTACTTCACGCCCTCGCCCGACGACCCGCCCGGCACCTCGCCGCCGCCCTTGACGGTGGCGATCTCGGACACCACGACCGCGGCGATCATGCCGGGCACGATGGTGATGAACGGGACGAACATCTTCGGGAAGGCGCCGATGATCGGGGTCTTGCGGGCCGAGCTGATCGAGTCCGACGCCATGGCCCGCTGCACCTCGACGAAGTTCGTCGTCCAGTAGCCGAACGAGAGCACGAAGCCGAGGCCGAAGACGATGCCGATCACCGAGAGCAGGTCGTTGCTGAAGCCCGACAGCGCGTTGCCCGGCCACGACGACAGCTGGTCGCCCACCGTCGCGGCGGTCTGACCGGTGTCGGGGTCGACGCCGGGCGCGATCTTGTCCTTCAGCCCGCTCCAGCCGCCGACCTGGTGCAGGCCGATCAGGGTGAGCGGCAGCAGCGCGGCGACGATGACGAAGAACTGCAGCACCTCGTTGTAGATCGCCGCCGAGAGGCCGCCGAGGGTGATGTAGGCCAGCACGATCACCGCGGCCACGACCAGGGCTACCAGCAGCGGCCAGCCGAGCAGGGCCCGGATGATCGAGCCGAGCAGGAACAGGTTGATGCCGGCGATGAGCAGCTGGGCGACCGCGAACGACGACGCGTTGACGAGGTGGGCGGGCTTGCCGAAGCGCCGGAGCATGAACTCCGGCACCGAGCGCACCTTCGAGCCGTAGTAGAACGGCATCATCACCACGCCGAGGAACAGCATGGCCGGGATGGCGCCGACCCAGAAGTAGTGGACGGCGGGCAGCCCGAACTGCGCCCCGTTGGCCGACATGCCCATGATCTCGACGGCGCCGAGGTTGGCCGAGACGAAGGCCAGGCCGGTCACCCAGGCCGGGAGCGAGCGCCCGGAGAGGAAGAAGTCGACGGAGTCGCTGATCTGGCGCCGGGCCATGATCCCGATGCCGAGCACGAAGGCGAAGTAGAGCGCGACGATCAGGTAGTCGACGAACGCGGCGTCGATGATCGTCTCGGAGGCGAGGACAACGGGCGCAGCGGTCATCGGCGACCTCTCGGGGGGTGGTGGACAGCCTCTGCAATCTAGGGACGGGCGCGACCCCCGCATTCACCCCTCCGGCCGTACCGGAGCCCGGCGGACGTCGTCCTGACGCCGCTCTGACGCTCCTCTGACGCCGCTCTGATGTCGGCTTGACGCCACATGACATCACATCGGGCTTGACATGACGTCACAGTGACGTCAGAGTGATGCACATGGACATCACGCCGTACGTCGACCACCTCCGCCGCGACCTCACGGCCGCCGCCGAGGGTGCCGGTGACGAGCTGCGCGCCGCCGCCGAGCGGCTCGGCTTCGCCCTCGACCCCGCCGCGCGGCTGGCGCTCATGGAGGCGATCAGCCAGGCCTGCGCCGAGATCACCGCCGAGATGCCGGCCGGCAACGTCGACGTCCGGCTCGACGGCCGCGACCTCGCCTTCGTGGTCGACGCCCCGGCCGCGCTCCCCGCCCCGCCGGCCCCGCCTGCGCCCCCCGCGCCCCCCGCGCCGCCCTCGGTCGAGGAGACCGAGGAGGGCGGCCTGGCCCGCATCACGCTCCGGCTGCCCGAGTCGGTCAAGGGCCGCGCCGAGGACGCCGCCGCCGCGGCCGGCCAGTCGCTCAACACCTGGCTGGTCAGCGTCGTCCGCTCCGCCACGCGTAATGGCGACGAGGCCGCCATCAACGTCGACATCGACCTCTCGAGCCTGCCGTTCTTCGGCGGGCAGAGCCCCTTCCCCGACCGTCGCAACCGCGGCAGCGGCGGCGGACGCCGGATGACCGGCTGGGTCTGACCGGCCCCGCACCACCCACCGTCCCTCCACCCGACCACCCGGGACCGGCGCCAGGCCGGCCCCGCGGACCAGCACACCCACTGCAACCCCACTGCACCCCACGCACCGAGGAGAACCACCATGGCCGACCACGCCGAGCACCACTTCGAGACCCACCAGCCCGTCGAGCTCTACGTCGAGAGCGGCAAGGGCGACGTCGAGATCACCGCCGCCGAGACCACCGAGACCACCGTCGAGATCAGCGGCACCGACGCCGACGACGTCGTCGTCGACCTCGCCGGCTCCCGCCTCACGGTGATCGCCCCCAAGCACCGCAACCTGCTCGGCGGCGACCGTAGCCTCGACATCAGCGTCCGGCTGCCCCTCCGCAGCGACGTCGAGACCAAGCTCGGCAGCGCCGACCTGCGGGTCGACGGCCTGGTCGGCAACCTGCGCGCCCGCAGCGGCTCCGGCGAGGTCACCCTGCAGCACGTCGGTGGCGCCTGCCTGGTCGAGACCGGGTCCGGCGACACCGAGATCGAGCGGGTCGACGGCTCGCTGCGGGTCAAGAGCGGGTCGGGGGACGTCGAGGTCGGCCACGCCGGCGCCGAGGTCACGGTCTCCACCGGCAGCGGCGACGTCGCGCTCGGCGAGACCGGCGGGCCCACCGCGGTCAAGACCGGGTCGGGCGACCTCAAGGTCGGCACCGCCCGCACCGACGTCGGCCTCTCCACCGGCAGCGGCGACCTCGAGATCGGGTCGGTCTCGGCCGGCCGGGTGCAGGTCAAGGGCGCCTCGGGCGACGTGCGCGTCGGCGTCCCGGCCGGCGTCCCCGTCTGGACCGACGTCTCCACCGTCTCCGGCCGGATCCACTCCACGCTCGAGGGTGCCGGCAAGCCCGAGCCCGGTGCCGACTACGTCGAGCTGCGGGTCAAGACCGTCAGTGGCGACGTCGATCTGGCCCAGGTCTGACCGTCACCACAGCACTCCACCAGCCAACACCCAGCACCCCGTCACACCCCACCGGAACAGGAGCCCCGCCATGATCGATCCCGCCGAGCTGCACGCCTACGAGCTGCGCCGCTGCCACACCCAGCCCACCCCGCTCGACCGCGTCCAGGGCGAGGCACCCCGCCCCGGCCGCGCCCGCCGCCGTCGGCGCGTCGGCCGCGGCCGTCGCGTCAGCGACCGCCTCGACGGCTGAGCCCCTCGGGCACCGCCCCGTCGGTCAGATCTCGGCCAGGATGCGGGCGCGCGCGGCGTCGTACTCCTCGCGCGTGAGCAAGTCGCGGTGCATCAGGTCGTCGAGCTCGGCCAGCCGCTCGGCCCTCGGACGCGCCGGCGCAGCGCCGGACCCGTCCGCCGCGCGGCGCGCGAGCCCGGCCGTCGCCTGCCAGTCGACGTCGAAGTCGTCGGTCGTCGGGTCGAGGTGCACCACCACGTCACGGCCGTCGATCAGCGCGAGCCGGGTCTGCGGCACGACCACCCGCCGGTGCAGCCGGCGCTCCGACTCGTCGGGCAGGTGGGCGCGCAGCCGCAGCCACACCACCGGGTCGTCGTTGATCGAGATGCCGGTCCGGTCGACCGAGACCAGCTCGGCCCGCACCCGCAGCCCGAACTGCCCCAGTCGGTGGCGCCGTCGGGCGGCCCGCGTCGTCGCGACCGCGACGACCGCCGCCAGCACGACGTCCAGCACGGTGATCGCGATGCCCCACCCGAGCATCCAGCCGGTGTCGGGCAGGTCGAGGATGACGTAGAGCCCGAGGAAGAGCGGCCCGACGATGCCGAAGACCAGCATCATCGCCAGCATCTTCGCGAACGTGCGCGGCAGCGACGGCGGCCGCTCGACCGCCCGACCCGTGCCCCGGCCCATGGGCGGAGTGTAGGACCGCCGGAGCGGCCCGCACCCTCAGATCTCGGTGCGGTGGAAGTTCTGGAACGAGCGGGACGGCGTCGGGCCGCGCTGGCCCTGGTAGCGCGAGCCGTACTTCGCCGACCCGTAGGGGTGCTCCGACGGCGAGGAGAGCCGGAAGAAGCAGAACTGGCCGATCTTCATGCCCGGGTAGAGCTTGATCGGCAGCGTGGCGACGTTGGCCAGCTCGAGCGTCACGTGGCCCGAGAACCCCGGGTCGACGAACCCGGCCGTGGCGTGGGTCAGCAGCCCGAGCCGCCCCAGCGACGACTTGCCCTCCACGCGCGCCGCGATGTCGTCGGGCAGGGTGACGACCTCGTAGGTCGAGCCCAGCACGAACTCGCCCGGGTGCAGCACGAACGCGTCGTCCCCCTCGGGCTCGATCATCCGCGTCAGGTCGCTCTGGTCGGCCGCCGGGTCGATGTGCGGGTAGCGGTGGTTCTCGAAGACCCGGAAGAACCGGTCGAGCCGGACGTCGACCGACGACGGCTGCAGCATCTGCGGCTGCCACGGGTCGAGCGCGACCCGGCCCGCGTCGATCTCGGCGAGGATGTCGCGGTCGCTGAGCAGCACCCCGGCACCCTATCGGCGCAAGGCTGGCCCGCGGGCGCCGTCCGGGCTCTGCCCCACCCGCCCCGCAGTACCGAAGAGCTCGGGTCCGCAGGGCGGGCGGTGTGGGGGGAGAGGGAGCAATCGCCCACACCGTCTCTCCGGCGCTCGCCTGCCTGTTCACCCCATCGGGTGCAGCTTCGCCCGCCTCGTCACCGCCCGCCGCGCCCCGGCCACCCGCCCCGGCGCATGCGTCGGCTAGCATCGCCCGCACTGCGGATGTAGCTCAGCTGGTAGAGCGCGACCTTCCCAAGGTCGATGTCGCGAGTTCGAATCTCGTCATCCGCTCCACGTCGTCCGCCACGTCATCTGCCACGTCATTCGCGCTGCCTCAGTCGGCGACGGCGTAGTACCCGTGACGGACCTTCACCGGCATGCCGGCGGCCTCGAGCAGCTCGGCGTCGGTGACCCCGAGCCGGTCCGGGCGACCCGGGACGTGCAGCGACAGGCCGCGCTCGCTGTGGCACGCGCCGACCTCAGTCCAGGGCTCGTCGCGCTCGTCGAGGAAGTCGGTGAGCCGGTCGATCGCGCGGTGGAAGTCGGACTGCGAGTAGGGGCGCGGCACGATGCGGACCTCGACCCCGTTCGGTCGGACGCCGGCCAGTCGTCGCACCTGCCGGGGGACCGGCGCCCTCCACGTCATCACCACGGCCGTCCCGTCGACCCAGATCGCCAGGCCGCCCCGGCCGGGCACCCCTCGCGTGCGGCGCATGACGTCGTTGACCACCGGGTCGAGGAAGCGCGAGACCGCCACGCCCATGCGCATGCTCGGCGGGAAGTCGCTGAGCCAGCCGCCGGTCCACGAGATCACGTGGTCGACCCGCGGCAGCGCGGACGTCGCGGCGTCGACGTCGCCGCTGACGAGGGCGAGGACCCCGAGGTGGGTCGGACGCACGCGGCGCACGGTCCAGCCGTCGCCCTCGCGACCGCGCACGCGCTCGGCCACCCGCTGCTGCCGGGCCGCCGCCGGCAGCGGGCGCGGCGGCCCCCACCGGTCGCCGGCGCACGCGAAGCGCTGCCCGCCGGACGACGGGGGTGCCACGGCCTGGGCGCTCGTGCTCGGGGCCACGACGGTCGGTCCGACCGTCGTCACGACCACGCTGACCAGACCGGCGCAGCGCGCCACCCACCGCTTCATCGCGCCAGTGTCGGCGGACGACGTCCGCCCGCGCAGCCGAACGACGGATCGGGTGGCCCGGCGCCGGGTCGGGGCCGCCCGTAGCCTGGCGCGGTGGAGTTCACCGGCTTCCCCGTCGCCGCGCTCGACTTCTACGACGACCTCGAGGTCGACAACTCCAAGTCGTTCTGGGAGGCCCACCGGCACGTCTACGAGGAGTCGGTGAAGGCGCCGATGGTCGCGCTGTGCGCGGCGCTGGCGCCCGAGTTCGGCGAGGCGAAGATCTTCCGGCCCTACCGCGACGTGCGGTTCGCGAAGGACAAGACGCCCTACAAGACCCACCAGGGCGCGTTCGTCGGGGTCGGGCCGAGCATGGGCCTCTACGTCGAGCTCTCGCCGCGCGGCGTCCGGGTGGGCGGCGGTTTCTACCACGCCGAGACGCCGCGGATGGCCGCCATCCGCGACGCCATGGCGCACGACCGCACCGGCCCCACGCTGCGCCGCCACCTCACCGTGCTCGAGAAGGCCGGCTTCGAGATCGGCGGCGAGCGGCTCAAGACCACGCCCCGCGGCTACGTCGCCGACCACCCGCGCATCGAGCTGCTGCGTCACAAGCAGCTCATCGCCAACCGGTCGTACGGGTTCGAGAAGGTCATCCACACCCCGGCCGTGCAGACGCTCGTCCGCGACGACTGGCGCGCCCTCCGGCCGCTGCTCGCCTGGCTGCAGCGCGCGGTCGCCGGCGTCCCCGAGGACCCGACCCGGCAGTGACCCGGCAGTGACCCGGCAGTGACCCGGCCCCGGCGCGCGGCCGGCGTCAGCTCTCGGCGAACCAGGCGTCGCTGGTGGCGAGGGCGGTGAGCTGCTCCGGCGAGATCGGGGGGACGTCGGTGACGGGCGGGACGTCCTTGCCGTCGGCGGCGTTGTAGGACAGCACGCTGACGATGTAGCCGTGCCGCCAGGCCAAGATGCCCTGGGCAGTCACGCCGTCGGCCGTGTCGGGGCCCCACCGCAGCAGCAGGACGCCGCCCTCGACGACGCACTCGCCGCCGGGCTGGCCGTCGGGCTGGTTCGCGGGGTCGACCATCGCCTGGCACGACGCCAGGCTGTCGGCGCGCTCGATGACGACCGTGGTGAGCGTGCCCTGCCACAGGAAGTGGACGGTCTTGTCCTGCGGCTCGTCCGAGACCCCGAACGGTGGGTCGCGCAGGATCGGGCCCGGCTCGCCACCGAGCTGCTCGCCCACGACCTGCGGGATCCGCGCGGCCGGGACGGCGAGGTCGGCGTCGACGCGCTCGAGCTCGCGCTGGCTCGGGATCGCGGGCTCGGTGGGCTCGGTGGGCTCGGTGGGCTCCGGGTCGGGCTCGGCGGAGTCCGTCGCCGTCGGCGCGCTGAACCCGGACGGCGCGCCGCCCGCGCCCAGCAGCCCCGGAGCGACGCCCGCCGCGGTGCCGATGACGCCGACGACGGCGACCGCGGCGAGCGCCGTCCCGACACGACGGCGGCGTCGCAGGACGCGGCCGCGTGCGGTCCCGGAGGCGACCAGGAGGTCGATGTCGGGCTGGAGGTCGTCGGTGACGCCGCGCAGGAGGCTGCCGGTGCGCCGTCCGGCCTGGTCGGTGGGGTCGTTCATGTGAGGGGGCCCTTCTCGGGGATGACGGCGAGCGACCCGTCGAGGAGGGGTCTGACGCGTTCGAGCGCCCGCTTGCTCCGGCTGCGCACCGCTCCGGCCGAGACACCCATCCGCTGCGCCGTCTCCTCGACCGAGAGGTCCTCGAGGTAGCGCAGCACCAGCACGGCGCGGTCGGCCGGGGCCAGGCCGCGCAGTGCGTCGACCACCGCGATCCGCAGCTCGGTGCGGTGCGCGTCGTCGTCCGCCCGGCCCGGCCCCCACGCCGACGGGCCCGAGGGCTCGGCGACGTCGGCGGTGGGCAGCTCGCCGCTGCTGCGGCGACGGCGGGCGGAGATGAAGGTGCGGGTGAGCGTGGTCTGCGCGTAGGCCGCCGGGTTGTCGATGCGGCGGAACTTCACGAAGACCTTGGCCAGGGTCTCCTGCACGAGGTCGGCGGCACCGTGGTGGTCGCCGCAGAGCAGGTAGGCCGAGCGGTACAGCTGAGGCGTGCGTGCGCGAGCGAAGGCGGTGAACTCCTCGTCCGACATGTCACTCCTTGGTTGGCGTCACCCCTTCGACGCCGGCCGCGGCCCCCGCGTTACACCCGCTGTGCACAATTCTGCTCGTGACGGGTTCCGAGGTCTCCGCGGTGGTGCTCGACCTCGGCGAGGTGCTGGTGCGGTGGGACCCGCTGCCGGCCCTCGCCGCCGGCGTCGGGGAGGCCGAGGCGCGCGCCTTCCTCACCGAGTTCGACTTCGACGCCTGGAACCACGAGCAGGACGCCGGTCGCTCCTTCGCCGACGCCTTCGCCTGGCTCGACCAGCACGCGCCGCGCTGGTCGCGGCACGGCCGGGCCTACCTCGAGCACTTCGCCCTCAGCCAGGTCGGCGAGGTCGAGGGCAGCGGGGCGGTGGTGCGCGCGCTGCTGGCGGCCGGGGTGCCGACCTTCGCGCTCACCAACTGGGCCAGCGAGACGTGGTCGGCGGCGCTGGAGCGGTTCGAGGTGCTGCGGACCTTCGACGACGTGCTCGTCTCGGGCGAGGTCGGCACCGCCAAGCCCGACCCGGCCATCTACGCGATGGCCGCCGAGCGCTTCGGCCACCCGCCGTCGTCGCTGTTCTTCACCGACGACAAGCCGGCCAACGTCGAGGCCGCGCGCGCCGCCGGCTGGGACGCTGAGGTCTTCACCGGCGCCGACGCGCTCGCGGCCGCGCTGGTGGCGCGCGGCGTCCTCGACCCCGACTGGGCCTGAACCGGCCGGACGGCGGTCACGCGCCGTTCACGGACGCGTCGCCCGGTCAGCGCACGCTCGACGCGTGCCCCGACCCCGCCGCGTCTACCTGCACGTGGGGCTCGACGACGGTTCCGGCGACGTCGTCGACGCCGCGCTCGGCCACCACGCGCACGCCCTGCTCGACCTCGGCGTCCGCCGCGCCGCCGCCACCGGCGAGGAGTCGTTCCGCGCCGCGCTCGACGCCGTCGGCTGCCACCGCGAGCACGGCTACGCCCGCGACGACGTGGCCGGGGCGTGGGCCCGCCAGGCCCGCCGCGCCCGCAAGGGCCGCGACACGATCGTGGTCAGCGCCCCGCTGCTCGCGGCGGCCGACCCCGCCCGCGCCGCGCAGGTCGTCGAGTCGTTCCGTGGCTTCGAGGTGCACGCCCTGCTGACCGTGCGCGCCCCCGACCTGTGGACGCCGGCCGACGACCCCGCCCGCGACCTGCCGTCGGTGCTCGCCCGCTGGACGGCGGCGGTGCGGCGTCCCGAGCGGACCCACGTGCTGGTCTGCGACGACGACCCGACGGCCACGTGGCGCGCGGTCGGCCGCACCTGCGGCTTCGGGACGGCGTCGCTCGCCGTCGCCGGCCTCGTGCCCGTGCGGCCGGCGCTGCTGCCGCCCGCCTGGGGCGTGGCGTCCGGGCACGACCGCGGCCAGCGGTGGGCCGAGCTGCTCACCGGCAGCGACGTGGACGTCGTCGGCGACCCGGCCGCGCTCGCCCGTCGCCCCGCCGACCCCGCCGACCCGGCCCTGCGGCCCGAGCAGCAGCTGGCCGCCGCCGCCCGCGCCCTCGACGACGCCCGCCGCGACACCGACCGCCTGCGCCGGCGCGCCGAGGAGCTCGAGCGGCGCCTCGGCAAGGCCGACGCCAAGCGCCGCAAGCTCAAGCGCCGCCTCGTCGAGGCCGGCTGAGGCTGCCGGGGCCGGCGGTCTCGAGGCTCGTCGCCAGGGCTCCTCGCACCTCGACCATCGTGATCCGGCCGTCGACCTCGCAGGGACCATGTCGACCCGGCCCCACGGACCCTGAGCCTGTCGAAGGGCCTCTCGCATATCGACCATCGTGATCCGGGCCCACGGACCCTGAGCCTGTCGAAGGGCCTCTCGCATATCGACCATCGTCATCCGGACCCACGGACCCTGAGCCTGTCGAAGGGCTCGCTACTCGTGCGTAACCTGGACGCGTGACGGCCCTCGACGACGTCCGAGCACTCACCGACCGACGCTTCCGGGCGACCAACCAGGTCGGTGGCTCCACGCCGTCCCCGCCGCGCGACGCCGCGCTGCCGCCCGGGCCGCGCTGGCCGGCGGCGGCGCAGACGGTGGCGCTGCTGCGGTTCCGCCACTGGTTCCACCCGTGGCTGCACCGCACCTACGGCGACGTGTTCACCGTGCGGCTCATGCCCGGCGGCCGCCCGCTCGTCATGGTCACCCGGCCCGAGCACGCCAAGGAGGTCTTCGCCGGCGACCCGGACGTCTTCCACGCGGGCAAGGGCAACGCCATCCTCGGGCCGGTCATGGGGCGGCACTCGCTGCTGCTGCAGGACTCCGTCGAGCACCAGCGCGCCCGCCGGCTGCTGATGCCGGCCTTCAACGGCCAGGCGCTCAAGGAGTACGCCGGTCTCGTGCGCGAGCTGGCCGCCGCCGAGGTCGACTCGTGGGGCGACCGCTCCGGCTTCGCCTCGCTCGACCGCATGAACGCGCTGACCCTCGAGGTCATCCTGCGCGTCGTCTTCGGGGTCACCGACGAGCGGCGGCTCGCCGAGCTGCGCCCGCGCGTGAACGCGACGGTCGACGTCCCGCCGATCGTGCTGCTCGCGTGGGGCTACCCGTGGCTGCAGCGCTTCGGCATCTGGAGGCGCACGGTCGAGAACCAGTACGCGCTCGACCGCTTGATGTTCGCCGAGATCCGCGAGCGCCGCGCGGCGCCCGACCTCGGCGAGCGCACCGACGTCCTCTCGCGGCTGCTGCGCGCCGGCGTGGACGACGGCGACGAGCCGCTCACCGACGTCGAGCTGCGCGACCAGCTCGTCACGCTGCTGCTGGCCGGGCACGAGACGACGGCGACCGCGCTGGCGTGGGCGCTCCACGAGCTCGGCCGCCACCCCGACCTGCACGCCCGCACCGTGCGCGCCGCCGAGGAGGGTGACGACGCGTGGCTCGAGGCGGTGCTCAAGGAGTCGATGCGGCTGCACCCCGTCATCCCGCTGGTGGTGCGCACCCTGATGCGCCCGGCGCGCATCGCCGGCCACGACCTGCCCGCGGGCGCGACCGTCGGCCCGTCGATCGTGGTCAGCCACCAGCGCGACGAGGCGTTCCCCGACCCGTGGACCTTCCGCCCCGAGCGGTTCCTCGGCCAGAACCCTGCCCCGAACACGTGGATCCCCTTCGGCGGCGGGGTGCGCCGCTGCATCGGCGCCGGGTTCGCCACGATGGAGGGCGTCGCGGTGCTGCGCGAGGTGTTCACCCGCGTCGACGTGCACACCGACGGCCGCGACGAGCCCCGCGTCCGCAACATCACCTCCGTGCCCCGCTTCGGCGCCCGCATCACCGTCCGTCGCCGCTGACCCGTCGCTTATGAGCGACGGGTCAGCGGCGGTCTCGTCGACCCGTCGCCTACAAGGGACGGGTCAGCGCGGATCCCGACCGATGAAGGCGATCAGGCGGGTCTGGGGGTCGGCGTCGGCGGGGACGTCGACGCGGGAGCCGTACTGGCCGCTGGCGCGCAGGACGTCGTCCATCGGCTCCATGCCCGCGAGCAGCTCGGCGCACAGGTCGGGGTCGAGGGTCTCGTCCTGGCCGGTGGCGCGGGCGAGGTCCCAGGTGTGCATGAGCACGTCGACGGTGTAGAACCGCGTGACCGCCTCGGGCAGCGGCAGCACGCCGATGTGGGGGTTGCTCAGCACGCGGCGTGAGCTCGACGGGTCGTCGAGCAGGGTCTGCACGGCGTCGGTCTGCGACCGCCAGGCGCCGACGGGGTCGTCGTCGACCGACGGGCCGGCCAGCAGCCTGATGTCGGCGCCGCCCTGCAGGAACGGCGGGAACCACTCGACGAGGTGGCGGACGACGTCGCGCGCCGTCCAGCCGGCGACGGGAGCCGGTGCGTCCCAGTCGGCGGCGCCCTCGACGCGGGCGGTGAAGCCCGCCGCGATCGCGCGGTGCAGGTCGGCGGGGGCGTCGGAGAGTCGGAGGGCCACGTGGCCAGTGTGCTGGGTCGCGGTCGTCGGCAACGCCGATCAAGCGCGACGGGGCCGCCGCGGGGCAGGCTGGTCGCGTGATGCAGACCGACGGCCTCGACCGGATCCTCGACCTGGCGCAGGCCGGGCTCGACGACCCGACGCTCAGCGCCGAGCAGCTGGCGGCGCGGGCCCACCTGTCGCGGTTCCACTTCGACCGCGTCGTGCGGGCCGCGGGCGGCGAGCCGCCCGGGGCGCTGCGCCGGCGGCTGCTGCTCGAGCGGGCCGCGCACCGGCTGCTCCGGCAGCGCGACCGCTCGGTGCTCGACGTCGCCGTCGAGGCCGGCTACGGCTCGCACGAGGCCTTCACCCGGGCCTTCACGCGCGCCTACGGCGTCACGCCCAGTGGCTGGCGGGCCGACCCGCCGCCCACCACCCGGTCGCTCGAGCTGCCCGGCGCGAGCGGCGTCCACTTCCACCCGCCCGGCGGCCTGCGGCTGCCGGCCCATCGCAAGGAGTCCAGCATGGACGTGCTGCAACAGCTCGTCGACCACCACGTCGACTCGCTCACCGACCTCGTCGCCGCGGCGGCGACGCTGCCCGACGACGTCCTCGACCAGCCCATCACGCAGTCGGTGGAGGGTGTCGACGACGACCCGACGCTGCGCGGGCTGCTCAACGGGATGGTGACCCAGGAGGAGCACTGGCTCTCCGCGCTGCGCGGCGGGCCGTGGCCCGACGAGAGCGACCAGACCCCGGCCGGGCTCGCCGCCCGCCACGAGGTCGCCGGCCGCGACTGGAAGGCGTTCGTCGCTGCCTCGATCGCCGACGAGGCCATGCTCGACACCTTCGTCGACACCACCTGCGAGCCCCCGGCCACCCACAGCGTCGGCGGCGTCATCGCCCACGTGGTCACCTTCGGCGCCGTGCGCCGCACCATGGCCGTCGGCGCGCTCTGGACGGCGGGCATCCGCGACTTCGACAAGGCCGACCCCCGCCCGATGCTCGACGCGCTCGCCACCCGCTGACCTGTGGTGTGAGGGGTCGACGGCGGGCCGGTAGCGGCCAGCCCGACCACACGGACCCTGAGCTCGTCGAAGGGACGGGAACGTTCGCGTCGACCTTGCGCGGTCTCGAGGCTCGACCGTGGCCGGCCTCGCACCTCGACCATCGTGGGGGCCGGCCGGTAGAGGTCAGCCCGACCACACGGGCCCTGAGCTTGTCGAAGGGACGGGAACGTCCGCGTCGACCTTCCGGGGTCTCGAGGCTCGGCCGTGGCCGGCCTCGCACCTCGACCATCGTGGGGGCCGGCCGGTAGAGGTCGGCCCGACCACACGGACCCTGAGCTTGTCGAAGGGACGGGCTCGGCCGTGGCCGGCTTGCGCCTCGACCGTCGTGGGGCCGGCCGGTAGAGGTCAGCCCGACCACACGGGCCCTGAGCCTGTCGCAGGGACGGGCCTGGCCGTGGCCGGCCTCGCACCTCGACCACCGGCGTCAGCGTGACAGCGCCCAGCCCAGGCAGCCGAGCGCGCCGGTCGAGGTGAACGCGCGGACGACGTTCCACCGCACCCAGGTCGACTCGAAGTCGGCGCGGACGGCGGCGAGGTCGGCGATCCGGTCGACCGGGCCGGCGGCGGCGAGGGCGTCGTTGAGCGGCACGTTGACCGCGATCGTGGTGATCGCGGTCGAGGCCGCCAGCACCAGCCCGGCGATCACCCACGGCCGCGCCGGACCGTCGGCGACGGCCAGGCCGAGCGCGGCGAGCAGGGGCGCGCCGATGAAGGTGGCCATGAACACCGGGTTCACGATCGCGACGTTCATCTGCTGCATGGCGTGCACGAAGGTGCGGTCGTCGACGCGGGCGAGCCCGGGCATCACCCCGCTCGCCCACGTGTAGTAGGTGCCGGCCTGCAGCCCGCTGGCCACGGCCGCCGCGAGCAGGATCGGGGACCGCAGGTTCTCGAGTGCTTCGATCATGACCGCAGTCCACCAGCGCGGAACGAGACGAACCATCGCTGATCGCGCCGAGAACATGCGTCGTCGTCTACGGTGAGGGCGTGGACGACCTCGCCGCCCTCCTCGACGGCCCGCGGGCCCAGGGCGCCTTCCTGCTGCGCTGCCTGCTCGACCCGCCGTGGTCGGTGGCCCTGCGCGACGACGCCCCGCTCTCGGTCACCGCGATCGTGCGTGGCGGCGCCTGGCTGCTGCCGGTGGACGCCGACCCCGTGCGGCTGCGCCCCGGCGACCTCGTCGTGCTGCGCGGCGAGCCCGGGGTCGAGTACGCCGTCCTGGCCGACGACCCCGCCACGCCGGTGCAGGCCGTCATCCACCCCGGGCAGGTGTGCCGCACGCCCGACGGCCGCGAGCTGCACGAGGAGATGCACCAGGGCGTGCGCAGCTGGGGCAACAGCGCCGTCGGCGAGACCGTGGTGCTCACCGGCGCCTACGCCGTCGACGGGGAGGTGGGCGCCCGGCTGCTGCGGGCACTGCCGTCGTACGTCGTGCTGGCCGGCGACGAGCTCGACACGCCGCTCGTCGACCTGCTCGCCGTCGAGCTGGTGCGCGACGCCCCCGGTCAGCAGGCGGTGCTCGACCGGCTGCTCGACCTGCTGCTCATCGCGGTGCTGCGTGCCTGGTTCGACCGCCCCGGCGGCGAGGCGCCGCGGTGGTGGAGCGCCCGGGCCGACCCCGTCGTCGGCCCGACGCTCGCGCTCGTGCAGGCGAACCCCGAGCACCCCTGGAGCGTTGCGGCGCTGGCCCGCGAGGCGGGCGTCTCGCGGGCGGCGTTCGCCCGCCGCTTCCACGAGCTGGTGGGCACGCCGCCCATGACCTACGTGACCGAGCACCGGCTCGCGCTGGCCGCCGACCTGCTGCGCGAGCCGCACGCCACCGTCGCGTCGGTGGCGCGGCGCGTGGGCTACGGCTCGCCGTTCGCGCTCAGCACCGCCTTCACCCGCCACCACGGCGAGTCGCCGCGGCAGTGGCGCGCCCGGCACCGCGCGGGGCGTCAGCCCCAGCCGAGCTCGCGGGCCGACGCGGTGCCGAGCGCCAGCACGTGAGCCGCCGGTGAGGCGACGTCCGGCGTCGTGACCACCGGCGGGCAGCCTGCCGGTGGCCAGGCCGGGGTAGGTGGTGGCGGGGGCCAGGCCGGTAGCGGGGGCGCGGTGAGGACGCCGGGCGCGGGCGGCCGCGGCGGACGCGCCGGTGCCGCCCCGTCACGACCGTCGGCCTGCGGCCGCGGCCCCCGCCCGCCGGGCAGCGCCCCCTGGGGCGGCGGCCAGCCCGCGTCGTCCGGTGGCGTCGGCGGCGCCGCGCCGAGCCGCACGGGCGCGCACCCCTGGTAGCGACCGACGGCGTCGAGCCAGGCCCGGTCGGCCCGCTGCTCGTGCTCGCGCGCCAGCCCGACGACCCGCACGACCGCGGCCCACGTGCGGGCCTGCTGCTCGTCGTCCGGGTCGGTCGGCGGCACGACGGTCGTGCCGACCAGCAGCCCCGCGTCGCGCGCCGAGCCCCGCGCCCGCCCGAGCACGTCGTCGACCGCCTGCAGCGCGCGGGCGTGGTCGGCCAGCGCGTCGGCCAGTGCCTGGACGGCGTCCGCCTGCCGCCCGAGGTCGGCCCCGAGCCGGCGGCACGAGCCGTGCATCGCGACGGCGGTGCGGCCCTGCAGCGACCCGTCGACGGTCTCGTCGGCCCGGCCCGCCACGTGCGCGACGACGCGGGCCGCGTCGTCGACACGCGCCGCCTGCCGGCCCAGCGCCCAGGCCGCCTCGCGGCACGCGCCGACGTCGGCCGCGAGAGCGGTCTCGACGCTCACGGCCGGCTCGCCGCGGCGCGCTCGAGGCGCTCGTAGCCACCGGCGGCGGCGTCGTCGGCGCCGAGGTGGAACGGCAGCACAGCGCGCACGTCGGCCGCCTCCTGCAGCGCCCGGACGGCGAGGTCGCCGACGTCGTGCTCGACGGCGGCCAGCACGGCGGCGGTCGCCTCGGTGGTGGCGCCGCTGTCGGCGCGGGGCAGCCGCTGCGCCTCGAGCAGGTCGTAGCCGGCGTCGGCCAGCAGCGCGGCCGCCCGCAGCGCGACGTCCGGCTCGAAGACGATGCTCACCTCAGGCCACCTCGACCGGCGGTGTCGGCTCGGCGAGCTCGACCGACTCGGCCACGAGCTCGAACAGGTCGCAGTAGTCGGGGTAGTCCTCGAGCGCGGCCGAGCAGGTGAGCACGACACCGGTGCCGCCGGCGAGCCACGCCCACTGCTCGCACACGACGTCGGCCGTGCCGAGCCGGTGGGTGAGCCGCCGGTAGTCGACCTCGTGCCCCATGAGGTCGAACCGGTCGTGGTCGTCGAGGTGCGCGTCGTCGAGCAGGTCGGCCAGCTCGGCCGTCGCCGCCTCGCGCCAGGTGCCGAGGTCGGCGTCCGGGACGGCGGCGCGGTGCAGCACCACCTCGGGCCGCACCCCGCTCGGCGGCAGCGCGGGCGCGCGGGCGGCGACGACGACGCCGCGCGCCGGGTCGGACCCGCGGCGGCGGCGCCACGTGGGCGGCAGGACGTAGGAGAGGGAGAGGGGTGCGTCGGTGGTCTCGGTCATGCCCCTAGCGCTGCTCGCGGCGGGGCTGGGGACAAACCGGGCCCTCCCGCGCCTGTGGACGACCGCGGCCACCACCGTCACCACCGTCACCGCCGCCGCACCCGCAGCACCACCGAGTCGACCCTCGGGGCGCGCGCGAACGCCGTCCGCGGCAGGGCCGGGCCGAGGCCGAGGTCGAACGCCGCGCCCCACCTGCCCGCCCCCGGCGCGCGCCCCTCGGCGAACCGGCGCGCGAGTCCGCGCTGCACCACGAGGTCGGCCGAGACCAGTCGCGAGCCGGGTGCGAGCAACCGCGTCAGCAGCGCGCTCGAGCCCTCGTACGGCGGGCTCGCCACGACCCGGAACGGACGCCGCGGCAGGCGCAGGTCGCGCACGTCGGCCCGGACGACGCGCAGCCGCGGCTCGTCGTCCGCGAGCGACCGCAGCGCGGCCAGCCGGCCGGGGTGCAGCTCGACGGCGAGCACCCGTGCGCCGGAGGCGAGCAGCGGCCGGGTCAGCGCGCCGAGGCCGGCGCCGGCGTCGAGCACGAGGTCGCCGGGGTCGACGGGCGAGCCCGCGACGACCCGCCGCGCCCACGTGTCAGTGAGCGGGTGCCAGCCCCAGGAGGTCGGCGGTCCGGAGCGCCGGGACCGCCCCGGCTGCCCGGGCACGGCGGAGCATGGTCAGGAACATCGGCATGCCACCGACCGTGCCAGCCGGCCCGCGCGGGCGTCGAACGCTTTTCCGTCGCGCCGACGGCAGCGGATCGTCCGCGTTCGGCCTTACGGTGCCGTCATGGCCGAGCCCGAGATCAAGCCGCTCACCACCGAGACCTGGCCCGACTTCGAGGCGCTGGTGACCCGCACCGGCGGCCTGTTCAGCGGCTGCTGGTGCGTCCACTTCCACCACGGCGTCCCCGACGGTCGGGGCGAGGAGGAGCCGAACCGCGACTTCAAGCGCCGCCTGGTCGAGGCGGGCATCGCCCACGCCGCGCTGGTCTACGTCGACGGCGAGGCGGTCGCGTGGGCCGAGTACGGCGCGCCGTGCGAGCTGCCCAACCTCCACCACCGCAAGCAGTACGACGCCGACCTCGCGGCGGCGGGCGAGGCGCCGCCCGACTGGCGCATCACGTGCATCAACGTCGGTCGCGGCCACCGCAAGAAGGGCTACGGCCGGCTCGCGCTGCGCGGCGCCGTCGACCTCGTCGCCCGCTCCGGCGGCGGCGTCGTCGAGGGCTACCCGCACGACATGGCCACCCGCGACCCCGCCAAGAAGATGAGCGACTCCTTCCTCTACAACCTCACGCGGTCGTCCTACGAGGACGCCGGCTTCACCTACGTGCGCCCCAAGGGGCAGCAGAACTGCGTGATGCGGATGACGGTCGCGCCGGCCTGAGCCCCGCCGCATGGCCCGATCGGGCCATGGCACCCGGGAACGCCGCGGGTGAGGGTGCCGTGTGGACACTCCTCGTCGGACCTGGGGCCCCTTCACCGGCACCCACCTCACCGTCATGGTCGTCGCGCTCGTCGCGGCCCTGCTCGTGCCGGTCGCGGCCGTCTCGGCGGGCGTGGCCCGCACCGCGATCACCAGCGGCAACGGCAAGAGCGTCGCCGGCGTCTCCGGTGGGCGGCTCGCCGTCCGCACCCAGCCCCTGGGCACCCTGACGACGCAGCCGGCCCCGCCCACACAGCTCGCCTCCTCGGCGACACCGGTGTTCGCGAGCCCCCTCCTGGGGTGCG
The DNA here is from genome assembly GCF_039543705.1 of Nocardioides marinquilinus. Taxonomy (NCBI): domain Bacteria; kingdom Bacillati; phylum Actinomycetota; class Actinomycetes; order Propionibacteriales; family Nocardioidaceae; genus Nocardioides; species Nocardioides marinquilinus. The sequence continues at coordinate 324,026 of NZ_BAABKG010000001.1, forward strand.
TGCAGGTGCTCCGCCCGAGAGCCGGGCGGGCGCTCGTGGTGCAGCGGATCAACGTGAACGTCGTCGAGGCGCCGGGCGCCGGCAGCGGCTTCTACGTCGGCGTGTGGACGTCGTCGGACTGCAGCGGGGACTACCTCGCGGACGTGAACCCGGGCGGGGTCGGCCCCGAGACCGTCGACCTCGGGCCCGGCGTCGCGCTCCCCGCCGGCGTCGCCCTGTACGCCCGGGCGACGGACACCTACGCCGAGGTGAGCGCCTTCGGCTTCTCGGTGCCCGCGTCCGCGGCACCGCAGAGCCTGCCGAAGACCACGTCGGACCGCCGCGCCCAGCGGGTCGACCGCTAGGGCCGCGCGCGCCTAGGGCCCGTAGACGCGGGTCGGCGTCACGAGCACCGCGGCGCGCCGCTCGGTGGCCATCGTGCGGTCGTAGGCGTCCCAGTCGTCGTGGGTGCCGCCGGCGGCCTCGAAGATCTCGCGCAGCAGCAGCCGCAGCCGGTCGCCCTCGGCCCACGGCTGCGGGTCGTCGGGGCCGGCCAGCTCGGTGGTGCCCTCGATGGTGGCCCAGTGCCAGCCGTGGCGGAACGTCGCGGTCAGCTGCGGACGACGTCGCAGGTGCGCCCGCTTCACCGGCCCGGCCGCCACGAAGGCGAGCACGTCGTCGCCGGTGGCCGGGTGGGTCACGACGCCGGCGTTGACCACGGTGGCCTGCACGGTGCCGTCGGCCCGGGTGGTCGTGACCACCACCAGGCCCTGCTCGTCGCTGGCCAGCCCGACCGCCTCGCGCAGCGTCGTCATGGCGCTCACCGTAGGGCGGATGGCCCGATCGGGCCATGGTGTCTCACCCCGGCCCGGGGCACCGTCGCGCCATGACCGAACCCTCGCGCCGGCTCGGGCCGTTCTCCGGCGCCCAGCTCACCGTGCTCCTCGTCGTCGCCCTGCTGGCGGTGAGCCTCCCGGTGGGCGCGGTGGCCGCCGTCAAGGCCTCCCGGACGGCGATCAGCAGCGCCGACGGACGCAAGGTCGTCGGGGTGACCGGCGGGCGGCTCCAGGTGCAGACACAGCCGCCCGCCGTCGCGACCGCGCGGGTCGCGCCGCTCGCCGACGCCCTCGACCCGACGGTCGTCGGGGTCCTCGGCAGCACCTGCACGACGTTCGTGACGGCACCGGCGAGGCGGGCGGTGGTCGTGACAAGCATCAACGTCGACGCCTACGACGTCCCCTCGCCGCCGGGTCCCGGCCGCGCGGTGTTCCTGTTCCGCGGCGACTGCTCGACCCAGGTGCAGACCGTGAACCCCGGCAGTGTCGGCGTCACGACCCTCGAGTACGAGCCCGGTCTCGTCGTTCCCGCCGGGGGCCGGCTGTCGGCGCTCACGCTCGGCGGCGTCGCGGCCGAGCTGACCGTCTCGGGCTACCTGGTCGCCCCCGGTGCGGTCGCACCGGGCTCGAACCGCGTCGCCCCGGCCGGTCGCAGCCGCCAGGCCGACGGCGTGCGCTAGGCCCGACCGGCCCGTCGCCCACGACGGCGGCCAGGTCACCGGCCGACTTGGTGCGTGCCCACCCGTCACGGACAATGACAACGTGAGCGACGACCAGCCCGGACGCCCCGCGGGGCAGCCGGACGCCGAGACGCCGGAGCCGGTGCGGCCCCGCGAGCGCCGTGGTCATCCCGTCCTGTGGGGCGTGGTCGCGCTGGTCGCGGTCGTGGCCGTGGTCGCCGGTGTCGTGGGCGGTGGCGTGCTGGCCGCCACCCGGGCGCTCGGCTTCGGTGACGCCGAGGTGGCCAGCGACGACACCACGCAGGCCGAGACGCTCTACCTGCCCACGCCGAGCGAGACCGGCGGCGAGCCGTCGCAGTCGATCACCCTGCGCGACGTCTCGCCGTCCGCGCCCACCTCGACCTACACCGAGAAGGCCGAGCCGGAGACCGAGATCACGCTGGTCGCGGGCCAGGAGGCGGTGGGCGTCTTCGAGCCGATCGACCTGAACGGCGACTACCCCGGCGGCGACGGCGCGGTGCTGCGCGTGCAGCAGTTCAAGGCAGGCGCCTGGACCGACTTCCCGGTCACCGCGCCGGTCAACGACGGGTCGTTCTACACCTTCATCCAGGCGAGCATGACCGGGGTCAACAAGTTCCGCATGAAGGACACCGACACCGGCGCGCTCTCCAACGTGGTCCGGGTCCGGATCGGATGAACGCCCCCACCCGGGCCGTCGCGCTCGGGACCGGGTGCCTGCTGGCGGCCCTCGTGCTGGCGGGCTGCTCCGGAGGCGGTGCGGCGAGCGGCGACGCCGGCGGCACGAGCAGCAGCAGCGGCAGCGCCACCGCCGTCGACGAGGGCTCCGGTCGCGCGCCGGGGCCGGTGCAGGTGCGGCTGGTGCGCGGCGGGCCGGACCGGCCGGCGGCGGCCTGCGCGGACGACGGCCGCACGGTGCCGCCCGAGTGCGACGTCGCCGGGCTCGACTGCGCCGACCCGGCGCGGACGCCGGCGCGCGACCCCATGGCCGCCTGCGCGGCCGGCGACCCCGACGCCCGCTACGTGCTCGACCCGGCCGAGGCCGTCGGCGGGGTGCTGCAGGCCCGCGCCGGTGAGGTGCCCGGCGGCGGCTGGCAGGTGCTGGTCACCTTCGGCGGGCGCAGCCGCGACGAGCTCGCGCTGCTGTCGAACAGCCTCAGCGGCACCACCGAGCAGGTCGCGTTCGTGGTCGACGGCCAGGTGGTCTCGACCGCCTCGTTCGTCTCGCCCATCGACGACGGCCGGCTGCAGCTGACCGGCGACTTCACCGAGGAGCAGGCCCGCGAGCTGGCCGGCGTGCTGCTCGCCGGCGGCTGAGCGGGCTCACTCCTCCGGGGGCACCGTCGGCACCGGCTGGTCGGTGAGCCGCCAGGGGGACGCCGGCTGCGTGGCCCGCGCGCCCGCGACGACGCGCACGCCGTAGCGGGGGGTGCCGTCGTCCGGCACCGGGCCGAGGTAGTCGTGCCCGGTGATGCGGCACCACGCGGGCAGGTCGATCGGGGCGACCGGGTCGGAGGTCTCGAGGTGCACGACGGAGCCGGGCGCGAGGTGCGCGACCTCGTCGCGCAGCAGCCGCAGCAGGCGGGCGCAGCCGAGGTCGCCGCCGCGCAGCAGCCAGGCGTCGGCGCCGTCGTCCTCGCCGGCGGGCACGCGCTCCACGCGCCCGATCATCCCCGACGTGCCTCAGCGACCGGCGAGCACCGGCTCGCGGACGGCGGGCTCCTCGGGGGTGGCGACGGGCGGTGCGGCACGCCGGCTGCGCCGCGAGCGACGCTGACCGGCGAGCACGCCGCCCAGCACCAGCGCCATGCCGAGCGCCTGGGTGAGCCCGAACGCCTCGGCGGCGAAGGCGACGCCGAGCACGGTGCCGGTGACGGGGTTGAGCAGGCCGACCAGCGAGACCGCGCCGGCGGGCAGTCGCGACAGGCCGTGGAACCAGCAGTAGTAGGCCACGATCGTGCCGACGACGCCGATCCAGAGGAAGCCGGCCGCGGCCGGGGCGTCGATGGCCGGCGGGGCGCCCTCGACGAGCAGCGCCACGGGCAGCAGCACCAGGCCGCCGACCACGAGCTGCCACGAGACGAGCGTGAGCATGCCGACCGGCGGCGCCCACCGCTTGACCAGCACGAAGCCGAGCGCCGAGACCGCCACCGAGCCGAACGCGCCGACGAGGCCGAGCGCGGTGACCCCGTCGCGGGACCCGAGCACCAGCAGGCCCACGCCGAGCAGCCCGACCAGCGCCGAGACGACGCGGACGGCGGTCGGCCGCTCCCGGATCAGCGGCCAGGCCAGGGCCATGACCACGAGCGGGCTGGCGGCCTGCACGGTGGCGGCCAGACCACCGGGCAGCCCGTAGGCGGCCAGGAAGACCAGCGGGAAGAACACGCCGATGTTGAGGACGCCGAGCACGACCGCCTTCCACCACCACGAGCCGCGAGGCAGCGTGCGGGTGACGGCGAGCAGCAGCAGGCCGGCGGGCAGGGCGCGCATGAGCGCGGCGAACAGCGGCCGGTCGGGCGGCAGCAGCTGCTCGGTGACGAGGTAGGTGGTGCCCCAGGCGAGCGGGGCGACGGCGGTCACGAGGCCCGCCCGCACAGCGTTAGTTTCCACGGAAGACAATTTATCTTCCGTGTCAGATATTGTCCAGCCATGACGCAGCGAGCGCCCGGCGACGACGGCGATCTCGACCATGTCGGCCGGATCCTGGCGCAGTGGCGCCACGAGCGGCCCGACCTCGACCCCTCGCCGATGGGCGTCATCGGCCGGCTGCACCGCCTGGCCGGGGTGCTGGACGCCGAGCTGCGCCCGGTCTTCGCCGAGGCCGGCCTCGGCGACGGCGACTTCGACGTGCTCGCCACGCTGCGGCGGGCGGGGGAGCCCTACGAGCTGACGCCGGGCGAGCTGGCAGCGACCACGATGGTCACCTCGGGCGCGGTCACCAAGCGGGTCGACCGGCTGCTGTCCGGCGGGTACGTCGAGCGCCGGGTGTGCGGCGACGACGCGCGCTCGCGCCGGATCCGGCTGACGCCGTCCGGTCTCACCCTGATCGACGACCTGGTCGGCCGGCACCTGGCCAACGAGCACCGTCTGCTCGCCGGCCTGGCGCCGGCCGACCGCGCCGAGCTGGCCCGCCTGCTGGAGCTGTGGGGGCGCACGCTCGACGGGTAGGACTCAGGCGTCGACGTTCAGCTCGTCGGGGTGCGGGCCGGTGCGGCCCGCCTCGCCCTTGTCGAGCCCGGTGATGGTGGCCATCTCGTCGTCGCTCAGCTCGAAGTCGAAGATGGCGAAGTTCTCGGCCATGCGCTCGGGGCTCATCGTCTTCGGGAAGACGATGTCGCCGCGCTGCACGTGCCAGCGCAGCGTCACCTGCGAGGGCGTCTTGTCGTGCGCCTCGCCGATCCCCACGATCGCCGGGTCGTCGAGCACCGCGCCCTGGGCGATCGGCGACCACGCCTCGACCACCGCGCCGTGCCGGTGGGTGGCCTCGCGGGCGGCCTCGTTGCCGAAGTAGGGGTGCGCCTCGATCTGGTTCACGACCGGGACGACGCCCGTCTCGGCCACGATGCGGTCGAGGTGCTCGGGCTGGAAGTTCGACACGCCGACCGAGCGGGCGCGGCCGTCGGCGACGAGCTCGGTGAGCACCTGCCAGGTGCTGACGAAGTCGCCGCCGTAGCTCTTCGGCAGCGGCCAGTGGATGAGGAACAGGTCGATCTGGGCGAGCCCGAGCTTGGCGAGCGTCTCGTCGAAGGCGCGGCGGGCGTCGTCCGGGCGGTGGAAGGTGTTGTTGAGCTTGCTGGTGATCCAGAGCTCGTCGCGCGGGATGCCGGAGGCGGCGATCGCGACGCCGGTCTCCTGCTCGTTGCCGTACATCTGGGCGGTGTCGATGTGGCGGTAGCCCGCCTCGAACGCCTTGGTGACGGTGTCGGCGGTCTGCTCGGGCGGCACCTGGAAGACGCCGAAGCCGAGCTGCGGGATCGCGGTCTGGTTGTTCAGGGTGATGGTGGGGACGGACATGCCCCCACCCGACCACGCCCACCCCGTCCCCGGCTCCACCCGTCGGGTCGGAGGCGGCCCCACGGTGGTCTCGAGGCTCGTCGCCGGGGCTCCTCGCACCTCGACCGTCGTCGGGGCCGATCGCACGGAGCACGCGGGCCCGGCCCCACGGACCCTGAGCTCGTCGAAGGGCCCCCTACGACAGGACGCCGGCGCGGGGCAGGCCGACGAGGCAGTAGCCCTCGCGGCGCAGCCGGTAGATCTCCGAGGGCAGGGCGGCGAGGGTGGCCTCGGAGTTGGTGACACCGTCGTGGTGCAGCACCACGCTGCCGGCGGTGCCGCGGGCGAAGACCTGGGCGAGCGTCGTCCGCCGGATGCCGGCCGGGGACAGGCCGTCCCAGTCGCGGGAGTCGACGGTCCAGAGCACCGGCACTGCGCCGAGACCGCGCAGCACCCGCTCGACGCGGGCGTCGGTGGCGCCGTACGGCGGGCGCACGTAGCGGCTGGCGTGGTGGACGCCGGCCGCCCGCAGCGCCCGCCAGGTGGCGCGCACCTCGCGGCGGACCTCCGCCCGGCCGAGCTCGGTGAGCTTCGCGTGCGTCTCGGTGTGGTTGGCGACGGTGAAGCCCCGGCGGGCCACGAGGCGGGCGACCTCGGGGTGGGCGCGCACCCGCTCGCCGGTCATGAAGAACGTGGCGGGCACGTGGTGGCGGCGCAGCAGCCGCACCAGGCGCGGCGTCACCGTCGGCGACGGGCCGTCGTCGAAGGTGAGCGCCACGTTCCCCGCCGAGCACCGGGCCGGCGCGGCGGGCGCCGACGCCGGGGCGGGCGCCACGCCGACGGTCAGCAGGGCGACGGTGACGACGGTGCCCAGCAGGGCGGCCGTCCGGACGCGGAGGCGGGAGGTGGTGCGCATGCCCGTGTGATGCGCGAGCACCGCTCCCGGTTGTCAGGCCAGCCAGGCCGCCATCAGCCGCCCGACGCGGTCGAGCTGGGCGCGCGAGACGACGTCCGCGGTGTCGCCCTCGGAGTGGTAGCCGGCGTACGGCGTGCTGCCGAGCCGGGCGGCGGGCAGGCCGTCGCGCACGAACGACCAGTGGTCGCTGGAGCGCTGGAACAGGTCGATCTCGGTCGGGACGCCGGCCTCGCGCCCGGCGCGCTGCAGCCGGTCGGTGATGGCGTTGGGCTCGGCCGCGCTGCCGACGGGCACCGCCTCGCCGACGCCGACCCGGTCGAGCGAGACCATCGCGCGCAGCGAGCGCCGTTGCGCCGGCGTGAGCGAGGCGACGTAGGCGCGCGAGCCGTAGTGGTGGTCGTCGTCGGTGGGCCCGCGCGGCTCCTCCGACCCGAACGCCACGAGCACGACCGGCAGCCGGGTGCGGCGTCCGTCCAGCGCCTCGGCGAGGGCGAGGACGACGCCGACGCCCGAGGCGTTGTCCTCGGCGCCGGGCGCCTGGGGGACGGTGTCGAGGTGGGCGCCGACGAGCAGCCACGGCTCGCCCGGCCGCACGTCGCCGCGGGTGGCGACGAGGTTGACCGACGGCCCGGCCTCGACCGGCACGCCCCACGAGACGCCGCCGGGGGTCGCGAACCGCTGCCGCTCGACCCGCCAGCCGTGGCCGGTCAGCTGCTGCTCGACCCAGTCGGCCGCCTCGCGGTAGGCGGGTGAGGTGCCCGGGCGCGGCCCGATCTCGCCGGCGAGGTGGCGGACGGCGGCCACCGCGGTGGCCGGGCGGACGTCGTCCGGGGTGAGCCGTGGGTCGGGCTCGGGCGGCTCCGGCGCGGGCTCGGACGGGGTGGGGTCGGGCGTCGCCGACGGCGTTGTCGGCGCGGTCGGCGCGCTCGTGGACGGCGTCGCCGTCGCCCCGGTCGGCCCGGCGTCGTCGTCCGGGCTCGAGCACCCGGCGAGCAGCACGGCGCCGGTCACCGCCACCGCCAGCCGTCTCATGGCCCCGAGTGTGGCCGACGGGCGAAGCCGCGGGCTCCGACGATGGTCCGGCAGGAGCCGGCTGGGACGGTGGTCGAGGTGCGAGGAGCCCTGGCGACGAGCCTCGAGACCCCCGGCCCTGCACGCCGACCCGGCCACGGGCCTGGTTGTCGGGATGTCGCCGGTGGTCGAGCAGCGAGCGTCTGCGCGAGCGTCGTCGAGACCACCCGCCGTCCACGGGCAGGTCCCCGGGCGGCGTCCCTTCGACAGGCTCAGGGTCCGTGGGGTCGGGTTGGCGTGTGCGGTGGGAGGTCTCGAGGCTCGGCCGTGGCCGGCCTCGCACCTCGACCACCGTGGACGACGCCGGCTCGGACGATGGTCGAGGTGCGAGGAGCCCTGGCGACGAGCCTTGAGACCACCCGCCGTCCACGGGCAGGTCCCCGTGCGGCGTCCCTTCGACAGGCTCAGGGTCCGTGGGTCGGGTTCGCTTGAGCGGTGGGAGGCTTCGCCCCTCGACCGCCGGCCGTGCCCGGCCGCGGGTCAGGCGAGCGCGGGCTCGGTCTGCAGGGCGAGGTCGACGAGCAGCTCGACGTGCGCGACGGCGGAGTCGACGACGGGCAGGGGTGCGTCGCCCGGGCCGACGAGCAGCCCGATCTCGGTGCAGGCGAGCACGCAGGCGTCGGCACCGCGGGCGCCGAGGTCGCGCATGACGTCGACGTAGGCGGCGCGCGACTCGTCGCGGAAGACGCCCTGGGTGATCTCGTCGAACACGACGCGGTCGACCAGCTCGCGGCCGGTCTCGTCGGGCACGACGACGTCGATGCCGTGCCGGGCGAGCCGCTCGGCGTAGAAGGTCTCCTCCATCACCCAGCGGGCGCCGAGCAGGCCGAGCGTGCGCCAGCCCTCACGCCTCGCGACGGCCGCGACGGCGTCGGCGATGTGGACGGCGGGCACGCTCACGGCGTCCTCGAGGGCGGCGAAGTTCTTGTGCATCAGGTTGGTGCAGAGCGCGACGACGTCGGCGCCACCGGCCTCGCAGCGGCGGGCGGCGTCGGCGAGCAGGGCGGCCGACTCCTCCCACGCGCCGCGCAGCTGGCAGTCGCGCACCTCGGCGAAGTCGAGCGACTGCAGCGAGATGCGGGCCGAGGCGTGGCCGCCGCGGCGGGCGGCGACCTGCTCGTTGAGCATCCGGTAGTAGGTGGCCGTGGAGTGCCACGACATGCCGCCGACGAGGCCGATCGTCTTCATGGCCCCACGATGGCCGACGAACCGGACCCAAGGAATCCGTGTTCTGCTTCGCCGGTCCATAAACTGTGCTTATGGCCCTCGACGCCCGCCGCACACTGATCTTCCGCGAGGTGGCCCGCGCGGGCTCGATCAGTGCGGCCGCCCGCGAGCTCGGCTGGACCCAGCCCGCCGTCAGCCAGCACCTCGCCCGGCTCGAGCGCGACGCCGGCGGTCCGCTGCTGCTGCGCGGCCCCGGCGGCGTCACGCCCACCGAGGCCGGCCGCGCCCTGCTGCGACGCGCGGACGTCGTCGCCGCCGAGCTGCACGCCGCCGAGGAGGAGCTCGCCGCCCTCACCGAGCTGCGCGGCGGCCGGGTGCGGCTGGTCGCCTTCCCGTCGGCGGCGGCCACCGTCGTCCCCGGTGCCCTGGGGGCGCTCGCCGCCTCGCACCCCGACGTCGAGGTGGGGCTCGAGGAGGCCGAGCCGCCGGAGGCGATGGTCGCCGTGAGCGCGGGCGACGCCGACCTCGCGCTCGTCTTCGGCTACGACGGCGCCCCCGCCGGGCTCGGTCCGCTGGTGTGGCGGCCGCTGCACGACGAGCCGGTGCACCTGGTCGTCCCGCCCGGCACGCGCATCGGGCGCCGCGGCCTCGCCGGCCTCGCCGACGCCGAGTGGATCGGTGGCTGCGTGCGCTGCCGCACCCACCTCGTCGAGCGCTGCGAGGCGGCCGGCTTCACCCCCGCCATCCGCCACACCACCGACGACTACGTGGTGGTGCAGAACCTGGTGGCGCGCGGCCTGGGGGTCACCGCGCTGCCGGCGTCCGCGCTCGAGGCCTACCGGCACCGCGGCGTGCGCGTCGTCGAGCTCGCCGACCTCGGACGACGTCACGTCGGCCTGGCCTTCCGGCCCGGCGCGGACGCCGTCCCCGCCACCGCCGCCCTCATCGAGCAGATCGCCGCGGCCGGCCCGCGGGTCTGACGCACAAGGGCCCGGCGGAGGCCGGTCCCACGGACCGCGAGGCCGTCCCAGGGGCCTCATGCCCGGGTCCGCGTCGACGGTGCGGGGTCTCGAGGCTCGGCCGTGGCCGGCCTCGCACCTCGACCACCGTGGGACCGCCACGGCGACGGAGTGGGGCCCGCGGCCGGGAACATCCCGCGGCCGGGCGAGGTTGTGCCCTGTGTCAGACTTGAGTCATCGCGGCTCAACTAGCTTGATACCGAGTCTGCAACCCACGCACCACCCGGCTTCCCAGAGGAGAGACACACCATGGCACGAGCTGTCGGCATCGACCTCGGCACGACGAACAGCGTCGTCGCGGTCCTGGAGGGCGGCGAGCCCACCGTCATCGCCAACGCCGAGGGCGCCCGCACCACGCCGTCCGTCGTGGCCTTCGCCAAGTCCGGCGAGGTGCTCGTCGGCGAGGTGGCCAAGCGGCAGGCGGTCACCAACGTCGACCGCACCATCCGGTCGGTCAAGCGTCACATGGGCACCGACTGGACCGAGAAGATCGACGACAAGACCTTCAACCCCCAGCAGATCAGCGCCTTCGTGCTGCAGAAGCTCAAGCGCGACGCCGAGGCCTACCTCGGCGAGACCGTCACCGACGCGGTGATCACGGTCCCCGCCTACTTCTCCGACGCGCAGCGCCAGGCCACCAAGGAGGCCGGCGAGATCGCGGGCCTCAACGTCAGCCGCATCGTCAACGAGCCCACCGCGGCGGCGCTCGCCTACGGCCTCGACAAGGGCGACTCCGACCAGACCATCCTGGTCTTCGACCTCGGCGGCGGCACGTTCGACGTCTCGCTGCTCGAGGTGGGCAAGGACGACGACGGCTTCTCCACCATCGAGGTCAAGGCGACCTCCGGTGACAACCACCTCGGTGGCGACGACTGGGACAACCGGGTCGTCGAGTGGATGGTCACCAAGTTCAAGGGCAACAACGGCGTCGACCTCGCCGCCGACAAGATCGCCAAGCAGCGCCTCCAGGAGGCCGCCGAGAAGGCGAAGATCGAGCTGTCGAGCTCGAGCGAGACCACGATCCACCTGCCCTACATCACCCACGGCGAGTCCGGCCCCCTCCACTTCGAGGAGAAGCTGACCCGCTCGGAGTTCCAGAAGATCACCGCCGACCTGCTCGACCGCACCAAGGAGCCGTTCAAGGCGGTCCTCAAGGACGGCGGCGTGGCGGTCTCGGCGATCGACCACGTGGTGATGGTCGGCGGCTCGACCCGCATGCCCGCGGTCACCGACGTCGTCAAGGAGCTGCTCGGCGGCAAGGAGCCCAACAAGGGCGTCAACCCCGACGAGGTCGTCGCGGTCGGCGCGGCCCTGCAGGCCGGCGTCCTCAAGGGCGAGGTCAAGGACGTGCTGCTGCTCGACGTCACCCCGCTCTCCCTCGGCATCGAGACCAAGGGCGGCGAGTTCAACGTGCTCATCGAGCGCAACACCACGATCCCGGCCAAGCGGTCGCAGATCTACACCACCGCCGACGACAACCAGCCCTCGGTCGAGATCAAGGTCGCCCAGGGCGAGCGCGCGATGTGGGCGCAGAACCAGCCGCTCGGCAACTTCGAGCTGACCGGTCTGCCGCCGGCCCCGCGCGGCGTCCCGAAGATCGAGGTCACCTTCGACATCGACGCCAACGGCATCGTGCACGTCTCGGCGAAGGACCAGGGCTCCGGCAAGGAGCAGTCGATGACGATCTCCGGTGGCTCGGCCCTCGGCAAGGACGAGATCGACCGCATGGTCAAGGAGGCCGAGCAGTACGCGGCCGAGGACGCCGAGCGTCGCGCGGCCGTCGAGACCCGCAACCAGGCCGACCAGCTGGTCTACACGACCGAGAAGTTCCTGGCCGACAACGCCGAGAAGATCCCCGAGGACGTGCAGACCGAGGTCAAGGCCGACGTCGAGTCGCTCAAGGCGACCCTCGAGGACGCCGAGGCCGACACCGCCGCGATCTCGGCGGGCGTGGCGAAGCTGAACGAGTCGAGCCAGAAGATGGGTGCGGCGATGTACGCCGCGGCCGAGGCCGACTCCTCCGCCGCCGGCGGCACCACCGGCGCCACCGGTGAGTCCGACGACGACATCGTCGACGCCGAGGTCGTCGACGACGACGAGAAGTCGGACGACGCCAAGTGACCGACCCGGCACCCGACCGGACCCATCCCGAGGCCGAGGCCGCCGCGTCCGACGACGCGGCGGCCCCGCCGGCCGACGGCTCGCTGGAGGACGAGGCGCACGCCGCCGCCGAGGCGGCCGAGGCCGACCCCGAGGCCGACGGCGCCACGGACCCTGAGCCTGTCGAAGGGCAGGACGGCGAGCTCGCCGCCGCGCAGCAGCTGGCCGACGAGCGCCTCGCCGACCTGCAGCGGGTCCAGGCGGAGTTCCTCAACTACAAGCGCCGCGTCGACCGTGACCGCGACCTGGTGAGCGAGAACGCGACCTACAAGGCGCTCGCGCCGATCGTCGACGTCCTCGACACCATCGACCGCGCCCGCGAGCACGGCGAGGTGGAGGGCGGCCTCAAGAGCGTCGCCGACCAGCTCGAGCGGGTCGTCAGCGGTCTCGGCCTGGTGCGCTTCGGCGCCCCGGGCGAGCCGTTCGACCCCAACCTGCACGAGGCGCTGGCCCACCAGGGCACCGACGCCGACGTCGAGGTGACGACGGTGCAGGTGCTGGTGAAGGCCGGCTACAAGATCGGCGACCGGGTCGTGCGCGCCGCGCAGGTGCTCGTCGTCGACCCCGAGTAAGAACAGCACGCGAGACGCACGAGGGAAGGAGGACGGATGGCCGAGCAGGAGTTCAAGCCCGAGTGGGCGACCAAGGACTTCTACCAGGTGCTCGGGGTGAGCAAGGACGCCCCGATCGCCGACATCAAGAAGGCCTACCGCAAGCTCGCCCGCGAGAACCATCCCGACTCCAACCCCGGCGACACCGCCAAGCACGAGCGGTTCAAGGCGGTCTCGGAGGCCTACGGCGTCGTCGGTGACGCCGAGAAGCGGGCCAAGTACGACGAGATGCGCACGCTCTACGGCAGCGGCGGGTTCGGCGGCTTCGGCGGTGGGGGCGGGGGCTACCGCTACACCGGCGGCGGCTCCGGCGGCGGGTTCAACCTCGACGACATCCTCGGCGACCGCAACCGCAGCGGCGGGTTCGGCGAGATGTTCGGCGACCTGTTCAGCGGCGGCGGACGCCGTACGCAGCAGGCGCGTCGTCCGGTCAAGGGCACCGACGTCGAGAGCAGCACCACCGTCGGGTTCACCGACGCGCTGGACGGCGTCACCGTCTCGCTGCGGCTCACCTCCGACGCGGCATGTCCCGACTGCCAGGGCACCGGCGGCAAGCCCGGCACGAAGCCGCGCATCTGCCCCGAGTGCGAGGGCGCGGGCTACGTGGTCTCCGGCGTGGGCGGGGCGTTCTCGATGAACGAGACCTGCCCGCGCTGCGGCGGCCGCCAGCTGATCTACGACGAGCGCTGCCCCACCTGCCAGGGCTCGGGCCGCGGCACGTCGGCGCGCACCATCCAGGCCCGCATCCCCGCGGGCGTCAAGGACGGTCAGCGCATCCGGCTGCGCGGCAAGGGCGCCCCGGGCGAGAACGGCGGCCCGGCCGGCGACCTCTACATCACCGTCAAGGTCACCCCGCACCGCGTCTTCGGGCGCAGCGGCGACAACCTGACGATCGACGTCCCGGTCGGCTTCGACGAGGCCGCGCTCGGCGCCGAGGTGAAGATCCCGACGCTGGGCGGCGCCCCGGTCACGCTCCGCGTCCCCGCCGGCACCCCCAGCGGCCGCACCTTCCGGGTGCGCGGCCGCGGCGCCACCCGCAAGGACGGCACCCGCGGCGACCTGCTGGCCACCGTCGAGGTGCAGGTGCCCGCGGTGCTGGACGCCGAGGCGCGGGCGGCCGTGGAGGCCTACCGCACCGCCGTCGCCGGCAAGCCGCTGCGGGCCGGGCTGTTCGAGGACGTGTCGTGAACGTCGGTCACGGCACGCCCCCGCCCGACGCCGCCATCCAGTGCACCCCACGACGTTCTCCGGCTCCCCCGCTTCGCTCCGCCGCCGGACAACGCTGCGGGGACCCCGCCGAGGGTGAGGTCCGGTCATGACGACACCTCCACCCGACGCGGCCATTTATGTGATCTCGGTGGCGGCCGAGCTGACCGGGCTGCACCCGCAGACGCTCCGCACCTACGAGCGGCTCGGGCTCGTGACGCCGGGCCGCACGGGCGGCGGTGGCCGCCGCTACTCGCTGCACGACATCGAGCGGCTGCGCTCGATCGCCGAGCTGACGTCGTCCGGCATCGGCCTGGAGGGGGTGCGTCGCATCCTCGAGCTGGAGCACCGCGTCGCCGCGCTCACCGCGCGCAACGACGAGCTGCAGGCCGAGCTGGCCGCGACCCGCGAGTCGCTGCGCGGCGCGCTCAGCGCGCGGCCCGCGACCGAGGTCGGCCGGCCCAACCGGCTGCCCGTGCCGCACCAGCCGGCCGTGCCGCAGTCGATCGTGGTCTGGCGCCGGGGCCGCTGACGCGCCGTCGGCGCCGCACCGCACGACGTCCCGTGCCCCGGCCTGCCGCCGTGGCGTGCAGGCCCGCGGCGGCGTCGGCCAGCACCGCGAACACCGGGTCGTCGCTGCCCACCAGCACGCCGTACCCGTCGGTGTCCTGCACGTTGAGCTGCCAGAGCAGGTAGCCCGACGCGCCCGCCGCGAACGCGGCGGCGATCTTGCCGCGGAACAGCCCGGCGCGGCGCTCCTCGCCGCCCACCTTGGCGGGGTCGAGGCCGGCCTCGCCGACGACGATCGGCAGCCCCAGCTGCTGGGCGATCGCGAAGGAGCAGCCGATCTCGGCGTCGAGGGCGTCGCAGTCGTCGGGGTCGGGCAGCGTGCCGTCGGCGTCCGCGCCGGGCATGGCCTCGTCGTCGGAGCCGTAGAAGCCCCAGTCGTGCACCTCGGCGAAGTCGACCCCGTCGACGCCGTAGACGTCGCGGAAGTCGGCCCCGCTCGTGCCGGGGGCGCCGTTTGACTGCGTGCCCACCGTGACGAGGTGGTGCGGGTCGGCCGCCCGCACGACCGCGGCCATGTCGCGGGCGAACCCGACGAGCACGCTGCGGCCGTCGGCGGTGCGCGCGTAGGTCTCGCCCTCGTTGAGCAGCGACCACCCGATGATCGTCGGGTCGTCGCGGTAGTGCCGCGCGACGGTGGCGGCGTAGTCGCGGTAGGAGACGGTGGCGGTGCCGTAGGGCACGCGGTAGCCCTCGGAGTACCAGTCGACCCCCGCCATCCGCAGCGGGACGGCGGGCTCGCCCGTCGAGCAGTTGCCCTGGCCGTCCTCGAGCACCGGCAGCACCCGCAGGCCGTGCGCGCGGGCGGCGTCGAGCACCCGGTCGACCCCGGAGAAGTCGGTGCCGCCCGCGGTGTAGGGCTGGAAGACCCAGAACCGGACGACGGTGCCGCCGGCGTCGGCGACGCTGCGCATGGCCTCGTCGAGGGCGGCGTCGTCGAGCCGGGTCGACGGTGAGCAGGAGTACAGGTCGGACGCGGCGGCGTCGTACAGGTTGAAGCCCACGAAGCGGAACGGGGCGCCGTCGACCTGCAGGGTCGTGCCCGACCGGGTCACGAACGCCTCGGTCGGGGGCGAGCAGCCTACGAGCCCGCCGAGCAGGCCGACGACCGCGGCGACCAGGGCCGACGTCACCGTGGTCGCGAGCCGCCGGGGGCCCTCAGCCACGGCGTCGCGCCAGCAGCCGCTCGTAGAGGTCGTCGAGCCGGGCGGCGGCCTCGCGGGCGCCGTAGGTGCGGCTCACCGACGTCGGTGCGCCGGCCCGCCCGTGGGCCGGGGACGACGCGAGCGCCGCGGTCACCGCGGCCCGCAGCCGCTCGGCGTCCAGCTCGTCGTCACCGGACGGCGGCACGCGGTGGGCGAGCTCCGGCACCTCGGGCAGCTCGTCGAGGGCGGGGCACTCGGCGTAGACCACGGGCAGCCCGGTGCCGAGGGCCTCGACGACCGCCATGCCGAACGTCTCGTCGGCCGAGGCGCTGACCAGCACGTCCATCGCGGCCAGCACCGGACCCATCTGCTCGCGCGGGCCCAGCCAGCGCACCGCGTGCGCGACGCCGAGCCGGTCGGCCAACGCCCGCAGGTCGGCCGCGAGCGGACCGTCACCGGCCACGACGAGCACGGTCCCGGCGCCGGCCCCGCCGGCCCCGTCGGCCCCGTCGGCCCCGTCGCGCAGCAGCGGCGCCAGGGCCCGGAGCACCACGTCGAGGCGCTTGACCGGCGCCAGTCGTCCCACCGCGCCGACGACGCGGGTGTCCGGGCCGACGCCGAGCTCTGCGCGCAGCCCGTCGCGGGCGGCGTCGTCGAAGGCGAGCGCGTCGAGGTCGACGCCCAGCCGGGTCACCGCGACCCGGTCGGGCCGCACCCCCCACCGGTGCAGCCGGTCGGCCGTGGCGGCCGAGACGGCGACGGTGTGGGTGGCGAGCCGCTCGACCGCGAGGTAGAGCAGCCGCAGCCACCACGTCAGGGGCCGGCCCTCGAGGGTGTCGGCCATCAGCGAGTGCTCGGTCGAGACGACGACGGGCACGCGGGCCAGGCGGGCGGCGGGGATGCCGATCACCTGCGCCGAGAGCAGGTGCACGTGCACGACGTCGGGCCGCAGGCGACGGATGTGGCGCGCCAGCAGCAGCGGCGCGAAGGGCTTGCGCCACCCGGTGGCCCGCAGCTCGGTGACCTCGACCCCGCCGGCGCGGATGGCGTCGGCGACCGGCCCGCCGGCGTACAGCGTGACCACCGCGCTGCTGTGGCGGGTGCGTGCGGTGACCAGCTCGAGCTGCCGCTCGGCCCCGCCGGTGGTGAGGGTGGTGATGACGTGCAGCACCTGCACCGGGCGGTGCGGCCGCAGCACCGCCGCGGCCCGTCGTCCGAGCGTGCTGGTCACCGTCGGCCCCGCAGCACCCGGCGGTAGACGGCGGCGACGCCCTCGGCGGTGGTCTCCCAGGTCGGCAGGTCGACGGCGCGGCGCTCGTGCGGGCCCGGGCGGGCCGCGGTGGCGCGCAGGGCGTCGACGAGGGCGTCGGCGACCGCGAGCGCCGAGGCGTCGGCCGGCACGCCGGTGACCAGGCCGTCGGCCACCAGGTCGCCGGTGCCGGCCACGTCGAGCCCGACGACGGGCAGCCCCACGGTGACCGCCTCCATGACGCCGACCGGGTGGGCCTCGTACGACGACAGCGCCGCCATCACGCCGGCGGTCGCGAGCTCGCGGGCCATCGCGGAGCGGTCGTGGGGCGGCAGGTGCCGGATGGTCACGGCGTCCTCGACCCCGAGCCGCGCGGCCATCGAGCGCAGCGCCGGCTCGTAGTCGCCGCTGCCGAGGATCAGCAGGTCGGCCTCCGGCACGACCTGGCGCACCAGCGGCAGGGCCTGGATGGCGCGGTGGTGGCCCTTGTAGTGCTCGAGGCGACCGGCCGAGACGATGCGGCCGGGTCGCGGCGAGACCGCCTCGGGCAGCAGCGGCAGGGCCCCGCCGTTGGGCACGACGCTGAACCGGGTCTCGTCGATGCCGGTGGCGCCGGCGAAGTGCGCCCGCTCGAAGCGGCTCACCGCGATCAGGTGCTCGGCGCGGCGCAGCATCGGGGTGAGGGCGCGCCACTGCAGCCGGCGCGCGTCGCGCCGGGCGGGTGAGGAGTGCCCGCCGCTGTGGAAGGTCACGACGTACGGCGTCCGCGAGGCGCGGGCGGCCGCCATCGCCACGGGCGGCACGAAGGTGTGCACGCCCTGCACGTGCACCAGGTCCCACCGCCCGCGCGCCACGTCGGCGGCCACGCCGGGGGAGAGGTAGTAGTCGCGCTCGGCCGGCCACGAGCGCCGCCGCAGCACGCGGTAGCCGTCCCGGGTCTCGGATCGGTCGAGGGCGCCGCTGCGGTCGGTGGCGAGCACGGTCACGTCGAACTCGCCGGCCGCGGCGAGCCGGGAGGCCACCTCGGCGACGTGGGTCTCGGTGCCGCCCATCTCGGGCAGGAAGCGCTGCGTCACCATCAGCACGCGCGGCCGGTCGGGGTTCGGGTCGGGGCTGGTCGGGCTGGTCGGGCTTGTCATGAGGATCACCTGTCGAGGACCAGCGTGCGCAGCGGCTGCGTCTGGTCGGGGTAGCTGAGGGTGACGACGAATCGTCCGGACGGTGGGAGCGAGACGGTCACGGTGGTCGTGCCGCCCGCGGCGACGTCGATGAGCGGGTAGCTGACCTCGTTGCCGTCGGTGGCGGTGCGCACCTCGAGCGGGCCGGTGCTGCCGGGGCCGGTGTCGCCGGTGTCGCCGGCGCTCACGACGACCTCGACCTGGCTGCCCGAGACCCGGCCGAACGACAGCTCGAGCGGTGCCCGGGTCGCCTCGGACTGCGACGTGGCCGAGGTGTTCACCGCGACGACGACCACCACGGCGGCGATCGCGACCCAGGGCACCAGGCGGACGGCGGTGCGCAGGCCGGGAGGCGGTCGCGGCGGCCGGTGGCGCTCGTCGGGCGGGACCGGCCGCCGCACCCCCCGCAGGGCGAGGACGGCGTGCCCGGCCAGCCCGGCGGCGGCGGCCGTGAGCAGGGCGAGCACCCAGGTGCGATGGCTCAGGCCGAGCCCGGTCGAGCCGAGCAGCAGGCCGACCAGCACCAGCGTCACGAGCAGGCCGCCGACGGTCACGAGCAGCCGGTCGGCCGGCCCGAGCCGGCGACGTCCGGCCAGGGCGTCGACGACGACGGCGAGCGCGAGCAGGGCCAGTCCCCCGACGACGGCGTCGGGGGCGCCGAGCAACGGCGCGAGCCCGGCCGCGAGCAGGACGGCGGACCGCGCGGCCAGGTCGGCGGCGGTGCGGGTCAGGTCACGGGGTCGGTCACGTGACAGGTCAGGGAGCAGGTCAGGGAGCAGGTCAGGGAGCACCGAGGGCCTCCAGGTCGTAGATCACCACGGAGCCGTTGTCGTAGATCGCCTGCACCCCGGGCACGTCGCCGAACTTGCGCAGCGCGGCGGCGGGCACGGGCGCGACCCGACCGTCCTCGCCGAACTCGCCCGACTCGACGTAGACGCCCTGGTTCGGCAGGCCGTTGGCGTCGCGGCGGTCGGCGATCAGGTAGCGGATGCCGGCCTCGCGCACGAGGGCGACGTCGGCCGGCCCGAACTCGGGGTCGAGCAGCAGCCGCGAGGCGTCGATGCCGGTGCCGACGTGGGTGACGACGTACTGACCGGCGTAGGGCCCGGCCAGGCGGCCGCCGACCCGGTCGCCGTAGACGACGCTGTCGGGGGGCAGGTGGGTCGCCATCCACGCCGTCGCGGCGAGGTTGTCGGCGTCGACGCTGCGGGCGTCGTCGGAGACCCGGAACGCGCCCGGCAGCTGGTTGACGACGCTGCCCGCGCCGAGCACGACGCTGCCGACGAACGCCACGGTCGCCACGGTCGCGAGCACCACCGTGCGGCCCCGGCCGGCCTCGCGCTGCCAGCACCACCACGCGACCACGAAGGCCACGCCGAGGAAGACGAAGCCGGCCGAGCGGTCGCCGACCTCGGCGGTGGCGACGGTGAGGTGCCCGGCGGGGATGAGGGGGTAGAGCAGCGCGACCAGCAGCAGCAGGACGACGACCGAGCTGCGCTGCGCCAGCAGCCGCCGCGCGCGCCACAGGGCCACCAGCAGCACCACCAGAGTGACGACGAGCGAGGCGAGGATGGCGTAGCGCTCCCACGCGGCGGTGCGCACGCCCGCGGCGTTCTCGAACAGCGGCCGCGACTCGCCGCTGCCGATCACGCCCTCGACGGCGCTCACCGACCCCCCGGCGATGTCGCCGAGGTAGCCGCCGAGCGGGTTGCCGGGGTTGAGGGCGAGCAGCGCGAAGGCGACCGCGCCGGCACCGGCCACCACCAGCATCGGGGCGACCGAGCGGGGTCGCCCGCGCCGCAGCAGCCACTCGAGCACCGCCCAGACGAGCAGGGCGATCACGAGCAGCGCGGTGGTGAGGTGGTGGCTGACCGCCACGGCCCCGACCGCCGCCACCGCGGGCAGCAGCGCGAGCCGGGTGCCGGGTCGCCGGCTGAGCACGAGGTAGACGGTCAGGGCGGCCAGCGGGAGCGCCATGGTCTGGTAGGAGTACTGGGCGTTGAAGGCCAGCAGCTGCAGGTTGCACGCGTAGAGGACGACGGCCGCCGCACCCACGCGCAGCGACCCGGTCACCCGGGCCACGACCAGCAGCACGGCCAGCGCGAGCACCAGCCGGCAGGCGAGCAGGACGGCGACGGCGCTGGCGTGGTCGCTCGCCCCGGTGAGGGTGCGCACCGCGTCCGTGGCCAGCTGCAGCCCGGGGTAGTACGACGTCACCGGCAGCAACGGGTTGTCGCCGAAGAGCCGGCCCGACTGCTCGATCAGCCGCAGGCCGTTGACGTGGGTCAGCTCGTCGTGGCGCACGAACCGCACCGGGTCGACCACGAGCCGGGTCAGCTGCAGCAGCATCAGCATGGTCACCGCGAGCACCGCGCGCGTCGAGGAGCGCAGCCGGGGCCAGAACACGCCGATCGCGGCCGGGGCGAAGATCAGCACGAGGCCGCCGACGTAGAGCGCCTGCGCGGTCGTGCCGCCGCTGCCGTCGGCGCGCGAGCGGGAGACGGCCTCGGCGATCGGCAGCAGCCCCAGGCTCATCAGCGCCACGGCCGGTCCGGCGCCGACCAGGCCGGCCAGCCGGCCCGGGGGTCGCTGCTCCTCCGGCCGGGCGACGGTGACCGCCGGCGCGAGGGCCGCGACCGGCGGGAGGGGCCGACCGGCCGCCGCGACCGCCGGCGTCGCCGTCGTCCGGGCGGCCACCAGCAGCGGCCAGCCGAGCACGAGCGCCTCGACGACGAGGGCGCCCAGCCACCACGTGCACAGTCCGACGACGCCGTCGGCGGCCATCCCGATCGCGGCCGCGGCCAGTTCGAAGCAGCCGGCCACGAGCAGCACGGCACTGGCCCGGCCGGCGCGGCCCTGCACGCGGCGCAGGGCCACGTAGTGGTCCTTGACCACGAAGGGCAGGCCGGCGAGGGCGAGCAGCCGCAGCACGTCGACGCCCTCGGCGGAGTACTGCGCGCCGAAGAGGGAGAGCACCGGCCCGGCGAGGGGGAGCAGCACCAGGTTGGCGCCGACGCTGACGGCCAGGCTGAGCGGCACCGTGAGCCGCATCCGGTGCAGGACGTCGCGCTCGCTGCCCGCGGCCGAGGCGAACAGGGCGACGCTGATGGCGAACGGGAGCGCGAAGACCGCGCCGGTGACCTGCAGGGCGGTGGAGAAGACGCCGTTGCCCTGGGCCGAGACGCCCACCAGCACCAGCAGCGGCAGCAGCTGCAGCGGCGCCTGCAGCGCGGTCGTGAGCGCGTGGTGCGACGCCGCGAGCCCGCCCAGGCCACGCAGCACGCCCCGGTCGACGAGCGGGCCGGGGTCGGCGAGCGACCGGCCGCCACGGGTGCGCCAGGCAACCAGCGGCAGCGAGACGGCGGTGCCGACCGTCCAGGCCAGGAAGATCGCCATGCCGCCGGTCTGGCCGCCAGCCGCCAGGGCGACGAGCGCGGCGAGCTTGACGACGCTGGCCAGCGTGTTGCGCTCAAGCTGGAGGGAGCCGTTGCCGAGCACCAGCACGGCCTGGTCGAGCACGACCGAGACCGACACCAGCCCGGCCCCCACCGCGAACAGCACGGCGAGGGCCGGCGTCCCGGTGATCGGGGCCAGGGCGGTGACGCCCACGAGGTGCACGGCGACCAGCGGCACGAGCGCGGCGAGGACGACGCCACCGGCGCCGGCGACCACGAGCGCCGAGCGGGTCAGCAGCCGTCGTCGGCCCTGCTCGGTCAGCGGCAGCCGGGCGATGAGCATCGTGCCCAGTCCGCAGGTGCCGAGCGTGCCGAGCAGCATCATCGCCGCGACCGCGGCACCCGCGACGCCCACGGCGCTGATCGGGAACTGGCGGGCGGCGACGAGCCAGAACACCAGGCCGAGGGCGCTGGTCGTGGCGTAGGTGCCGACCAGCGAGGTGCTGATCGCGGCGATCCGGCGCAGGCCGGACGGGCCCGTGGCGCCCATCGAGCCCGAGGAGCCCGTGGGCTCCTCGAGCGCCGTGGGCGCGGCCTCCGCCTCGGCCTGGTGCGGCAGCACGTCGGTCATCGGTGCTCCGCCC
The DNA here is from genome assembly GCF_039543705.1 of Nocardioides marinquilinus. Lineage (NCBI taxonomy): Bacteria > Bacillati > Actinomycetota > Actinomycetes > Propionibacteriales > Nocardioidaceae > Nocardioides > Nocardioides marinquilinus. The sequence continues at coordinate 345,860 of NZ_BAABKG010000001.1, forward strand.
CCGCTCGCCGTCGTCGTCCCCGTGGTGCCCGGCTCACCGCTGGTAGTCGTCCTGGATCCGCTCGATGTCGTGCTCGTCGAAGTGGCCCACGGCGACCTCGAGGATCCGCGCCGGCTCGGTGCCGGCGTTGCCCATGCGGTGCGTGGCGCCCGCCGGCACCCAGACCCGCTCGCCGGCGTGCGCGGTCCAGGCGTGGTCGTCGACGACGACCTGCATCGGGCCGTCGAGCACCTGCCAGAGCTCGCTGCGGTGCTCGTGACGCTGCAGCGAGAGCCGGGCGCCGGGCTCGACGGTGATGACCTTCACGGTGCAGGCCTCGTTGAGGGCGAGCTGCTCGAAGCGACCCCAGGGACGCTCGGAGACGAGGGTCCTGCGGGTGCCCTGCCGGGTCCCGGCGGGGTTCTGGGTGGAGGTCTGGGTCATGGTCGTTCTCCTCGGGGTGTCGTGGTCCGCACGGGTGCGCTCGCGCCGGTGCGGGGCGTGCGCGTGGTGCGCTGAGCCGTGGGGGCGTCGGTGGGGGCGGCCAGCCGTTCGAGCACGGGGGCCATCCGGTCGAGCACGTGCGACCACAGGAAGCGGTCCTCGACGCGACGTCGGCCCTGCCGCCCCATCGAGGCGGCCGCCTCGGGGTCGCGCAGCAGCCGGTCGAGGGCGTCGGCGAGCCGGTCGGGCAGCGCCGCTCCGGGCGCGACGGTGAGGGCGGTGACGTCCTCGACCACGATCTCCGGGACGCCGCAGGTCGGGGTGACCACGCACGGCAGTCCGTGCGCCATCGCCTCGAGCAGCGCGCCGGGGAAGGGGTCGAAGTGGGCGGGCAGGCAGAACACGTCGGCCTCGGCGTAGAGCCGCGACATGGCCTCGCGGTCGTGCACCCGCCCGAGGTGGGTGACGCCGTCCTGGGCCGGCACCGGGTAGGGCGTGCCCACCAGCCGCAGCTCGGCGTCGGGGTGGCGGTGGCGCAGCAGCGCGAACGCCTGCAGCAGCTCCGGCCCGCCCTTGCGCTCGAAGTCGTTGCCGACGAACAGCACGACCGGGGCCCGGTCGGTGCGGGGCTCCCGCCGTGCGGGCGGCGGGGGCAGGGTGACGCCGGCGCCGACGACGCTCACCCGGGCCGGCGGCACGTCGTACTGCTCGACCAGGGAGCGGGCGGTCTCCTGCGAGAAGGCGAACAGGTGCGCGGCGCGGTGGAACTGCCGGTGCTCGCGGTCGAGCCACCGGGCGAGGCCGCGGCCCCGCAGCGGGTCCCAGGCCGGCCACTGCGCCTGCGACTGCCGGTGGGTGCAGTCGAGGTAGAGCACCGTGCGGGGGTCGGCCGTCTCGAACAGGGCGTGCGTCTGCAGCACCACGTCGGCGTCCCGGCCGGTGCCGGACAGACCGGTCTCGGCCCGGCGGCTGCGCAGCCCCACGGCCAGGTTGCTCTTGTGGAACCGCTCCGACCACGCCCGGCGGCCGGGGCGGAACGTGGTGGCGGCCACCAGCAGCCGCTCGGGCCGCGTCAGCTCGGCGTCGACCCGGTCGACGACGTCGAAGCGGTGCCGCACGGCCACCGACAGCGGGCCGGTCAGCGGGTCGCCGCGGTCGGCCAGCAGCACGCGCGGCAGGCGGTGCGGCGTCGGTGCGGCGCGGGGGCCGGGGGTGGTCATCTGCGGTGCTCCTCTCGGTCGGTCGGGTCGGTCGGGTCGGGTCGGTCGGGTCGGTTAGGTCGGGTCGGTCGGGTCGGTCGGGGGGTCAGGAGGCGTAGACCACGACGTTGGCCTGGTAGCCGCCGCGGGCGGCGTCGTAGTCGCCGCCGCAGGTCACCAGGCGCAACGCGGGGCCGGGCACGGGGCCGTAGACCGTGCGGGTCGGGAACCGGTCCTGGGGGTAGGTGCGCACGCCGTCGACGGTGAACCGCGCGGTGGTGCCGTCGCGCCGGGTGACGATCACGGCGTCGCCGACGTCGAGGGCGGCGAGCCGGTAGAAGACGGCGGGGCCGGTGTCGCTGTCGAGGTGCCCGGCCACGACGGCCGGGCCGCGCTCACCCGGCGCCGGGGTGGTGCGCAGCCAGCCCGCGTCGGCGGCGACGTCGGGCACCTCGATCCGGCCGCGGCGGTCGATGCCGAGCTCGGTCACCGGGGCGTCGACGCCGATCGCGGGCACCCGCAGCCGCACGGGCCGGAGCCGGCGCGGCGCGGTGGGTGCGTCGGTGACGGGCGTCAGCGCGGGCGGGGCCGGTGCGCGCGGGGCGGGGGTGGCCGCGGCGACCTCCGGTGCCCGGGCGCTCGGGGTCGGCGTCGCGGGGCCGGCGTCCGCCGTCCCGCCGGCGCCGCAGCCGGCGGCCAGCAGGACGACGGCCGCGACCACCGGTCCGGCCCGCAGGCGTGCGGGGGCGTGCGTCATCGGTGCACCGCCGCGGTGCCGCCGAGGCCGGTCCGCGCGCCGCCGCGGGGGGCGAGCGTCGCGCCGGCGGCGTCGGTCACGACCTCGAGCCGCACCCCGCCGCGCTGGTCGTCGAGCACGACGACGGTGTAGACGCTGCCACCGGCGAGGACGACCGCGTCGGAGTCGGACGCCGCGAGCTGCGGGCTCTCCAGGCGCAGGCTCCACGAGCCGGCCGGCACCGTGGCGTAGCCGGTGGTCTGGCCGAGGGTGGTGTCCTGCGCGAGCACAGGGCCGCCGAGCGCGGTCACGGTGACGGTGTCGGTGGAGCTCGCGGCGGCGAGCAGGCGCACCCTGGCCGCTCCCGCGTCGGGAGGCGTGAGGTCGTCGGTGAGCAGCACGAGCCGCGGCTCCTCGGCCGTCCCGACGACGGCGATCGTGCGGGCCGCGCCGGGGGTGACCTCGAAGCTGCGCGAGAGCAGGGGGGCCGCGCCGGTCGCGGAGCCGATCGCGCTCACCGTCGCCGTGTAGCCACCCGGCGGCAGCGTGCGGTAGACCGACGTGTCGCCGTAGGTCACGCCGTCGCCCTCGGTCATCGACATCGGGTCGCCGCCCACGGGCAGCAGGTCGATCCGGGCCGCGCCCATGCCGGGCACGAAGTGGCCGGCGCGCACCCAGGCCTTGCCGGGCGGGGTCGACCGGGGCCGCTTCCGCGGGCCGGCCGACGGGGCGGACGGAGCGGCGGACGGAGCGGCGGACGGGGCAGCGGACGGGGCGGCCGACCCGGGCGTGGCCGTCGCCGGGGCCGCCGCGGGGGACGCCGCCGTGCGGTCGACGTCGGCCCGCGCGCCGCCGGCGACGGAGAGCCCGATCAGCAGCACGGTCAGGGCGGCCAGGGCCAGGGCCGCCGGCACGATCGTGCGGCGGGCTGGGAGGTGACGGGTCATCGCGGGGTGTCCTTGGCTCGGGTGGTGCGCGGGGTCCGGCGGGCGGGGAGGTCAGGCGACATCGGCCAGCTCCTCGAACAGACGGCGGTAGGAGTCGACGGTCGTGGTCCAGCTGCGCGGGTCGGCGAAGCGGCGTCCGCGCACCTCGGGCAGCGATGCGAGGGCGGCGCTCAGCGCGGGCACGTCGGCGGGCGGCACGAACCGGACGCCGTCGTAGCCCGCCGTGGCCTCGACCAGGCCGCCGACCGAGCTGAGCACGACCGGCAGCCCGGCGGCCATCGCCATGTGCAGCGGACCGGACGACGACGAGCGCAGGTAGGGCAGCACGACCGCGTCGGCCGCGGCGAAGTGCCGCTGCGCCTCGGCGTCGGTCACGTAGCGGTTGACCACGGTGATCCGGTCGCGGGCGGGGCTGCGTCCGACCGCGTCGAGCGGCGCGTCCCAGCCCTCCCACGTCTCGCCGACGATGGTCAGGTGCAGGCCGGCGCGCACGTCGTCCGGCAGCGCCTCGAAGGCGGCGACGAGGTGCTCGAGGCCCTTGTAGGGCCGGATGACGCCGAAGTACAGCAACCGCACCGGCCCCTCGGCGGGGCCCGACGCGTCCGACAGCTCCGACGGCTCCGACGGCTCCGACGGCTCCGAGTCCGACTCCGAGGTGCGCACGTGGTCGTAGGGCCCGTGCGGGACGACCGTCACCGGGGCGCCGCCCGCCGAGATCGCGTAGGCGCGCTCGAGCAGCGCGAGGTCGTGGGCGGAGTGGACGACGTGGGCGTCGACGCGGCGCAGCAGCCGGCGCATCAGCCGCCGCACGTAGCGCTCGACGCCGGGCACGGCGGCCTCGCCGGTGTCCTGCACCTCGTGCCACTCCATGACCACCCGCGCGCCGCGGCGCTGGGCGGTGCGGGCGAGCCGGAGGTAGCTGTGCAGCACCGCGCCGGTCCACCACTGGAGCACCACCACGTGCGGTCGCTCGGCGCCCACGAACCGGGTGGCGCCGCGCATCGAGCGCCCCCACCACCAGTCGACGCCGTCGTAGACCTCGACCCCGTCGGCGTAGTCGAGGTCGTGGACCCGCAGCCCCACCCGCCGGCGTCCGGGGTACAGCACGGTCGGGAGCAGCTGTCGCATCAGCAACGCGTGGGTTGGCATCGACCCGGCCAGGGCGTTGACCAGCCGGCAGGTGTAGTAGCTGACGCCGGAGGTGAACCGCCAGCCGGGGCCGACGACGACCACCGTGGGGGCACCCGGGTCGTGGCTCACGCCGACTCCCGCACCGGGCTCGCCGACCGCACGGCCTGCGCGGGCAGCACGGTCGCCACGTCGTCGTGCAGGACGACGGCGGCCGGGGTGGGCACGGAGGTGCTGCCACGCCGGCGGTGCTCGACGAGGATCGTGCGCAGCACGCGGAACCCGTCGCGCCAGGCGTGCAGGTTGCTGCCGCCGTGGATCCGCTCGAACTCGACGCTGGGGACCTCGTGGATGCTCAGGTCACCGGCAGCCACCCGGGTGTTGATGAGGGTCTCGATCTCGAACCCGTCGCCCCACTGGGCGTCGGTGCTGCCGGAGTCGGGCACCGCCAGCACCGGGAGGATGTCGCGCCAGAAGGCGTTGTAGCCGTAGCAGAGGTCGGTGTAGCGGGTGCCGAACAGCAGGTTGGTGAGGGTGGTCAGCGCCCGGTTGCCCGTGCTGCGCAGCCAGGTGATGTCCTCGCTGCCGCCCCCCACGACGACGCGGCTGCCCTTGGCGAAGTCGGCGCCGTCGACCAGGGCGGCGACGAAGGCGGTGATCTCGCGGGCGTCGGCGGAGCCGTCGGCGTCGAACATGACGATGACGTCACCGGTGGCGGCCTCGAACCCGCAGGCCAGGGCGTTGCCCTTGCCGCGGCGCGTCTGCTGGATCAGCCGCGCGCCGGGTCGGGCGCGCCGCACGACGAGCTCGGTGTCGTCGACGGAGTCCCCGTCGACGACGAGCACCTCGTGCACGGCGGGCAGGGACGGGAGGATGATCTCGAGGTTGCGGGCCTCGTTCCAGGCCGGCACCACGACGGTGATCGTGGGCTCGGTCGAACGGCGTGCTGAGATGCTCACGGGCTGTCTCCAGACAGGGGGCAGCGACCGGACCGGTCGTGCCCCATGACGGACCGGTCCCCGCGGCTCGAGGGCCGGGGACGTGCGCGGTGAGATGCGCGACGTGGTGGTCACCGGCCGCGGACGGGCCGGTGCGGGAGGTGCGGGCCGGGGGAGTCCGGCTCGCCTCCGGTCAGCCGGGAGGCCTCACACGCGTCGGGCCCGCGACGATGCGGGCGGCGCGACGGCCAGGGTCGGCCGGGTGCCTGGACGAGATGGTGCTGGACATGCGAAGACCCCCACGAGCTCCGGTGAATGGAACGTCGTCGGGGTCCTGGACGATGTTGAAATCGACACTAACCGATGTCGCCAAGGGTCGGGGAGCGCTTCGTCCCCCCGGGTGAAGGCGTGCCGCAGCCGCCGGCCGCGGCACGCCCGTCTGCGCCGCGGTCGGTCAGCGGCTGCCACCCAGGGCGGCGGGCAGCCGGCCGCGCAGCTGCTGCGACGGGCGCTGCTGCTCGCCCTGCTGGGCACCCATGACGACCAGGACGCCGGTCATGGCCGGGATCGCCCACTGCGTCATCTTGAGCTGCTTCTGGGCCGCGGCCAGCTTCTTCGACGCGCCCTGGGCGGGCTCGGTGGCGCCCTCGGCGCCCTGCTCGCTCTCGGACTCCACGGTGCGTCCGAGGACGCCGCTGTAGGCCGTCAGGCCGGCCGCGGCCACCGTGACGGCGCCCTTGACCCACGTGTTGGCGGCGCTGCCGGCGTGCTGGTCGAGCCGGCGCCGGTTCGACAGGATCAGCCCGGCCCCGCCGATGCCGTGGGCGGCGACGGCCCCCGCGACCACGGGGGCCCAGAGCTTCCAGCCGAGCGACGAGAGCCGGGTGCGCTCCGTGGGGTCCTCGGCCCGGCCGGTGGCGCCGTTGAGACCGACGGCCCCCATGAGGGAGCCGCCGAACCAGGTGGCCAGGCCGAGGTCGTGGAGGCTGCGGATGACGGTGTTGCGTTCAGACATGGGGTTCCTCGCGTGGGTCATGGGTGGTCGAGCCGGCTCGCGCGGCGCGCGGCGGTCGCGTCCGGCGGTCAGCCCGACGGGTTGTCGGGCGGGACGTCGTCGGGGTCGTCGGCGCCGGGGTTCGGCGGCGGGTCGCTGCCTTCCGACGGCTGGTCGGTGGGCCGCGTGCCGGGCGGTCTGCGCCCGGCCCCGCGGACGAGACGGGGGGTGGTCGGTTTCATGGAGAACCTGACGTCGGGGCGAGGAGTCCGAAGCTCGGATCGCCCACGTCGAACGTAACCCCGGACCTAGCGAGCGGGGACCACCCGATCGGCATCACCCACCAGGGTGGAGATCGCCGCGATTGCGTGATCTCCCCCGGGTCACCCCTAGCCTCGGTCGAGGAGCCACCTCGGTGGTGTCACCCCGGTCCTCGGTGGCGTGCACGTCCCAGCCCCGCCGACCGGCCCCGGGCCTCAGGCCTCAGGCCTCAGGCCCCGGGCGCAGGCGGTCACCCGTCGACGTCCCGGCCCCGTGCCGGGCGCTGAGGGCTGCCTCCGCGCCCGACCCGCACGCGGCCCCGGTGCCGCAGGCGGTCGGCCGACGGCAGCGCCGACCCGGCTCCGCCACCTCGACCAGGAGAGAGACCCCCATGCTCACGACCGACCAGGCACGACAGATCCTCGACGGCGGCAACGTCGTCGGCACCGACGGCCAGAAGATCGGCGGCGTCGGTCAGGTCTTCCTCGACGACGCGACGGGCGAACCGGAGTGGGTGACGGTCAAGACCGGCCTCTTCGGCACCGCCGAGTCGTTCGTCCCGCTCACCACCGCGACCCTCGTCGGCCACGACGTCGAGGTGTCCTTCGACAAGGACACGATCAAGGGCGCCCCGCGGGTCAAGGACTCCGACGGCCATCTCGATCCCTCCGAGGAGGCCGAGCTGTACCACTACTACGGCCTCGGCGGCGACGCGTCCGGCGACCAGCAGGTCACCGACCCGACCACCGACCCGACCACCGACCCGGGCACCGACCGCGTGACCGGCACCGACAGCTACGTCGGCACCGACATCGACGTCACCGGCGGCACCGGCGGCGAGTCGCACGACCACGACCACGGGGCCGGCCACGACGCCTCGGGCCCGGACACCGACACCGCGATGACGCGTTCCGAGGAGCAGCTGCGGGTCGGCACCGAGACGGTCTCGGCGGGCAAGGCGCGGCTGCGCAAGTACGTCGTCACCGAGAACGTCACGCAGACCGTGCCGGTCAGCCACGAGGAGGTGCGGATCGAGCGCGAGCCGATCACCGACGCCAACCGCGGTGACGCGCTGAGCGGCGCCGACATCACCTCCGAGGAGCACGAGGTCGACCTCACCGCCGAGCGGGTGGTGACCGACAAGGAGGCCGTGCCGGTCGAGCGCGTGCGCATGGACGTCGACACCGTCACCGAGGACGAGACCGTGAGCGAGGACGTCCGCAAGGAGCAGATCGACACCGACGCGACCGACGCCGACGGCACCGCTGACACCTCGGGCACCACCCACAGCAACGGACGCACCTCATGACGTCGGGCACCGGCGCCGACCGGCTCGACCCGGTCGACCACGACGGGCACGACGGGGCACCGGGCACCACCGACCGCCGCAAGGCGGTGGTGGGCCGTGAGAAGGCGGAGCACGGCGGGGTCAAGGTCGGCTCGGCCTTCTTCGGCTGGCTGACCGCCACCGGGATGTCGATCCTGCTCGCCGCCGTGCTCGTGGCCGCCGGCACCGCGATCGGGCTGGCCTCGGTCGACGACGTCGAGAGCGCCACCGACACCGCGGCCGGCAATGCCGGGACCATCGGTCTCGTCGGGGCGATCGTGCTGCTGGTGGTGATCTTCGTGTCCTACCTGTGCGGCGGCTACGTGGCCGGGCGCATGGCCCGGTTCAACGGGCTGCTCCAGGGTCTGGCCGTGTGGATCTGGGCGGTCGCCATCGCGGTCGTCGTCGCGATCGTCGGCGCGATCGCCGGGTCGAAGTACGACGTCCTGGCCAACCTGAACAGCTTCCCGCGGCTGCCGGTCAACGAGGGTGACCTCGGCCTGGCCGGGGTGATCGCGCTCGCCGCGGTCGCCGTGGCCGCCCTGGCCGGGGCCCTGCTCGGCGGTCTCGCCGGGATGCGGTTCCACCGCAACGTCGACAAGACCGGCCTCGGCCGGTAGTCGACCCGCAGCACCGCCACGGGCGGCGGGGACGCGTCGTCCCTGCCGCCCGCCGCCCGCCGGCCGCCGGCCGCCGGCCGCCGCCGAACCGTCGCGCACCGAGCCGGATCCGCGGTACCGTGACGCCTTCGCACGCCATCTGATGGTGCTGCCCCGGACCCCGCCAGCACGCGAACCCGACGTCGTCGGTGCTGCCGTCCGGGCGCTTCGGCCGGTCCAGCCCCGCGCGTCGCGTTCACAGGTGGACGACTTCCCAGCGCAGCAGGAGTGCCGACCATGGCGCACGCACCCCCACTCCCCGACCGACGCGACCCCACGACCGCCCGCGACCGCAGCACGTCGCCGCTCGGACGACGCCCGGACCCGACGGCGGGCGACTCCCGGCTGCGCTCGACCGTGACCCGACCCGTGCGGGTCAGGCTGGTCGGCGCCGACACCCTGACGACCGTCGGACTGGCCGCGATGCTGCACCGGCACCGCGATCGCGTCGACGTGGACCCGCAGGTGCCGGCGACGCCCGAGCACGTCGACGTGGTGCTGGTCGACATGGCGACGTCCGTCGACGTCGCGGTCGAGCACGTGAACCGCCTGGTCGACCTGGGCGTGGCCTGCGTGGCCGGCTTCGGCTGGCACGTCGACCCGCGCCTCGGCTGTCGGGTGCTCGAGGCCGGCGCCTGCGGCGTGGTCTGGCCCGGTCTGGGGGCCGACGACCTGTGCACGCTGCTCGAGACCCTGCACCGAGGCTGCCGGCGCACGCGCCGACGGGTCCCGGCCGCGCCCGACTGGCAGACACCGGCGACCAGGCAGGCCGCCCTGAGCGAGCGCGAGGCCGAGACGCTGACGCTGATGTGCCGGGGTCTGAGCAACGCCGAGATCATGTACATCAGCCCCAGCGCGTTGAAGAACCACATCCGCTGGGTCCACGTGAAGGTCGGCTGCACGCGCCGCACCCAGGTCATGCTCTGGGGTCGCCGCCACGGCATCGGGAGCACGCCGTGGGACCTCGACTGACCCGCCGGGCGTGGACGGCGCCCGCCGCACCGGGGAGCCGACCCCCGCACGACCTCGCCACCGTGGCGGCCCCCGCAGGGGTGGTCTGCTGTCGAGCCCGTCGACGCGCGGCGGTCACCGGGCTACGGTGGTCGCTCGTCGTCCTGGACCCCGACAAGACTTCGACACGAAGCGAGGGTCCATGTCGACCTCGATCGACCGGTCGCCCGTCCCGGTCCGGGCGCACGCAGCAGGCCCTCTCGGGCTGCGAGCCGGTGAGCCGCACCACGCTGGTGCCCCGGCCGCGACGGCTTCCGCACTGCACGAGCACGACGGCCTGCTCTCGATGGCGCGCATCATCACCGGCAGCGACGCGACGGCCCGTGACATCGTCCTGCGGGTCGTCCGGGCCGCTCCTCCCGACGCCGGTCCCCCCGAGGGAGCGTCCGGAAGCGCCGGCACCGGTGTCGACCCGGTGCTCGTGTCGGCCGTCTTCGGGGCGTGCCGGGTCTGGCTGCAGTCCGAGGTGCGACCGACGGGGACGACCAACGAGGCGATCGACTGGGTTGCCCGCATCAGCGCCCAGCAACGGTGCGCCGTGGCGCTCTACCTCCACGGCGCGCAGTCGCCGCCGCGGATCGCCCGCCTCCTGGACGTGCCGACCCGAGCGGTCTGCCGGCTGCTCCTCGCCGCCATGGACGAGCTCGTCGGCTCCGACCGCACGGTCCGGCGGGGGAACCCGGGTCCCCCGACCGGCTCGGCGACCCGATGAGCCTCCGGGCCCACCGTCGCACCGCGGCGGGAGACCGGGCGACGTCGTCGGCGCAGGGCGATACCGTCCGGGGAGCCGTTGATGGCTCCGACAGCCCGAGCGCGGACGAGAGGAGTCGCATGACCGACACCCGCCCGCTCGACGAGCGCATGGCCGAGGCGGCTCGCGAGCTGCACGACCAGGCCGACGTCCAGCTGACCTACGACAGCGCCGTGCAGCTGGCGGTGGCCAACGTGACCGGCGCCGACGCGGCCGGCCTCACCATCGCGAGTCGGGGACGCAAGGCCGAGACGCTGGCGGTCACCGCCGGGTGGGTCACCACCGCGGACCGCCTGCAGTACACCCTCGACGAGGGTCCGTGCGTCGACGCGACCTGGGAGCACCACCTGGTGCACAGCCCGGAGCTGACCACGGACGCGCGGTGGCCGACCTGGGGGCCCCGGGTCTTCGCCGAGACCGGAGCGCGCAGCGTCCTGTCCCTCCAGCTGTTCACCCACCGCGACAGCCTCGGCGCGATCAACCTGTACTCGCGCACCGCCGACGCGTTCGACGCGCGCGACCGCACCGACGGCCTCACCGTGGCGGCGCACATCGCGATCGCCGTCGCCGCCGCGCAGTCGATCGCGCAGCTCGAGACGGCGGTGGCCTCGAGGACCGTGATCGGCAACGCCGTGGGCATGCTCATGGAGCGGTTCGCCTTCTCCGAGCAGCGCGCGTTCGCGGCCCTGAGCCGGATCGCGAGCGAACGGGGCCGCAAGGTGCGCGACGTGGCGCAGGAGGTGGTCTCAGACCACCGTGCGCGGCAGGAGACCGGGTCCGCGCCGCCGGGGCCGACGCCGCCGGGCGACGGGTGAGAGTCGGCCGGGGGCGTGGGGTCAGGTCCCCGGCGTGCCCGCAGGCCGTCGCGAGGGCGGAGGCACTAGTGTCGCCTCTGGCGGCCTCCGTCCGGCGCCCACCTCGACGAGACGGGACCGCCAGCAGCCGTGCACGGGGATGAGCAGCGCGCCGAGGGCGGGTCGGAGCGGGAGCGCCTGGAGCGCCTCGTCGCCGCCCAGCAGCCGACCGGACGCCGCGGGCGCGGACTGCTCCTCGACCGGCTCTGTGCCACGGCGGTCGCCGAGCTCGACCTGTGCGCCGCGGCCGTCTCGCACCCGCCCACCGACGGCACCCACCTGGTGGCGGCCGCCTCCGACGACGCGGCGCGCCGGCTCGAGGAGCTGCAGTTCGACGTGGGTGAGGGACCGACCCACGACGCGTGCCGCGAGCGGCGGCCCGTGCTGGTCCCCTCCCTCGACGACCGGGCGCTGCAGCGGTGGCCGGGCTTCGTGCAGGCGGCGGCCTCGGTCGGGGTGGCCGCGGTGTTCACGTTCCCGCTGCACGTCGGCGCGGCTCTGCTGGGCGCCCTGGCGCTCTACCGCGCCACCGCCGGCGGCCTGTCCGGCGCGGAGGTGCGCACCGCGCTGACCCTCGCCGACCTCACCGTCGAGGCGATGATCGACCTGACGCTGGACGACGACACCGACGCGCCCCCCTTCGTCGACGCCCTCGACGGCCAGGCGCACGTCTACCAGGCCCAGGGCATCGTGATGGTGCAGCTGGGCGTCAGCCTGACCGAGGCGCTGGCCCTGATGCGGGGCCGCGCCCACGCCGAGGGCCTATCGTTGGCCGACTTGTCGAGGGCGATCATCGACGGGACGGCGAGCTTCGGGCAGGACGGAACCGCACCATGACCCGCGACACCGCACAGATCGGACGTCATCCATGATCTCGACCAGCGAGCTCAGCACGGCCTTCGTCGGCATGGCAGACAGCCTGGTCGACGACTTCGACCTGGTCGACTTCCTGCACGACCTGACGGTCCACGCGGCGCACCTCAGCGGCGCCGACGCGGTGGGCATCGTGCTCGCCGACCACGCCGGCCGGGTGCGCTACATGGCCTCGAGCAACGAGTCGGGACGCCTGATGGAGCTGCTGCAGCTGCAGAGCTCCGAGGGTCCCTGCCTCGACTGCGTGCGCACCGGCGTCCCCGTCGTCAACGCCGACCTGGCCCACGCCGGCGACCGGTGGCCGGTGTTCGCACCCCAGGCGCGCAGCGCCGGTTTCGCGGCGGTCCACGCCTTCCCGCTGCGGCTGCGGCGCGACGTGCTCGGTGCGCTCAACCTGTTCAGCAGCGAGGCCATGACCTTCTCCGAGGAGGAGGTCGGGGTGGTGCAGGCGCTGGCCGACGTCGCGACCATCGCCATCATGCAGGAGCGGGCGATCGCCCGGGCCGAGGCGGTCACCGAGCAGCTGCAGGGGGCGCTCAACAGCCGCATCGTCGTCGAGCAGGCCAAGGGGGCGCTGGCCCAGGCGGCGGGCATCACGATCTCCGAGGCCTTCGAGCTGCTGCGCAGCCGCGCGCGCAGCACCCGGCGCAAGCTGGTCGACGTCGCGGGCGACGTCCTGGCCGAGATCGCGGACGAGGCCGGCCGCCCACCGTCCTGACGGCGCTCGGGGTGAGTCGGCCACCCGCTGCGGCGGGTAGCCTGCCGAGGCAACCATCTCGTGGTCCAGCCCCGGCCCCCGGCGACGCGAGTCCGCACGTCGCCTGCTGACCCCCGTGGGGGGCCGGCCCGGTGCCGTGGACGACGGACGTGCGTGACCCCGGGTACACCCGCCCTGACCGGAGCCACGCATGACCGCCCTGCAGCACAAGGCGCACCGCCAGACCGCCCACCTCGGCGCCGACGACGTCGCCGACATCGGACGCCGCCTCGACCGCATCCGCGACGAGGTGCTCGCCAGTCGCGGTGAGCGCGACGCCGCCTACATCCGGCGGGTGATCCGGGCGCAGCGCGCGCTCGAGCTCGGCTCGCGGGTGGTGCTCCTCGCCGGCCGGTGGCGCCCGGCGTGGTGGGTCGGCACGGCGGCGCTCACCGCCGCCAAGGTGCTCGACAACATGGAGATCGGCCACAACGTGCTGCACGGCCAGTGGGACTGGTTGCGCGACCCGGCGATCAGCTCGCGCACCTGGGAGTGGGACCACGCCTCGCCGCCCGAGCAGTGGCGCGAGGCGCACAACGTGCGCCACCACACCTTCACCAACATCCTCGGCAAGGACAACGACCTCGGCTACGGCATCTTCCGGGCCGACGAGGAGCAGGAGTGGCAGCCCCGCCACCTCGTCCAGCCGCTGTGGAACCTGGTCAACGCGTGCGTCTTCGAGTGGGGCATCGCGGTCTTCGACCTCGACCTCGGCTCGAGGCTAGGCGGGGGAGAGGGGCTGACCCCGGAGGTGCGCCGCGACCTCGGGCACATGCTGCGGCGGGCCGGCCGCCAGGTCACCAAGGACTACGTGGTGCACCCCCTGCTGGCGGGGCGGGGATGGCGGGCCACCCTCACCGCCAACGCCACCGCCAACCTGGTGCGCAACGTGTGGAGCCACTCGGTGATCATGTGCGGCCACTTCCCCGAGGGCGTCGAGACCTTCGAGCACGAGGCCGTGCCGGCCCACGAGACCCGCGGCGAGTGGTACCTGCGCCAGATGCTCGGCTCGGCCAACATCTCCGGCTCGCCGGCCCTGCACCTGATGGCCGGCAACCTGAGCCACCAGATCGAGCACCACCTCTTCCCCGACCTGCCGAGCAACCGCTACCGCAGCATCGCTCCCGCGGTGCGCGACGTCTTCGAGCGCCACGCGCTGACCTACCACTGCGCGCCGCTGCCGCACCAGGTCGGCAGCGCCTGGCACAAGGTGGTGCGGCTCTCCCTGCCCAACGGCTGGTGGCCCGCGCGCACGCGACGGCTGCGCGCGCGGTGGGAGGCGCTCACCCGACGGGCGGGCGCCCCACGCGGGGACGCCGTCACCGACGCTCGGGAGCCCCGGTCGTCGCACGACCGAGCGTGAGGGAGGCCGAGCACGTCGTCGCGACGGGGCGGTAGCCGAGGCGGGCGTTGACCGCCAGCATCGCGGCGTTCGCGTCGTCGTTGCCGGTGCCGCACGTGGTCACCCCGGCCGCGGCCATGGCGTGCAGCGAGGCCGCCTTGACCCGCAGCGCGAGCCCCCGGCCGCGGAGCCCGGGCCGCGTGCCGGTGAAGGCGTTCCAGGCCCGCTGTCCGTGCGCGCGGACGACGGCCAGCGCGGCCACCTCGCCGTCCGGCCCGAGCACGGCCCGGCCGAGGTCGGGGCGGTGGGTGGGCTCGCGCCAGTCGTCGTCGAGCCAGGTGCGCAGGTCGTGGGCGCGGCTGAGGCCCGACGGGTCGTCGTCGGCGGTCGCGACCGTGGCCGCCCAGACCGCCGCCGGGTCGACCTCGCCGAGCGGCACCGTCGGCCCGCCGGGCTCGACGGCGACCCGGCGCGGGTCGACGGCGGCGATGGTGTGCTCGCGCTCGATGGTGCAGTCCCACGCGGCCGCGGCGGCCCGGCTGCCGGCGTCGCCGTTCACGATGCCGCCGAGCACCGGCGGGTCGAGCCGCGCCACGACGGCGTCCAGCAGCGCCCGGCCGAGACCGCGGCGCCGGTGGTCGGGGTGCACCAGCAGCATCACCATCGTGCGGCCGCCGTGCCCGCGCACCCGCGCGAGGCCGGCGACGGCACCGTCGTCCTCCGCCACCAGGCGCAGCGAGGTGCGTCTCGACGTCGCCAGGTCGTGGCGCACCGCCTCGGGCGAGGTGACCAGGTAGGGCGTGGCCGCCTTCATAACGGCGGCGAGGGCGTCGGCGTCCGCCGGGGTCGCCTCGCGCACCGACACGGGGCGGAGGGCTACGACTTGCCCTTGAGCGCCTTCGGGATCTCCTTGCCCTGGCCGATGGCCTTCTCGGGCGGGCCCACCTTCTTGACCTTCTTGACGCCGAGGAAGGCGAGCAGGCCGGCGATCGCGAGGTAGAGCACGAAGACGATCAGGAAGGCCCAGTGCAGGTCGAGGCCGCTGCCGTTCCAGTGGATCAGGTAGGCGATCGCGACCGAGAGCATGATGATCGCGAGGACGGCGACGAACGCGGCTGCGGCGAAGAACGCGATGCCGAGGGCGCCGAACTTCACGCTCAGCTTCACCTCGGACTTCGCCAGCTGGATCTCCTTGCGCAGCAGCAGCGAGATGTCCTGGCTGGCGTCGTGGACCAGCCGGCCGATCGTCGGCTCGTCGGGCGCGGGCGTCTGGGTGGCCATGGTGTCCTCGGTGGGCTCGGGGGTGCTGGCACGCTGCGGGCGAGCGGCGTGGCCGACCTTACTGTCTGGCGCCCCCGGGCCTGTTCCTCCGGTGGGACGACCTGCTGCCGAAGGGCTGTGCGTGACGCCCGTCTCGTCCTATCGTTGTGCCCTTGTGATCCGACACCGCCCCCACCGGTTCGCCGCCACCGTCGCCGCCCTCGTCGCCCTCGCCGCGGCGCTGACCTCCCTCGCGCCCAGCGCGACGGCAGGCAGCCGCGAGGGCCCGGTCACGATCGTCCAGAGCGACGCCGGCACCGACCCCGTCGGGGCGGCCGCGGCCTACGCCCGGCTGATGACGATCCCCTCCCGCGACTCCGGCGCGATCTACCGCTCGCACGCCCCGCAGCAGACCGGCGCCGACGACTGCCCGGCCGTGCGGTGCCGCGACGTGCGCCCGCCGGTGCCGACCGGCGTCCGCATCATCAGCAACCGCACCCGCGTCATCCTGCCGGTGGGCTACGGCGACCGGGCCAACCGCAACAAGCGCTACCCGGTCGTCTACTTCTGGAACGGCGCCCGCAGCGACTACGCCGCGTGGACGTTCAAGACCGAGCTGCTGCAGATGTCGCGGCAGTGGGACGCGATCTTCGTGATGCCCTCGGGCGGCTACGACAGCCGCGCCGGGATGATGAGCGACTGGCACGACGGCAGCTTCCAGTGGGAGACCTGGCACACCGGCACCGTCGTGCCCTGGATCGACCGCCACTTCCGCACCATCCGCGGCGCGCGGGCGATGGTCGGGGCCTCGATGGGCGGCCTCGGCGTGTTCACCTACGCCGCCCACCACCCGGGGATGTTCAAGGCCGTGCTGAGCATCTCCGGCCTGGTCGACACGACCGCGCTGTCGGTCGCCGGCATCGACGAACGGCTCAACGACGCCCTCGACCTCCCCAAGCCCTACCTGCGCCGCATCTGGGGTGACCCGGTGCTCGACCGCGACGTGTGGAACGACCACAACCCCACCTGGCTGGCGCCGAAGCTGCGCGGCTTGAACAAGGTGCTGATCACCTCCGGCACCGGCTACCCGGGCACCACGACCGACATCCACAGCGGCGAGACCGAGCGCCGCGTGTGGGAGCAGCACCGCACCTTCCTCGCCGCCCTCACCGCCGCTCGCGTGCCGTACAGCGCCCGCGTCATGGAGGGCGGCATCCACAACTGGAACTTCTTCAACAACCCGCTGCGCTGGGCGATGCCGCAGCTGATCGCCGCCACCCGCTCCTAGACGCGCGGAGTCCGCGGGGCCGCCTCACGATGGTCGAGGTGCGAGCAGCCCTGGCGACGAGCCTCGAGACCACCGGCCCTGCACGCGGACGTCGGCGCGGGGGCCCTTCGACGAGCTCAGGGTTCGTGGGTGCGTTCGCGTGGTCGTTGCGGGGTCTCGAGGCTCGGCCGTGGCCGGCCTCGCACCTCGACCACCGTCAGGGCGATTCCACGATGGTCGAGGTGTGAGGAGCCCTGGCGACGAGCCTCGAGACCACCGGCCCTGCACGGGGACGTCGGCGCGGGGGCCCTTCGACGAGCTCAGGGTTCGTGGGTGCGTTCGCGTGGTCGTTGCGGGGTCTCGAGGCTCGGCCGTGGCCGGCCTCGCACCTCGACCACCGTCAGGGCGGTTCCACGATGGTCGAGGTGCGAGGAGCCCTGGCGACGAGCCTCGAGACCCCGGGGGCCCGGCTCAGTCCTCCTTGCCGGAGTCCATGCCCTTCGAGATCAGGTCCATGACGGAGGAGTCGGCGAGGGTGGTGACGTCGCCGACCTCGCGGTTCTCGGCGACGTCCTTGAGCAGGCGGCGCATGATCTTGCCCGACCGCGTCTTCGGCAGCTCGGCCACGACCATGATCTGGCGCGGCTTGGCGATCGGGCCGATCTGCTTGCGCACGTGGTTGCGCAGCTCCTCCACGATGTCGGCGCCGCCGTCGCCGGCCTCCTCGCGCAGGATGACGAAGGCGCACACGGCCTGGCCGGTGTCCTCGTCCTTCGCCCCCACGACGGCCGCCTCGGCCACCTTCGGGTGCGAGACCAGCGACGACTCGATCTCGGTGGTCGAGAGGCGGTGGCCCGAGACGTTCATGACGTCGTCCACGCGGCCGAGCACCCAGAGGTCGCCGTCGTCGTCCTTCTTGGCGCCGTCGCCGGCGAAGTACCAGCCCTGCTTGGCGTACTTGCTCCAGTAGGTGTCCTTGAACCGCTCGTCGTCGCCCCAGATGGTGCGCAGCATCGAGGGCCACGGCTCGGTGAGCACGAGGTAGCCGCCCGAGCCGTCGGGCACCGACTCGCCCTCGTCGGTGACGACGTCGGCCGCCACGCCGGGGATCGGGATCATCGCCGAGCCGGGCTTGCCGTGGGTGACCCCGGGCAGCGGGCTGATCATGATGGCGCCGGTCTCGGTCTGCCACCAGGTGTCGACGACGGGGGTGCGGTCGCCGCCGATGACGTGGCGGTACCAGACGTAGGCCTCGGGGTTGATCGGCTCGCCGACCGAGCCGAGGATCCGCAGGCTGCCCATGTCGTGCCGGTCGGGGATCTCGCGGCCCTGCTTCATGAACGAGCGGATGGCGGTGGGCGCGGTGTAGAAGAGCGTCACCTTCTTCTCGGCGATGATCTGCCACCAGCGCCCGCGCTCGGGGGAGT
This sequence comes from Nocardioides marinquilinus, assembly GCF_039543705.1. NCBI lineage: Bacteria > Bacillati > Actinomycetota > Actinomycetes > Propionibacteriales > Nocardioidaceae > Nocardioides > Nocardioides marinquilinus. Next base: position 364,014 of record NZ_BAABKG010000001.1, read on the forward strand.
CGGGCGTGCCCTCGTAGAGCACCTGCGTCGCGCCGTTCGCGAGCGGGCCGTAGACGATGTAGGAGTGCCCGGTGACCCAGCCGATGTCGGCGGTGCACCAGTAGACGTCGTCGTCCTTGAGGTCGAAGACGGCCCAGTGGGTGTACGACGCGCCGGTGAGGTAGCCGCCGGTGGTGTGCAGGATGCCCTTGGGCTTGCCGGTGGTGCCGGAGGTGTACATGACGTAGAGCGGGTGCTCGGCGTCGAAGGCCTCGGGGGTGTGCTCGGTCGAGGCCTGCTCGACCGAGTCGTGCCACCAGACGTCGACGTCGTCGTCCCACGCCTCGACCTCCTGGCCGGTGCGACGCACGACGAGCACCTTCTCGACCTCGAAGCCGTCGTCCTTGGCCTTGGCGCGGGCCTCGTCGACGGCGGGCTTGAGGGCGGACGGCGCCCCCCGGCGGTAGCCGCCGTCGGCGGTGACGACGACCTTGGCCCCGCAGTCGACCAGGCGGGTGGCGAGGGCGTCGGAGGAGAACCCGCCGAAGACCACGGTGTGCGGGGCGCCGAGGCGGGCGCAGGCCAGCATCGCCACGATCGCCTCGGGGATCATGGGCATGTAGATGGCGACCCGGTCGCCGGTCTGCACGCCGAGGTCGACCAGCGCGTTGGCGGCCTGGCAGACGAGGTCCTTCAGCTCGGCGTAGGTGATCGTGCGCTCGTCGTCGACCGGCTCGCCGACGAAGTGGAACGCCACCTTGTCGCCGCGACCCTCCTCGACGTGCCGGTCGACGCAGTTGTAGGCCGCGTTGAGCCGGCCGCCGACGAACCACTTCGCGAACGGCGGGTTGCTCCAGTCGAGCACCTGGTCCCAGCGCGTCTCCCAGCTCAGCCGGTCGGCCTGCTCGGCCCAGAACGCGTCACGGTCGGTGCGCGCCCGCTCGTACGCCTCCTCCTGCAGGTTGGCGTTCGCCGCGAGGTCGGCCGGCGGCTCGAACCGCCGGTCCTCCTTGAGCAGGTTCGACAGGGTCTGGTCGGTCACGTTCTCTCCTGGTCGCTGGGGGCGGTGCTGCTCGTCACATTAGGTCTGTCCGGGTTGCCCATCCGTTGCCGACCCGTCAGACATGTCTGACGGGTCGACGAACCTGACGCTGACCCGTCAGACATGTCTGACGGGTCAGCGTGGTGTCAGTGCCCGGAGGCCTTCTCGGAGCCGGCACCGGTGAGGGCGCGGACCTCGAGCTCGGTGTAGCGGTCCTCGGCCGACTGCTCCTTGCTGGTCACGGTGCCGAGCCAGCCCAGGAAGAACCCGAGGGGGATCGAGACCAGGCCGGGGTTCTCGAGCGGGAACCAGTGGAAGTCGACCCCGAGCGGGAACAGCGCCGCGGTGATGGTGTTGCCCTCGGCGTCCACGCCGGTCTTGCCCGAGACGACCGGGCTGAAGAAGACCAGCACCAGCGCCGAGGTCAGGCCGCCGTAGATGCTCCACACCGCGCCGCGGGTGTTGAACCGTCGCCAGAACAGGTTGTAGACGAGCGACGGCAGGTTCGCCGAGGCCGCCACCGCGAACGCCAGCGCCACCAGGAAGGCGATGTTGAGGTTGCGGGCCGGGATGGCGAGCGCGATGGCCACGATGCCGATGCCGGCGGCGGCGAACCGCGTCATCCGGATCTCCTCGCGCTCGGTCGCCGTCCCCTTGCGCAGCACGCTGTTGTAGATGTCGTGCGCCACCGAGGTGGACGACGTCAGCACCAGTCCGGCGACCACGGCCAGGATCGTGGCGAACGCGACGGCCGAGATCAGCGCCAGCAGGATCGCGCCGCCGGTGGAGCCGGCGCCGCCGCCGACCTCCTCGGCCAGCAGCGGCGAGGCCAGGTTGCCCTTGCTGGTGGCGACCCCGGAGTCGGGTCCGGTGTTGAGCAGCGCCGCGGCGCCGAAGCCGAGCACCAGCGTGAAGAGGTAGAACACGCCGATGATCCCGATGGCCCAGAGCACCGACTTGCGGGCGTCGCGCGCCGTCGGGACGGTGTAGAAGCGCACCAGGATGTGCGGCAGGCCGGCCGTGCCGAGCACCAGCGCGAGCCCGAGGCTGAGGAAGTCCAGCTTGCTGGTGAACGTCTTGCCGTACTGCAGGCCCGGGTCGAGCAGCGGCTTGCCCGAGTTGCTCTGCGCGGTGCCGAGCATGTCGCTGATGTTGAAGTTGAACTTCACCAGCACCAGCACCACGATCAGCGCCGAGCCGGTCATCAGCAGCACGGCCTTGACGATCTGCACGTACGTCGTGCCCTTCATGCCGCCGACGGTCACGTAGAAGACCATCAGCGCACCGACGGCCGCGATCACCGCGCTGACGCCCAGGGTGTTGTCGGCGTCGATGTCGAGCAGCAGCCGCACGAGCAGGCCGGCGCCGACCATCTGCGCCAGCAGGTAGAAGATCGAGACGACCACGGTCGAGGTCGCGGCCGCGGTGCGCACCGGCCGCTGCTTCATGCGGTAGGCGAGCTGGTCGGCCATCGTGAACTTGCCCGAGTTGCGCAGCATCTCGGCCACCAGCAGCAGCGCGACGAGCCACGCCACCAGGAACCCGATGGAGTAGAGGAAGCCGTCGTAGCCGTAGAGCGCGATGGCGCCGGAGATGCCGAGGAACGAGGCGGCCGACATGTAGTCGCCGCCGATGGCCAGGCCGTTCTGCACGCCCGAGAACGAGCGGCCGCCGGCGAAGTAGTCGCCGGTGCCGGACGTCGTCCGGCTGGCGCGCACCGTGACGGCGACGGTGATGCCGACGACGATGGTGAACAGGATGACGGTCAGCACGGTGTCGTTCACGCCCGGCGCTCCTTCTCGTACTCGTCGTTGAGCTGGCCGGCCAGCGGATCGAGGCGCTTGATCGAGTAGCCGCTGTAGAGGTAGGCGATGAGGAACGTGGTCACGAACTGCAGCAGCCCGAAGACCAGCGCGACGTTGAGGTTGCCGACCACCTGGGTCTTCATGAAGCCCGAGGCCCAGTTCGACATGACCACGAACAGCAGGTACCAGGTGAGGAACGCGATCGTGGCGGGCAGCACGAAGCGACGGTGTCGTCGTCGCAGCTCGACGAAGTCCGCCGACTCGCTCATCCGCTCGTAGAGGGGGTCGTGGCGCGCGGCCACGTCTTCCGGTTCGCCGGTCTGCGCCATCGCGCCGCCGCCTTCCGCTCGCTGGGAGTGACGGCGGTCACGTTAGGGACGGCGCCCCGCGCGCGGCAGGTGGGCGACGCCGTCGTGCGACGGGCGGGGACGGCGGTGCGACGAGCGGTCGGAAACCGACGACGAGCGGTCACGATGCCGCGCGGCGTCCGAGGCGTGACACCCTGGCCGGGTGGCCACTCTCGTCACGGTCGCCCACGGCACACGCCAGGCGCCCGGCAACGACGTCGCCCGCCGACTCACCGAGGCCGCGGGCGCGCGTCTCGGCGTCCGCGCGGTCTCGACGTTCGTCGAGCTGGCCGAGCCGCTGTTCGCCGACGTGGTGGCCGGGCTCGAGCCCGACGACGGCCCGGTGGTCGCCGTCCCGCTGCTGCTCTCGACCGGCTTCCACATGACCACCGACCTGCCCGAGGCGGTGGCGCAGGCCTCGGTGCCGGTCTCGCTCGGGCCGGCCCTCGGGCCCGACCCGCTGCTCGCCGCGGCCCAGGTCGCGCGGCTGCGCGAGGCCGGCGCCCGGCCCGGGCAGCGCGTGGTGCTGGTGGCCGCCGGCTCGTCCGACGAGGCCGCCACCGGTGACCAGCTCGGCGCCGTCGCGCTGCTGGCCCGGGCCTGGGACGGCGCCGTCGAGCTCGCCACCCTGTCGGGCAACGGCCCGCGCCCGGGCGACGTCGTCCGCCCCGACGACGCCGTCTCGCCCTACCTGCTCTCGCCCGGCTTCTTCCACGACCGGGTGCGCCGCGAGGTGCCGGACGGCGTCGTGGTCGCCGACGTGCTCGGCGTCCACGACCGCGTGGTCGACCTCGTCGTCGAGCGCGCCACCGCCCTCTCCCTCGTCTGAGTCCCGACCCTCCGACGCAGACGCCCCCACACGGACCCTGAGCTCGTCGAAGGGCACGGATCCTGAGCCTGTCGAAGGGCCGCACGCCTCGAGGCCCCCGGCCCTTCGACGCAGATGCCCCCACACGGACCCCGAGCTCGTCGAAGGGCCACCCGCCGCACGCCTCGACTCCACCCACGCGTCGGACGGGGTCCCTACCCTCGGTCCATGCCTCGCCGCCTCGCCGTCGTCGTCGCCGCCCTCGTCGCGCTGCTCCTGCTCGCGCCCACCGCCACCGCGGTCGCGCCGGCCCCACGGCCGCTGCCGCCCGAGTCGCAGTGGCGGGCCGCCGTGCACGAGGTGATGGACGGCGGCCGCGCCTACCTGACCCGCCGCGCCGAGCGCGCCCCGCGCGGCGCCCGGCTCGCGATCAACCTCGACATCGACAACACGATGCTCGCCACCCACTACGCCGAGGGCCGGCCGATCCGCGCCGTGCGGTCCTTCGTGCGCCACGCCCGCGACCTCGGGATGCTGGTCTACGTCAACACCGCCCGGCGCCCCGACCGCCGCGCCGAGACCCACGCCGAGCTCGCCCGCGCCGGCTACGACGTCGACCGCATCTGCATGCGCCCGCGCAAGGGCCTCGCCCGCAGCAAGGCCACCTGCCGCGCCCGCCTGCACGATGCCGGCTTCACGATCGTCGCCAACCTCGGCAACCGTCCCACCGACTTCGAGCTGAACCGCGGCCGCGCCGCCTACGAGCGGGCGTTCCGGCTGCCGCACTACGGCAAGCAGCTGGGCTGAGGGGGCGTCCTCACCCCCGGTCGAGCTCGACGACCTCGGGGGTGTGGAGGCGCACCATGAACCGGCGGGCGTGGGCGGGCGTCGTGCCGGGGGTGGCGCGCGAGACGCCGACCATGGTGGCGAAGGCGAGGGGCACCGACCAGGCGGCGGGCTGGGCGACGACGGTGTCGAGCCAGCCGGTGCCGGCGTCGTGGGCGAGGGTCCAGGCGACGGCGCCGAGGGAGCCGGCGCCGCCTACGACGAGGCCGGCGATCGCGCCTGCGGGGGTCAGGCCGCGCCACCAGATGCCGAGCAGGAGCAGCGGGCAGAAGGTCGAGGCGGCGACCGCGAAGGCGAGGCCGACGGCGCGGGCGACGCCGAAGTCGGGCAGCGCCAGCGCGGCCGCCAGCGGGACGCCGACCGCGACGACGGCCGCTACGCGGAACGCCGTCACGTCGGGCAGCCGACGCGACGTGACGTCCTGAGTGACGACGCCCGCCACCGCGACGGCCAGCCCGGACGACGTCGACAGGAACGCCGCGAACGCCCCGGCCGTGACGAGCCCGGTGAGGACGTCGCCCCCGAGCCCGCCGAGGATCAGTCGCGGCAGCTCGAGCACCAGCCCGTCGGCCTGGGCGGGGTCGGCGCCGTAGGCCCGGCCAAGCGCGGCGTAGACCGGCGGGAGCACGTAGAACGCGCCGAGCAGGGCGAGCACGGCGAGCGTCGTCCGGCGGGCGGCGCGGCCGTCGGGGTTGGTGTAGAAGCGCACCACCACGTGCGGCAGCCCCATCGTGCCGAGGAACGTCGCCAGCACCAGCGAGTACGTCGTGTAGAGCCCGGTCAGCCCCCCGTCACCCAGTGGCACCGACCAGCCGCCGCCGGTCGCGCTGGGCCCGCGCACGTCGTCCCCGGCCCACACCACGAGCAGCACCGCCGCCGGCACGAGCATCGCGGTGAGCTTGAGCCAGTACTGGAAGGCCTGCACGAACGTGATGCTGCGCATGCCACCCGAGCCGACGTTGACCAGCACGACGAGGCCCACGACGAGCGGGCCGACCCACCGCGGCGCGTCGAGCGCGGCGGCGAGCGTGAGGCCGGCGCCCTCGAACTGCGGCAGCAGGTAGAGCCACGCGACCGCCACCACGAACACGCTGCAGACGTGCCGCACGGTGCGCGACTCGAGCCGCGCCTCGGCGAAGTCGGGCAGCGTGTAGGCGCCGCTGCGGCGCAGCGGCGCGGCCACCAGCACGAGCAGCACGAGGTAGCCCGCCGTCCAGCCGATCGGGTACCAGAGCATCTCGGCGCCGAAGGTCAGCAGCAGCCCGGCAACACCGAGGAACGACGCCGCCGACAGGTACTCCCCGCCGATCGCACTCGCGTTCAGGCCCGGCCGCACCGTGCGCGAGGCGACGAAGAAGTCGCTGGTGGTGCGCGAGAACCGCAGCCCCCACGTGCCGATCGCGAGCGTCGCGAGCGTCACCGCGACGACGGCGACGAGCCCCGGCGCCGAGCTCACGAGATCACCGCTCTCGTTCCTCCACGAGCTCGGCGAAGTCACGCTCGTTCCGCTCCGCGCGCCGCACGTAGCGCCAGCCGAGGAACACCAGCCACGGGTACACCAGGACGCCGAGCACCAGCCACACCAGCGGCAGCCCCAGCACCCGCGTCTCGTCGAGGCCGGGCGCGAGGTGGAAGACCAGCGGCAGGCTCCCCACCGTCAGCGCGAGGACGACGAGCACCCGCCCCGCCAGCAGCAGCTGCTCGCGCAGCAGCGAGTCGAGGTAGACCCCGCCCAGCGAGGTCTGCTCGTCGATGTCACCCGTGCGCGGCCGGGGCCGCGCCCGCCGGTCGGGCCCGGTGACCCGCACCCGGCGCGGCGGATCGGCGTCCTGCGCGCTCACGGCGACATACGATCACACCTCCTCACTCCCAGGAGGCCCGTATGAGCCGTCGGCTCGCCGCCCCGCTCGCCGCCGCCCTGGTGGCCTCGGCCCTCGCCGCGCTGCCGGCCGCGCCGGCCGGCGCCCAGCCCCGCCTGTGCCAGGGGCAGCCGGTCACGAAGGTGGGCCGGCCCGGCACCACGCTCGTCGGCACCGAGCGGCCCGACGTGCTCGTCACCAACGGCGCCGCCCGGGTGCGGGCGCTCGGCGGCGGCGACCGCATCTGCGTCACGAGGACGAGCGGCCGACGCGTCCGGGTGCTCGCGGGAGCGGGGTCCGACCGCGTCGCCGTGCAGGTCGACGGCGAGGCGCACGTCACCGCCTTCCTCGGCACGGGCGGCGACCTCTACCGCGGCCACGACGGCGTCGACCGGGTCTACGGCGGCGACGTCGAGGACGCCGTCCAGGGCGTGGGCACCGACGACCAGCGGGACTACATCGAGACCCGCGGCGGCGACGACACGGTCACCGTGGGCGGTTCCCGCGGGATGCTCGACCGGCTCGACCTCGGCTCGGGCGACGACCTGGTCGCGCTGCGGGCCGACCCCACGCGCGGTGAGGGCTACATCGCCGCCGGCCTCGGCCGCGACGAGCTGAGGGTGCTCGGCCCGATCGCCGCCGACCTCCACCTCGACCTGCCGCAGGACCGGGCGACCAGCGGTGACACCGACGTCCTCTGGCTCCTGAGCCTCGAGGACTTCCAGCTGCGCACGCCGACCGCTGCCGCCGTCCGCTTCACCGGCACGCGCACCGACGAGACGCTCGACGTCAACACCGTCGGCAGCCTCGACGCGCGGCTCGGACGCGGGGACGACGCCGTCGAGGTCGACCGGCTCTCCGGGGCGGCCAGCCGGCTGAACGGCGGACCCGGTGTCGACGCGATGCAGCTCGGCGGCCGCTACGACGACAGCACCGTCACCATCGACGCGGCGCGCGGCACCGCCTCGACCACCGCGGGCGACCCCGACCACATCGCCGTCGCCGGCTTCGAGTCGCTCACCGGACGCGGCGAGACGGTGGCCGTCCAGGGCTCCGACGCGCCGGAGATGCTCGCGGCCCTCGGCTGCGACCTGACGGTGCGCGGCGGCGCTGGCGCCGACCTGGTCGACGTGGACGCCGAGTTCGGCTACGACGAGCTGCGCTGCGACGCGCGAACCACGCTGGGCGACGGGGAGGGCGGCGCCGACAGGCTCGTCGGCAGCCGCGTGGACGACGTCCTGGTCGGTGGCCCGGGCACCGACCGCGCCGACGGCGGTGGCGGGGACGACGTGTGCGACGCCGAGACCGTCGTGCGCTGCGGCTGAGGGAGAGGCACGAGATGCGCACACCGATCGCCTTGGTCACGACCGCCCTGGTCGCCACCCTGCTCGCCGTCGTCCCCGGCGCGCCGACGCTGGCGACACCGGTCCCGGCCGTGGAGCGGCTCTGCCTCGGGCAGCCCGTGACGATCGTGGGAACGCCCGACCGAGCGCTCGACGGCACCGGCGGTGACGACGTCATCCTCACCAACGGTGCGCGGGACATCCGGGGTCGCGCGGGTGCCGACCTGTTGTGCGTCACCGGCCCGCGTACCGGCGACATCACGATCGACGCCGGCCCGGGCGACGACCGGGTCGTCGTGCAGTCGCGGGCCGGGGCCGACATGCTCGTCGAGCTCGGGGAGGGCGCCGACCTGTTCCGGGGCGGTTCCGGGGACGACGAGGTGCTCAGCGGCGAGCCCGGCGAGGACGACGACATCAGCACCGGGCCCGGTGACGACCGGGTGTCGGTCGCCGGCTCGGGACGGGTCGCCGGCGGACCCGACCGGGACTCGGTGCAGGTCGCCACGGCCGACGGCGACGTCACCGTCGACCTGCCCGCGGGGACAGTGACCTCGGCGGGTCGCGCCCTCCGCCTGGACGACGTCGAGACGGTCTCGACCGGCAGCCGCGAGGGGACCACCACGGTGATCGGCACACCGGGTGACGACGCCGTCGGGGTCTTCGGACGGGTCTCCACCCGCCTGGGTGCCGGTGCCGACTCCCTCAGTCTGGCCCTGCCATACGAGGCGAGCCCGTTCGAGGTGGCCGGCGGACCGGGTCGTGACCGGCTCTCGATGTCGGACGGCTACGACCCCGACACCGAGGTCCCGCTCGCGATCGACGCCCTTGAGGGCCTTGCCACGAGCCCCACCGGGGTGCGCGTCGACTTCTCGGGGTTCGAGACCTACCGCGGCGACGCGCCGCGCCTCGACATCACCGGCACCGACGCCGACGACGACCTGTCCGCCTTCGGCTGCGAGGTGACGCTGCGCGGCGGCGGCGGGGACGACGACCTCGAGCTCGTGCAGGGTCCGGTGGTCGACGCCTGGGGCTGCTACCCGGAGGACTACCTCGTCTACGGCAACGCGGGGGACGACGTGATGCTCGGCACCGCGAAGCCCGACCTCCTCGTCGGCGGCGGAGGGCGCGACGTGGCCGATGGCCGCGGCGGCTACGACGAGTGCCGGGCCGAGGTGAGGCGATCGTGCGAGCGGTAGTCGACGGTGCCCCGGCCACGACCCCAGACCCCAGACCCCAGACCCCGAGGAGTCACCTGTGACGCACCGCGCGCTCGGTAGGACCCTCGCCTGCGCCGCCCTCGTCGCGGCCTGCCTCGCCGCGCTGCCGGCCGCGCCGGCCGGTGCAGCGCCCCGCCTGTGCCAGGGGCAGCCGGTCACGAAGGTGGGCCGGCCCGGCACCACGCTCGTCGGCACCGAGCGGGCCGACGTGCTCGTGACCAACGGCGCCGGCCGGGTGCGGGCGCAGGGCGGCAACGACCGCATCTGCGTCACCGGGTCGCGCGGCGAGCGGGTGAGAGTCTCCGCCGGCGCGGGCGCCGACCGGGTCGTCGTGCAGGTCGACGGCGAGGCCGTCGTCGTCGCCCACCTCGGCAGCGGGTCCGACACCTATCGAGGCGGCGACGGCCCCGACCGCGTCTCGGGTGGCGAGGAGCAGATCTCGGACCAAGGACCGGGTGCCGACGCGGCGCCCGACGACATCCGCACCGGCGCGGGTGACGACGCGGTGGTCGCGGGTGGACCTCGCGGACTCCTCGACCGGATCGACCTGGGTGCCGGGAACGACCTGCTGCGGCTGCGCTCCGACCCCACGGTCGGCACCGGAGTGATCGCCGGGAGCGGGGGCGTCGACCAGGTCGACGTCGTGGGCCCGGTCGTCGCCGAGCTGCACCTCGACGCGTCACGCGGGCGGGTCGTCTCCGGCGGTGCGACCACGCTGCGGCTGTCGGGCTTGGAGACCTATCGCGTGCAGACGCCGACCGACGTCGACCTCCGCTTCACCGGCACCGCCGCCGACGAGACGCTCGACGTCAACAGCGCCCGCAGCCTCGACGTGCGCCTCGGCGACGGGGACGACGCGGTCGAGGGCGCGCGACTCTCCGGGGCGGCCAGTCGTCTCGACGGCGGGCCGGGCGACGACGCGATGGCGCTCGGCGGCAAGTACGACGACAGCGTCGTCGCCATCGACGCCCCGGGTGGCACCGCCTCGACGACCCCGGGCGACCCCGACCACGTCGCGATCGCCGGGTTCGAGTCGCTCAGCGGCCGCGGCGAGACGGTGACCGTCCAGGGCTCCGACGAGCCCGAGGCGCTCGCGGCCTACGGCTGCGACCTCACGGTGCGCGGCGGCGGTGGCGCCGACGACGTCCTGGTCTACGGCGAGCTCACCGGTGAGGACGTCAGGTGCGACGTCAAGAGCCACCGCGCCGACGGCGAGGGCGGGGACGACGTCCTCACCGGCAGCCGCACGGACGACGTGCTGATCGGCGGCCCCGGCACCGACCGGGCCGACGGTGGAGGCGGCGGCGACGACGTGTGCGAGGCCGAGACCGTCGTCCGCTGCGGCTGAGGGCGGGCTGACGCTCAGTCGGCGCGGCCCAGCAGCAGCTCGCGCAGCTCGCGCGTGTTGCGGCGGCTGACCAGCAGGTCGACGGGGGCGTCGGGCGGGCCGACCCGCACGGTGCAGCGGCCGCCGTCCATGCGCACCTCGGTCACGTGCGCAATGGCGACGAGCATCGAGCGGTGGATGCGCACGAAGCCGGCGTCGGCCCACTGCTCCTCGAGCGCGGTGAGCGGGGTGCGCACCAGGTGGCTGCCGGACGGCGTGTGCAGGCGCGCGTAGTCGCCCTGCGCCTCGACGTGGGTGACGTCGGCGCGCGCCACGAACCGGGTGACGCCCCCGCGCTCGACCGGGATCTGCACCTCGTCGCCGGACGCCGGCCGGTCGCGGTCGTCGATGACCCGCCGCACGGCCTCGGCGAGCCGCTCGGCCCGCACCGGCTTGAGCACGTAGTCGACCGCCCGCAGGTCGAAGGCCTCGACGGCGTGCGCCTCGTGCGCGGTCACGAACACGACCGGCGGCGGGTTGCGGAACCGGGTGAGCACCTCGGCCAGCTCGAGCCCGCTCAGGCCGGGCATCTGGATGTCGAGGAAGACGACGTCCACGTCGCCGTCGCGCAGCACGCGCAGCCCGTCGGTGGCCGAGTCGCAGGTGCGCACCTGCGCCACCCGTGGGTCGCGCGAGAGCAGGAACTCCAGCTCGTCGAGGGCCGGGCGCTCGTCGTCGACCGCCAGCACCCGCAGCCCCGCCGACGAGCCCGTCACGCGCTCACCCCCGCCGCGAACTTCGGCACCCGCACGACCACCTTGGTGCCGGCGCCGGGCGCGGTCTCGACCACCAGCCCGTAGTCGTCGCCGTAGGTGGCGCGCAGCCGCGCGTCGACGTTGCCCAGCCCCACCGAGTCGAGCTCGGCGTCGCCGGCGAGGGCGCGGCGCACCTTCTCGGGGTCCTCGCCGACGCCGTCGTCCTCGACCTCGATCAGGCACTCGTGGTCGCGGTCGAGCGCGGTGATGGTGACGTGACCGGCGCCCGAGACGCCGGCGAGCCCGTGCCGCACCGCGTTCTCGACCAGCGGCTGGATGCACAGGAACGGCACCGCCACCGGCAGCACCTCGGGCGCGATGCTCAGCCGCACCTGCAGCCGCTCGCCGAAGCGCGCCTGCTCGAGCAGCAGGTAGCGCTCGATCGAGCGCAGCTCCTCCGCGAGCGTGGTGAAGTCGCCGTGGCGCCGGAAGGAGTAGCGGGTGAAGTCGGCGAACTCGAGCAGCAGGTCGCGGGCCCGGTCGGGGTCGGTGCGCACGAAGCTGGCGATGGCGCCGAGGGAGTTGTAGACGAAGTGCGGGCTGATCTGGGCCCGCAACGCGCGCACCTCGGCCTCGGCCAGCCGGGTGCGCGACAGCTCGAGCTCGGCCAGCGCCAGCTGCCCCGAGACCCAGGTGGCCACCTCGTCGGTCGCGCGCGCCAGCCCCGCGGTCGGGTAGGGCGAGAAGGCCGCCAGCGTGCCGACGATGCGCTCCTCGACCACCAGCGGGCTCACCACCGCGGTGCGCACCTCGCAGCCGGACGTCGTGCACGGCAGGTCACCGCGCTCGACGTGCCGGGTGCGGCCGCGCTCGAGCGTGGTCGCGATCAGCCCGGGCAGCTGCGCGGCGTGGTGGGACGAGCCGCCGTCCCAGGCCAGGCAGTCGGCGGTGTCGGTGAGGGCGAGCGCCGGGGTGCCGAGCAGCGCGCGCAGGTGCCGCACGGCCCGCTCGGCGCTGCTCGCCGTCAGGCCCTCGCGCAGCGCCGGCGAGGCGAGCGAGGCCTGGTGCAGGGTGCGGAAGGTGGCGCGGTCGGCCTCCGACCCCAGATGGGTCCGCCGCCACACCCGCGCCATGGCGTCATCCGACCACACCCGCACGCGCGGGCGCGGCTACTCCGAGCCGCCGAGCTCGAGCTCGACCTCGTCGTAGGCCAGGTCGCGCATGCGCTGCACGTGGTGGTGCACGTCGACGACGAGCCGCGCCACCTCGGCACGCACCGCCCCCACGTCGGCGTCCTCGAGCGCGCGCGAGCCGAGGACGCCGAGCCGCGTCAGCAGCGCGTGCCGCTCGCGGATCGCCGCGCCGCCGCGGGCCGCGAGCCAGCCGTCACCGGCGTGGACGTCGTGCTCGGCGAGCAGCGCGTCGCGCACCGCGGTGAGCCGCTGCCGCAGCGTCCAGCGCCAGCCGCCGAGCGCCGCCCCCTCGCGCCGGGGCAGGTCGTTGGCAGCCGCCAGCCGGCGCAACGCCACCTCGACGTCCGCTGCTGCCGCCATCGTGCCCTCCGACCTCCCGAGACTGCTGACCTGCCTGTGACCTGCGTGTGACCCCGACCACGAAGCATCCTGCCGCACCGGCCACCGGGGCAAGGCCCGTGCCCGGCGTGGGGGCGGGTGCGCGACGATGAAGGCGTGGACGACGCCCCGCCCGACCCCGCCCCGCGCCCCGCCGGCGTGGCCACCTACCGGCTGGCCCCGGCCTTCGCGGCGCGGCTGGTCGGCTTCGGCGTCGTGGTCACCGCGGTGGTCGTGCTGCTGGTCGCGGTGCTGGCCTGGGCGCTGTCGTGGCCGGCCGTGGTCGTCGTGGTGGTCGGGGTGGTCGGCGTCCTCGCCGTGCTCGGTGCGGCCACTTGGCTGCGCCGGCGCTACGTCGTCCGCCTCGACGACGTCGGCTACCACGTGCGCATGGTGCGCGGCGCCGGCGTGACGCGGGGCCGGTGGACCGAGGTCGAGTCGGCCGCGGCGGCGTCCCCGCACGGCATCGCCTGCGTGGTGCTGCGCCGTCACGACGGCGCGGCGACCTCGATCCCGGTGGCGATGCTGGCCACCGACCGCGAGCGGTTCGCCGACGAGGTGCGGGCCCGGCTGGAGCGCGCGGCGATCTGACCGCATCTGATTGGCCGCGCCCGCCACGGGCCTTGTACGGTACGCAGCGAGGAGGCGTCGCCTAGTCCGGTCTATGGCGCCCGCCTGCTAAGCGGGTTGAGGAGTGATCCTCCTCTCGCGGGTTCAAATCCCGCCGCCTCCGCGTTCGACAGGTCCGGTGCTCGCCCCCGTGGCGGGCACCGGATCCTGCGTCTGCGGGGTGGTCGGGCCGCCGGCAGCCACCCGGTCGGCCCCTGGCGGGTCGCAGGCCCACCCGTTAGGGTGTGAGGCAGCCGAGTACTGCAATCTGGTGCAGGTCATCGCGATTGCACGAACCTGCAGCGGGAATCGTCTGACAGGACCCGGCCCCGGCTCGACAATGCTCACGACGGGTCATTCCGTGGACCCGAGACGAGAAGGTGCTCATCCCATGACGTTCGTTCGCAAGGCCGGCCTGGCCACCGCTGCGGCCGCGCTCGGCGCCTCCCTGGCCGGCATGTCCACCCCCGCCTTCGCCGGTGACTCCGGCTGGGGCTGCGGCGGTCCCTGCGCCACCGAGGCCCCCGAGCCGCCGTCCGACGACTCCGGCGACACCGAGACCGACAACACCGCCGGCTTGGCGGCGTCCCGCACGAGCGGTGCGGTCTCCTACCGCTTCGCCGACTCCGGCTGGGGCTGCGGCGGTCAGTGCTGACCGCCTGACCCCTCAGAACCCCCGAACCACGATCGAGCGACCCGCACCGCGGGTCGCTCGGTCGTTGCTTGCCACCGACGTCGTCCGCGGGCCTACACGGTGGTCGAGGTGCGAGGCCGGCCACGGCCGAGCCTCGAGACCCCGCATCGTCAACGCGAACGCAGCCCACGGACCCTGAGCCTGTCGAAGGGCACCCGACGCGAACGTCCCCACGGACGGCCGGAGGTCTCGAGGCTCGTCGCCAGGGCTCCTCGCACCTCGACCATCGTGGGATGACGGTGGTCGAGGTGCGAGGCCGGCCACGGCCGAGCCTCGAGACCCCGCATCGTCAACGCGAACGCACCGGCACGGACCCTGAGCCTGTCGAAGGGCACCCGACGCGAACGTCCCCACGGACGCCCGCTCTCAGTCGTCCTCGACGGCCTCCTGGCCGGTCACGCCGGCCCGTCCCATCGCGTAGCCGAGCTGGAAGCGCGTCTCGGCGTCGTACTCGCTCTTGAGGTCGGCCACGTAGCCGGCGTAGGTGCGCGGGCTGACGCCGAGCCGCTTGGCGCTCACCGGGTCGGAGTGGCCCTCCACGAGCATCCGGATCGTCATCGCCCGCTGCTCGCCGGCGATGTTGCGCAGCGTGGTCGACTCGCGGTTCACGAACGGCCGCGCCCGCTCGAAGGAGCGGTCGAAGACGTCGGCGAGGAACGCCACCACCGACGGCTCGCGCACCACCACGGCGCTCTTGTAGTCGTCGCTGGCCGGGATGACGGCCACCCGCCGGTCGATGACGATCATCCGGTGGAAGAACTCGTCGAGGGTGCGCACCTCGGCACCGCGGGCGGTGACCGCCGAGACGTACTTCATCGTCACGGTGCTGCGCCGCGCGCTGTGCTGGTAGAGCGTGCGCTGGGCGACGCCCCGCTCGAGCATCGCGATGTCGCGCAGGGCCGCCGCGGCGATGGACGGCGCGTCGCGCCCCGACTGCGGCTGCGCGGTGAGCATCTCCTCCTCCGCCTCGGCCACCAGGCCGTCGAGGAACGGCCCGATCGCACCGAGGTGCAGGTAGGTGAACGGCCCGCGGGCCTCCGACATCGGTGAGCGGCGCCACGACTGGCTGAGCGAGCCGAAGACCCGCGCCCAGTGCGTCGACTCCTCCAGCAGCTGGGTCGCCTGCTGGCTCAGCGGCGAGACCACGCGCGACTGCACGGTGCTGGGGTCCTCCGGCATCCAGGTGCCGCTGACGGCGTCCAGCTGCACCAGCCCGAGGTCGACGAGCAGGTCGAACGCCGGGCGCTCGGGGGCGTCGTCCGCCAGCCGCGGGTCGTCGGTGGCGATGCCCTCGGCTGCCAGGACGGCGTCGTAGAGGTCGGCGGCCTGGGACTCGAAGAGCGCGCGCTCGTCGGGGCCGTGGGTCACGTCGCCCACGGTAGCCACCGTGGGCGACGTGCGAGGCCCAGTTGGTCGGTTGCCGTGCTCAGCGGCCCTCGGCGGCGTCGTCCAGGCGCGCCTTGAGGGTGTCGAGCTCGGTCCAGAGGACGGCGGGCAGGTCGTCGCCGAACTTCTCGAACCACTCCTGGATCTGCGGCACCTCGGCGCGCCACTCGTCGGGGTCGACGGCGAGCGCGCGGGCGAGGTCGTCGTCGGTGAGGTCGAGGCCGTCGACGTCGAGCGAGCCCGGGGCCGGCACGTGGCCGATCGGGGTCTCCTCGGCGGCGGCGGTGCCCTCGATGCGCTCGACGACCCACTTCAGCACGCGGCTGTTCTCGCCGAAGCCGGGCCACAGGAACCCGCCCTCGTCGTCGCGGCGGAACCAGTTGACGTAGAAGATGCGCGGCAGCTTGGCGGCGTCGTTCTGCTTGCCGACGTCGATCCAGTGGCCGAGGTAGTCGCCGGCGTTGTAGCCGATGAAGGGCAGCATCGCCATCGGGTCGCGGCGCACGACGCCGACCGCACCGGTGGCCGCGGCGGTGGTCTCGCTCGACAGCGTGGCGCCGAGGAAGGTGCCGTGGGCCCAGTCGCGCGCCTCGAAGACCAGCGGGACGGTGGTCTTGCGGCGCCCGCCGAACAGGATGGCGTCGATCGGGACGCCGCGCGGGTCGTCGTACTCGGGCGCGAGGATGTCGCACTGCTTGATCGGGGTGCAGTAGCGGCTGTTGGGGTGGCTGGAGGGGAAGTCGGACTCCGGCGTCCACTCCTCGCCCTTCCACGACGTCGCGCGGGCCGGCGGGTTCTCCAGGCCCTCCCACCACACGTCGCCGTCCTCGGTGAGCGCGACGTTGGTGAAGACCGAGTTGCCCTTGTCGATGGTGCGCATCGCGTGGGGGTTGGTGTGGCGGTTGGTGCCCGGGGCGACGCCGAAGAAGCCGAACTCGGGGTTGACCGCCCACAGCCGGCCGTCGTCGCCGATGCGCATCCAGGCGATGTCGTCGCCGAGCGTCTCGACCTTCCAGCCGGGGATGGTGGGCTCGAGCATCGCGAGGTTGGTCTTGCCGCAGGCGCTCGGGAAGGCGGCGGCGACGTACTTCACGCTGCCCTGCGGGCTGGTGAGCTTGAGGATGAGCATGTGCTCGGCGAGCCAGCCCTCGTCGCGGGCCATGGCCGAGGCGATGCGCAGCGCGTAGCACTTCTTGCCGAGCAGGGCGTTGCCGCCGTAGCCGGAGCCGTAGGACCAGATCGCGCGCTCCTCGGGGAACTGCACGATGTACTTGGTGTCGTTGCACGGCCAGGCGACGTCGTCCTGGCCGGCCTCGAGCGGGTGGCCGACGGAGTGGACGGCGTGCACGAACTCGGCGCCGGTCTCCTCCATGCGGCGCAGCACGTCGGTGCCCATGCGGGCCATGACGCGCATGGACGCCGTCACGTAGGCCGAGTCGGTGACCTCGACCCCGAACATCGGCTTCTCGGCGTCGAGGTGGCCCATGACGAACGGGATGACGTACATCGTGCGGCCGCGCATCGAGCCGGCGTACAGGCCGCGCATGATGTCCTTCATCTCGCGCGGGTCCATCCAGTTGTTGGTGGGTCCGGCGTCGCGCTCGGCGACCGAGCAGATGTAGGTGCGGTCCTCGACCCGGGCGACGTCGGTGGGGTCGGACGCCGCGTGGAAGCTGTTGGGCTTCAGCGCGGGGTCGAGGCGGGTGAAGGTGCCCGTGGCGACCAGCGCGTCGGTGATCTCGCCCCACTCCTCGTCCGAGCCGGTGCACCAGTGCACGCGGTCGGGCTGGGTGAGGGCGGCGACCTCGGCGACGAAGTCGAGCACGCCCTGGTGGGTCGTGGGGGAGCTGCTGGTCGCGCGATCCTGGGTAGCGGTCATCGGTGTCCTCCTCGCGGTGGGGCCGCGTTGCGGCCTCCTGCGGTGGCTCGCCCGACGTCGTTGCCGGCGACTGATTTCGCGAGGCTAGCCACCCCGATCGGGCTTCTGAATTGGATCGTGCCAAGGGTCGTGGCCCAGATCACAGAGCCCTCGTTTCAGGCCGCTTTTGCCGTCTGACCAGGCAAAACTCTCATCCGGTGCGCGAGATTTCTGCTGGGCGGCCGACGTTGTGCCGACCCGCGTCCGTCGAGCCGGTCGAGGGGTCGTCCGCCGGGGCTCCTTGCCGAGCGGGTGGGGTGGGTGCGTCGACGAGGCGGCCCTCACTCAGCTCGACCCGGTGGTCGGCGAGCGCGACGACGGCCGGGTCGTGGCTGACGCCGACGACGGTGATGCCGCGGGCGACCTGGGCGACCACGGCGTCGCGGATGCGCTCGGACGTGGCGGCGTCCAGGCCGGTGGTGGGCTCGTCGAGCAGCAGCAGGTCGGCGCCGCGGGCGAGGCCCTGGGCGAGGAGCGTGCGCTGCCGCTCGCCACCGGAGAGCTCGCCGAAGGGACGACGGGCCAGCGGCCCCAGGCCGAGCAGGTCGAGGGCCTCGGCCACGCGGCGTCGTCTGTCGCGTCCGACGGGCCGCCAGAGGCCGGCCTCGCCCCACGCGCCGACCGTGACCACCTCGCGCACGGTGACCGGCAGCCGGTCCGACGTCGCGGCGCGCTGCGGCACGAAGGCGACCCGGTCGACGTCACGACGCACCCGGCCGGCCGTCACCGGCCGCGTGCCGGCGATCACCTCCAACAGCGTCGACTTGCCGGCGCCGTTCGGTCCGGTGAGCACGGTCAGACGCCCGGCGGGCACGGCGAGGTCGACGCCGACCAGCGCGGGGTGGCCGTCGAGGACGACGTCCACCCGCTCGAGCAGGGCGGCGGGCTGGTGGGAGGTGGTCACCCCGGCACGCTACCGCCCTACTCGTGTTGAGAATCATTCGCAGTAACGCTAGCGTCCCGGATCGTGTCCTGGCTCGCCGAACCCTTCGCCCTCGACCTCGTGCAGCGCGCCGCGCTGGGCGGCGGCCTGGTCGCCGTGCTGTGCGGCGTGGTCGGCACGTGGGTCGTGGTGCGCGGCATGGCCTTCCTGGGCGAGGCCCTGGCGCACGGGATGCTCCCCGGCGTCGCGGTCGCGACGATCGCGGGCCTGCCGGTGCTGCTCGGCGCGGCGGCGAGCGCGGGCGCCATGAGCGTCGTCCTCGGTCTGCTGCAGCGGCGCGGCCGGCTGTCCTACGACACCAGCATCGGCCTGCTGTTCGTCGGCATGCTCGCGCTCGGCGTCGTGGTGATCTCGCACTCGGGCACCTTCGCCACCGACGCCACCGCGGTGCTGTTCGGCGACGTCCTGGCCATCTCGGACGACGACCTCGTCGTGCTGGCCGTGGCGACGGTGGTCGGGCTGGTGCTGGCGGCGGTCGCGCACCGCCCGCTGGTCGCGCTGGCCCTCGACGCGCGGGTGGCCGCCGTCCTCGGGCTGCGGCCCACGCTCGCGCAGGGGCTGCTGGTCGGTCTGGTGACGCTCGCGGTGGTCGTCTCGTACCAGGCGGTCGGCTCGCTGCTCGTCGTCGGGCTGCTGCTGGCGCCCGCCGTGGCCGCCTCGCACTGGACCCGCCGCATCCCCACGACGATGGCGCTCGCCGCCGTGATCGGCGTGGTCGCGGTGCTCGGCGGCCTCCTGCTGAGCTGGTACGGCGCCACCGCGGCCGGCTCCTCGATCGCCCTCGTCGCCATCGCCCTCGCCGTCGTGTCGTGGCTGCTGCGCAGTGCCGTCCGGCCGCGGCGGACGACGCCGCGCCGGCCCGAGCACGCCGGCCAGCCCGCCGTCTGACCCCGATCCGTCTGGAGACCCCCGTGCCCACCCGTCTCGCGGCCGTGCCCGCCCTCGCCCTCGCCACGTCGCTCGCCGTCGCCGGCTGCGGCGCCGACGAGCCGCCCGCCTCGAGCGCGCCGCCCGACGGGCCCGCCGCGTCGGCGTCCGACGACCACGGCGAGGTCGCCGGTGCGGTCGAGGTCGACGAGCCACCCCTCGGGCTGACGACGATCGACCGGGCCGGCGTCGTCCGGCACCTCGACCTGCTCGACGAGACCGCCACCGACCTGGCCGACCTCGGTCGCGCGCGGGCCGTGCACACCGACGGTCGCTTCGTGTTCGCGCAGACCCCGCGCGGCGTCGAGGTCGTCGACAGCGGCGTGTGGACCTGGGACCACGTCGACCACTTCCACTACTACCGCGCCGAGCCGCGCCAGGTCGGCCGCGTCGTCGGCCGCGGCCCGGTGACGGTCGCGACCACGTCGTCGTCCACCAGCGGCGGCAGCGGGCTGTTCTTCGGCTCGGGCGAGGCGGTGATGCTCGACACCGGGGCGCTGGCCGACGGCGAGGTGGTCGAGCGCTACCGGCTCGACGTCGCGCCGCACGACGGCATGCTCGTGCCGGTCGGGGACGCCGCGCTGCTGACCGAGCCGGGCCCCACGGGCCGGGCCGCGCGGGTCGTCGTCCTCGACGCCGAGGGCCGGCCGACGGGCGAGGAGCACCCGTGCCGCCACGCCGCGAGCACCGTCACCACCCGGGTCGGGGCGGTCGTCGGGTGTGCGGACGGCGCGCTGCTGGCCACGGTGGAGGACGACGTGCTGCAGGTGCGGCGCATCGACCTGCCGCCCCGCGCCGACGCCCCCGCGCCGACGTCCTTCGCCGGCCGTGACGGCCGCCCGACCGTCGCCGGGCTCGCGGACGCCGGCCGCGTCTGGCTGCTCGACACCCGCGAGGAGTCGTGGCGGCTGCTCGACGCGCCGGTGCCGCTGGCGCAGGTGACCGCGGTCGACGACGACGACGAGCACGTGGTCGGCCTGACCACCGACGGCCGCGTCGCGGTGATCGACGGCGGGAGCGGCGACCTGCTCGCCACCACCGGCCCGCTCGCGGGCCGCTCGCTGCGCGACGGCGTCGGCGTCCCGACCCTGGTCGTCGACCAGCAGCGCGCCTACCTCAGCGCCCCGGCCGAGCGCCGCCTGCACGAGATCGACTTCGCCGACGACGCCCGGGTCGCCCGCACCTTCCGGACGCCGACCCCGCCGCTGCTGCTCGCCGGGACCGGCCGGTGAGCGCCCTGCGGCGCGGGGTCGCGCTCGTGGTGCTGGCGGTCGGCGCGCTGACCGGCGCTGGCTGCGCGGCCGACGACGACGGCCGGCCGCTCGTGGTCGTCTCGACCAACATCCTGGGCGACGTCGTCGAGCAGGTCGTCGGCGACGAGGCCGAGGTCGTCGTCCTGATGCGGCCCAACGCCGACCCGCACTCCTTCGAGATCTCGGCGCGGGAGGCCGGACGGATGCAGGGCGCCGACCTGGTCGTCTCGAACGGCCTGGGCCTCGAGGAGGGGCTCCAGCAGCACCTCGACGCCGCGGCCGACGAGGGCGTGCCGACCTTCGTGGCGGGCGAGGTGATCGAGGTGCTCGACTACGCCGAGGGCGATGCCGCCGGCACCCCCGACCCGCACTTCTGGACCGACCCCGCCCGCATGGTCGACGTCGTCGAGGGCCTCGAGGCCGCGCTCGTCGAGCTGGACGGCGTCGACGCCGACGCTGTCCGCGCGCAGGCCGAGGCCTACCTCGGGCGGGTGCGCGAGCTCGACGCCGAGCTGACCCGCACCTTCGAGGCCATCCCCGCCGAGCGGCGCGCGCTGGTGACCAACCACCACGTCTTCGGCTACCTGGCGCAGCGCTACGACTTCGAGGTCGTGGGCGCCGTCATCCCCGGCGGCACCACGCTCGCCGCACCCAGCGCCTCCGACCTCGCCGACCTGGTCACCGCGATCGAGACCACCGGCGTCGGCGCGGTCTTCGCCGAGTCGTCGTCGCCCGACCGGCTGGTGCGGGCGCTGGCCGAGGAGGCCGACGTCGAGGTCGACGTCCTGCCGCTGTTCACCGAGTCGCTCACCGAGCCCGGTGGCGGCGCGGAGGACTACCTGACGCTGATGCGCGTCAACGCCGAGCGCATCGCCGCCGGTCTCGCCTGACAAGGCCGACGGGCACCACCCACCGATGAACGACGAGAGGGAACGAACGATGCGCTCCAACCAGATCCGGGGGGCCGCCCTGGTGGCACTGGCCCCCGCCGTGCTGCTCGGCCTGGCCGCCTGCTCCTCGGGCGAGGACGACGAGGCGGGCGGCGACGACGCCAGCCGCGCGGCGTCGTCCACGACCGGACCGCGCCTGGCGGTCTCGTACGAGGGCGGGGTGATGGTGCTCGACGGGCAGAGCCTCGACGTCGTCGCCGACCTGGACTCCGAGGAGTTCACCCGCCTCAACCCGGCCGGCGACGGCCGCCACGTGATGGTCACGGTGGCTGACGGCTTCCAGCTGCTCGACACCGGCGCCGGCACCGACGGCGGCGACGCCGTGCTCACCGACACCGTCTTCGAGGCCGACACCCCCGGCCACGTCGTCACCCACGCCGGTCGCACCGTGCTCTACGCCGACGGCACCAGCGACACCACGATCCTCGAGAGCGCCGACCTGGCCGAGGGCGACGACGCACCCACCGAGACCGTCGAGGGCACCGAGGCCCACCACGGCGTCTCGATCGTGCTCGAGGACGGCACCTTCCTCACCACGGTCGGCGACGACGAGAGCCGCAGCGGCGCGGTGGCCCTCGACGCCGACGGCGCGACCGTCGCCGAGAGCGACGAGTGCCCCGACATCCACGGCGAGGGCACCGCCGCCGACGAGGCGGTCGTCTTCGGCTGCGAGGACGGCGCCCTGCTCTACCGCGACGGCGAGTTCACCAAGCTCGACGCGCCCGACCCCTACGGCCGCATGGGCAACGCGTGGGTCAGCGAGACCAGCCCGCTCGTCGTCGGCGACTACAAGACCGACCCGGACGCCGAGGGCTACCTGCTCGAGGCCGTCACCGTCATCGACACCGACGCGGCCACGCTCGACGTCGTCCCGCTGCCCGACGGCGTGGAGTACACCTTCCGCGACGTCGCCCGGGGCCCGGGCGACCTCGCCTACGTGCTCGCCACCGACGGCTCGCTCCACGTGCTCGACCCCGAGACGCGTGAGCTCGTCGACGCCTACCCGGTCATCGAGCCGTGGGAGGGCCCCGCGGAGTGGCAGGACCCCCACCCCACCCTGCGCGTGCACGGTGACGTCGCCTACGTCACCGAGCCCGCCGCGGACGCCGTCCACGCCGTCGACCTGACCACCGGCGAGGTGCTCACCACCGCCACCCTCGACGCCACCCCGAACGAGATCGCCGTCGCCGGCTGATCCGGCCCGTGCCGGGCGGCCCGGCTACGGATTGGTGAGGCCCCCACGGGGTCGGCTATCCTCGCCGGGTCGCCCAGCGACGAGCGCCTGTAGCTCAACGGATAGAGCATCTGACTACGGATCAGAAGGTTTGGGGTTCGAATCCCTACAGGCGCGCAGAGCAATACGTGCCACACGCGTCCGCTCGTTCGACGCGATCCGACGGCCGTTCGGCCCGAGGCGATGCCACCGTGCGGCGTCCAGCGAGTAGGGCAGGGTCCCAGCCCTCCGACTCACTGCGGCGCGGCCGGACCATCGACCGATCGCAGGAAGTCGAGCACTACGTCGGCCAACGCGGCGGGCGCCTCGAGGGCGACGTGGTGCCCGACGCCGGCCAGCTCGACCGTGGTGACCTCCCCAGCCACGACCTCACCGAGGGTCGCCGCGGTGAAACCGCCGCCGTAGGCACCGACGGCGAGCGCGGGGAGGTCGAGCCGGCGCTGGTCGCGCATGGACCTGAGCTCGTCACCCTCGCGCAGCAGCGAGCGGTAGAGGCCCATGGCGCCGCGCCAACCGCCGGGGCGTGCGTAGCCGCGGGCCATCTCGGCCACGTCGTCGGCGGTGACCGCGTCGGCGACCGTGGTCATGGTCGGGAAGGCCCACTGTCCCAGCAGCTCGCGCTCGTGGCCGGTGAGCAACAGCTCGGCGACGGCGGGCGGAGCGGCCAGCAGCCCGATGTGCCACGACCCGCCGTGGGTGACGTCGGCGAAGCCCTCGAGCCCGAATCCCGCCAGGCCCGCCTCGACGGCGGTCAGGCTGCGGACGTCGTCCGGGTGCGCGTGCGCCAGGCGGTACGCCACGCCGCCGCTGACGTCCTGGCACAGCAGGTGGACCGGTCCCAGGTCGAGGTGCCGGAGGAGCTGATGCAGGTCCTCGGCCGCCGTCGCGCTGTCGTGGTCGGGTCCGGCGACCGCGGAGTCGCCGAAGCCGCGCAGGTCGACGGCGACGACGCGGTGGTGCTCGGCGAGCAGGGGGATCAGCCGGTGGAACGCCCACCAGCTCTCGGGGAAGCCGTGCACGAGCAGCACGGGCGAACCGGACTCGCCGGCGCTCACGTGGTGCAGCTCGGTGGCGGCGAGGCTGGTGTGGTGATGGTTCAGGTGCATGGGCTCTCCTCAGGGTGAACTCGACAATGACATTGTCTATCACGACAATGTTGTTGTCGATCTCGCGGAGCACCTAGGCTGCCGCCATGTCACGCTCGGGAGCTGAGCTGGCCCTGCTGCTGCTGGGTGGGTACCGCCGCCTGGTGGGCGTCGCGATCGAGGAGTTGGCTGTCCGGGGGTACGACGTGACGCCGACCCACGACTACGCGATGCGGGCCATCGACGCGGGCGCGTCGAACGCCTCCGACCTCGGCCGTCGTCTGGCGGTGTCCAAGCAGGCTGCGCTGCGCACGATCACGGTGCTCGTCGAGCGCGGTTGGGTCGAGCGTGCCGACGACCCCGTCGACGGGCGACGCATGGTGCTGCGCGTCAGCGAGGAGGGTCACCGGGTGCTGGCGGTGGGGGAGCAGGTCTTCGACGACCTGCGTGCGCAGTGGGAGCGTCGACTCGGCCGAGACGAGCTGGCGCACCTCGAGGAGCTGCTCGCTCTCCTCGTCGGTGACGACCCGGTGCGCCCCGACGCGCCGGGTTGGATCGCGGGCAGCGTCTGACACGGGGCCTCGGATCCCTGCAGGTGGGCAGGGCCCGTCCGCGAGGCGAAGCCTGGGTCGTTCCCGCTCGCCGGTCAGGGCAGGACGACGTCCAGCCGGCTGATCCGGTCGCCGTCGAGCGTGAAGCGGTAGTCGAGGTCGACCTGGCCGCCGGGGAAGTCGCCGTCGAGGTGGTGGCGCACCACCCAGACCTCGCCGTCCTGCCGGATGTCGGTGATCTCGGTGGTGTAGGTGAACTCGGTGCCGGCCTCGACGACGAAGCGCCGCAGGCCGTCCTCGCCGCGGAACTCCTCGCCGCCGTCGGCGACGTCGACGATGACGGCGTCCTCGGCCAGGAGCGGGAGGGCTCGCTTCTCGTCCCGCGCGGTCTGGGCCTCGAGGAAGGCCCGGATCGTGGCGGGGAGCTGCTGGGTGATGTGGGTGTCGGTGTCCAGGCCCTCGAGCGTGGTCGCTCGCCCACCGGGAGAGGCAAGGGCGGATGTCTCTCCCCGGGAGAGGGCCGGTCTACAGGCCGTACATCGCCTTGAAGGAGCCGCCCAGCTCGATGTCGGGGTCGGTGTTCGGGTCGACCCACGGCACCTGGCTCTTCTTCTGCATGAAGTGGTCCGGCACGGGGGTGACCGGCGCCGGGCGGCTGCCGTCGAGCGCGCCCTGCACGTCCTCGATGAAGCGGCCGAGGGCCTTCTGGTTGGCGCGTCCGTCCATGAGCGCCCTGGACGACCGGTCGTCGGAGCCCACCTGCACGTGCAGGTGGCTGGGTCCGGCGGTCGGCTCCACGTAGACCTGCACGAACTTCGGGTTCGACATCTTCGCCTTCTGACGGACAACCAGCTTGCGACCGCCGTTGTGCACCGCCAGCACCGTGGACGCCTTGTCGTTCTGGACGACGCCCAGGGCGGCCTGGAAGACGTGGTCGGGGGGCAGGTCGAAGGTCACCGTCTGCTGCTTGACGTCGCGCATGGTCGAGACTCCCGTGTCGGCGTGGCTGGTCGCGCGCCAGCCTAGGCAGACGGGTGCTGGGCCGACGGGGCCGGTGACGGCAGGGCCGCGAGGGCGGACGCCGCGATGCCGAGCAGCTCATCGAGGGTGCCGCCGTCGCGGGCGTGGCCCGACATCCCGCGCATGACCGCGACCAGGAACCGGGCGAGGGCGGTGGTGTCGGTGCCGGGCGGCAGGTCGCCGTCGCGCACGCCGCGGTCGAGGCGCTCGACGATGGTGGCCTGGACGGCGTCGCGCTGGGCGGCCAGGCGCGGCTCGGTGAGCAGCATGCAGCCGGGCGGGGTGCCCGGGGCGGCGTGGGCGCGGGCGGTGTCGTCGAGCATGCGGGCGACCGCGTCGCGGGCGCCCGGCAGGGCCATCGCCCGGTCGACGCCCTCGCAGGTGCGCGCGAAGTAGAGCGCCGAGGCCTCCTCGAAGAGCCGGTGCTTGTCGCCGAAGGCGGCGTAGAGGCTGGGCGGTGTGACGCCCATGGCGGCGGTGAGCGAGGCGATCGACGTCTCGTCGTAGCCGTGCCGCCAGAACTGCTCGACCGCCACCGCGAGCGCGGTGTCGCGGTCGAAGCTGCGGGGTCGGCCGGCCATGTGACCGAGCATACCGTAGTGATCGCTACAGAACGTGCTAGCGTCGTCACGTCAATCAATAGTGATCGCTACAGAATGAGGTCGTCATGGAGATCAACGGGGCCGTCGCACTCGTCACGGGAGCCAATCGCGGCATCGGCGCGCAGCTCGTCGAGCAGCTGAAGCGTCGGGGTGCGGCCAAGGTGTACGCCGCCGCGCGCGACATCGGCACGATCCGGGCGGACGGCGTGCACCCGCTCGAGCTCGACGTCACCGACGACGTGCAGGTGCGCGCGGCGGCAGCCGCGGCGGGCGACGTCACGCTGCTGGTCAACAACGCGGGCATCTCGACCGGCACCCCGCTCGTCACCGGCGACGAGGCCGAGATCCGTCGCGAGATGGAGACCAACTTCTTCGGCCCGCTGCGCACCACGCGCGCCTTCGCGCCCGTGCTCGCCGCGAACGGCGGCGGCGCCATCGTCAACCTCGTCTCGGCGCTTTCGTGGTTCGCCACCCCGGGCAGCGGCGCCTACTCGGCCTCGAAGGCCGCGGCGTGGCAGCTCAGCGACAGCACCCGGCTCGAGCTGGCCGGTCAGGGCACGCACGTGGTCGCCGTCCACATGGGTCTGGTCGACACCGACATGGTGCGTGGGTTCGACGCGCCCAAGCTGTCGCCGGCGGTGCTCGCGAACGCCGCCCTGGACGCCGTCGAGTCGGGTGAGCGCGAGGTGCTCGGCGACGACTGGGCGCGGTTCGTCAAGGCCGGGCTGACGCAGGACCCGCGGTCGCGCTACGACGCGATCCTGGGGGCGCTCAGCGCCTGAGCCTCACCCAGGCTCGAGCGTGCCCTCGGCCGCCACCTCGTGCAGCGCCCGCACGAACGCCTCGGCGCCCGGGCTGCGCTCCGGCGCGGTGACCACCACCGTCTCGCGGTCGACCTCGAGCTGCGGGTCGCGGATCGGCACCCAGGTGACGCCGCGCGGCACGATGGCGGCCGACGCGGCCGGCACGAGGGTGACGCCGAGGCCGGCGGCGACCAGGCCGAGGCGCGTCGTCCAGCTGGGCACGCGGAACGCGATGCGCGGCTCGGCGAGGGTCGGCCAGGCCCCGAACTGCGGGCCCTCGCCCGCGCCCGCGACCCACGGCTCGTCGGCGAGGTCGTCGGCCTCGACCTCGCTGCGTCGGGCCAGCGGGTGGGCGTCGGCCACGGCGACGCCGAACCGCCCGCGCGAGAGCGTCTCGGCGCGCAGCGGCGCCAGGTCGTGGGCGGGCAGTCCGGCCCCGCGGGCGACGACGGCCACCTCGATGCGGCCGCGCTGCAGCTGGCGCAGCTGGGCCGGGCTGCCCGCCTCGCGCAGCTCGACGGCGAGGCCCGGGTGCGCCTCGCGCAGCCGGGCGATCGTGCGCGGCACCCAGGTGGCGGCCGCGACCGGGAAGGCGCCGACGACGAGCCGCCCGGCCAGCCGGTCGCGCAGGCCGGCGATCTCGAGCTCGGCCGCGGCCAGCTGGTCGAGCACCCGCCGGGCGTGCCGCGCCAGCACCTGTCCGGCCTCGGTGAGGGCGACGCCGCGCGGACGCCGCTCGAAGACCGGGCTGCCGACCGCCGCCTCGACCGCGCCGACCTGGCGCGAGACCGCCGACTGCGTGTAGCCGAGCTCGTCGGCGGCCGCGGTGAAGGAGCCGCTGCGCGCCACCTCGAGGACGACGTGCAGCCCGGCGAGCGTGAGGTCGGGCACGGCCGCACCCTAGCAACTGCCATGCGCTCAGTGCATGGCTGCTGTGCGTGATCCTCGCTTGTGCGCATGGCTCGACCGGCGGAGGGTGGAGCCATGGACGAGAGCACGAAGACCTGGCTGATCACCGGCGCGTCGCGCGGCATCGGCCGCGAGCTGACCGAGCAGCTGCTGGCCCGCGGGCACCGCGTCGTCGCGACCCTGCGGCGTCCCGAGCAGCTCGACGACCTCGCGGCGCAGCACGGCGACCGGCTGCTGCGGCACCGGCTCGACGTCACCGACACCGGCCGGCTCTCCGAGGTGGTCGACGCCGCCTGGGCCGAGGCCGGTCGCGTCGATGTCGTGGTCTCGAACGCCGGCTTCGGCGTGATGGGGGCCGCCGAGGACCTCACCGACGACCAGGTGCAGCGCTCGATCGACACCAACCTGACCGCGGCGATCCAGCTGGCCCGGCGCGTCGTCCCGCACCTGCGCGAGCAGGGCGGCGGCACGCTCGTGCAGATGTCGAGCATGGGCGGGCACCTGACGTTCCCCGGCTTCGGGATCTACCACGCCACGAAGTGGGGCATCGAGGGCTACCTCGAGGCGCTGGCCGCGGAGGTCGCACCGTTCGGCGTCCGCACGGTCCTGGTCGAGCCCGGCATGGTGCGCACCAGCTTCTACGACGCCGCCGAGCGCGTGGCGCCGAGCGCGCCGTACGTCGGCGGACCGGCCGACACCGCCCCGCCGCCGGTCGAGCAGATGCCGGCCAGCCAGTCGGGCGTCGCCCACGCCACCATCGAGGCCGCGCTGGCCGACGACCCGCCGCTGCGGCTGCTCGTCAACTCCGACGCCTACGAGCTCGTCACCGGCGCCGTGCGCGACCGGCTGGCCGGGTTCGAGACCCGGCGCGAGGCGGCCTACGCCGCCGACGCCGAGGTCTGACCCACCGGCACCCACCCGCACCCACCCGCACCCACCCGCCAACGAACCCAGGAGGACCCATGACCACCCCGTCCCGCGTCGCGATCGTCACCGGAGGATCGGGCGGCATCGGCCGCCCCGTCGTCGAGCGGCTCGCCGCCGACGGCCTCGCCGTCGTCGTCGCCTACTCCGGCAGCGAGGAGCGCGCCCAGGAGGCCGTCACCGCCGTCACCGAGGCGGGCGGAACCGCCACCGCGGTGCGCGGCGACCTCGGCGACGAGGCTGACGTCGCGCGCCTGTTCGACGAGGCCGAGGCGGCGTACGGCGGCGTCGACGTCGTCGTCAACACCGCCGGCATCATGCTGCTCTCGCCGATCGCCTCGTTCGACGTCGACGACTTCGACCGCATGGTGCGCACCAACCTGCGCGGCACCTTCCTCGTCAGCCGCGAGACCGTGCGCCGTGTGCGCGACGGCGGCGCGCTGCTCAACTTCTCCAGCTCGGTCGTGAAGCTCGCGCTGCCGGAGTACTCCGCCTACGCCGCCACCAAGGGCGGCGTCGACGCGCTGACGCTCGTGCTGGCGCGCGAGCTGCGCGGCCGCGACGTCACCGTCAACACGGTCGCGCCCGGGCCGACGGCCACCCCGCTGTTCCTCGACGGCAAGCCGCAGGACGTCGTCGACCGGCTCGCCGCGGCGCCGCCGCTCGAGCGGCTCGGCACCCCCGACGACGTCACCGAGCTCGTCGCGTTCCTCGCCGGCCCCGGCCGGTGGGTCAACGGCCAGGTGCTCTACGTCAACGGCGGCATCGCATGAGCGGGCAGACCGTCGTCGTCACCGGCGCCTCCAGCGGGTTCGGCGACATGACCGTGCGCGAGCTCGCCCGCGACGGGCACCGTGTGTACGCCGGCATGCGCGACGTCGGCGGCCGCAACGCCGCGGCCGCCGCCGACGCCCTGGCCTTCGCCGAGGAGCACTGCGTCGACCTGCGGCCGGTCGAGATGGACGTCGGCGATCAGGCGTCCGTCGACGCCGCGGTCGCGACGATGCTCGACGAGAGCGGTGCTCTCGACGTCGTGGTCCACAACGCCGGCCACATGGTGCTCGGCCCCACCGAGGCGTTCACGGTCGAGCAGCTCGCGGCGGCCTACGACGTCAACGTGCTCTCGACGCAGCGGGTCAACCGCGCGGTGCTGCCGCACCTGCGCGAGCGTCGCTCCGGCCTGCTCGTGTGGGTCGGGTCGTCGAGCACGCGCGGCGGCACGCCGCCCTACCTGGCGCCGTACTTCGCGGCCAAGGCCGCCGAGGACGCGCTCGCGGTCAGCTACGCCGCCGAGGTGGCGCGCTTCGGCATCGACACGGTGATCGTCGTGCCGGGCTCGTTCACCAGCGGCACGAACCACTTCGCGAACGCCGGTCACGCCGCCGACACCGAGGTCGCGGCCGCCTACGAGGCCGAGTACGCCGGGCTGATGGACGAGGTCGGCGCCCGGCTGGCCGAGCTGTCGCCGCCCGACGCCGACCCGCGAGTCGTCGCCACCGAGATCGCGCGCGTGGTGGGCCTGGCGCCCGGCACCCGCCCGTTCCGGGTGCACGTCGACCCGGCCGACGACGGCGCCGGGACCGTCAACGCCGTCGGCGACCGGGTGCGGCGGGAGTTCTACCGGCGGGTCGGGCTCGAGGACCTGCTGACGGTCCGGACGGCCTGACGCCCCCGAGCGCTCGCGACGGAGGGCCGGGGGTCTCGAGGCTCGTCGCCAGCGCTCCTCGCACCTCGACCATCGTGCCGGCCGGTCTGACGGTGGTCGAGGTGCGAGGCCGGCCACGGCCGAGCCTCGAGACCTCGAGACCTCGAGGCGAACGTTCTCGTGCAGGGCCGGTGGTTTCGACGACGCTCGTTCCTCGCTGCTCAACCACCGGGAACGCCGCTGGTCGAGCAGGCCCGAGCGTCTGCGCGAGGGGACGGCGGCGCGGCCTCAGGCGCTCTCGCGCCGCACCAGGGACGGCGGGAAGACGATCCGCATGGCGCGCGGGCCGCCGTCCAGCTGCTCGATCAGCAGCCGGGCGGCCTGCTCGGCCATGTCGCCGACGGGGGCGTGCACGGTGGTGAGCGGCGGCGAGGTGCGCTCGGCGACGCCGATGTCGTCGTAGCCGACGACGGCCACGTCGTCGGGCACCCGGCGTCCGGCCCGGGCGAGGGCGCGCAGCGCACCGACGGCCATGAGGTCGGAGGCGACGGCGAGGCCGTCGAGGTCGGGGTGCTCGGCGAGCAGCTGCTCGGCGGCCGCCTCGCCGCCGGCCTCGGTGAAGTCGCCGTGGACGACGGCGTCGTCGGCGAGCCCGGCCTCGCGCATCGCGCTGCGCCAGCCGCGCAGCCGGTCGACGCCGGCGGTCATGTCGGCGGGGCCGGCGACGGTGCCGATGCGCCGGCAGCCGCGGGCGATGAGCGCCTCGGTGGCCTGGCTGCCGCCGGCGACGTTGTCGGTGTCGACGTAGGCGACGCGGTCGATGCTGGTCCACGGCCGCCCGACGAACACGCACGGCAGCCCCATGCCGGCGAGCTGGTCGCTCAGCTGGTGCTTGCGGTGGTGCGAGACCACGATGGCGCCGTCGATGTGGCGGTTGCGCAGGTAGCGCAGCATCCGCTGCTCGTCGTCGCCGGGCCCGGCCAGCAGCATCACCAGCTGCAGGTCGCGGGCGCCGAGCACCCGGCTCACGCCGCTCAGCGTGCGGGCGAAGAACGGGTCGCTGAACAGCACGTCGTCCGACTCGGGCACCACCAACGCGACCGAGTCGGTGCGGCGGGTGACCAGGCTGCGTGCGGCCGGGTTGGGCGCGTAGCCGAGGGCGCGGACGGCGGCGTCGACCGCCGAGCGCGCCCGCGGGCTCACCTTCTCGGCGCCGTTGATGGCACGCGAGGCCGTGGCCCGCGAGACGCCCGCCATGCGGGCCACCTCGTCGAGGGTCGGCAGCGGCGCCGCCCGCACGCTCTCGTCGACCACGCGGGTCACGGTAATGGCTCGATCCGCCCCGACGCGGCGACGCGGGCGTACCAGCGGGCGCTCGCCTTCGGCGTCCGCACCTGCGTCTCGTAGTCGACGTGCACCAGGCCGAACCGCTGGCCGTAGCCGTAGGCCCACTCGAAGTTGTCGAGCAGCGACCACGCGAAGTAGCCGCGGACGTCGACCCCCGCCGCCATCGCCTCGTGCAGCGCGCGCAGGTGGGCGGCCACGTAGGCGAGGCGGCCCTGGTCGTCGACGTGGCCGTCGACCACGGCGTCGGGGTAGGCGGCGCCGTTCTCGGTGATCCAGATCGGCGGGACGTCGTACTCCTCGCGCAGCCGCACCAGCAGCCGGGTCAGTCCCTCGGGCTGCACCTCCCAGCCCATGCCGGTGCGCGGCAGCCCGCGGCTGACCTCGGTGACGTGCTCGGCGCCGGGGAACGGCGAGCCGCTCGGCAGGTCGGGGTGGCGCACGCCGCCGTCGTCGGGTGCCGGGTGCGGCCGGCCGGAGTGGGCGGCCCCGTTGTAGTAGTTGACGCCCAGCACGTCGAGCCGGCTGCCGATGACCGCGAGGTCGCCGTCGTGGACGACGTCGTGCCACGGCCGCCCGTCGAAGGTGAGCGCCGCGGTGTCGGCCAGCACGTCGTCGGGGAGGCGCCCGCGCAGCAGCGGGTCGAGGAAGACCCGGTTGAACAGGCCGTCGACCCGGCGGGCGGCGTCGTGGTCGAGCTCGTCTGTGGGGTCGGCCGGGTCGGCGACGGTGAGGTTGAGCGTGATGCCGAGGTCGGCGTCGGTGCCGTCGGCGCGCAGGGCCTGGACGGCGAGCCCGTGGCCGAGCAGCAGGTGGTGCGCGGCGACCAGCCCGGCCGCACCCTCGCGTCGTCCGGGAGCGTGGCGGCCCGAGGTGTGGCCGAGGAAGGCCGAGCACCACGGCTCGTTCATCGTGGTGATCGTCGGCACCCGGTCGCCCAGCGCGTCGTTGACCGTGCGCGCGTAGTCGACGAAGCGGTGCGCGGTGTCGCGGGTGGTCCAGCCGCCGGTGTCCTCGAGCGCCTGCGGCAGGTCCCAGTGGTAGAGCGTGATCCACGGCGTGATGCCCGCGGCGAGCAGCTCGTCGACCAGGCGCCGGTAGAAGTCGAGCCCGGCCTCGTTGACCGCGCCGCCGTCGGGTCGCACCCGGGGCCACGCCACCGAGAACCGGTAGTGGCCGAGGTTCAGCTCGCGCAGCAGGGCGACGTCGTCGCGGTAGCGGTGGTAGTGGTCGCAGGCCACGTCGCCGGTGTCGCCGCCGACGACGGCGCCGGGCACGCGGGCGTAGGTGTCCCAGATCGACGGCGTCCGCCCGTCCTCGGCGGCGGCGCCCTCGATCTGGAAGGCCGCGGTGGCGGCGCCCCAGCCGAAGCCGGCGGGGAACTGCAGCCCGGTCGACGCGGCGCCGGCGGGGGCGGTGGTGGGGGCGGGGGGCGTGTCGAGCTCGGTCATCCCTTGAGGGCTCCTTGCATGATGCCGGCGACCAGCTGGCGGCCGGAGAGGACGAACAGGAGGAGGAGCGGCACCGTGGCCATGGCGGTGCCGGCGAGCACGAGCGCGTAGTCGGTGGTCTGGCCCTGCCCGGTGAGCGCAAGGCGGTCGAGCGCGATCTGCAGCGTCTCGGTCTTCTGCAGCGCCACCAGCGGCCACATGTAGTCGGTCCACACCTGCATGAAGGTGAACAGGAACAGGATCGCCATGGCCGGCCGCGCGGCCGGAACGGCGACGGTCCAGAACGTGCGCAGCATCGAGCAGCCGTCCATGCGGGCGGCCTCGACCAGCTCGAACGGCACCGCCTCGAGGAGGTACTGGCGCATGAAGAAGACGCCGAACGCCGTCACCAGCGTCGGCAGCGCCACCGCGAAGAGGGTGTCGAGCATGCGGTAGTCGCGCATCAGGATGAACAGCGGCACGATCGCGAGCTGCGTCGGCACCGCCATCGTCATGATCACGAAGGCCATCAGCCCGTCGCGGCCACGGAAGCGCAGCTTGGCGAAGCTGTAGCCGGCGAGGGTGGAGAAGACGACCACGGACGTCGCGCACAGCGTCGAGACGACGAGGCTGTTGAGCAGGGCCTGCCAGAACTCGATGGTGTCGAGCACCCGGCTCGCGTTGGCCAGGAAGTGACCGCCCGGCAGGATCGGCGGCGGCGTCTCGAGCGCGCGTTCCTTGGTGTGCGAGCCGATGACGAACGACCAGTAGAGCGGCAGCGCCGAGCCGACGACGAACGCGGCGAGCAGGCCGTAGACCAGGGGACCGGGGCGGCGCGTCACATCGACCTCCGTCGGGTGAACCAGCGGGTGAGGGCGTAGTTGGCGACGGCGAGCGTGATGATGAACAGGAACAGCAGCCACGCGGCGGCCGAGGCGCGTCCGTAGAACTGGTCCTCGATGCCCTTGACGTACACGTAGAGGGTCATCGTCATGTACTGGTGGTTGGCGCCGCCCTCGCGCTGCGGGGTGTCGTCGAACAGCCGCGGCTCGGTGAAGATCTGCAGCCCGCCGATGGTGCTGGTGACGATGACGAAGATGACCGTCGGCCGGATCATCGGCAGCGTGATGTGCACCAGCTGCCGCAGCCGGCTCGCGCCGTCCAGCGCGGCGGACTCGTAGACGTCGCGCGGCACCGCCTGCATCGCGGCCAGCAGGATGAGCGCGTTGTAGCCGGTCCAGCGCCAGTTGACCATACTCGCGATCGCGGCGTGGCTCCACCAGCGCTCGACGTGCCAGCGGATCGGCTCGAGGCCGACCGCGCCGAGCAGCTCGTTGATGACGCCGGAGCGGTCGGCGAACAGGCTGCCGAAGATGAGGACGGCGGCCGTCGGTGCGACCACGAACGGCAGCAGCACGCTGATGCGCCACAGGGTGCGGCCGCGCAGCTGCGAGTCGAGCAGCGCCGCGACGCCGACGGCCACCACGATCTGCGGCACCGACGACATCACGAAGATGCTGAGGGTGTTGACCAGCGACTTCAGGAACACCGGGTCGTCGAGCACCCAGCGGAAGTTCTCGAGCCCGACGAACCCGCCGCGGGAGTACTGCGTGCGGTCCCACTCGTGCAGCGAGAGCCAGCCGGTGTAGAGCAGCGGGAACAGCCCGACGACGGCGAAGACGACGAAGAACGGCGAGACGAACAGGTAGGGCGCCAGCCGCACGTCCCAGCGGGAGCGGCGCTGGCGCCGCAGCACCCGGCGCTCCTCGCCCGCGGGCCCCCGGGAGCCACGCGGGCTCCCGGGGGCCCGGCCGGCCCGGTCGTGCCGGTCGTCACCACCGGGCTCCGGTGACGTCGACAGGGGTGCGGGCTGGACGGCGGAGCCGGCGTCGGCCGGCGGCGTCACTGCAGCGCGGCCACGTCGGAGACGAACGTCGTCCACGACTCCTCGGGCGTCGCCGAGCCCTCGTCGACGCGGTCGACGGCGGCCTGGAACTTGCCGAGGATGTCGGAGTACAGCGGGCCCTGGTAGGGCTGGACGTCGATGGCCTCGGCGCGGTTGGAGTAGATCTCACCGACCGGGGCGTCGTTGAAGTACTCGTCGCTGGCGCTCAGCAGGTCGGGGCTGTCGAGCGCGGCGACCTGCGAGGGGAAGTTGCCCTGCGAGGCGAAGACCTGCAGCTGCTGCTCGGGCGCGGTGATCCACTCGATGAACTCCTGCGCCTCGGCCTGGTGGGTCGAGGTCTTCGGCACCGCGAGGAACGAGCCGCCCCAGTTGCCACCGCCGCCGGGGAAGGCGTCGGCGATGTCCCACACGACCCCGCCGGCCAGCTTGCCCTGGTTGTCGCGGATGTTGCTGCGCATCCAGCCCGGGCACGGGATGGTGGCGAAACCGTCGTTCTTGAACGACGCCGTCCAGTCGTCGTTCCACTGCTTGTTGCGGGTCGAGAGGCCCTCGGCGTTGCCGGTGACGGTCTGCCAGACCTCCTGCAGCTCGGGGTTCTCGACGTCGACCGTGCCGTCCTCCTTCTCGAAGGGGAAGGCGACCTGGTTGAGCATGGCCTGCGCGATCGAGCCGGAGGAGTCGTACCAGGCGGCGTCGGACTTCGCGGTGAACTCCTCGCCCAGGGCGTAGAAGTCCTCCCACGTCGTCATCCGGGCGGCGACCTCCTCGCGGTCGCTCGGCAGGCCCGCCTCCTCGAGCAGGTCGGCGCGGTAGCAGATGGCCTCGGGGCCGGCGTCGGTCGCGTAGCCGAGCAGCTGGCCGTCGGGCGTGGTGGCCGCCTGCTCCTTGAAGTCGAGCCAGCGGCCCTCGACGTCGGGGTCGCTGAGGTCGACCCAGCGGTCGGGCGCCGCGACGAGGGCCGGCATGAAGTCGCCCTCGATGGCCACGACGTCGGGCAGCCCGGCGTTGGCCTGCAGGTTGGTGTTGAGCTCGTTCTTCCAGTCGTCCCAGAGCGAGACCTTGGTCTGCTCGACCTGGATGTCGGGGTGCTCGGCGTTCCACTGCTCGATCAGCGGGTCGTAGCCGAACTCGCCGAAGGTGGTGATGGTGATGGACTCACCCTCGGCGAGGTCCTCCTGCTCGGCGGACTCGGCCGGGTCGCCGCCGGAGCCGCAGGCGGCCAGCGTGCTCGCGAGGACGAGGGCCGCGCAGGCGCTCCCGCCGAGGCGGCCGAGGCCGCGGGGTGTCGACTTCATCATGGGTCTCCTGGTGCGGTGGTCGATCTGGTGAGTCGCGGTGAGCGGTGGGTGGGAGCGCTTCCACCAACGCGGTGGCAGGACCCTGACACGACGGCTGCGGTGTGTCAACGGTCACGCCGAGAATCGCTCGAGTAGGCGGCTCGGCTCGCTCTCGCCCCGCGGGCTAAGAGTGGAAGCGCTCCCACCTGATGCGCCGCCACGGCGCGGTCGAGCGGGTCAGGAGAGGCCGGCGTCCCCGAGGTGGGAGCGCAGGCGGCCGAGTGCGCGGTGCCGGGCCACCCGGACGGCGGTCGGTCGCATCCCGAGCACCTGCGCCGTGGCGGCGACGTCGAGCCCGACCACGTCGATGCAGGCGACCACCTCGGCCTCACGGGGGCTGAGCAGCGCCAGCAGTCGGCGCGTGCGGTCGCCGCCGTCGACGGCGTCCGTGCCGTCGGGGACGGCGCCGAACGCGTCGGCCGACTCCTGCACGTCGAGCGGGTCGGTCGCGCGCCGCAACGCCTTGCGTCGGCTGTTCGAGGCGTGGTTGCGGGCGATGGTGAACAGCCACGGCGCGAAGTCGTCGTCACCGCCGCGCAGCTCGCCGATCTTGCTGGCCGCGGTCAGCCAGGCCTCGGAGGCGACGTCGTCGGCCGAGCTGGCGGCGTCCGTGTGCGGCAGCGAGCGCAGCCACGCCACCAGTCGCGAGGCGTGCAGCTCGTAGAGACGACGCCAGGCCTCGTGGTCACCGGCGCGAGCGGCGGCCACGAGGACGTCCGCCTGCCTGCCGGCCATGAGTCCGTGCCCCTCCGATGCTCCCGACGTCCTCTGCAGCGCGGACGGGTGGCCCGGTCCCCGATCGTCTCGCGGCCAGAGCGTAACGATGCGCTCCGGTCGCGACATGATGGAGGGATGAAGCAGCGTCCGTCCCGCTCCGAGGTCGCCCGCGCGTTGCGGGCCGACCCCGGTGAGGCACGGGTCGACGAGGCGTTCATCGCCCGGCTCGCGGACGCCGCACGCACTTCTCCCGTGGCTCGTGCCGTGCGTCCGCGAGCCCGGCTCCGGCTCGCCACCGCCTCCCTCGGCAGCACCGTGGTGCTCGTGGGCGGCGGGCTGGGCATCGCCTACGGCGCCGGCCTCGCCGAGCCGCCGTGGTCGCCCGAGCCGAAGCCGCAGCTGCCGACGGCGCCGCCGACCTCGGCCCCGGCCAGCTCGGCACCGGACACCACGGCGCCGGGCGGCACGGACGACGCGGGCACCGACGACGCGGGCACGGCCCCGTCCGGCCCGGACGACGGCGGTGCCGCGCCGACGACCACCCCGCCGGTGGCGACGCCGTCGTCCGACCCGTCCGCGACCACGACCGCCGAGCCGCTCACCACGCCCCCGCTCACCACGCCCCCGACGCCCCCGACGCCGTCCGACGAGCCGCCCAGCCCGCCGCAGACGACCCCGCGGGTCCCGACGTCACCGTCGACCGCGCGCGGCCCCGGTGGCCCGCCGGACGACGTGCAGGGCAACGGGCAGGAGAACGGCCAGGGCGACGGCCAGGAGAACGGCCAGGGGCCGGGCACCGGTCGCGGTGAGGGGCAGGAGAACGGTCAGGGTCCCGGCACCGGACGGGGCCAGGGCCACGGGCACGGCAACGGCAACGGCCAGGGCAACGGCAACGGCCAGGGCAACGGCAACGGCAACGGCAACGGCAACGGTCAGGAGAACGGCCAGGGCCCCGGCACCGGCCGCGGTCACGGCCAGGAGAACGGGCAGGGCCCCGGCACCGGCCGCGGTCACGGCCGGAGCGAGACGCATCCCCTCGGGCGTCACGTCCTGGGCGACGGCTCGCCTTCCGGGTCGGGTCCGTGGACCGTCTCGGGCTCGGGGTCGCGCAGCCCGGGCGCGGCGCGCTCGGTGACCACCTCGTCGAGGTAGCGCAGCACGACCGCGACCACCGCCACGAACGGCACGGCGAGGAACGCGCCGGTGATGCCGAACAGCGTCGAGCCGAGGGTCACCGACAGCAGGACGACGGCCGCGTGCAGCTGCATCGACTTCGACTGCAGCCACGGCGAGAGCACGTTGCCCTCCAGCTGCTGCACCAGCACGATCACGACCAGGATGACCAGCGCGCCGGTCAGCCCGTCGGAGACCAGCGCGACCAGCACCGCCAGCGCCCCGACGACGAACGCGCCGACGATCGGCACGAACCCGCCGAGGAAGGTCAGGATCGCGAGGGGGATGGCGAGCGGCACGCCGACGATCAGCAGTGCGGTGCCGATCAGCACCGCGTCGACGGCGCTGACGATCGCCTGGGTGCGGATGTAGCCGCCCAGCGTCTTCCAGCACCGGCGCATCACCTCGGCGAGGTGGGCACCGGTGCGGTCGCCGGCCACGCGCTCGACGAGCGGGATGAAGTGGCGGCCGTCCTTGAGGAACAGGAAGGTGAGGATGAGCGTGATGACCACGGTGACGGTCATCGACGTCGCCGCACCGACGCCGGTCAGGACGCCCGAGGCGATGGCGTCGCCCGAGCTGCTGAGGCGGTCCTGCACGGCCTGGATGGCGGCGTCCACCTGGTCGCGGGTGATGAAGTCCTGCGCCTGCACCCAGTCCTGCACGTCCTGCAGGCCGGCGCGGGCGTCGTCGAAGATGTCGCCCGCCTGACCACCGACGGCGGGCGCGATGGCGAAGCCGATGGCCACGAGCGCGCCGAGACCGCCGAGCAGCACCGAGGCGGCGGCGAGCGCGGGTGGGAACCGCAGCCGCGCCTCGAGCCACCGCGACGCCGGCTGCAGCACCGAGGCGAGCAGCAGCGCCAGCGCGACCGGCAGCACGATGCTCCACAGCCGCCCGACCACGAGGCCCAGGACGACGACCCCGGCCGCGATGAGCAGCCAGCGCAGGCTCCAGCGCGCCGTCCACGCGATGCCGTCGCCGATCACCTGGGCTCGCGCGGGCCGCTTCTGGAGCGCGGGGGACGGCGGCCGGGTGCCCATGTCTCCACTCTCGCGGGGCAGGTGGGGCGACCCCTCACCCGGTGCGGTGACCCGAGCCCGAGGAGTCGGTAGCCGCCTCGGGCCACGACGAGGCGATGGCGAGACGCCGTCGGCGGATCTGCTCGGGCGTGGTGCCGCGGCGCCGGCGGATCAGCGTGGCCAGCGTCGTGGCGTCCTGGTAGCCGACGGCGCGCGCGACGTCGGCGACGCTGAGGTCGGTGCTGCGCAGCAGGTCGACGGCGCGTTCGAGGCGCACCTGTTGCACGTAGCGCACCGGCGGCATCCCGAAGGAGGCCGCGGTGAGCCGCTGCAGGGTGCGCTTGCTGACGCCCAGGTCGGCGGCGAGCCGCCCGATGTCGAGGGGGTCCGCGATCCGGTCGCGCACGGCCTGGTCGAAGGCGACCAGCACGGGGTCGGTGGCCGGCAGCAGGCTGGGGCGCACCAGCTCGGCCTGTCGGGGGCGGTCGCCGACGGCGAGGTAGTCGCCCACCGCCTCGGTGAGGCTCGGGCTGACCCGGCGCACCGCGGCCAGGGCGAGGTCGAGGTGCGCGAGCGCGGCGCCCGCGGTGGTCACGGTCTCGTCGACGACCAGCGCCGCCGACTCGTCGAGGTCGACGTCTGGGTAGCGCTGTCGGAAGACCGGGCCGAGCCACCAGCTGGTGGTGGCGGCCCGGCGGTCGAGGATGCCGGCCTCGGCCAGCACGAACGTGCCGCTGCACGCCGCCGAGGTGGCCACACCGCGCCCGTGCAGGGTGCGCACGTCGGGCAGGTCGCCCATCGTCGTGACCACCTCGACCACGTCGTCGGCGCTGACCACCCCGAAGCCGGGGACGACGAGGTGGTCGGGCGGGTCGTCGAGCACCTCGGCCAGCGGGTCGGCGTCGATGGCGAGGCCGTAGGCGCTGCGCACCTCCGGCCGGCTGGCGCGCACCGAGACCTCGAACGGCGCGATGTGCGGGTCGATGCGGTCGCGCAGCAGGTTGGCCGCCACGAACACGTCACGCACCAGGCCCAGGCCGGAGTCGGCGACGCCGTCGACGACGAGGATGACGACCCTCATGTCGCAAATGCTAGGTGATTCGGCGTGTACGCCACTGGTGTGGGTACCGGACGGACCGCACGCTGGAGGGGACGCCGCTCGACGACGACTCTAGGAGGAGCGACATGACCGAGGTCACCGCCCATTCGGGCCTACTGCGCACGGTGAAGGTGCACGTCGACGACAGTGGCGGCCCCGGACGTCCGGTGCTGCTCATCCACGGCTGGCCACTGTCGGGCGAGTCGTGGTCGGAGCAGGTCGGCGCGCTGCAGGCGGCCGGCTACCGCACGGTCGCCTACGACCGCCGCGGCTTCGGTCGCAGCGACAAGCCCCGTGGTGGCTACGACTACGACACCCTGGCCGACGACCTGGCCGCGGTGACCGACGAGCTCGACCTGCGCGACGTCACCCTCGTCGGCTTCTCGATGGGCGGCGGCGAGGTGGCCCGCTACGTCACCCGCCACGGCCAGGAGCGGCTGCACAGCGTGGTGTTCGCGGCCGCCGTGCCGCCCTACCTGGCGCAGACCGACGACAACCCCGACGGCCCGCTCGACGACGAGACGGCGAACGGGATGGAGTCGGGCCTGAAGAGCGACCGCGACGCCTTCTTCGACCAGTTCACGACGCAGTTCTTCTCCGCCGGCGACGAGCTGAAGGTCACCGAGCAGCAGCGCCAGGAGGCCGTCGCGCTGTGCCACCAGTCCGACCAGCGCGCCGCGCTCGCCTGCATGGAGTCCTTCGGCACCACCGACTTCCGCGGCGACCTGCCCGCCATCACCGTCCCGACGCTGGTGCTGCACGGCGACGCCGACGGCGTCGTCCCGCTCGAGGGTTCCGGCGCCCGCACCCACGCGGCCGTCCCGCACTCCGAGATCGTCGTGCTCGACGGCGCGCCGCACGGCTGCAACGTCAGCCACGCCTCCGAGTTCAACCAGGCCCTGCTGGGCTTCCTGCGGTCGGCATGACGACGCTCGCCATCATCGGCGCCGGCCGCGGCCTGGGCGCGGCGGTCGCGCGTCGCTTCGGCCGCGAGGGCTTCACCGTCGGGCTCATCTCGCGGCACCAGGGGCGGCTCGACGCCCTCGCCGCCGAGCTGGCCGACGACGGCGTCGAGGCGCAGGGTTTCACCGCCGACGTGCGCGACCCCGCCTCGATCGCCTCCGCGCTCGAGCAGGTCACCGAGACGCTCGGACCCATCGAGGTGCTGCAGTACAGCCCGTTGCCGCAGAAGGACTTCATGCGGCCCGTGCTCGAGACGACGCCCGCCGACCTGGTCGGCCCCGTCGAGTTCTCGATCTACGGCCCGGTGGCGGCGGTGCACCAGGTGGTGCCCGGCATGCGCTTCCTGGGCGAGGGCCGTGGCTCGATCCTGTTCGTCAACGGCGGCTCGGCGGTCGAGCCCGGCCGCGACGTCACCGGGACGTCGGTCGCGTTCGCCGGCCAGGCCGCCTACGCCCGGCTGCTGCACGAGGCGCTCGGCGAGGAGGGCATCTACGTCGGGCAGCTGATCATCGGCGGCCGCATCATCGCCGGTGACGCCGAGAAGGACCCCGACGTGCTCGCCGACATCCTGTGGCGCATGCACACCGAGCGCACCGAGTTCCGCACCCAGGTCAGTGAGGACTGACCCCGATCCCGACCGCCCACCCGAGGAGCAGGACATGAGCGAGACCCCGATCGCCCGACCCACCGCCATCCACCACGTGCGACTGACCGTGACCGACATCCACCGCTCGAAGGCGTTCTACCAGCTGCTGCTGGGCCCCGAGACCGCCTTCGACTTCAGCGACCGGGTCGACGAGCCCGGCGTCACCGAGGACCCCTCGCAGCTCTACGGCGGCGCGGGCTTCACCATCGGCGACCAGCTGCTCGGCCTGCGCCCGGTGGCGTCGTCCGGCGACACCTTCGACTCCACCCGCGTCGGGCTCGACCACCTGAGCCTGCAGGTCGGCTCGGAGGACGAGCTGCGCGAGGCAGCTGCCCGCCTCGACGAGGCCGGCGTCGAGCACGGCGAGGTCACCACGCTCGAGGAGACCGGCATGGTCATCCTCTCGGTCCAGGACCCCGACGACATCAACATCGAGCTGGTGCACATGCCCTGACGCACCTCGTGAGCACGACGAACGGCCCCGGCGTGGTGCACGCCGGGGCCGTTCGGTCTCAGAGGTCGTCGACCGGTCAGGCCGGGAGGTCGATCGTGAGCTCCTCGCTGGGCTTGGAGTAGCGGTCCCCGAGGACGGCGCGCACCCGGATGGTGTGGTCGGTCTGGTAGCAGGGGCCGGCGGGAGCGGCGCACGCCGGCACGTCGACGGCGCCGAAGTACAGCCGGCCCCGCTCGTCGGTGGCCGGGTCGGAGCCGTCGCTCGCGATGTCGACCCAGGCGCCGCCGTCCACCGAGGCCTGGTACTCGGTGAAGATCGGCACGGTGCCCTGGTAGTGCTCGACCCGGACGCGGTCACCGGCGACCCACCAGGCGCGGTGGACGATCGGCTGGCTCGAGTCGAGCACCTCGACGTCCTGGATCGCGAGCTGGCCGCCGCTGTGGCCGTTCGACGCCTGCACCATCACGGTGTAGGTGCCGGAGGGCAGGTCCTCGGCCGAGGCGCTGGTGGCGTCACCGCCCAGCTCGGTCCACGAGGAGCCTCCGTTGAAGGAGATCCAGTAGTTGGTGATGGGCAGGCCACCGTCGTCGACCGGGGCGCCCCAGGTCGCGTCGATGGTGCCGTGGCCGCCCTCGAGCGCGAGGTCGGTCGGCGCCGACGGCATGCCGTAGACGGTGGTGGACTGCTTCTGCGACGGCGCGCCGGCGCCGATCGCGTTGACGGCGCGCACGGCCAGCTCGACGGTCGAGCCGTTCGTGACGCCGGGCAGGTAGCCGTAGTGGTCGCCGCAGCCGCCGCGGCACATCCGCGGGATCCGGACGCCGCGGACGGCGGCCCGGCTCAGCTCGGTCTGCACCGGCGACCAGCCGGCCCCGGTGCTGACCTCGTAGCCGGTGATCGGGGAGCCGCCGTCGTCGAGCGGGGTGTTGAACGTGTAGTAGACGGTGCCGTCGGAGCCGCCGACGTAGAGCAGCTCGGGCGCACCGGGGACGTCGGCGGTCGGCTCGACCGGCGGCGGGGGCTGCATGCGGGTGACGGCGACGACGACCCGGCGGTTGAGGCGCCGGGCGTCGGAGGTGGCGCCGACGGCGGCGGGCCAGGTCGGGCCGTAGGAGACGGTCGAGGTCTCGAGGCCCTCCACCTGCTGGCCGAGCATGCGGCAGACCGCGGCGGCGCGGCCCGCGGCCAGCGTGGCGTTGCGGTCGACCGCGCCGGCGTAGTCGGAGTAGCCCTCGCAGCGCACGGCGGCGGCGTCGTCCAGCGCGGCGGCGAGACGGGTGAGCTGGTTGCGGGCCGGTCCGGTGAGCTTGACGCTGTTGAGCGAGAACAGGCCGGTGCCGTCGAGGGTGACGGCCTGGCCCTTGGTGAGCTGGTGGCCGAAGGCCAGGCGCATCGGCACCGCGAGGGCGCCGTTCCTGGTGCGGTTGACCGCGCGGGTCTGCTGCAGCTTGCCGCCCTTGAACGACGACGGGTCGGCGGGCACGGGGATGAGCGTGCGGCGCTGGCCCGGCGACATCGGGTCGACGAACCAGTCGGGCGGGACGAAGGTGGCAACGCTCGGCGCCGCGGTCGTGAGGGTGGTGCTGGGAGCGGCCGTGGCCGGGGCGGGAGCCACGGCGAGCACGGCGAGACCGGCGGCGGCCGCGGCGAGGGCCGCGACCTTCCGGCTCGGGAGGGCAGGCGACATCGTCGACCTCTCGGTGTGGGGGAGGGGACCGGGTCCGAGGGAGGGTCCGGCCCGCCGGTGCGGGCCGCCAGGGGGATCGGCCGGCCCCCGGTGCCGCTTGAGGGGTGGTCTAGCGCGCGGGGCTCAGGCGCCGGGTCGGGTGCGGCGCCACCACAGGACGCCGCCGACGCTCGCGAGCACGCCCGCACCGACGATGACCCACACCAGCGTGGAGTCGCCGCCGTCGTCGTCCGCGGCGGCGCTGCTCTCGACCGGCTCGACCGGCTCGGCGCCGTCCGGGCTGGCGGAGTCGGACTCCTCGGGGGTGAGCGTGGAGCGGCCGGTGGGCGCGCCGCTCGGGTCGGCGCCCTCGACCGGCTCGCCGACGGCGAAGCGGGACTCGCCCGCGAGCTCGTGGCCGTCGGTGGAGGTGGCGCGGTAGGTGATCGAGTACTGGCCGGGGCCGCCGAGGTCGCTGATGCGCTGGATGACGGTGTCGCCCGAGACGATCGCGGTGCCCGACTGCTGCTCGCTGCCGTCGGGGCCGATCACGGTCACCTCGGCGACGGGCTCGAGCTCGCCGGCGAACTTGAGTGTGATGCCCGGCGGGGTGTCGTCGAGCTGCTCGTCGGGGCCGGGGTCGGAGGAGACCAGCGTGACGTGGGCGTGCGCCGGCGTCGTGGTGGCCCAGAGGGCCAGCGCGGTCGCGAGGACGGTGGTCAGCAGCAGCAGCGCGGCGCTGAGCGCTCGCCCGATCGAGCTCGTCACGGGCGTCAGGCTAGTCGCCGGTGTGACGCTCCGCACGCGCGTCCGGGATCGT
Source organism: Nocardioides marinquilinus (assembly GCF_039543705.1). Taxonomy (NCBI): domain Bacteria; kingdom Bacillati; phylum Actinomycetota; class Actinomycetes; order Propionibacteriales; family Nocardioidaceae; genus Nocardioides; species Nocardioides marinquilinus. The sequence continues at coordinate 408,943 of NZ_BAABKG010000001.1, forward strand.
CTCGAGCGACCAGTTGCTGATCAGGTGCGGCACGCCGAGCCCGCGCAGGGTGCGGTTGCCGAGGTGCCGCTCGTCGAAGCGCGAGCCGCCGAGCCAGGCGCCGACCCGCGGCGGGCGGCCGGCGAGGTCGGTGAGGCGGGCGTGGACGTCGGTCACCTCGCGGGCCAGGTCGGCCTCGGTGACGTCGTCGGCGCGGGTGTGGCTCGCGGTGTGGAAGCACAGCTCGTGCTCGGTGGCGAGGTCGGCGAGCTCGGCGTCGCTGAGCCCGGCGGCGCCCGGCTCGTCGTCCGGGCGGCGGAAGAGCGGGAAGAACCAGGCGCGCAGGCCGAGGCGGTGGCACAGGTCGGCGCCGAACAGCGCGGCGTCGCGGTAGGAGTCGTAGAACGCGACGACGATGCGCGGGCCGGGGGCGGGCGCGGCGAGGTCGGAGCCGAGGTCGACGGTGGGGCCGAGGTCGCGCAGCCGTCGCAGCCGGCGCTCGACGTCGGGCCGGTTCTCGGGCGGGACGTCGTGGTAGTTGCAGGCGACGACGGCCGACGTCGGCAGGGTGTGCGCGCTGCCGTCGGCGAGGGCCTGCTCGCCGAGCGCCGACTGCAGCAGGTAGCCGTCGGGCGAGAACAGCGGCGGGGGCGCGGGGTCGAGCCCGAGCTCGTGGGCGGCCGCGGCGGCGTCCGGGCCGAGGGGCTCGTCGTCCGCGAGGGCGGCGGTGGTGAGCAGGCGGACGGCGGCGCCCCCCGGCTCCTCGAGCTGGGCCAGCACGAGCCGCCGCAGCGGCGACGGGTCGGCGTCGTCGGGGCTGTCGGGGTCGCTGAAGTCGCGTGCGTCGGAGGGCCGTCGGCCCGGGCTCACCGCCATGGGGTCACCGTAGGAGGGTGGCCACCACCCCGGAGAGCATCGTCGACGCCTTCAGGGGCGCCCTGCGCCCGTTCGGCACCGTGCTGGAGTTCGGGCTCGAGAGCCTCGACCGCACCGGCCTGCCGGTCAGCAACGCCTCGCTGCTGGTCGACGGCCGGCTGACCCACCACGGCAACGGCTACGGGACGACGTCCGCCACCGCGCTGGTCGGCGGGCTCGGCGAGCTGGTCGAGCGGGTGGTCGGGGCCGACGGCGTCCGGCGATTGCGCGCGTCGGCGGAGCACGGGTCGCGGCGCGAGCTGGTGGCGCGGCACGGTTCGTCGGCGGTGGTCGACCCACGGCTGCTCGCGCTGCCGGCGGGGGCCGACTGGTCGGAGGATCGGCCCGGGGAGTGGCTGCCGCTGGCCGACGTCCGCACCGACGAGCGGGTGTGGGTGCCGGTCGAGCTGGTGGCCAGCGACGCGACCGAGGCTGCGGGCGTGGCCGACCCGCTGCTGCCGTCGGTGACCAACGGGCTGGGCGCCGGCCTCGACCGCGAGCGGGCGCTGGCGCACGGCCTGGGCGAGGTGCTGCAGCGGCACACGAACGGGCTGCGGTTCCGCTCGCTCGACCGGCTCTCGCCGGCCATCGAGGACGACGGGCTGCCGCCGTCGGTCGCGGCGCTCGTGGCGCAGCTGCGGGCCGTCGGCATCGACCCGGTGCTCAAGGTGGCGAGCACCGGGCTCGGCGTCTGCTCGACCTACGTGATGGGCCGGGACGACGCCCCGCCCGCCCCGATCGCGCTCTCGGGCTGCGGCGAGGGCGCGCACGCCGACCCGGCCGCCAGCCTGACCAAGGCGCTGCTGGAGTTCGCGCACTCGCGGGCGCGCAAGGTGTTCTGCTTCGGCGAGCCGTCCGCCGTGCTCGGGGTGGCGCCGGCGGCCTACCGCGACGCGATCGACCCGCGGGTGGGCGACGAGCGGTCGGCGTCCGAGCTGCGGCGGTGGTCGGGGCTCGGTGCGGCCGAGCTGGGGGCGCTCGTGCTGCCGGAGGTGTCGCGCTCGGTGCCGTTCGCCTCGTTGGCGCCGTCGGGCGCGGCGCCGACGTCCGACGCGCCGTCAGACGTGCTCGCCCACCACCTGCACCACCTGGCCGACCACCGCGTGCTGGCCGCGACCTACGAGCGCGACGGCGTCGTGGCCACCAAGGTGCTGGTGACCGGCCTCGACGTCGAGACCCTCGCCATGGGCCGCCTCGGCGAGCACGGCGTCCGCGAGTCGTTGCACCACGACCTCGACCTGGTGCGCATCGCGCCCGAGCCGGTGGGAGAGCACCGCTCTCGCGTGCACCTCACCCCGGACGCCGAGGACCGCCTCGGCGGGGCCGCGTGGTTCTCCTACGCCGCCGCCGAGCGCATCGTCGGCCGCCAGTACCCCCAGTACCGCGAGCCCGGCCGCCACAGCGTCGTCGTCTGACGGACGGCGGTGGTCGAGGTGCGAGGAGCCCTGGCGACGAGCCTCGAGACCCCGGCCGTCGACGCGAACGCCCCACGCGGACCCTGAGCCTGTCGAAGGGCCCCGCGGTCGACGCGAACGCCCCCACACGGACCCCTGAGCCAGTCGAAGGGACCCGGCAGTCAATGCGAACGCCCCACACGGACCCTGAGCTTGTCGAAGGGTTCAGACCGCGCGCCGGACGACGAGCGCCACCACCTCGGCTGGATCGACCTCGGCCCGCCCCTCCAGCATCTCGCCCAGCGTCCGCCCGCCGACGTCGTCCCACACCGACAGCCGCGCCAGGCGCAGGTCGGTGGTCAGCGCCACGACGTCCTTGAACGCGTCGTACAGCGCGCGCTGCTTCCACCGCGACGCCCCGAGCCCTCCGTCGAGGTCGCCAGGCGGCGAGGACCCGCCGAACAGCCGGTCGCTCGACGGGTTGGCCCACCGCTTGCCCCACGTCGCAGCCCTGAGGCACTCCGGTTCCCGGACGCCGCACAGCTCGCGGTAGTCGTCGCACCAGGGCAGCGCCGCCGCCCACTCGCCTTCGAGCGTGGCCGCGCGGTAGCGGTTGAAGTGCAGCTCCTCGTCGAGCTCGATCACGGTGCCGCCGGCGCACAGGTCCCAGGCGCCAGGGCGGAGCGTCGGCTGCTCATTCGCCCCGCCCAGCTCGCGGTAGAGCCCCACGACCAGCTCGGCCGAGTCGTCGTCGAGGTGGCTGAGACGTGGCGCAGGAGGACGTGGACTCGACGTCAGGCCACCCCGTTCGAGCTGGTCGGCAAGGACGGCCGCGCGGGCACCGGTGCGAACCACGGATCCATGATGCGCCCGTGCTTGTCGAGGGTCGAGAATATCCCCAAGAACCCTGTGGTTGAGCGGGATCACCGGCCCGAATTGTCAGTGGTCGCGGCTTGAATGGGGTCATGGCGAAGGACGCGCACACCGACGAACCGGGGCACCCGATCCCGGCGGCGGTGGCGCGTGCTCGGGCGGCGGTGCGGACCGTGGCCGACGTCCCGGCCTGGTCCTTGAGCGGATCGGAGACGCGGGAGGCGTTGGTCGGCATCGCGCAGGCGCGGGCGGCGCTCGACGAGCTCGAGGCGCGGCTGCTGAGCGAGGGCGATACGAGTGGGGCGTTCGCCGAGGTCGGTGCCACCTCGGCGGCGGCGTGGCTGGCGCACGCGACCCGAATGACGCGCCGCGAGGCGCGCCGCCGGGTCGCCCTGGCCGGCGTGCTGGCCGACCTCGAGACGACGCGCGAGTCCATGTCGGCTGGGCAGATGCTCGCCGACCAGGCCGCCGAGATCGGCGCCGCCGTCAGTGCGCTGCCGAAGCAGCCCGAGGTAAGGCAACGCTGCGAGAAAGAGCTGGTCCGCCTGGCCGAGCACCACGACGCCCGCGAGCTGAAGATCCTCGGCCGCCGCGTCCTCGAGGTCGTCGACCCTGCCGCCGCCGACGCCCACGAAGCCGCCCTCCTCGAAGCCGAGGAGAAGGCCGCCGCGAGAGCGACCTCGTTCTCGATGTGGGACGACGGCACCGGCACCGTCCGCGGCCGGTTCACGCTCCCGGCCCTGGAGGGCGGGATGCTCCGCAAGGCACTCACCGCGATCGCCGCCCCCAAGCACCAGCGAGCAGTCGGCCAGACCTACGGCCGCACCCGACCCAGCCCCGAACGCCTCGGCCAGGCCTTCGCCGAGTACGTCACCCGCTACCCCGCCGACAAGCTCCCCCACGCCGGCGGTATCAACGCGACCGTCGTAGTCACCATGACCCTCGACACGCTCGAGGGCGGCCTCGGCGCCGCCACCATCGACACCGGCGGCCGACTCAGCGCCTGCGCCGTCCGCCGGCTCGCCTGCGAGGCCGGGCTCGTGCCCATGGTCCTCGACGGCGCTTCACAACCCGTTGACGTCGGACGGCAGCAGCGGTTCCACACCCAGGCCCAACGCCTCGCCCTCGCCGTCACCCAACGCCACTGCCAGGCCCCCGGCTGCGACGTCCCCGCCTGGCTCTGTCACGTCCACCACGACCAGCCCTGGCACACCGGCGGCCACACCAACGTCCGCGACGCCCGCCTCTACTGCCCCCGCCACCACACCCTCGTCCATCGCGAGCCCCCGGCGCCGGTGCCGCGACGGTGAGGGTCATCGCGACGATCACCACCTCACAAGAGGCCGGTGGCTGACACCATCGCGCCGTGACCGAGCCCAGCACCAAGCGCACACCCCTGAGCCGAGCCGAGTTCCTGCAGTTCAACCGGCGGTGGACCGACGAGGACCGCGCCGTCATCCAGGAGCACCTCGACGCCACCGGCGCCGCAACGTTCGAGGAGGTCGACCCGCCGGGCTACAACCACTACGTCGAAGTCAGCGATGCCGACGGCAACGTCCTGATGCACGTGTCGAAGGGGACGATCTATCGCGACGGCGACAAGCACCGTCTGTCGACGACGCGCGGCGGCCGTGGGGGTAGTCGCGCCGAGACTGGCTGAGCGCGTCGAACGGCGCCGCACCCACCCCCGTCGTTGCGCCCCCACCACCCCTGCCCCACAGTTGCCCCGTGCCCGACCGCACCCGCCTGCCGCTCGACGTCGACACCGGCACCCGCCCGATCCGACCGGTGGAGGCGCCGTCCACCTCGCCGAACGTGGTGATCGTGCTGGTCGACGACATGGGGTTCGGGGCGTCGTCCCCGTTCGGCGGCCCGTGCGAGATGCCGACGGCGCAGCGGCTGGCCGACGAGGGGCTGCGCTACAGCCGGTTCCACGTGACGCCGCTGTGCAGCCCGACGCGGCAGGCGCTGATGACCGGCCGCAACCACCACTCGGTGGGCATGGGCGTGACGAGCGAGATGTCGACGCCGGAGCCCGGCTACCACGGCTACCGGCCGGCGTCCGCGGCGACGATCGCGCAGATCCTGGGCGGCAACGGCTACTGCACCGCCGCGATCGGCAAGTGGCACCAGACGCCGCCGGTGGAGGTGAGCCCGTCGGGGCCGTTCCCGCGGTGGCCGATGGGGGAGGGGTTCGACTACTTCTACGGCTTCATGGGCGCCGAGATGAACCACTGGTACCCGCAGCTCTACCAGGGGCGGTACGCCGTCGAGCCCGACCGGCTGCCGGAGGACGGCTACCACCTCACCGAGGACCTGGTGGAGCACGCGATCTCGTGGATCGAGAACCAGCAGGCGATCACGCCGAACCGGCCGTTCTTCACCTACGTGGCGCTGGGTGCGACGCACGCGCCGTTCCACGTGGCGCCCGAGTGGCGCGACAAGTACGCCGGTCGCTTCGACGGCGGGTGGGACGCGCAGCGCGAGGCGACGCTGGCGCGCCAGAAGCAGCTGGGCGTCGTCCCGGACGACGCGCGGCTGGCGCCGTGGGCGCTGGGGGTGCCGCACTGGGACGAGCTCGACGAGACCGAGCGGCGCGTGGCGGCGCGGTTCATGGAGACCTACGCCGGCTTCGCCGAGCACGCCGACGCGCAGGTGGGGCGGCTGGTCGACGCCCTCGACGACATGGGCGTCCTGGAGGACACGCTGATCCTCTACCTGCTGGGCGACAATGGCGCGTCGGGCGAGGGCGGGCCGCGCGGCACGTTCCGCGAGCACCTGGTGGGGCACGGCATCCAGGACGACACCGCCGACATGGCCGCCCGCCTCGACTCGCTCGGCGACCCGACGACGTACGCGATCTACCCGGCCGGCTGGGCGCTGGCGATGAACACGCCGTACCCGTGGACCAAGCAGATCGCGCACCTCGGCGGCACGCGCGACGGGATGATCGTGCGCTGGGGCAACGGCATCCGGTCGCGCGGCGAGGTGCGGCACCAGTGGAGCCACGTCATCGACGTCCTGCCGACGATCCTGGAGGCGGCCGGCGTGCCCGAGCCCGAGACGGTGGGCGGGGTGCCGCAGCAGCCGATCGAGGGCACCAGCTTCGCCTACACCTTCGATGACGCCGACGCGGCCGAACGGCACACGACGCAGTACTTCGAGATGATCGGCAACCGCGGGATCTACCACGAGGGCTGGACGGCGGTCACCCGCCACGGCATCCCGTGGGAGATGGTCACGTCCGACAAGCGGGCCTTCGAGGACGACGTGTGGGAGCTCTACGACCACTCCGAGGACTGGAGCCAGGCGGTCGACGTCGCCGCGCAGCACCCGCAGCGGCTGGCCCGGCTGCAGGAGGTCTTCGACTACGAGGCCGAGCGCTTCCACGTCTACCCGCTCGACGACCGGGTCACCGAGCGCGAGAACCCCGAGGTCGCCGGCCGCCTCGACCTGCACCTCGGCCGTTCGTCACTGGCCTTCGGCCCGCGCGTCGGCCGGCTCACCGAGGAGGCGGCGCCGAACGTGAAGAACCGCTCGCACGTCGTCACCGCCGACCTCGAGCTGATGTCGGGCCACAGCGGCGTGCTGGTCGCGCAGGGCGGTCGGTTCGGTGGGTGGTCGCTGTACGTCGTGCGCGGGGTGCCGCACTACGCCTACAACTTCGTCGGCCGCGACCTTACCGTCGTCCGCGGCGGCAAGCCGATGCTCCCCGGCCGCCACGACGTCGTCGTCCGCTTCGACTACGACGGCGGCCCGCCCGGCAGCGGTGCCGACGTCACCCTCGAGGTGGACGGCGCCCAGGTCGGCACCGGCCGCATCCCCACCACCACCGCCTACTACTTCTCCTTCGACGAGACCTTCAACGTCGGCGTCGACCGCGGCACCCCGGTCGTCGACGACTACCCGCCCGTGCGCAACGCGTTCGAGGGGCTGATCCACCGGGTGCAGCTCGACCTCGACGAGGTCACCGACGCCGGGACCGAGGCGGAGCGGGGGCGGGTGGTGATGGTGCACCAGTAGGTGCAACTGGGCGGACCCCGCCCGTCGACAGGCGCGGCAATGGGACGTCGCTCCCGCTAGCTGATCGGGTGGTCGTGCACCGCCGACGAGAGGTGCACGCCGTTCAGCTCCAGGTAGAGCTGCCGCTCCGTCACGGTGAGCGTGATCGTGTTGCGGCGCTCCATCGCGTCCACCGCTGCATCGACGAACCCGGGATCGAAGCTGTGCAGCACGATCTCGGCGGCGCGGTGGATCCTCGCTCCTGCCCACTGCGCGAGCACCTTGGCCGGGTCGCGGTGGGTGTAGACCGTCGAGCGCTCGGCAGCCTTGCTGCCCGTGTGCAGCCGCGCGGCATCCGGTGCGCCGACCTCGATCCAGGCGAGCAGCGTCCCGCTCAGGTCACGCACCAGCACCGCCGGGGCGTCGGTCGCCGAGATGCCCTCGCTGAACGTGATGCCCTCCTCGTACTCGAGGCAGTAGGCGAGCACACGCGTCACGAGGTACCCCTCGGTCTCTGACGGGTGCCGCGCCGCGCGCAGCGTGAACTCCTCGTAGACGCCGCGATCCGCGTCGGCCAGCTCGACCTCGAACGTGTGCATCGTCGCGCCGGCCGCCATGGGGCCCAACCTAGTCCGGGACCGGGGACCTCCCGAGCGTCACCACCGTCGCCTGATCGCGGCGGTCAGAGCGGTCCGGCGTCATCGCTCGGAGTTGTCCGCAAGCCCGTGGTTGAGCGGGATTCTGGCCGCGAACGTGTCAGTGGTGCCTGCTTGAGCAGTCCTACGGCAGAGGGCGCGAACACCACGGGGCCAGGCATCCGATCCCGGCGGCGGTGGTGCGGGCACCTGGACCGCGGTGGGGGCCTTCGCCTCCCCAATCGAGGGGATATGCGCGCCCGGGAGCGGACGAGCCCCGGTTCGCCGTGGACCATCTCGACGATGCGCCGGTGCAGCACGTGTGGGGGTTCGCGATGAGGACACGTCGACTGCTGGGACTGGTCGCGGTCATCCTCGCGATCGCCGCCGCGCCGGCCGTGGGCACGGGCGGCCCGGCCGCGGTCAGGACAGCCACTGACGAGGTCGGACCCGCGGACGACGTCGCGACTGTCGCGGTCGTGCAGGCGGTGCCGGGGGTCGAGATGGCGGTCTCCGTCGACGGCGAGCCGGTGGGCACCGGGGTGTCCGAGGGCGAGGTCGTGCCCATGGTGCGGCTGTCGCCGGGCGACCACGACGTGCAGTTCAGCTTCGCCGACGGCCGCGTCGCCGCCTCGGTCGACGTCGCGGCCGGCACCCGCAACGACGTCGTCGTCCACCTGCCGGCCTCCGTCGACGGCGACCCCGTCGTGAGCGTCTACCCGGTGTCGACCGAGCCGATCGGCCCGGGCAAGGCCCGCGTCGTGCTCGCCCACACCGCCACCACCGCACCGGCCGACGTCAGCGTCGACGGCAAGCTGGTCTTCACCAACATCGCGAACGGGGAGTACGCCGAGGCCGACGTGCCGGCCGGACGCCACCGCGTCGCGCTGCTGCCGAGCGGGATCGACGGGCCACCGATCCTCGGTCCGCTCGACGTCGTCCTCACCGCGCGCACCACCACCTCGATCTACGCCGTCGGCAACCCGCGGCTCCGGTCGATGGACGTCATCCTGCGCCGCACCCCGTTGCGCGACGACGGCAGCGAGCCGCCCCGACGCGTGGACACCGGGTCGGCGGGCCTGGTCGCCGACTGGCGACTGCCCGGCCTCGGGTGATGGGACGGCGCCGCGCGCGCGACCCTGCGACCCCACGACGGCGACGCGGGTGCGGAGCCTGGGCGCCGGCCGTCGTGCTCGTGCTGTCCGCCTGCGGCGGCACGGGCAGCGGTCCGCGGGGAGGCCAGCCAGCCGACCCGCCCACCGACCCGACGCCGTCCGCCGCCCCCGCCACCCCCGACTCCGGGCCGACCACGGCCCCACGGCTGCGGGACGCCCAGACGGCACAGCGGGTCGGCGCACCAGAACCCGAGCCGCCCGTGCTCGTCGTCCTGCCCGACGGCCGACCCGTGCCGGTGAGACCCGCCACCACCTCGCCGCGCGGCCGGCTCGAGGTGCCGACCGACATCCGCGAGGCAGGCTGGTGGCCCGGTGGTGCCCGTCTCGGCGACCCTTTCGGCAGCACGCTCCTCGCCGCGCACGTCGACTCCGTCGAGCAGGGCCTCGGACCGTTCGCCTCCCTGCTGCGGGCCCGCACCGGCGACCGGCTCGTGCTGCGCTCGAGGCACCTGACGCAGACCTACGTGCTCGCCTCCGTCCGCACGGTGCCCAAGGCCTCCTTCGGCACCCGGCCGTGGCTGCGGTCGCCGGAGGGACGCCGCCGCCTGACCCTCGTCACGTGCGCCCCGCCGTACGACGCCGCGAACGGCGGCTACCAGAACCTCGCGGTGCTGACGGCGTCACCCGTCGGCGGCGTCGGCCCCCGGCGGACGCCGTGACGATCGTGTCGCGCGACGCGCGACGGTCGGTGCTGGCCGGCCTGGTGGCGGCCGCCGTCCTCGTCGTCGTCCTGGTCGCCTTCGTCAGCCTGCTCGTGGTCGCCGTCGTGCGTACGGTCAAGCCACCGGACGCCGCAGGCCCGGGCGGGGCACGGATGGTGGCGACGCCCGACCGCCAGTCGATCCGCGCGGTCATCGGTACCGGCGGCCAGGTCGAGGTCACCTACCAGGTGCGCAGCACCCGGCTGGTCTCGTCGCTGCGCGTCTCGGCCGACGTGACCGCGGTGCGGCCCGACCTGGAGGCCCTGGACGTCGTCGTCACCACGGGCGGCGTCTCCGTCGCCCGCCTGCCCGCCGTGGGCCCGGACGGGGTCGAGGTCCCGCTCAGCTGGCCGGTGCGGGAGTTCGAGGTCTCCTACCGCCTGAGTGCGCCGGCCGACGACGGCACCGGGTCGGTCGACGGACGCGGGCTCGCGTTCGTGCCGACGCTCCGCCTCGCCTACAGCGGCGCGACGGGGCCCGTGCGCCGTGAGGTCGTCGCCCGGGGGCAGGACGTGCTCAACGTCGCGTGCCTCGCACCGGACGACGCCGTCGCGCAGCCGTGCGGGTCCGCCACCGAGGCGGGCTGGACGGCCGACCTCGCCACACCGGACGCCGACGACGGCCTCGTGATCCAGGTGCAGCAGCGCGATCCGTGACCGGCCGACGGTGACGCGTCGACCGTCGTCGACGGCCCGGAGGACCACCCCCACGGAGGGCTCCTCAGTTTGGGGTATTGGGCCCCGGGGTTCGCGTGCGCCGAGCGGGCCAAGCCGCACGCTGCGCAGCATGACCACCGCCCGCCGCCGCGACGCACGTCCCGCGCGCGGCCCGTCGTCGCCACGTCAGGACCCCATGCCTGACGTGGCACGGCGGCGGGCGGTGGTCGCCCAGCACTCCCACCGCGCCCCGAGCAGCTCGCTGAGCGACTCGGCCCGCTGGTTCGCGGGCTCCTACGCCGTCGCGATCCTCGGCTACCTCGGCGTCATCGCGGCCGCCGGCCGGCTGCTCGGCCCGGCCGACCTCGGCGCGTTCCTCGTCGTCGTCACCGCGACCGGGCTGGTCGGCCAGGCGGGGCTGGTCGGGGTGCACCGGTCGGGCCTGCGCGAGGTCGCCCGGCTCGGACCGGACGACCGCGACGAGCTGGCGCGGCTGCGCGACGGCGCCACCGCCGTCAACGTGATCGTGCTGCCGGCGGCGTCGCTGCTGACCGCCGTCGTCTGCTGGCTGCTGCGCGGTGCCCGGGCGACCTGGCCCGAGCTGCTGCTGGCCGCGCTCGCCGGGTCCCTGGTGCACCTGAGCGCCCAGCAGAAGCTGTGCGGGGCGTGCCTGCGCGGGTTCGGTCACACGCGGCTCGCCGCCCTGATCGAGGGCCGGTCGGGCGGCGCGCTGGTCGCCGCGCTGCAGGCCGTGCTCGTGCTGGCGGTCTGGGTCGCCGCGCCCGGGTGGGGGCTCACCGGCGCGCTCGCCGCCGTCGCGCTCGGGTACCTCCTCCCGCTGCCGCTCGCCTACGCGGTGCTGCGCCGGCGGTGGGGCCGCATGCGCGTGAGCCGGACCCTCGTCGCCGACCTGCGCGGCGTCGTCCGGCGCGACTGGCGCTTCGCCGTCTCGCAGGCGGGCGGCTTCGCGAACGCCTCGATCGATCTCTGGCTGTGCGCCGCGCTGCTCGGCGTGACGGCGTCGTCGCACTTCGGCGCGGCCCAGCGCCTGGCCCAGCTCGTGCTCCTGCCGAGCGCCGCGCTCGGCACGGTCGTCTCTCCCGCGGTGGCGCGGCTGTCGGCGCGCCACGACCCGCAGCGTCTCGAGTCGCTGGTGCGGACCGTGACGACGCTGGCCCTGGTGGGCTCGGTGCTGCTCGCCCTGCCGCTGGTCGTGCTGCCCCACCAGGTGCTGCGGCTGGTCACCGGTCCGGGCTTCGCCACCGCGGCGGCCGTGCTCGTGCTGCTCACGCTCGGCTACGTCGCCAACGCCGTCTCGGGGCTGTCGGGCATCACGCTGTCGATGACCCACCACGAGGGCAGCGCCGCGGCGGTGCAGTGGGGCGGGGTCGTGCTGCGCGCCGCGGTCTGCACCGTCTCGGCCTGGGCCTGGGGCGTCGTGGGGCTGGCCGCCGCCTCGGCCGCCTCGACCCTGGTGGTCTACGCGGCGATGTGGGCGCAGGCCCGACGGCACCTCGGGGTGCTCACCCACGTCACGCTGCGGCCGCGGCCCGGCCTGCTCGCGCGGACGGCGGCGTGAGGCCCGTGCGCGTCCTGCAGGCCCACAGCCGCCACGCCACCCGGGGCGGGGCGGACGCCGTCCTCGACTCCGACGCCGAGCTGCTCCGGGCCGCCGGGCACGAGGTGGTGCAGCACCTCGCCGAGCCGGCGGGTCGCGTCGCGGCGACCCGGGAGGCGGTGGACGCCGTCTGGAACCGACGCGCCGTGGCCGCACTCGACCGGACGCTCTCCGAGCACCGCACCGACGTGCTGCACGTGCACACGCCGTTCCCGCTGCTCTCGCCCGCGGTCTTCCGGGTCGCGCGGCGTCACGGGGTGCCGACGGTGACGACGGTGCACGGCTTCCGCTACTCCTGCGTGGCCGGCACGCTGCAGCGCGACGGCACGCCCTGCGAGGCCTGCGTCGGACGCCGGGTGAAGGTCGCCGGCGTCCTCCACCGCTGCTACCACGGCAGCGCGCCGGCCAGCCTGGCCCTGACGACCTCGCTCGCCGTGCACCGCGGCACCCTGCGCCACTGCGTCGACCGCTACCTGCCGCTCACCGAGTTCGCCAAGCACGTCCTCGTGCGCGACGGCGTGCCGGCCGAGCGGGTCACCGTGCGACCCAACTGCGTCGCCGACCCCGGCCCCGTGCTGCCCGCCTCGGCCCGCAGCACCGCCGCGCTGTTCGTCGGGCGGCTGGTGGAGGAGAAGGGCGTGCGCACGCTGCTCACCGCCTGGCGCACCGTGCGCGACGTGCCGCTGCACGTGCTGGGCGACGGTCCGCTGCGGCCGCTCGTCGAGGCCGAGGCCGCCGTGAACCCCCTGATCGTCGTCCGCGGCTGGTGCGACGAGGCCACCGTGCGGGCCGAGCAGGCCCGCGCGGCGATGACCGTCGTCCCGTCGGAGTGGTACGAGGCGGGGCCGCCGCTGGTGCTGCTGCAGGCGCTGGCGGCCGGCACCCCGGTGGTGTGCTCCGACCTCGAGAACATCTGCGCGACCGCGGCCGCGGCCGGCGCCGCGAGCACGTTCCGCACCGGCGACCCCGTCGCCCTCGCCGACGCCGTGCGCCGCCTGCACGAGGACCCCGACCTGAGGGCCGGCCGCTCGCGGGCCGCCCGAGAGCTCTACCTGCGCGACCACACCGCTCGGGCCAGCCTGCGCTCGCTGGAGCAGGTCTACCGCGAGCTGACGAAGGAGGGAACATGAGGATCCTGCACGTCTGCGAGGTCACCCACGGTGGGGTGCTGACGCTCGTCGAGACCATCGCCGCCCACCAGGTCGCCCGCGGCGACGAGGTGCACGTGCTCGCACCGCTGCCCGCGCTGGCGGCCCTCGCCAAGCGCGACAGCCGCATCGTGTGCCACCCGTGGGCGCCGCAGCGGCGGCCCAGCCAGTGGCGCGTCGCCAGCGCCACGCTGCGGGTGGCCGCGCGGGAGATCGCTCCCGACGTGGCGCACCTCCACTCGTTCTTCCCCGGCATCTTCGGCCGCGTGGCCCACCTGCCGCCGGGCGTGCGGGTCGTGTACCAGCCCCACAGCTGGGCCTTCACCGCAGCGGCGGCCGCGGGTCGCGGGGGCGAGCGGGCGGTCGCGGCGTGGGAGCGCCGGGCGTGGCACCGCACCGACGCCGTGGTGGTCAACTGCCACGACGAGCTGGCCGAGGGCGGCGCTCACGGGCTGCCCGTCGGCGACGGGCGGGGGCACGTCGTCGGCCTGCCCGTCGACACCGAGCGCTACCACCCGAGCTGGCGACCGCCGGTGCCGCGCCGGCCGGTGCTGCTCTGCGTCGGCCGCCTGTGCCGGCAGAAGGGCCAGGAGGAGCTGGCCGCGGCCTGGGAGGAGGCGCCGATCCCGGACGCCACCCTCGTGCTGCTGGGCGCCGGCGACCCCCGTGCGGTGCGTGCTGCGGCCCGCCACACGTGGGGCGGGTCGCTGCGCTGGTTCGACGCCACGGACGACGTCCGCCCGTGGCTGCACGCCTCGGACGTGCTCGTGATGGCCTCGCGCTACGAGGGCCAGTCGGTCGCCATGGCCGAGGCGCTCGCCTGCGGGCTGCCCGTCGTCACGACCGAGGTCAACGGCGTCCGCGAGGCGGTCGCGCCGCTGGGTCGGCCCACCGCGGGGGCCGTCGTCGGGCACGGTGACCTGACGGCGCTGCTCGACGCCTGCCGGGAGCGGCTCGTCGACCCCAGCATCCTCGCCCGGGAGCGGGAGGCGGCCCGCGCCCGCGCGGTCGAGCTGTTCGACGTCGAGGGGGTGCTCGGCCGTCTCGACCGCGCCTACGCGCGAGACGTGCGGGTCGCCCCGCCGTCCGCTCTCCGCGTCACGGTCCCCGCCGCCGGCGACCCGGCCGGGCGCGTGCGCGCCGGGGTCGCGCGGTGACCGCGCCTACCTTCGTCATCGCGGGGGCGGCCCGGGCCGGCACGACCGCCATGGCCGAGTCGCTGCGGGCCCACCCCGACGTCTTCGTGAGCCGTCCGAAGGAGCCGCACTACCTCGCGCTCGGCGACCGCGCGGTGGCCTTCACCGGTCCCGGTGACGCCGAGACCGTCAACCGCACCACGGTGCGCGACATGCAGACCTACCTCGCGCTGTTCGACCGGGCCGGCCGCGCCCGGGCCGTCGGGGAGGCCTCGGTCTCGGTGCTCTACCACCCCGAGCGGTCCGCCACCCGGCTCCAGCGGCTCAACCCCGAGGCCCGCGTGGTGGTGCTGCTGCGCGACCCGGTGGACCGGGCCTACTCGAGCCACCAGTACCTGCGCAACCGGGGCTTCGAGCCGGTGCGCGCCTTCCTCGACGCCGTCGCGCTCGAGGACGAGCGGGTGCGGGCCGGCTGGCACCACCTGTGGCACTACCTGCGGATGAGCCGGTACGCCGAGAGCGTGGCCGCCCTGCGCCGGACCCTCGGGCCCGACCAGGTCGGCGTCTGGTGGTACGACGACCTGGTCGCCGACCAGGAGGGGACGACGGCCGCCGTCCAGCGCTTCATCGGCGTGAGGCAGCTGCCGGTGGCCGGCGCCGGGACGCGCGTCAACGCGTCGGGACGAGAGCGCTCGGTGACGGTCGCCGCCGCCCTGCACCGGGCCTCGCGCAGCAGCACGCTGCGCACGGTCGTCAAGCGCACCGTCCCGTTCGGGGCCCGCGAGCGGGTGCGCAACCTCAACCTGCGCCCGGCCGGGGCGCCGGCCGAGGTGCGGCTCGCGCTGGGACGCCGCTTCCACGACGACCTCGACCGGCTCGAGGCCGAGCTCGGCCGACCGGTGCCGCCGGGCTGGCGGTCGTGAGGCCCGTGGCCCGCGCCGCGCTCACCGTCCTCGGCGGGATCGCCGCCGCGGGGTGCGCCGCGACGCCGCCCGACCTGCCCCGTGCGGCCGCGGAGCCGGTCGCCACCGACGCCGCCGAGCCGGCCGTGGTGCTGCGCGACCCGGCGATCACCGAGTCGAGCGGCCTCGCGCTCGGGGTCGTGCACCCCGACGTCGTCTACACGGTCAACGACCGCGGCGGTGGCCCGGTGGTCTACGCGGTCGGCCCCGACGGCGAGACGGTCGCGACCCTGCAGGTCGGCGGCGCCCGCAACGTCGACTGGGAGGACGTCGCCGTCACGGCCGACGGCCACGTGCTCGTCGCCGACATCGGCGACAACGACGCCGAGCGGGCCGACGTCACCCTCTACACCTTCCCCGAGCCGGAGGTGCTGGACGACCAGACGGTGCGGACCGTGGCCAGCCGCTTCCGCTACGACACCGGCCCCGCCAACGCCGAGGCCGTGCTGGTCGACCCGCGCACCGACCGGCTGTGCGTGGTCACCAAGGCCGAGGACGGCGAGATCCACTGCGCCGACGAGCCCCTCACCACGAGCGGCGGCTCCGGCCGCGCCCCGCAGGTGCTGCGCCTGGTGGCTGCGGCACCGGGCGCCGTGACGAGCGGGGGCTACAGCCCCGACGGGTCGCTCTACGCCCTGCGCACGACGAGACGGGTGCTCTTCTTCTCCGCCTGGGACGCACGCCCGGTCGTCGTCGACCTGCCGGCGCAGCCGCAGGGGGAGTCGTTGGCGTGGACCGCCGACGGCCTGTCGGTGCTGGTCGGCAGCGAGGGGGCCACCTCGTCGGTGCTCCACGTCGCCGTGCCCGACCAGCTGCTCGAGCCGGAGGCCGACCGATGAGCACCGCTCGCGGCCGCATCCTCCTGGTCTGCGACGGCAACCGGGCCCGGAGCCCGCTGGCCGCAGCCCTGTTCGAGATGGCGCTCGAGGCGCGCGGCATCCGCAGCATCGCCGTCCGGACGGCGGGCCTGCGCGTCCGCGAGGCCGGCGCGCCGCCGGTCGAGGCCGCCGTCCACCTCGCCCGGCTGCGCGGGGTCGACCTCAGCGGCCACCGCGCGAAGTCCGTCAACGGCCGCACCCTGGCCGGCACCGCGATCGTGCTCACGATGACCGAGTCCCAGCGGCGCGCCCTCGCGCACCTGGCGCCGGACGCCGTGCCCCGCACCTTCACGCTCCTCGAGGTCGGCCGGCTGCTGGCCGACGCCCCCGACGAGCCGACGACCATGGCCGGCCTGGCCGTGACCGCGCACCGGCGCCGGCCGCGGGTGCAGCCCGCCGCCGAGGCCGAGGACGTCGTCGACCCCGTCGGCGCGCACGACCGGGCGTGGCGGCAGGTCTACGCGCGGATCAACGACGTGGTGCGTCCGCTGGTGGACCGCCTGGAGGTCAGGTCATGAGACTGGTGTCGGCGGAGGAGCAGATGGGCACCGGCGCGGCCGAGGAGGCGACCGACCGGGCGCGGCTCCGGTCGCACCTGCAGGCGCTGCGACGCCGGTGGCTGCTGGTGGTCGTCGTCCTGGTGCTCACCACGGGGGGCTCGCTGGCCTACTCGCTGACGCGCACGCCCGACTACCGCAGCAGCACCGAGGTGCTCATCGAGCCGACGACGGCCGACGCGACCCGCTCCACCACCGGCGGCATCACCGACGAGGAGGTCGCCACGCAGGTGCAGGTGGTCACCTCGCAGCGGGTGGCGGACGCCGTCATCGCCGACCTCGGCCTGCCGGAGGGGGTCGACCTCGCCCGCAGCATGACCGTCGAGCCGGTCGGCCCGTCCCGGATCCTGCGCATCACGGCCTCGGCGAGCGACCCCGACGACGCCGCCGCGATCGCGAACGCCGTGGCGGCCGCCTACCTCACCGACCGCACCGCCGGCTCCCAGCAGCTGTACCAGGAGACCAGGACCCTGCTCACGACCCGGCAGTCGACGATCAGCTCGCGGCTGCAGGCCGTGGAGAAGGTGCTCGACAGCGCCAAGGGCGCACCGCCCGAGGCGGTCGCCGAGCGCCAGAAGCTGCTCGGCGAGCTGGGCCAGGTCAGCGCGCAGCTCAACGACCTCGACCTCGCGGCGCAGGGCGGCGACAGCACGGGCGGCCGCGTCATCACCGAGGCCGAGCCGCCCGCGACACCGGCCACGCCGCGGGTGTGGCTGAACCTCGGCCTGGCCGCGGTCATCGGACTGATCCTCGGCATCGGGGCGGCCCTGCTGCGGCACCGGTTCGACGACATCGTCTACGAGCCGCAGGCCGTGCGGCAGGCGCTGCGCGGCAGCCCGTTGCTCGCGACGATCCCGCGCTGGGACGACGACCGCTTCGACGCCCGGCTCGTCTCGGTCGTCGCGGGGCACTCCGCCGCGGGCGAGGCCTTCGGCGGGCTGGGGGTCAACGTCCGCTTCCTGCTCTCGACCCGGGAGCGCGGGGAGGGCGCCCCGGTCGTGATGGTCGCCTCGGCGCGGCCGCTGGAGGGCAAGAGCACGGTCGCGGCCAACCTCGCGGTCGCCGTGGCCCGGGTCGGGCAGCGCGTGACCCTGGTGGACGCCGACCTCCGGCGCGGGAGCCTCGCCGGCCGGTTCGGCCTCGACCCCGGCCTGCCGGGCCTCTCCGACCTGCTCGCCGACCCGGGGGCCGAGCCGACGCCGTTCGACGTCGGGATCGACCACCTCGGCGTCATCCCGTGCGGCACGGTGCCGCCCAACCCGACCGAGCTGCTGGCCTCGCACCGGATGCACGCCATGCTGGCGTCGCTGCGGGAGTCGGCCGACCTGGTGGTGGTCGACGTCCCGCCGATGATCGTGGCCGACGGCCTCGAGCTCAACGACTCCGTCGACCTCACCCTGCTCGTCTTCCGCCACGGCACGTCGCACCGGCGCGACGCGGCGAGCCTGGTCGACCGGATGTTCCAGCTCTCGAGCGGGTCGGTCGCCGGCGTCTTCGTCGACCACCCGGTCGCCGACAGCCAGGTGCAGACCTACGAGGCCCGCGTCGAGGGACGCGGGTCGCGAGCCGCGCTCGACGTGCAGCGCACCGCGTGAGTCGACGAGGCGGACCGGGATGACGCTCAGCGCCGCGGGCGTGGTGGTCACCTGCCTGCTGGCGGTGCTGATCATCGTCGTGGGCGGGTCGATGGTGCGCTCGGCGACCGACGTCGTGCTCGTCTACCTGCTGGTGTTCTGCCAGTTCTACGGGCTGCGCCCGGTGCTGTTCGTGCTCGGTCTCGACCGACCGGCACCCGAGCAGCAGTTCTTCGCCAGCGACACGACCGGGGTGCTCGCGACCACGACCCTCGGCGTGGTGGTGTTCCTCGGCGCCACCCTGGCCGGCACGGCCCTGTGGTGGTCGTCGGGGCTGCCGGGGTGGGGGCCGTGCTTCGGCCGGCACGACGTGTCGCTCGACCGGCTGCTGAAGGTCAGCCTCTGGCTCACCGCCGGCGCCGTCGTGGTCTCGGCGGTCCTCCTGGCCCGGCACGGGGGAGTCGGCGGGTTGATCGCCGCCGCCAAGTTCGACAAGGCGCTCGCCGGGCTCTTCGTGCTGCGGATGCTCCCCTCGATCGGCGCGGTGGTCTCGGTGGCGACGTTCCTCGAGGCCGCGGGCCGTCCCGGACGGCGCACCGTGGCCGCCCTGGGCCTGGCGTGCGCCGTGGTCGACGCGTTCGCGGTCTTCCTCTGGGGCTCGCGCAGCGTGCTGGTCGTCATCGCCGCCACGGTCATCCTGGGCCTGCGCCGGCGGCGGTCCGAAAGCAGTGCTCCGACGCCGGCCGCGGGCTCGCGGTCGTCCCGCCCGCGCGGCGCCGTCGTGGTGCGGCTCGCGCTCGCCGTCGTGCTCGTGGTGGCCACCGCGGGCACGCTGCGCATCGTGCGCGACGACCTCACGCAGGGCGAGGTGCTCGACGTGTACGCCGAGGCCGGGCCGGCGCGACAGATGTCGCTCGCCACCAACGCCACCTACTTCGACGCCGCCATGCTCGCCTTCCGCGACTGGCCCGCGCACAACGAGCCGCGGGCGGGCGAGGACTTCGTCACCGGTTTCGTGGCCCTCGTGCCGCGGCTGGTGTGGGCCGACAAGCCCGACGCGATCGCCCCCGGCCGCTGGTTCCGGCAGCACTACCAGCCGGAGAAGGTCAACGGCTGGCCGATGGGCGCCGCCGGGCTCTGGTACCTGAACTTCGGCTGGGTCGGGCTCCTGCTCGGCGGCCTGCTCTCGGGGCTGCTGCTCGGCGCGGTCGCGAAGGAGCAGCGCCGGCGTCCCGACCACGGCTACAACCGCGCCGTCGCGGTGATGGTCGGCGTGTTCGTGCTCGGCCTGGGCTGGGACTCCGACTCGGTGGTGCGCATCGTGATCTGGGTCGTGCCCCTCTGGCTGGTCGCGCGCTACGTCTCGCCGCGGCCCGCCGCGCGAGCGCCGTCCGACCCGCAGATCCCCTATTTGCGGCACGAGACCCAGCACCCGGCCCACCCACAATGAGCGACGAGCGATCAGGAGGCCGACATGGGTGACGGCACGACAGGGCAGGTGCTCCCGGCCCACAGCGGTGGCGCCCGGCGTCCCGAGGCGCCCCGTCACCGGGGCGAGCGACCGCGACGCCGCCGGCCGGTCGGTGCGCTGCTGACCGCCGTCCTGCTCGGCGCGCTGGTCACCGCCGTCGTGCCCGCGCCGGCGGCGCAGGCCTACGGGACGACGGCCGATCAGCGCTGGTACCCCACCGACGGCACCGTCTACGCGATGGTCGTCTCGGGCGACGTCGTCTACCTGGGCGGCACCTTCACCTCGTGGGTCGACCCCGCCACCGGTGCCCGGGCGGCGCGATCGCGCCTGGCCGCGGTCGATGCCGACACCGGTGCCCTGCTGCCCTGGAATCCCGGCGCCGACGCCGTGGTCCGCGCCCTGGCCGTGGGCGCCGACGGCACCGTCTACGCCGGCGGCGACTTCACGCGGGCCGGCGGCGGTCGGGCCGAGCGCATCGCCGCGCTGACGCCGGGCGGCGCGCCGCTGGCGGGCTTCGCGGCGTCCGCGGACGACGTGGTGCGCGACCTCGTGGCCGGTGACGGCGAGCTGGTCGTCGCGGGCAACTTCACCCGGGTCGGTGGCGTGCGACGGGTGGGCGTGGCCGAGGTCGACGGCCGCACCGGCTCGACCGACCCGACGTTCGACGCGGGCGTCGGCCAGGGGCGCGTGCGCGCGCTGGCGCGGGACGGCGACCGGCTCTATCTCGGCGGCTCGTTCCGCACCCTCCGCAGCCAGCCCCGCTCGTTCATCGCCGCGGTCTCGGCCACCGACGGCGCCCCGACGGATTGGCTGCCCAACCCCGCCTGCGACGACTGCCCGCTGCTCGACCTCACGCTGTCGGGCGACAACGTGGTGGCCGCGGTCGGCGGACCCGGCGGGCGGGTCGTGAACTGGTCGGCCGTCACCGCCCGCACCCGCTGGACCCGCAACGCCGACGGCGACGTGCAGACCGTCGCCGTGCACGGCGGCCAGGTCTACGCCGGCGGCCACTTCGGGCCGCGCTTCTACCTCACGACCCGCCACCAGCTCGCCGTGCTCGACCTCGTCACCGCGGCCGTGCAGTCCTACGCGATCCCCTTCGTCGGCAACGACCACCCCGGTCTGTGGGCGGTGCAGGTCGACGCCGACGCCGTCCGCCTCGGTGGCGGGTTCGCCCTCGCCGGCTCGCCCGTGCGCCGGTTCGCCACGTTCCGCTGAATGCCCCGAGGAGCACGCAGATGAGACTCGCCGTCAGCCTGAAGCAGGCGCTGCCCGACTGGGCCAAGGAGGCCTCGCGCCCCGCGATCCGCGCCGTGGGCCGCTCCACCAGCCGGCTGCGGCCCCTGCCCGACTACCTGATCATCGGCACCAAGCGCGGCGGCACCACCTCGCTGTACAAGTACCTGCTGCAGCACCCCAACGTGGTGCCGATGTGGCCGGGCGTCGAGAACGCGAAGAAGACCCACTACCTCGACCTGAACGTCGACCGGGGGGAGGGCTGGTACCGCGCCCACTTCCCGACCGTCGTCCAGCGGCGCCGGGTCGAGCGACGCACGGGTGCGCCCGCCGTCACCGGCGAGGCGGCCCCGTACTACGTCTTCCACCCGCTGGTGCTCGACCGCGTGCTCGAGACGCTGCCGGCGGTCAAGGTGGTCGTGCTGCTGCGCAACCCGGTCGACCGCATCTGGTCGCACCACCGCGAGCGGGTCAACGCGGGCACCGAGTCGCTGCCCTTCCGCGAGGCGCTGGACGCCGAGGCCGGCCGGCTCGCCGGCGAGGCCGAGCGCATCCGCAGCGAGCCCGGCTACCGCAGCGAGCGGCACGACTACTGCAGCTACCTCGCCCGGGGTCGCTACCTCGAGCACCTCGGCCCCTGGCTCGACGCGCTGCACCCCGACCGGCTGCACGTGGTGCGCAGCGAGGACCTGTACCAGGCGCCCGGGCCGTGCCTGGCCGCCGTGCACGCCTTCCTCGGCCTGCCCGAGCTGCCGCCGACCACCAAGCACCGGTTCAACCACCTCCCGTCGTCGTCGATGCCGGCGGCGGAGCGGGAGCGCCTCGCGGACTACTATGAGCCGCACGTCGCGGCCCTCGAGGCGCGGCTGGGCCGCAGCTTCGGGTGGGACCTGCGCGGCGGCGGCCTGCTCGAGTCCGCGACGACCCGACCCGCCGCCGTCCGACCCGCCGGACGCTGACCTGCCAGCCGACGGTGTGGCCGGCCGTCGGGTGCGTGGTCAGGCCGCGCACCCGGCGGCCGCGGCCAGCAGCCCGGGCTGCAGCTTGGGGTTCCACCCGCTGCCGTGCCCGGCCAGCCAGACGGCCCGGGTGAGGATCTCGAGCACGTAGAGCCGCACCAGCAGGTCGTGGTGCTCCCGCGGCACCCCGAGCGCGAGGAGGTCGTGGCGAGCGGCCCACGCGGCGTCCACGGCCACCGCCACGGTGGCGTCGGGGTGGGCGAGCCGGGTCTGGAAGTGCCAGTGCAGCAGGTCGAAGCCGAGCGGCGCGGCGTCCGCGCTGTACTCCCAGTCCCAGACCATGCGGCGGTTGCCGAGGCGGCCGAGGTTCCACGGCACCCAGTCGCCGTGCCAGCGTCCGAACGTCAGCACCGCCCGGCCGTCGGGTCCGCCGAGCACCCGGCCGAGCGTGGCGCGCAGGGCCGCCGTCTCGACGGGCACGCCGGCCTCGGCGGGCTCGAGCCGGTCGAGCACCGACCGGGTCCACGGCGACGCGTCGAGCCGCACGTCGCGCACGTCGCCGCGGGCCGCGACGTCGAGCAGCGGGCCGCACGAGGCGCGCGGAGCGCCGTCCCACGCGGTCAGGCGGGCCGGCAGCGGTCGCGCGACGTGGAAGCTGCGGCGGCCGCGCCACCGGCCCGCGGCCGCCACCGTGGGCACCTCGACGACGCCGGCCGTGCCGCCGAGCGCGAGCAGGGTGCGCGTCTCGTTGTCGACGAGCGCCCTCGTCGCGGGCGACCAGCCGACCTTGAGGTAGCCGCACGCGGTGCCCTCGCGGGTGAACAGCCGTGCGGTCGGCTTGGCGTTGGGCGTCGCGCGGCGCACCGGGACGACGGCGACCAGCCCCGGTGCATCGAGCTCGAGGGCGAGCCGGTCGAGCAGCAGCCACCGCGGACGGTCGTGAGCCGGCACCCGCCGGTCGAGGCCGACCCGCAGCCGGTCGCGGAACAGGCCCGGCCCGGTGCCGCTCGCCCAGGCGAGGGCGAGCGCCCGGGCCGCGGCCCGCGAGCGCGGCCCGGTGGCGCTGAGGTGGTCGCCGAGCGCCGCCGTCACCGCCTGCCGGCCGCCGACCGGCAGCAGGTAGCGCGGCCGGCGCAGCGACGGCACCACGGCGTACTCCTCGACGAGGCGGTGCGTCGCCGGCAGCCGGCCGGTCGTGACGACCACGGGGGAGTCGCGCTCGTCGCCGGGCCCCCAGAGCCTGGCGACGAGCGCGCCGAGTCCTTCGTGCACGGGCTCAGGGAGCCCGGAGGAACATCACCCGCGACGACCAGTCGCCGCCGTCCACGGCCGGCCCGCTCACCACGGCCCGCGAGCCCGCGACCGGGGCGCCGGACTGCCACGAGACCCGCGCGAGCGTGGTGCCCTGGCGCACGTAGAGCCGGTCGCCCACCAGGAACGCGCCGGTCACGGTGTTCCAGGTGACGCCGCTGCCGGGGTCGCCGACCTCGTACCGGATGCCGCCGACCACGCGGCTCTCGGAGGTGAAGTAGCGGTAGTAGAGCCGGGTCGACCCGGCGAGGGTGAAGTACATCCGGCCCAGCACCCGGTCGTAGAACATGCTCGTCACCGACGGCAGCTCACCCGCGAAGCCGGTGTTGCGGTAGAGGTTGACCGCGCCCACGTTGCCGAACCGCGTGCCGTCGAAGGTGCGGCTCTTGAACGTGCCGTCGGCCAGCCCGTAGAAGAGCCGTCCGTCGAGCATGAACCCGCCCCGCACGGTGCTCCAGTCGGTGCCGCCGCCGCCCTGGGGCGCCGTCGACGTCACGCTCGCGCCGTCGAAGCCGGTGCGCTGGCCCGACGTGGCGTCACCCGGCCGACCCATCAGGTAGACGTCGCCCGGCAGCGTGCCGCTGCGGTCGGCGGGCATCGTGGTGCCGCCGGCGAGCGGGAAGAAGGCCAGCTTGCCGTGGGTCTCGCCGGCGACCGTGTCGGTGTCGTGACCGACCCACAGGCCGTCCGGCGTCGAGCGGAAGCCCCACACGCCCCAGCCGCGGTCGCGGCCCGGGTTCCAGGTGAGCGGCAGGCCGTTGCGCGGGTCGAGGGCCGCGAGCCCCTTCCGCGAGAGCGCGCCGGGGCCGAGCCGGTCGGCGGCGTACGGGTTGTTCATCCACCGGAAGTGGCCGCCGACGTAGATCGCCTCGTCGGTCACCTCGACGGCGGTGAAGGTGTCGCCGCCGCTGTACTCGACCCACGTGGGCACCTGGTTCGGCGCGGCGGACGCGAACTCGAAGCGGGCGGCGGCGTCGCACAGGCTGCCGGCGCCCGGCCCGCCGGAGTAGGCGCCGGTCGTGACGACGACGAAGTACTGCCCGTCGGGTGAGGAGTCGACGTCGTACATGTAGGTCTCGAAGGTGTTCGAGCACTTGTTGGAGTAGCCACGCGTCGACCAGGGCGAGAGCGTCGCGCTCGTCGGGCCGAGGTCGAGCATGAAGATCTGGTTGCGCTCCTGGCCGTTGACGCTGCGGAAGTTGCCGATGGCGACCAGCCTGGTGCCGGCGGGGTTCAGGGTCATCTCCTCCACGCGCATGACGCCGCCGTTCCACGTGCCGGCGACGGTGACGCCGACGGTGCCGGTGTCGGCGCCCGTGGTGGGGTCGAGGGCCACCAGGGCCGTGCGGGCGACGCCGCCGACCTGGGTGAAGTAGCCGCCAGCGTAGAGCCGGCCGTTGCGCAGCTCGAGCGTGGTGATCCGGTTGTTGATGCTCGGCGGCCGGAAGGTGGGGTCGACCTGACCGGTGTGCACGTCCATCTTGAACACGCGCGGTCGGGCCAGCCCGTCGACCCGTGAGAACGAGCCGCCGATGAACACGCTGCGGCCGTCGCCGGCGGGGACGACGTCCCAGGCCTGGCTGCCCGTGATCACCGGGTCGACCTGGTCGAGCACCTGGCCGGAGGAGTCGAACGCGAAGACCAGGTGCCGGGCGATCGTCGTCGACGACCCCTGCTCGCGGACCTGGTCGAAGTCGCCGACGGCGACGGTGATGCCGTCGACCGTCGCGGTCGAGCGCACCTTCTCGTCCACGACGTGCGGCGTCCAGTCGGCGGGGTCGGCCGAGACGACCGCGCCGTGGTTCGTGCCGGCCGTGCCGGGACCGGCGGCGACCATGGATCCCGAGACGACCAGGACGGTCATGACGGTCAGACCGAGAGCCTTTCGAGTCGTTCTCATGCTGCAACCTGCTTCCTCGTGCGACCCGGCCCCGTGGCGTGGTCGTCGTCGTGGGGCGGACGGTTCATCCGCCGCTGCCTCGGAACACCGCGAGGACGGTCCGGGCGAGCACCTTGGTGTCGAGCCACAGCGACCAGTTCTCGATGTACCAGTTGTCGAAGTGGGCGCGGTCGACGATCGAGGTGTCGCCCCGCAGCCCCTCCACCGCCGCGAGCCCCGTGAGCCCGACCGGCACGCGGTGGCGGTGGCGGTACCACGGCACCTCCGCGCCGAACTTGTCGACGTACGCCGGCCGCTCGGGCCGTGGGCCGACCAGGCTCATCTCGCCGCGCACCACGTTCACCAGCTGCGGCAGCTCGTCGAGCGAGTAGCGACGCATCAGCCGTCCGACGGTGCTGATCCGGTCGCCGGCGGTCCAGGCGCCGTCCTCGCCGGGCTGCGCCGGCCGCATCGAGCGGAACTTGAGCACGTCGAACGGCCGGCCCCGCAGGCCGATGCGCTCCTGGCGGAAGATCACCGGGGCGCCGAGGTCGAGCCGCACCGCCAGCGCGAGCAGGGCGAGGAGCGGGAGCAGCACCAGCAGGGCCGCGCCGGCCACCACGAGGTCGAAGGCCCGCTTGGCCCGCACCGAGAACCGTCGTCCGGGCGCCCGGCTGACCCGCAGCAGCGGCACGCCCCAGATCTGGTCGTCGGCCCGGTCGTTGCGGTGCAGCTCGGGCAGCCGGGGCACCAGGTAGATGCGCAGGTCGGGGCGGGCGCACCGCCGGAGGGCGTCGACGAGGTCGTCCGGCGCGCCCAGCGCGTCGCCCACCAGGATCGCGCGCACGTCGCACCCCGCGACCACCGAGCACAGCGTGGACGTCGAGCCGTGCCACGGCAGACCGGGCACGCACGCCGACTCCTCGACGTAGCCGACCAGCCGGATGCCGGTGGTCGGGTGGGCCTGCACGCGGCTGACGAGGCTGCGGGCGACGGGGCCGCCGCCGACCAGCAGGGTCGGGCACGCGACGGCTCCGCTGCGCCGCCGGCGCCGCACCGTCGTGACGTGCAGCGCCCGGCCCAGCGGCAGCGCGACCGAGGTGAGCGCGATCGCGAGCAGCAGGGGCCCGATCCCGACGTCGGTCCACGCGAGCCCCAGCGTCACGGCCGCAGCGCCCCCGACGACCACGCCGGCGATCAGCACCGGGAGGTCGTCGAGCACCGAGAGGTGGAACCGCTCGGCGTAGTGCCCCCGGGTCGAGAGCACCGTGGTGGCGCCGACGACGAAGGCCGTCGCGGTGAGCACGTCGAGCAGGAGCACGAGCGGCACGAGCACGACGACGTCGACGGCGACGGTGCTCAGCGCCTCGGTGCGGGTGCCCGCGCGGCGGGCGGGACGCGGCCGGCGCCAGGTGGTCGGCTCGAGCCGGGGCGCCGGCTCCGAGGGAGCGACGAGGTCGACCGCCACGCCTGCCATCGACCATCCCCTTCCGCCGCACCCCATGTGCTGGTCGGGTCACGCTAGGTCGGGGCGTCAGGGCCCGGCATGCCGCAAATGAGGCAAAGCCCGCGGGCGGTTCATCGAGATGGGGGTCGCCAACCGACCTGGTGGGCGATGCCGACCGCCGTCAGCTGCGAGGACACCTCGAGCTTCGACAGCACCGACTTCACCTGGGTGCGCACCGTCGCCTCGGAGACGAAGCCCAGCCGGGCGATCTCGCGCACGGGCTGCCCCGACATCAGGAGGCCGAGCACCTCCTGCTCGCGCGCGCTGAGCAGCTCGAGCCGCTCCAGCACCCGTCCGCTCTCCTGGCGGCGCTGGTGCCAGAGCAGCAGCAGCTCTTCGCGCGTCTCCGCCGTCAGCACCGGGAGGCCGTGACCGATGCGACGCACGACCGAGAGGATCTCGTTGAGGGGCTGGGTCTTGGTCAGCACCTGGCGGGCGCCGTGACGGATGCACTCGCCCCACCGGGCCCGGTCGGGCGTGGAGGTCACGATCACGACGTTGGCCCCGGTGCTGGCGATCGGGTGCACCAGGCGGGCGCCGTCGCCCATGGGGCCGAGGTCGAGGTCGAGCAGCACGACGCGGGGACGCATCCGTCTCACCTGGGACAGCACGACGCTGGACGACGCCACGCCCGGTGGGTTGCGGCGCACGTCGTACCCCTCGAGGGAGAGCGCCAGCTCGAGGGACTCGGCGAACAGGGCGTGGTCGTCGACGATCAGCACGCGCATCTGGCTGCGCGCGGTGGCCGGGACCGTCACGACGCGGCCACGTCGAGCTCCAGGTCGACCACGAACGTGGCGCCGGCCGGCGAGGGCACGTGGCGTAGGTGGCCGCCGTTGGCGTCGCTCAGCCGGTGGGCGACGTGCAGGCCGATGCCGTGGCCCGGTGAGTCGGGTCCCCGGGCGCCCCAGTCGAAGAGCCCGGCGACGACGGCCGCGGGGACGCCGGGGCCGGAGTCGGTGACGGAGACCTCGACGGTGCGTCCGCACCGGCGTACCTCCACGGTGGCGACGCAGCCCGGCGCGTGCACGGCCGCGTTCTCGAGCAGGATGTGGAGCACCTCGGTCACCTCGTCGGGGCGCCCGCGCACGCAGAGCCCGCTCGGCGACCAGCGCACGCGCCGTCCGCAGGCCTCCTGGCCGGCGACGAGGCGGCCGATGAGCGTGTCGAGGTCGATGGCGACCGTCGCCTCGTGGCCGTCGTCGCGCGTGTGGGCGAGCAGCCGCACCAGCCGCGCCGTCTCCGCCGCGAGCATGTCCTCCATCCGGTGCCGGATCTCGGGCGTGACGGCGTCGCGCCGTTCGATCAGCTGCGTGGCGGAGGCGATGCCGGCCACCGTGCCGCTGATCTCGTGCAGCCGCTCCTGGTCGCCCCGGTGCGCCGAGACCGAGCTCTCCAGCCGGTCGTGCAGCCCGCGGAGCATGGTGGCCTCCTCGCGCAGCGCCGCGAGCAGCAGCACGAGGGCGGTGTCGCACAGCAGCAGGCTGCCGAGCAGCCCGAGCGCCAGGGCCAGGATCATGACCTCGGCCCAGTGCGACGACAGCTCGACGACCGCCCGCGCCGTCGAGAGGGCGACCAGGGCGACGGCGGCGCGGCGGCCCAGCCACGGCGGGGTGAGCTGGCGCCGGACGACGATCGCGGTCGCGGCGCCGCAGACCAGCACCACCAGGGGTGCGAAGCGCGCCGCATCCGGCCACTGGAGGGCGACCAGCCCGACGGCCGGCAGCGCGACGACCAGCGCCGGGCCCCCCAGCCGTGGCCACGTGCCGCGTGCCGCGGTCAGGACGGTGATCAGCAGTCCCACCCCGACGGCCAGGTCGACGGCCGTGATCCGCGCGGAGGCCGAGTCGGCGCCGGCGGGCACCCGGGCGAGCGCCGTGCCGAAGCCGTGCACCACCACGGCGCCGAGCAGCAGCCCGAGCCAGCCCGCCGCGGACGACTGGGTCAGCCGCCACTGCATGCCGAGCAGGATCGCGGCCACGAGCGCGACGGGCAGGGCGACCAGCGTCGACAGCGTGAGGGTGTCGCTCAGCCGCTGCGTGTGCTCGTAGACCTCCCACGCCACCGCGTGCGAGGTCACGACGATGACCGACGCCACGGCTACGCGTAGCGCCCACTCGCTCCGTCGCGAATGCGTCATGTTCAACGGTTCCCCCCGGTTCCGTTCGTGGCGAGGCGTGACGCTGGACGCCTGTTCGCGCCTGGAGCACCCTGCCCGCGTCATCTCGCTGGACCCGGCCGTCGCGCCGGGTGCGGGGTCACGCGGGCCAGCGGTTCGGCCTCGCTCGGACCCTACGATCCATCAAATTGATGATGGGGGGAAGATCTCGCCGTTACCATATATTTGGGACGGTTTGACACCACCGTCCGCCTGGTGTCGCGAGTAGTCACCCAAGTTGGGGGAGTTCGGTCCCGTTCGGGCCGTCGACCGTCGACCACCGTCATCGTGCTGCGCGTGACCGGTGTGAAAGCGGGCCGGTCGGCGATCCTGGTGGTCGCCGAGCACTCGCTGGTCTCGGAGGCCGTGTGCAGCGCCCTGCTGGGGCGCGGCTTCGACGTGTCGCGCCGGATGCTCTCCGAGGTGGTGCCCGCGGACCCGGATCGGGGTCGCACCGGCGGCGCCGGCTCCGCCGTGCCGGGGACGGCGCTGCTGCTGGTCGACCTGGCGACACCGGCGGGCCTCGAGCGGGCCTGCGTCGCGGTGCGGTGCCTCGTCGGCCCCTGCTTCCTGCTCACCGACGTCGCGCCCGGCCCCGCCTGGGGTGCGCTGCTCGAGGCGGGCGCCGCCTCGGTGATGGCGAGCACCGTCGGGCTCGACGAGGTCGTCGCGGCGCTCCGGGGGGACGACAGTGCCGAGCACGCCCTCACCCCCCACCGGCGCCGCGTGCTGCAGGGCACCTGGGAGCAGCACGTCACGGCCACCGAGGAGCGCGAGAGCCGGATGGCCTCGCTGACCCCGCGCGAGCGCTCGGTGCTCGAGGTCATCTACCGCGGTGCCGCGGTCAGCGACGTCGCCGTCTTCTACCGGGTCTCCGAGGCGACCGTGCGCTCGCAGGTGCGCGCGGTCCTCACCAAGCTCGGCGTCGGCACGCAGCTGGAGGCCGTGGCCGAGTACGCCGCCTACCTCGACCAGAGCGGCGAGCGGTCCGAGCGGTCCGCCGGCGTGGGGAGGTTGTAGAAAGGCGGACGTCGTCGCTCAGCCACGGGCATGGGGGCCGGCGCTGTCGACCGCGTCCTGGTGGCCTACGGCGGCCGCTTCGGGAGGGGGCTGTACGTTGTCCGCGGGGTCCCCCACTACGCCTACAACTTCGTCGGACGCGACCTCACCGTCGTCCGCGGCGGCAATCCGATGCTCCCCGGCCGCCACGACGTCGTCGTCCGCTTCGATTACGACGGCGGCCCGCCCGGCAGCGGCGCCGACGTCACCCTCGAGGTGGACAGCGCCCAGGTCGGCACCGGCCGCATCCCCACCACCACCGCCTACTACTTCTCCTTCGACGAGACCTTCAACGTCGGCATCGACCGCGGCACCCCCGTCATCGACGACTACCCGCCCGTGCGCAACGCGTTCGAGGGCCTCATCCACCGGGCCCAGCTCGACCTCGACGAGGTCACGGACGCCGGGACGGAGGCGGAGGGGAGCGAGTGGTGATGATGCATCCGTAAGCAATTACTAATGTGCGCCGTTCGGTCGGGAGCAGGATCATTCGCGGCGACAAGGCCACCGCCGCGACCACCGGGAACTCCTGGGCCTGGCGCATGTACGGCGAGCAGGGCGCCGGCGGCATCGGCACCAAGACCGGCCCCCACAACTGCACCCTCTACGCCGCCTGGCGCCTCCAGCGCAACGGCATGCCCGACCCCCGCCGGTCCTGGGGTCGAGCCGGCCTGTGGGGCAACACCCTTCCCAAGGGACCCGCCGCGGTCGGCGCCATCGCCTGGTGGTCCGGCAACCCCGGCCACGTGGCTTACGTCGAGGAAGTCTCCGGCAACCGCGTCCGCGTCTCCGCCGACAACTACGTCCCCAGCGGCGGTTACACCGACTCCGGTTGGATCCCCATCACGGCCCCCACCGCCTACCTCCACCCCCACCCCATCCCCCAGCCAGGAACGACCAATCCTTCAACGCCGACGTCGCCCCCCGACGCCGACGGCGACGGCGTTCCCGACGCTAGCGATGTGATGCCGTTCGTATTCGGCACTGCGCAGAATCGAGGAGCTCCGGTGGACAGTGGCGGGGTCACCGGCGACTTCGACGGCGACGGCCTCGACGACGTCATGGCCCTCTACGACTACGGCAACGGCACCGCAGGCCTATGGGTCTTCCCGGGCACCACCGGCCGCACCCAAGGCGCCAGCGCGCCCTACATGGTCTGGCGCGAGACCAACGCCAATTGGTGGTCCCAGCCCGCCACCAAGATCACCGCCGGCGACTTCGACGGCGACGGCCTCGACGACGTCATGGCCCTCTACGACTACGGCAACGGCACCGCAGGCCTATGGGTCTTCCCGGGCACCACCGGCCGCACCCAAGGCGCCAGCGCGCCCTACATGG
>NZ_BAABKG010000001.1:440161-443030 GCF_039543705.1 Nocardioides marinquilinus
GGTCTGGCGCGAGACCAACGCCAACTGGTGGTCCCAGCCCGCCACCAAGATCGCGTAAGCGGCGTAGAAGCCTCGCGGATCGACGATAGGTGCTGAGTTGCAGTAGCTCTGCCCGTGGCGGGCGCGTATCGCGCCCGGCCCACGCTGCCTGGGGCGCGCGGGGGCTTGCATCGCTTGGCCAAGTGTTGGCTAGCCGAAGCAGAGATGCCTGAGTCCAGGCGCTTCATGCCGGTCCGCGTCCGCGCCCTCCTTAGGCACTACCGGACATTTTGTCCGGTAGTGCAGCGACCATCCCCCAGTGAAGCGCCGACGAAGATGCCAGACGCTGCATCGGGTCGGCAGGACGAACCCGTCGAGGTACTGACCCTTCATCGCGCCGCGCCGTCGGGGCAGTGTCTGACGAGAGCCCCCGGCCCAGGGTCGCGTAATCACCGTCGAGCGGGTGTGAACACTCTGTACCCCGAACCCGGCTTGTCTCAGCCCTACCGGACATTTTGTCCGGTAGGGATTCGCCCCCCCCGGCCGGTCCTGGGTCCGTGTCCCGGCACGCGGCAAGTTGCACGCCCTGTTGCCGTCGAACCGGTAAGACCCGGCGCCACGCTCAGCTGATGGCGGCCGGACGGGTGGGCCGTGGGGATTTGGCTGCGGGGGTGGGGTGGGGGGTCTTACGGTCTGTTCGGGTCTGCGAGCCGGGTCGTGGCCGCCTGGTCCACCGCGCATGTGCGGGGGTCCGGGCAGGGTCGGTGGCGGCGTGTCGTGGGGGTAGTCGTGGCGGGACGGTTAGCAAGACGTGGCAGGCAGCGTGTGGGCGGGCACCACGCTCGTGGCTTGGCGTGGTTGACCGCCGCGACGCTGGCAGGAGCCCTTGCGGCTACTGGCGTACCGGCGACCGCCGCGCCTGCCGACCAGCCGCACGGCAACAAGTCTGCTGCCTCTACCGCCGACCTCAGCCCGGCCCGTACGACGTCCCTGGCGGGATCGCGGACGTCCGTGTCGGCGCCGGTCGCACCGAAGTCGGCACCCGCAGTACCTGCGGCACCCGTGGCGGCGTTGTCTGCGCCGATGGTGGCGCCAGCTAGCCCGGTGGTCGGTGAACAGGTCCGGATCACCGGCACCCTCCCAACCCGCCTGGTCCGGCCCGTGGCCCTGCAGCTGCGTACCGGCACCACCTGGACAACCCGCAGCCCCAAGCCGATCAAGACCACCAAGACAGGCGCCTACACCTTCACCACCACCGCACCCCCCAGACCCGGCACCTACGCCTACCGGGTCCTGGCCGCCAGACACACCACCACCACCGGCGGGCGCCGCAAGACCTATCCCGCCCTGACCAGCCCAGCCCGCACCACCCCGGTCACCGCCCAGACCATCACCCTGACCCTGCCGGCCACCGCCGACCCCGGCGCCACCGTGACCGCGACCGCGACCCTCACCCCAGCCCGCGCCGGCCGCCTCGTGCGCCTGGAGTCCTCCCCCACCACCACCGCCGGAGTACCCACCGGCCCCTGGACCACCACCACTCAGACCACTCAGACCAGCAACACGACCCTGACCTTCCGGGTAACCGCCCCGAACCCCGCACCCGGCGAAGACCCCGTCACCCGCGCCTACCGGGCCAGCGCCACCACCCACCACGCCATCCCCGCGGCGACCAGCACCCACCGCACCCTGACCGTCGACCCCGGCGAGGCACCCGAACCACCCGACACCACACCGCCACCGGCCCCCACCGGCCTCACCGCCACCCCAGGCGATCGCACAGCCACCCTGACCTGGGACCCCGTCACCGCACCCGACGGCGCACCCGTCACCGACCTAGCCGGCTACCACGTCCACACCGCCACCAACCCCACCGGACCCTGGACCCAGCTCACCCCCACCAACAGCCCCATCACCCCGGTCAGCCCCACCGCCACCCCGACCTACACCGCCACCGGCCTGACCAACGGCACCACCTACTACTACGCCGTCACCGCCACTGACACCACCGGCAACCAATCCCCCCGATCAACTACCGCCACCGCCACCCCGCGCACCTACACCGGCACCAACCACTGCGGCACCCTCACCACCGACCAGACCTGGGAGGCCGGCCTCCACATCCTCGACTGCACCACCACCATCCCGGCCGGACGAACCCTCAGCATCAACCCCGGCGCAACCGTCAAAGCCAAGAACAACGCCACCATCCAAATCGCCGGGACCCTGAACGCCACCGGCACCGCCACCAGCCCGGTCGTGTTCACCTCGATCAAGGACGACACCACCGGCGGTGACACCAACGCTGACGGCGACGCCACCACCCCCGCCACCAACGACTGGTCCGGCATCGCCATCGCCCCCGGCGGCGAGGCCCACCTCGACCACGTGGTCATCAGACACGCCGCAAGCGCGCTGTTCTACCAAGGCCGCGACCTGTCGATCAGCAACAGCCTGTTCACCCTCAACGGCTCAGCCGTGAGCTTGGGCAACAACCTCGGCGGCAACAGCGTGGCCCCGCTGAACAAGCTGGACGACAACAACCGCGCCGTGGGCAACCTGACCAACAACGGCGTGACCCAGCATCAGCCGTACTGGACCGACGGCACCAAGCTCTTCGGCCGACCCGGCTGGTCCTACGTCTACAGCGGCCAGGCCCGAGTGCCGTCCGGCGCCACCGTCACCGCACCACCCGGAGCGATCCTCAAGGCCAAGGCCGACGCCTCCATCAGCGTCGCGGGCACCGATGAGAACCCCGCCATCCTGAACGCCACCGGCACCGCCACCAGCCCGGTCGTGTTCACCTCGATCAAGGACGACACCACCGGCGGTGACACCAACGCTGACGGCGACGCCACCACCCCCGCCACCAACGACTGGTCCGGCATCG
>NZ_BAABKG010000001.1:443128-475381 GCF_039543705.1 Nocardioides marinquilinus
CGCCATCGCCCCCGGCGGCCGAGCCACGTTGAACGGGACGACGTTGCGGTATGCCTCGACAGCCTTGTCGGTCTCTCCGGGCGGGGCGGCCGAGATCCACGGCAAGATCCTCAACTCCACCGTCGGGGTCTCCTCCGACTACTACGTCGACGCCTCTGACGTCGACTGGGGTCACCCCTCCGGCCCGGCGCCGATCGGCACCGGCACCCGCATCCGCGGCGAAGGCGTCGATGTCCTGCCCTGGACCGGCTGGGTCCAGCCTGCACTGCCCCCGCCCGCCGCACCCGGCATCACCCCCGGCTCGAGCAGCAACCAAGCCGAGTCCGGCTGCAAGCAGGTCATGTTCCTCGCGGTCCGCGGCTCCGGGGAGGACCCCTTCGACCAAGCCGGCGACGCCGCCTACAACAACTGGCTCTCCGGCATGGGTCCCAACATCTGGCAGGTCTACACCGCCTTCAACGACCAGCTCAACGTCCGCGGCTACACCGGCCCCAACAACCAGAAGGGCATCGGGCTGCGCTACACCGCCATGCACGTCCCCATCATCGAGAACGTCCTCGGCGGATGGCCCCAAGCCCTTTCCAACACCCTGTACACAGCCTCCATCTGGCAAGGCGTCGACCGCATCGAGCAGTACCTCAACGACGAGGTCGCCCGCTGCGGCAGCACCCAGAAGTACGTCCTCGCCGGCTACTCCCAAGGCGCCCTGGCCATCCACCTCTACCTCACCCAACGCGCCCCGGACACCCCCGGCATGCTCAACCGCATCGCCGCCGTCGGACTCCAAGCCGACCCCGCCAAGAACCAGAACGGCGCCGAACACACCTTCACCGACGGTTTCAGCTCAGCCGGGCCCGGGACCGACATGAAGAA
This sequence comes from Nocardioides marinquilinus, assembly GCF_039543705.1. Lineage (NCBI taxonomy): Bacteria > Bacillati > Actinomycetota > Actinomycetes > Propionibacteriales > Nocardioidaceae > Nocardioides > Nocardioides marinquilinus. Next base: position 444,002 of record NZ_BAABKG010000001.1, read on the forward strand.
CGCCAAGGGCATCTACCGCAAAGCCATCCTCCCCGGCTCCGGCCCCCTCCCAGACGCCATCACCGCCCGCACCGCCACCCTGTGCCACGACAACGACATCGTCTGCGCACCCGGCTTCGGCTCCTGGATCACCCAGCACACCAACTACACCAACGCCGAACTCCGCGCTCTAGGCACCTGGCTCGCCAACACCGCCGCCAACACCGGCCTCCCACCACGCTGAACCACCCACGCCGCATGGCCTCACGTCAAGTGCCCCGACCTGTGTGATCGGTGCCGACCGGCACGGCCATTACCCCATCAGTACCCAGCTGCCAAGAAAAGCCTTGCGGACCAGAGACGGATCGAGCGTCCAGGTTGCCTAGCGACTCCCTCAAAGAAGCTCGTGGCCCTGCCCGAAGGCGGCGGAATGACATGCGCGGGTCTGGCTGTCACAGCCCGCACGCGCGGTCGAACCCGGCTCGTACTGCGTCCCCGCACTGGTCTCGTTACCCACAGGTTCGGACTCGTGCCGCTCTGTCTCGCTTGAATCGCCACACGTCCGTGGGGTGGGTTGGCCGAGGCGTGCCCGCCCTAGTCTCCAACCACAACCGTGGGAGGGGTGGGGCGCGTGCGCGTTCTTGTGACGGGGCACCAGGGATACCTGGGCACCGTGATGGTGCCGGTGCTGCAGCAGGCCGGGCACGAGGTGGTGGGGCTCGACACCGGGCTGTTCGCGACCCCCGTGGTGGGTCCCAAGCCCGACGACCCCGCGGGCATCAACGTCGACCTGCGCGACGTCACCGCCGACGACCTGCAGGGGTTCGAGGCCGTCGTCCACCTGGCGGCGCTGTCGAACGACCCGCTGGGGGCGCTCGACCCCGAGCTCACCTACGACATCAACCACCGCGCCGCCACCCGGCTGGCCACGCTGGCGCGCGACGTCGGCGTGAAGCGCTTTCTGTATGCCTCCACCTGCTCGGTCTACGGCGCCTCGGGCACCGACGAGGCGGTGGGGGAGGACGCGCCGATGCGGCCGGTGACGCCGTACGCCGAGTCGAAGGTGCGCGTGGAAGACGACCTGGTCGCGCTCGCAGACGACGACTTCACGCCCGTCATGCTGCGCAACGCCACCGCGTTCGGGTTCTCGCCGCGGCTGCGCTGCGACATCGTGCTCAACAACCTCGTCGGCCACGCGCTGCTCACCGGCAAGGTGATGGTGATGTCAGACGGGACGCCGTGGCGCCCGCTCGTGCACGCCGCCGACATCGCCACCGCGTTCGCCGCCGCCCTCGAGGCGCCGCGCGACGACGTGCACGCGCAGGCCTTCAACATCGGCTCCGACGCCAACAACGCCCGCGTCTCGCAGATCGCGGACGCCGTCGCCGAGGCCGTGCCCGGCGCGCGCATCGAGATCACCGGCGAGGCCGGCGGCGACCCGCGCTCCTACCGCGTCGACTTCACCAAGGTCGGCCGCGCCCTGCCGCAGTGGACGGCGTCCTGGAGCATCCCCGACGGCGCCCACGAGCTGGTCGAGGCCTACGGCACCCACGGCCTCGACGAGGTCGCCTTCGAGCGCGACCAGGTGCGCCTCAAGCGGCTGCAGGCCCGCATCGACCACGGCGAGGTCGGCACCGACCTGCGCCCCGTCGCGGCCTCGGCGCGCCGATCGCTCCAAGGCTGAGACGAGCCCGTCCCGTGCGCAGTACGTTGCGAGCGCGCCCCACCACGGCGCAGCCCGACGGGAAGGGGAGCGCGTGAGCATGGTCTGCCGGCTCTGCGGCTCCGACCGGCTCGCCACGTTCGTCGACCTCGGCGCCACCCCGCCGTGCGAGCTGTTCCTCACCGCCGACGACCTCGACCGGCCCGAGCCCACCTACCCGCTGCACGCCCGCGTCTGCGAGGCCTGCCTGCTGGTGCAGCTGCCCGCGCTCATCGACCCGGCCGAGATCTTCGGCGAGTACGCCTACTTCTCCTCCTACTCCACCTCGTGGGTCGAGCACGCCCGACGCCTCGTCGACGTCGCCGTCGAGCGCGCCGACCCGCAGCTCGTCGTCGAGGTCGCCAGCAACGACGGCTACCTGCTGCAGCACGTGCTCGAGCGCGGCATCCGCTGCCTCGGCATCGAGCCGTCGGCCAACGTCGGCGAGGCCGCCCGCGAGCGCGGCGTCCCCACCGTCACCGCCTTCCTCGACCCGGCCCTGGCCGCCGAGGTGCGCGCCGAGCACGGTCCGGCCGACGTCGTCGTCGCCAACAACGTCTACGCCCACATCCCCGACGTCCGCGGCTTCGGCGAGGCGCTGCGCACCCTGGCCGCCGACGACGGCTGGGTGGTCATCGAGGTGCAGCACCTGCTCACGATGATCGAGCTCGGCCAGTTCGACACGATCTACCACGAGCACTTCCAGTACTGGACCGTCGGCACCGCCCGCGCCGCCCTCGCCGAGGCCGGCCTGCGACTGGTGGACGTCGACCTCCTGCCCACCCACGGCGGCTCGATCCGGCTGTGGGCCCGGCCCGACGGCACCGGCGCCGATCCGACCCAGGCGGTCGCCGACGTGCTGGCCGGCGAGGCCGCCGCCGGCCTCGACACCCCGGCCGGCTACACCGGCTTCGCCGGCCGCGTCTCGCGCATCCGCAACGACCTCGTCCGCTTCCTGGTCGAGGCGAACGAGGCCGGTCAGCGCGTCGCGGGTTACGGCGCCCCGGGCAAGGGCAACACGTTGCTCAACTACTGCGGCATCCGCCCCGACCTGCTGGCCTACACCGTCGACATGAACCCCTACAAGCACGGCCGGTTCACACCCGGCACGCGCATCCCCATCCACGAGCCCGAGCACCTGCTGGCCGACCGGCCGGACGTCGTCCTCGTGCTGCCGTGGAACCTGCGCGACGAGATCGCCGCCCAGCTCGCCCCCGTGCGCGAGTGGGGCGGCCGGCTCGTCGTCGCCATCCCCGAGCTCGAGGTGATCACGCCATGAAGGTCGTGCTGTTCTGCGGCGGCTACGGCATGCGCATGCGCGCCAACGGCGACGACGACACCCCCAAGCCGATGCAGCCGGTCGGCCCGCGGCCGCTGATCTGGCACGTCATGCGCTACTACGCCCACTTCGGGCACCGCGAGTTCATCCTGTGCCTGGGCTACGGCGCCCACCACCTCAAGCAGTACTTCCTCGACTACCGCGAGACCGAGTCGAACGACTTCGTCATGCGCAACCGCGACATCGAGGTCGCCAGCAGCGACATCGCCGACTGGACCATCCACTTCGTCCACACCGGTCTCGACGCCAGCATCGGCGAGCGGCTGCGCCGGGTGCGCCACCTCGTCGACGACGACGAGATGTTCCTGGCCAACTACGCCGACGTGCTCACCGACCTGCCGCTCGACGAGATGGTCGCCAGGTTCACCGCCTCCGACGCGCGGGCCGCGCTGCTCGCCGTCCCGCCGGTCGCCGCCTTCCACGTCGTCGAGACCGACGAGGACCGCGTCAAGGCCATCCGGCCCGCGGTCGACATGGACCTGTTCATCAACGGCGGCTACTTCGTGCTGCGCCCCGAGGTCATCGACCTCATCCCGCCCGGCGGCGACCTCGTCGCCGACGCCTGCCAGACGCTCGCCGCCGAGGGCACGCTGATGGCCCATCGCTACCACGGGTTCTGGCAGTCGGCCGACACCGTCAAGGAGCGCAACGAGCTCGAGGCCGCCTACCAGTCCGGACGCCGTCCGTGGATGCTCTGGGAGGAGCGGGACGGCGACGTCCCGCCCCTGCAGGGCCTGGTCAACCGCGACCGCGAGCGACGGCGCTGAGGCTGCGACGGGGACGACGATGCAGCCGCTGCACCTCGACCGGCTCACCGAGATCACTGCTCTCGGTGCGCACTGCGACGACGTCGCCATCGGCGCCGGCGGCACCCTGCTCACGTTCTGCCGCGCCCACCCCGGCCTGCGGGTGCGGGTGCTCGTGCTCAGCGGCGGCGGCAGCGACCGCGAGGCCGAGGAGCGGTCCGCGCTCGCCGCGCTCTGCCCCGGCGCCGAGCTGGAGGTCGTCGTCGGCGACCTGCCCGACGGCCGCCTGCCGGCCCACTGGGACGCCGCCAAGGAGGCGCTCGAGGCGTTCCGCCGCGGTGGCGAGCCGGACGTCGTCCTCACCACTGCGCGCCACGACCACCACCAGGACCACCGCGGCCTCGCGCAGCTGACGCCCACCGTGTGGCGCGACCACCTCGTGCTCGGCTACGAGGTGCTCAAGGCCGAGGCCGACCTCGCCCAGCCGCTGCTCTCGGTGTCCCTGGACGACGACGTGCTCGCCGAGAAGGTCGCCGTGCTGCACGAGCACTACGCCTCCCAGCGCGACCGCGCCTGGTTCGACGACGAGGCGTTCCGCGGCCTGGCCCGGCTGCGCGGCGTCCAGTGCGGGCACCGCTACGCCGAGGCGTTCCACCCCGAGCGGCTGGTGCTCGATGCCTGAGCCGCACGCCGGGACGCCGTCGGTCACCTTCCTCTGCACCGCCTACCGCACCGAGACGACCATCGAGGAGACGCTCGACTCGATCTGCGCCCAGACCCGCCCCGACTGGCAGCTCGTGGTCGTCGACAACGGCCCGTCGGACACCATCGCCGCCCTCGTGGAGCCCTACCTCGACGACCCGCGCGTCAGCCTGGTGCGACAGGAGAACAGCCGCGCCGCCGGCGGGGTCAACGCCGCCGCCCGCCACGCGCGGGGGCGCTACGTCGCCGTCCTGCACACCGACGACCTCGTCGAGCCCGCCTTCGTCGAGCGGCTCGTGCCGCTGCTGGACGCCGACCCCGGCACCGCCGCGCTGGCCTGCGACGCCCGCTACCTCGCCGAGTACGGCCTGCGCCGCCCGACGTTCCGCGGCCCGGTGCCGGCGCACCTCAAGCGCGGCGACCCGCTCACCCTGCGCGAGATGCTCGAGGGCTGGGTGCCCTACTACACCGCGCTGATCCGCCGCGAGGTGTGGGACGAGATCGGCGGCTTCCGCCACGACACCCCCACCGTCGAGGACCTCGCGTTCTGGGTCGACCTGCTCGCCGCCGGCTACTCGCTGCGCACCCTCGACGAGCCGCTCGCGGTCTACCGCGAGAACGAGGAGTCCGACTCGCGTGGCGCGCGCGGCGTCGAGATCATGGAGGCCTCGCGCGAGCGGGTGCTCACCGAGGCCGTCGAGCGCTTCGGCACCGCCGACGACCGGCGTGCGCTCGCCGGCATGCTCACCGACAGCCGCCACCGCCGCGCGATCGTGCAGGCCCGCCGACTGCTCGTGGACGGCGACCTCCCCGGCGCGCAGGACGCCGCCCGGCGCGCCCTCGCCGAGCGCCGCGACTCGCGCACCCGGCTGATCGCGACCGCACTGACCCACTGGCCCCGTGCCGCGCGGCGGGTCTACCGGGCCAAGAAGGCGCTGCGCCGCCGCGGCCGCAGCGTGGCCGCCCGCGTGCGCGTCAGCCGCCCGCGGCGTCCGAGCTCGCCCAGCGCGAAGGTCTAGCCGGACGGGCTGCTGTCGTTCCGTTCGATTGAACGGTTCGACAGTCGATCAGCCCCGTTCGAAGCCGCGATCCGTTCAATCGAACGGTTCAGTCGGCGGCCGGCTCTCGTTCCGTTCAATTGAACGGTTCGTGGCGTGATCGGGCCGATATCAGCCCGTGAACCGTTCAATTGAACGAATCACTCGTTGGCCACCCACCAGACAGGGGCTAACTCGACGACGCCGGGCGCGGGCCGGGGTCGGCGACCCACCACCGCCCGCCCGCCGCCTCGACCTCGGGCAGCGAGCGGCGCAGCTCGGGCAGCAGGTGCGGCACGAAGAGCAGCACCGCGTCGGGACGCCGCGCCACCAGGTCGGACGGCGACCCGATGGCCACGTCGGTGCCGGGGAGGCGGCGTCCGTGCTTGGCGGGCGAGGCGTCGGCGACCATCGGCAGCAGGTCGGCGTCGATGTCGGCGTGGCACAGCAGCGGCACCGCCCGGCCCGCCGCGCCGTAGCCGAGCACGCGTCGTCCGGCGGCGCGCTCGGCCTCGAGCCAGGAGCGCAGGGAGGCGGCCGCGTCGTCGGCGTGCCGCTGCAGCGAGCCCACCGCCGCGGCGTCGAGGGCGCCGGCCGCCCGCTCGGCCGCCAGCAGCGCCGTCGCCTCGGCGTCGGGCTCGCCGCTGGCCACGGCCACCGCGGCCAGCGTGCCGCCGTCGAAGTCGGAGCGCCGTGCGGTGCGGACGCCGAGCCCCACCGTGCGCAGCGCCGCGCCGAGCGCGGGCAGCGACCAGTAGGCGAAGTGCCCGTGCCGCAGCTCGGAGAACTGGCCGGCGGCCAGCACGGTGGCGAGGCTGCGCCACTGCAGCACCAGCGCCCCACCGGGCCGCAGCAGCGCCGCCCGCCGGGCCAGCGCGGCCGCCTGGTCGGGCTCGTGCAGCAGCCCGTAGACGTCGAGGACGACGTCCACCGGCTCGTCGATCGCCGTCACCGGGACGACGCCCCGCTCGCGCAGGAGCGGCCCGACCGACGGGCTGTGCGGGCTGCCCAGCTCGACCACGCGGGCGCCGGGCGGCAGCAGCCCGAGCCCGGCGGCGAGGCCGAGGGTGGCGCGGGCCTGGGCCGTCATGGCCTCCCCGCCGCCGACGACGGTCTGCTCCTCGACCGGGCCGGGGTCCTCGGCCAGCTGGGCGAGGCCGCAGCCAGCGCACAGCCACATCCGCAGCGGGAACCGGGGGTCGGCCGCCGCACCAGACGGCCTCGGTGGGAACGTCTCGGCCGAGGGCTGCTCACCGAGGTCGAGCACCACCCGGCCGGCCGTGGATCGACACCGGCGGCAGGTCGGCGTGAAGTACCTCTCACCAACCGCTGTCCGGTTCACCTCGAAAGACTACGAGTCGGGGTTGCGCAGCGTAACCTCGCACGCAGGCACTCGTTGTCCCAGGTGGCCGCGCTTTCCGCGTCGTGATTGAAACGTCATAACGCGGGCAGGCTGCGTAGGGCAGCAACGTGCAGGCCACAGTTTCTGGGGGGAAACGGTCTTGTCATACAGCGACGCCATGTCGTCTGTCGTGCGCCGGGGGGTCGACGCCCGGCGCGTCGACGCACCTGTCCACGTCGACGCGACGCTCACCGACCTGCGCCACGGCACGCGGTGGGACATCGCCCGCCGGCTGCGCCGCGAGGCGCGCCGCGCGCTGCCGCACTACGTGGTGCTCAGCGACGTCCTGGCCGTCGCGCTCGCGACCCTGGGCTCGACGCTGGTCAACGGCGCCCCGCGGCCGCACGACCCGTTCGTCGTGCTGGGCTGCGTCACCGCCGTCCACGCCGGCCTGCGGGCCTACCGGCCGCGGCTGCAGCTCTCCGTGCTCGACGACCTGCCCGCGATGTTCGCGGCCACCCTCGCCGCGCTGGTCGCCCTGCTCGCCTTCGGCAGCGTCGGCCTCGCCACCGTGCCGAAGCGCGAGCTGGCCGTCGGCATGGTCGTGCTCGGCGTCTCGCTCGTGCTCGCGCGCTCGCTCTGCTACGCCGTCGTCCGCTCCGCGCGCCGCAGCGGGCTCATCGAGCACCGCACGCTGGTGCTCGGCGCCGGGCCGACCGGCCGTCAGCTGGCCGAGGCCATGCTGGCCCACCCCGAGTACGGCCTGCGTCCGGTCGGCTTCGTCGATGCCGACCTGGCGGACGACGCGGCCTCGCTGCCCGTGCCGATGCTCGGCCACACCCGCGACCTGGTCGGCCTGGTGCGCCGCGAGGGCGTCACCGAGGTGATCGTCGCCGACCCGGCCGACGACCTCGAGCCCGGCGAGTCGGCCCGCGAGGCCCGCGAGGCCCGGGAGGCCCGGCTGGTCGAGGCGCTGCACGCCTGCGACCTGGCCAACTGCGAGATCTTCACCGTCCCGCGGCTGCACGAGCTCTACGAGGGCACCCGCGACGTCGACCACCTGTGGGGCATCCCCATCATGCGCGCCCGCCGCGCCACCTGGCGCAGCAGCGCCTGGCGCGTCAAGCGGATGCTGGACGTCGTCCTGGGCGCGCTGGCGCTGCTCGTGCTCTCGCCGATCCTCGCGGTGGTGGCGCTCGCCGTCCGGCTCGAGGTCGGCCCGCGCGTGCTGTTCCGCCAGGTGCGGGTCGGTCTCGACGGCCGGCAGTTCACGCTGCTGAAGTTCCGTTCGATCCAGCCCGAACCCGAGTCCGACGACACCGACACGGCGTGGTCGGTGGCCGGTGAGCGCATCGGCCCGGTCGGCCGCTTCATCCGCGCCACCTCGCTCGACGAGCTGCCGCAGCTGCTCAACATCCTGCACGGCGAGATGAGCATCGTCGGTCCGCGCCCCGAGCGCCCGGCCTTCGTCGAGGAGTTCACCCAGGCCATCCCGCGCTACACCGCGCGGCACCGGGTGCCGGCCGGACTCACCGGCTGGGCGCAGGTCAACGGCCTGCGCGGCGACACCTCCATCGAGGAGCGCGTGCGCTTCGACAACCACTACATCCAGAATTGGTCGCTGTGGTTCGACGTGAAGATCGTGGCGCGCACCCTCGGCGTGGTCCTGCTGCGACGGGGGTCCTGACGGCGCCCCGCTTCCGGGCCGTCACCTCCCTCGACGAGGCGGCCGCGCTCGTCCCCGCGTGGGACGCGCTGGCCGACGCCAGCGGTGCCGGCCTGCTCACGCGGCCCGGCTTCGCGCTCGGCTGGTGGCGCACGCTCGGCCGCGGCCGGCTGCTGATCGGCACGGTCTGGCGCGGTGACGAGCTCGTCGCCCTCGCGCCCCTGCACGAGCGGTGGATCGGCGCGGTGCGCGTCGCGCGCTGGCTCGGTCACGGCCTGGGCACCGTCTCCGAGGCGCTGGTGCGACCGGACGACGACGAGGCGGCCCGCGTGATGTGGCAGGGGCTGTCGCGCCGCGGCCGCGTGCTCGAGCTGCTTGAGTACCGGGAGGAAGGCGGCGGCCTGGCGGCCCTCGTCGACCACCCGCCCGCCCGACGCCGCACCACCGTCGCCGAGCGCGACGTGTGCCTCGCGCTCGACTTCGAGCCCGGTGGCAGCGGGCTCGAGCACCTGACCTACCCCGGCCGGGGCAACGTGCGCGGCGCGCTGCGCCGGGCCGACCGCGAGGTCGAGGCCACCGGCGAGCCGTTCACGCTCGAGGTGGTCACCGACGTCGCGACGTTCGACGCGCGGCTGCCCGCGCTGCAGGCGGTCTACGACGCCGCCGAGGCCGACAACCCGCGCCAGAACATGCTGCGTCCGCCCTACGAGGACTTCGTGGTCGAGGTGTGGCGCGCCGGCATCGCCGACGGCACCGCCGCGGTGACGATCGGGCTGCTCGGCGACCGGCCCGTGGCGCTGCAGCTGTGCCTGATGGACGGGCGCACGTGCGGCCTGTGGGCCATGCGGTTCGCCCCCGACGTCGCCCCGCTGCGGCCGGGCCACCTGCTGCTGCGCGAGACGTGTGTCTGGCTGGCGGCCCGTGGCTACCAGCACTTCGACCTGCTCATCGGCGAGAGCCAGACCAAGCGGCAGTGGTCGACCTCGCGCTACCTCACCCTCGAGGTCACCCACGGCCACCCGCTCGACCTGCGGGCCGCGGCCGCGGCGTCCGGCGCGGTCGCGCGGGCGCGCGACCTTCTGGGTGCTCGCCGCGCCGCCCGATCCGCGGGATGATGCCGCGGTGCCGACCCTCGCCGCCGCCTGGCCGATCGTCGGCCTCGTGCTGCTGCTGGCGGTGCCCCTCGGCTGGCTGTTCCTCTCCCGGCCCCAGCGCGGCCTGCTGCTGCTCGCCGCGCTCGCGCCGTTCGACGGCCTGCTGCTGATCGTCCCCGGCGGGGCGTCGCTCGGGTCGTGGAAGGAGGGCCTGGTGCTGCTCGTGCTGGCCGCCACCTTCGTGGCGCCGCCCGAGGCACGCCGTCCGGCGGACGACGGTGCGCGGCTGCCCGGCTGGGCCATCGCGGCGCTCGCCCTCACCGCCCTCGGGGCGGCCTCGGCGGTGGTGGTGGGCGGCATCGTCGGGCTCTGGGGCTTCAAGGTCGGCTTCTTCTACCTGCTGCTGCCGGTGATCTGCTGGCGCTGCCCCCTCGACGCCAAGGAGCGCGACCGACTCGTCGGCATCCTCATGGCCGCCGGGGTCGTCACGGCCGTCGTCGGTCTCGCGCAGCAGGTCGTCGGCCCCGAGCGGCTCAACGAGCTCGGCTACACCTACAACGACGTCATCCGGTTCTCCGGCAGCCTGCTGCGCTCGTTCTCGACCTTCACCCAGCCGTTCTCGTTCGGGCTGTTCGTGATGCTGGTGCTGCTGCTGGCCACGCCGGTCGCGATCGCCGACCACCGCCGGCTGCGCAACCGGCTGTTCCTGCTCTCGACCCCGCTGCTGCTGATCGGCATGGCCACCTCGGTGGTCCGCGGCGCCATCCTCGGCCTGGTCGCCGGCATGGTCTTCCTCGCGCTGTGGCGCTACCGGGGCCTGGTGCACCTCGTGCCGCCGTTGCTGCTCGTGCCGGTGCTGCTGCCGGCGAGCGTGCTGGCCACCTTCTTGTCGTCGAGCAGCCTCGGCGAGCGCGGCTCGGGCTGGCAGGAGACCTTCGGCCTGGTCGCCGAGGCGCCCTGGGGCCAGGGCCTCGGCACCAGCGGCGCGGCCGCCGAGAAGGCGCTCGAGCTCGGCGCCGAGCGCAACGACATCCTCATCGTGGGCGGCGCGAACTACCAGCCCGACAACCAGTACGTGAAGACACTGCTCGAGCTCGGCCCGATCGGGCTGTGGCTGCTGCTGCTCGTGGGCGCCGCCGCGCTGGTGGCGGCCGTGCGGACGGCGTCCGCGCACGTGGGGGTCGACCGGGCGCTGGCCGAGGGCGTGGCAGCATGCCTCATCGCCGCGGGTGCGGGCTCGCTCGTCGCGACCTACCTCGAGATCTTCCCGCTCGACCTCTACTTCTGGCTCCTCCTGGGGGTGCTGCTCTGCCTCGATCCACGGTCGACCTCAACGCCCTCGCCCTCCGCCCCGGAGGGAGCGGGGTCCAGACCTACATCCGCGAGCTCGTCGCCGCCCTCCGTCCCCTGACCGAGGCGCGGCTGGTCGCGCACGTGCAGCACGACGCCGCCGGTGAGCTGCCCGACGGGGTCGAGCACGTCGCCTACCCGGTGGTCAGCGGCGTGCGCCGGGCCGCGGCCGGGCTGCGGCTGCGCGCCGTCCCCGGTGGTCTGGTGCACGGGCTGGACGTCGACCTGCCGCTGCACCACGACGCGCCGCGGGTGGCCACCATCCACGACCTGTCGGTCTTCGACGTGCCGTGGGCGCACGGGCGCCTGCGGGCCCGGGCCGAGCGGCAGCTGATCGGGCTCGCGCTGCGCCGGGCGGACGTCGTCCTCGCGGTGAGCGCGTTCACCGCCGACCGCGTGTGGGCGCGCTTCGGCCGCGACAGCGTCGTCACCCCGCTCGCGCCCGGCCGCGCGATGCGCCCCGCGGCGGCGGACGACGTCGAGCGCGTGCGCCGTGAGCACGGCCTCGACGAGCGCACCGTGGTGTGCGTCGGCACCGTCGAGCCCCGCAAGCGGGTCGACCTGCTGGCCGCCGCGTGCGAGCAGGCCGGGCTGCCCCTGGCGCTGGCCGGCAAGGTGGACGGCGACGCCGTCCCCGCCGGCGCGCGCCACCTCGGCTACGTGCCGGGCGACGACCTGCCGGCGCTCTACGCCGCGGCCGGCGCCGTGGCCTACGCCTCGTGCTACGAGGGCTTCGGCCTGCCGCCGGTCGAGGCGATGGCCTGCGGCGGCGCCGTCGTCGCCACCCGCGTCGGCGGGCTGCCCGAGGCCGTCGGCGACGGCGCCGTGCTCGTCGCGCCCGACGACGTCGACGCCCTCGCCGGCGCGCTGCGCGACGTCGTCCTCGACCGCGAGGCCAACGCCGCGCTGCGCGAGGCCGGCGTCGCCGCGGCCGCCGCGCTGTCGTGGACCGACACCGCCCGCACCACCCTCGACGCCTACCGCAGCCTCGGCGTCCGGTGCTGACCCCGCAGGGCGACCCGCCCGAGCCTGCCGAGGCCACCGACCCGCCCGAGCCGCCCGAGCGCGCCGAGCGCGGCCTGGTCGGCAACGCCGGCGCGCTGCTGGGCAGCCGCCTGGTCAAGGCCGTGCTGGGCTGGGGCGGCACCGTGCTGATCGCGCGCACCCTGTCGCTGGAGGACTTCGGCGTCTTCTCGCTCGTCTTCACCGTGCTCGGGCTGATGAGCATCGTCACCGAGTTCGGCATCGGCCGGCTGGCCGTGCGCGGCATGACCTCCGGGTCGGACGGCGCCCCGCCCGACCCGCGGTTCCCCGGCTCCTACCTGATGCTGCGCATCGTGCTGGGCGTGCTCGGCTACCTCGTCGCGGTCGGCGCGGTGGCGGTGGCCGGCTACTCCGCCGTGGTCGTGCAGGCGACGGCCGTGGCGGGCGTCGTCATCCTGCTGGCCACGCCGTCGAGCGCCATGGACGTCGTCTTCCAGTCGCGCATGCGCCTCGGCACCGTCGCCGCCGCCGAGACGACGGCCATCACCGGCCAGGTCGCGCTCACCGCCGCCATCGCGGCGGCCGGCGGCAGCCTGCTGTGGTTCACGCTGCCGGCCGTGCTCTACCAGGTGATCGTGCTGTGCTGGAAGGCCCAGGTGGCGCGGCGGCTGGTCTCGCTGCGGCCCCGCGTCGACCTGCCCGGCTGGCGCGCGATGCTGCGCGAGGCCATCCCGCTCTCGGTCGGCTCGGGCCTCGCGACGGCGTACGGCAAGGTCGACGCGCTGCTGCTGTCGAAGATCGTGGGCTTCGAGGCGGTCGGCATCTACGGCGTCTCCTACAAGTTCGTCGACCTCATGGAGTTCGCCGCGACGGCGGTGACCGTGCCGCTGCTGGCCCTGCTCGTGCGGCACCTGCCCGACGACCGGCCCGCCGCGCAGGAGGAGTTCCGCCGCGCAGGACTGCTGCTCGCCCTCTTCGCCGGGGCCGCCGTGGTCGGGCTGGTCGGCTTCGCCGAGCCGCTCACCCAGACCCTGTACGGCGCCGACTACGCCGCCGGTGCCGACACCACCCGCGTGCTGGCCGTGGCCCAGGTCTTCAACTTCGTCATCGTGCTGGTGGTCTGCGTGCTGATCGCCCTCGAGCGCAACCAGTCCTACCCGGTGATGATGCTGTTCGGGCTCGCGGTGAACCTCGGGCTGAACGCCTGGCTGATCCCGGCCTACGAGTACCTCGGGGCCGGCATCGCCACCCTCGTGAGCAACGCGCTCGTCGCGGGCCTGGCCTGGTGGCTGCTGCAGCGCATCGTGCCGATGCGCGTCGACGGGGTGCCGGGCTGCCTCGTGGCCGTCGCGGTCGGCCTGGGCGTGGCGTTCCTCGGCGACGCCTGGCTGCCGTGGCCGGTCGCCGCCGCGCTGGCCGGCCTGTCGTACGCCGCGGTCGTCGTCGCGCTCGGGCTGCCCGCCCGGGCCGGGCTGCCCTGGCCGCCGCCGCGCCCGCGTCGCCGCCGTCGCGCCGGGAGCCCGTCGTGAGCGCGGCACCGCGCCGCCCCGGGCTGCTGGCGGTGGCCGGCACCGGTCAGGTCTCGGGCGCCGAGCGGGTGCTGGTGCGGGCCGTCGAGGCCGCCCTCGCCGCGGGCTGGCGGGTCGTGTGCGCCGCGCCGCCCGGACCCCTGACCGAGCGGCTCGCCGAGGCCGGCGCCGAGGTGGTCGCGCTGCCCGAGCTCGGCCTGGCCGCCGGGTCGCGGCCGGTCGCGCTGGCGCGCACCCTCGCCCGCTGGGCCCGCGCCGCCCGGCGCCTCCGACGCGCCTCGCGGGGGCTGGACGTCGTCCTGCTCAACGCCTGGTCGGCGCTGCCGGCCGCGCGGCTGGCGTGGCCGCGCCGGCGTCCGCACCCCGCCCCGGCCGTGGCGTGGCTGGCCCACGACGTGCTAACCCGGCCCGACCGGGTGCAGGTCTTCGCGGCGTGCCGCGGCGTGCTGACCCGGGTGCTCGCCGTCTCGGAGGCGGTGGCGAGGCCGCTGCGGGGCGACCCGCCCGCGACCGTCGTGCACAACGGGGTGCCGTGGCCGGTCGAGCCGGCGCCCGATCCGCTGTCGGCCGACCCGGACGCACCGCGCGTCGTCGGCATCAACGCCCTGCTGAGCCCCTGGAAGGGCCACCGGGTGCTGCTCGAGGCCGCCGAGCACCTGCCCGACGACGTCGTCGTCGAGGTGATGGGCGGGCACCTCGCCAAGGACGGCGACTACGCGGCGTCGCTGCGCGCCATAGTCGAGGCGTCGCCGCGGCTGCGCGAGCGGGTGCGGCTGCTCGGCCACGTCGCCGACCCGCTGGCCCGCATGCGCACCTGGACCGTCGCCGTCAGCGCCAGCACCCAGCCCGAGGCGTGCCCGCTCAACGTGCTCGAGGCGATGAGCATCGGCGTCCCCGTGGTGGCCAGCGACCACGGCGGCTCGCCCGAGGTGCTGGCCGGCAGCGGCGTGCTCGTGCCCCCGGACGACGCCCCCGCGCTCGCCGCGGCGCTCACCGACCTGCTCGACGACCCCGCCCGCCGCGCCGAGCTCGCCCGCCGCGGCCGCGACCGGGTCGCCACCGCCCACCGGCTCGACCGCCAGACCGACCGGCTGCTCGCCGAGCTGGCCCGGCTCGCCGGCCTGCCCGACCCGCCCACCCCCACGAGCCCCCACGGGAGGCCGCCCATGCGCGTGCTGTTCGTCAACGAGAACATCGGCGGGCACACCACCGTGCACGCGCACCTGCGCACGGCGTTCGTCGGCCACCCGGAGGTGCAGGCGGAGTTCCTCGACGTCCCCGCGCCGTCGCTGGCGCGGCGCGTGCTCGGCGTCAGGGTGCCGGGCCTGGCGGGGCTGGACGCCGACCTGCAGCCGCTGCGGGCGCAGCTGGCCCTCAGCGCGTGGGTGCGCCGGCACCTTGTCGCGCGGCTCGACGGCATCGACGTCCTGCACGTCTACACCGGCAACGCCGGCCTGCGCTCGACGTCGGTGATCGCCTCGATGGCCTCGGTGGTCAGCACCGACGCCACCAACGAGACCAACGCCTACCGGCTGCCGTCGCGGCCCGCGACCCGGCTCACCCCGGCAACCGTGCGGCTCACCAAGCGCTGGGAGCGGCCGGTCTACGAGGCCGCGACCCTCGTGGCGCCGAGCACCCGCTGGGTGGCCGACTCGCTGCGGCAGCACTACGGCGTCCCCGACGACAAGGTGCGGGTGATGCCGTTCGGCATCGCGGCGCCCGAGTACGGCCCCGGCCCGGCCCCGGGCACCGGCGTGCCCGAGGACGGCCGGCTGCCGCAGCTGGTCTTCGTCGGCCGCAGCCTCGAGCGCAAGGGCGGGCTGCGGCTGCTGCGGCTGCACCAGGAGCACCTCGCCGACCTCTGCGAGCTGGTGCTCGTGACGCCCGAGGACCCGCCGGCCGGGCGCAACGTGCGCGTCGTCCGCGACGTCACCGTCGAGACCGGCGGCGTGTGGCCGCTGCTGCGCGAGGCCGCCGTCTTCGCGTTCCCGAGCGTCATCGACCAGGCGCCCAACGTGGTGATCGAGGCGCAGGCGGCCGGGCTGCCGGTGGTGGGCGTGCGCCAGGGCGCGATGGACGAGATGGTGCCGCCCGAGACCGGCGTGCTGGTCGAGGCGGACGACGACGCGGGGCTGGTCGCGGCGCTGCGGCGCCTCGTCGACGAGCCCGACCTGCGGGCCCGCATGGGCACGGCGGCCCGGCAGCGCTTCCTGCACACCTACGACATCCGGGTCACCGTGCCGGCGCTCGTCGCCGTGCTGCGCGAGGCCCACGACCGGCACCACGGGCCGGGGTCGGGTCGCAGGTCGTGAACGTGCTGGCCGTCGGCGGCCGGGTCGCCGCGGCGGCCGGGCGGCTCGTCATGCGCCGCTCGGGCCGGGGCGGCGGCGTCGTCCTCGGCTACCACGACGTCGTCGACGCGCCCGAGGCCGACCTCGAGCTGAGCGTCACCGTCGCGCAGCTGCGCACCCAGCTGCTGACCGTGCGGCGGGCGGGCTTCCGCATCGTGCCGCTCGCCGACCTGCTGGGCCGGCTGCTCGCCGGGGACGACGTCGACGGCCTCGCGGCGGTCAGCTTCGACGACGGGCTGGCCGGCGTCCCACGGCACGCTCTGCCGGTGCTGCACGAGCTCGAGGTGCCGGCCACGGTGTTCGCGGTGACGAGCTGCTGGGGCGGGGCGTCGTCGTGGTGGCCCGAGGCCGGACCCGTGATGACGCGCGCCGAGCTGGTCTCGCTGCACGAGGCGGGGCTGGCGATCGGGGCGCACACGCGCACGCACCGCTCGCTGCCGGGGCTGACCGACGACGAGCTGCGCGCCGAGCTGGCCGGCGGCCGCGACGACCTCGAGCAGCTCGTCGGCGCCCCGGTCGACCTGCTCGCCTACCCGTTCGGCCACCACGACCCGCGGGTGCGCGCCGCCACCCAGGACGCCGGCTTCGCCGCCGCCCACACCTTCCGCAACGGCCGCGTCGGCCCCGCCGACGACCGGTGGCGCCTCGCGCGGTTCACCATGACCCGCCGCCACACCCGCTCCCGCCTCGCCTACCACCTCGCCCGGACGGCGTCCTCCTGGCCGCCCCAGCCCGACCGCGCCCTCGACTGAAGCCGTCCACGGCGACGACGTTCGCGCGGGGGCCCTTCGACGAGCTCAGGGTCCGTGGGGTCGGGTTGGCGTTGACGGTGGGGGGTCTCGAGGCTCGGCCGTGGCCGGCCTCGCACCTCGACCACCGTGAGGTCGCACTCCGACGATGGTCGAGGTGCGAGGAGCCCTGGCGACGAGCCTCGAGCCCACCGGCCCGTCCTCGGTGACGTTCTCGCGGGGGGCCCTTCGACGAGGTCAGGGTCCGTGGGGTCGGGTTGGCGTTGACGGCGAGGGGTCTCGAGGCTCGGCCGTGGCCGGCCTCGCACCTCGACCATCGTGGAGGTCGCGCTCCGACGATGGTCGAGGTGCGAGGAGCCCTGGCGACGAGCCTCGAGACCACCGGCCCGTCCTCGGTGACGTTCGCGCGGGGGGCCCTTCGACGAGCTCAGGGTCCGTGGGATCGGGTTGGCGTTGTCGGCGAGGTGCGAGGAGCCCTGGCGACGAGCCTCGAGTCCACCGGCCCGTCCTTGGTGACGTTCGCGCGGGGGGCCCTTCGACGAGCTCAGGGTTCGTGGGGTCGGGTTGGCGTTGACGGCGAGGGGTCTCGAGGCTCGGCCGTGGCCGGCCTCGCACCTCGACCATCGTGGAGGTCGCGCTCCGACGATGGTCGAGGTGCGAGGAGCCCTGGCGACCAGCCTCGAGACCGCCGGCCCGTCCTCGGTGACGTTCGCGCGGGGCCCTTCGACGAGCTCAGGGTCCGTGGGGTCGGGGCGGCGTTGGCGGTGGGAGGTCTCGAGGCTCGGCCGTGGCCGGCCTCGCACCTCGACCATCGTGGAGGTCGCGCTCTTGACGATGGTCGAGGTGTGAGGAGCCCTGGCGACGAGCCTCGAGACCACCGGCCGGGGGGCCCTTCGACGAGCTCAGGGTCCGTGGGTCGGGTTCATCGACGGCGCCGTCCGGCCCTCCGACGCCGACGTCCGCACGGCGGGCCGGGGGCGTCGGCTGATCCGCGGACGGGGCTGGGTGGGGTCCGGCAGACTTCGGTGTGCCCTCCTCGCGCCCGCTCCCGCGCGGGGTGGCGGTGGTGCTGCTCGTGGCGTTACTGGCCGCTCCGCTGGTCGGGGGTGCGCTGTGGCAGGCGGGCCGCCGGGCCGCGCCGGCCGACGCACGCACGGGGGTCGGGTTCAGCCCGGGGTTCGAGCTGCTCTCCGAACCGGTGCCGGCGCTGCGGCGCGACCTGCGCGCCATGCGCGAGCTCGGCGCGCGACGCATCCGGGTCGACGTCAGCTGGGCGCAGGTCGAGCCGGTCGAGGGGCAGCGCGACTGGACGACGGTCGACCGCGTCGTCCGCGAGGCCCGCGCCGCGGGGCTCGAGGTGCTCGGGCTGCTGGTCTACGAGCCGTCGTGGGCCCGGCGCTTCGGCGACGCCGGCGCGCCGCTGCCCGTCGACCCCGACGCGTTCGCCGGGTTCGCCGCCGAGGCCGCGAGCCGCTACCGCGACGACGTCACGGCCTGGGAGGTGTGGAACGAGCCGAACACCGACCGGTTCTGGGGCGCCGCGCCCGACCCGGCCGCCTACGCCGCCGTCGTCCGGGCCACCTCGCCCGCGCTGCGGGCCGCCGCGCCCGAGGCCGAGGTCGTCGTCGGGGCGCTCGCGCCCGCGCGCAACCTGGGCAACGGCGCCACCATCCGTCCCGAGACCTTCGTGCGCGACTTCTATTCCGCCCTGGCCCCCGAGGAGCGCGCCCCGGGTGTGCTGTTCGACGCCCTGTCGGTGCACCCCTACTCGTTCCCGGTGCGGCCGACCGCCGGCGTCCCGTGGAACACCTTCGCTCGGCTGGAGTCGATCCGCGCGACGGCCGAGGAGGCCGGCGGCGGCGACGTCGAGATCTGGCTCACCGAGTACGGCGCCCCCACCGGGGCGTCGGACCGCGCGGTCGGCGAGTGGCGGCAGGCGCTGCTCGTGGTCGAGGGACTCCTCGCCGCGCGTCGGCTCGACTTCACCGGGCCGGTGTACCTCTACTCCTATCGTGACCCCCGTGCCGCACCCCAGGACTTCGAGGCCAACTTCGGCCTGGTCACCGACGCGGGACGCCGCAAGCCGGCCTACTGGGCGCTGCGCCTCGTCCTCGCGCCGTGGTGGTCGGGCCTGTGAGCCGCGGGCCGCTCGGCCTCACCCCTCGGGCGTGATGGCGGCGCGCCGTGCGGACCGGCAGACTGTCCGCCGCCCCCTCGTCGTCCGCACCGTCGGTCGTGCTCGGTGGGCCCCGGGCGAGGAGGGACGCTGACGATGGACGTCGCAGAGCAGGCGGCGGTGGTGTGGTCGCGGCGCTTCGTCGTGCTCCTGGTCGCCGTGATCGTCGCGGGCCTGGTCTTCGCCTGGCGCGGCGCCGGCGACGACCGCTACGAGGCCGAGGTCACCATGCAGGTGCGCCCGCCCCTCACCGAGAACAACGACCCGTCGCTGCAGGCGGTCTACTACGCCGACATCGTGGTCGGACTGGCCGGCAGCCGCGACGTCGTCGACAAGGCCGTCGAGCGCGCGCAGAGCGACGAGGACGCCGAGGACCTCACCCAGGAGATCGACGCCCGCGCCTCCGACCAGCCCGGCTTCGTCACCATCACCGCACCCGGCGACGACCCCGAGGAGGCCGCCGCCCTCGCCGACGAGCTGGCCGTCGCCGTCCGGGGCCGCGTGGTCTCCGACCAGGCCTCGGCGCAGGAGGCCGAGCGGGTGCCGCTCGACCGCGCCCTCAACGCCACCCTCGTCGAGCTGACCAACCCCGACCTCACCGAGGCCGCCCGCGCCGCGCTCGAGCGCGAGGAGGAGGAGATCGTCTCGTCCCTGCGCGGCCTGGCCGCGCGGCCCACCTGGAGCGCCTCCATCGTCGAGCGCGCCGACCTGCCCACCGACCCCGTCGCCCCGCAGCCGCTGCGCGACGCGATCCTGGCCTTCCTGGTCACCCTCATCGTGGTCGCCGAGGGCCTGGTGCTGTGGCGGGTGCTGCGTGGGTCGCTGTCGGTGCGTCGTCCCGAGGACGACGTGCGCGACGCCCTCGGCGGCGTCCCGGCCGTGCCGGTGGCCGCGGGCGCGGCGCCCGGGGCGCTCGCACCGCTGATCCCGGCGATCGCCGACGCGCGCCGGGTCACCGTCGTCCACGTGGGACGCAAGGACACCGCCACCACGGCGCGGCTGCTCGCCGGCCTGCTCGCCGCCCGCGACCGCGACCCGCTGCTCGCCGACGTCGTCGACGACCGGCCCTCGGTGCACCGCGAGCTGTCGATGTCGGTGACGCCCGGCCTCACCGAGGCGCTCGACCACCCCGGCCGCCTCGGCGAGCTGCTCGCCACCCTGCCGCGCGTCGCCGGCGCCGCGGTGCTGCCGGCCGGCGGCGCCGACGACCGGACGCCGGCCGAGCGGGCCGACGCGGTCTCGGCCGCGGCCGCCCACGACAGCGTGGTGCTGGCCGCCGCGCTGCGCCCCGGCGACGACCTGCTCTCGGTGCTCGGCGCGGCGCCGGAGGGCGTGGTGGTCGTCGAGGTCGAGCGCGACGCCGTCACCCGCGCCACCCTGCGCCGGGCCGCGGCCGAGTGGCGCGGCCTCGGCGTCGACGTCGTCGCCGCCACCGTGGTCACCACCCGCCGCTTCGGCGGGCTGCTGTCAGGCGGTGGTCGCCCGGCCCGCGCCGAGCGCACCGGCCGCGCGCCGGCCGCCTCGCTCGACTCGGCCTGAGCGGCCGGTGAGCACTCCCCGGGTCACCGTCGTCCACGAGCGCCTGACCGAGGTCGCGGGCTCCGAGCGCGTCGTCGAGCAGGTCGTCGCCGCCCTGCCCGGCTCGCGCGTGGTCGTGCCGATCGCCGACCCCGCCGCCCGCCCGGCCGGCCTCGAGGGCGTCGAGGTCAGTACCGGCCCGCTGCAGCGGCTCTACCGCGGCGGCGGCCGCTACGCGCACCTGCTGCCGCTGCTGCCTTTGGCGATGCGGCACGCCGACCTCGGCCGGCCCGACGCCGTCGTCGCCTCGCACCACGCGTTCGCGCTGCGGGTGCGGCCCCCGGACGGCGTGCCGATGGTGGGCTACGTGCACTCGCCGGCCCGCTGGATATGGGACCCCGCCATGCTGGCCGGCGAGGTCGGCGGCCGCGTCGGCGAGACCGGGCTGCGGGCCTTCGCCGCCACCCAGCGGCGGGCCGACCGCCGCGCCGCCCAGCGCCCCGAGCTGCTGCTCGCCAACTCCTCCACCGTCGCCGACCGCATCCGGCGCTGGTGGCACCGCGACGCCGAGGTGCTGCACCCCCCGGTGCGCACCGACCTGTTCACCACCGACCCCGCGACGTCCCGCGAGGACTTCTTCCTCATGGCCGGCCGGCTGGTGCCCTACAAGCGGCCCGAGGCGGCGGTGCGCGCGGCCCGGCTGGCCGGCGTCCGGCTGGTGGTGGCGGGCGACGGCCGGGCCATGGCCGCCTGCCGCGCCGAGGCGGGACCCGGCACCGAGCTCGTCGGCCGGGTCGACGACGCCACCATGATCGACCTGATGCGGCGCGCCCGCGCGCTCGTCTTCCCCGGCGTCGAGGACTTCGGCATCGTGCCGGTCGAGGCCATGGCGTGCGGCACGCCCGTCGTGGCGCAGGCCGCCGGCGGCGCGCTCGACTCGGTGGTCGAGGGCGTCAGCGGCACGCTGGTCGAGAGCGGGGACGACGGCGGCGGCCTCGCCGAGGCGCTGGCCGCCGCGCTGGGCGACTTCGACGACACGCGCTACGACGCCGCCGCGGTGCGCCGCCACGCCGAGGGGTTCGGCGAGCAGCGCTTCCGCGACGGCGTCCGGTCGGCCGTCGAGCGGGTGCTCGGCGGTTCGATCAGCGGTTGAGCATCCGGCGCAGCATCCGGTAGCTCGACTTGGCGGTGCCGTCGTGCTGCACGATGCCGAAGTTCGACTCGGGGTCGTTCAGCGCGTCGTCCACGTCGCGGTAGGAGTAGAGGAAGATCGGGCCGACCCCCTCCATCTGCCGCGCGGCCTTGATGGCCCGCACCAGCATCTGCGCCTGCACCTCGGGGGCGACCGAGCGGTCGGACAGACCGGTCGGGGCGCCGTACTCGGTGAGCCACACCTTCACGTCGTCGTGGCCGGCGCGCACCGCCACGTCGCGGATCTGCGGGATCCGGAAGAAGGTGTTCCAGGCCTCGGCACCGTCGGGCATCGCCGGGTAGGAGTAGGGGTGCACCGAGATCGCGTCGAAGACGTCGTGGTCGGGGATGGCGGCGTAGAAGCGGCGCAGGAACGTCTCGGGCGAGAGCTCGGTGCCGGTGTCGGTGGCCGGGGCGAGCGCACCGGTGACGATCTTGGCGCGCGGGTCGTTGCTGCGGATGACGGGCGCGGCCGTGGCCACGACCTTGGCGTAGGCCTCGGGGTTGGGTCCGCCGCGCCAGAACCGCGACAGGTTCGGCTCGTTCCAGATCTCCCAGGCGGAGACGGTGTCGGCGTAGCGGCGGGTGGCGGCGTCGACCCAGCTGGACCACGCCGCGGCGTCGACGTTGGGGCTGCCGGTGGCCCAGTCGGGCTCGTAGCCGATGATCGCCAGCACCCGCAGGCCGGCGCGGCGGGCCTCGTTGATGACGCGGTCGGTCTTGTACCAGTCGTAGGTGCCCCGCGAGGGCTCGGTGATGGCCCAGCTGAGGTCGAGGCGCAGGCGGCGGGCGCCGAGGCGGTACATCGCCCGCAGGTCGCTCCGCAGCTCGTCGGTGGGCTGGTAGATGATCGAGAAGCCGGGGCTGAAGCCGACGTCGCCCGAGCCGCCACCGGTGCGGCGCTTGTCCGGGCCGGGCAGCGGCATCGCCGCGTTGCGGCCCTGCACCTTGCGGCGGGCCCGCTGGGCGGGCACGTCGCCGACGGCCGAGGCCGGGGTGAGCGAGGCGGACACGGCGTCCACGGTTGCGGACGGCGTGACCGCGCCGGCGGTGGGGGTGGCCGACGCGGTGCCGACCAGCGTCGCGAACGCGGTGGCGGCGACGGTGAGGGCGACGGTGCGGCGGATGCGGCGGGCCCGGCGGGGGAGCCGGGGCAGCTGCGGGTCGGTGTTCAGGGGTCGCTGAGGACGCAGAGCAGGCATGACGCGATGCCTCCGTGGGGGGAGTGGGGGGAGTGGGGGGAGTGGGGGGAGTGGGGGGAGCCGCGGGTGGGGGTGCGCGGGTGGGTGGTGGGGGGTGGACCGCTGGGTAGGCGGTGATGCTGGGTGCATCGGCCGCGCGTCGCGGCGACTTGAGGCTACGCCTGCACTCGATCGGGCAACAGGGCTCGCGCCCGAGCCCGGGTGTGCTCGGGTCGGGGTGGCGGTGGGTGGGTTACCGGTTCGGGCGGTGGAACGGTGACTAGGTCACCGCTGGTCGGGGTCGGGTCGGGGCGGCGGTGGGTGGGTTACCGATTCGGGCGGTGGAACGGTCACCAGGTCACCGCTGGGCGGGGCTGGGTCGGGCCCGGCCGCACGTCGGGCGCGGGTGCGGACGCCGTCCGTGCGGTCGGGCGGCGCCGTCTGCCTAGGCTCGCGGCGTGGACGGATCGGGTGCGTTCGACGTGGTGGGTCTCGACGAGCGGGCCGAGGCGATCTACCGGCTCGTGCTCGCCGAGGGCACGGTCACCCCGGACGCCGTGGCCACCGCCCTGCCGGTGGCCGCCGACGAGGCGCAGCCCGAGCTCGAGCGGTTGCGCGAGGCCGGGCTGATCAACCGGGTCTCGGGCCGCGACCACTACAGCGCCGTCGACCCGCGGGTCGCGCTGCGGGCGCTCACCGAGCGCACCGCCGACCGGCTCGACCGGGTGCGCGCCGACATCCCCGCCCTCGCACTGCTCTTCGAGCGGCTGGCGGCCGAGTCGGGCGCCGACCCCGAGGTGCGCGTCGTCGACGAGCCGAGCCTGATCGGCATGTGGTACGTGCGCCTGGAGCACGAGGTAGCCTCGGAGTTCCTCACCTTCGACCGCCCGCCGTACGTGCTGGCCGAGGAGAACCCGGTCGAGCCGCTGGTGCTGGCGCGCGGCGTCGACTGGCGCGTGGTCTACGCGGCCGAGGGTCTCGAGCGGCCCGGTGCGTGGGGCGAGCTGCGGCACGCGGTCAGCGTGGGCGAGCGGGCGCGCATCGCGCCGTCCCTGCCCACGAAGCTGGCCATCGCCGACCGCCGCAAGGCCATCGTGGCCACCTCGCTCGACCTCGACCGTCCGGTGGCGCTGGTGACCGAGGCGCCCCCGCTGGTCGACCTGCTCGTCGAGCTGTTCGAGAGCACCTGGGAGCGCTCGGTCGAGGTGCCGGCGGTCGACGACCTCGCCGCCGCGCCCCGGGCCGGCGGACCCGGTGCCGACGACCTCGCGCTGCTGGCCATGCTCGACGTCGGCGCCAAGGACGACGTCATCGCCCGCGAGCTCGGGATGTCGCCGCGCACCCTGCGCCGCCGCACCGCCGACCTCCTCGACCGCCTCGGCGCCGCCAACCGCTTCCAGGCCGGCGCCCAGGCCGTGCGTCGCGGCTGGATCTAGCCGGGGGGTCTCGACGACGCTCGACCACCGGAGGCCAGCCCGGGACGTCGATGCGAACCCGGCCGCACGGACCCTGAGCTTGTCGAAGGGCACCCCGCGGGAACGTGGGCGTGAGAGACCGAGGGTCTCGACGACGCTCGCCGAGGGCTCGCTGCTCGACCACCGGAGGCCACCCCCCACGATGGTCGAGGTGCGAGGCCGGCCACGGCCGAGCCTCGAGACCCCGCTGGGTCGCGCGTACGTTCGCGTGCACGGCCGGAGGTCTCGTGGCTCGTCGCCAGGGCTCCTCGCACCTCGACCAACGTCGGGGTGCAGCCCTCGAGGAGCGCAGGGTCCGTGAGCGGTCCGGGGGGTCTCGACGACGCTCGCCGAGGGCTCGCTGCTCGACCACCGGAGGCCGCTTCGGCGGTCGGTGGACGCGGCGCCGGACGCCGCTGCGTGACGCGCGGGTTTCCCCGCGCGGCCACTTCCGGCCAGTGGCCCGACCTGGCCACCGAGGCGGTTGTGCGGGGCGGGGGCGGCGCTCAGGGTGTGACCGGCGCCGTCTCAGGCACCGTCTCGGCACCACCGGTCTGGAAAGGCTCCTCGATGTCCACCCTGCTCCCGCGCCGTCCCGTCACCCGAGCGGCAGCGGTGCTGCTGGCGGCGACGACGGCGCTGGCCACCGTCCCCGCCCACGCCGCACCGGCCGACGCCTTCTGGTCGCCGGCCGGCGCGTCCTGGTCGGCCGCCGCTCCCGCCGGCGACCCGGTGCGCGTCGTCGTCGAGGTGGAGGGCCCGACCGCGACGGCGCTGGTCGGCCCCGCGCGCGTCGCCAGGGCGCAGCGGGACGGCGTCCCCGCGGCGTTCCGCCAGGCCTACGGCGCGGCGCAGGCGCGGGTCGAGCGCGGCCAGGCCACCGTGCTCGACCGGGCCCGCCGCGCCGGCGTCGAGGTGCGGGACGCCGACGCCGTCACCGGCGTCCTCAACGCGGTCGTGGCCACCGTCGACCGCAGCGACCTCGACGCGCTGCGCCGCACGCCCGGCGTCGTCCGCGTCACCGAGAGCACCCGGGCCACCGCGCTCGACGCCGAGAGCGTCACCGCCACCGGCGCCCCGCGCGTGTGGGGCCGCACCGCCCCGGGCGGCGCGAAGGTGCGCGGTGAGGGCGTGACCGTCGCGGTGGTCGACACCGGCGTCGACTACGACCTGCCCGACCTCGGCGGCGGCCTGGGCGAGGGCTTCCGCGTCGTCGGCGGCTACGACTTCGTCAACGACGACGCCGACCCGATGGACGACAACGGTCACGGCACGCACGTCGCCGGCATCGTCGGCGGCGCGGGCACCCGCAACGTGCAGGGCATGGCGCCCGAGGTCGACCTCACCGCCTGGAAGGTGCTCGGCGAGGCCGGCGACGGCGACATGACCGACGTGCTGCTCGGCTTCGAGGCCGCCGTCGACCCGCTCGGCGCGCACCCCGCCGACGTCGTCAATCTCAGCCTCGGCACCGTCGGCGACGGCACCGACCCGCTCAGCCGCGCCGCCACGGCCGCGGTGCGCCGCGGCGTCGTGGTGGTGGCCGCCGCCGGCAACGCCGGCCCCTTCGACCAGACCATCGGCGCCCCCGCCGCCGCCCCCGGCGTGCTCGCCGTCGGCGCCGGCGTGGTCGGCGTCGACCTGCCGACGATGTCGCTGACGACCCCGGCCGGCACGCGCGACCTCACCGTCACCCGCTTCCCGATCTCGGCCAACCCGCCCGCCGCCGGGCTCACCGCCGGCCTCGTCGAGGTCGGCGACGGCTTCGAGCAGGCCTACGAGGACGCCGGCGACGTGCGCGGCAAGATCGTCGTCGTCCAGAGCTACGTCGTCGGCAGCCTCGGCGAGGTGCAGGGCGGTCACGTGCTGCAGGCCGAGCTGGCCGAGCAGCACGGCGCCGTCGGCATGCTGCTCTACTCGCCCTCGCCCACCGACCCGGTCGAGGACGGCCCCTTCCGCGCCGAGGAGTCCCTCCCGGACGGCGTCCCCGGCGCCGCCACCCCGGCCGAGGTCGGCGTGCTCGACGAGGGCGGGTTCGACCTGCGGCGCGAGCGCCTGGTGATGATGTCGACCACCTCGGCGCAGTACCAGACCTTCCGCGACCAGGTGCTCGCCGGGACGGCGCGCGCCACCGTCGGCTCGGTCGACGCGACCGACCGCCTCGCCGACTTCAGCTCGCGCGGGCCCAGCGACGCGATGACCCTCAAGCCCGAGATCGTCGCGCCCGGCTTCGAGATCATGTCGACCCTGCCGTCCTCGTTCGGCGTCGAGGGCGACCGCTACCGCATGTCGGGCACCTCGATGGCCGCCCCGCACGTGGCGGGCGCCGCGGCGCTGCTCGCCCAGGCGCGGCCCGGCGTCCCGGCGTCCCGGCTGCGGGCGCTGCTGATCGGCAGCGCCCGGCCGCTGGCCTCGAGCGACCGCGGTGCGTCGCCGTCCGGCCAGGGCGCCGGCACCCTCGACGTCGCGGCCGCCATCGGCCAGCACCTCACCGCCTCGCCCGACGCCGTCTCGTTCGGCCTGGCCGACATGGGCGGCTCCGGCGCCCGCGCCGAGCAGGTCGTGCTGAGCAACGACGGCGCCCGCGCCGTCACCGTCGACCTCACCGCGCGGCCCTCGGCCGCGAGCACCGGCACCGCCACGCTGAGCACGAAGCGGGTCACCGTGCCCGCCGGCGGCCAGGCCGCGGTGTCGCTGCGCGTCGTCCCCCGCCTCGGCACCACGGACGGCGAGACCTCCGGCGTCGTCGTCGGCCGCGCCTCCGACGGCACCCGGGTGCGCGTGCCCTACGCCGCCTACGTGCGGCCGCTCGCCGTGCAGGCCACGCCCGACCCGGCCGTCGGCAGCTCGCAGGTCTTCGTGCACAGCGGCTCGGCGCTGCTGCCGGAGTCCGCGGTGACGGTCACCGCCACCGCGCCGTCCGGACGCCGCCAGACCGTCGGGCTCGCCGAGGACGCCGTGGACGCCGGCTGGTACCGCGGCCGGGTGCGCCTCGCCGAGACCGGCACCTACACCCTCGTGGCCCGGGCCCGCGTGGCCGGCCGCACCATCACGGGAACCTCGACGATCCGCTCGGTGGGGGCGAGGCAGCCCGGCGCCTGGCAGCAGGTCGGGCTCACCGGCGAGGCCGCCTGGCTCGCCGTCTCGCCCGGCGCGAGCGGCACCGCGATGGGGGTCAGCACCGACAGCGCCTACCCGCTCGTCACCACCGACCGCGGCCGCACCTGGCGGCGCGTCGGCAGCCTGCCCGTCGCCGCCGGCCAGGCCACCCCGGTGGCCGACCCGCGTCGTCCGGGAGCGTTCTACCTCGGCCTGAACGGCCGCTCCGGCAACGCCGTCCTCGACGCCAGCTACGCCGGCCGGGTGCTGCACACCGCCGACGCCGGCCGCACCTGGACCGTGCTGCCGATGCGCGACGTCGGCATCCACGCCCTGCTCGCCGACGGCGCCCACCTGGTCGCCGTGGTGAGCGACGGCCTCGAGCTCAGCGACGACGGCGGCCGCACCTGGCGCACCGTCGAGCACCCGTGGGAGGGCTCGATCGTCGACGCCGCCGTCAGCGGCGACGACCTGCTCGTGCACGACACGTTCTCGGTGTGGCGGCTGGCCGACGCGCTCGCGGGCGGCACGGGCGACCTCGAGCGGGTGCTCGAGCCCGACGGCTCGCTCGTCTACGGCCTGGCCGCCGACGACGACGCCGCGATCGCGGTCCTCTCCGACGAGTCGATGACGCGCTCCACCGACGGCGGCCGCACCTGGACGCCGATCGGGTCGAGCGGCCAGAGCTACGTGACCGACGTCCAGCTGGTCGACGGCACCCTGTTCCTGTCGGGGCTGTCGAGCTACACCACCAGCGACGACCACGGCGACACGCTGGTCGAGCACGACTTCCCGACCTACGGCCCGCTGGTCACCGACGTCGACCGCTGGCCCGGCGCCGGACCCGACTCGGCGCTGCTGTCGATGGAGAACGCCGGCGTCTACGAGACCGACGGCGACGGGTGGACCAAGGTAGGCCTCAGCGCCACCACCGTCTCCTCGGTCGACGTCGGCACCGGCCCGAACGGCCGCCCGGTGCTGCGGGTCACCGACCAGGAGGGCCTGCACGAGCGCAGCCTCGGCGCGCTCGACCCGCAGCGGCAGGACTGGGGCTCGACCGGCAACGAGGGCTACATCGGGGTCGGGCTGAGCGACGCCGTGCAGTCGCCGCTGGGCGCGAAGGACCTGTGGGCCATCGGCGCCACCGGCACCGGCGCCGCGAAGATCATGGTCGGGCCGGTCGGCGGCACCCAGCAGCGCGTCGGGCCGCGCGGCTCGTTCGGCGCCACCGCGCTCGGGGTCTCGCCGCACGCCGAGCGCACCGTGGTCGTCGGCTACAGCTCGCTCGTCGGCACCGGCTGGATGGTCTCGCGCAACGGCTTCGACACCTGGACGTCGTACGACACCGGCCAGTACGTCCACGAGGCGCTCTTCGACCCGACCCGGCCCCGCCGGCTGTGGCTGGCCACCGAGTCGGGGCTGCTGCGCAGCGACGACCTGGGCGCGACCACCACCCGCCTCACCTCGGCGCCCGCGCTCACCGTGCACGTCGACGCCGCCCGGCCCGACCGGGTCGTGGTGGGCGAGCGCGGGGCGGTGCGGGTCAGCGCCGACGCCGGCCGCACCTTCCGGGCGGCCCGGCTGCCCGACGGCTCGGCCGCGATCGGCGCGATCGCGCGGGTCGTGGTGCCCGAGGGGCGCTTCCGCGGCACCGAGCTGCTGGTCGCCGGCGCCGAGCAGTGGCGCAACCGCGGCCTCACCATCAACGGCGGCGGCGCGTTCGTCTCGCTCGACGGCGGCCGCTCGTGGACGCCGGCCAGCGACGGTCTGACCGCGATGTCGGTGCGCGCGCTCGACGTCAGCCCCGACCGCCGGTGGGTCTACGCCGGCACCGACGACGGCGGCGTCCACCGCACCCGGACGACGGCGCTCGTGCCGCCGTCCGCGGTGCGGGCGACCACCACGCGGGTGACCGCCCCGGCCCGCGCGCTGGTCGGCGGGCGGCCCACCGTGACCGTGCGGGTCGGCTCCGGCTCGGGGGTGCCGGCCGGCACGGTCACGGTGGTGCTGCAGCGCCCCGGCGGCGGCGCGACGACGACCCGACGCGTCGCGCTGCGCCGGGGCACCGCGACCTGGCGGCTGCCGCGGCTCACGCGGGTCGGTCGCCACACGGTGAGCGCGAGCTACCGCGCCGCCGGCGCCTGGGCCGGCTCGAGCGACCGCACGGTGGTGCAGGTGCGGCGCTAGCCTCCGCGTGTTAACGTCGATAACACCATTGCGTTATCGACGTTAGGACGCCTGCCATGATCATCGTCACCGGAGCCACCGGCCACCTCGGCCGCGGCATCGTCGACCACCTGCTGACCCGCGTCGGCCCCGACGAGGTCGGCGTCAGCGTGCGCGACCCCGACCGGGCCGCCGACCTCGCCGAGCGGGGGGTGCGGGTGCGGCGGGGCGACTTCGGCGAACCGGGCTCGCTGCCCCACGCGATCGAGGGGGCCCGGCTGCTGCTCGTGGTCTCGTCGAACGCCGCGGCCTACGGCGGCGACCCGCTCGCGCAGCACCGCGCCGTGATCGGCGCCGCCGTCGACGCCGGCGTCGAGCGGGTCGTCTACACCAGCCACCAGGGTGCCGGCGCGGAGTCGGCGTTCCCGCCGTGCCGCGACCACGCCGCCACCGAGACGATGCTGGCCGAGTCGGGCCTGGCCTGGACGGCGCTGCGGCACGGCTTCTACGCGAGCACCGCTCTCGGCGTGCTGGGCGACCCGGTGCCCGAGGTGGTCACCACCCCCGCCAGTGGTCCGGTGGCGTGGACGACGACCGACGACCTCGCCGTCGGCGACGCCGAGGTGCTGCTGCGCCTGCGCGACGACGAGCCGGGCTGGGACGGCCCCACCGCCCCGCTCACCGCCGCCGAGGCGCTCAGCCCCACCGACCTGGCGCGGCTCGCCTCGCAGGTGCTCGGCCGCGAGGTGCGGCACGAGGTCGAGGACGACGACGAGGCGCTCGCCCGGCTGACCTCGCGGGGGCTGCCGCCGGGCGCGGCCGCCATGGTCGTGGCCATCCACCAGGCCGCCCGCGCCGGCGACCTCGCGGCCACCGACCCGACCCTCGAGCGGCTGCTCGGCCGGCCGCCGACGTCGGTGCGCGACCTGCTGGTCGCCGCTGGCTAGGGTCGTGCCGTGGCCAGGGACGACGTGCGGCAGCGCATCGTCGAGGCCGCCGCGGGGCTCGCCGGCCAGGGCGGCAGCGAGGCCCTCACGACCCGTGCGGTGGCCGGCGCGGCCGGCGTCCAGGCCCCGACGATCTACCGGATCTTCGGCGACAAGGACGGCCTGGTCGACGCCGTCGTCGAGCACCTCTACGCCGACTTCGTCGCCTCGAAGCAGGCGGGCGACGTCGACACCGACCCGGTCGCCGACCTCGGCGCCGGGTGGGACCTCGCCGTCCAGTTCGGGCTGCAGCACCCCGCGCTGCACGCGATGACGCACGAGCGCGGGGCCGGCTCGCCGGCGCTGCAGGAGGGGCTGGCGGTGCTGCGCGGCAAGGTGGCGCGCGTCGCGGCGGCCGGCCGGCTCGCCGTCCCCGAGCAGGTCGCGGTGGCCGTGCTGCGTGCCACCGGCGACGCCGCGGTGCGCACCTGGCTGGCGCTGCCCGACGACGCGCGCGACCCCGCCGTGCTCGGCGCCCTGCGCGACGCCGCGCTGACGACGGTCACCACGACGCACGCCGCCGTCGACGAGCCGGGGCTGGCCGCGGCCGCCCGCACCCTCCGCGCCCGCCTCGACGCCTCCGACGACCCCGGCCTCACCGACCCCGAGCTCGCCCTCCTCCACCAGTGGCTCCACCGCCTCGCCGCCGGTGGTTGAGCAGCGAGGAACGAGCGTCGTCGAAACCAGCGGCCCTTCACGCGAACGTTCGCGTGGGGTTGCCCTTCGACAGGCTCAGGGTCCGTGGGGCCGGGTCGGCGTCGACCTTCCGGGGTCTCGAGGCTCGGCCGTGGCCGGCCTCGCACCTCGACCACCGTGAGGGGCCGCCGCCGACGATGGTCGAGGTGCGAGGAGCCCTGGCGACGAGCCTCGAGACCGCCGGCCCTTCACGCGAACCTCCGCGAACGGCGTCCCTTCGACAGGCTCAGGGTCCGTGGGGCCGGGTCGGCGTCGACCTTCCAAGGTCTCGAGGCTCGGCCGTGGCCGGCCTCGCACCTCGACCACCGTGAGGGGCCGCCGCCGACGATGGTCGAGGTGCGAGGAG
>NZ_BAABKG010000001.1:475474-575773 GCF_039543705.1 Nocardioides marinquilinus
CGAGGAGCCCTGGCGACGAGCCTCGAGACCGCCGGCCCTTCACGCGAACGTCCGCGAACGGCGTCCCTTCGACAGGCTCAGGGTCCGTGGGCGGGTTCGCGTCGACGGCCTCGAGCGGGCGTTGGGCCCGCTCGATGAGCGGTGACTCAGTCGGGCAGCTGGGCGACGTTGCCGAAGAAGTCGTCGATCTGGCGGACGACCTCGGTGAACTGGTCGAAGTCGACCGGCTTGGAGACGTGGACCGAGGCGTGGAGGTCGTAGCTGCGGGCGACGTCCTCCTGGGCCTGGGAGGTGGTGAGGACGACGACCGGGATGCGGCGCAGCTCGGGGTCGGCCTTGACCTCGGCCAGCACCTCGTGGCCCGACTTCTTGGGCAGGTTGAGGTCGAGCAGGATCAGGTCGGGGCGGTCGGCGCCGGCGTAGTCGTCGGTGCGGCGCAGGTAGCTCAGCGCCTCGACGCCGTCGGTGACGACGTGCAGGTCGGTGGAGAGCCGGCCGGCGGCGAGCGCCTCCTGGGCGATCATCACGTCGCCGGGGTCGTCCTCGACGAGCAGGACCGACAGGGGCTGATCAGGTTGCAGCGAGTGACGGCTCATCCGGGTCCACCTCGTCGACGGGGGCCTGGGTCACAGGCAGGGTGAATCGGAACCTAGCACCAGGCCCGTCCTTCTCCGCCAGCCAGATCCGGCCACCGTGGAAGTCGACGATCTTGCGGCACAGCGCGAGCCCGATCCCGGTGCCCTCGTACTCCCCGCGCAGATGCAGCCGCTGGAAGATCGTGAAGATCCGCTCGGCGTACTGCGGCTCGATGCCGATGCCCTCGTCGTCCACGGTGACCACCCAGGAGGCGCCGTCCAGCTCGGCGCTGACGTGCACCCGCTGCGGGCGGTCGGGGTCGCGGTACTTCACCGCGTTGCCCACCAGGTTCTGCAGCAGCGCGGTGAGCAGCGTGGGGTCGCCGGGCAGCTGGGGGAGCGGGCCGTGGGTCACGGTGGCGCCGGCCTCCGCGATCGCCGTCTCGAGGTTGGACGTCGCCCGCTCCAGCTTGACCTCGAGGTCGACCTCCGAGAGCTCCCCGTTCGAGCGGCCGACCCGCGAGAAGGCGAGCAGGTCGGTGATCAGCACCTGCATGCGCCGGGCGCCGTCGACCATGAAGCCGATGTAGGTGCGCGCCTTGTCGTCGAGCTGGTCGGCGTACTGCCGCTCGAGCAGCTGGCAGAAGTTGGTGACCTTGCGCAGCGGCTCGGACAGGTCGTGGGAGGCGACGTAGGCGAACTGCTCGAGGTCGGCGTTCGACCGGGCCAGCTCGGCGCCGCGTCGCTCGAGGACGGCGCGGGCGCGCTCGACGCGGGCCAGCTCGTCGGCGAGGCGCTCGCGCATGACGTCGACGTCGTGGGCGAGGGCGACGACCTCGGCGGGTCCGGTCGGCTCGATGCGGCGCTCGAGGTCGCCGCCGGCGACCAGGCGGGTCTGGGCGGCCAGCCGGTCCATCGGGTCGAGCACCGAGCGGCGCAGTCCCCGCCACAGCACCAGGGCGGCCGCGAGCAGGACGGCGATGCCGAAGGCCACCGAGTACCAGACCAGCGTGAAGGCGCGCTCGCGGGCCGCGGCCGCGTCGTCGCGGCGCTCGTCGATGACGGTCTCGAGGGCGGAGGCCGCCTGCCGGACGGCGTCGAAGCGCGCCTTGGCCGCCTGCGACCCGCTGCGGGCCGCGGCGCCGCGCTCGCCGTCCCGAGCCGCCGCGATGACGGGTTCGGCGACGTCGGTGTGCCACACGTCGAGGGCGCCCTCGAGGTCGTCGAGCAGCGCCACCAGCTCGGCGTCGCCCGCGAGCAGCTCGCGCAGCTCGGCCCGCTGGTCCTCCTCGACGACCAGGTAGGTCTCGTAGGGGTCGAGCAGCCTCTCGTCGCCGCCGACGGCGAACCCGCGCACGCCGGTCTCCTGGTTGACCGAGGCCGTGAGCACGCCACGGCTGGCCACCACGGCGGGGTACCAGCGCTCGATCACCTCGTCGCCGGTGCTCTTGGCCCCGAGCAGCGAGACGACGACCAGCACGATGAGCACGACGAGCAGGCCGAGGATGACCACGATCGAGGTGGTGACGCGGCGGCGCAGGCTCCAGGCGGAGGCGGCGCCGCGCCCCGCGTCGGCCTCGGCCGGGGTCACGCGTCGTCCGCGACGGTGAGGACGATCACCGCCGTGTCGTCGGCGGCCCGCACCGGCGCGTTGCGCACCAGCTGGGCCATGAGCGCCTCGGGCGGCAGGCCCGAGACGACGGCGCGGGTGGCCTCGGCGGCCAGCTCGTCGGCGCCGATGCTGGTGACGTCGTCGGCGCGGCGGTAGGCGTCGAGCAGGCCGTCGGTGAACAGCAGCAGCGAGCTGCCGGGCCGGACGACGGTGCGGGTGACGGGCCACTCGGCGGCGATCGGCAGCCCGCGCAGCCCCACCGGCGGGCCGACCTGCGCGTCGACGTAGCGCGCCCGCTCGCCCTCGCACAGCAGCGGCGGCGGGTGGCCGGCAACGCGCACCGAGACACCGAGGTCGCGGTCGATGGTGACGTCGCAGAGCGTGGCGAACCCGTCGTCGCCGCCCTCGGCCTCGAGCAGCCGCGCCAGCACGTCGAGGATCTCGTCGTCGGGCGCACCGGCCAGCACCAGCGCCCGCCACGCCACGCGCAGGTGGACGCCGACCGCGGCCTCGTCGGGACCGTGGCCCATGACGTCGCCCACCACGGCGCGCACCCGGCCGTCGGCGGTCTCGACGACGTCGAAGAAGTCGCCGCCGAGGACGGCCTGCGCGCGGCCGGGCCGGTAGTGGCTCACGCACATCACGAACGGGGTGCGCAGCATGGGGCGCGGCAGCAGGCCGCGCTCGAGGCGGGAGTTCTCGGCCGAGAGCAGCCGCTCCTCGCGCAGCTGCAGCTCGGTCAGCTGGGTGCGGCGCCGTTCGACGGCGTAGCGGATCGTGCGGTCGAGCAGCTCGGGGGTGATGTCGTCCTTGACGAGGTAGTCCTGCGCGCCGCCGGCCACCGCGTCGACGCCGGCGCGGTCGTGGCGGCCGGTGAGCACGATGACCGGGACGTCGGTCTCGGCCGCGACCAGCGCGTGCAGCGCGTCGAGGCCCTGCGCGTCGGGCAGGCCGAGGTCGAGCAGCACGCACGTGGTGTCGTGGTCGAGCGCCGCGACGCCGTCGTGCACGGTGCGGCGCCACACGACGTCCGACTCCGCGAGCCCGGCCTCGCGCAGGCACTCGCGCACGAGCAGGGCGTCGCCCTCGTCGTCCTCGACCAGGAGGACGCCGCTCAGGCTCTGCGCCATCGCTGCTCCTCATCGTGGGGGCCGGGGTGCCCGCGTCTCGCGCGCCCCGCAGCCTACGGGCGCGGGAGGTGCACGGTGGCGGAACCGTCCGATCGCGGTCGCCCGGGCGTGGCGGCGGGTCTCGCCCGGTGCCGCGGGGTGGTCGTGGCGCGGGTCGATTCGTTCGATTGAACGGTTCGGGCGCGGGATCGGCCCGACCGGCGGCCCAGATCGTTCGATCGAACGGATCAGGGGCCGGTCGCACCCAGCGGCAGCCACGCGACGACGTCCTTGACCACCGCGTCCCACAGACCCCACTCGTGCTCGCCGGGGCGCTCGTCGGTGGTGACGGGGACGCCGCGCTCGCGGGCGCGGGCGGCGAGGCGGCGGTTGGCGTCGAGCAGCAGCGGCTCGTCGAGCCCGCAGGCGACGAACAGCCGGGGGAGCGAGGCCGGGTCGGCGGCCTCGAGCAGCGCGAACAGGTCGTCGGCGTCGCCGATGCGGCCGCCGAAGACCCGCTCGTGCAGCTCGGACCGCTCGGGCCGCTCGCGGATCAACCCGATGTCGGCGACGCCGGAGAGGCTCGCCGCGGCGGCGAACCGCTCGGGGTGGGTGAGCGCGAGCTTCAGCGCGCCGTACCCGCCCATCGACAGGCCCGCGACGAAGGTGTCCTCGCGCGCGGTGGAGACCCGGAAGAACGAGGAGACCACCGTGGGCAGCTCGTGGGAGACGAAGCGCCAGTAGGGGTGGCCGTGCACCTCGTCGGCGTAGAACGAGCGGCCCACGGCCGGCATGACGACGGCGAGGCCGCGGGCGGTCGCGTAGCGCTCGATCGAGGTGTAGCGGGTCCAGGCGGTGTGGTCGTCGGACAGCCCGTGCAGCAGGTAGAGCACCGGTGGCGGGCGGTCGGCGTCCCCGCCGCCCTGGACGCCGATCTGCTCCTCGGTGGCCTGCGGCAGCACCACGGTCATCGAGGTGCCCACCTGCAGGGCCTCGGAGAAGAAGTCGCAGCTGATCAGGGCCATGCGCCCAGCCTCGCAGGCCGGTCAGCTCGCGAGCAGGGGCTCCACGAAGTCGAAGTGGTGCCGGCGTCCGGTGGCGCGGGCGAGGTCCCAGAACCGGTCGGACGCGGCGGCGAGCCGCAGCCCGACGCCGTCGGCGCCGGCGGCGGCCCAGTAGCGGGCCAGCTGCCCCATGCCCGAGGAGTCCACGAAGTCGACGGCGCGCAGGTCGACGTCGAAGCGGCGCACGCCGTCGCCGGCGAGCGAGCTGACGCACTGGCGGACGTCCCAGGCGCCGGCGACGTCGAGGTCACCCGCGACGAGCAGCGTCACGCCGATCTCGTCGGGCCGAGCGGTGATGATGGTCATGGGGTGTCCAGCGGGGTCGTCGGGTCGGTCTCAGCGCCCGAGCAGCACCCATCCCGCTGTCATGGCCACGACGAGCAGCGCCAGGAGTGCCGCCACCTCGCTGCGCCCCACGACTGCCTTCCGGTCCGGTGTGTTGCCCGAGTCCTCTCCGTCGAGTCTGGGGGGCACGGCGCTGCGAGGACACATCCCTGGACCGAACTGGTCACCCATATGACTAGACCGGGCCAGGCGGTCTAGTCATTTCGGGTCCACCCCGGCACCGGTCGGGTCCACCCCTCGCCCGTGGCCCGGGCGGCTCCCGGGCCGTGGTCAGGCGCGCAGCGTCGCGTCGACGACCTCGTCGAGGACGTCGAGCGCCTCGGCGAGCAGGTGGTCGGGCATGACCAGGGGCGGCAGGAAGCGGAAGACGTTGCCGAAGGTGCCGCAGGTCAGCGTCAGCAGCCCGGCCTGGTGGCAGGCGGCGTTCAGACGGGCGGTGAGGGCGGCGTCCGGCTCGGTGGTGCCGGGCCGCACGATCTCGGCCGCCAGCATTGCGCCACGACCGCGGACGTCGCCGATCACACCGGTGCGGTCGGCGAGCGCGCGCAACCGGGGCAGCATGGCCGCCTCGATCGCGCGCGCCCGCTCCGCGAGTCCGAGCTCTCGCATCGCCGCGACCGCCCCCAGAGCAGCCGCGCACGCCACCGGGTTGCCGCCGTAGGTGCCGCCGAGCCCGCCGGCGTGGACGGCGTCCATCACCTCGGCGCGGCCGACGACGGCGGCCAGCGGCATCCCGCCGGCGACCCCCTTGGCGACGGTGACCAGGTCGGGGACGACGTCCTCGTGCTCGCAGGCGAACCACGCGCCGGTGCGGCACATGCCGGTCTGGATCTCGTCGGCGACGAGCAGGACGTCGTGCGCGCGGCACCAGGCGGCCAGCGCGGGCAGGAAGCCGGGCGCGGGCACGACGAAGCCGCCCTCGCCCTGGATCGGCTCGACCACGACGCAGGCGACGTTGCCGGCGCCGACCTGCGACTCGATCGTGGCGATGGCGCGCGCCGCGGCCTGCTCGCCGGTGATCGGCGCGGCCTCGCGGAACGGGTAGCTCATCGGGGCGCGGTAGACCTCGCCGGCGAACGGCCCGAAGCCCTGCTTGTAGGGCAGGTTCTTCGCCGTCATGGCCATCGTGAGGTTGGTGCGGCCGTGGTAGGCGTGGTCGAAGACGACGACCGCGTCGCGGCCGGTGTGCACCCGCGCGACCTTCACGGCGTTCTCGACGGCCTCGGCGCCGGAGTTGAACAGCGCCGCCTTCTTCGCGTGGTCGCCGGGCGTCAGGTCGGCCAGCGTCTCGCAGACCTCCACGTAGCCCTCGTAGGGCGCGACCATGAAGCAGGTGTGGGTGAACGCCTCGGCCTGCGCCGCCATGCGGCTCACGACCCGCGGCTCGCTGTTGCCGACGCTCGTGACGGCGATGCCGCTGGCGAGGTCGATGAAGGAGTTGCCGTCGACGTCGCGGACGACGCCGCCGCCCGCCCGCTCGACGTAGACCGGCAGCACCGAGCCGACGCCGCCCGCGACGGCGGTCTGCCGACGGGCGTGCAGCTCGCGGCTGCGGGGGCCGGGCACCTCGGTGACGAGGCGGCGCACCTGCTCCGGCCCGGTGGCCGGCTGGGTGGTGGTGGGGTCGGCGGTCGTGGTCATGACACCTCCTGCATCCCCCAGGGCACGCCGTGCTCGGTGAGCAGGTCGAGGAACGGCCGGGCCGGGAACGCCTCCGGGCCGAGGACGCCGGTGCCCTGCCACACGCCGGTGGCGAGCAGCTCGAGCGCGACGACCGGGTTGACGGCGGTCTGCCACACCACGCACTGGTGGCCGTACTCCCTCATCGACCACTCGTTGTCGACCACGTGGTAGAGGTACGTCGAGCGCGGCTGCCCGTCCTTGCCGGTGCCGGTGACCCACAGGCCGGCGCACGTCTTGCCCGTCATTCGCGGGCCGACGGTGGCGGGGTCGGGCAGCACGGCGGCGACGACGTCGCGCGGGCTCACCTCGACGCCCTTGACCCGCACCTTCTCGGTGGAGTCGAGGCCGAGGGTGTGCAGCACCTTGAGGATGGTGATGAACTCCTCGCCGAGGCCGTACTTGAAGGTCGCGCGCTTGCAGTTCACCCAGCGCGGCATGAGGAGCACCTCCTCGTGCTCGACGTTCACGCACTCGACGGGGCCGATGCCCTCCGGGAAGTCGAAGACCTCGGGCTCGCTGAACGGCGGCGTGGTGTGCCAGTCACCGGCGCCGGTGCCGTCGCCGGCCCAGATGACCGGCGGGTTGAGGCACTCCTCGATGGTGGTCCACATCGAGAACGACGGCGCGAAGACCTCGTTGCCGTCGTCGTCGCGGACGACGAGGTTGGCGCCGTCGCGGGTGCCGAGCTCGTCGATGTCGCTGAACAGCTCGTCGGCCGCGTGACGGGCGAAGACGTCGCTGAGCCCCGGCTCGACGCCGATGCCGAGCAGCGCCAGCCGGCCGGCGTCCTCCCACGCCTGCGCGCGGGCGAACTGCTCGTCGCCGAGCTTGACCCCGCACTGCTCGTGCGGGTCGGTGGGGTGCGGCTTCGACAGCGACATCGCCATGTCGAGGTAGTCGGCGCCGGCGGCCAGCGCGCCCTCGAAGATCGGCATGTCGAAGACCGGGTCGACGGCGTTCATCACGTGGGTGATGCGGTGCTCGCGGCACAGCGCGGTCACCGCGTCGGCGTCCGAGGCGTCGATCTGCGTGGCGGTGAACCGCTCGTCGACCGCGGACGCCGCCCGCTCTGCCCGGGCGAGGTCGTAGTCGGCCACGACCACGGCCTCGAAGAAGTCACGGCGCGCCGCGATCGCGGTGAACGCACCGCCGACGCCCCCGGCGCCGACCAGCAGGATCCTCATCTCTTCAGCCCTTCTCGCGCTTCGTGCCTGGCTTGACCACACGGACCCTGAGCTTGTCGAAGGGCCCCTCCGTCCTCGCTGACGTTCCCGTCATCCCTGCGAGGTCTCGAGGCTCCTCCCTCGTTCCTCGGTCGGAGCACCTCGACCACCGTCAGACCACCGTCAGTCGCCCGTGTAGGACATGACGTGCTTGATGCGGGTGTAGTCCTCGAGGCCGTACATCGACAGGTCCTTGCCGTAGCCGGAGTGCTTGAAGCCGCCGTGCGGCATCTCGGAGACGAAGGGGATGTGGGTGTTGATCCACACCGCGCCGAAGTCGAGGCCGCGCGACATCCGCAGCGCCCGGGCGTGGTCCTTGGTCCACACGCTGGCCGACAGCCCGTACTGGACGTCGTTGGCGAGCCGCAGCGCCTCGGCCTCGTCGGTGAAGCGCTGCACGGTCATCACCGGACCGAAGATCTCGGTCTGCACCTGCTCGTCGTCCTGGCGCAGGCCCGAGAGCACGGTGGGCTCGTAGAAGTAGCCGCGCTCGCCCTGCCGCACGCCGCCGGTCTCGACGCGCGCGTGGTCGGGCAGCCGGTCGACCATGCCCGAGACGTGCTCGAGCTGGCGGGCGTTGTTGAGCGGGCCGTAGTAGGTGTCCTCGCTGTCGGGCGGACCGGTCGGCATCCCCTTCGCGGCCTCGGCCAGGGCGGCGACGAACTCGTCGTGGAGGCCGTCGGCGACGAGCACGCGGGTCGCGGCGGTGCAGTCCTGGCCGGCGTTGAACAGCCCGGCGCCGGCGATGCCCTCGGCGGCCGAGGCGACGTCGGCGTCCTCGAAGACCACCACCGGTGCCTTGCCGCCCAGCTCGAGGTGCACCCGCTTGAGGTCGGACGACGCGGACGCCGCCACCTCCATGCCGGCCCGCACCGAGCCGGTGATCGCCACCATCTGCGGCGTCTTGTGCGCGACCAGCGCGCGGCCGGTGTCGCGGTCGCCGCACACCACGTTGAGCACGCCCGGCGGCAGGAACTCCTGGCACAGCTCGGCCAGCAGCGTCGAGCTCGCCGGGGTGGTGTCCGACGGCTTGAGGACGACGGTGTTGCCGCCCGCCAGCGCGGGCGCGATCTTCCAGATCATCATCAGCAGCGGGTAGTTCCAGGGCGTCACCTGACCGACCACCCCCACGGGCTCCCGACGAACCCACGAGGTGTGGTCGGCCAGGTACTCCCCGGCCGAGCTGCCCGAGAGCACCCGGGACGCACCGGCGAAGAACCGGAAGTGGTCGGAGGCGTAGGGCATCTCCTCCGACTTGGTCAGGTGCAGCGGCTTGCCGGTGTCGCGGCACTCGACCTCGTTGATCTCGTCCTCGCGCGCCTCGATCGCCTCGGCGATGCGCAGCAGCGCGCGGGCCCGGTCCTGGGGCGTCATGCCGCCCCACTCCTCGAAGGCGCCGGCCGCCGCGGCGTAGGCGCGGTCGACGTCCTCTTCGCCCGAGCGCGGCGCGGTGGCGTAGGCCTCGCCGGTCGTGGGGTCGACGACCTCGTAGGTCTCCCCGGACGCCGACGGCACGAGCTCACCGCCGACGACGTTGTTGAACACGGTCCCTGACGTGTCGGACATGGACAGGGACGATAACGACGATTCCGCTGATTCGACAGGTCTAGGCGGCAAGAAGGCATGGATTCCGTCGTGAGGGTTGCGTCGTCCGAGTGAAAGCGGTGTGATGATCGGACGCCGTGCCGTCCCGCGCAGGAGGACCGAACCGTGGCCACGCTCGACAAAGACACCGACGACGCTCCGCCCGGCTCCGGCGGCGCCGACCTCAAGCCCGGCGCCATCGGCTTCTTCGACGCCCTGGTCATCGGCCTCGCGGCCACCTCGCCGGCCTACTCGCTGGCCGCGGTCATCGCGCCGATCGTGCTCCTGGTGGGCGTCTACGCCCCCGGCGTGCTGCTGGCCAGCTTCGTGCCGATGCTGCTGATCGCCTCGGCGTTCTACTACCTCAACTCCGTCGACCAGGACTGCGGGACGACGTTCTCGTGGGTCACCCGCGCGATGGGGCCCTGGTTCGGCTGGCTCGGCGGCTGGGCGATCGCGATGACCGGCGTCCTGGTCATCGGCTCGCTGGCCGAGGTCGGCGTGCTGTTCACCATGTTCACCTTCGGCCTCGACACCGCCGCCGAGAGCACCTGGCTGGTGCGCGGTCTCACCGTGCTGCTCATCGTGCTGATGACGGCGATCTGCGTCTTCGGCACCGAGGCGTCGGCGCGGCTGCAGAACGCGCTCATCGTGGCCCAGGTGCTCGCGCTGGTCGCGTTCGCCGCCGTCGCGTTGGTGCGGGTGGCCAACGGCAGCTCGAGCCTCGACTCGATCGACCCGTCCCTGTCGTGGCTCAACCCGTTCGGGGAGGGCGGAGCCGCGTTGACCGGGGGCCTGCTGCTCGGCGTCTTCGCCTACTGGGGCTGGGAGTCGGCGGTCAACCTCACCGAGGAGACCACCGACTCGGCGTCCACGCCCGGCCGCGCCGGCATCGTCTCGACCGTCGTGCTGCTCGGCACCTACGTGGCGGTGGCCTTCGCCGTCGTCGCCTACGCCGGACCGAGCTTCCTCGCCGACAACAGCAGCGAGGAGGAGTACATCTTCGCGCTGCTCTCGACCGAGGTGATGAACGGCTGGGACTGGGTGGTCTACCTGGCCGTGGCGACGTCCGCCATCGCCTCGACGCAGACCACGATCATCCCGGCCTCGCGCACCGGCCTGAGCATGGCGCGGCGCTACGCGCTGCCCCGCAGCCTGGCGCACATCCACCCGCGGTTCCGCACTCCCGACGTCTCGACGTGGGTCGTCGCCGTCATCGCGATCGTCTGGTACCTCGTGGTCTCGGCGCTCAGCGAGAACGCGCTGTTCGACTCGCTGACCGCGCTCTCGCTGCTCATCGCGTTCTACTACGCGCTCACCGGCATCGCGTGCGCCATCTACTTCCGCCGCCAGCTGCTGCGCTCGGCCAAGAACCTGCTGCTCATCGGGGTCGGCCCGGTCGTCGGTGCGGTGATGCTGCTGTGGCTGCTCGTCGAGTCGATCGGCGACATGGCCGACCCCGAGAACTCCTACAGCGGCCAGACCTGGTTCGGCGTCGGCCCGCCGCTGGTGATCGGGGTGGGCATCGCGCTGCTGGGCGTGGTGGTCATGCTGGTCTGGCGCGTCACCGACGCCCGGTTCTGGCGCGAGCGGCCCGGCGTCGCCACCGACAGGGAGGTCTCATGAGCATCGTCCTCGGCTACGACGAGTCGCCGGGCGCGCGGCACGCGCTGACCGTGGCGGTCGACGTCGCCCGCCGCTACGGCGAGCCGCTGGTGCTGGTCTACGGCACCTCGCCGCCGGGCGGGCTGGGGGAGGAGTTCCGCTCCCACCGCGAGGCCATCGAGGAGCAGGGCCGCACCGTGCTCGAGCACGCCGTCGAGGTGGCCCGCGAGGCCGGCGTCGAGACCGTCGTCGAGCAGGTCTCGGCCAAGCCCGTCGACGCGCTGATCGAGGTGGCCGACCGCCACGACGCCACCGTCATCGTGGTCGGCATCTGGGGCGAGACGCCGCTGCGCGGCGCCATCCTCGGCTCGACCT
Organism: Nocardioides marinquilinus; assembly: GCF_039543705.1. Taxonomy (NCBI): domain Bacteria; kingdom Bacillati; phylum Actinomycetota; class Actinomycetes; order Propionibacteriales; family Nocardioidaceae; genus Nocardioides; species Nocardioides marinquilinus. The sequence goes on from NZ_BAABKG010000001.1 coordinate 486,650, forward strand.
CCCACAAGCTGCTGCACCTCTCGCGGCGTCCGGTGCTCTGCGTGCCCGAGCCCGAGTGACGCCCGCCCCCTGGCCCCTTGACACCCCCCACCCCGCTCCCGCACCCGTCCGAACCCGGAGAGACCTCCCGTGAACCACACCCAGCAGGCCGCCCGTGACCACCTGTGGCTGCACTTCACCCGCCACTCCACCTACGAGCACCACCCGATGCCGGTCATCGAGCGCGGCGAGGGCTGCTACGTGTGGGACGCCGAGGGGCGGCGCTACCTCGACGGCCTGGCCGGGCTGTTCGTCGTCCAGGCCGGGCACGGGCGCGCCGAGCTGGCCGAGGCCGCGGCGCGGCAGGCCGAGAAGCTGGCCTTCTTCCCGCTGTGGAGCTATGCCCACCCGGGCGCCGTCGAGCTGGCCCAGCGGATCGCCGGCTACGCCCCCGGCGACCTCAACCGCGTCTTCTTCACCAGCGGCGGCGGCGAGGCCGTCGAGACCGCGTGGAAGCTGGCCAAGAACTACTTCAAGCTCACCGGCAAGCCGATGAAGCACAAGGTGATCAGCCGGGCCGTGGCCTACCACGGCACGCCCCACGGCGCCCTGTCGCTGACCGGCATCCCGGCCATGAAGGCCGCCTTCGAGCCGCTTGTGCCGAGCGCGTTCCGGGTGCCCAACACCAACCACTACCGCGCGCCCGAGGGCCTGCAGGGCGAGGGCACCGAGGAGGCGTTCGGCCGGTGGGCGGCCGACCGCATCGCCGAGGCCATCGAGTTCGAGGGGCCCGAGACGGTCGCCGCGGTCTTCCTCGAGCCGGTGCAGAACGCCGGCGGCTGCTTCCCGCCCCCGCCGGGCTACTTCCAGCGGGTGCGCGAGATCTGCGACGAGTACGACGTCCTGCTGGTCAGCGACGAGGTCATCTGCGCCTTCGGCCGGCTCGGCGCGATGTTCGGCGCGGAGCGCTACGACTACCAGCCCGACATCATCACCTGCGCCAAGGGGCTCACCTCCGGCTACGCCCCGCTCGGCGCCATGATCGCCACCGACCGGCTCTTCGAGCCGTTCGGCAAGGGCGAGGCGATGTTCGCCCACGGCTACACCTTCGGCGGCCACCCCGTCTCGACCGCGGTGGCGCTGGCCAACCTCGACATCTTCGAGAAGGAGCGGCTCAACGAGGGGGTGCGCGAGCGCGAGGGCGCCTTCCGCGGCACGCTCGAGAAGCTGCTCGACCTGCCGCTGGTGGGCGACGTGCGCGGCGACGGGTTCTTCTACGGCATCGAGCTGGTCAAGGACAAGCAGACCAAGGAGACCTTCGACGAGGACGAGTCGGAGCGGCTGCTGCGCGGATTCCTCTCCGGCGCGCTGTTCGAGGCCGGGCTCTACTGCCGTGCCGACGACCGCGGCGACCCTGTCATCCAGCTCGCCCCGCCGCTCGTGGCCGACCAGGCGGTCTTCGACGAGATCGAGTCGATCCTGCGCGACGTGCTCACCCGCGCCGCCGAGCGGTTGTGAGTCGCTAGCGGCATGGACCAGCCGATCGACGACGTGGGGCGTCGGATCGTCGAGCTGCTGCAGGCCGACGGCCGGATGTCGTACGCCGCCCTGAGCCAGCAGGTCGGGCTCTCCGAGGCCGCCGTGCGCCAGCGGGTCAACAAGATGACCGCCGACGGCACCATGCAGGTCGTCGCCGTCACCGACCCCCTCCAGCTCGGCTTCCGCCGCCAGGCCATGGTCGGAATCACCGTGCAGGGCCCGCTCGAGCCGGTCGCCGAGGCGCTCGCTGCGATCGACGAGGTCACCTACCTCGTGCTGGTCGCCGGCGGGTTCGACCTGCTGTGCGAGGTGCTCACCGCCGACGACGAGGGCCTCCTCGACCTGCTGTCCTCCCGCATCCGCGCCGTCCCCGGCGTCACCGCCACGCAGACGCTCACCTACCTCCGCCTGGTCAAGCAGACCTACGCCTGGGGGACGCGGTAGACCGGTCGCAGTCGGCGGCGCACGCCCCGGGGTGCTGTTCCGAGCGATCGTTCGGTTCGTGCGGGCGGTGGGGGGTTTGTGGGTGCTGTTCCGAGCGATCGCTCGGTTCGTGCGCGGGCGGGGAGCGCCGCTCGGCCGGGATCACGCCGCGAAGTGGTGCCGCCACTCGTCGTCCAGCTCGGCGACGCCCTCCATGCCCCGGGCGATGAGGAGGCGTCGGATGCGGTGCAGCGTGTGGGCCGGCTCGCGGAAGACGCCCGTCGCGGTGACGACCAGGATCCGGTAGCCGTCGTCGTCGAGCTCCTCGCGGCGTTCGAGGTCGCCGCGCCACTGGGCCGTGTCCTCGGCATGCTGGCGCCCGTCGTACTCGACGATGACCTTGACCTCGGGGTAGTAGAGATCGAAGCGGCGCTTGAGCGTCCCGTCGTCCCAGTAGACGCGGTGGTTTATCACTGGCTCGGGCAGGCCCGCGAGGACGATGAGCAGGCGCAACCTGGTCTCCATCGGGGTGTCGACCCCCGTGCGGACCAGCAGCGCGGCGGCCAGGGCGCGCCCACGGTAGTAGTCCGTGCTCGCCTCGCACATCTGCACCAGCCGAGCCGGATCGATGTCGTACCGCTTGGCCAGCGCGTCCCCGAGGATGACCATGTCGACCAGTGACAGCCAGCCGGCGCAGTCGATGAAGGTGGCCACCGGGTCGGTGACCCGCAGGCCGCGCCGACGGATGACGCGGCGTCGTCGCTCGGTGACGTGCGGCTTGATCTCGCGCCGGAACCGCCTGTCGCGGTGCCGGAAGACCGTGACGTGGGCGAACGGCTGGTCGGGCACGGGGAGACCGAGCACGAGGGCGGCGGACATGTGACTGGCGACGGCGTCGGCGGGGTGGATGTGCAGCGCCGCCCTGACCAGGGCCAGGTCGTCAAGCGCGGAGGTGTGCATCCACACGCGCGGCAGTACCTGCCGGTAGTCGCCGCGTCGCAGGGTTGCCGCGGTGCCGCCCGCTGCTATCAACTCGCGCCGCGTGAACGGCCCGGAGAGATGCGGGTGCACGGCGGACGGGGCGAGGCTCAGGTCGGGCGTCATGCGGAGGACCGTGCCCGAGTCGCGGTCCCGGCGCTTCGGCTATCCACAGCCCCTGCTGAGCGTGGTCTCTCGCCGACCGCGGTGACGACGTACCCCGTGGGTGCTGGGGACGTCCTGGACACGGGCGCAGGGGTCGTCCCCCAACCGTGCGATCGCTCGGTTCGTGCACGGAATCGTGCGCCCCGCCGTCGTCAACCGAGCGATCGCTCGGTTCGTGCTCGTGACGGCCGGGCCGGGCGCATGAACCGAGCGATCGCTCGGTTCGTGCGCGGCTACCGGCTCGACCCGCGCCTGATCCGAGCGATCGCTCGGATCAGGCGCCGCGGACCGTCCGCCTAGCCCGGCGCCGCCTGCGCCCGGACGACGTCCGCGTACCACCGGAACGACCGCTTCGGCGTCCGCACGAGGGTGTCGTAGTCGACGTGCACGAGGCCGAAGCGCTGGGCGTAGCCCTCGGCCCACTCGAAGTTGTCGAGCAGCGACCAGCAGTAGTAGCCGCGGACGTCGGCGCCGTCGTCGATCGCGGCGGCCACCGCGCGCAGGTGGGCGTCGAGGTAGTCGATGCGGGGCTGGTCGTCGACGACGCCGTCGGCGTCGGGGCCCGTGCCGTAGGAGCAGCCGTTCTCGGTGATCACGATCGGCGGCAGGCCGGGGTAGCGCTCGCCGAGGATCGCGATCTGCTCGCGCAGGCCGTCGGGTGCGACCGGCCAGCCGAAGTCGGTGGTGGGGTAGCCGGTCACCTCGCGCAGCTCGAACGGGATCGCCGCGCCCTCTGGCGCCGCGGCCACCGCCTGCGGGTTGCAGTAGTTGAGGCCGTAGAAGTCGAGCGGCGCCGCGATCGCCTCGAGGTCGCCGTCGGCCACCGGCAGCGCGTCGGCCAGCAGGTCGGGGTAGCGGCCGAGCAGCACCGGGTCGCCGAAGAGCCGGTTCCACAGGGCGTCGAACAGCTCGGCGGCACCCCGGTCGGCCTCGCTCTCCGAGACGGCTCTCACCGGCGCGTGGTTGGACGCCGTCCCGACGGCCCGCGCGCCGCCCGCCCGCAGCGCCGCGAGCGCCCGTCCGTGCGCCAGGTTGAGGTGGTGCGCGACCGGCAGCGCGTCGAAGCCGAGCTCGAGCCCCGGCGCGTGCCAGCCGAGCCCGTGCCCGAGCAGCGTGACCACGTTGGGCTCGTTGACCGGCACCCACTGCGCCACCCGGTCGCCGAGCCGCTCGACGCAGGCGGCGGCGTAGTCGGCGAACCGCTCGGCCGTCTCGCGCGAGGGCCAGCCGCCGGCGTCCTGCAGGGTCTGGGGAAGGTCCCAGTGGAACAGGGTTGCCATCGGCGCGACGCCCGCCTCGACGAGCGCGTCGACCAGCCGGTCGTAGAAGTCGAGCCCGGCCGCGTTGACCGGCCCCGACCCGCCCGGCTGCACCCGCGGCCACGCGATCGAGAACCGGTAGCCGCCCGCGCCCAGCTCGCGCAGGAGCGCGACGTCCTCGGTCCACCGGTGGTAGTGGTCGCAGGCCACGCGACCGTCGCTGCCGTCGCCGATGCGGCCGGGCTCCGCGGCGAAGGTGTCCCACACGCTGGGGCCCTTGCCGTCGGCGTCCCACGCCCCCTCGATCTGGTACGACGCGGTGCTGGTGCCGAGCACGAAGCCGGCGGGCAGGCGGGGCAGGTCGGCCACGCGGCCATTCAACCGCTGCCGGGGTGGACGCGCACCCGTCCGGACGCCGACGCTGGGCACCGTGCGCGACCTCAGCCCCCAGCCCGGTGACCTCGAGCCCATCGAGACCGCGTCGATCGACGAGCTGCGCGCGCTGCAGCTCGAGCGGCTGCGCTGGTCGCTGCGCCACGCCTACGAGAACGTCGCCCACTACCGCCAGGCGTTCGACGCCGCCGGCGCCCACCCGGACGACGTCCGCGACCTCGCCGACCTCGCCCGGTTCCCGTTCACCACCAAGGCCGACCTGCGCGAGCACTACCCGTTCGGACTCTTCGCCGTGCCGCGCGAGCAGGTCGCGCGGGTGCACGCGTCGTCCGGCACCACCGGCAAGCCGACGGTGGTCGGCTACACCCGCGACGACCTCGCCACCTGGGCCTCGGTGGTCGCGCGCAGCATCCGCGCCGCCGGCGGCCGGGCGGGCGACGTGCTGCACAACGCCTACGGCTACGGGCTGTTCACCGGCGGCCTCGGTGCCCACGCCGGCGCCGAGCTGCTCGGCTGCACCGTCGTGCCGGTCTCGGGCGGCATGACCGAGCGGCAGGTGCAGCTGATCGTCGACTTCGAGCCGCGGCTGATCATGGTGACGCCGTCCTACATGCTCGCGATCGTCGACGAGATGGAGCGCCAGGGCGTCGACCCGCGGACGACGTCGCTCGAGGTCGGCATCTTCGGCGCCGAGCCGTGGACCAACGACATGCGCCGCGAGATGGAGCGCCGCCTCGACATGCACGCCGTCGACATCTACGGCCTCTCCGAGGTGATGGGCCCGGGCGTGGCCAGCGAGTGCGTCGAGACCAAGGACGGCCTGCACGTGTGGGAGGACCACTTCTACCCCGAGGTGATCGACCCGGTCACCGGCGAGGTGCTGCCCGACGGCGAGGAGGGCGAGCTGGTCTTCACCTCGCTGACCAAGCAGGCGATGCCCGTGGTGCGCTACCGCACCCGCGACCTCACCCGGCTGCTGCCGGGCACCGCGCGCACCATGCGCCGCGTCGAGAAGATCACCGGCCGCACCGACGACATGATCATCCTGCGCGGCGTGAACCTGTTCCCCACCCAGATCGAGGAGCTCGTGCTCGGCGACGACCTCTCCCGCGACCTCTCGCCCCACTTCCAGTGCCGCCTGACGCGCGAGGGCAACCTCGACGCGCTCACCGTCGTCGTCGAGCACCGCGAGGGCGCCGACGCCGCGGCCGCGCGCGAGGCCGGCGTCCGGCTGCGCGAGCGCGTCAAGGCCACCGTCGGCGTCAGCGTCGGCGTGGACGTCGTCCCACCCGGCTCGGTGGAGCGCTCGGTCGGCAAGATGCGCCGGGTCGTCGACCAGCGCCCGGCGCGCTGACGGCGGTGGGCAGTTTCACCACTTAAGCGGTGAAACTCCCGGTTCCACGACGAAGCTTCGTCGCAGAACCCGCAGGTTCGTCGCCACCGCCCCGGCCGGCCCGCCTCGCCCCAGCCGTCAGTCGGTCAGGTCGCGCACGTCCCACACCACCACGCCACCGATGGCGACACCGCGACGGTTGAGCAGCGCGTCGATGGTGGTCACCAGCGCCTGCTGGTTGGCGCGGGGGCCGACCACGACCACCTCGGCGTCCCAGAAGTCGAGGTCCTCGCGGGCGAGACGGCGGTCCTCCTCGGTCACGGCGGCGGCCGTGCCGGTGCTGTCGACGGTGCTGAACAGCGTGGACGTCGGGCGCGGCACCGCACCGTAGCGGCCGTCCTTGACCTCGGGCGAGGTCGGGCCGACGAAGTAGCCCTCGGGCAGCAGGAACTGCAGGTCGGTGGCCACCTGCCAGCGCAGCGGCTCGGTCTCGCCGGTGCTGGGCAGCGGCGCGGTGACCACGACGCCGCCGGGGTCGACGTACTCGCGCCACTGGTCGCCGGCGAAGAACTCCGGCACCGGCGGCCGCTCGACGGTCAGCAGCGGCTTCGGCGCGATCGGCAGCAGGACGGCGGCCAGAGCCCCCGCCCAGAGCAGCCGCACCGGCAGCGCCCGCGGGTCGGCGTCCGCGTCGGCAGCGTCGTCGGCGGCGGCCGGGGCCAGCCCCCAGCCGGACGACGCCACCCACACCCGGTGGGTCGCGATCGCCAGCAGCCCGCCGACCAGTGGCACCGCACCCATCGCCAGCCGCGACTCGAGGATCGAGTCGAGCAGCGGGAGCGTGTCGAACAGCGCCCAGGGGCTGGGCCAGTCGGTGGGCAGCCGGTCCTTGGTGATGACCGAGCCGAGCGAGAGCACCGACATCACGATCGCCGCCACGGCGAGGGCCCGCGCGGTGACGTCGCGCCACAGCCAGACCGTGAGCATCACGACCAGCGCGATCAGCGGCCAGCCGAAGAACGCGTTCTCCTCGGTGCGGTTCAGCGAGACCGCGGCGGCCGCCTCGGGGGCGCCGGCCACCGACTGCGTCGCGAAGCGGGTCAGGGCCCAGACGTCGTTGCCCGACGGGCCGTGCAGCAGCGAGTGGAAGCTCTGCGGCCCGAAGAACTGCCAGTAGAGCATGAAGCCGACGATCACCAGGCACACCGCGGCGCCGACGCCCAGCCCGGTCGCGGCCGGCCGCACCATCGCCCGCGCCTCGTGCCGGTGGGCCACCAGCCACACCGCCGCGAAGAGCACGAAGGTCATCGCGAAGATGGCGAGCGCCTCCTCGCCGAGCGTGATCTGCCAGGCCACGAGCAGGCCGAGGACGACGCCGTCGCGCACCGGCCGGGCGCCCCGCGCGACCTGGATCGTCTTCAGCGCGATGAACGGCAGCACGAACAGCACGACGAAGTTCGGGTGGGCGTTGGCGTGGCTGATCATCGCGGGCGCGAACGCCGCGAACCCGCCGCCGATCGCGGCCGCCGTCCGGTTCGGCACCAGGTGGCGGGAGAAGACCCAGTACCAGCCCGAGGCGGTGCCGGCCAGGCCCGCGGTCAGCACGATCGCCCAGGTCAGCGTGGCGCCGAAGACCCACGTGAGCGGGGCGAGGGGGATGTTGAGGCCGGGCATCGCGGCGTTGGCGGCCAGGTTCACGCCGTACGGGTAGTTCTGCAGGTCGGTCTCGAACGGGTTGCGCAGGTGGCGAACGTTGTCGGCGACGACGGTGGAGTACCACTCCCACTGGTTCTGGTCGTGGCCCCCGTTGATGAGGTAGCCGCGGGACAGGTCGCCCCACAGCCCGTGGTAGAGCCAGATCGTCGCGAGCAGGAAGCCCCCGCAGATCAGCAGGTCGGCGAGCTCGATGCGCCCGGGCCGACCCGCCGCCGCGCGCGACCCGGGCGCCAGGGTCTCGCTGCCGGACGACGCGGCGTGGCGGCCGGGGGAGGCGTCCGGCGCGACGTCGGGCTCGCCCTCGTGGTGGGGCCGGACGACGCGGCGCAGGCGGCCGAGAGGCAGCCGGTCCATCGACGGGTCCTCTCGTGGTCGGCGTGGCGGGTGGGCCCGGTCGGCGGCCAGTATCGCCGGTGGGTGCGCACGCGTCACCCGAAGCGCCCGGCCGCCGGTGGTGGCCGGCCCGACCGGTCCGGTCAGGCCGTCGCGCCCACCCGCTCGAGGTGCCGCTCGGCGGCCCGGGTGGCGGGGTGCAGCAGCACGGCGGCCACGACGACCACGCCCGCGATCACCAGCCAGCCCTCGGCGCCCCACTCCATCGCGAGGAAGGTGTAGGCGGCGGGGGCCCACACCGTGCCGAGCGTGTAGCCGAGCTGCGCCACGCCCTGGTACTCGCCGCGGCGGGCGGCGTCCGACAGCTCGGCCTGCAGCCCCCACTGGCCGGCCGACTGCAGCAGCTCGGCGCCGGTGACCGTCACGTGGCCGGCCCACACCAGCGCGATCGTCACCCAGCCGACGGTGTCGTGGGTGACCAGCACGATGCCGCAGGAGAGCACGAAGAACGCCGCCCCGCGGCGCTCGGCCCGCAGCGAGTCGGCGACGGTGGTGATGCCCCGCGCCGCGGCCACCTGCAGCGCCACCGCCATCACCGTGTTGGTGCCGAACAGCCACGCCAGCAGCACCCGCGGCGCGTCGGTCTCCTCCACCAGCCACAGCGGGATGACGACGTTCAGCAGCACCTGGTGGCTGCCGAGGACGCCGTCGCACACGCACATCGCCAGGAACCCGCGGTTGCGCAGCGCGCTCGCCGGCCCGCGGCCGCCGACGGCCGCCTCGAGCGGCGCGGCGCCGTCCTCCGGTGCGTGCGCGACCACGGGGGGCAGCCGGGCGATGAGCGCGGCGTTGAGCAGCAGCAGGACGGCGGTGACCACCGGCACGGCCCGGATGACGCCGTCGTCGTTGGTCGCCAGCGCGATGCCGGCCAGCAGGGCGCCGAGGGTGTAGCCGACGTTGCGCGCGGCGCGGAAGTAGGCCTGCGAGCGCACCCGCTGGTCGCGGGGGAAGACGTCGATGCGGTAGGCGTTGCGCGAGGCGCGGTTCGCGGTCTGCACCAGGCCGAGCCCGATCATCATCACGATGTAGCCCGTCATCGAGCCGACCACGAGCCACAGCAGGTAGACGACGGCCTCGATCAGCGCGCTCAGCGACCACACCCGCTTGGCCCCGTAGCGGTCGGCCAGCTTGCCGAGCGGGACGGCGAGCGCGAACGTCGCGACGCCCGCCACGGTGAGCCCGAGCCCGACCTGGGCGGCGGAGAGCCCGACGACCTGGGTGAAGAAGACCGCGCTGCCGGTGAGGAAGACGCCGTCGCCCACGGCCGAGAGCACCGACTGGGCGGACAACCGTCGCACCAGCGACGTCGGTCCGGCCAGCCGCAGCAGGCGCTCGAGGTGTCTCGACATCAAGAGGACTCTACGTTCGGGTGAACCAGAGGGTGACCCCCCTGGCGGCTCGGCGGGCCTATATTTGCGGCATGAACGACGCCGGGTCGCCCTTGCGCCTGGTCGACCACGCCTCGTTGTCGATCGGCGACCTCGCCGAGCGCACCGGGGTCACCACGGCGACCCTGCGCATCTGGGAGACCCGCTACGGCTTCCCCGAGCCGTTGCGGCGCAACAGCGGCCACCGCCGCTACCGCGAGTCCGACGTCGAGCTGGTGCGTCAGGTGGTCGAGCTGCGCGAGTCGGGCCTGCGCCTCGACGCCGCGATCGAGGCCGTCGGGCGCCGCGCCGAGGACCCCGCCCGCAGCACCCAGCGGGCGGCCGACCCGGCGCCCGCCACCACCTCGCCCGCCGCCGACGCCGCGCCGTTCACGCCGTCGGTCTTCGCCACGCTGCGGCAGCGTCATCCGCAGGCCGTGCCGCAGCGGCTGCGCAAGGACACCCTGCGCCGCCTGTCGTGGGCCATCGAGGACGAGTTCTGCGCCCGCGCCCGTCCCGGCTCCGTCTACGGCTTCTTCCAGCAGGAGCGGTTCTACCGCTCGGCGGCCGACCGGTGGGCGCAGATCGCGCTGCTGTCGGGCCGCGCCTACGCCTTCGCCCAGTTCGGCGACGCCCTGCCCGACGCGGCCACCGTGGGTGGTCCCCACCTCGTCGACCTGCCGACCCGCCACGTCATGACCCGCGAGTGGGTGCTGGTCTGCGACGTCGCCGCCACCCCCGCTGCGCTCGTCGCGTGGGAGCTGCCCGGCCAGGGTGCCCACGGCGACACCGAGCGGCGCTTCGAGTCCATCTGGAGCGTCGACCCGGTGCTGGTGCGCGACGCCGCCCGCGCCTGCGCCGCGGTCGCCGCCTCGCTCGACGCCCCCGAGGCCGCCGAGGCCCAGCGCCGCGCGTCCGGCCCGCCCGAGGCCGCCGTCGACGCCCTCGGCGTCACCGCGCTGTTCAACCGCGTGCTCGCCTACGCCGACGCCCCGGCCGGGATGGCCCGGTGACGCCGCGACCGGCCGAGCGGGTCGGTCGATGAGCACCGCCTACGACGGCCGGCTCGCCCTCGACGTCGACCTCGGTGCCCCGGCCACGGCCCGGGCTGAGCTCGAGGAGCCGCTGCGCCGCCACGGCTGCGGCGACGTCCAGATCCGCGACGCCCTCATGGTCGTCAGCGAGCTGGTGATGAACGCGCTCGTGCACGGCGAGGGCGACGACCGTGGCCAGGTGCACCTCGCCTGGCAGGTCGACCCCGACTGCGTCGTCACCGTCATGGTCACCGACAGCGGCGGCAGCTCGGTGCCGCACCTCGAGGAGCCCGGCGCCCGCGAGGGCGGGGGCCGCGGGCTGCGGCTGGTCGAGGCGCTCAGCGACTCGTGGGCCGTCGACACCGACGGCGGGCGCACCACGGTCACCGCCGTGATCACCCCGCGCGACTCGCAGGCGGGCTGACGCCTCAGTCGGAGGCGATCGAGCCGGGCTCGTCGGAGGTCAGGTGCGGGATGCCGGTGATGTCGAGGATGCGCTGGGCCGGGCAGCCGGTGCGCGCGACGATGTCGAGCACGCCACCGGAGTCGCGCGCCGCCGCGCGGGCCCGCGCGAGGATGCCGATGCCCGCGCTGGGCAGGAACTCGACCTCGCTCACGTCGACCTTGAGCGCGCGGTTGGTCGTGACCAGGCCGGCCAGCCGGTCGCGCAGCTCGGAGATGGAGTACTCGTCGACGCTGCCGCCGACGCGCAGGACGACACCGTCCCACTCCATGCTCAGCGGTGTCTCGAACACGGGGCGACCCTACTGGCCCGAACGGCCTTCACACACGAGGCCCACGATTTCAGCCTTACGGCGTAGGCTGGCCGGGTGAGCAGTCGGGAGTCGGTGTCCGCCGACCTCTCGACACGCCTCGACGACGACGCCCTGACCGCCGCCGCGGAGGGCGTGGTCGCCACCGCCGAGGCCCGCGCCACCTACCTCAACGACCTCACGAGCGCCGTCTCGGCCCTCTCCCACCCCGCGCGCGGGGTCGAGACCTTCGTCGCCGGGCTGGTCGACGACCTCGTCGACCTCGCCCAGGTCGCGGTGCGCACGCACCAGGGCTGGCTGGTCGCCGGTCAGGTGCACGGCCACCGCATGGTCGACGTCCACACCTACGAGGTCGGGCGCAACCAGGGCCGGGTCATGAAGTCGCTGCTGCAGCAGCGGCAGACCGAGACCTGGCTGCTGCCGCCCGACACCCCGCAGCGCGCCGAGGTGCTCGGGCACCTCTTCGGCACCACCGAGCTGCTGCACGAGGTCGAGTCGCTGCACGCGGCCACCCTGCTGATCGTCCCGATGGTCGCCCGCGGCCGCTGCTTCGGCCTGGTCGTCATGGCCCGCCGGGCGCCGCTCGGCTTCGACGACGGCTACATCGCCTTCCTCGAGCAGGTCGTCGGCCGCATCGCGGTCTCGCTCGACGCCTGCTGCGTGGTCAGCGACAACCGCCACGTCGCCTCCACGCTGCGCCGCTCGCTGCTGCCCCGCGCGCTGCCCAGCAGCAGCCGTCTCGACCTCGCCTCCTACAGCCGCGTCGCGCAGGAGGACATCACCGTCGGCGGCGACTTCATCGACCTGCACGGCAGCGGCGACGACCAGACCCTGCTCATCGGCGACGCGGTCGGCAAGGGTGTCGCGGCCGCGATCGCCGCCAAGCGCATCCGCAGCGCGGTGCGCACCGGCAGCATGGTCGACCGCGACCCCGCGTTCGTGATGCGGCTGACCAACCAGGTCATCGTCAGCGAGGACGACGACGTGGTCGAGAGCCTGGCCACCGCCGTCTGCGCCCGGCTGCAGCGCGAGGACGACGCGCTGCGCGTCACGCTGGTCAACGCCGGCCACCCGCTGCCCATCGTGCTGCGCACCGACGGCACGGTGCAGACCGTCGGCGGCCACGGCCCGGCGCTGGGCATCTTCGACGACGCCGACTACGAGTCGCAGACCGTCGTGCTCGGCCCCGGCGACCTGCTCCTGCTCTACACCGACGGCGTCACCGAGGCCCGCGGCGAGCGCGACCTGTTCGGCGAGGTGCGGCTGCGCGACGTCCTCACGGGCCTGGCCGGTGCGCCGGCCAGTGCGCTGGTCGAGGCCGTCGCGATGTCGATCTCGCAGTTCGCGAGCGACAGCGAGGACCGCGACGACACCGCGATCGTCGCCGTCCGCCTGCTGCCGTGACCACCGCCGAGGCCCTGCCCACCGGCCGGGTCGCCGAGGCGCTCGACGACTACTGGGACGCCGTCTCGGCCAACGACGCGGAGCGTGCCCTGCAGGTGGTCGGCGCCGCCCTCGACGACGGCGCCCGGCTGTCCGCCGTCCTCGACGACGTCGTCGCCGCGTGCCAGCGTCGCGTCGGGGGCCTCTGGCTCGACGGCGAGTGGAGCGTCGCGCGCGAGCACGCCGCCACCGCGGTGAGCGAGTACGTCGTCCGCGCGCTGCTGGCCCGCGTCGGCGGTGAGGCCGGGCACGAGCCGGCCGAGCCCGGCGAGCGCCCGTCGCCCGCCCTGCTCGTGGCCTGCGCCGAGCGGGAGTGGCACGCGCTGCCCGCGCTCGTGGTGTGCACGCTGCTCACCGAGGCCGGTCACCGGGTGCGCTTCCTCGGCGGCGACGTCTCCACCCGCACCCTGCAGGGCGCGCTGCTCGACGTGCCCACCCAGGCGGTGCTGATCAGCGCGTCCCTGGCCAGCTCGCTGCTGTTCGTGCGCCGTCACGTCGAGACCGCCAGCCACTCCGGCATCCCCACCGTCGTCGGCGGCCACGGCTTCGACCCGGCCGGACGACGCGCCCGCGCGCTGGGCGCCACGGCCCAGGCGAGCGGCGGGGCCGACGTCGCGGGCGTGGTCGCCGGGCTGCCGGCGCGCGTGCGCCCGGTCGAGCCGCTCACCGGCCCCGGCCCGAGCGAGGCCGCGCTGCTCGCGCCCCGCACCACCGCCGTCGCGCGGGGGGCGATGAGCCGGCTCGCCGAGCGGCCCGACGCGCCCGAGGGCCACCTCGCCGACGTCCTCGCCGACCAGCTGCCCGTGGTCGTCGGCTGCGTGGTCAGCGGCCTGCTGGTCGACGAGCCCGACGTCGTCCGCGAGACCGGCGGCTGGCTCGGCCGCGTGCTCGACAGCCGCGGGGGCGGCCCCGAGCTCGTCGACCTCGCCCTCGCCGCCGTCCGCGACGAGCTGCACGACTTCCCCACCGCCGTCACCCTGCTCGACGCCGCCACCGCCTGACCCGGCCCGCGAGACCGACCCGACCTCACGGACCCCGAGCCTGTCGGAGGGCCCTCCGCCCGCGCGTCACCGGAGGTCCTCGCTAGGTTGCCGACATGACGCGCGAGCGGTTCGGGACGACGCCGGAGGGGCGGGACGTCGAGCTGCTCACGATCGGCACCGCCCCCGGACCGGTGCTCACCGTGCTCACCCTCGGTGCGACGGCGCACCGGCTCGAGGTCGAGGGCGGTGACGGGCGGCGGCGCGACGTCGTCCTCGGGCACGGCACGGTCGAGGAGCGGCTCGCCTCGGGCGACTACGTCGGCGGCACCATCGGCCGCTACGCCAACCGCATCGCCGGCGGGCGGTTCGAGCTCGACGGGCGCGAGGTCGTCGTCGGCGCGCACGACCGGGGCAACTCCCTGCACGGCGGCCCCGACGGCTTCGACCGCCGGGTGTGGGACGTCGTCGAGCACGACGCCTCGGTCGTCGTGCTGCGTCTCGTCAGCCCCGACGGCGACCAGGGCTTCCCGGGCACGCTGACGGTCGAGGTCCGCTACGAGGTCGACGGCGACACGGTCCGGGTCACCCACGAGGCGACCACCGACGCCACCACGCTGTGCAACCTGACCAACCACGCCTACCTGAACCTCGACGGCGACGGGTCGGGCAGCGCCGACGACCACCTGCTCACCGTCGTCGCCGACGCCTACACGCCGGTCGACGACACCGGCATCCCGCTCGGCGCGCACGCCCCGGTCGACGGCACGCCGTTCGACCTGCGCGCGCCCACCCGGGTCGGGACGGCGTCCCGCACCCCGCACGAGCAGCTGGTGACCTCACGCGGGATCGACCACAACCTGGTGCTCACCGGGTGGCAGCCCGACGGCCTGCTGCGCCACGCCGCCACGCTCGCCTCGCCGGCCACCGGCACGACCGTCGAGCTGTGGTGCGACCAGCCGGGGCTGCAGGTCTACACCGGCAACTTCCTCGACGGGTCGCTGCGCTCGACGGACGGCGTCGCCTACCGCCAGGGCGACGGCGTCGCCCTCGAGCCGCAGCGCTTCCCCGACAGCCCGCACCACCCGGAGTGGCCGTCGGCGGTGCTGGAGCCGGGGGAGCGCTACGTCGCGCGGCTGGAGTGGCGGTTCAGCCGTTGAGGTGCGCCGCGCGGTGCACCCAGTTCTCGGTGACCTGCATGCCCACCTTCAGGTAGAGCCCGAGCGCGCCGGTTCGGCTGTCGGTGTTCAGGCCGGCGGTCTCGACGCCGCGCTCGCGGGCCGCGGCGAAGCTGTCGACCATGAGCGCCTGGGCCAGTCCCTCGCCGCGGCGGTCGCGACGGGTGGCGAGCCGCGCGATGTAGGCGTCGCGCGCGCCGGACTGCTCGTCGACGAAGATCTGCACCACGGCGACGGCGACCACCTGCGGCTGCTCGCCGGTCTCGTCGACGACGACCCGCAGGTGCCACGGCTCGAAGCCGGGACGCTCCAGCAC
The DNA here is from genome assembly GCF_039543705.1 of Nocardioides marinquilinus. Lineage (NCBI taxonomy): Bacteria > Bacillati > Actinomycetota > Actinomycetes > Propionibacteriales > Nocardioidaceae > Nocardioides > Nocardioides marinquilinus. The sequence continues at coordinate 501,919 of NZ_BAABKG010000001.1, forward strand.
CGTGGCACGGAACTCCGACATCGGCTCGCGCTCGCGCTCCGACCACTCCAGGAACGCGTCCTCGATGACGTCGTGGACGACCTCGTGCTCCTCGGGGCGGGCGGCGCGCACCACGTGGCCGGCGGGCAGGTCGCGTTCGGGCACCCGCGCACCCGCAGGCAGGTGCAGCACCCACGAGGTCCACCGCACGTGGTAGCCGAGCGCGGTGAGCAGCCGGTCGCCGGCCGAGCCCTCGGGCACGGGCATCCCGACGATCTCACTGCCGCGCTCGCGGGCCGTGCGTCGCATCCAGGCGGCGAGCCAGGTGCCGATGCCGCGCCCCCGGTACGACGGCTCGACCGCCGCCTCGCCGCGCTCGTCGTAGGTCAGCTCGGCGTAGCCGACGACGCGGTCGCCGTCCAGGACGCCGATCGTGCGGGTCGCGACGTCGAAGCTGGGGCGCTGCCAGTCGCCGACGACGTCGGCCTCCTCGATCTCGACACGACCGTCGAGCTCGAGGCGCTGCTCGGCGGCGAGCAGCTCGTAGGCGACGCGCGCCTCGGCGAGCGTCAGGGGGCGGGAGGTGAGGCCCGCGGGCAGCTCGGGGTGGTCGTCGCGTGCGGTCACGGGGCCGAACACTGGCAGCCCCGCGACCGCGCCGCGACCGAGTTTGCGAGCCCCCGCGCGGCGGGGGCGGGGTGGATCAGGCGTTGCGGATGGCGGAGATGTCGAACTCGAGCTTGATCTTCTCCGAGACCAGGACGCCGCCGGTGTCGAGCTTGGCGTTGAACGACAGACCCCAGTCGCTGCGGTTGACGGTGGTCGAGCCCTCGAAGCCGAGGCGCACGTTGCCGAACGGGTCCTGAGCGGTGCCGACCTCCTCGAAGCGGATGGTCACGCTGTGGGTGGTGCCCTTGATGGTCAGGTCGCCGGTGATCGCCCACTCGCTGCCGTCGCGCTCGACGGAGGTGGAGACGAAGCGGATCTCGGGGTTCTCCTCGGCGCCGAAGAAGTCGTTGCTGCGCAGGTGGCCGTCGCGGTCGGCGCTGCCGGTCTCGACGCTGTCGGCGGCGATCGTGATCGCGACGTGCGAGGCGGCGGGGTTCGCGGTGTCGACGTGCGCGGTGCCCTCGAAGGTGCCGAACTGCCCCCGCACCTTGGTGACCATCGCGTGCCGCGCCACGAAGCCGAGGCGCGAGTGGACGGGGTCGATGGTGTAGTCGCCGGTGATGTCGTCGAGAGCGGTGGTGCCGGCGTCGAACTCGGTCATGGTGGTCCTCCACAGGGGTCTGGTTGAAGATCGAACCATCGTCTAACGGACTGCGGTCCGTTTTATTCCAGTCTCTGTGGTGCCTCCGCTCGGTCCTCGCTTCGGCGCGTGTTCGCGGCGCCTCCACGCGAACGGATCTGCGCCGGACGATGGTCGAGGTGTGAGGAGCCCTGGCGACGAGCCTCGAGACCACTGGCCCTCGGCGCCCGGGCCCGTCCACGGACCCTGAGCTTGTCGAAGGGCTCTGCCGGTCAACGCCGCGGCGGGCGGGACGACCAGCCGCCGGTGTTGTTTGGCGCCTCCGCTCGTTCCTCGCTTCGGCGCGTGTTCGCGGCGCCTTCACGCGACCCGGTTCGCTCCTGCGCGCGGAGGGCTCGCTCGTTCCTCGCTGCGCCCTCCGTGCTCGTCACTCACCAGGTCGCGCGCCGCGAACGGGTCTGTGGTCGACCCGACCGGTCGATGGTCGAGGTGTGAGGAGCCCTGGCGACGAGCCTCGAGACCTCGCAAGGGTGATGCCAACGTCCCCACACGGACCCTGAGCTTGTCGAGGGGCCCCGCCGGTCACCGGCCGCGACAGGTGCCACGACGCCACAGGGCCGCCGTCCCGGGAACGGGACGGCGGCCCTGTGGTGCCGGACGCGCGGCGTCCGGCGGATGCGTGCGACTCAGGCCGCGTGCGTGATCGACACGGTCTCGCCGGGCGCGGACCAGACCATCTCCATGCGCGTGCGTCCGCGCTCGTCGGTCACGGGCACCCAGTGCAGCTCGAGCTGGCCGTTTCGCTTCTCGTCGGTCATGTGACACCTCCAGTTCACCTTCTGTTCACCAACGATAGCCGATCCCCACCACGGACCACGAATGAACGCGAGAACGCGTCGCGCTCCCCACCTGAAGGGGTGCAGGCGCGACGAGGCCGCAGGAGCGCTCCCCGCGGGGTGAGTCCTGTGGCTGGTGTGACGAGACGGGCGGTCAGCCGCCCACCGACGGCGCCGCGGCGTCGTCGAGGTGCACCGCGCCGGCCCAGATCGACTCGAAGGCGATGGCCAGCGTGGCCGCGAGCATCTCGTGGTGGATCACCACGGTGGTCACCGACGGGTCGGCGGCGACGGGGTCGGGCATGTTGAAGGCGACCGTGCGGCCGTCGATGACGCTCAGCTTGATCGGCAGGTCGTCGGCGATGCGCACTTCCTCGCCGAGCTCGGCGTAGCGGCGCAGCACCTCGGGCATCCGCGGCACGTCGAGCAGCGAGCGGTCGTAGATGGCGCGCTGCCGCACCGTGAGCGGCAGCACCGTCGCCTCCTCCAGGGACGACGGCGGGGCCAGGTAGGGCGGGCGCACGAGCACCAGCACCTCGCGCTCGGCGGCGTTCCACAGCTCCTGCACCCGCCGGCCGGCCTCGCGGCTGTCGCGCAGCACCTCGACGTAGTCGAGCGGGTCGCCGTGGCCCTGTCCGAGGTGGAACAGCGAGGCGAGCCGGTCGGCGCTCTCCCGGGCCGCGGCCGCCGCGCGGGCGGCGTCCTGCTGACGCTGCCCGATGAGCCGCTCGGTCACCAGCTCGGGCGACTCGGCGGCGTAGCGCAGCGGCTTGTCGCCGACCACGCGGGCCAGGCGCCGGTCGGTGAGCGAGGCGAGGACGTCGTAGACCCGCGGCCGTGGGATGCCGGCCAGTCGGGCGACCTCGGTGGGCGTGGCGTGCTCGCGGCCGAGCAGCGCCAGGTATCCCGAGCTCTCGTACTGCGTGAGGCCGAGGCCCTGCAGGGCGGCTCGGTCCGCATCGGTCGGCGCGGTCATCGCTGCGACGATACCGAGCCCGACACCGCGACCTTACCGACGTGTAACCATTGACAGTGGTAACAGTGCGAGTCTTTACTTCTCGCACCTGCTCAGGCTGGCGCTCTCGTACTTTCTCGGGTTCTCGGACGAAGGGCTACCTCATGCCGTCATCGCGCCTGCGCTCCGGGCCCGCGCCCGGAGCGCCCACCGCCCTGCCCGTCACCGGCCGGCCAGCCCTGCGATGACCGTGCACCGGCTGGCGACCGGCGCCGCCGAGCCGTCCCTCGTGCCGGTCGGGCCGGCGGCCTCGTCCGAGCCGGCCGCGTCGGCCACGCCGTCCGCGGTGCCGAGCATGGTGATCGCGGTCGCGCCGTCGGCCGCCGAGCGGGTGCAGCTGGCCGCCACGCTGGCCGGCATGAGCCCGGCCGCCCCGGTGCTCATGGTCGCCAGCGCCGGCGAGGCCGTGGCGCTGCTCGCCGGGCTCGAGCAGGTCAGCGTGCCGGTCGCCGTCCCACCGCCGGTCGCGGTCCCGACGGCGCCGCCGCCACCCACGGCCGACCCCGAGCTGAGCGTCGACTCCGACGGGCGCATCCTCGGCTGCCGGGGCCGGGCGGTCACCCTCTCGCCCCTCGAGCACGACCTGATCGTGTGCCTGCTCGAGGACGTCGGCCGCACCTGGGCCTACGACGAGCTGCACCGGCGCGTGTGGGGCAACGACCACCTCGGCGACCGCTCCGACGTGCAGTCGGTGGTCAAGCGCCTGCGGCACAAGCTGCGCCGCCTCGACAGCCCGCTGCACCTCGACGTCGTCCGCGGCGTCGGGCTGCGCCTGGTGCCGCGCCGGCCGTCGCCCACGAACTGCCCGACTCTGCCCACGGCTTGCCCACCGCTGTCGATTGCCGCGGTCGGACGCCGTCCCTAGCGTCGTGACCTCCGGGTCGTCCGACCCGGAGCCCCCACTGCACGACCACACCTGCGCCTGCCCCCGCAGGCGCCTCTCGGGAGGATCGCTCACCCATGTCCCCACGCCGTCAACGGGTCCTGTCCATCTGGGCCCTCGTCCTCGCCGTGGTCGCGGCCGTCCTCGCGGTGGCCACACCGCCGGGCTCGGCCGCCCCGGCCCCCGACGCCGACAAGATCAAGCCCCAGCTCGCCAAGCAGCTCGACAGCAAGGGCGAGGCCAGCTTCTGGATCCGCTTCCAGCAGCCCGACCTGTCGAAGGCGGCGAGCATCGCCGACTGGGACGAGCGCGGCCGCTACGTCTACGAGACCCTGAGCAAGGCGGCCGAGAAGAGCCAGGGCGCCGCCACCTCGCTGCTGGAGTCGCAGGGCGTCGACTTCCACGCCTACTACGCCACCAACGCGATCCGGGTCTCCACCGGGGACGCCGACCTGGTGAACACGCTGGCCGCCCAGCCGGCCGTCGTCGGGCTCTACCCGACCTCGGAGTACCAGATCGAGAAGCCGACCCCCGGCAAGGACGTGAAGGGCCCCGACGCGCTCGAGTGGGGCGTGGCGAACATCAACGCCGACGACGTCTGGAACCAGTTCGGCACCCGCGGTGAGGGCCTGGTCATCGGCAACATCGACAGCGGCGTCCAGTACGACCACCCGGCCCTGGTGAACCAGTACCGCGGCAACAACGGCGACGGCACCTTCACCCACGACTACAACTGGTTCGACGCCGCCGGCGAGTGCCCCGACGCGCCCTGCGACAACGACGGCCACGGCACCCACACGATGGGCACGATGGTCGGCAGCGACGGCGGGGCCAACCAGGTCGGCGTCGCGCCCGGCGCGACGTGGATCGCCGCCAACGGCTGCTGCCCCTCCGACGAGGCGCTGATCTCCTCGGGCGAGTGGATGCTCGCCCCCACCGACCTCGAGGGCAACAACGCCGACCCGAGCAAGCGCCCCAACATCATCAACAACTCCTGGGGCACCCAGGTGCCGACCAACGACCCCTTCATGGAGGACGTGCTCGAGGCCTGGGAGGCCGCCGGCATCTTCGGCACCTGGTCGAACGGCAACAACGGCCCCGCGTGCCAGACCAGCGGGTCGCCGGGCAGCCGTACCATCAACTACTCCGTCGGCGCCTACGACGTGAACAACGGCATCGCCGACTTCTCCTCGCGCGGCGTGGGCCAGGACGGCGAGATCAAGCCCAACATCTCCGCCCCCGGCGTCAACGTGCGCTCGACGCTGCCGGGCAGCACCTACGGCTCCTACAGCGGCACCTCGATGGCCGCTCCGCACCTCGGCGGCGCCATCGCGCTGCTGTGGTCGGCCGCCCCGGGCCTGGTCGGTGACATCGAGGGCACCCGCGCCCTGCTCGACGGCTCGGCCGTCGACACCGAGGACGACCAGTGCGGCGGCACCGCCGACGACAACAACGTCTTCGGCGAGGGCCGCCTCGACGCGCTCGCGCTCGTCACCGCCGCCCCCACCGAGGACGCCGGTCGCCTCGAGGGCACCGTGACCGACGCCGAGTCGGGCGAGGGCATCGACGGCGCCGCCGTCACCATCGCGGCCGGCGAGGACTACAGCCGCACCGTCACCACCGACGCCGAGGGCGACTACGGACTCGCGCTCCCGGCCGGTGACTACACCGTCACCGCCGCCGCGTTCGGCTACCCGACCACCACCGAGGACGTCACCGTCGTCGCGCAGGAGACCACCACGCAGGACTTCGCCCTCACGGCGTCCGACGTGGTCACCGTCGGCGGCTCGGTGCTCGACGGCTCCGGCCACGGCTGGCCGCTCTACGCCAAGCTGGACGTCGCCGGCCCCGGCCCCGACGCCTGGACAGACCCGGCCACGGGCGAGTTCTCGATGACGCTGCCGGGCGACGCGACCTACACCGTCACCGTCACCGCGCAGTACCCCGGCTACGAGACCGCGACCCGTGAGATCACGGTGGCCGGTGGCGACGTCGTCGAGGAGATCGAGCTGCCCGTCGACGACAGCACCTGCACCGCCCCCGGCTACACCTTCACCACCGAGGGCGTCACCGAGACCTTCGACGGCGACACCGCCCCCGCGGGCTGGACGGTCACCGACGAGGAGGGCAACGGCCAGGTCTGGACGTTCGACGACCCGGGCGACCGCGGCAACCTCACCGGCGGCGAGGGCGGCTTCGCCATCGTCGACTCCGACGAGTACGGCAGCGGCGGCGCCCAGGACACCTCCCTGGTCAGCCCGGTCATCGACATGAGCGACCTCTCCGCGCCGGTCGTCGGGTTCAAGCAGGACTACTACAACCTCGGCGACACCGCCGACGTCGACGTCAGCATCGACGGCGGCGAGACCTGGGAGACCGTCCTCAGCCAGACCAGCAGCGTGCGCGGCCCGGACGAGAAGGTCGTGCAGCTGCCGATGGCGGCCGGCCAGCCCGAGGTGCAGGTGCGCTGGCACTACTACGACGCCGGCTACAACTGGTGGTGGCAGGTCGACGACGTCTTCGTCGGCAACCGCACCTGCGACCCGGTCCGCGGTGGGCTCGTCGTGGGCAACGTCTACGGCCCGACCGGTCGCGCCGGCGTCAACGGCGCCACCGTGACCAGCCTCGACAAGCCCGACGAGAAGGCGACGACGGCTCCCACGCCGGCCGACCCGAACCTCGACGACGGCTTCTACTGGATGTTCTCCTCGATCACCGGTCAGCACCGGTTCGAGGCGACCGCCAACCAGTACGGCTCGCAGGTCAAGCGCCTCGGGGTGCCCAACAACTGGGTGGTGAAGGGCAACTTCCGCCTCGCCGCCGGGCAACTGAGCGTCACGCCGGCCCAGCTCGACGCGACCGCCGTCCTCGGTGGTGCGCCGAAGTCGAAGACGTTCACCGTCACCAACACCGGCAACCGGCCGGTCGAGGTGGAGTTCGCCGAGCGTCCGGGCGGCTTCGACCTGCTCTCGGCCGACGGCTCGCGCCTGACCTCCGACGCGATCGCGGACGCCGACGGCGCCCCGCTGCAGCGGCTCAAGGTGCCGACGTCCCTCGGCAACGTCTCGAAGGGCGGCCGCTCGATGGGCGTCACCGGCACCCCGACCGTGAAGCCGAACGAGGCGCCGTGGACCGACATCGCCGACTACCCGGGCGTCGTCATGGACAACCGCGTCGTCACGGTCGACGGCGTGGCCTACTCCATCGCCGGCGGCGACGGCACCACGTCGTCCGCCGAGGTGTGGGCCTACGACCCGGCCACCCTCACCTGGGCCGAGAAGGCGCCCCTGCCCGGGGCCCGCAACGCGGTCGCCGCCGGCAACGTCGGTGGTCAGATCGTGGTGACCGGCGGCTGGGCCGAGGCCGGCCCGAGCCCGGCGACGTTCGTCTACGACCCGGCCACCGACGCGTGGAGCGAGGGCGCCGACGCGCCCGTCGACCTCTCGGCGTCCGGCCAGGCCGTGGCCGACGGCAAGCTCTACGTGGTCGGCGGCTGCACCACGGCCGACTGCCTGCCGATGTCGAACGCCGTCGCGGCCTACGACCCGGCGGCCGACACCTGGACCGAGCTGGCCGACTACCCCGACGCCGTCGCCTTCGCCTCCTGCGGCGGCATCGACGGGATGGTCTACTGCACCGGCGGCAACGACGGCAACGCCGGCACCGCCGCCAGCTACGTCTACGACCCGGGCGCCGACAGCTGGACGGCGCTGCCCGACGCCCCCGTCGACACCTGGGCCAGCCAGTACGCCGTGGGCAGCGGCCAGCTCGTCGTCAACGGCGGCGTCCAGGGGGCGGCGGTCTCGAACCGCTCGTTCGCCTACGACCCCGCCGCCGGCGCCTGGGCCGACCTGCCGAACTCCAACACCGCCCGCTACCGCGGCGGCATGGCGTGCGGCGTCCACAAGATCGGCGGCTCCTCGGGTGGCTTCACCGCCACGGTCGACAGCGAGACCCTGCCCGGCTTCGACGACTGCGCCGCCGCGGCGGCCGACGTCGAGTGGCTCTCGCTGAACAAGACCTCGGCCACCCTGGCGCCCGGCCAGTCGACCACCGTGCGGGTCACCATGGACCCGAACGTGGCGCAGCCCGGCACCTACACGGCGTCCGTGGCGATCTCGGAGGACGCGCCCGGCTCGGTCGAGCCGGTCGAGGTCACGATGACCGTCACCCCGCCGAGCACGTGGGGCAAGCTGGTCGGCACGGTCAGCGGCCGCTCCTGCGCCGGCGCGGTCGCGCCGCTCGCCGGGGCCACCGTCGCGGCCGACTCCTTCGCCGGTGAGTGGACGTTCAGCACCGGCGCCGACGGCACCTTCGCCTACTGGTTCAACGCCAAGGTCAGCCCGCTGACCATGATCGCGGCGAAGGACGGCTACCGCCCGCAGTCGAAGTCCGTGCGTCTCTACCGCGGTGAGGAGGTCCGCGCCGACTTCACCCTCGCCAAGACGGGCTGCTAGCCCCCGTCCGGCACATACCGGAGGCCCGCTTCCCCCTCGTTGGGTGGGGGAGGCGGGCCTCTCGGTGTCGACCTCACGATGGTAGAGGTGCAAGGAGCCCTGGCGACGAGCCTTGAGACCTCTGAGGGCCCACGGGATCGTGACGACGCGGATGACGCAGCGGAGCGACCACGGGGTCGGGACCACACGGCCAGCCAGCGACGCGACGGAGCGTGCGTGGCGTCGGGACCACACGGACCCTGAGCTTGTCGAAGGGCTACTCCAGGTCAACGGGCCGCGGCGTGATGGGGTGACCGGCCGCCTGTATTGAATTGCGCCTCCGCTCCTTCCTCGCTTCGGCGCGTGTTCGCGGCGCCGTCGGCGATCGTCGTTCCCCCGTGCGCGCGGGAGGCTCCGCTCGTTCCTCGCTCCGCCTCCCGTGCTCCTCCTCCACGACGATCGCGCGCCGCGAACGCAACCCATGACCCCGCCGGGCAGACCAACGCAACCACGGACCCGCCAGGGTCGGGCTGCGGACCGAGCGCCAGCGAGACCGACCGCAGCGAAGCAGGGTCAGCCAGGAGACGACGTGATGACCCGACCGGGGCTGGTGGCGGTGCTGGGCATCAAGGCAGCGAAGAACGCCGCGAACACGCGCCGAAGCGAGGTACGAGCGGAGGCGCAATCAGATACAGCGGTCGAGATCTGCCACCACGCCGGCCCCGTTGACCGTCAGGGGCCCAACGACCGCGCTCAGGGTCCGTGTGGTCCGGATCCTGAGTGTGCTCTGTTGCGTCGACGTCCGTGTGGTCTGAATCCTGAGTGTGCTCTGTTGCGTCGACGTCCGTGTGGTCTGAATCCCGAGAGCGCTCTGTTGCGTCGACGTCCGTGTGGTCCTGACCCCATGGACGCTCCGTGGTCTCGAGGCTCCTCGCCAGGGCTCCTCGCACCTCGACCATCGTGACTGTGCCCTCGAACGGGCGCACGGTTCGCGGAGATGGCCGACGTCCGAGACCGGGTGACCCAACCCACCGCAGCGCAGAATCACCCGTAGCGCCGCGACCCGCGTAGATTTGACCGGTGAGCTCAGACCCGGCCGACCCCACGGACACGGCGGTCACCTTCGCCGACCTCGGCCTCGGCGACGCCGTCCTCAAGAGCATCGCGGCGGTGGGCTACGAGTCTCCGTCGGCGATCCAGGCCCAGACCATCCCGCCGCTGCTCGAGGGACGCGACCTCGTCGGCCTCGCGCAGACCGGCACCGGCAAGACCGCGGCGTTCGCGCTGCCCATCCTCGACCGGCTCGACGTCGGCCCCGGCACGCAGAAGACGCCGCAGGCGCTGGTGCTCGCGCCCACCCGCGAGCTCGCGCTGCAGGTGTGCGAGGCGTTCGAGAAGTACGCCGCCCACACCCGCGGCGTCCACGTGCTGCCGGTCTACGGCGGGCAGGGCTACGGCGTGCAGCTGAGCGCGCTGCGCCGCGGCGTCCACGTCGTCGTCGGCACCCCCGGCCGCATCATGGACCACCTCGACAAGGGCACCCTCGACCTGTCGGCGCTACGGTTCCTGGTGCTCGACGAGGCCGACGAGATGCTCAACATGGGCTTCGCCGAGGACGTCGAGACGATCCTCGCCGACACCCCCGACGACAAGCAGGTCGCGCTGTTCAGCGCCACCATGCCCGCCCAGATCCGCCGGCTGTCGAAGAGCTACCTGACCGACCCGGTCGAGATCAACGTCAAGGGCAAGACGGCCACGGTCGCCAACATCGCCCAGCGCTACCTGATCGTCGGCTACCCGCAGAAGGTCGACGCCCTCACGCGCATCCTCGAGGTCGAGAACTTCGAGGGGATGATCGTCTTCGTCCGCACCAAGAACGAGACCGAGACGCTCGCCGAGAAGCTGCGGGCGCGGGGCTACTCCGCCGAGGCGATCAACGGTGACATCGCGCAGGTGCAGCGCGAGCGCACGGTGAACCGGCTCAAGGACGGCAAGCTCGACATCCTGGTCGCCACCGACGTCGCCGCCCGTGGTCTCGACGTCGACCGCATCAGCCACGTCGTCAACTACGACATCCCCACCGACACCGAGTCCTACGTGCACCGCATCGGCCGCACCGGCCGTGCGGGCCGCTCGGGCGACGCGATCTCGTTCGTCACCCCGCGCGAGCGCTACCTGCTGCGCCACATCGAGAAGGCCACCAAGCAGCCGCTCACCGAGATGCAGCTGCCGTCGGTCGAGGACGTCAACACCACGCGCCTCGCCCGCTTCGACGACGCCATCACCGCGGCGCTCGGGCAGACCGACCGCATCAACGGCTTCCGCGACATCGTGGCCCACTACGTGCGCAACAACGACGTGCCCGAGGTCGACGTCGCCGCGGCGCTCGCCGTGGTCGCGCAGGGCGACACGCCGCTGCTGCTCGACCCCGCCGCCGAGCGCCCCCGCCAGACGTTCTCCGACAAGCCCGGCCGCGGCGACAAGCCCGGCCGCGGCGGTCGCTCCGACGGCGACGACCGGGGCCCGCGGCGTCCGCGCCACGACACCGGCAAGCCGATGAAGGCCTACAAGATCCAGGTGGGCAAGCGGCACAAGGTCGAGCCGCGCCAGATCGTCGGCGCCATCGCCAACGAGGGCGGCCTGTCGCGCGGCGACTTCGGGCACATCCAGATCCGGCCCGACTTCTCCGTCGTCGAGCTGCCGGCCGACCTGCCGGCCGAGGTCTGGAAGAAGCTCGAGAACACCCGCATCAGCGGCAAGCTCATCGAGCTCTCCGAGGACCGTGGCCCCAAGCGCCCGCCGCGGCGCGACAAGCCCCAGCACGGCTGACCGGCCGCCCCGGCCGCCCCGGCCAGCCCTGCCGGCCCGGCCCGGCCAGCCAGCCGGACGTCGTCCGGTCAAGCGGGGACGGCGACGGGTGCCGGCGCGCTGATCAGCTCGAACAGGCACCCCGCCGCCGCGGTCTGACCGGCCGCCGCCGCGCCGAGCACCGAGGCCATCGGCATCGGCAGCGACGCCGCGTGCGCCAGGTCGCCGGCCGCGAAGACGCCGGCGCGCGAGGTCCGGCCCATGACGTCGACCTCGACGCAGCCCGAGCCGAGCAGGGTGAGCCCGAGCTCGCCGGCGAACGGCGCCGACTGCGCGAAGGCGGTGACGACCAGGACGCCGCCGACCTCGGAGTCGCTGCCGCCGTCGAAGGAGACGGTGGCGCCGAGCGAGCTGCGGCAGAACCCGGCGACCGGCTCGGGGCGCACGCTCGCGCCGAAGCGGGCCACGGCGGCCGCGGTCTCGTCGTCCACGTCGGCCCCGTCGGCCAGCACGACGACCTCGGAGGCGATCGGGGCGAGCATGGCGACCATCCGGGCGGCGTGCGGTCCGGTGCCGAGGACGCCGACCGGGCGGCCGGCGTACTCGTGGCCGTGGCAGAACGGGCAGTGGGCGGCCACGGTGCCGAACAGCGGGGCCAGGCCGGGCGTGTCGGGCAGCGTGTCGCGGACGCCGGTCGCGAGCAGCACGAGCCGGGTCGCGACCGGGCCGGAGTCGGTGCCGACGAGGTAGCCGTCGCCGTCCGGCACGACCGAGACGACGGCCTCGTCGCGCACCTCGACCGTGTCGTAGGCCGCGAGATCGGCGCGCGCCAGCGCCCGGAACTCGGCCGGCGGCCGGGAGTCGTGCGTGACGAAGTTGTGCATGCGGTCGGCCGGGTCGTTGCGGTACTCACCGGAGTCGAACAGCAGCACCCGGCGGTGCATCCGGCCGAGCGTCAGGGCCGCCTGCAGGCCGGCGGGCCCGCCTCCGACCACCACGACCTCGTACGGCTGCGTCTCGTTCATCGTGCATCCTCTCGTTCGGAACTTGTCTCAACCACGAGGATGTGACTTCATGCTGACATGAAGTCAAGCCGCACTGCACCGGTCTGGTCGATCGGCGAGCTGGCCGACCGGTTCGGGCTCGCCACGCACGTGCTGCGGCACTGGGAGGACGTCGGCCTGCTCGCGCCCGAGCGCGACGCCGCCGGACGCCGCCGCTACGGCAAGGACGACCTCGTGCGGGTCGCCACCATCCTCAGCAGCAAGGTCGCCGGCATGAGCCTCGAGCAGATCCAGGTGCTGCTCGACGCCGACGCCCCGCAGCGGCACGCCGTCCTCGACGCCCACGTCGCCGACCTCGACCGGCGGATGGCCGAGATGCAGCGCTCGCGCGAGATGACGCTGCACGCCCTGTCGTGCCGGGCCCACGACATCGCCGCCTGCCCCGGGTTCCGGCGTCACGTCGACGGGCTGGTCGAGGGCAGCGAGTCGTGGGTCCAGGGTTTCCCCGGTTCCGCCCGCCCGGCGACGGTGGTGGACTGACGGGCGTCCCCATCGGCCCTTTCTCGGAGGTCCCCCCGTGCCCGTCCGCCCCCGCGGCGTCCTCGCCGCCCTCGCCGTCCCCGCGCTCGTCGCGACCGCCCTCACCGCCTCGCCGCCCGCGCAGGCGGCGGCCGAGCAGTACGTCGCCCTCGGCGACTCCTACTCCTCGGGCGTGGGCACCCGCAGCTATCTCGACGACGGCACCAGCTGCAAGCGCTCGCCGGCCGCCTACCCGAGCCTGATCGCGGCGCAGAACGGGTGGAGCCTCGACCTCCGCGCCTGCTCCGGCGCCACCATCCCCGACGTCGAGGGCCAGCTGGCCGCGCTGACCGCGAGCACGACCAAGGTGACGGTGTCGGTCGGCGGCAACGACGCCGGGTTCGCCGACGTCCTCACCGAGTGCGCGCAGCCGGGCTGGATGAGCGACTGCGACGAAGCGGTCGACGGCGCGCAGGCCTTCATCTCCGGCACGCTGCCGGGACGGCTCGCCGGGCTGTACTCCGACATCGGTGCGGGCGCGCCGTCCGCGGACGTCGTGGTGGTCGGCTACCCGCGGGTGTTCATGGGCGAGGACTGCAACGCCGCCACCTTCTTCTCGCCGGAGGAGGAGGCGCGGCTGAACGCCACGGCCGACCAGCTGAACGGCGTCCTCGCCTCGGCCGCCTCGAACGCCGGGTTCGCCTTCGCGAACCCGACCAACGCCTTCATCGGGCACGCGGTGTGCGACGACCCGGAGTGGATCAACGGGCTGTCGAACCCCATCGACGAGAGCTACCACCCCAACACCGCCGGCCACTCCTCCGGCTACGCCCCGCTCGTCGGGTCGCTGCTCGGCGGGGCCCGGACGGCGCCCACCGCCGCCGACGCCGCCACGGCCCGCGCCGACGCCGACGAGCAGGTGGACAAGCAGCGCGAGTGGCGCGCCTTCGACCGCACCATCGAGCCGACGACGTTCCGGCTCGTCGCCCCGGCGGCGCGCTGACGGCGCCCGGTTCAGGTTCGGGTCCTCACCCGGTCGGCTGGTAGAACCGGGACATGCGAATCGCCCGATCCGCAGCGCTGCGACCTGCGCTGGCCGCCCCGCTCGCCCTGCTCCTCGCCGCCACGCTGGTGGCCTGCAGCGAGGACGAGCCCGACCCCGCCGACGCGGGCGAGAAGGCCGACGGCACGGCGGCGGCGCTCGTCGAGGGCCTGGCCTCGGGCGACCTGCGCGACGTCCCGTTCACCGAGCTGACCGGCGCCGAGGCCACCAAGGACTTCGAGGGCGTCGTCGCCGAGATGGACGACATCGAGCCCACCGTCGAGCTCGGCACCGTCGCCGAGGACGGCGACAGCGCGAGCGCCACCCTCACCTGGACCTGGCCGCTCATCGAGGGCGAGGACTGGACCTACAAGGCGCCGGTGGCGCTCGAGCGCGGGTCGGTCGACGACAGCGAGGAGTGGGCGATCGTCTGGGACCACAGCGTCGTCGAGCCCAGCCTCAACGCGAACTCGGTGCTCGAGGCCGACCCGGTCTCGGCCGAGCGCGGCGACATCGTCGGCGCGAACGACGCCAAGCTGGTCACGAACCGGCCGGTCGTGCGGGTCGGCATCGACCGCACCCAGGTCGGCAAGGGCCAGGCGGGCGCCTCGGCCGAGCAGCTGGCCCAGCTGGCGGGCATCGACGTCGGCTCGTTCGTCTCGGCGGTCGAGGGCGCCGGCGACCAGGCCTTCGTCGAGGGCATCGTCCTGCGCGAGGACGACGTCCCCCCGGCCCTGCTGTCGGGCTACGAGTCGATCAAGGGCGCGCGGCTGATCGCCGACGAGATCCCGCTCGGCCCGACCCGCGACTTCGCGGCGCCGATCCTCGGCACGGTCGGCGAGGTGAGCGCCGAGATGATCAAGGCCGACCCCACGCTCGAGGTGGGCGACCGCGTCGGGCTCTCGGGGCTCGAGGCCCGCTACGAGGACCAGCTGCGGGGCGCCGAGGGCGTCGTGGTGAGCGCGGTCGGCACCGACGGCGCGGCGCGCGAGATCCACAGGACCAAGGGCGGCAAGGGCAAGAACCTCGTCATCACCCTCGACGAGGGGCTGCAGACCGAGGCCGAGAGCCTGCTCGCGAACACCACGCCGGCGAGCGCGCTGGTCGCCATCCGGCCGAGCGACGGCGCCATCCTGGCCGCGGCGAACGGGCCGGGCAACGGCGACCAGAATCTCGCCACCTTCGGCCAGTACGCGCCCGGGTCGACGTTCAAGAGCGTCAGCAGCCTGGCGCTGCTGCGACGCGGCCTGAAGCCCGACGACGTCGTCGACTGCAGCTCGA
Organism: Nocardioides marinquilinus; assembly: GCF_039543705.1. Classification (NCBI taxonomy): domain Bacteria; kingdom Bacillati; phylum Actinomycetota; class Actinomycetes; order Propionibacteriales; family Nocardioidaceae; genus Nocardioides; species Nocardioides marinquilinus. The sequence goes on from NZ_BAABKG010000001.1 coordinate 516,971, forward strand.
CGGTGATCGTGGACGGCGCGCAGTTCGAGAACTACGACGACTACCCCTCGAGCGGGCTCGGCAACGTGCCGTTCCGCACCGCGCTGGCGAACTCGTGCAACACCGCCTTCATCCGTGAGCGCACGCGGCTGAAGGGCTCCGACCTCGCGGACGCCGCCGCCTCGCTCGGCCTCGGCGTCGACCACGACCTCGGCTTCCCGGCCTACTTCGGCCAGGTGCCGCCGCCCGAGACCGAGACCGGTGCCGCCGCCGACATGATCGGCCAGGGCACGGTGCTCGCCTCCCCGATGGCGATGGCCACCGTGATCGCCTCGATCCAGAACGGCTCGCTCGTCGTCCCCCGCCTGGTCGAGCAGGTCGACGTCGCCCCGCCGGACGGCGTCGAGCCCGTCACCGAGGGCGAGGCCGAGCAGCTGCGCTCGCTGCTGCGCTCGGTCGTCACCGACGGCAGCGGCGGGTTCCTGCTCTCGCTGCCCGGCCCCGAGGTCATCGCCAAGACCGGCACCGCCGAGTTCCAGGACGGCGACCAGCTCAAGACCCACGCCTGGATGGTCGGCGCCCAGGGCGACCTCGCCGTCGCCGTCTTCGTCGAGGAGGGCTCCTCCGGCTCCGGCACCGCCGGCCCGATCCTCGAGGCGTTCCTGCGGGCGGCGGGCTGAGCGACGTCCGGTGGTCGGCTGGCGGCGGGCGTCGCTCAGCCCGGGTGGCGGAAGTCCGGCCCGTCCCCCACGACGAAGACGTCGAGGTCGACCGCCCACTCGGCCCCGGCAGGCAGGCTCGGCATCGTCCCGTACTTGCAGCTGAGCAGTCCCCAGCCCACCTCGGCAGCCGTGGCGGGGGCGTGTCGGGCGGCCACGTCCATGTCCCGCCACACGACCGCGATCAGCGCTCCGTCGTTCTGGTGGACGAAGTGGCCGAAGCAGTCGTCGAACGCGTCCCAGTTGGCGCCGCACCAGTCCGGGAAGTCGAAGGCGGCGTGCAGCTGGGCGTGGGCGGCCTCGTGGGAGGTCATCGCCCGCCCGTCGAGCGTGATCCGGCGGTAGCTCCAGCGCTCCAGGAAGTCGTCGACGAGGGGCCACGCGTCGTTGCGCACGCGGTGCAGGGGCCCGGACAGCCACGGCAGCTCGCCCCGTACCGACGGCCGGTTCGAAACCATCTCGCGACCCTAGCGGCGGGAGCAGCCGGCCCGTCGGCACCTGAGGCCCACGGACCGGTACCTGGTGCCGATGGGCGGAGGGTGCCGCTGGGGGAGTGTGGGCTCGGGCTGGTCGCTGAGGTGCGGCCGGCCGACGTGCCGCCGCAGATCGGAGTGCTCAGGTGTTTCGCGAGGTCCCGGTGTTGCCGGTGGTGGTCCCGCTGGCCGTGCTCGTCCTCGTCCTCGCGACGTGGCACCTGCGCCGCACCGGGATGCTCACCGCGCCCCGGGCCACGGTCGGCCTGGCCTGGGCGGTCTACGCCGCGGGGGTCGTGGCCAACACGATCTTCCCCATCTACCTGGACAAGCCCGGCGGCGGTCCTCGGACGGGCCTGCTGAACCTGACGCTCGGGTCCGGCTACGAGCCCGCCGACGCCCTCATGAACATCTGCGTCTTCGTGCCGGTCGGCGTCCTCGTGGCACTGGTCGCGCCCAGGTGGCCGGCATGGGCGGTGCTCGCCGCGGCCACCGCCCTCAGCCTGGTCGTGGAGACCACCCAGCTCGTCACCGCCCGCAAGCTCGGCGGAGGCCACGTCGCCGACGTCAACGACCTGCTGTTCAACCTGGTGGGGGCCGCGCTCGGGCTCCTCCTGCTCTCCGCGGCGTCACGCATCCCGGCCGTCACCGGCCTGGTCGACCGGTTCCGCTGGGCGTGGACGGGTGCCGACCGGTAGCGGGGCACTCCCGGCACCGCCGCGTTCCTGGACGTCGACCAGCCCGAGTTCCGCGCGACGCTCGTCGGCACCCAGGGCGCTTGTCGTCGCCGCGTTCGTCACGGCCGCATCCGGCTGCGGATCGCCGGCCCAATCTGCAAGGCCTAGCGAGCCCGGCTGAGATCAGCGAGATCTCATCGCGACGGCTTCGGGCGCATACGGATCCGAGTGGTCCACTCGAAGCCGTCCCAGAACCTCTCATCGGCCATCCCGTCCGGGTCCGCATAAAACCCGGGTGCCCGGCTCTCGCCTCCTGGCGTACCTGCGATCGCATCTTCTGTGGTTGGCGACTCAATCGGGTCGTCGGTCGCGTCCGGCACGACCAGCGGGGATCGGCCGTCGGCCGACGGTTCGAGGTCGTTGTCGCGCAGCCACGACTGCGGGACCTCCGAGGCCTTGAGCGCTGCGACCGACATCTCGAGTTGGAGGTGGTTGCCCTTCACGATGCCTCGCGCGACCGGCACTCGGCCGGAATCGGAAAGCAGGCGAACGAGCGGCAAGAAGTTCTTGCTCATCGCGGGTGTGAGTGAGCCGACCGCCGTTTCGTCGATCCACACCTGCACGACCTCTCGCGTGGACCGGGCGAGCTTCTCCGTGAGCGGCTGGAGGGAGCAGTAAACCCATGCCGCTCCTTCGGGACGGATCCACGCTCTGGCCTGGGCGCCGCCGGCGGCGACCGTCACGGCCACCTTCTGCTTACGTCCCTCGGGGAGCTCGACCGAACGGTGATTTGGCCTGGCGTTGATGGGTCGCAGCAGGTGTGGCTCCGCCAGCGAAATGTAGGCGGTCACCCAGATGCTGTCGCGGCCAAGTGCGTCTACGTCCAGCCCTGAGTCCTCCCATGCGTCCTGGTTGTCGTAGATGCGCACCTGAGCGGTGACGCGCGGCACTTGCTGCACGGTCGTCATCGCGCGGAAGACATGCAGGTAGCCACGTGCCACGTCCGCTGGCACCCAGCCGACCGTCGTGGTCCCGACATCCGCGCGTATGCGGTCGCCGTCGATGTGCAAGGTGGCGTCGGCGCGCAGTTGTTCGCGCCCCTGGGGGGTGAGCGCGCCGACCAATGTCTTGACCGCGCTCTTGTCCGCAGGCGGCTCGAGGGGAACGTAAGCCCCGACCTGACCCCACAGATCGACCTGCTCCACCATTGCCACCTCCGTATTCAGCCGGGAACAGCAGCCATCGTCTCGAAAGTAAAGGCATCGCGGGCGCGATTGACCGATCCGGCGACGAACACCTCCACCATCGGGTGGGGCGGCCCAGTCTCAGTTGCGCCTCGGGTATCGGATGCCGGTGGTGTGCGCCTGGTGGTGGTGGAACGGGCACAGCAGCACGGCGTGATCGGTGTCGGTGGGGCCGCCGTCCTGCCAGGACACCGTGTGGTGCACGTGGCAGAGCGCGCCGAGGACGTCGCAGGCCGGGTACTGGCAGGTGCGCTGCTCGACGATGAGGGCGAGTCGTTGCGCCGGGGTGTGGAATCGCGCGGCGCGGCCGAGGTGCAGCACGTGGCCCTCGGTGTCGAGGACGGCGGGCATCAGCCGGGCCTCGCAGGCCCAGCGGGCGAGCTGGCCGGGTGAGACGTCGACGCCGGTGTCGAGGCGGGCGGCGCGTCGGGCGCCGAGCAGCGTCTCGTGGTCGACGGTGACGACGACGGTGGCGCTGAGGCCGCCGAGCTTGGGTAGTGCGTCGCGCGGGAAGCGCTCGACGTACTCGCTGAACGCCTGACCCATCCGCTCGGGCGTCGGGCGCTGCCAGTCGTAGCTGCCGGCGCCCTCGGTGGCCCGCACGTGCTTCGGCGCCGCGAGCCCGAGCAGGGCCTTGCGCAGCATCGAGGCCTGCGCGGCCGGCAGGGTGAACCGGCCGTGGGCGAGGCCCTCGCCGTCGTCCCACAGGTGGAAGGTCGTGCGCTTGCGGGCCCGCGCCTCCTGCTTCTCCAGCAGCCGGGCCTCGTGCTCGTCGGCGCGGTCGGGGTCGACGGCCTCGAGGATGCGGCGCCCGAGCCGGCGCAGCTCATCAGCGTCGAAGTGCGCGGCCTGCTCGACCAGGTGCGCCTCGGCCTGCTCGCGGTGGTGGACGTCGTCCGCCTCGAGGCCGTCGACAGCGGCGGTGATGACGCGTGCCTGCTCGGCGTGGACCCGGCCCGCCGCGACCGCCACCCGCGTCGGCTCGTGCGTGCGCAGCGACTCGGCCAGCCGCGTGGTGCGCGCCGCCTCGGCCGGGGTGACGCGCGTGGTGCGGGCCAGCCACGCCGACAGCGACCGGACGCCGAGCTCGGCGGGCAGGTCGAGGTCGCCGGCCTGACCCACGACCCGCGCCTGCAGCTCGTGCACGCGCGCCAGCCCGGCCGCGAGCCGCGGCACCAGCTCACGCGTCTTGGTGGCGTCGAGCGACCACGCCGGGACGTCGACCAGCGCCTCCAGCCCACGCTCCAACCCCTCGACGAACCGCAGGATCGGGTGGGCCGATCCGGAGTCGTCGAGGTGCTTGGTCATGCCTCCATCCAAGCCGTGACCACTGACAGTTTCGGGCGAGAATCCCGCTCAACCACGGGGGTTGTGGAGAACTCGAAGGCAAACGACTGACACGGTCGCGTACGCCCTGAAACGAAGCGCGGGTGACGAACGCCGAGGTCGGGGTGGTCTTCGGCGTCGCGTTCGCGTCGTTCTGCGTGTGCGGCGCCGTCTCGCAGACGTTGCGCCAGCGGGAGTACGCGAGGCGAAGGGGATGGCTCGACGCGATGACGCCGGGAGCGGTGCTTCCCAGCAGACGGTCGATGGGGTGGGGGCTGCTTCTGGCGGCCGGGTGGGTGCTGGTCGCCTTACCGGTCGTCCTGCTCCTCTGACCGACCGCGGCGCGGGTTCGGGCCGCCGTGAAACCGACGTGAAGCCGTCGTGACACCGGCGCTCCCTAGCGTCCCCGACGTCGTCCGGCCTGCGGACGACGCCGACCCGCTGAAGGAGGCCACCATGTCCACGACCGCACCCGTCACCGCGACAGGCAGTCGCACGTACCCGTCGCTCAAGGCGGCGTGGATCCCGCTGGCCGCGCTGTGCCTGGCGTTCTTCGTCGAGATGGTCGACAACACGCTGCTCTCGATCGCGCTGCCCACCATCGGCCGCGACCTCGGCAGCGGCACGACCGCGCTGCAGTGGGTCACCGGGGCCTACTCGCTGACCTTCGGCGGGCTGCTGCTCACGGCCGGCTCGCTGGCCGATCGGCTCGGACGCCGCCGCGTGCTGCTCGTCGGCCTCACGGTCTTCGGGCTGCTCAGCCTGCTCGTCGTCCTCGTCACCACCGCCGGCGAGCTGGTCGCGCTGCGTGCCGGGCTCGGCATCGCGGCGGCCGCGATGGCCCCGATCACCAACTCCCTGGTCTTCCGGCTCTTCGACGACCAGGCGCTGCGCATGCGGGCGATGACGGTGATGATCGTGGTCGGCATGTCGGGCTTCGTGCTCGGCCCGCTGCTCGGCGGGACGGCGCTCGCCCACGTGCGCTGGGAGTGGCTGCTCGTCGTCAACGCCCCGATCGCGCTGATCGCCTATGTCGGCGTGCGGCTCGGCGTCCCGGCCGACCGACCGGAGGACCTCACCGACGACCGCCTCGACCTACCCGGCGCCGTCCTCAGCGTCGCCACCATCGGCCTGGCGTGCTGGTCGCTGACCAGCGGCGTCGAGCACGGCTGGCTCGCCCCGCTCACCCTCGGCGCGGTCCTCGGTGCGGTGCTGGCCGGCGTCGCCTTCGTCCGGCACGAGCGCCGCAGCGCGGCCCCGATGCTCGACCTGCGCCTGTTCCGCGACGGCACCGTGCGCGGGGCCGCCATCGCCCAGGTCGGCACCTCGATCGCCATGGCCAGCGTGCTGTTCGGGCTCGTGCTGCACTTCCAGTTCGCCTACGGCTGGAGTCCCGTGCGCGCCGGCCTCGCCAACCTGCCGGTGATCGCGACGATGGTGCTCGCCACGCCGCTCTCGGAGTGGCTCGGACGCCGTCTCGGCCATCGGGTCGCCTGCCTCGTCGGCGCCGCGTGCCTGGCCGGCTCGCTCGCCGGGCTCTCGTGGGGCGTCGAGCACGGCTACCTCGCCATCGCGGTCTCGATGGTCGTCATGACGGTCGGCCTGCGCACCGTGATGACCATCTGCGCGGTCGCCCTGGTCGAGGCCATGCCCGCCAACCGGACGTCGATCGGCACCGCCCTCAACGACACCGCCCAGGAGGTCGGCACCAGCGTCGGCACGGCGCTGGTCGGCACGCTGATCGCCGCCCTCGTCACCACCACGCTGCCGGCCGGGGTGTGGAGCAGCGACCTGGTCGCCTCGTTCTTCCATGGCGAGCGCGTCGCCTACGGCCTGCTCGCGGTGCTCGTCGGGCTGATCGGTGCCGCCGGCGCCCTCACCCTCACCGACTCGCGCACCGTCGACGAGAACCCCTGAGCGGACCGCCGGCTGCGGTGGCAGCATCGGCCCGTGCACGACGTCCTGCGAGCCGCCCTCGAGCCCGTGCTGCGCGACCTGCGCCGCACGCAGACCGAGGAGCCGGTCGTGTACGACTCCTCGTGGGCGAACGACCTCCCCGACCAGCCCGCTGCCATGGTCGGCGGCCCCACGGGCGCCCGGGGTGTCTCGGTGCTCCTCGCCGACGACGAGGCCACCCGGGTCGCCTCCGCCGCCGACCAGGTGCAGGAGTACGTGATCGAGTCGCTGCTCACCGCCCCCACCAACTGGCCCCCCTGCCCGCACCACCCCGAGACCCACCCGCTCGAGGCGCACGTGGTGGACGACGTCGCCGCGTGGGTCTGCCCGCGCGGGGGTGGCGTCGTGGCGCCGGTCGGCGGGCTGAGCAGCCCGGGAACCTGATCGGCGTCCCGGGTTGTCTGAGTGGTGATGGACGACCGCACCGCCGACTTCACCGCCTACGCCTCCGGGCGCTGGGCGTCGCTGGTGCGCTCGGCCGTCATGCTCGGCTGCTCGCAGCCCGACGCCGAGGACCTCGCGCAGACCGCGCTCGTCAAGGCCTGGACCCACTGGCCGAAGGTGCGCCAGGCCGCCGAGCCCGACGCCTACGTCTACCGGATCATGGTCAACGCGCTGTCGACGAGCCGGCGACGCCGCTGGCACGGCGAGCGGCCCACCGAGCGGCTCGACGTCGAGCCCGACGGTGACGACCAGGAGGCCGGCATCGTGCTGCGGCACGCGGTCGTCGACGCCCTGCGCGCGCTGAGCCCCGACCAGCGGCAGGTGCTCGTGCTCCGTTTCGTCGCCGACCTCAGCGAGCGCGCGACGGCCGAGGTGCTCGGCGTCGCGGTCGGCACGGTCAAGAGCCGCACGTCGCGGGCCCTGGCGGCGCTCGACCCCGCCCCGCTCGCCGACCACGCAGGAGGAGAGTCGTGACCCAGGAGCAGCAGGACGCCGACCCGCGCGCCGAGGTGCTCGCGCGGGCCTCGCGCACCATCGACGTCGCCCCGCTCGACGTCGACCGCGTCGTCCGCACGGCCCGGGGGCGCCGGCGCACCCGGGCGGTGCTCGGCGCGGCCCTGGCCGTCGCGGTGGTCGCCGTCGGCGTCGCGGTCGCGACGAGCGGCTCGGACGACGCCCCCTCCGGCCCGGCCACGGCCGGCGCAGTCGAGCCCCTTCCGGAGCCACCGCCGGGCACGAAGTGGGTCGGCACGGACGGCGTCGTGGTCGCGGTGCCGCAGGACTGGCCGGTCGTCGAGAGCCCCTGCGGGGGAAACGCACCGGCCGAGGTCGTCGACGGCACCGCCGCCGCATCCGTGGACTGTTCCTTCGGCGGCGGCCAGGTCGCGCGCGTGACGCTGGCGCCGCTCGACAGCAACCCGCGACCGTCGACCGAGCGCACGTGCAGCGACGCGCCCACCAGCCGCTGCCAGGGCGGGTTGGTCTTCGAGGAGCGGGGCGCGACCGTGGTCGTGCAGACCGGCGGACCGGACGCCCGGACCCTGATGGACGAGCTGCTCGACAGCGCGACGGTGCTGCCCGACGGCTGGACCACCGTGCCGTTCGCGTCGTTCGCCACAGTGCCCCAGCGGGTCGCGCGCCTGGAGACCGCGGGGTTCGACGTCCGCGTGGAGGGCGACCTCGGCAACCGTGAGTCCGTCATCACGCATCCGCCGGTCGGGCAACCCGTCCGCACCGGGACGACCGTCGTCGTCTCCGCGGCCGAGGACGACGAATGGGACGACGCCGCGGTCTGGCGGCTCTCCGGAGACGCGCTCCCCAGGCCCGGTGACACCGAGGTGGCCACCACGGTCAGCCGTCTGGGCTGCAACAGCGGCGTCACCGGCGAGGTGCTCGAGCCGGACGTCGTCTACGGGCCGACGGCGATCATCGTCACCTTCTCGGTCGTCGCCGACCGTGGCGAGGCCACGTGCCAGAGCAACCGAGAGGTGCCGGTCGTGGTCCGCCTCGTGGAGCCCATCGGCGACCGCGAGCTGGTCGACGGCCGGTGCCTGCCCGGGGGTGCCGCCGAGACGACGACCCTGTGTGCCCGCGACGGCCGCCGCTGGCCCTGAGGGGTCACGCCGGGTCGGACGAATCTCCCGCATTCGGCCACGTCGAGGGCGATGCCGACCTAAGGTCACCGCGGCGTCGACCCGGACGCCGTCCTCACACGCGAAGGTGACCCGTCCCCATGCTCCGTTCGTCCCTCCCACGCCGCTCGAGCCTGGTCCCGGCCCTGGCCGTGACCGCCCTGGCCGCGCTGCTGCCGGTCGTCGGCGGCACCGCCGTCGCGGTCGCCGCGCCCGAGCCGGACTGCGCCGAGGCGTACCCGCTCGCCGACGTCGCACCCGGTCTCACCGTCGACGGCGCCACCGTGTCGCAGGGCACCGAGCCGCAGCCGTTCGACGGCACCGTGCTCGGCGTGGTGCGCGACGGCATCGCGCCCGGCGTCGACATGATCGTCGCCGACCTCGACTCGCCCGCGATCGAGGCGGCGGGCGGCATCTGGCAGGGGATGTCGGGCTCCCCGGTCTACGCCGACGGCCGGTTGCTCGGCGCGGTCTCGTACGGCCTGTCGAACGGTCCGTCGTCCATCGCGGGCATCACCCCGTTCGATGCGATGGACGACTACCTGCCCGAGGTGGAGCGCCGCGTGGCGCTCGGCCCCGCGCTGCAGCAGCGCGTCGTGCGGAGCGCCGACGTCTCCGCCCGCCTCGCGGGCGGTGGGCTCAGCGAGCTCGAGGTGCCGCTCGGCGTCTCCGGCGTGCCGGCCCGGCTGCTCGCCCAGGCGGCGCGCAAGGCCGACGGACGACCGTGGTTCAGCGGTCGCGCCCACGTGATGGGCAGCGCCGGGCGCGCGCCCGGCGGCCCGAGCGCCGACGCCCTCGTCGCCGGCGGCAACCTCGGCGCGTCGCTGGCCTACGGCGACGTGTCGATGGCCGGCGTCGGCACCGTCACCTCCGTGTGCGGCGACAGCCTGGTCGGCTTCGGCCACCCGCTGACCTTCGCCGGTGACGACCTCACCCTCGGCCTGCACCCGGCCGAGGCCGTCTACGTGCAGCCGGAGTCGCTCGGCGCGCCGTTCAAGGTCGCCAACCTCGGAGACCCGGTCGGCACCGTGACCGACGACCACCTCACCGGCATCACCGGCACCGTGGGCGCGTCGCCGGCGACCATCAAGGTCGTCTCCGACATCACCTCCGGCGAGCGGCATCGTGTCGGCACCTCCTACGTCACCGTGCCCGCCGCCCTGGGCGAGGTCGCCTTCTACCAGCACATCGGCAACCACCAGACCGTGGTTGACGAGTCCGGCCCGGGCACGGAGCGGCAGACCTGGACCATCCGCGGCTTCGACCGCGACGGCACCCCGTTCCGCATCGTCCACTCCGCCTTCTACGCCTCCGAGCAGGACCTGCTGTTCGCGTCGGCGTGGGGCCTGCCGGGGCTGCTGGAGCGGATCACCCGCCTGCCCGGCGTCCGCATCACCTCGGTGCGCAACGTCTCGGTCGTCGACCCCGACGCCGAGCTGCTCAAGCTCGGCCCGGTGAAGCAGCGCGTCCAGGGCGGCGACCTGGTGCCGGTCGACCGCCGGCGACCCGCCGTCGTCAAGCCCGGCGGCACGCTGCGCCTGGTGCTGAGCCTGCGTGGTGGCGCCGAGCCCCGGACGACGACCGTCTCGTTCGACATCCCGCGCACGGCACGGTCCGTCGAGGGCGCCTTCCTCGCTCGCGGCGGCGCCACCAGCGAGGACGACTTCTACGGCGGCGACGAGGTCATCGTCGTGGCCGGTCGCACGGCCGCCCCTCGCACCCGTCTCGACGCGCTGATCGCGTCGCTGCGCAACCAGCCGCGGGCCGACCAGGTGAGCGTCTCGATGTACCTCTACGGACGCCGCACCGAGATCGAGCGCACCGTGACGAGCAAGTCCCTCGGTGCCCCGGTGAAGGGGTACAAGGTCGGCTCGGTCGTGCTGGCGAAGTAGCCCGGCTGCCGATCGGCCGCGTGCCCCCGGGCCACCTGGCGTCAGTGCGACGCCAGGTGGCCGGACAGCCGCCCGTGCCGCTCGGCGCTCGCGGCGTTCAGCCCGACGATCTCGACGGTCTTGCCCCTGCGGGCGTAGGTGGCGGTGATGGCGTCGAGGGCGGCGACGGTCGAGGCGTCCCACACGTGGGACTCGCTGAGGTCGACGACCACCCGGTCGGGGTCGCCGGCGGCGTCCAGCTGCAGCGCGAGGTCGTTGGAGGAGGCGAAGAACAGCTCGCCGGTGACCCGGTAGACCGCGGTCGGCCCGTCGGGGGTCTCGACGACGTCGCGGCGGACGTCGGTCAGGTGCGCCACCCGGCGGGCGAACAGCGTCATCGCCACCAGCACCCCCACGACGACGCCGATCGCGAGGTTGTGGGTGGCGACCGTGGTGACGACGGTCGCGAGCATCACCGTGGTCTCCGAGCGCGGCATCCGGCGCAGCGTGCGCGGCCGCACCGAGTGCCAGTCGAAGGTGCCGACCGCGACCATCACCATCACGGCCACCAGGGCGGCCATCGGGATGATCGCGACGACGTCGCCCAGGCCGACCACCAGCACGAGCAGGAAGGTGCCGGCCAGGAAGGTCGAGAGACGCGTGCGGGCGCCGGAGGCCTTCACGCTGATCATCGTCTGGCCGATCATCGCGCAGCCGCCCATGCCGCCGAAGAAGCCGGTGATGACGTTCGCCGTGCCCTGGCCCCACGACTCGCGGGTCTTGTCGGACGGCGTCTCGGTGATGTCGTCGACGAGACGGGCGGTCAGCAGCGACTCGAGCAGGCCGACCAGCGCCATGGCCAGCGCGTAGGGCGCGATGATGCGCAGCGTCTCGAGGTCGAGCGGCACGTCGGGCACGAACAGCGCCGGCAGGCTGGTGGGCAGCTCGCCCTCGTCGCCGACGTCCGGCACGCTGACGGCCGCCAGCACGGTGAAGGCGGTCAGGGCGACGATCGCGACCAGCGGCGCCGGCACGACGGTGGTGACGCGCGGCAGGCCGACGATCACCGCGATGCCGACCGCCGTCATCACGTAGACCAGCCACGGCACGTCGACCAGGTAGGGCAGCTGCGCCAGGAAGATCAGGATGGCGAGCGCGTTGACGAAGCCGACCATCACCGAGCGCGGCACGAACCGCATGAGCCGCGCGAAGCCGCCGAGCCCGAGCGCGACCTGGATCAGCCCGCCCAGGATCACGGTGGCGACGAGGTAGTCGTAGCCGTGGTCGCGCATCACCGGCGCGATCACGAGCGCGACGGCGCCGGTGGCGGCCGAGATCATCGCCGGCCGCCCGCCGAGGAAGGCGATCGAGACCGCCATCGTGAACGAGGCGAACAGCCCGACGCGCGGGTCGACCCCGGCGATGATCGAGAACGAGATCGCCTCGGGGATCAGCGCCAGCGCCACGACGAGCCCGGCCAGTACCTCGGTGCGCAGCATGCGCGGCGACCTCAGGGCGTTGCGCACCGTCGGTGCGAGGACGTCGGGGGCGGGCGCGGTCGTGGGCAAGGCGGTGCTCCGTTTCGGGGCGGGCGGGACGGCGCCCGGAGGCCGGGCGGGACGCCGCGACGGCGTCCGCGAGAGGATGCACGGGCCGGGCCGGACCCCGGCACCACGTGCGATCCAGACCCTACCCTTACGTAAGGGTAGGGTTGCAATCCGGAACGGAGGCGAGCCGGCGATGAGCGACGACGACCGCCCGGCGACGTCCGGGTTCATGCACATCGGCGAGGTGGCCGCCCGCACCGAGCTGTCGCTGCGCAGCCTGCGCCACTGGGAGGAGGTCGGCCTGCTACCACCGTCCGGGCGCACCGAGGGCGGCTTCCGCCTCTACACCGAGGACGACGTGGCGAAGGTGCTCGTCATCCGCCGGATGAAGCCGCTCGGGTTCACCCTCGAGGCGATGAAGGACGTGCTGCACGACGTCGAGGCGCTGCACGACCCGGCCACCACCGCCCCCGACCGCGAGGCCGCGGCGGCGCGCCTGGCCGTCATCCGCGAGGACGCCGTGGGGCGGCGCGCGAAGCTGGCGCGTCAGGTCGAGATGGCCGACGAGTTCATCGGGCTGCTCGCCGATCCCTGACCGGCCCGGCCCGACCCGGTCCGCGACCGGGCGCGAGAGGGAACCTTCCCCTCGTGCGGGCCTGTCTTTACCAAGTGAACGACCCCTAACCTGTCCGCATGCCTCGGCTGGTGGGTCGTGCGGCGCTGCTGGAGGAGGTCCGTGGTCTCCTCGACGGCGGCGGATCGGTCGCGCTCGTCGGCCCGTCCGGGGTGGGCAAGAGCGCCCTGCTCGACGAGCTCGAGCAGCAGACCGCCGCGCGGGGCGACGCCGAGGTCGTGCGGTGCGCCGGGGCGCCCGACGAGGTCGCGCTGCCGTACGCGGCGGTGCGCGACCTCCTCGCGCAGTGCCCCGCCGACGCCGTCGGGGCGGCGATGCCGGCGTCGGTCGCCGACTGGGTCGCGGCCGGGCTGGTCGCCGTCGAGCCCACCGACGAGATGCGCTCCGACCTCGCGGCCGGGGTGCACGCCGTCCTCGAGGCGGCCTCGCAGCGGCGGCCCGTGCTCGTGCTGCTGGACGACGTGCAGTGGCTCGACGCCGAGTCGTCCGCCGTCCTGGGCTACGCCCGCCGGCGGCTGGCCGGCCGCCTGCTCGTCGTCGCCACCTTCACCACCGCCGACGCCGCCACCCCGATCGACGTCAGCGAGCTGGCCCTGCTCGACGTCCCGCCGCTCGAGACCGTCGAGATGGTCGAGCTGCTCTGCGACCCCCAGGGCCCCGGGCTCGCGCCCGACGTGGCGCAGCGGGTGCATGTGGAGTCGGGCGGCATCCCCGCCCTGGCGCTCACCATGGCCGGTCTCGTCGGCGAGCGGCCCGCCGTGCTCGGCCGCCCCGCGCCGCTGCCCGGCAGCATCGAGCGGGTGCTGCGCGAGCGCTACTGGGCGCAGCCGGACGACGTCCGCCAGACCCTGCTGCACCTCGCCCTCATGCACCGGCCGAGCGTGCGCGACCTCGAGCGCACCGGCCGCATCGGCGCCGAGCTCGACGTGCGGCGCGCCGCCGAGGCCGGCCTGGTGGCGCGCGGCGGCGAGACCACGCCCCGCTTCACGCCGTCGGCGCTGCGCGACGTCATCGTCGAGTCGTGCCCCGCCGCCGAGCGGGCCGAGCTGCACCGGCGGCTCGCCGACGCCGCCCGCACCGGCGCCCAGCGGCTGCGGCACCTCGCGCTGGCCGACCCGCGTCCGGACGCCGAGACGGCCCGCCGGCTCGCCGAGGCGGCGCGCGAGCTAGCCGTCCACGGCACGCGCGACCTCGCCGCCGAGCTGTACCTGCTCGCCGCCGACCGCAGCCCGGCCGACCTCGACGCCGAGCGGGTCGAGTGGCGGGTGGCGGCGGTCGAGACGGCGGCGCCCGGCAACCACGTCGACCTCGTGCAGCGAGCGCTCGCCGACGTGTGGGAGTCGCCGACCACGCCGGCGCAGGCGGTGCGGGTGCGGCTCGCCATCCCCGAGCTGAACGGCAACGCCGTCGCGCTGCTCGACGAGGTGCTCACCGGCGCGCTCGCAGACGCCGGCGACAACGACCTTCTGGTGGCCCGCGTGCTGCTGCAGCGGGCGCGCATCGCGCTCATGGAGGCCCGCCCCCACGCCGCGCTGAGCGCGTGCGAGCGGGCCGTCGAGGCGCTCGAGCGGCTCGTCGAGCACGGCGGCGACCAGCACGAGCTGGCCCTCGGGCTCACCACGCTCTCGGTCGCACGACGCTGGACCGGCGGCGACCACCGCGGCTCCCTGCAGCGGGCCCTCGAGCTGGCCCGGCCCGCGCCCGACGGCTTCCTGCACACCTCGCCGGAGTACATGGCGGCGCGCTTCGCCTTCTACGACGACCGCCTCGACGAGGCGTGGGAGTCGTTCCTGACGATGCTCGCCCAGGTCGAGCGCGGCGCCGGCACCGACCACGTGCACGTGCTGCGCTGCCTGGTCGAGGTCGGCGTGCGCGCCGGCCGCTGTCAGGAGGCCGTCGAGTACGCCGCCCGCGCCGCCCGCGTCGGCGAGGAGTTCGACCTCGACGCCCACACCAGCTGGTTCGTCGCCGCCCTCGCCGAGCTGGTGGGCGGGGACGTCGCTCGCGCGGCCACGCTGGCCCGCCGCGGCGCCGAGTCGGCCGAGGAGCAGGGCGACCTGCGCTACGTGCAGCGCCACCAGATCGTGCTCGGGCAGGCGCTGCTGCGCTCCGGCGACGCCCAGGGCGCGGCCGAGTCGCTGGCGCGGGTGCGGGCGGTCGAGACCGAGCGCGGCTTCGGCGACCCGACGGTCAACCGCTGGCACGCCGACCTGGTCTCGGCGCTCACCGCGCTCGGCCGCCTCGACGACGCCGCCGAGGTGCTGGGCGAGGCGCGCTACGCCGTCGAGCGGCGGCACGCGGACGGCGGCACCGACGGCGTCACCGCGCAGCTCGACCGCGCCGAGGCCGAGCTGCTCATCGCCCGCGGTGATCTCGACGCCGCCGTCGAGGTGCTCGACCGCTCGGTCAAGGTGGCCACCGAGTCGGGCCTGCGGCTCGACGTCGGCCGCGCGCTCGTGACCCGCGGACACCTCGAGCGCCGGCGCCGCCGGGTGGCGGCCGCCCGCGCAGCGCTGCGGGAGGCGCACGAGCTGTTCGTCTCGCTGCACGCCGACACGTGGGCGGCGCAGGTGCAGGCCGAGCTGCGTCCGGAGCCGGCGCGCGCCGCCGACGACCCGCTGCTCGAGCGGCTCACCGAGTCGGAGGCCCGCATCGCCCGCGCCGTCGCCGCCGGCGCCAGCAACCGCGAGATCGCCGAGCGCACCTACGTCAGCGTCAAGACCGTCGAGGCCACCCTCACCCGCATCTACCGCAAGCTCGACCTCCGCTCCCGCACCCAGCTCGCCGCCCTCCTCGTCCCCACCTCCCCCGACCGCGAGTAGCGGTCACGGTGGTCGAGGTGCGAGGCCGGCCACGGCCGAGCCTCGAGACCTCGCCAGGGTCCATGCCGACCTGACCCCACGGACCCTGAGCCTGTCGAAGGGACGACGTCCGCTCGCGTTCGCACGGGAGGGCCGGTGGTTTCGACGACGCTCGTTACTCGTTGCTCAACCACCGGCCGCTCCGGTGGTCGAGGTGCGAGGCCGGCCACGGCCGAGCCTCGAGACCGTGGAAGGTCCACGCGAACCCGCCCACACGGACCCTGAGCGTGTCGAAGGGACGCCGTCCGCGAAGGTTCACGTGACAGGCCGGTGGTCTCGAGGCTCGTCGCCAGGGCTCCTCGCACCTCGACCATCGTCGGGGACGTCGTCCGCGCCGGTGGTCGAGCCGTCGTCGAGACCGCAGAAGGTCCACGCGGACCCGCCCACACGGACCCTGAGCTTGTCGAAGGGACGCCGTCCGCTGGCCTGCGCGAGACCGTCGTAGAAACCGCGGAAGGACCACGCGAACGTTCCCGCGGAGGGCCGGTGGTTTCGACGACGCTCGTTCCTCGCTTCTCAACCACCGGCGGCTCCGGTGGTCGAGGTGCGAGGCCGGCCACGGCCGAGCCTCGAGACCTCGGAAGGTCGACGCGGACCCGCCCACACGGACCCTGAGCCTGTCGAAGGGAGGCCGTCCGCGAGGGTTCACGTGACAGGCCGGCGGTCTCGAGGCTCGTCGCCAGGGCTCCTCGCACCTCGACCATCGTCGGGGACGTCGTCCGCGCCGGTGGTCGAGCCGTCGTCGAGACCGCGGAAGGTCGACGCGGACCCGCCCACACGGACCCTGAGCGTGTCGAAGGGACGCCATCCGCGCGCGTTCGTGTGGGAGGGCCGGTGGTTTCGACGACGCTCGTTCCTCGCTGCTCAACCACCGGAGACCCCCGGGGGTCGAGCAGGCCGAGCGAGGCGGGCGCCAGGTGCCCCGGCGACACGCTCGCGCCATCACAACAGCGAACCGCCCCGCCGCATGGGGTCGGCGAGGCGGTTCTAGTCGTCTTCTTGGTGCTCCCTCCGAAGGACGACTGTGTCCGACTTTACGCCGGGGCCAGAACGATGTCTCGGCGGGCTGTGCAAAACTTCCCGCCCCGCGCGGTGCGGGCTGCGTGGTTGGCTTGGCCGCATGACCGACCAGACCGACCAGATCGACCAGGACGTCGACCGTCTCGCCCCGCTCGCCGACCTGTTGCCGCCTGTGGGTCACAGCCTGTTCGTGGCGGGGGAGTGGCGCGAGGCCGACGACGGGCGGCGGCTCGCCGTCCACGACCCGGCCGACGGGTCGAGGCTGACCGAGGTCGCCGACGCCACTCCGGGCGAGGCGGTGGAGGCGCTCGACGCCGCGGTCGCGGTGCAGCGGGAGTGGGCGGCCACGCCGCCGCGCGAGCGGGCCGAGATCCTGCGGCGCACGTTCGAGGCGGTCACCGCCCGTGCCGACGACCTGGCGCTGCTGATGAGCCTCGAGATGGGCAAGCCGCTCGCCGAGGCGAAGGGCGAGGTCACCTACGGCGCGGAGTTCCTGCGGTGGTTCAGCGAGGAGGCCGTGCGCATCGACGGGCGCTGGCTGCGCAACCCCGCCGGCCCGGGCCGGCTGCTGACCATCCGCAAGCCGGTGGGCCCCTGCCTGTTCGTCACGCCGTGGAACTTCCCGCTCGCGATGGGCACCCGCAAGATCGCGCCGGCGGTGGCCGCGGGCTGCACGATGGTGGTCAAGCCGGCCGCGCAGACGCCGCTGACGATGCTGGCGCTGGCGCGGATCGTCACCGACGCCGGGCTGCCCGCCGGCGTCCTCAACGTGGTCACCACCAGCGACGACGCCGGCCTGAGCCAGGCGCTGCAGGACGACGACCGCCTGCGCAAGGTGAGCTTCACCGGCTCCACGCGGGCCGGGCGGATCCTGGTGCGACAGTCGGCCGAGCGGCTGCAGCGGGTCAGCATGGAGCTCGGCGGCAACGCCCCGTTCCTGGTCTTCGACGACGCCGACCTCGACGCCGCGGTCGACGGCGCGATGCTGGCCAAGATGCGCAACATGGGCGAGGCCTGCACGGCCGCCAACCGGTTCCTGGTGCACGCCGACGTCGCCGACGACTTCGCCTCGCGGCTCGCCGAGCGCATGGGGGCGCTCACCGTCGGCCGCGGCCAGGACGACGGCGTCGACGTCGGCCCGCTCATCGACGAGAAGGCCCGCGAGTCGGTCGACCAGTTGGTCACCGACGCCGTCCAGGGCGGCGCGCGGGTGCTGGTGGGCGGGTCGGCGCCGTCCGGGCCCGGTTGGTTCTACGAGCCGACGGTGCTGGTCGACGTCCCCACCGACGCCGAGATCACCGTGCAGGAGGTCTTCGGGCCGGTCGCGCCGATCAGCACCTTCACCACCGAGGAGGAGGCCGTCGCGGCGGCCAACGACACCGAGTACGGCCTGGCCTCCTACGTCTACACGCGCGACCTCGCCCGCACGATCCGGCTGGCCGAGTCGCTCGAGTTCGGCATGGTCGGGGTCAACACCGGCCTGGTCTCGAACCCGGCGGCGCCGTTCGGTGGCGTCAAGGCCAGCGGGTTCGGCCGCGAGGGAGGCTTCGAGGGCATCGAGGAGTACCTCGAGACCACCTACGTCTCGCTGCCGGGCGACTGATCGCGGCCCCGTCGCCACCGGCGGCGTGTCACCCTGACGTCATGCGGAGGGCGGCCTGGGTCGGCGCAGCGCTGCTGCTCGCCCTGACCACGGCCTGCGGGCTCGCGCCCGAGGCCGCCCCGGACGACGCCGCCGCCACCTCCGAGGCGAGCGCGCCCGCCCCGCCGTCCACCGGCGAGCGCCAGCGCCAGGACGACGGCCCGATCGAGGTGCCCGAGCCCACCGCCGCGCCGAGCAGCACGCCGTCCCAGCCGGTGGTGCCGACGCGCGACCCGCTGGCCGACCTCGTCGAGGACATCGAGATCGCCGACGAGCCGGTGCTCGGTGCCGACGTCAGCTGGCCGCAGTGCGAGCCCGGCCTGGGCATCCCGCAGAAGCGGTCGCACGGCGGGCCGATGCCGGTGCCCGAGGCGGAGTACGTGGTCGTCGGCCTGACCAACGGCCCCGGGTTCTACCCGAACCCGTGCCTGGCCGACCAGGTCGAGTGGGTGCGCAGCCGCGGCCTGATGATCGGCGCCTACGCGGTGGCGAGCTACCCCGAGCAGCGCTTCGTCGACGAGCTCGGCGCCGACGGGCCCTACGACGGCTCCACCGAGCTCGGCGCGCTCGCCAACACCGGCTACCAGCAGGCGCTGTACAACGTCGGCCTGATGAAGGACGCCGGCCTGCTCACGCCGCTGGTGTGGATCGACGTCGAGCCGGTGCCCGACTTCGAGTGGAGCGCCGACCGTGAGGCCAACGCCTCCGTCGTCGCCGGCGTGGCGCGCGGCTACCAGGACGCCGGCTACGCCATCGGCGTCTACTCCACGCCCTACCTGTGGGAGGGCGTGGTCGGCGACTTCAGCCTCGGCGTCCCGGAGTGGCGCGCGGCCGGCCAGACCTCGCGCGAGGAGGCCCTCGGCCGATGCGGCGAGGACTGGGTGATCCAGGGCGGCGCCGCCGTGATGGGCCAGTGGGTGCAGGACGCCCGCGACATGAACGTCACCTGCCCCGGCATCGCCACCGACCTCTCGGCCTGGTTCCACCGCTACTGACACCCCTTCGACGCCCGGGCACACTGGACGGCGTGGACCTGACCGACCTGCTCGTCGCCGTGCTGGTCGTCGTCGGCGTGCTCGTGGCGATCGGGATCGCGGTGATCGCGTTCGTGATGTACCGCTACCGCATCCCGCCGCGCGGGCTGGTGGCGATGGTGGGCGCGCTGGTCTACCTGGCCAGCCCCATCGACGTCCTGCCCGAGGTGGTGCTGGGACCGTTGGGGCTGGTCGACGACGCCGGCGTGATCACCCTGGTCGCGGTGTGGGTCTACAAGCTGGCCGGCGCGCGGCGTCGGCTGCAGGGCTCCGGCATCCAGGGACGCCGTCCGCCCCGGACGCCGTCCGACCGCGTCTAGACCGACTCGTCGCGCGGCGGCGCGAGCAGGGTCGGGTCGGCCGCCTGCATCCGGGCGACCTCCGCGACGAGGCCGGTGCGCGAGCCGAGACCGAACTTGCGGTAGATCTTCGACAGGTGGCCCTCGACGGCCTTGACCGAGATCTCGAGCCGCTCGGCCACCTCGCGGTTGCTCATCCCCTGCACCACGAGCGCGGTGACGCGACGCTCGCCGGGGGTCAGCACGGCGAGCGTCTCGGCGCGACGGCGCGGCGCCTCGCCGAGCAGCCCGAGCAGCCGGACGACGCGCGCCAGCAGCGGGCGCAGGCTCTCGTGCGCCGCGTAGGCCTCGGCCTCGCGCAGCAGGGCGACCGCCTCGGTCCGGTGGTCGGTGATGAGCAGCAGGCCGGCGAGGTCGGTGACGACCTGGGCGCGCAGCCGGTCGGCCAGGCCGGCCCCGAGCAGCGAGAGCGCCTCGCGCAGCCGCTGCTCCTGCAGGCCGTCGGACTCCGTGATGGCCCGCAGCCGCAGCGCGAGCGCGATCTGGTCGGGCGCGCCGCGGCGCATGGCGACGTCCAGCTGCTCGCGGGCGAGGTCGGCGGCCTCGCTGCCGAGGCCGAGCCGCAGCGCGGAGAGGGCCGAGCCGCAGCGCCACGGCAGCTCGAGGTCGTCGCCGACCATCGAGCCGACCCGGGTGTAGAGCTGGCGGGCGCGCTCGTCGTCGCCGTGGGCGGCGGTCAGCTCGGCACGGGCCCACAGCCCGTGGGCGGTGCCGCGGCCGGGACCGGCCATGGCGGCCAGCACGGTGCCACCGGCGCGGGCCCGGGCGAGCTCGCCCTGCGCGAGGTGACACTCGACCACGAGGGCCACCACGCCCTCGTCGATCGCGGGGTCGCCGCAGCCGCCGGCGGCGCGCATCGTCTCGGCCAGCGCGAGGGCGTCGCGCACCCGGCCGCGCCGCAGCCGGGAGCGGGCGTCGCGCAGGTCGCCGACCGGGTCGCCGACCGGGTCGCCGGCCGCGGTCGGCGCAGCGGCGACCGGTGCGAAGAGCGGGACGACGGGCACGGGGGCAAGGGTAGGAACCCCGGGCCCCGGCGTCCGCGGAACGAGCAATCGTTTACGAAGCGAGCCGTCGCGCCCACACCGGCGAGCGGCCCGCGAAGGCGAGCAGGCGGGTCGCGGGGTCGGCGCCGGGCGGTGCGGGGAGGGCGCCCGCGAAGCGCTCGGCGCGGTCGTCGTCGACGACCAGCGCGTGCGCGAGCGGCAGCAGCCCGGTGGCGAGGCCCGCGGGGATCGGCGTCGCGCGGCCGGTCGCCTGCGCGACGTCCCAGCCGTGCAGCGTGATCTCCAGCGCCGCCGCCGACGCCACCACGGCCGTCGGCACCGGCACCTCGTCGACGTGGACGACGTCCGGCAGGTCGGACGACGTCCACG
Organism: Nocardioides marinquilinus; assembly: GCF_039543705.1. NCBI lineage: Bacteria > Bacillati > Actinomycetota > Actinomycetes > Propionibacteriales > Nocardioidaceae > Nocardioides > Nocardioides marinquilinus. Next base: position 537,761 of record NZ_BAABKG010000001.1, read on the forward strand.
CGCCGAGCAGGGCGCACGCCTTGGTCTGCAGCGCGCCGAGCCGCACCGGCAGGGACGGCGCGTGGTCGGGCCCGGCGGGGGCGACGGCGCCGCCCGCGCCCTCGGTGAAGGCGTCGAGGGCGTCGTCCATGTGCGCGAGCAGGCGGTCGAGGTCCCAGCCCGCGCACGGCGTCGGCCGGCCGAGCAGGCCCGGGGTCACGCCGTGCAGCGCGCCCCGGGTGTAGGCCAGCGCCCGCTCGACCAGCTCGACCGCCCCGTCGGGCGGCGCGCTCATGCCGTGGCGACCGGTGCGGGGTCGGTGCCCGGGACGTAGTCGGCGGGCAGCCGCGCGGGCAGGCCGAACGCCGCGAAGTGGTGCTCGCCGAAGAACGCCGTCACGTGGGTCACCTGCTCGCCCTCGAGCGCCAGCACCTGCAGGTGAAAGGGCTCGAAGTGCCCGGCCGGGGTGCGCATGTAGAGCGCGAAGGCGGGCTGGCCGTTCGCCACGATCGGCAGCATCGGCATGTCGTGGACGCCGCCCGGGCACTTGGTGCCGATGAGCTCGCCGATGTTGGTGGCGCCGCGGTACCAGTTGGTGAAGGGCGGCATGTCCCAGGTGGCGTCGGCCTTGAGCAGCCCGACGATGGTGTCGATGTCCTTGGCCCAGAACGCCTCGAGGTAGCGGTCGAGCAGGCCGCGCTGGGCGTCGGTGAGGTCCTCGACGACGGTGTCCTCGGTCAGCGCCCGCTCGCTCATCTGCGCGTGGGCCCGCTGCAGCGCGGAGTTCACCGCGGCGACGGTCGTCTCGAGCGCCTCGGCGGTCTCGGCGGCGCTCCACCGCAGCACGTCGCGCAGGATCAGCACCGCCCGCTGGCGGGCCGGCAGGTGCTGCAGCGCGGCGACGAAGGCCAGCCGGAGCGTGTCGCGCTCGGCGACCACCACCGCGGCGTCCGGCACCGGCTCGAGCCAGGCGATCTCGTGGTTCTCCTCGAGCGCGTCACCCGCCATCTGGTCGGCGGTGCCGAGCCCGGCGGGCAGCGGCCGCCGCGGCTTGCCCTCGAGGTTGGTCAGGCACACGTTGGTGGCGATGCGGTAGAGCCACGTGCGCACCGAGCTGCGGCCCTGGAAACCGGCGCTGGCCTTCCACGCCCGCAGGAAGGTCTCCTGCACGAGGTCCTCCGCCTCGTGCACCGAGCCGCTCATCCGGTAGCAGTGCGCGAGCAGCTCGCGCTGGTAGCGGCTGGTCAGACCGTCGAAGTCGTCGAGCTCGGTGGTCTGCGTCTCGGTCATCGTCTCGCTCCCGGAGGTCGTCGTCATGCCCTGCTCCCGCCCTGGTCGTCAGTCTGCCGGGAGTAGTGACCGCGGTCGACCGCCTGACTCATCGCTCCCGAGCGGTAGTCCCTGACGAAAGTCAAGGATTTCGGCCGCTGGACCGTGATCTACGTCAGGGACTATCCGGTCCGGGCGCCCGCGACGAGGGCGAGGGCGCGCTCGGCGGCGGGGACGACGGCGGCGCGGTCGGGGGCGAGCAGACCGACGCGGGTGCGGCGGTCGAGCAGGTCGTCGACGTCGTGGGCGCCCTCGTGGACGACGCCGAAGACCAGCTCGGCGAGGGTGGTCGGCACGCCGTCGGCCACGGGGGCGAGCAGCTCGTCGTCGCCGAGCCCGGTCGCCTCGCGGGCCGCGTCGAGCACCAGCGCGGCCTCGGTCCCGTAGCGGCGGACCAGCCGCGGCGACGGCGCGGACGCCGCCAGCGCGGCCAGCTCGGCCCGCGGCGCCGCCCCGAGCAGCGGCAGACCGCGCGTGGTGCACGGGCCGGCGTCGAGGCGGGCGACCTCGACGGCCCGGTCGACGGCGTCCTGCGCCATGCGGCGGTAGGTGGTGAGCTTGCCGCCCACGACGGTCACGAGCCCGTCGCGGCCGGTGAGCACGGCGTGGCGGCGCGAGAGGTCGGCGGTGGCGCCCGACCCGTCGCCGGCGTCGAGCAGCGGCCGCAGGCCGGCGTACGCCCCGGCGACGTCCGCGCGACCGAGCGGCCGGGCGAAGGCGGTGCCGAGCACGCCCAGCAGGTAGCCGACCTCGTCCTCGGACGGCGTCGGCACGTCGGGCACCGGACCGTCGACGGGCACGTCGGTGAGCGCCACGTAGAGGGTGCCGTCGGGCTGGGGCAGCACCATCACGAACCGGCTGGTCTCGCCCGGCACGGGCACGAAGACCGCGGTCGTGACGTCGGGCAGGGTGCTGGCGCGCAGCACGAGGTGGCTGCCGCGGCTCGGTCGCAGCCGGACGCCGTCGTCGAGGGTGCCGGCCCACACGCCCGTCGCGTTGACCACGGCCCGCGCGGTGACCTCGAGCTCGCCGCCTCCCGCCCCACGCTCGTCGCGCAGCCGCACGCCGGTGCCGGACGCCGCCAGCACCCGCGCCCGGGTGCGCAGGTGGGCGCCGTGGTCGACCGCGGTGCGGGCGATCGTGGTGACCAGGCGGGCGTCGTCCTCGAGCTGCCCGTCCCACGACAGCCAACCGCCGCGCAGGCCGTCGGTGCGCAGCCCCGGCACCAGGCTCAGCACCTCGGTGGTGCCGAGGTGGCGGGGGCGGGGGAGGGTCTCGCGCGTGGTGCGCGCCCCGCGGCGCAGCAGGTCGCCGGCGGCCAGCCCGGCCCGCATCTTGAGGTGGTAGGCGGCGTCGGTGCTCGCGGTGAACGGCACCACGTAGGGCATCGGGCGCACCAGGTGGGGGGCGGTGACCTCCATCAGCACGCCGCGCTCGACGGCGCTCTCGTGCGCCACGCCGACCTGGCCGTGCGCGAGGTAGCGCAGCCCGCCGTGCACCAGCTTCGAGGACCAGCGCGAGGTGCCGAAGGCGAGGTCGTGGGCGTCGACGGCGAGCACCGTGAGGCCGCGCGTGACGGCGTCGAGGGCCACGCCGGCGCCGGTGACGCCCAGCCCGACGACCACGAGGTCGACCTCGGACGGCGTCCCGGCCAGCCCGGCGTGCAGCGAGCCGGTCACGGCCGCAGCGCCCGGGTCAGCAGGGTCGTCAGCTCGGCGTCGACCTCGGCCTCGGTGACCTCGTCGTCGACCATCGTGTGCGCCGAGAGCACGAACCCGTGGACGGCGAGCAGCAGCCCGCGCGCGAGGGCCACCGGGTTGCCGGCGCGCACCGCGCCCTCGGCCTGGCCGGCGGCCACGGCCGCGGTGACGAGGTCGAGCACGTGGTCCTGAGAGCGGCCGCGGCGGGCCAGCAGGTAGGGCAGCAGCAGCTCGGGGTCGACCTCGACGATGCGCACGAACAGCTCGTTGGCCCGCAGGGTCGCGACCGTGCCGGTGATGGTGGCGACGAGGTGCTCGACGGTGCGCCCGGGCTCGTCGGGCGCACCGTGCTCGGCGTGGCCCGCGGCGGCGGCGTCGACGACGCCCTCCCACTCGCGGGTCATCAGGTCGCCGAGCAGCGTCGGCATGTCGGCCCAGGTGCGGTAGATCGTCATTCGCGAGACCCCGGCGCGGCGGGCGACCTCGGTGAGAGTCGTGCGGCGCCAGCCGACGTCGAGGATGCAGGCGCGGGCGGCGTCGAGGTAGGCGTCGCGCGGCTCGGGGATGTGACGAAGTGACGTCATGTGTCACAGTGTAACGCGTGAGCGAGACGCCGTCGCAGGTCCAGCCCGAGATGCACCCGACCCGCTGGGGCGACCCCGGCCGGGCCACGCCGCTGCCCGACGCGGCCGCGCAGCTGGTCGAGCTGGCCTTCGGCCCGGCCGCGCCGCGGCCCACGCTCGACGGGGCGCCGCTGCCGCCGTCCGGACTCGGGTCGGAGGCGCTCGACGCCCTCCGGTCGGTGCTGGGTGACGACGCCGTGCTCGTCGGCGACGACGTCCGCCGGCTGCGCACCCGCGGCAAGTCGACCCCCGACCTGCTGCGCGCCCGCGCCGGCGACCTCGCCGACGCGCCGGACGCCGTCGTCCGCCCGGCCGACCACGACGCGGTGGCGGCGGTGCTCTCGTGGGCCGTCGAGCACCACGTGGGCGTCGTCCCGTTCGGCGGCGGGACGTCGGTCACCGGCGGCCTGGCCGCGCGGCGCGACGGCTTCGCCGGCCTGGTCTCGCTCGACCTCGGCGCCATGCGGCGGCTGCTCGCGGTCGACCCCGTCTCGATGACGGCCACGCTCGAGCCGGGGCTGCGCGGCCCCGAGGTCGAGGCGCTGCTGGCCGCGCACGGACTCACGCTCGGGCACTACCCGCAGTCGTTCGAGCACGCCTCGATCGGAGGCTTCGCGGCCACCCGCTCGAGCGGCCAGAGCAGCGCCGGCTACGGCCGCTTCGACGCGATGGTGGTCGCGCTGCGGGTCGCCACGCCGCGTGGCGAGTGGCGGCTGGGCCGGGCGCCCGCCAGCGCCGCCGGGCCCGACCTGCGCCAGCTGGTGCTCGGCTCGGAGGGCGCGTTCGGCGTCGTCACCGAGGTCACCGTGCGGGTGCGGCCGCGGCCGGCGGCGGCCCGCTACGAGGGCTGGCGGTGGCCGTCGTTCACGGCCGGCGCCGACGCCATGCGCCGGCTCGCGCAGTCGGGCGTGCTGCCGACGGTGCTGCGGCTGTCCGACGAGAGCGAGACCGCGCTCAACCTCGCCCGCCCCGACGCGATCGGCTCGGGCGGCTCGGTCGGCTCGGGCGGCTGCCTGATGATCACCGGGTTCGAGGGGGACGACGCCGCCGTGGTCGCCCGCCGCGACGCGGTGGCCGACGTCCTCGCCGGCCTCGGCGGCGAGCCGCTCGGCGAGGAGCCGGGGCAGTCGTGGCGCGCCGGGCGGTTCGACGCGCCCTACCTGCGCGACTCGATGCTCGACGCCGGCGTGCTGGTCGAGACGCTCGAGACCGCCGCCTTCTGGTCGGGTCGCGAGCGGCTGTACGACACCGTCCGCACGGCCCTGACCGACGCGCTCGGCGAGGGCGCGCTGGTGCTCTGCCACGTCTCGCACGTCTACGAGACCGGCTGCTCGCTCTACTTCACCGTCGCCGCCCCGGCCGGGGACGACGCCCTCGAGCGCTGGCAGGTCGCGAAGGCCGCTGCCACCGACGCGATGGTCGCCGCCGGCGGCACCATCACCCACCACCACGCCGTCGGCACCGACCACCGGCCGTGGCTGGCCGACGAGATCGGCGACCTCGGCGTCTCGGTGCTGCGGGCGGTGAAGGCCGACCTCGACCCCACCGGCGTGCTCAACCCGGGCGTGCTCGTCCCCTGACCCGCTCCGCCCCGTGATCGGTGCCGGGTCTCGACGACGACCACCGCTGGTCGAGCGGCGAGCCCCCGGCGAGCGTCGTCGAGACCGCGGCCGACCCGCTCACGGCGCCGATCTCGCCCAGCAGCGACCTCGCCCAGTGGCGATCTCGTCCAGCAGCGATCTCGTCCAGCGGAGATCCGCTACGCGGGGAGATGTCTGACCGAGGTCAGGCAATCGCCGGTGGCCGGGATCCCCGCCAGCACCCGCTCAGGCGAACGACCAGAGCAGCAGCGTCGACGGCACGGCGGCGGTCACCTCGTGCGCCGGCTCGTCGACGAACCGGAACGCGTCGCCCTCGGCGAGCGGCTCGGCCAGCGAGAAGCGCAGCAGCGCGCCCCGGGCGACGTAGCCGTGCACCCGTGGTGCGGCGGGGAGCGTCGTCGTCTCGTGGTCGCCGAGCCGGCGCACCTCCAGCCGCATCCCGGTGAGCGGCTCGACCGAGACCGTGCCGGGGTCGAGCACCTCGTAGGACGGCGTCACGTCGTCGGCGTCGTCGTCGGTCAGCCACGCCTGCACGAACCGGGTCTGGGCGACGGCGGCCACCTCGGCGTGCTCGACGCCGGGCCCGGTGCGCAGCACCGCGAGCGAGCCGGCCGGCACGGTGACCCGACCGGTGGGGCCGTCGTGGTCGAGCGCGCCCGAGACGACGTAGGTGACGATGACGAGCCCCGAGTGCCGGTGCGTCTCGAAGCCCCGGCCCCGGGCGAGCAGGTGGTCGTCGTGGCACACCAGCGGCCCGAGACGCAGGTTCTCGGGGTCGTAGTGGGGCCCGAAGGAGAAGCCGTGGCGCGACAGGCGACCCGGCTCCCGTTCGACGAAGGCCGACGTTCCCCGGCGGATCTCCACGGTCACAGGCATCATTGTCGCGTGCCGCCACCCGAGACCGGCGGACGCTCAGTCGCGCCCGGGGCTGAACCCGTCCCCGAGCCCGTCCCCATGTTCCCGCCGGGATTCGTGCTCGGCACCGTCACCTCCGCCTACCCGGTCGAGGGTGCCGTCGACGAGGACGGCCGCGGCGCCAGCATCTGGGACGTCTTCGCCCGCGAGCCCGGGCGCGTCGTCGACGGCAGCACCGGCGCGGTCGCCGCCGACCACTACCACCGCGTTGACGAGGACCTCGACCTGCTCCGGGGCCTCGGGGCCCGCGGCTACCGGTTCTCGATCAGCTGGCCGCGCGTCATCCCGGGCGGCAGGGGCGGCCGGGGCGGACAGGGCGGCGTCAACCAGGCCGGTCTCGACTTCTACGACCGCGTCGTCGACCGGCTGTGCGAGGCCGGCATCGCGCCGATGGCCACGCTCTACCACAACGACCTGCCCCAGGCGCTCCAGGACGACGGCGGCTGGCTCAACCCGGCCACGGTCGACGCCTTCGCCGACTACGCCACGGTCGTGGGGGAGCGGCTGAGCGACCGGGTGGCGCAGTGGGTGCCGATCAACGAGCCCAACGCGGCGATGATGCTCGGCTACGGGCTGGGCACCCAGGCGCCCGGCTACGAGCTCTACTTCGACGCCCTGCACGCCTGCCACCACGCCCTGCTCGGCCACGGTCGCGCCGCCGCGGCCCTGCGCGCGACCGGCGCGAAGGAGATCGGCTGCGCCAACAACCACGCCCCCATGTGGCCGGCGAGCGACGACCCGGCCGACGTCGGCGCGAGCAAGCTCTTCGACGCCCTGTGGAACGGCATGTGGCTCGAGCCGATGCTGCTCGGCCGCTACCCGGCCGACCTGCAGCCGCTCGTCGAGGAGATCGTGCAGCCCGGCGACCTGGCCGACATCCGCGCGCCGCTCGACTTCTACGGCGTCAACTACTACAGCCCGATGCGGGTGCAGGCCGCGCCCGAGGGATCGCCCGCGCCGTTCGAGGTGCTCGACCTGCTCGGCTACCCCCGCACCGACCGCGGCTGGACGATCGTGCCCGACGCCCTGCGCGAGTGGCTGATCACCTTCCGCGCCCGGTTCCGCGCCGCGCTGCCGCCCATCGTGATCACCGAGTCGGGCGCCTCCTACCGCGCCGAGCCCGGGCCCGACGGCGTCGTCGACGACCCCGAGCGCATCGCCTACCTGCAGGCGCACCTGCGGGCGGTGGCGACCGCCATCCAGCGCGGTGTCGACGTCCGCGGCTACTACGTGTGGTCGCTGCTCGACGCCTTCGAGTGGACCGAGGGGCTCACGCAGCGCTACGGCCTCGTGCACGTCGACTTCGAGACCCTCGAGCGCACGCCGAAGCGCTCCTACGAGTGGTACCGCTCGGTCATCGCCGCCCAGCCGCCGCACGCCTGAGCGGGCCCCCATGACCGAGCCCACGACCGGCCCACCGCTGAGGCCACCGCACGGTGATGCCCTAGCGTGAGCGCCGTGAGCGAGCAGCCGGTGGTGCAGCCGGCCGGTCCGGGATCGCCCCTCGAGCCCGTCCGGCGGCGCGTGGTCTTCGTCGTCGGTGCCGGACGCAGCGGCACCAGCACGATGTCGGGGGCGCTGCGGGCGCTGGGCATGCACGTGCCCCAGCCCGAGGTCGACGCCGACGAGTCGAACCCGAAGGGGTTCGGCGAGCCGCAGTGGGTCGTCGACTTCCACGACGAGCTGCTGCAGCGCTGCAACGTGCACGTCTCCGACGGCCGCCCCTCGGCCTGGTACGAGTGCGGCAAGCTCGCCGCCTTCGAGCCGCTGCGCGGGCGCCTGCACACCTGGCTCGAGCAGCAGTTCGTGGACGGCGGCCCCGAGCTGGTCATCAAGGACCCGCGGCTCGCGTGGTTCGTCGGCCTGTGGCGCTCGGCCGCCCTGCGCTGCGACGCCACCCCCGCCTACGTCACCCTGCTGCGCCCGCCCGCCGAGGTCGTCGGCAGCCGCCAGCGCACCTACGACGCGAAGGTCGGGGAGGTGCAGCGCACCGCCGCCTGGATCAACATGATGCTGCACACCGAGCGGGCCACCCGCGGCTCCGCGCGCCGGTTCGTGCGCTACGACGACATGCTGGCCGACTGGACGGTGCCGGTCTTCGGCCTCGGGCAGGCCTTCGACCTCGCCGCGGTGCTCACCGCGCAGGCCAACGACATCCGCGCCGTCCACGCCTTCATCGACCCGGGCCTGCGCCACCGCTCGCCGTCGTGGGACGAGCTCGAGGTGCCGCCAGGGCTGCGCGACCTCGCCCAGGCCACGTGGGAGTCGCTCGACCGGCTCGCCGAGCCCGACGGCGACGTCCCCGCCGTCCACGACCGGCTCGACGAGCTGCGCACCGCCTACTCGGTGCTCTACACCGAGGCCGAGGCCATCTCGACCTCCACCGCCCTCGCCGCGCACCGCGACGGTCTCGCGCAGCTGCCGGGGCCGGTCAACGCCGTGGTGCGGCGCAACGCCGACCGCATCCCGCACACGGTGCGGGCCGCCGTCCCGCCGCGGCTGCGGCGCGGGCTGCGCAGGCTCGCCGGCCGCCGGCGCGGCTGAGGACGCCGCGATGCCGACCCGTGGTGCCGACATCCCCTGCGCGGAGCGCGACCCCGCCTACGACGTCCGCTGGCCGTGGAACCACCCCGACGAGCTGGGTGCGCTGCGCGCCGGCCTGACCTGCGTGTTCCGGGTGAAGAACGAGGCCCGCAACCTGCCGTGGGTACTGCCGCCGATGTTCGAGGCGGTCGAGCACGTGGTGCTGGTCGACAACCAGTCCGACGACGGCACCGCCGAGGTCGCCGCCCGGGTGGCCGCCGAGGTCGGCGCGAGCGAGCGCTACACCGGCACCGCCTACCCGTTCCGGGTCAGCCGCGCCGGCGCCGAGCACCTGGCGACGCGGCCCGACTCGGTGCACTCGCTCACGCACTTCTACAACTGGTCGTTCTCGCACGTGCGCACCCGCTACTCCATGAAGTGGGACGGCGACATGGTGCTGACCCCCGAGGGCGTCGGCGTGCTGCGCGACCTGGCCTGGCAGCTCGACCACTCCGGCGCCGTCGTGGCCGTCCCGCGGCACCCGCTGTCGATCGAGAGCGAGTCGGTGGCCTGGCTCGACCTCGGCTTCCGCTTCCTCGAGCCGTGGATCTACCCGATGGGCGCCGACTTCACCTTCGTCAAGGCCTTCGAGTGGGAGGTGCGCGAGTTCCCGGCCACCTCCGAGCGCATCGTGGCGCCCGAGGGGCTGTGCGTCGAGCTGAAGTGGCTCGACGCCGACGAGTTCGCCCACTGGAGCTCGACCGAGGACTTCGCCAACTCCCGCGTGCCGCGCAAGCGCCGCGAGTGGGAGGTCAACCGGGCGCTGCTCGAGGGCCGCGGCGACGACGTCCCGGGCCTGCACCGCATCGAGGCGCCCCCGGGCGTGCACGTGGTCGACCACGTCGTGCGCACCTGGCTGCCGCAGGCCCCGCGACCGCTCGTGCGGCGCCGCCCGGCCCGCCCGGCCACGGCGGCTCAGCCGCCGGGCTGACCCCCGACGAGCCGCTCGACCGCACCCGGGGACGCCGCCCCGCCGGCGAGCGCCGCGGCCTCCTCGCGCACGGCGGCGTCGAGCCCGTCGCGGTCGAGCCCGTCGCGGTGGAGCGTCGTGCCGTCGGGGTCGCGGTCGAGGGCGGCGTACCAGCGCTCGGCGAGCGCGAACGGCGCCAGCCGCGGGTCGTCGGCGGTGCCCCAGCGGTGCTGCCACAGGGTGAGGAACTCCGCGGTGTGGACGCCGGTCACCACGCTGCACGCCAGCAGCCGCAGCGCGTGGTCGAACGGCGACTCCCCGGCCCGGGCCGGCGACCCCGTCTCGACCAGGACGTCGTCGATCGTGCCGTCGAGGTCGGCCACGTCGGCGTCGTGCGGCGCGGCGGCGAGGTCGAGGACGCCGGCGTCGACGCTGCCGTCGACGACGAGGTCGCACGCCGCGGCGACGGCGTGCTCGCCCGAGCCGCCCTCGACCCGCCACAGCGCGACCAGCACGGCGAGCCTCGCGCCGCCGCCGCCGCCGCCGCCGCCGACGTCGTGCGGGTCGGTGGGCTCGAGGGGGTGGCCGGCCATCACGCCGGATTCAACCAGGTCGGGTCGATCAGGTCAGGGCGCTCGCGAGCCGTCGCACGATCTCGGTGAGCCGGTCGGGCGAGGTGGCGATGTTGAGGCGCACGTGGCCGGTCAGCCCGGGCTGGTAGTCGTGGCCCGCGGCCACCTGCACGCGGCTGCGCTCCAGCGCCACCGCGGCCGGGTCGTCGTGGCCGTAGGCACGCAGGTCGAGCCAGGCCAGGTAGGTCGCCTCGAGCGGGCGCGTGCGCGCCTCGGGCAGGTGCTCGGCCAGCAGCGAGCCCAGCAGGGTGCGCTGCTCGGCCAGCCGCACCCGCAGCGCCGCGAGCCAGGCGTCGCCGTGCACGTACGCCGCCTCCGACGCCGCCACGCCGAGCACCGACCACGACTCGTTGCGGGCCAGCGGCACCGAGACCAGCCGCTCGTGCAGCGCCGGCGACGTGGTCACCAGCTGGGCGCACTTGAGGCCGGCGATGTTGAAGGCCTTCGACGCCGCCACCACCGCCACCGCGTGGTCGGCGGTGCCCTCGACCGCCAGGTAGGGCACGTGCTCGGCGCCCTCGAGCACCAGCGGCGCGTGGATCTCGTCGGAGACCACAAGCGCGCCGTGCCGCAGGACGACGTCGCGCACGCCCTCCAGCTCGGCGCGGGTGAAGGCGCGGCCCCAGGGGTTGTGCGGCTGGGTGAGCAGCAGCGCCCGGGCGCCGCGCGCGAGGTGGTGGTCGAGCAGGTCGAGGTCGAGCTCGGCGCGCTCGGCGTCCGGGTCGACGACGAGGTCGAGCCGCTCGCGGCCGGTGACCTCGGCCATGGCCAGCTGCGGCGCGTAGCCCGGCACCGGGAAGACCAGCGGCCCCGGCGGCACGAGCGCGTCGAGCGCGAGCCGCACGCCGGCGGTGACGTCGACCGTCGGGACGACGCGCTCGGGGTCGACGTCGTGGCCGAACTGCCGCCGCGCGAACCCGGCGTACGCCTCGCCGAGCGGGCCGCCGGCCCCGACGCGCGGGTAGCCGAGCATGCCCGCGGCCACGGCGTCCTGGACGGCGGCGACCACCGGCTCGGCGACCGCGTAGTCCATCTCGGCCACCCAGGCCGGCAGCACGTCGTCCGGCACCTCGCCCCACTTGCACACCAGCGCCCGGCGCGCCTCGGCGTCGGTGAGGTCGCGGATCACCCCGGCCATCAGCGCAGCCGCTCGGCCGTCGCGGCGATGACGGCGGCGTCACCCGGCGTCGGCACCCACGGCAGCGTCAGGTCGTCGCGCGCCGGGTCACCGGCGTAGCGCGGCACCACGTGCAGGTGCAGGTGGAAGACCGTCTGCCACGCCACCTCGCCGCAGCAGCTCAGCAGGTTGACGCCGTCGGCGCCGAGCCGCTCGACCACCCGGGCGGCCAGCCGCTGCGCCGTGCGGGCGCACGCGGCGAGGTCGTCGGGCTCGGCGTCGAGCAGGTCGCGCGCGTGCGCCCGCGGGACGACGAGCAGGTGTCCCTCGGTGGCGGGGTTGATGTCCATGAAGCTCACCGTGCGCTCGTCCTCGTCGACGCGCTGCGACGGCACGGTCCCGGCCACGATCCCGCAGAACAGACAGTCCACGGGACGAGCCTAGGGAAGCGTCGATCGGCGCTTCCCTACGCTCGCGCCATGAGCACTGGCGAGGCGATCGAGCTCGGCACCGGCACCGGCCCGCTGCGTGGGGTGCGGGTCGTCGAGATCGCGGGCATCGGCCCCGGCCCGCACGCCTGCATGACGCTGGCCGACCTCGGCGCCGACGTCATCCGCATCGAGCGGCCGGGCGGGCAGCTGCTGGCCGGCGGGCCGACGATGACGCTCAACCGCGGGCGCCCGAGCGTGGCGCTCGACCTCAAGCACCCCGAGGCCGCGCGCGTCGTCCTCGACCTGGTCGCCGACGCCGACGTGCTCGTCGAGGGCATGCGGCCGGGCGTGATGGAGCGGCTCGGGCTGGGGCCCGACGACTGCGCCGCGGTCAACCCGCGCCTGGTCTACGGCCGGATGACGGGCTGGGGCCAGACCGGCCCGCTCGCCACCGCCGCCGGCCACGACCTCGGCTACATCGCCATCACCGGCGCCCTGTTCGGGCTCGGTCAGGACGCCGCCCGGCCCCACTTCCCGACCAACCTGCTCGGCGACTTCGGCGGCGGGTCGACCTACCTGGTCATCGGGGTGCTGGCCGCGCTGCTCGAGGCGCGCGTCTCGGGGCACGGGCAGGTGGTCGACGCCGCGATCGTCGACGGCACCGCCCACCTCAACGCCATGACCGCCGCCTTCGCCGCGGGCGGCGGCTACCGCGAGGAGCGGGCCGCCAACCTGCTCGACGGCGGCGTCCCGTTCTACGACCTCTACGAGACCAGCGACGGGCGCCATATGGCCGTCGGCGCCCTCGAGCCGCAGTTCTTCGACACGCTCGTGACGCTGCTCGGGGTGAGGGAGACCTGCCCCGGCCAGGCCGAGGTCGAGCGCTACGACGAGATGCGGCGCGTGCTCACCGAGACCTTCCTCGCGCGCACCCAGGCCGAGTGGGTCGAGGTGTTCGAGGGCACCGACGCGTGCGTGGCCGGCGTCCTCCCGCTGAGCGAGGCGGCCGAGCACCCGCACCTCGTGGCGCGCGGCACCTACGTGCACGACCACGGCTCGCCGCAGCCCGCGCCCGCGCCGCGGTTCTCGCGCACGCAGCCGAGCCTCGGGACGCCGCCGCCGAGCACCGGCCAGCACACCCGGGCCGCGCTGGAGGCCTGGGGCGTCGCGGACGTCGACGGCCTGCTCGAGCGGGGGGTCGCCGTCCAGGCGTGAGGTCGGTCACGACCTTGTTGAACGAGTGTCAATAAGGCGTCTATCGTAGGGGCATGGCCGCGCCCGAGCAGACCCCCGAGCACCTCGACGTCATCGTGATCGGTGCCGGCCTGTCCGGCATCGGCGCCGCCTGCCAGCTCGGCGAGGCCCACCCCGACCGCTCGGTCGCGATCCTCGAGGCGCGCGAGGCGAGCGGCGGCACGTGGGACCTGTTCCGCTACCCGGGCGTGCGCTCGGACTCCGACATGTTCACCTTCGGCTACAGGTGGCGCCCGTGGCCGAGCGACACCGCGCTGGCCGACGGCGAGCTGATCCTCGACTACCTGCGCACCGTGGCCGAGGAGCGCGGCGTCGACAAGCTCATCCGCTACCGCTACCGCGTCACGGGCGCCGCGTGGGACTCCGCCGCCGCCCGGTGGACGGTCACCGCCGACCACGACGGCGCCGAGATCACCCGCACCTGCGACCTGCTGTGGGGCTGCACCGGCTACTACGACTACGACCAGGGGCACCGCCCGGACTTCCCCGGCGAGGAGTCGTTCGAGGGCGAGATCGTGCACCCGCAGCACTGGCCCCACGACCTCGACCACGCCGGCAAGCGCGTCGTCGTCATCGGCTCCGGCGCCACCGCGGTCACCCTCGTGCCGTCGATGGCGCAGACCGCCGAGCACGTCACGATGCTGCAGCGGACGCCGACCTACATCGTCCCGCAGCCCGCCCGCGACCCGCTCGCCGTCGCCCTGCGCCGGCTGCCCGAGGCGGTGCGCTACCCCGCCGTCCGCTGGGCCAACGTGCTCAAGCTCATCGGCAACTACCAGCTCGCGCAGCGGTTCCCGGGGGCGGCCAAGTCGCTCATCCGGCGCTTCACCGAGCGGCAGCTGCCCGAGGGCGTGGCCTACGACGAGCACTTCCAGCCGCCCTACGACCCGTGGGACCAGCGGCTGTGCGTCGTCCCGAACGGCGACCTGTTCAAGGCGCTGCGCTCGGGCCGTGCGTCGGTGGTCACCGACACGATCGAGAGTTTCACCCCCACCGGCGTCCGCACCGGTTCGGGCGAGGAGCTCGAGGCCGACATCATCGTCACCGCCACCGGGCTGAGGCTGAAGCTGTTCGGCGGCATCGCGGTCACCGTCGACGGCGTGCCGCTCGACCCGCCCGCGACCATGACCTACCGCGGGTTGATGGTCAGCGGCGTGCCGAACTTCGTCTTCACCATCGGCTACACCAACGCGTCGTGGACGCTGAAGTCCGACCTGGTCGGCGACTACGTCGTCCGGCTGCTGCGCCACATGGACCGCCACGGCCACCGCACCGTCGTCGCCGAGCGCGACCCCGAGGTGGGGGAGCGGCCCTTCATGGACCTCGCGTCGGGCTACATCCTGCGCGCGCTCGACGACCTGCCCAAGCAGGGCGACCGGGCGCCGTGGCGGCTCAAGCAGAACTACCTGGTCGACCAGGTCGACATCCGGCGCGCGACGCTGGACGACGGCGTCCTCGCCTTCTCCTGATTCGACCTGTCGGGGTGATGGGATCCCGGGGCCGCCTGGGGTCACATGGAGCCATGAGCACTGATGACAAGGCAGAGCACAAGGGCCAGGAGATGCGCGGCAAGGTCAAGGAGGGCGCCGGCAAGCTCACGGGCGACGACAAGCTCGAGCAGCAGGGCAAGAACGACCAGGCCGAGTCCAAGCTGAAGCAGGGCGTCGACAAGGTCAAGGACGCCGTCAAGGACGTCACCAAGTAGCGAGGGCACCCTCCCCCGAACGGGTCCACCCCTCGCCACTACCGTGAAGTGCGAGGGGTGAGCTGTTCTCGTGGTCAGGAACTTCATCGATCGGTCGCTGCGCGAGGTGGTCCCGCGCGACCACCGTCAGACGACGGACGCGCTGCGACGACGCCAGTGGGTGACGGTCGCCTTCACGCTGCTCGGCGCGGTCGTGCTCGGCGTGCTGCTGCGCCTGGAGGAGGGCAGTTGGCAGTTCGTGGCGATGTCGCTGGTGCTCGCCGCCGTCTGGACCGTCGGGGCGTTCGCCTCCGGCCCGATCCACCTCGGCCGCATCGCCCGCGGTGACATCGAGGCGCGGCCGATCATCCAGCCGTTCGTGCTCGGTGCGGCGCTCGTCGGCCTGTTCGTCGCCGGCGCGCTGGTCGTGCGCGAGATCCCCTGGCTGGCCGACCAGGTGCGCGGCGTCCTCGGCTTCGCCACCGAGGGCACGCTGTGGATGCTCGTGGTCGTCACGGCCGTCAACGGCATCGCGGAGGAGCTCTTCTTCCGCGGCGCGGCCTACGCCGCCATCACCCGCCACCCGGTCGCGTGGACGACGGTGCTCTACACGATCGCCACCGCCGCCACCGGCAACATCATGCTCAGCTTCGCGGCCGTGCTGCTCGGCTTCATCGTCGGCCTGCAGCGGCGCGCGTCGGGCGGCATCCTCGCCCCGATCATCACCCACTGCACGTGGTCGCTCTCGATGCTCTTCCTGCTCCCCGCCATCTTCGGCGTCTGACCCTGCCGGTGGTCGAGCAGCGAGGCACCGGCCCTCCGATGCCAGGGCTCGCACACGGACCCTGAGCTCGTCGAAGGGGCCCTCCGCGGGAACGGCCGTGAGGTCAGCCCCGACGATGGTCGAGGTGCGAGGAGCCCTGGCGACGAGCCTCGAGACCACCCGACCCGCCCGGCGACTCCGCGTGGGTGGGTCCGACTACGAGGCGACGGCCTCGGCGTCGCGAAGCGCCTTGCGCACCGACTCGCGGTAGGTCATCGGCTGGTGGGGGACGACGGCGCGGACGGCGTCACCGTCGGTGACCACGACCTCGGTCGACATCGAGTCGATGAGGTTCTTGGCGGTGGTGGTGTCGACGTCGGTGACGAAGGCGATCCAGTGCGAGGACAGCGACGGCGTCAGCACCGGCACCGTGAGGATGGGCGGGACGCGCCGTCCCATCTCCGCGGCGGCCTGCCGCATCATGTCGAGGTAGGTGAGCACGTCGGGCCCGCCGATGTCGAAGACCCGGTCCTTGGCCTCGTCGTTGCCGATGACGCCGGCGAGGTAGACCACGACGTCGTCGAGGGCGATGGGCTGGGTGCGGGTGGCGACCCACTTCGGCACCACCATCGCGGGCAGGTTCTTGACCAGCTGCCGGGTGATCTCCCACGAGATGCCGCCGGCGCCGACCACGATGGCGGCGCGCAGCACGGTCACCGGCACGCCCGCCTCGCCGAGGCACTCCTCGACCTCGCGGCGCGAGCGCAGGTGCGGCGAGAGCTGGTCGTCGTCGGCTCCGAGCCCGCCGAGGTAGACGATCTGCTGCACCCCGCAGCCGGCGGCGGCGCGACCGAACGCGCGGGCCGCCTCGGCGTCCTTGCGCTCGAAGTCGTCGTCGCCGAGCGAGTGCACGAGGTAGACCGCCACCGTGACGCCGTGCAGCGCCTCGGACAGCGAGTCGGGGTCGTCGACGTCGCCGTAGACCGGGTCGCCGGGGCCCTCGTAGTCGGCCGGACGACGGGTCATCGCGCGGACGGTGTCGCCGCGCTCGGCCAGGGTCGTGACGAGCCGCCGGCCGACGAAGCCGGTGGCGCCGGTGACGAGGACAGTGACCACCACCTCACTGTAGGCAGCCGTGGCGATGCCCAGGTTCACCCTGTCAGCCCCTACAGTTGAGTCATCAGCCCGGCCGGTCTTGCCCCGGGCGTCCTCGAATCTCGAGGGTCTCCAGCCGCTCCGGCTGTGATCGCCCGCCGTGCGCGGGTCCTACTTCGGCGAGACACCCGATCCGAAGCGAAGTCCCATGACCTCCGTGTCCACCATGTCCTCCTTCTCCGACCTCCGCGTGCCCGCCGACCTCGTCGAGGTCCTGGCCGCCCGCGGCATCACCACCCCCACGCCCATCCAGGCCGCGACGCTGCCCGACTCCCTGGCCGGCCGTGACGTGCTCGGCCGGGGCCGTACCGGCTCCGGCAAGACCTACGCCTTCCTGCTGCCGCTGGTGGCCCGCCTCTCCGCGAGCGGACGCCGTCCGGCCCCGACCCGGCCGCGCGCCCTGATCCTCGCCCCGACCCGCGAGCTGGTCGGCCAGATCAACGAGGCGCTGCGCCCGCTCGCCACCGCCGCCGGCCTGACGTCCCTCACCGTCTTCGGCGGCGTGGGCCAGAACCCGCAGGTCAACGGCCTGCGCCGCGGCGTCGACGTGCTCGTCGCCTGCCCGGGCCGGCTCGAGGACCTCATCGGCCAGGGCCACTGCTCGCTGGCCGACATCGAGGTCACCGTGCTCGACGAGGCCGACCACATGGCCGACCTCGGCTTCCTGCCCGGCGTGCGCCGCCTGCTCGAGCGCACCCCGCGCGACGGCCAGCGACTGCTGTTCTCGGCCACTCTCGACAACGCGATCGACGTGCTGGTCAAGCGGTTCCTGTCCAAGCCCGTCGTGCACGAGGCCGACTCGGTGCAGGCGCCGGTGAGCCTGATGGACCACCACGTGCTGCACCTGGCCCGCGAGCACCGCGTCGCCGTCGTCGCCGACCTAGCCTCCGCGCCCGGCCGCACCGTCGTCTTCACCCGCACCAAGCACGGTGCGAAGGCGTTGACCCGTCAGCTGAACAAGATGGGCGTGCCGTCGGTCGACCTGCACGGCAACCTCAGCCAGAACGCCCGCACGCGCAACCTCGAGGCGTTCCAGAGCGGCAAGGCCACGGCCCTGGTCGCCACCGACATCGCCGCCCGCGGCATCCACGTGGACGACGTCGCGCTCGTCGTCCACGCCGACCCGCCCACCGAGCACAAGGCCTACCTGCACCGCTCGGGCCGCACGGCCCGGGCCGGCAACGCCGGCACCGTCGTCACGCTGATGACCGACGACCAGGCGCGCGACGTGCGCTCGATGACGCGGGCCGCCGGCATCAAGCCGACGCTCACCCGCCTCTCCGGCGCCACCCACCCGGTGCTGGCCGAGCTCGCCCCCGGCGAGCGCGTGCACGTGCCGGGCGGCCTCGTCGTCGAGGGCCCGGCCGAGCCGACCCGCGGCGGCGGTCGCTCGCGTCCCCGTCGCTCCGGCGGCGGCAAGTCCGGCGGCCAGTCCGGCCAGTCAGGCCAGTCCGGCCAGGCCCGCCAGGGCGGCGGACGGTCCCGTCAGGGCGGTCAGGCCCAGGGCCAGGGCGGGCAGTCGAGCCGCCCGGCCGGCGCCGGGTCGTCGCGTCGTCGCGGCGGTCGCGGTCGTGGTGCCGGCGCCCCGTCGGCGTCCGGCTCGCACAGCGCCGCGACGTTCAGCTCCGGTCGCTGACCGCCCGGGCCGCCCGGTTGATGGCGGCCTCGTAGGCGGTGACCAGACCGCCGACCGAGAGGGGCTTGAGCCGCTCCATCACCTCGCCGAACCGCTCGGACTCGTCGGGTCCGTAGCGGGGGGCGAGCCGGTCGGTGATCAGCTCGCGCAGCTCGTCGGCCATCTGCCGGCCGTGCTCGAGGTAGACCGCGCGGGCCGCCTCGGCGACCTCGCGCGGGAAGCCCAGGTCGAGCAGCCGCACCCCCAGCCCGAGCTGCGTGCGCGCCACCAGGAACCGCGCCCCCCGCCGGCGGACGACGCCCAGCGCGACCAGCGTGGCGACGTCCTCCTCCGAGAGCGAGCGGCCCGCGCGCTGCTCGAGCTCGGCGCGGCTGGTGTCGACCGGTAGGTCGGACTGCCACGGCGCGAGCATGGTGCGCGCGAGCGCGACGTCCTCGGGCTCGGCGTCGTCGGGCAGCGCGCCGACGTAGCGCTCGATGGCGGCGAGGGTGAAGCCGTGCTCCTGCAGCTCCTGCACGAGCTCGAAGCGGGCGACGTGGGTGCGGGTGTAGTAGCCCGAGCGGCCGCGCCGCAGCGGCGGCGGCACCAGGTTGCGCGCGGTGTAGAAGCGCACCGTGCGCACCGACAGGCCGGTGCGGGCGCACAGCTGCTCGAGGTCGAGCAGGTCGTCACTGTCGTCGGGCACGTCACACCTCCTTGACCATCGTGACACCATCGGTGTCACAATCCCACACGATCCTGATGGCACTCCGAAGGACGGTCATGGCAGAAGCGTTCATCTACGACCACCTCCGCACCCCGCGCGGCCGCGGCAAGGCCACCGGCTCCCTGCACGAGGTGAAGCCGGTCGACCTGGTGGTCGGGCTGCTCGACGAGGTGCGCAAGCGCAACCCCGGCCTCGACCCCGGCCGGGTCGACGACGTCGTCCTCGGCGTGGTGACCCCGGTCGGCGAGCAGGGCGGCGACATCGCCAAGACCGCCGCGCTCGCCGCGGGCTACCCCGAGACCGTCGCGGGCGTGCAGCTCAACCGCTTCTGCGCCTCGGGCCTCGAGGCGGTCAACCAGGCGGCCGGGCGCGTGCGCGGCGGCATGGAGGACCTCATCCTCGCCGGCGGCGTCGAGTCGATGAGCAACGTGCCGATGGGCTCCGACGGCGGCGCCTGGGCGCAGGACCCCCGCACCGCCCTCACCACCGGCTTCGTCCCGCAGGGCATCGGCGCCGACCTCATCGCCACGCTCGAGGGCTACCAGCGCGCGGACGTCGACGCCTACGCCGCCGAGTCGCACCACCGGGCCGCGAAGGCGTGGGCCAACGGCTACTTCGCCGACTCCGTCGTCCCGGTCGTCGACCTCAACGGCCTCGTCGTGCTCGACCACGACGAGACGATCCGCCCCGACACCAGCCCCGAGGGCTTGGCCGGCCTGAAGCCGAGCTTCGCCCAGATCGGCGCCGACGCCGGGTTCGACGACGTCGCGCTCGAGAAGTACCACTGGGTCGAGCGCATCGACCACGTGCACCACGCCGGCAACTCCTCCGGCATCGTCGACGGCGCCGCGCTCACCCTGATCGGCAACGAGCAGGTCGGCAGCGACCTCGGCCTGACGCCGAAGGCGCGCATCGTCTCGATGGCCGTCAGCGGCGCCGACCCGACGATCATGCTCACCGGCCCCGCGCCGGCCGCCCGCAAGGCGCTGGCCAAGGCCGGCCTCGAGGTCGGCGACATCGACCTGTTCGAGATCAACGAGGCCTTCGCGGCCGTGGCGATGCGGTTCATGAAGGACCTCGACATCAGCCACGAGATCACCAACGTCAACGGCGGCGCCATCGCCATGGGCCACCCGCTGGGCGCCACCGGCGCGATGATCCTCGGCACGCTCGTCGACGAGCTCGCCCGCCGCGACCTCCGCCGCGGCCTCGCCACGCTCTGCGTCGGTGGCGGCATGGGCATCGCGACGGTGGTGGAGCTGGTCTGAGGCGAGGAACGAGCCTCCTACCAGCTCACCCACCGTCATTGGTGGTCGAGCAGCGCGCGCGGCTGAGCTTGCGAAGCCGCGACCGCGCGTGTCGAGCCCTCGCAACGACCACGCGAACGCACCGCCGACGTAGGCACACAGAACGGAACCCCGCATGACCGAGACCCAGACCGCCGTCCGCTACGAGAGGGACGCCGACGGCGTCGTCGTCCTGACGCTCGACGACCCGACGCAGTCGGCGAACACCATGAACCGGCTCTACATCGAGTCGATGGAGGCCGCCGTCGACCGCCTCGAGAACGAGGTCGACGACGTCACCGGCGTGGTGGTCGCCAGCGCCAAGAAGACCTTCTTCGCCGGCGGCGACCTGCGCGACATGACCCAGGCCGGCCCCGACGACGCCGCCGACGTCTTCGCCCTCGCCGAGCGCGTCAAGGCCTCGCTGCGACGCCTTGAGCGGCTGCCGAGGCCGGTGGTCGCGGCCATCAACGGCGCCGCGCTCGGCGGCGGCTACGAGATCGCGCTGGTCGCCAACCACCGCATCGTCGTCGACGACCCCAAGGCCGTCGTCGGCCTGCCCGAGGTGAGCCTCGGCCTGCTGCCCGGCGGCGGCGGCGTGACCCGCGTCGTCCGCAAGTTCGGCCTGCAGGACGGCCTGATGAGCGTGCTGCTCGAGGGCAAGCAGTTCAAGCCCGCGCAGGCGCTGAAGCAGGGGCTGGTCGACGAGGTCGTCGCCACCCGCGACGAGCTGCTGCCGGCCGCGAGGGCCTGGCTCGCGGCCAACCCCGACGCCCACCAGAACCCGTGGGACGCGCCCGGCTACAAGATGCCCGGCGGCTCGCCGAAGTCGCCGGCGCTGGCGCAGTTCCTGCCCGCGTTCCCGGCACTGCTGCGCAAGCAGACCAAGGGCGCGGTCTACCCGGCCGCGCGCGCCATCCTCTCGGCCGCCGTCGAGGGCGCGAGCCGCGACTTCGACACCGCCAGCCGCATCGAGAGCCGCTACCTGACCAACCTCGTGGTCAACCAGGGCTCGAAGAACATGATCCAGGCGTTCTTCTTCGACCTGCAGGCCATCAACTCCGGCAAGCTGCGCCCGCAGGGCGTCGAGCCGTGGAAGGCGACCAAGGTCGGCGTCCTCGGCGCCGGGATGATGGGCGCCGGCATCGCCTACGTGTGCGCCCGCGCCGGCATGGACGTCGTCCTGAAGGACGTCGAGCAGGCCAGCGCCGAGCGCGGCAAGGGCTACAGCGAGAAGCTGCTCGACAAGGCGATCTCGCGGGGCCGCTCCACCGAGGAGCAGAAGGCCGAGCTGCTGGGCCGCATCACGGCCACCGCCGACTACGCCGACCTCGCCGGCTGCGACCTGGTCATCGAGGCCGTCTTCGAGGACCCCGCGCTGAAGCACCGGGTCTTCGCCGAGGCGGCCCAGCACGTGGACGCCGACGCGCTGCTGTGCTCCAACACGAGCACCCTGCCGATCACCGAGCTCGCCGCGGGCGTCGACCGCCCCGCCGACTTCATCGGCCTGCACTTCTTCAGCCCCGTCGACAAGATGCCGCTGGTCGAGATCATCAAGGGCGAGCAGACCTCCGACGTCGCGCTGGCCAAGGCCTACGACGTCGTCCAGCAGATCAGGAAGACGCCGATCGTGGTCAACGACAGCCGCGGCTTCTACACCTCGCGCGTCATCGGCTTCATGGTCAACGAGGGCATGGCGATGCTCGCCGAGGGCGTGCACCCCTACTCGATCGAGCGCGCCACCAGCCAGGCCGGCTACCCGGCCCCGGTGCTGCAGCTCAGCGACGAGCTCAACCTCGAGCTCATGGCCAAGATCGCCGAGGCCACCCGGGACGCCGCCGGGTCCGGCTACGTCGAGCACCCCGGCTCGGCCGTGGTCGACCGGATGCTCGAGGCCGGCCGCGCCGGGCGGCTGCGCGGCGCCGGCTTCTACGACTACGACGAGTCGGGCAAGCGCGGCTCGATCTGGTCGGGCCTCACCGAGCTGTTCCCGCCCGCCGAGGAGCAGATCCCGCTGGCTGACATCAAGGATCGGATGCTGTTCGCCGAGGCCCTCGAGACCGCCAAGTGCTTCGAGGAGGGCGTGATCACCTCGGCCGCCGCGGCCAACATCGGCTCGGTCATGGGCATCGGCTTCCCGCCGATGACCGGCGGCGCGGCCCAGTTCATGACCGGCTACGAGCACCCCGTCACCGGCGAGATCGGCCTGCAGGCCTTCTGCCTGCGCGCCGACGAGCTCGCCAAGCTGTACGGCGACCGCTTCGCCCCCACCCCGCGCCTGCGCGAGATGGCCGAGAACGGCGAGTCGTTCCCCGCCTGAGCGATCCCGCACGCTGACCCGTCAGACATGTCTGACGGGTCAGCGTCACTGGAACTGCAACGGGTTCTGGACGACGTCCTGGTCGCCGACGCGGAAGACGGCGTTGACGCCCATGACGTTCTCGGGGGCGAGGAAGGCGAAGAAGAGGCAGGCGCCGTCGTCCTCGGCGGTGAGCGTGTAGGGCAACGAGTCGACCAGCTCGGGATCGGCCGCTGGGTCGGGCGTGGCCACGTAGAAGTCGATCGCGACGGGCGTGCCCTCGGCCAGGCCGTTGGCCACGAACTGGGCGTTGATCACCTCGCCCGGGGCCACGCTGAGGATCTGCGGCTGGTCGGCCGTCGAGGTGCTCGTGCACTGGCCGGCGTCGGCGCCGTCGAGCGCCCAGCCGTGCGCCTCGACGGTGGCGGCCGCCATCTGCTCGGCCGGGTCGGGGGCGGCCTCGAGGTAGGGCGAGACGTAGTCGCGGTCGCCGCCCTGCTCGGCGATCTCGAGGACGGCGTCGGCCAGGTTGACCGGCACGATGCGGCCCGAGCCGGAGGTGAAGATGCCGCCCATCGGGTCGCCCTGGTCCTGGGCGTCCTTCTCGATGTTCTCGGTATAGACGCGGGTGTTGAGCCCGATGATCTCGCCGGCGTCGTTGATCGAGGGGCCACCGGAGTTGCCCGAGCCGATGCGGATGTCGGCGTCGATCTCGGCGCGGTCGGAGCCGATGACCTCGCTGGAGTTGAAGGCCGAGACGGTGCCCGCGGTGACGGTCAGCTTGGGCAGGTCGGTCGCGCTGTCGGTGTTGGCCCGGCTGAGGTCGGGGTAGCCGAACGCGGTGATGGGGTCGAGGGTGCGCAGGGCGTCGCTGTCGCCCAGGGGCAGCGGCTCGGGCAGGTCGGGGATGGCGCCGTCCTCGAAGGCGTTGCCCTCGGCGTCGCCGGTGATCTGGGCGACGGTGATGTCGAGGTAGCCGTCGCTGACCAGCGGCTCGGCGATGTAGCTCAGCACGACCTTGGCGTCGTCGTCGTCGGGCGTGGTGGTGTAGATCTGCAGCGAGTCGGTGTCGGCGGGGCCGTCCATGCCCGGGACGCCGGGGTCGGCGACGTGGGCGTTGGTGAGGATCTTGCCGTCCTCGCTGATGATGCTGCCGGAGCCGGCCGAGATGACCTGGCCCTCGGCGTCGAAGGTGGCGATGAAGACCGTGGCGGCCTTGGCGCGGTCGAGCGACTCCTGGCTCAGCCCGGCCGAGGCGCCCTCACCGGACGCCGCGGGCGTGTCGCCCGACGCGCGCTCGGAGTCGTCGCCGTCGTCGCCGCCGAGCACGACCGCGGCCGTGACGCCGCCGCCCACGAGCACCAGGACGGCGGCCGCTGCGCCCACGATCGCCAGCGTCCGCTTGCGCTTGCGCCGGGCGATGCCGGCCGTGGCGACGCCCGCCTCGACCACCGGCACCAGCTCGAGCTCGTAGCCCGCGGTGGGGTGGCCGAGCAGCACGGTGACGGGCTCGGTGAGCCGCAGCGTCGAGACCCGCTCGCCGTCGACGAACGTGCCGGCGGTCGAGCGGTCGACGAGCCACCAGCCGTCGGGCCGCGGCTCGACGACCGCGTGCAGGCGTGAGGCGGCCGGGTTGTCGGTGTGCACCTCCAGGCTGGGGTCTCGGCCGATGCGCACCGCCTGCCCGACCTCGAAGTGCCGGTCGCCCGACCGCAGCCGCACCAGCAGGCCGGGACCGGTCGGGGCGCCGTAGCCGCCCGGGCCGGGGCCCGCGGCGTGCGGCACGCGGGTGACGTCGAGGCCCGGCGGGGGCAGCAGCGGGCCGCCGGGACCGGCGGGCGCGGCCGGCCGGTCGACCACAGCGGTGTGCGCGGCGGACGGCGCGGCGCCGGTCACGGTGACCGTCAGCTCGAGGCCCGACCCGTCCTGGCCGAACCGCACGGTGGTGGTGCCGGTGAGCGGCGCGCGGTCGACGCGCCGGCCGTCGACCCAGGTTCCCTGGCTGCTGCCGAGGTCGACGACCTCCCACTGCTCGCCGGTCGGGTCGGTGGGGCGGATCTCGGCGTGACGACGGGAGACGGTCTGGTCGTCGGCGACGATGTCGCACGACGGCTCGCGGCCGACGACGAAGGCGCGCGGCGTCTCGGCACTCCACGTGCCGGTGGCCGACCGGATGGTGATGCTGCTCATGCGGGTCTCCGGAGAAGTTCGATCAGGGCCCCGAGAACGACGAACGGGAGAGTAGGCCCCCGCCGGGGCCGTGCGCGGGCGATTTCGCCGAACGTCACGTCGCGGTAAGAGGTGCGGGGTCGGTCACGGGGTCTCGAGGCTCGGCCGTGGCCGGCCTCGCACCTCGACCACCGTCGGGCCGCCTCGCACCTCGACCACCGCCGGGCCCGTGGACGATGGTCGAGGTGCGAGGAGCCCTGGCGACGAGCCTCGAGACCACGGGCCCCGACGCCCGGGTCGCTCAGTCGACGAGGGCCGCGCGGGCCAGGTCGGCGGCCACCGCGGCGGCCTCGGCGACGGGCACGAGCCCGGCGGTGACCCGCACGTGGTCGCCGGCGGGGGCCGCGGGTGCGGCGTCGTCGGCCGTCACGAACGCCGAGCCGGTGGCGACGCGGATGCCGGCGGCGGCCAGGTGCAGGACGGCGGCCCGCTCGTCGCGCACCGGCAGCCACAGGTTGATGCCGTCGGGCGTGGGCAGGCCGAGGTGCCCGGCCAGCGCCTGCTGCCGGGCGGCGTAGGCGTCGCGGGCGCCGTCGACGTCGGCGACCGACTCGGGCGTGGTGAGCAGGTCGAGCAGGATCGACTGCAGCATCCGCGAGCTCCACGCCGGGCCGAGCATGCGGCGCGCGACGATGCGGTCGAGCAGGCCGGACGGCCCGCCGAGCGCGGCCAGCCGCAGGTCGGGCCCGTGCGACTTCGAGTACGACCGCACCTGCACCACCCGGGCCGGGAGCCACGGCGCGAGCGAGACCTCGGGCGCGGTGCAGATGGCGCCGGAGTGGTCGTCCTCGACGACCCACGGGACGTCGTCCCGCCGCCGGCCGAGCACCCGCGCGAGCGCCTCGGCCCGCTCGGCGCTCAGCGAGACCCCCGCCGGGTTGTGCGCCCGCGGCTGCAGGACGACGGCCACCGGCCGCGCCTCGAGCGCGCGGCGCAGCGCGTCGGGCCGCACGCCCTCGCCGTCGAGCCCGACCGGCACGACCTCGGCGCCGAGGGCCTCCACGAGGTCGAACAGCGGCGGGAACCCGGGGCTCTCGAGCACCACGCGGTCGCCGTAGGAGACCACCTGCTCGAGCACCCGGGCGATGCCGTCGGTGGCGCCGTCGACCACCGTCACGGCGTCGACGGGGTGCCGCCAGCCGTCGGCCAGCACGTCGCGCAGCCCCGGCAGCACCGGCTCGTCGTGGTAGGCCAGCGTGCCGGCGCGCGCCGAGACCCGCCCCAGCGCCGGGCCGAGGTCGGGCAGCAGGTCGGGGTCGGGCATGCCCCGCGACAGGTCGAGCCGGACGTCGTCGGCCACCGTCGCGTCGTCGCCGACCAGCCGCTGCACCCGCGGGCTGAGCCACGGCGTCGGGGCCGCGCGCACGAAGGTGCCGGCCCGGCCGCGGGCGTCGACGAGCCCGGTGCGCCGCAGCGCCTGCCACGCCGCGCTGACCGTCGCCGGCGAGACGCCGAGCCCGGCGGCGACGTCCCGCACGGTGGGCAGCCGCTCGCCCGGGGCGAGCTCGCCGAGGCGGATGGCGCGGCTCACCGCACCGGCGATGCCGCGCGGCGTCCGGTCGCTCAGGCGGGTCAGGTCGACCGTCACGGAACGATTCTCATGCGACTCCCGCCGACTGCGGCCATGATGGGCCCTCGCCCCGCCGACGACGTCGACGTCCTTGACACGACCGTCATCCGGGCGAAATGTTCAGCCCGGAAGATAACAGAACGCACCACCGCCGCCGGAGGACGAAGTGACGATCGTGAAGGCCGCCATCAGCCAGACCACCTGGACCGGCGACAAGGAGTCGATGCTCGACAAGCACGAGCAGTTCTCGCGTGACGCGGCCGCCCAGGGCGCCCAGGTGATCTGCTACCAGGAGCTGTTCTACGGCCCCTACTTCGGCATCACCCAGGACCAGAAGTACTACCGCTTCGCCGAGCCGGCCGACGGCCCGATCGTGCAGCGCTTCGCCGCCCTCGCCAAAGAGCTCGGCATGGTGCACGTGCTGCCGATCTACGAGGAGGAGCAGACCGGCGTCTACTACAACACCGCCGTGGTGGTCGACGCCGACGGCACCGTGCTCGGCAGCTACCGCAAGCACCACCTGCCGCACCTGGAGAAGTTCTGGGAGAAGTTCTACTTCCGCCCCGGCAACCTCGGCTACCCGGTCTTCGACACCGCGGTCGGCAAGGTCGGCACCTACATCTGCTACGACCGACACTTCCCCGAGGGCTGGCGCGAGCTGGGCCTGAACGGCGCCCACATCGTCTTCAACCCCAACGCCACCAAGCCGGGCCTGTCGAACCGCCTGTGGGAGGTCGAGGGCCCGTGCGCCGCGGTGGCCAACGGCTACTTCGTGCTGCAGCCCAACCGCGTCGGCCGCGAGGACAACGAGTACGGCGACGAGGCGGTCGACTTCTACGGCACCAGCCAGGTCATCGACCCGCGCGGCAACTTCGTCGGCGAGCGCGGCAGCAGCGAGAGCGAAGAGCTGCTGGTGCGCGACCTCGACCTCGACATGGTGCAGCAGATGCGCGACGACTGGCAGTTCTACCGCGACCGCCGGCCCGACTCCTACACGCGCATCGCCCAGGCCTGACCCCTTCGACAGGCTCAGGAACCGAGAGGAAACAGATGAGCACCCTGCTGGTCACCGGCGGCACCGTCGTCAGCAGCACCGGCCGCACCGAGGCCGACGTGCTGGTCGACGGCGAGCGCATCGTCGCCGTCCTCGCCCCGAGCTCGAACCTGCTCGGCACCGACCTCGCGAGCAGCGTCGACCGGGTGGTCGACGCGAGCGGCAAGTACGTCATCCCGGGTGGCATCGACGCCCACACCCACATGCAGCTGCCCTTCGGCGGCACCGAGGCGATCGACACCTTCGAGACCGGCACGATCGCCGCGGCGTGGGGCGGGACGACGTCGATCATCGACTTCGCCGTGCAGACCCAGGGCACCCGCGTCGAGGAGGGGCTGGCGGCCTGGCACGAGAAGGCCCGCGGCAACTGCGCGGTCGACTACGGCTTCCACCAGATCGTCGGCGGCGTCGACGAGCACTCGCTCAAGGCGATGGAGACGCTCGTCGACGAGGGCATCACCTCGTACAAGATGTTCATGGCCTACCCCGGGGTCTTCTACGCCACCGACGACCAGATCCTGCGGGCCATGCAGAAGGCCCGCGAGCTGGGGCTGCTGACGATGATGCACGCCGAGAACGGCCCGGCCATCGACGTCCTCGCCGAGCAGCTCTACAACCAGGGCAAGACGACCCCCTACTTCCACGGCATCGCCCGCGCCTGGCAGATGGAGGAGGAGGCCACGCACCGCGCGATCATGCTGGCCGACCTCACCGGGGCGCCGCTGTACGTCGTCCACGTGAGCGCGAAGCAGGCCGTCGAGCAGCTGGCCGCCGCGCGCAACCGCGGCCAGAACGTCTTCGGCGAGACCTGCCCGCAGTACCTCTACCTCTCCCTCGAGGAGCAGCTCGGCGCCACCGGCGACCCGACGTGGGGCGACTTCGAGGGCGCCAAGTGGGTGTGCTCGACGCCGCTGCGCTCGCGCGAGGAGGGCCACCAGGACGCCATGTGGCAGGGCCTGCGCACCAACGACCTGCAGATGGTGAGCACCGACCACTGCCCCTTCTGCATGAAGGACCAGAAGGAGCTCGGCCGCGGCGACTTCCGCGCCATCCCCAACGGCATCGGCTCGATCGAGCACCGCATGGACCTGCTCTACCAGGGCGTGGTGACCGGCCAGATCAGCCTCGAGCGCTGGGTCGAGATCACCTCGACGACGCCGGCGCGGATGTTCGGCCTGCACGGCCGCAAGGGCGTCATCGCGCCCGGGGCCGACGCCGACCTCGTCGTCTACGACCCGAACGGGCACACCTCCATCGGCTACGAGAAGACCCACCACTCGGCCATGGACCACTCGGCGTGGGAGGGCTTCGAGATCGACGGCCACGTCGACGTCGTCGTCAGCCGCGGCAGCGTGCTCGTCGACGACGACGGCTTCCACGGTCGGGCCGGCCACGGCCAGTACCTCAAGCGCGGCCTGACCCAGTACCTCACCTGACCCTCATCTCGGCGACCTGAACGGAGCAACGGATGGACTTCGGCGTCGTCCTGCAGACGAACCCGCCTGCGTGGCGCACGGTGGGCCTGGCCAAGCTGGCCGAGGAGCACGGCTTCGACTACGTGTGGACCTTCGACTCGCACCTGCTGTGGCAGGAGCCCTACGTCATCTACTCGGCGATCCTGGCCGCGACCAAGCGGGTCACCGTGGGTCCGATGGTGACCAACCCGGCCACCCGTGACTGGACCGTCACGGCGTCGGTCTACGCCACGCTCAACGAGATGTTCGGCAACCGCACCGTGTGCGGCATCGGCCGCGGCGACTCCGCCGTCCGGGTGCTGAACGGCCGGCCGAGCACGCTCAAGGAGGTGCGCGAGGCCACGCACGTCATCCGCGAGCTGGCCAGCTGCCGCCCGGTCGAGCACAACGGCGCCACCCTGCAGTTCCCCTGGGCGCGGACGTCGTCCCTCGAGGTGTGGGTGGCCGCCTACGGTCCGCTGGCGCTCAAGACCGCCGGCGAGGTCGGCGACGGCTTCATCCTGCAGCTGGCCGACGTCGACGTCGCCCGCTGGATGATCGAGCGGGTGCGCGAGGCGGCGTCGGACGCGGGCCGCGACCCCGACGCGCTCACCTTCTGCGTGGCCGCCCCCGCCTACGTCGGCTCGGACATGGAGCACATGCGCAGCCAGTGCCGCTGGTTCGGCGGCATGGTCGGCAACCACATCGCCGACATCGTCGGCAAGTACGGCAAGGACGCTGACTTCCCGCAGGTGCTCGTCGACTACATCGAGGGCCGCACCGGCTACGACTACAACACCCACGGCAAGGCCGACAACGACCACGTCGACTTCGTGCCCGACGAGATCGTCGACCGGTTCTGCCTGCTCGGCACCCCCGACGACCACGTCGCCAAGCTCGAGCAGCTGCGCGAGATCGGCGTCGACCAGTTCGCCGTCTACCTCCAGCACGACAACAAGGAGGAGACGCTGCGCCAGTACGGCGAGAGCATCATCCCCCGCCTGCAAGAGCACGTGACGGCGAAGGCCTGACGCGGGTGGGTCGAGCATGATGGCCGCGCTCGGGCGCCTGCGAGCCGTCGTCGTCGGGCTGCTCGGCGTCGCGCTCGCGCTGGTGGTCTGGGACCTCTACAAGGCCTTCGGGCCCGAGGACGGGTGGAAGCTCGGCGAGCGGACGCTCGTGCTGCCGCGCGCGAGCGACCTCGCGATGCCGCACACCTGGGAGGTCTACCAGCGCTTCGGCGAGCCGTCGTCCCCCGTGCCCGACGCGCCCTCGACCGCCCGCGCGGTCTTCGACGCCAGCGTCTTCACCCTCGAGATCGCCACGCGCGGCTGGGTGATCGGCGTCGTGGTCGGGCTGCTGCTGGCGCTGCTGATGAGCCGGTTCCGGCTGGCCGAGTCGGCGCTGCTGCCGTGGGTGGTGCTCAGCCAGACGGTGCCGCTGATCGCCATCGCGCCGCTGGTCAAGCGGTGGGGCAACGGCATCGACCTCGGCTTCACCTGGACCGACGAGCACTCCGTGGCCGTCATCGCCGCCTACCTCGCCTTCTTCCCGGTCGCGGTCGGGGCGCTGCGCGGCCTCAAGTCGCCGCAGCGCACCCACCTCGACCTGATGCACACCTACGGCGTCGGCTGGTGGCGCACGCTGCTGACCCTGCGGCTGCCCGCGAGCGTGCCGTTCCTGCTGCCCGCCCTGCGGCTCGGGGCCGCGGCCGCCGTCATCGGCACCGTGGTCGCCGAGGTCTCGATCGGCCTGCGCGGCGGCCTCGGACGCATGATCGTCGAGTACGCCCAGACCGCCAGCTCAGACCCCGCCAAGCCCTGGGCACCCATCGTCGGCGCCGTGGCCGTCGGCTTCGTGGCCGCCGGTGTCGTCGCCCTGCTCGGCCTGCTGCTGCGCCCCTACCGAACCGCGGAGACCGCCCGATGACCGACCTCGCCAAGACCGGCGACCAGCCCGACCGCCCCGCGGACGCTGACCGCACCCGGCGCACCGACCGTGCCGAGGAGCCCGCGCGCGGCGGCGACGAGCCGTTCGGCACCCCCGCGGCCATCGAGGCGCGCGGCGTCGAACGGCGCTTCGGCCGTGGCCGCAGGCAGGTGCACGCGCTCTCGGACGTCGACCTCACCGTGGCCGCCGGCGAGTTCGTCTCGCTCATCGGCCCCAGCGGCTGCGGCAAGAGCACGCTGCTGCGCCTGGTCGCCGACCTCGACACGGTCAGCGAGGGCACCATCACCGTCTTCGGCAAGCCCGCCCGCCAGGCGCGGCTCGACCAGGACTACGGCATCGCCTTCCAGCAGGCCGGTCTGCTGCCCTGGCGCACCGTCGCCGCGAACGTCGAGCTGCCGCTGAGGCTGCACGGGGCGAGCGGGTCGGAGCGCAAGGCGCGCGTCGCCGAGCTGCTCGAGCTCGTCGGCCTCGGCGACTTCGCCAAGAGCCGCCCCGACCAGCTCTCCGGCGGCATGCAGCAGCGCGTCGCGATCGCCCGCGCGCTCGCCGAGCGACCCCGCCTGCTGCTGATGGACGAGCCGTTCGGCGCCCTCGACGAGATCACCCGCGAGCGCATGCAGACCGAGCTCGTGCGCATCTGCCGCGAGACCTCGGCCGCTGTGCTCTTCGTGACCCACTCGATCCCCGAGGCCGTCTTCCTCTCCGACCGCGTCGTGGTGATGTCACCCCGGCCCGGCCGCATCGTCGACGTCGTCGAGGTGCCGGGCTCGGTGCGCGAGCGCACGGACGACGTGCGCGACCAGCCCGACTTCCTGCACTCCGTCCACCGGGTGCGCACGGCGCTGCACGGCCGCGACGACGACGCCACCGCCGTCCGCGCCGGTGGGGCCGAGGAGGGCGGCCGGTCGTGAGCGCCGTCGCCGAGAGCACCGCTCGCGACACCCGGGCGCGGTTGCCGATCCGCGAGCTGCGCGTCGGCACCGTCGTCGCGCCGATCGTCTTCGGCGTCGTGGTCATCGGCCTGTGGCAGCTGCTCGTCGACCAGCTCGACATCGAGCCCTTCGTCATCCCGGCCCCCAGCGTCATCTGGGAGCAGGTGACGACCAACCAGGAGTTCATCGTCGAGGGTGCGAAGGCCACCGGCCGCAACGCCCTCCTCGGGCTGGTCGGGGGCGCCGTCGTCGGCATTCTCGGAGCGCTGCTCTCGCACGCGATCAGGCTGCTCGACCAGATGGCGGTGCCGCTGGTGGCGGCCGCCTCGGTGGTGCCGATCGTGGCGCTCGCCCCGGTGCTCTACTCGATGTTCGGCGCGGCGGTCGAGACCGCCCGGATCATCGTGGCCGGGCTCGCGGTGAGCGTGCCGGTCTACCTCAACACGTTGCGCGGCCTGCGCCAGGTGCCGGCCGTGCAGCGCGACCTGATGACCGCCTACGCCGCCAAGCCGAGCCAGGTGGCGCGCACGGTCACGCTGCCCACCGCGGTGCCCTACCTGTTCACCGGCCTGCGCATCGCCTCGTCGCTGGCGGTCATCTCGGCGCTGATCGCGGAGTACTTCGGCGGCCCGCGCGGCGGGCTGGGCAAGTCGATCACCACCGCCGCCTCGAGCAGCAACTACCCCCTGGCGTGGGCCTACGTCTTCGGCGCGATCGTGCTCGGCCTCGTCTTCTACGTGGTCACGCTGCTCGTCGAGCTGTGGTTCTCGCGCCACCACCCCACCCCCTAGAGCTCCCCGCACCACCCGCACCATCACGCATCACTGACGCACCACCCGAGGAGACACCATGAGAGCAACGACCAGAGTGGTCGCCGTCGCGGCCTCCCTCGTGCTCGCGCTGGCCGGCTGCGGCGGCGGGGACGACGGCGACGACGACAGCGGCAGCAGCGGCGGCGGGGGCGACGCGGCCTCCGGCGACCTGACGCCCGTCACGCTGCAGCTGCAGTGGGTGGCCCAGGGCCAGTTCGCGGGCTACTACGCCGCGCTCGACCAGGGCTACTACGAGGACGAGGGGCTCGACGTCGAGATCCTCGAGGCCGGACCCGACATCGTCCCCCAGGACGTGCTGACCGCCGGCGACGCCGACTACGCGATCGCCTGGGTGCCGAAGGTGCTCGGCTCGATCGAGCAGGGCGCCGCGATCACCGACGTCGCGCAGATCTTCGAGCGCTCGGCCACCACCCAGATCTCGTTCAAGGACGCCGGCATCACCGGCCCGGCCGACCTCGCCGACAAGAACGTCGGCAGCTGGGGCTTCGGCAACGAGTGGGAGCTGTTCGCCGGCATGCAGCAGAACGGCGTCGGCGTCGACGACATCAACCTGGTGCAGCAGGCCTTCGACATGAACGCCTTCCTGGCCGGCGACATCGACGCGGCGCAGGCGATGACCTACAACGAGTACGCGCAGGTGCTCGAGACGGTCAACCCCGACACCGGTGAGCTCTACTCGCCCGACGACCTGAACGTCATCGACTGGAACGACGTCGGCACCGCGATGCTGCAGGACGCCATCTGGGCCAGCACCGACCGGCTCGAGGACCAGGAGTACGCCGACCAGACGGTCGCGTTCATCAAGGCCTCGATCAAGGGCTGGGTCTACGCCCGCGACAACCCGGAGGAGGCCGCCTCGATCGTCACCGCGGCCGGCTCGACCCTCGGTCAGAGCCACCAGCTGTGGATGACCAACGAGGTCAACAAGCTGATCTGGCCCTCCACCAACGGCATCGGCGTCATCGACGACGGGGCCTGGGCGCAGACGGTCGAGATCGCGAAGAGCACCCAGAACGAGACCGGCGCGACCATCATCACCGACGACCCGCCCGAGACCGCCTACTCCAACGAGTACGTCGAGCAGGCGCTCGACGAGCTGCGCGACGAGGGGGTCGACGTCGACGGCGCCGACTACGAGCCCGTCGAGGTCACCCTCAACGAGGGCGGCAACTGAGCGTCCGCACCGGAGGTTTCGAGGCTCAGGCCTAGCGGCCTTCGCACCTCAACCACCGTCATGTGACGGTGGTTGCGGTGCGAGCCTCGAAACCACCACCCCCAGCCCGACACGACCAGGAGCACCGACGATGACCACGGACACCGACGTCCACACCGATCTCGACCAGCACGCCAAGCAGCTCGACAAGGCCCACGTCTTCCACTCGTGGTCGGCGCAGAAGGCCTTCGACCCGCTCGTCATCGCCGGGGGGCTCGGCACCAAGGTCTGGGACCACGCCGGCAACGAGTACCTCGACTTCTCCTGCCAGCTGGTCAACGTCAACATCGGCCACCAGCACCCCAAGGTGGTGGCCGCCATCCAGGAGCAGGCCGCCACGCTGGCCACCATCGGCCCGGCCACGGGCAGCCTCGTGCGCGCCCAGGCCGCGCAGCGCATCACCGCCAAGGCGCCCGCCGGCCTCGACAAGGTCTTCTTCACCAACGGCGGCGCCGACGCCATCGAGAACGCCGTGCGCATGGCGCGGCTGCACACCGGACGCCGCAAGGTGCTCTCGACCTACCGCAGCTACCACGGCAACACCGGCGCGGCGATCAACGCCACCGGCGACTGGCGGCGGCTGCCCAACGAGTACGCCACGGGCCACGTGCACTTCTTCGGCCCGTTCCTCTACCGCAGCGAGTTCTGGGCCACGACCCCCGAGGAGGAGTGCGAGCGCGCGCTGCACCACCTGCGCCGCGTCGTCGAGTCCGAGGGCGCCGCCACCGTCGCCGCCATCCTGCTCGAGACGATCCCCGGCACCGCCGGGATCATGGTGCCGCCGCCGGGCTACCTCGCCGGCGTCCGCGCGCTGGCCGACGAGCACGGCATCGTGCTCATCCTCGACGAGGTGATGGCCGGCTTCGGCCGCGCCGGCGAGTGGTTCGCGCTCGACGCCCACGACGTCGTCCCCGACCTCATCACCTTCGCCAAGGGCGTGAACTCCGGCTACGTGCCGGTGGGCGGCGTCGTCATCAACGAGGCCATCGCGGCCGACTTCGACGAGACCGTCTTCCCCGGCGGCCTCACCTACTCCGGGCACCCGCTGGCCGCGGCGTCCATCGTGGGCTCGATCGACGCGATGGAGAGCGAGGGCATCGTCGAGAACGCGCGACGCATCGGCGCCGACGTCCTCGCCCCGGCGCTCGCCGACCTCGCGGCGCGCCACCCGGTCGTCGGCGAGGTGCGCGGCACCGGCGTCTTCTGGGCGCTCGAGCTCGTCGCCGACCCCGCCACCCGGGCGCCGCTGCCGCCGCCGTTGGTCGCCAAGGCCAAGGGCGAGTGCGTCAGGCGGGGCCTGATCCCGTTCACCGTCGACAACCGCATCCACGTCGTGCCGCCCTGCGTGGTCACCGACGACGAGGTGGCCCAGGCGCTGCCGATCTACGACGAGGTGCTCACCATGCTGGACAAGGAGATCGCATGACCGCCGACACCCGCCCCGACGACCGCACCGACCTGCCGGTGCTCGACCACTGGATCGCCGGCGCCGCCGCGTCGGGCGACTCCGAGCGCACCGGCCCGGTCTACGACCCGGCGCTGGGCGAGGTCACCAAGCACGTGCGCTACGCGGGCAAGGGTGACGTCGACGCCGCGGTGGCGGCCGCCAAGGACGCCTTCGGCGGTCCGACGGGCTGGCGCAACGCCTCGATCGCCAAGCGGCAGACGGTGATGTTCGCCTTCCGCGAGCAGCTGCACTCGCGCCGCGACGAGCTGGCCGCCATCCTCACCTCCGAGCACGGCAAGGTGCTCGGCGACGCCGCCGGCGAGGTGGCGCGCGGCCTCGAGGTCGTCGAGTTCGCCTGCGCCATGCCGCACCTGACCAAGGGCAGCCACAGCCTCAACGTCTCGACCGACGTCGACGTCTACTCGGTCAAGGAGCCGCTGGGCGTCGTCGGCATCATCAGCCCGTTCAACTTCCCGGCCATGGTGCCGCTGTGGTTCTTCCCGCTGGCCATCGCCGCCGGCAACTGCGTCGTGCTCAAGCCGTCGGAGAAGGACCCCTCGGTGGCCAACTGGATGGCCGAGGTGCTCACCGAGTGCGGGCTGCCGCCGGGCGTCTTCAACGTCGTCCACGGTGACAAGGAGGCCGTCGACGCGCTGCTCGTGCACCCCGACGTCGCCTCGATCAGCTTCGTCGGCTCGACCCCGATCGCGCAGTACGTCTACGAGACCGCCACCGCGCACGGCAAGCGGGTGCAGGCCCTCGGCGGCGCCAAGAACCACATGCTGGTGCTGCCGGACGCCGACCTCGACCTCGCCGCCGACGCCGCGGTCAACGCCGGGTTCGGCTCGGCCGGCGAGCGCTGCATGGCCATCTCGGTGGTGCTCGCCGTCGACCCCGTCGGCGACGAGCTGGTCGAGAAGGTGCGCGACCGCATGGGCAAGCTGGTCACCGGCGACGGCCGCGGGGCGGCCGACATGGGGCCGCTGATCACCCGCGAGCACCGCGACAAGGTGGCCGGCTACCTCGACGTGGCGAACGACGACGGCGCGGCCGTGGTGGTCGACGGGCGCGGTGTCGAGCCCGACGGCGCGGCCGACGGCTTCTGGCTCGGCCCGTCGCTGGTTGACAAGGTGCCCACGAGCTCGACGGTCTACCGCGACGAGATCTTCGGGCCGGTGCTCTCGGTGGTGCGCGTGGCGACCTACGAGGAGGGCCTCGAGCTGATCAACGGCAGCCCGTGGGGCAACGGCACCGCGATCTTCACCAACGACGGCGGCGCCGCCCGGCGCTTCCAGCGCGAGGTTGAGGTCGGCATGGTCGGCATCAACGTGCCGATCCCGGTGCCGGTGGCCTACCACTCCTTCGGCGGCTGGAAGGCCTCGCTGTTCGGCGACGCCAAGGCCTACGGCCCCTCCGGCATCGACTTCTTCACGCGCGAGAAGGCCGTGACGGCGCGGTGGCTCGACCCGAGCCACGGCGGGCTCAACCTGGGGTTCCCGCAGAACCAGTGACCTCGGACTGAGATAGACGACGAGGCCCGGCCGGCGGGCTCAGCCCGTCGGCCGCGCCGCGTCGACGCAGTCCTGCTGAGCCCGGGCGAGCGCGGCGGCCTCGGCGCTGCCCGAGCCCTGCGTGAGCCGCTGCACGAGTGCGGCCCGCACCTGGTCGGCGTCCAGGGTGGTCGAGAGGCACTGGCGCAGCGCGGTGCGGGCGGGCCGGTCGCCCGGCTCGGCGTCGGCGCGCAGCTCGCGGGTGAGCGCGTCGAGCGGAGCGACGCAGGCGGTCTCGGCGTCGACCCAGGCGCGGGCGGTCTCGAGGTCGAGCCGCGGCAGGTCGGGGACGACGCGGCCGGTCTCGTCGATGACCTCCGCGAGCACCAGCTGCGGCACCGAGCGGCGCTGGAGGAAGGCGTCGACGAAGCACTCGCCCTCGGTGACGCGCTGCAACGAGCGCGTGTCGTTCAGGTAGAGGTCGACGAGCCCGGCGCGCACCTGCGCCGAGGCCTCGTCGGTGGGCTCGACGGCGGGGTCGGCGCTCGCCCCGCCCGCCTCCTGGGCGCAGGCGGCCTGCGCGGCGGTCAGCTCGGCGACGATCGGGGTGTCGACGCCACCGCTGAGCGTGGTGACCAGGGCGGTGCGCTGGTCGTCGGCGCTGACCGCCTCGTCGAGGCAGCGGGCGTAGACGTCGGGGTCGACGTCGGGGTCGAGCTCGGCGGCGGCGCGGCCGGCGACCTGGGCGTACTCGGCGCAGCCGGCCTGCACGTCGACCCACACCGCGGCCGTGTCGCGGTCGAGCAT
The DNA here is from genome assembly GCF_039543705.1 of Nocardioides marinquilinus. Lineage (NCBI taxonomy): Bacteria > Bacillati > Actinomycetota > Actinomycetes > Propionibacteriales > Nocardioidaceae > Nocardioides > Nocardioides marinquilinus. The sequence goes on from NZ_BAABKG010000001.1 coordinate 575,343, forward strand.
CGGCACCGCCGCGGCGGGGTCGCCGTCGTCAGTGAGCACGCCGGCGACCACGAGGTCCTCCGGGGTCAGGCGGTCGAGCAGCGCGTCCGCGAAGCACTCGCCCTCGGCGAGCTCGGCGGGCGTCGGGTCGAGGCCGGCGTACAGCGCCGCCACCCCCGGCCGCACCGTCTCGGCGTCGGGCACCACGTCGTCCTGCTCGTAGTCGGTGTTGCACCCCGCGAGCACGACGAGCCCACCGACGAGCAGGAGGGAGAGCGCGCGCACGGCGCGAGTCTGTCATCCGGCCGTCGGGTGGCACGAACCGAGCGATCGCACGGTTCAGGCGCCCGATCCGGCCGTCGGGTGGCACGAAGCGAGCGATCGCACGGTTCAGGCGCCCGATCCGGCCGTCGGGTGGCACGAAGCGAGCGATCGCACGGTTCAGGCGCCTG
>NZ_BAABKG010000001.1:575870-1113182 GCF_039543705.1 Nocardioides marinquilinus
CCGAGCGATCGCACGGTTCAGGCGCCCGATCCGGCCGTCGGGTGGCACGAAGCGAGCGATCGCACGGTTCAGGCGCCCGATCCGGCCGTCGGGTGGCACGAAGCGAGCGATCGCACGGTTCAGGCGCCTGATCCGGCCGTCGGGTGGCACGAACCGAGCGATCGCACGGTTCAGGCGCCCGATCCGGCCGTCGGGTGGCACGAACCGAGCGATCGCACGGTTCAGGCGCCTGATCCGACCGTCGGGTGGCACGAACCGAGCGATCGCACGGGTCAGACACCCGATCCGACCGTCGGGCGGCACGAAGCGAGCGATCGCTCGGTACAGGCCCTCCGGCGCTCGGGCGCGTGGCCGATCCGGTCAGTAACATGCCCGGGGTGGGGCGGCTGCTGCTGGTGAGACACGGCCAGGCGTCGTTCGGGGCGGCCGACTACGACGTGCTGTCCGACGTCGGGCACGAGCAGGGACGCCGGCTCGGGGCGTGGCTGGCCGGGCAGGGCGTGCGGCCGACCGCGGTGCTGCGGGGCGGGCTGCGGCGGCACCGCGAGACGCTCGCCGCGATGGTCGAGGGGGCCGGTTGGGGTGACCCGGACGTCGTCGTCGACGAGGGCTGGGACGAGTTCGACCACCTCGCCGTGGTCGAGGGCTACACCGACCTGGCGGCGTCGGGGCTCGACCGCCGCGCCTTCCAGCGGGCCTTCGAGGAGGCGACCGCCCGGTGGGTCGCCGGCGTCGGCGAGCACGCCGAGAGCCACGCCGAGTTCACCGCCCGGATCGACGGCGCCCTCGCCCGCGCCCTCGAGCACGCCGGACCCGACCGCACCGCGGTCGTCGTCACCTCGGGTGGGCCGATCGGCGTCGTCGCGGCGCGGCTGGCCGACCCCGACGCGGACGCCGCCGGGCGTGGCCGCCTGTGGGGCCGGCTCAACGCCACCCTGGTCAACGCCGGCGTCACCCGCGTGCTCGTCGGCTCCACCGGCGCCCGGCTGCTCACCCTCAACGAGCACTCCCACCTCGCCGGCGACCACCTGACGTACCGATGATGGCCCGATGAGGACCGCCCGCGCCGTCGCCCGCGTGCTGCTCGGCGCCTTCCTGCTGTTCGCGGGCGTGGCGCACCTGGTGGTCCTCGACGAGTTCCTCGGCCAGGTGCCGACCTTCCTGCCGTGGCGCGAGGCGATCGTCGTCGTCTCGGGCCTGGTCGAACTGGTGCTCGGCGCCGCGCTGCTGGCGGTGCCGCTCGTCGCACCCCACCGGCTGCGCGCGCTCGGCTGGGTGGTCGCGGCGTTCTTCGTCGCCGTCTTCCCGGGCAACGTGTGGCAGGCCGTGAACGACTCGACGTCGTTCGGTCTCGACACCGACGCCGGCCGCGTCGTCCGGCTGTTCTTCCAGCCCCTGCTGGTGGTCTGGGCGCTCTGGTGCACCCGGCAGCCCGACCGAGAGCGCTAGACCAACAAAGAGTCAGCCTTGACTGTTTGTTGTCGCGTGGGGGAGGGTCGAGGGCGTGACGGCGACCCGCGTGCCGCAGGAGGAGCGCACCCGCGCCATGCGGGCCCGCCTGCTCGAGGCCACCGTCGAGCTGCTGGTCGAGCGTGGCTTCGCCGGGACGTCGACCACGCTGGTCAGCGAGCGGGCGGGCGTCAGCCGCGGCGCCCAGCTGCACCACTTCCCGACCAAGAACGACCTCGTGCTGGCCGCCGTCGAGCACCTCACCGTCGTCCGCGGCGCCGAGCTGAGCGCCGCCGCCGCGGCCCTGCCCGGCGGCCCGCGACGCACCCGCGCCGTGCTGCGGATGCTCGGAGACCACTTCACCTCGCCGGTCTTCACCGCCGCGCTCGAGCTGTGGGTGGCCGCCCGCACCGACGCCACGCTGCTCGCCGCCGTCGCCCCCCTCGAGCAGCGGGTGGGCCGCGAGACCCACCGCCTCACCGTCGACGTGCTCGGCGCCGACGAGTCCCGGCCCGGCGTCCGCGAGCTCGTGCAGGCCACCCTCGACCTCGTCCGCGGCCTCGGCCTGGCCGCCACCATCACCGACGACGCCAGCCGCCGGCGTCGCATCCTCGACCGCTGGGCCGACGTGCTCGACACCCGGCTGCAGGAGGCCTCGTGACCCGACCGACCGACGGCCTGCTGGACGGCCTGCTCGCCGACCTCGACGCCGAGTCGGGCGCGCTCGCCGCCGTCGTCGAGCGCGCCGGCGACCAGGGCTGGACGACGCCCACCCCGGCCGCCGGCTGGACCGTCGCCACCCAGGTCGCCCACCTCGCCTGGACCGACGAGGTCGCCACCCTCGCCGCCACCGACCAGCAGCGCTGGGACGCCGTCGTCCACCAGGCGCTGGCCGACCCCGACGGCTTCGTCGACGCCGGCGCACACGCGATCGCCGCCGAGCCCCGCGAGCTCGTGCTGGCCCGCTGGCGGGAGGGCCGGGCCGCGCTGGCCGCGGCGCTGGCCGCCCGTCCCGCCGGCGAGCGCATGCCGTGGTTCGGCCCGCCGATGTCGGCCACGTCGATGGCCACCGCGCGGCTGATGGAGACCTGGGCGCACTCGGTCGACGTGCACGAGGCGCTCGGCCTCGAGCCGCCCGTCAGCGACCGGCTGCGCCACGTCGCGCACCTCGGTGTGCGCACCCGCGGGCACGCCTTCGTCACCCACGGCCGGACGGTGCCCGACGGCGAGGTGCGCGTCGAGCTCACCGGTCCCGGCGGCACCACCTGGGCGTTCGGCCCGGACGACGCCCCCGAGCGCGTCACCGGCAGCGCGCTCGACTTCTGCCTGCTCGTCACCCAGCGCGTGCACCGCGCCGACACCGACCTCGTCGCCGAGGGCCCCGGTGCCGACGCCTGGCTCGACGTCGCCCAGTGCTTCGCCGGCCCGCCCGGCGAGGGCCGGAGCCCCCGATGACCACGGTTCCCGAGCCTGCCGACGTGCTGCTGGTCGGCAACTGCTCCGGCTTCTACGGCGACCGCCTCTCGGCGATGCGCGAGATGCTCGAGGGCGGCCCGCTCGACGTCCTCACCGGCGACTACCTCGCCGAGCTGACCATGCTCATCCTCGGCCGCGACACCATGAAGGACCCCGCGCTCGGCTACGCGCGCACCCACCTGCGCCAGCTCGAGGACTGCCTCGGCCTGGCGCTCGAGCGCGGCGTCCGCATCGTCAGCAACGCGGGCGGCCTCAACCCCGCCGGGCTCGCCGAGCGGGTGCGGGACGTCGCGCGCGGGCTCGGCCTCGACGTCGCGGTCGCGCACGTCGAGGGCGACGACCTGCGCGACCGGGCGGGCGAGCTCGGCATCGAGGGCGCCCTCACCGCGAACGCCTACCTCGGCGGCCTCGGCGTCGCCGCCGCGCTGCGCGAGGGAGCGCAGGTCGTGGTCGCGGGCCGCGTCACCGACGCCTCGCTGGTGGTCGGCCCGGCCGTGGCCCACCACGGCTGGGCGCCCGACGACCACGACGCCCTGGCCGGCGCCGTCGTCGCCGGGCACGTGCTCGAGTGCGGCACCCAGGCCACCGGCGGCAACTTCAGCGGCTTCACCCGGCTGCCCGCGGGCGCGCTCGACCGCCCGCTCGGCTTCCCGCTCGCCGAGATCGCCGCCGACGGCTCCTGCGTGGTCACCAAGCACCCCGGCACGGGCGGCGCGGTCACCGTCGACACCGTCACCGCGCAGCTGGTCTACGAGATCCAGACCGCGCGCTACCTCGGCCCCGACGTCACCTCCCACCTCGACTCCGTGCGGCTCGAGCCGGCCGGCCCCGACCGCGTGGCCGTGCGCGGCGTCCGCGGCAGCGCCCCGCCGCCGCGGCTGAAGGTGTGCGTCAACACCCTCGGCGGCCACCGCAACCGCGTCGAGCTCGTGCTCACCGGGCTCGACGTCGAGGCCAAGGCCGACTGGGTGCGCGCCCGGGTCGAGCCCCGGCTCACCGCCGCGTCGGTCACCTGGGAGCGCACCGCCGTCGCGCGGGCCGGGGGCGAGACCGAGGAGGCCGCCTCGTGCCTGCTGCGGGTCACCGCCCGCGACGCCGACGCCGACCCGGTCGGCAAGGCGTTCACCGAGCCGTTCGTCGAGCTCGCGCTGGCCTCCTACCCCGGCTTCACGCTCACCGCGCCGCCCGCGCGGCCCACCCCCTACGGCGTCTACCGCGCCGCCCACGTCGACCGGGCCGAGGTGACCCAGACCGTCGTCCACGCCGACGGACGGCGCGAGGTCGTGCCCGACCCGCCGACGTCCGAGCACGCCGCGCCGACCCCGCCCGCCCCGCCCGCCCCGTCCGGCGCCACCAGCGCCACCGACGGCTCGACCCGCGACCTGCCGCTCGGCACGTTCGTGCACGCCCGCTCCGGCGACAAGGGCGGCGACGCCAACCTCGGCCTGTGGGTCGCCCACGACCTCGGCGCCGACCCCGGTCTGCACGCCGCCCGGGTCGCCTGGCTCACCGCCTTCGTCACCCCCGACGCCGTCCGCGACCTGCTGCCCGAGGCGCGCGACCTGCCCGCCGACACCGTCGAGGTGCACCCGCTGCCGCACCTCGGGGCGGTCAACGTGCTGCTGCGCGGGCTGCTCGGCGAGGGCGTCGCGGCCTCGACCCGCTTCGACCCGCAGGCCAAGGGGCTGGGGGAGTGGGCGCGCTCGCGCGTCGTCCCGGTGCCGGAGGCACTGCTGTGAGCGGCATGACCGCCGTCCGCGAGCTCGGCGCCGAGTTCACGCGCCGCGAGGTGGTGCCCCACCTGCAGCGCTGGGAGGACGACGGCGCCGTCCCGCGCGAGCTGCACGCGGCCGCGGCACAGCAGGGCCTGCTCGGCGTCGGCTTCGCGGCCGAGGTCGGCGGCGAGGGCGGCGACCTGCTCGACACGATCGACCTGCAGGAGGGCATGCTCGCCGCGGGGGCGTCGTCCGGGCTGATGGCGGCGCTGTTCACCCACGGCATCGCGCTGCCCCACCTCGCCGTCACCGGCGACGCCGACCTCGTCGACCGATTCGTGCGCCCCACGCTCGCCGGCGAGACCATCGGCTCGCTCGCGGTCACCGAGCCCGGCGGCGGCTCCGACGTCGCCGCGCTGCGCACCACCGCCGTGCGCGACGGCGACCACTACGTCGTCAACGGCGCCAAGGCGTTCATCACCTCCGGCTCGCGCGCCGACTTCGTCACCACCGCGGTACGCACCGGCGGGCCCGGGCACGGGGGCATCTCGCTGCTCGTGGTCGAGAAGGGCACTCCGGGCTTCACCGTCGACCGGGTGCTCGCCAAGACGGGCTGGCACTGCTCCGACACCGCCGACCTCGGCTTCGCCGACGCCCGCGTGCCCGTGGCGAACCTGGTCGGCGCCGAGGGCACGGGGTTCCTCCAGATCGCCGAGCAGTTCGTCGTCGAGCGCCTCGCCCTGGCCGTGCACGCCTACGGCATCGCCGGCCGCTCGCTGGCCCTCACCGCGCAGCACTGCCGCGAGCGGGAGACCTTCGGCAAGCCGCTCGTGGCCAACCAGGTCGTGCGGCACACGCTGGTCGAGATGCACCGCCGGGTCGAGGTGGCCCGCACCTACGTGCGGGAGGTCGCCCGCCGCCACGTGGCCGGCGAGAGCGTGATCGCCGAGGCCTGCCTGGCCAAGCAGACCGCCTGCGAGGCCGCCGACGTGGTCACCGACCGGGCCGTGCAGCTGCACGGCGGCACCGGCTACCTGCACGGCACCGAGGTCGAGCGGCACCACCGCGACGCACGCCTGCTGCCCATCGGCGGCGGGTCGACCGAGGTGCTGACCGACCTGGCCGCGAGACTGCTCGGCTACACGACGTGAACGACTGAGACGGAGGACCCATGGGACTGCTGAAGCCGCTGGGCAGCGAGGTGTCGCTGACCATCGAGGCGCCGGTGCGCGAGGTGTGGTCGCTCGTCAGCGACGTCACCCGCATCGGCGAGTTCTCGCCCGAGACCTTCGAGGCGAAGTGGACGAAGGGCTCGACCGGCCCCGAGGTCGGCGCCACCTTCGCCGGCCACGTCAAGCGCAACGGCGTCGGGCCGACGTACTGGTCGCCGTGCCGGGTCACCCGGTGCGTCGAGGACGAGGTCTTCGAGTTCGCCGTCGGCACCGAGAAGGTGACGGTCAACAACTGGGGCTACCGGCTCGAGGCGCAGGGGCAGCGGACGGTGGTCACCGAGTACTTCCGCATGGAGCCGTCGCTGCCGACCCGGCTCTACTGGCTGGTGCTCGGCCGGCTGCGCGGCCGCACCAACGAGAAGGGCATGCGCACCACGCTGGAGCGCATGAAGAAGGTCCTGGAGTCGTGACCACGACCCACCGCGAGGCGATGCAGACCCGCCTCGCCGAGCTCGACGAGCAGCACGCCGTCGCCGTCGCCGGCGGTGGCGAGCGCAGCGTCCGGCGCCACCACGACCGCGGCAAGCTGCTGCCGCGCGAGCGCATCGAGCTGCTGGTCGACGAGGGCTCGGCCTTCCTCGAGCTGAGCCCGCTGGCCGGGTGGGGCTCCGACTTCACCGTCGGCGCGTCGGTGGTCACCGGCATCGGCGTCATCGAGGGCGTGGAGTGCGTCATCACCGCCAACGACCCCTCGGTCAAGGGCGGCGCCTCCAACCCGTTCACGGTCAAGAAGGTCTTCCGGGCCGCGCAGGTCGCGGAGGAGAACGGGCTGCCCACGGTGGCCCTCGTCGAGTCCGGCGGCGCCGACCTGCCCACGCAGAAGGAGATCTTCATCCCCGGCGGTCGCCTGTTCCGCGACATCACCCGCGCCAGCGCCGCCAAGAACCCGACGATCGCCATCGTCTTCGGCAACTCCACCGCCGGCGGCGCCTACGTGCCCGGCATGAGCGACTACACCGTGATGGTGCGCGAGCGCGCCAAGGTGTTCCTCGGCGGCCCGCCGCTGGTGAAGATGGCCACCGGCGAGGACGCCGACGACGAGGCCCTCGGTGGTGCCGAGATGCACGCCCGCACCAGCGGGCTGGCCGACTACCTCGCCGACGACGAGCACGACGCGCTGCGCATCGGACGCCGCATCGTGGCCCGGCTGAACCACCGCAAGCCGCTGCGACCGGCCCAGGGTCCGTCCGTCGCCTGGGGAGCGACCACGGGCCCTGGGCCTGTCGACGGGTTCGCCGAGCCGGACGCCGACCCCGACGAGCTGCTCGACCTGGTGCCGGCCGACCTCAAGGAGCCCTTCGACCCGCGCGAGGTCATCGCCCGGGTCTGCGACGGCGTCAGCGCCACCAACGGTGCGGTCTTCGACGAGTTCAAGCCGCTCTACGGGCCCTCGCTCGTCACCGGCTGGGCGCGCATCCACGGCCGGCCGATCGGCATCCTGGCCAACGCCCAGGGCGTGCTGTTCAGCCAGGAGGCGCAGAAGGCCACGCAGTTCGTGCAGCTGGCCAACCAGAGCGACACGCCGCTGCTGTTCCTGCACAACACCACCGGCTACATGGTCGGCGAGGAGTACGAGCAGGGCGGCATCATCAAGCACGGCGCGATGATGATCAACGCCATCAGCAACTCCACCGTGCCGCACCTGACGGTGATCATGGGCGCCTCCTACGGGGCCGGCAACTACGGCATGAACGGCCGCGCCTACGACCCGCGGTTCCTGTTCACCTGGCCCAGCGCGAAGTCGGCGGTGATGGGCCCGGCGCAGCTGGCCGGCGTCCTCGAGATCGTCGCGCGCGGCTCGGCCGAGGCGAAGGGCGAGACCTTCGACGCCGAGGGGTTCGCCGCGATCAAGGCCGCCGTCGAGCAGCAGGTCGAGGAGCAGTCGCTGCCGTTCGTGCTCTCGGGGATGCTCTACGACGACGGCGTCATCGACCCCCGCGACACCCGCACCGTGCTGGCGATCTGCCTGTCGGTGATCGAGAACAGGCCCTGGTCCGGGGCCGGCGGCTACGGGGTGTTCCGGCCGTGACGGTGGTCGAGGCGCTCCGACCGAGGAACGAGGGAGGAGCCTCGAGACCTCGCAGGGTGCACGCGAACGTCCGCACCGACGGTGCGTGGTCTCGAGGCTCGTCGCCAGGGCTCCTCGCACCTCGACCAGCGTCGGGCGCACCTCGACCAGCGTCGAGCGCACCTCGACCACCGTTGACAGGAGCCAGCCGATGATCACCCGACTCCTCGTGGCCAACCGGGGCGAGATCGCCAGCCGGGTCTTCCGCACCTGCCGCCGTCTCGGCATCGAGACCGTGGCGGTGCACTCCGACGCCGACGCCGGGCTGCCCTACGTGCGCGAGGCCGACCACGTCGTCCGGCTGCCCGGGGTCAGCCCCACCGAGACCTACCTGCGCGCCGACCTGCTGATCGAGGCGGCGAAGCGGGCCGGGGCCGACGCCGTCCATCCCGGCTACGGGTTCCTCAGCGAGAACGCCGACTTCGCCCGTGCGGTGATGGCGGTGGGGCTCACCTGGGTCGGCCCGCCGCCCGACGCCATCGAGGCGATGGGCTCGAAGGTCGAGGCCAAGCGGATCATGGCCGAGGTCGGCGTCCCGGTGCTGCGCGTGCTGCGCGAGCCGACGGCCGACGACCTGCCGCTGCTGGTCAAGGCCGACGCAGGCGGCGGCGGGCGCGGCATGCGCGTCGTCCGCACGCTCGAGGCGCTGGACGCCGAGCTGGAGCAGGCGCGCGCCGAGGCCGAGTCGGCCTTCGGCAACGGCCGCGTCTTCGTCGAGCACTACGTCGAGAAGGGCCGTCACGTCGAGGTGCAGGTGCTCGGCACCGAGGACGGCGTCATCGTGCTCGGCGAGCGTGACTGCTCGCTGCAGCGACGCCACCAGAAGGTCGTCGAGGAGACCCCGGCGCCGGGCCTGTCCGACCCCACCCGGCAGGCCATGCACGAGGCCGCGCGCCTGGCCGCCGCGGCCATCGACTACCTCGGCGCCGGCACGGTGGAGTTCCTCTACGACGTCGAGCGCGACGTCTTCTCCTTCCTCGAGATGAACACCCGGCTGCAGGTCGAGCACCCCGTCACCGAGGCGGTGCACGGCGTCGACCTCGTCGAGCTGCAGCTCGCCGTGGCCGAGGGCCTGGTGGTCACCGGCCACCCCGACCCGCTCGGGCACGCCATCGAGGTGCGGCTCTACGCCGAGGACCCCACCGCCGACTACGCGCCGCAGAGCGGCCGGCTCACCCGATTCGAGATCCCGGACGACGTCGGCATCCGCGTCGACGCCGGCGTCGAGTCGGGCAGCGAGGTCGGCACCCACTACGACGCCATGCTGGCGAAGGTGATCGCGCACGCCTCGACGCGCGAGCAGGCGGCCCGCAAGCTGGCCGCGACGCTGCGCCGGGCCCGCATCCACGGCCTCGCCACCAACCGCGACCAGCTCGTCGGGCTGCTCACCCACCCCGACTTCGTCGCCGGCCGCGTCGACACCGCCTTCCTCGCCGAGCACCCGCCGGTGGTCGAGGTCGAGCCGCACCCCGAGACCGCCGTGGCCGCCGCGATCGCGCTGGCCGAGCGGGCGCGGGCCGCGCGCGTCGTCCAGCAGGGCGTGCCGGTGGCGTGGCGCAACGTGGTGAGCCAGCCGCAGCGCACCGAGCTCGAGCGCGACGGCCACACCACCGTGGTGGAGTGGTACGGCGGCCGCGACGGCTACCGCCTCGACGGGTTCACCGTCGCCGAGGCCTCGCCGGAGCGGGTCACGCTCGAGATGGACGGCGTCATCACCGCCTACGACGTCTCCCTCGACGCGGACGACGAGCGGCGCGTCGACGTCGACGGCCCCACCGGCCACACCCGGTTCACGGTGGTGCCGCGGTTCGCCGACCCCGCGGCGAGCCACGCCCGCGGCAGCCTGCTCGCCCCGATGCCCGGCACCGTCGTCTCGATCGCGGTCGAGGCGGGCGCCGAGGTGAGCGCCGGCGACGCCGTCCTGGTGCTCGAGGCCATGAAGATGCAGCACACCGTCACCGCGCCGCACGACGGCGTCGTGGCGCAGGTCGGCGTCACCACCGGGGCGCAGGTCGCCGCCGGCGAGGTGCTGGCCGTGGTCGAGGCAGCAGGCACAGGCACGGACACCGACACCGACGCAGCACCGAGCGCAGGGGAGCAGTGATGACCACCTTCACCGAGACCGAGGAGCGGCAGGAGCTGCGCCGTCAGGTCGCCAAGCTGGCGGCGTCCTACGGCCGCGAGTGGTTCACCGAGCGCGCCCGCGCCGGCGAGAAGACCACCGAGCTGTGGCTCGAGATCGGCCGGCTCGGCTACCTCGGCATCAACGTGCCCGAGGAGTACGGCGGCGGCGGGGGCGGCGTCGGCGACATCGCCGCCGTCTGCGAGGAGCTCGCCGCCCAGGGCTGCCCGCTGCTGCTCATGGTCGTCAGCCCGGCGATCTGCGGCACCGTCATCTCCCGCTACGGCACCGAGGAGCAGAAGCGGCGCTGGCTGCCCGGCATCTGCGACGGCACCGGCACCATGGCCTTCGCCATCACCGAGCCCGACGCGGGCACCAACACCCACAACATCACCACCACCGCCCGCCGCGACGGCGACGGCTGGGTGCTCAGCGGCCGCAAGATCTGGATCTCCGGCGTCGACGAGGCCGACCACGTGCTCGTCGTCGCCCGCACCGAGGACGCCCGCACCGGCAAGCTCAAGCCCTGCCTGTTCGTCGTCCCCACGAGCGCCGAGGGCGTCGAGTACACCGCGATCCCGATGGAGATCGTCAGCCCCGAGCGGCAGTTCACCGTCTTCCTGGACGACGTGCGCCTGCCCGGCGACGCGCTCGTCGGCGGCGCCGAGAACATCGACGGCGGCCTCGTGCAGCTGTTCGCCGGCCTCAACCCCGAGCGGATCATGGCGGCGTCCTTCTCGACCGGCCTCGCCCGCTACGCCCTCGAGCGCGCCACCGCCTACGCCAAGGAGCGCACCGTCTTCCAGGGGCCCATCGGCGGCCACCAGGCCATCGCCCACCCGCTTGCCCAGAGCCACATCGAGATCGAGATGGCCCGGCTGATGACCCAGAAGGCCGCCGCCCTCTACGACGCCGGCGACGAGGCCGCCGCCGGAGAGGCCGCCAACATGGCCAAGTACGCCGCCGCCGAGGCCGCCTGCGACGCCGTCGACCGCGCCGTCCAGACCCACGGCGGCTACGGCGCCAGTCAGGAGTACGGCATGGCCGGCCTGCTCGTCGCCGCCCGCGTCGGCCGCATCGCCCCCGTCAGCCGGGAGATGATCCTCAACTACGTGGCCATGCACTCCCTCGGCCTCCCGAAGTCCTACTGAACCCCGTGGTAGCTGCGGGGTCGGCGAGTGCCGGGCTCCTCGGATCCGTGCGCCCTGGGGTCCGGCCCCGCTCGGGTCGGGGCCCCTCCCGGCGGTCCGGTCCATGCGTCAGCTCGGGGCTCCGGGCGGCCTGATCCGCGCGATCGCTCGGTTGGTGCGCGGGATCGGGGCTCCGGGCGGCCTGATCCGTGCGATCGCTCGGTTGGTGCGCGGGATCGGGGCTCCGGGCGGCCTGATCCGTGCGATCGCTCGGTTGGTGCGCGGGATCGGGGCTCCGGGCGGCCTGATCCGTGCGATCGCTCGGTTCGTGCGCGGGAACCGGCCTTCGGGCTACCTGATCCGTGCGATCGCTCGGATCGTGCGCGGGAACCGGCCCCCGGGCTACCTGATCCGTGCGATCGCTCGGATCGTGCGACCGACAGAACCCCCGCCGGCGCGCCACACGGATAACATTTTCCCCATGGGTGCCGCATGGGGGTCGTGAGCGGGGTCGACCGCACCCAGCGACGCTTCTCGGTCTTCGGCTTCCCGCTCGCCGTGATCTACAAGTTCTTCGACGACCAGGGCAACTACCTCGCGGCCGCGATCAGCTATTACGCCTTCATCGCGATCTTCCCGCTGCTGCTGCTGGCGTCGTCCATCTTCGGCTTCATCCTGCAGGGCAACCCCGAGCTGCAGGACCAGGTGCTCAACTCTGCGCTGAGGCAGTTCCCGATCGTCGGCGAGCAGCTCGGCCGGCCCAAGGGGCTGCAGGGCTCCACCGGTGCCGTCGTGCTCGGGGCGACGGCTGCGCTGTACGGCGCGCTCGGGCTCGGCCAGGCCATCCAGAACCTCATGGCCACCGCCTGGGCCATCCCGCGCAACAGCCGGCCCAACCCGTTCCTGCTGCGGCTCAAGAGCCTGCTGCTGCTGTTCTTCGCCGGTCTCGCCGTCATCGGCGTCTCGGTGTTCTCGGCGCTCGGCAGCAACACCGAGGTCTTCGGGGCCGGCATCAACACCACCATCAAGCTGGCCATCTGGGCGGGCACCGTCGTGGTCGTCGGGCTCGTGCTGACCTTCCTGATGCGCTTCGCCGCAGCCGGACGCCTGCGCTACCGCCAGGCCCTCCCCGGCGGGTTCACCGTGGCCGTGCTGTGGCAGGGCCTGCAGTGGCTCGGCACCTACTACGCCACCAACGTGCTCACCGGTCCGACCTCGCTCAACCAGACGTTCGGCTTCGTCCTCGGGCTCATCGGCATCATCTACATCGCCGCGGTCATGGCGGTGCTCGGCGTCGAGGTCAACGTCGTCCGCACCCGCCGGCTCTGGCCGAGAGCACTGCTCACGCCGTTCACCGACTCCGTCGACCTCACCGAGGCCGACCGCCGTGCCTACGCGATGTACGCCCAGATGCAGCGGCACAAGGGCTTCGAGACCGTCACGGTGCGCTTCGACGGCCGCGACGGCGGCACGCACGAGATCGTGCTCGACCCCGGCGCCCGCGAGCCGACGCTGCAGGGGGCGTCGGTCGCCGTCCCCGACCCGGCCGACCGGCCCCGGGACGACGTCCGCCCCACCGCGCCGCGGGCCTTCGACCCCCCGCCCCCGCCGCCGCCGCCGACCGCGCCGTTCGCGGTGCGCCCCGACGACCGCGCGCCCCACTGACCGGTCAGAGTCGTGCCACCCGAGATGACTAGCCCGGTCTAGTCACTTCGGACCGGCCCGACCGGGCCATACCGCGGGCTCGGAGCACCTGACACGCTTGTGCCGGCGGCACTGGGGAGAGTCGCCAACCAGGGAGGAGTTCCGCTCACGCGGACTTCGATGTCCCAGGCCCGCGAGGCGCATCCGGGTCCTGGGGGGTGACGCCGGCTCGGGCCGGGGTCCCTCCTCCTGCGCCCTCTGTGCCGGCGTCCTCGACGACGGCGCGCAGTCGTGCGCCCAGCGCCCGCATCCGGTCCAGGACGTCGGGCGCCTCCGCCTCCGGGCCGTTCCACAGCACGGCGTAGGCGAGGTTCCGCTGCGTCCCGCGCACCAGCCCGACGTCGGCGCGCACGCCGTCGTCCGTGCCGGTCTTGCTCACCAGCCGCGCGTCGGCGACCAGCGGGTCGCGGGCCAGGCCTCCGGCCACCATCGAGTGGTCGACGCCGCCCGCCAGCCACCCGAGCACCCGCGCCGAGACGGCCGCGCCCGACCAGGTGCCGGCGTGCAGCCGCGCCATCACGCCGGCCCAGGCGCGCGCCGTCCCGGTGCTGAGGGTGGCGACGTCGCCGGGGCCGCGCGCGTCGCGCACGAGGTCCCAGAGCTGGGTGTCGTCGAGGCCGGACGACGTGGCGACGGCCTGCACCCGCGCCAGGCCGAGCCGCGCGACGAGCACGTTGGTGGCCCAGTTGTCGCTGACCGTGCCGACGAGCAGCGCGACGTCGTCGACCGGCAGCGTCGTGGTCGTCATCCGGTGCCACAGCCCCGAGTCGGCGACGCGCGGCGTGACCGAGCGGTCGAGCGGCTCGTCGGGCTCGACGTCGCCGGCCTCGACCGCCTCGGCGAGCGCGGTCAGCAGCAGCACCTTCGCGACGCTGGCCGTGCGGCGCACCGCGTCGGCGTCCTCGCTCAGCAGCACCTCGCCGGTGCCGACGTCGACGACGTGCGCCGACCAGCCCGGCGCCGTGGCGGGGGGAGCGTCAGGCACGACGCGGGGGCCGCGGGAAGAACATCGGCACCCGCTCGGCGTACTCGGGGAAGCCCTCGCGCTTCATCATCGTCTTCTCGAGCAGCTTGGCGCCGGTGACGTTGCGCAGGAACAGCGTCATCGCGATCGGGCACAGCACCGTGGCGAGCCCGGCGACCCAGCCCGACGCGAGACCGCCGACCAGCCACAGCCCCCACCAGACCGCGGCGTCGCCGAAGTAGTTGGGGTGGCGGGTCCAGGCCCACAGGCCCTGGTCCATCACCTTCGGGCGGCTCTCGCGCGGCTGCGCCTTGTAGGCGGCGAGCTGGCGGTCGCCGACGGTCTCGAAGAACATGCCGACCGCCCACACCACGACGCCGACGACGACCGCCGGCCACCACGGCGCGTCGAGCACGACGCCCGCGGTCACCGGCAGCGCCACGAACCACTGGGCGAACCCCTGCACCAGGAAGACCCGCTTGACCGCGGTGCCCATGCCGACCTCGGACGGCGCCCCACCCAGCATCTCGGCGTAGCGCGGGTCCTCCTTGCCGCCGTGCTCGCCGATCGCGCGCGAGCGCACGTGCCAGAACAGCCGGCCGCCCCACAGCGCCACCAGGACGACCAGCAGCCAGCGCCGCCACACCTCGCCCTCGTCGACGATCGTGCCGACGACGGCGCCGACCACCGCGACGAGCACGAAGCCCGCGCCCCAGGCGACGTCGACGACGGCGACCTTGTCGAGCTGCTTGGCGCGCACGGCAGCGGCACCCATCGAGACGACGACGGTCAGCAGCGCGACACCCGCGGCGACCAGGCAGACGACGAACGGATCGTTCACGTGCTGAAGTATCTCGGGGCCCGCGTCCGCGGCAGCACACCCCCTGCGGTCAGGGGCGAGGTCTCCGGTCGACGCGGGGTCTGGACGGGCCACGACAGTCGGGACGGCCGAGGTCGTCGGGCGCCAGGCGCCGGGGTCGTGTGGCCCTCGACGACGCGGGGACCGGCCGCAGGCACACGACCCGCCAGCCGACCGAGCACCGCCCCACCGCCCGCCGGTCGGCGCGATGAAACTGCGGGTCCTGCGACGAACCTTCGTCGCAGAACCCGCAGTTTCACCACTTAAGTGGTGAAACTGCCGCCGGTCACCACGACCGCACGAGCGGCAGCGAGTGCGGGCCGCCGGGGCGGACCATGAGGATCTGGTCGACGCCCATGCGGCCGTCGCGGAAGGCCATGGAGCCGCCGACGAGGTAGAGCCGCCAGACCCGCACGACCTCCTCGCCGACCAGCTCGGTGAGGCGGTCGAGGTTCAGCTCGAAGCGCTGCAGCCAGCCGGCGACGGTGAGCACGTAGTGCTCGCGCAGGGCGTGGACGTCGCGGACCTCGAGCCCGGACTCCTCGAGCATGGCGACGGTCTCGCCGACCGGGCGCATGTACATGTCGGGGGCGATGAACGACTCGATGAACGGCCCGCCGCCGGGCCACTTGCCGGTGCGCGACATCTGCTGCACCAGCACGCGGCCGCCGGGCTTGACCGCGCGGCGCAGCGCCTCGGCGTAGGTCGGGTAGTTGCGCTGGCCGACGTGCTCGCCCATCTCGATCGACGACACGGCGTCGAAGTGGTCGCGCTCGGGCACCTCGCGGTAGTCCTGCAGCCGGATCTCGACCCGGTCCTGCAGGCCGCGCTCGGCGATGCGCGCGTCGATGAAGCGCTTCTGCTCCGCCGCGATCGTCACGCCGACCACGCGGGCGCCCCACTTCTCGGCGGCGCGCAGCGACATCGAGCCCCAGCCGCAGCCGACGTCGAGCAGCGTCGAGCCCCCGGTGAGCCCGAGCTTGGTGGCGACCAGGTCGAGCTTGGCCTCCTGGGCCTCCTGCAACGGCTGCTCCGGCGAGGAGTGGTAGCCCGAGGAGTAGGCCATGTTCGGCTCGAGGATCAGCGAGTAGAACTCGTTGGAGAGGTCGTAGTGGTGGCTGATCGCGCGGCGGTCGCGCAGCGCGCTGTGCAGCCGCCCGCGGATGCGCGCCTGCGAGCGCGGGGCGGCCGGCGGGCGGCCGAGCACGCCGATCTCGCGCGCCGTCCTCGCCGCGTTCACCAGGGCGGACGGCGTGGGGCGCGCCCCGCTGAGGCCGCGCTCGCGCGCCACGGCGAAGGCGTAGGTGAGTGCGGTGTCGAGGTCCCAGCGGTCGGTCTCGGGCACGTCGAGCTCACCGGTGACGTAGGCCTGCGCGGCACCGAGCTCGCCCGGGTGCCACAGGAGCCGCCGCACGGCGTCCGGGCTGTTCAGGACGACCAGCGGCCCGTCGACTGAGCCGGCCTCGGAGCCGTCCCAGGCGCGCAGCCGCACCGGCAGCTCGCCGCCGATGAACGGCTCGACGGCCTCGGCCAGCCGGACGGCGACGCCGCTGGCGCCGGCGCCTGTCGCGGGGGCGTCGGTGCGTGTGGTGGTCATGCGTCGTCCCGGGTGAAGGTCAACTGGTGGTCGCCGATGTAGCCCGAGGCGAAGCCGGCGCGGGAGTACTCCAGGTAGAAGTGCCACATCCGCATGAAGGTCTCGTCGAAGCCGAGCGCGAGCACCTGCTCGCGGGCGTCGAGGAAGGACCGGTCCCAGAACCGCAGCGTCGGCACGTAGTGCAGGCCCATCGAGAACGGCTCGTGCATGCGCAGCCGGGTGTGGCTGCGGGTGGTCTCGTCGACCGCCTCGAGCGAGGGCAGCATGCCGCCCGGGAAGATGTACTTGTGGATCCACGTGTAGGTGTTGCGCGTGGCCAGCATCCGGTCGTGCGGCATCGTGATGGCCTGGATGCACACCCGCCCGCCGGGGGCGAGCACGCGGTCGAGGGTCTCGAAGTAGCTGCGCCAGTACTGCCAGCCGACGGCCTCGATCATCTCCACCGACACGATCGCGTCGTAGCTGCCCGCGAGGTCGCGGTAGTCGCAGATCTCGACCGAGATCGACTCCGACAGCCCGGCCGCGGCGATGCGCTGGTCGGCGAGCGCCTTCTGCTCCTCCGAGAGCGTGATGGTGCGGACGACGGCGCCCCGCCGCGCGGCGCGGATGGCGAGCGCCCCCCAGCCCGACCCGATCTCGAGCAGCCGGGTGCCCTCGCCGACCCCGGCCTCGTCGAGCATCCGGTCGATCTTGCGGTACTGCGCCTCCTCGAGGTCCTCGGGCCGCGCCAGCGCCGGGTCGCCGTCGAACAGGGCGGCCGAGTAGCTGAGCGACGGGTCGAGGAACAGCTCGAACAGGTCGTTGGAGAGGTCGTAGTGGTGCGAGATGTTGTTCTTGGAGTTCTTCTTCGAGCTCTTCATCCAGCCCGGCGGCCGCTGGGCGACCACGGTGCGGAAGCGCTGCAGGCTGCGCGGCACGAGGTCGGCCATCTCGGCGGCCAGCACGCCCAGGAAGGCGCCGAGGTCGCCGTCCGGGCCCTCGTCCCACGCGCCGGTGAGGTAGGCCTCGCCGAAACCGATCAGCTGGTGGCGGCCGATGCGGGCGAAGAACTCCTCGGGGCGGTGGACGACGGCGACCGGCCCGCCCTTGCCGAGGGTCTCGCGCCCGCCGGCGTGCGCCGGGTGGTCGAGGTGGACCGTGACGTCGAGCCGGCTCACGGCGGCGGTGAAGAGCCGGCGGGCGATGCGCGCCGAGACGCGGGCGCGCGGCCCCGAGGGGACGACGTCGAGCCCGGGCCAGCGGGAGCGGGTGTCGCGGGCAGGGGTGAGGGTCATCGCACACCTTCCTGTGTGTGGGCCGGGCGCGGACGCACCGGCAGTCGGCGCAGCCACAGCCAGATGCCGTGCGCGCGGATGAGCAGGGAGCCGCGGACGGCGGCAGGGGCGGCCCGCAGCGGGGCCGAGGACGACGGGGCCGCGCGGGTGCCCGTCAGCGAGGCGCTGAAGCGGGCGCGGCCGTCGACGGCGTCGTCGGTGCGCAGCTCGACGACCACGGTGAGCCGGTCGTCGACGGGGGGCGGCACGACGAGGTCGTAGTCACCGCCGACGCCGTGGAACGGCGAGACGTACATCGCCTTCGGGGTCTGCGCCCGACCGTGCTCGTCGGGGTGCACGAGGTAGGCGTGGCGGTCGCCGTAGGTGTTGTGCACCTCGACCACCGTGGCCGCGAGAGCACCGCTCTCGTCGTAGCACCAGAAGACGCTGATGGGGTTGAAGCAGTAGCCCAGCGCCCGGGCCTGCGCGGCCATGAACACCTTGCCGGCGCCGATCTCGACGTCGTGCCGGGCCAGGAACGCCGTCACGTTCTCGCGGATCGAGCGCTCGGGGTCGCCGAGGTGGTCGCGCGCCTCGAAGCGGGCGAGCACGCCGTGGTCGGGCAGGTCGTCGAGGTCGACGACCCACAGGTGCGAGCGCAGCGTGAACCGGCGGCGCCACGGCCTGCGCCGGGTGTGGTTGATCGTCGTGTCGTAGACCCCGGTGCGCACCGGCGGCGCCACGACGGCGGCGGTCTCGGGCCAGGGCAGGCCGAGCCGGGTGGCCGCCGCGAGGCCGGAGCGCGCGCCGTCCTCGTGGAAGCCCCAGCCGTGGTAGGCGCCGGCCAGGACGACCCGGTCGGTGTCGATCTCGGGCAGTCGGGCCTGCGCCGCGACCGAGGTGGGGTTGTAGAGCGGGTGCTCGTAGGCCATGCGGTCGATGACGGTGGCGGGGTCGACGAGGTCGTCGCCGCCCAGGGTCACCAGGTAGCGGACGTCGGTGTCGAGCCGCTGCAGGCGGGTGAGGTCGTAGGTGAGGGCCATGCCCCCCGACGGCAGCCGGCGAGCGTTCCACGACGCCCGGGCGCCCTCGGCCGACGGCAGCAGCGAGGCGTCGGTGTGCAGCAGCGCGGTGTTGGGGGAGTAGGGCATGGCGGCGAGCACCTCGCGCTGCAGCGGCGTCGGCTCGGCGAGCATCGACAGCGCGTGCGAGGGGTGCGTGGCGATGACGACGGCGTCGAAGGACGTCGTGGTGCCGCTGCCGTCGGTGACCTCGACACCGTCGGCGGTCTCGAGCACCGAGGTCACCTTGGTCTCGAGCCGGACGTCGGTGAGGCCGGCGGCGAGGGCGTCGACGTAGGTGCGCGAGCCGCCGGTGACGGTGCGCCACTGCGGCGAGCCGAAGATGCCGAGCATGCCGTGGTGCTGCAGGAACGTGAACAGGTAGCGCGCCGGGTAGTCGAGCGAGACCGCCGGGTCGCACGACCACACGCAGGCCACCAGCGGCTCCATGAAGTGACGCACGAAGTAGGCGGAGAACCGGCCCTCGGCCAGGAACTCGCGCAGGGTGGCGCCGCCGCCGGCGTCGCCGTCGGTCTCGAGCAGGGCCCGGGCGCGGCGGTGGAAGCGCGGGATCTCGGCCAGCATCGCCAGGTAGCGCGGACGACGGAGGTTGTCGGCCCGCGGGAACAGCCCGTGGCGGCCGCGGGCGCCGGCCCACTGCAGGCCGGTCTCGTCGTCGACGATCGACATCGACATCTCCGAGGGCTGCGTGGCGACGTCCAGCTCGGCGAACAGCCGCAGCAGCACCGGGTAGGTGCGCGGGTTGTGCACGATGAAGCCGGTGTCGATGTGCAGCGTGCGGGAGCGGCCGTCGGGGCCGGTCTCGACGACGTTGTGGGTGTCGGCGTGGCCGCCGAGGCGGGCGTCGGCCTCGTAGAGGGTGACCCGGGCGGTGCGCGAGGCCACGTGGGCGGCGACCAGCCCGGCGACGCCGGACCCGACGACCGCGACGGAGCGCGGGGGCATTTAGGCCTGCTCGAGGTCGACGGTGCCGATGACGTTGTCGAGGTCGGGCTCGGGCGGGCCGTCGACGTCCTCGAGCGTGATGCCGACGGCGTTGGCCGTGGCGGCGTCGCCCTCGAGGAGCACCTGGGAGGCGTCGCCGGTCATCTCGCCGGCGTGCACGTAGCGGTCGTCGTGCACCAGCCACAGCTCGTACTTCTTGCCGGCGGGCGCGGCCGGCATGCCCTTGGTCGAGACGGTGGCCTGGTCGCCGGAGCGGACGACGGTGACGGTGGCGCTGCCGACGTCGGCGGTGTAGGTCTGCTCGGTTGCCTGGTCGGAGCCGGGGGCGTCGTCGGTCCAGGGGTGCCACACGGTGGCACCGACCCCGCCGACGACGATCAGCGCAGCAGCCGCTGCGACCAGAGCCGGAAATCGACGTCGGGTCGACCGACCCCGCTCGGCGGCGGCCGCGACGACCGGGGGCAGCGGACGGGTGGTGGCGACCTCGGCGAGGACGGCCTCGCGCAGGGAGGCGGGAGGGGTGGTGGCGCTGGACTCGGCCAGCAGACCGGCGGCGGCACGCAGGGAGGTCACCTCGGCCCGGCACTCGGCGCAGTCGGCCAGGTGCCGCTCGAAGCGGGCGCGCTCGAGGTCGTCGACCGCGTCGACCGCGTACGCGCCCGAGAGGGCATGGATGTCGACGTTCACGACGCGACTCCCATCTTGTCTCGCAGCCTGATCAGGCCGTCTCTGATTCGTGTCTTGGCGGTGCCGACCGGAAGGTCGAGGATGCTGGCGACCTCGGTGTGGGTGTAGCCGCCGAAGTAGGCCAGCTCGATCGCCTCGCGCTGGACGACGGTGAGGCCGTCGAGCGCCTTGCGGACCCGTTGCGCCTCCAGCGAGGCCTGCACGGCGTCGGCGGTGACGTCGTGGTCGACCGGTTGGTTCTGCTGGTGGTAGCTGGTGTCGCGGCGGGTGCTGGCCTCGGCCGAGCGGACCCGGTCGACCGCCTTGCGGTGGCACAGGGTCATCAGCCACGACAGGGCGCTGCCGCGATCGCCGTCGAAGCGGGCCGAGGTGCGCCAGACCTCGAGGAAGGCCTCCTGGGCCACCTCCTCGGCCTGGGCCGGGTCACGCACGACGCGCAGCGCGAGCCCGAAGACCCGCTTGGACGTCGCGTCGTACAGCTCGGCGAACGCGGCCTGGTCGCCCCGGGCCGAGCGCCGCAGCAGCTCGGCCAGGTGCTCGCCCTCGGACGGCGTGGGGCCGCGGTGGCCCGCCGGCACCCCACGTGGGGTGCCGGCGGACTCCGGGGGCAAGGTGCTCACGAGAGTGATTCTCGCGTGTTCCTCGTGGGGACGTCGACCGTGGGCTGGATCAGCCCGCGGCCAGCGGGCCGGTGAGCACGGTGTCGATGACGTAGACCGTGGCGTTGCCGGTCTGGATGCCGCCGCAGAGGATCTTGGCCTCGGCGACGCCGTCCGAGACGGTCACGTTGTCGGGGTCGGTCATCGGGTCGCCGCTGACGGTCAGCGCGTCGCCGGCCAGCGGGGTCTGCTCGCCCACGATGGCGTCGGCGTCGACGCGGGTGCCGAGCACGTGGTGCTGCAGCACGGTGGCCAGCGGGCTGTCCTGCTCCGCGGCGGTGTCGAGCAGGCCCTGCAGGTCCTTCTGCGGGATCTTCTCGAACGCGGTGTCGGCCGGCGCGAAGACGGTGTACTCGGCGCTCTCGTCGTCGAGGGTGCCGGCCAGGCCGGGCACGGCGCCGACGGCGGCGACGAGCGTCTTCAGCAGCGGGTTGGTGCTCGCGGCGGTGGCGACCGGCTGGTCGGTCATCGCGGAGAGCGAGCCGGGCTCGCCCTCGGCCGGGAGGTCACCGCAGGCGGGGCCGAAGGTGGTCATGTCGCCACCCATGTCCTCGCTGGCGTCCTCGCTGGGCGTGTCGGTCATGCCGCCCGTGTCCTCGCTGGGCGTGTCGGTCATGTCGCCACCGGTGTCGGAGGAGGTCTCGCTCCCGCCGGCGTTGGTGTCGTCGCCGTTGTCGTCCTCGCTGCCACACGCGGCGAGCGAGACGGAGAGGGCGAGCACGGCGGCCGCGGCGGTGCCGCGACGGGCGATGGTGAGCTTCATGGTGATGCCCTTTCGGGGGTTGGGGAACTTCATCGGTTGTTCGGACCCGCTGGGCACCCGGATGGGTGAGGGCGGGGTGCAGATGGGTCGCCGGGCGAGAAATCTCAGGTCAGAGATCTGGCCGAGAGCTCAGGCGACGTTGAACAGCAGCGAGTGGATGCCGGACGCGCCACCGGGGAACGGGGCGGCGATGGCGTCGGTCTGCGTCTTGCCGTCGCCGCTCTTCACGCGCGCCGAGACGTTGTGCTGGCCGGACTCGAGGTCGCTGGCCTCGAAGTACCACTGGCGCCAGTAGACGTTGTTGACGTCGGGCCCGAGCTTGGCGTCCTTCCAGGCCCCGCCGTCGATGCTGACCTGCACGGTCTTGGCGCCGTCGTCGTTCTGGGCCCACGCGACGCCGCCGAAGACGACCTTGGCGCCGTCGAGCTTGTCGGAGCCGCGAGGGGTGTCGATGCGGGCGGACGGCTTGATCGGGGCGCGGGTGTCCCACTTGCGCTCGGTCCAGTACGCCTCCTGCTCGGCGTAGGTGGTCAGCGTCAGCTTGGTCAGCCACTTGGTGGCGCTGATGAAGCCGTAGAGGCCGGGGATGACCAGGCGCACGGGGAAGCCGTGGGCACGGGGCAGCGGCTCGCCGTTCATGCCGACGCAGATCATCGCGTCACGGCCGTCGGTGGCGAGGTCGAGCGGGGTGCTGATCGTCATCCCGTCGAAGTCGGTGGAGAGGATCTGGTCGGCCCCGCCGCCGACGCCGGCCATGTCGAGCACCGTCTTCAGCGGGACGCCGAGCCAGCGCGCGCCGCCGACGTACTTGCCGCCGACGGTGTTCGAGACGCAGGTGAGCGTGATGTCGCGCTCGATCATCGGCATCTCGAGCAGCTCGTCGAAGGTGATCGTGAGCTTGTTCTCGACGTCACCGTCGACGGTGAGCGTCCAGTCCTCCGAGCCCACCACGGGCGTGTCGAGCCGGGTGTCGACGCGGTAGAACTCCGAGTTCGCGATCACCAGCGGGGTGATGCCCGGGATCGTCTTGCTCAGGTCGCGCGGCAGCGGCGGCGCCGACTCGCCGGGGGCGGGGTCGGGCAGGGCGACGTCCTCGGGCTCGGCGCGCTTGCCGATGATGAAGCGGCCCAGGCCGCCGAAGACCGCGGCGGCGCCGGCGAGCACGCCGGTGGCGATCAGGACGCCGCGGCGCGACGGCTTGCTCGCGGTCGCGCTGCGGGCGCCCTCGCCCTGGATGACGTACTCGTCGTCGGCGGTGCTGCCGGTGGTGCCGGTGGTGCCGGTGGTCCCGGCTGCGCCCTCGGCCTTGGCGACCTCGACGGTGGAGCGGGCGCGCGGGTCGAGCGAGCGGCCCTGGGCGCTGCAGTGCAGCCACCAGAGGCCGCCCACACCGGCCACGAGCGTCAGCAGCACGGGGACGACGTCCAGCGCGGTGACGGTCGGACGGGTCAGCACGGCGACGCCGGCGACGAGCACCAGGGCGGCGAGCATGCCACCGCCGATCGCGAAGCTGCGCCGGGCCAGCACGCCGGCGATGGCCGCCAGCACGAGGACGCCGACCAGCACCGAGCCGACCAGGACGACCTTGTCGTAGTTGCGGGCGGCGAAGTCGAACGGGCCGATGCTGAACCCGTCGGACTCGAAGTTGCGGATCGCCCACTCCTTCACCGAGACCGGCGTGAGGTCGATGACCGAGGAGCCCACGGCGAGCACGGGGGAGGAGTCGGGGTTGAGCAGGGCGGCCGTCAGGTGCCCCACGGCCATGCCGAACAGGGTGGCGACGAGGCCGAAGAGGGCGTAGAGCCGGCGGGAACGCATGAGGGGTGTTCGTCGCGGTGGGGCCCGGCGGATGGGTGCGGCGGGTGGTCCGCGGGAGCGGTGCGGCCGGTGGGGCAGGATTGACGGCGTGACCGACGCCGCCGCCGCCGCCGAGCTCGTCCACTACGACCTCGACGGTGCCGTGGCCACGGTCACGCTCGACTCGCCGCACAACCGCAACGCCCTCTCGCGGCAGCTGGTCACCGAGCTGGCCGAGCGCCTCGAGCGGGCCGAGGTCGACGCCGACGTGCGGGTCGTGGTGCTGGCGGCCACGGGCACCGTCTTCTGCTCCGGCGCCGACCTCTCCGAGGCCTCCGCCGAGGGGATGTCGGCCGGCGTGCAGGCCATCGTGGGCCTGCAGCGGTTCGTGGTGGGCATGTCGAAGCCGGTCGTGGCGCGGGTGCAGGGGGCGGTGCGCGCCGGCGGCATCGGCCTGGTCGCCGCCAGCGACGTCGCGGTGGCGGTGCGGGGCGCCACCTTCGCCTTCAGCGAGGTCAAGCTGGGCCTCGCGCCGGCTGTGATCTCGCTCACGGTGCTGCCGCGGCTCACCTCGCGCGCCGCCGCCTACACGTTCCTGTCCGGCGAGGTCTTCAACGGCGACGACGCGGTCGCAGCCGGCCTGGTGACGCGCGCGGTGAGCCCCGACGAGCTCGACGAGGCGGTCGGCCAGGTGTGCGCCTCGCTGGCCACCGGCGCGCCGCAGGGGCTGCGCGAGACGAAGGCGCTGCTGGCGCGCGACCTGCTCGACCGCATCGACGCCCGGGCCGACGACATGGCGGCGCTCTCGGCGCGGCTGTTCGCCTCAGACGAGGCCCGCGAGGCGATGACCGCGTTCCTCACCCGGGGCCGCTGACCGGCGCGTTCGTGCCGCGCCGGGGCGCGCGAGGCCCGATGATGCTGCCCGTGCTGCACATGCCCGACCCGCGCGCCCTCTCCACCGGTCTCGCCGGCGTCCTCGTCGTGGGGCTGCTCGCCGCCGGCTGCGGCGGCGGCTCGGAGGAGGCACCCGCCCCCGACCCCCAGGTCGAGCTGTCGTTCACCTTCACCTCCGACGGCGGCGACGGCTTCGTCGACCAGACCCTCGACATCACCAACGAGGGCGACGCCGCGGGAGCGACCGTGCTGGCCTACACCGCGCTGGCCGACGACGGCAGCGAACTGCCCGGGGTGAAGGTGGCCACCGCGTTCGGCAGCGACCGCGGCGGCCTCGTGGTGCCGGCGAGCACGCAGGTCTACGACGTGCTGCGCTTCACCGGCAAGGACGCGCGCCGGGTGAGCGACGTGCGGGTCGAGGTGACCGACCCCGGCACGCTCGAGGACGACGTCCCGCCCGCCAACGACATCGCCCTCAAGCTCTTCGACCCCACCGGACGGCGCACCCAGAACGACGAGCTCGCCCGGCTGAGCGTGCGCAACCCCTTCGACCAGCCGATCACCGTCGACGTCGTCGGGCTCGAGTTCCCCGACGACAGCTCGGGGACGACGGGCAAGGCCCCGGCCGTGGAGCAGTTCACCCGGGCCAGCCTGCTGGTGGGCCCGCTCACCGTCGAGCCCGGCACCACCGCCTCGGCCAAGGTGCCGCGCCGCTACCTGACCCGCTTCTTCGGCAGCGTCGAGACCCACCTCACCGTCGCGGGCTGAGCCCCGCGGGTGCCCGGCACGCGCCACGATCGGGCTCCGGCGGCCCGCGTTCCTTAGGATGGAGAGCTGGCCCGCACGGCGGGCCGCGCACCACCGCTCCACCGCACATCGCTCCACCGCACCTCCCAGGGGACACATCCGGTGACCGACCACACCGCCGAGCGCGAGCTGGCCGCCGAGCAGGCGTTCGTCGACCGCGTGCACCGCCAGCTCGAGCACGCGGGCCGCGCCGCCCAGCAGCTCGCCCGCGAGGGCCACGACCGCGGCCGCCTCGGGCACGAGGGCGGCCTCGTCGAGCGCGACGCGATGGTCTTCCAGGCCGCCAAGCGCATCGCGCAGCTGGACGCCGCCCACGAGGGCCTGGTCTTCGGCCGCCTCGACCTGCGCCCCGACGTCGACGGCGAGCCCCGCTACATCGGCCGCATCGGGCTGCGCGACGCCAACCGCGACTCGTTGCTCGTCGACTGGCGGGCTCCCGCGGCCGCAGTGTTCTACCAGGCCACCGCCGCCGAGCCGAGGGACGTCGTCCGCCGGCGCGTGCTGCGCTCGCAGGGCACGCGCGTGCTCAGCATCGAGGACGAGCTGCTCGACGCCGAGGGCAACGCCGACGACCTCCCGATCGTCGGCGAGGGCGCGCTCATGGCGCAGCTCTCGCGGGCCCGCGACCGCACGATGCACTCGATCGTGGCGACCATCCAGGCCGAGCAGGACCGCGCCATCCGGGCGCCGTCCAAGGGCGTCACCTCGATCTCCGGCGGCCCCGGCGTCGGCAAGACCGTCGTCGCGCTGCACCGCGCCGCCTACCTGCTCTACACCGACCGGCGCCGCTACGAGACCGGTGGCGTGCTCGTCGTCGGGCCCAGCGGCGTCTTCATGCGCTACATCGAGCGGGTGCTGCCCTCGCTCGGCGAGACCGCGGTCGCGCTGCGCTCGCTCGGCGAGGTCGTCGACGGCCTGCGTGCCACGCGGCACGACGAGCCGGCCGTGGCCGCGGTGAAGGGGTCGGCGCGCATGACCGAGCTGATGCGCCGCGTCGCGCGGCAGCAGGCGCCCGGCAGCCCCCGCGAGTTCCGCATCTTCTGGTACGACAACACGATCCTCCTCGACCGCGGGCTGCTCGGCCGGGTGCGCCGCCAGCTGATGTCGGGCGGACGCCGCAACCGCCAGCAGTCGCGCGTGGTCGGCGCGCTGCTCGACGCCATGTGGCGCCAGGTGCGCAGCCCCCGCGGGCGCGACCGGGGCCGCGTGGCCTTCGACGACGACCTGCGCGGCACCGACGAGTTCCTCGAGTTCGCCGACGCCTGGTGGCCGGTGCTCACCGCCACCGAGGTGCTCGGCTGGCTGCGCGACCCCGAGCTGCTGGCCCGGGTCGGGGAGGGCCTCGTCGACGAGGAGGAGCAGCGGCTGCTGCTGAAGTCGTGGGACGCCGCGGGGCCCCGGCCCGACCGCCCCGACCTCGCCATCGACGACGTCCCGCTCGTCGACGAGCTGCGCTACGCCCTCGGCGACCCGCCGGCCGCGCAGGTCGAGGAGCGCGGCGGGCCGGAGGGGGTCTCCGAGCGCATGCGCGAGCTGCTCACCGCCTCCGACCGCGAGTACGCCGGTGGCACCGGCTGGCGGCCGCCCACCTACTCCATCGACGACGACGGCTTCGCGCACGTGCTCATCGACGAGGCGCAGGACCTCTCGCCGATGCAGTGGCGCATGGTCGGACGCCGCGGCCGCGCCGCGTCGTGGACCATCGTCGGCGACCCGGCGCAGTCGGTCTGGCCGGTGCCCGCCGAGGCCGCCGAGGCGCGGGCCGAGGCGCTGGCCGGCAAGGCCGAGCACGCCTTCCACCTCTCGACCAACTACCGCAACTCGGCCGAGATCTACGCCTACGCCGCCGACTACGCCCGCCGGGTCGGCCTCGACGCCGACCTGCCCACCGCCGTCCGCTCCACCGGCGTCGAGCCGCGCGAGGTCGCCGTCCCGACCGGCCCCGACGGCCCCGACCTCGAGGCCGTCGTCCGCGAGGCCGTCGGCGACGTCGCCGGCCGGGTCGCCGGCACGGTGGGCATCGTCGTCCCCGTCGCCCGGCGCGCCGAGGTCGGCGCGTGGCTGGCGTCGTGGCCCGAGCACGCCGAGGCGACCGCCGGCCCCGCCGACGACGCCCGCGTCGTCGTCCTCACCGGCCTCGACACCAAGGGCCTGGAGTTCGACGGCGTCGTCGTCGTGCGCCCGCAGGAGATCGAGGACGAGTCCGCCACCGGCCGCGCCACCCTCTACGTCGTCCTCACCCGCGCCACCCAGCTGCTGACCGTCGTCGGCTGAGGCGGCTCCCGGGCGGGAGTTTCACCACTTAAGTGGTGAAACTGCGGGTTCTGCCACGAACCTTCGTCGCACAACCCGCAGTTTCGTCGGGCGCTCGGGGGTCCACACGCATCGAGGTGACAGTTGAGTGACTCAGGCATCTGTCGTACGGTCGCGTCATGGCCCGGCTCGAGAACCTCCTCGGCGTCCTGTCGCTCGCGGTCGCCGACGCGATGCACGACCACGACGCGGGGGCGGGGCTGAGCCGCTCCGAGCAGGCCGTGCTCGTCAGCGTGCTCGCCCACCCCGGCCGTCCGGTGTCGTGGCTGCGCGAGCTGCTCGGGCTGACGACGTCGGGCGTGACCCGGCTGGTCGACGAGCTCGAGCGCGAGGGGCTGCTCGAGCGGCGTCCGGGGGCCGACGCGCGCACCAAGGCCGTCGTCGTCACCCGCCGCGGCAGCACGCGCGCCCGGCAGGTCCTCCGTCGTCGCGAGGAGGCGGCCGAGGCGATGCTGCGCCCCCTCTCGGACGACGAGCGCGCCACCCTCGAGACGCTCGTGGCCGGCCTCGTCGCCCGCCTCACCGACGACCGCGTGGACGCCGAGCGTCTGTGCCGCATGTGCGACCGCCGCGCCTGCCACGGCGTCCCGGCCACCCCCGACGGCTGCCCGCTCGCCCACACCGTGCCGGCGTGACCCGGCGTGACCCGGCGTGACCCGGCGTGACCCGGCGTGACCCGGCGTGACCCGGCGCGACCCGGCGCGACCCGGCATGCCCGGCGTGATCCCGTGACGACCACCGACGGCCCCGCCGAGGTCGAGGCCACCCACCGCACCGTGCTGCCCGGCGTGGCGATGATCGCGATCACCTTCGGGCTGGCGCGCTACGGCTATGGCCTGCTGCTGCCCGACATGCAGCGCGACCTCGGGCTGGCGCCGTCCGCCGCGGGCCTGATCTCCTCCGGCGGCTACGCGGCCTACCTCGCGGCCAACCTGGGCGTCGTCCCGCTGACCACCCGCCGCGGCGCCCGGGCCGCCGTCCTCGCCGCGGCCGCCAGCGCGGCGGCGGGCATGGCGGTGGTCGCGGTGGCGACCGGACCCGTCGTCCTCGCGCTCGGGGTCGCCCTCGCCGGGGCGGCGTCGGGGTTCGCGTTCCCGCCGTACGCCGAGGTGGTGGCCCGCCGGGTCGAGGCGCCGCGCCGGGACGCCGCGTGGTCGGCCATCAGCTCGGGCACCGGCTGGGGCGTGGCGCTCGCCGGGCCGGTCGCCATCCTCGCCGGTGAGCAGTGGCGCCTCGCGTGGGCCGTCTTCGTGGCGGTCGCGGTGGCCGTCGGCGCGTGGGCCTGGTGGTGGGCGCCCACGGGCCGGTCGGGTCCGGTGCGGCGCCCGCAGCTGAGCCCGTCGTGGTTCCTGTGCCCCCGCTCGGGGCCGCTGCTGGTCTCGTCGGTGCTCGTCGGTCTCGGCAGCGCGGTGTTCTGGTCGTTCTCCGTCGAGGCGCTCGGCCGCGCCGGTCTCGACCCCACCACGGCCCGCGCCCTGTACGCCGTCGGCGGCGCGGCCATGCTGCTGGGCTCGTTCAGCGGCGTCGTGTTCGCGCGGCTCGGTCTGCGCCGCGGCTACCTGGCGGCCTGCCTGCTGCTGGCGGCCTCGCTCGGCGGCTTCGCCGTGGGCCGGGACGCCGTCGTCCCGGCCGTGCTCGCGGTCGTCGGCTTCGCCGCCGCCTACGCCGCGGTCATCGCCGCGCACGGGGTCTGGAGCGCCCGCGTCTTCGCCGAGCACCCCGCCGCCGGGCTCGCGGCCGTGAGCACCGCCCTCACCCTCGGCACCCTGCTCGGACCCACCCTCGCCGGGCTCGTCGTCGCCCCGCTCGGCTACGGCGTCGTCTTCGCGCTCGCGGGCGCGACCGTGCTCGCCGCCGTGCCGTTCTGCCCGCCCACGGCGGCCCGCGCCGCCGTCCTCGAGCGGCACGTGTGCCGGGCCGCGCCGGTGCGCGACGAGCCCTGACGAGGTGACGGGGCGCACGGTCCCGGCGTGACCTGGCGGACGCCGGCTCGTTGCCCCCCACGTCCCCCCCCGGTGCCGTCGTCCCCCAACGAGGAGCAACCTCATGGCTCGTGTCCGCCGTCCGTCCCGCGGTCTGACCGCCCTGTCCGCCGGAGCCGTCGCGCTGCTCGCCGGCGCCGTGCTCGCCGCCCCCGGCGGCGCGAGCGCCAGCAGCCCCGCCGCAGCGTCGTCGGCAGCGAGCGTCGCCGACGTCTCG
Organism: Nocardioides marinquilinus; assembly: GCF_039543705.1. NCBI lineage: Bacteria > Bacillati > Actinomycetota > Actinomycetes > Propionibacteriales > Nocardioidaceae > Nocardioides > Nocardioides marinquilinus. The sequence continues at coordinate 605,586 of NZ_BAABKG010000001.1, forward strand.
CCGTTCCTGGCCCGACAGCTCGCCCGCACGACGTCCGGACTGCTGCCGGTGATGGTGCACGGCGAGACCCTCGCCGACGCGAACCGCGCCGTCGCGGCCGCCGGGCTGACCAAGGTCACCAGCTTCGACAAGATCGGCGTGGTCGTCGCCACCGGCAGCGAGGCGGCGGTCGAGCGCGTGCGCCGCGAGCCCGGCGTCACCTACGTCGAGGGCAACCAGCCCATCCGGTTCCTCGACGACACCTCCAACGTCGCGACCCGCGGTGCCGAGGCCATCGAGACCCGCACCGGCGCCGACGGCTCGCCGCTCGACGGCCGGGGCGTCTCGGTCGCCGTCATCGACTCCGGTGTCGACCCGACCCACCCCTACCTGCAGGACGACGACGGCAGCGCCGTCGTGGCCAACCTCAAGACCGTGTGCGACCCGCTCGAGGCGTTCTGCAGCGTGCAGGAGGTGCCGAACATCGTCGACACCGACACGCTGTCGGTCGGCGGCCACGGCACCCACGTCAACGGCATCGTGGCCGGCCGGCCCACGAAGCTGGCCGGCGGCGAGACGGTGCAGGGTGCCGCCCCCGGCGCCAAGCTGGTCTCGCTGTCCACCGGCGCCGGGCTGGTCATCATCGGCGCCGACGCCGCGCTGAACTGGGTGCTGGAGAACCACGAGGCGCCGTGCGGCGCGGGCGTGCCCGTCGCCGAGTGCCCGCCCATCAAGGTCACCAACAACTCCTACGGGCCCACCGGCGGCGGCGAGTTCGACCCGAACTCGGCCACCGTGAAGCTGCAGCGCGCGCTCGTCGACGAGGGCGTGGTCACCGTCTGGGCCGCCGGCAACGACGGCGGCGACGGCTCGACGTCGCTCACCAACCCGCCGGGCCAGGACCCCACCGGCGGCATCCTCTCGGTCGCCTCCTACTTCGACCAGGACACCGGCACCCGCGACGGCGTGGTCTCGGAGTTCTCCTCGCGCGGCCAGGACGGCGCCCAGCAGACCTACCCCGACGTCTCGGCGCCGGGTGAGGCCATCACGTCGTCGTGCCGTCTCTACCTGCCGATCTGCGCCACCGGGCTCGACCCGCGCAACGGCCCCGGCCCGCTCGACCTCGGCACCTTCAACACCATCAGCGGCACCTCGATGGCCGCGCCGCACGTGGCGGGCATCGTCGCCCAGCTCTTCCAGGCCGACCCCACCGCCACCCCGGCCGAGATCGAGGCCGCGCTGAAGCAGACCGCCTACAAGTACACCGACGGCGCCGCCTACGAGGCCGGCGACCTCGGCACCACCTCGTTCGACAAGGGCTACGGCCTCGTCGACGTCGTGGCCGCCACCGACGCCCTCGGCTGAGCCCGCCGACACCCGACGCGGCTGGCCGACCGGACCGCCCGCACCTGGAGGACGACCCCCCACCCTCCAGGTGCGGGCCCGGTCCGTCTGTGCGACGCGCGCGCCGGACGTCGTCCGGCCGCACCTAGAGTGCCGCCATGACCGAGCCGGCCCGACCGGGCGCCCGTGAGGCCATCGCCGCGCTGCAGCAGCACGAGGCGTGGGCGATCATCCGGCGCTCCACCCGGGCCGGCGACCGCGACACCGTCGGCCTCGTCGGCGGACGCCGCTCCGAGGTCGCCTCGCTGCTCGACGTCCCGCTGGCGGACGGCGTCCCCGAGCCCGGGCACATCGCCGATCGGCTGCTCGCCGTCCCGTTCCGGCAGGTGGCCGAGCGTGGGTTCGAGGCGCACGACGACGGGACGCCGCTCGTGGTCGTCGACGTCGAGACCGAGCAGGAGTTCAGCGTCGCCGAGGTGGTCGCGGCGATCGACGACGTGCCGGTCGACTTCGCCGACCGCGGCGGCTTCGAGACCGACGACGCCGAGTACGCCAGGCTGGTCGCCGCGATCATCGACGACGAGATCGGGCAGGGCGAGGGCGCCAACCTCGTCGTCGGCCGCCACTACCGCGCCACCGTCGCCGACTGGGGCGCCGCCACGGCGCTCGCGGTCTTCCGGCGGCTGCTCGAGCGCGAGCGCGGCGCCTACTGGACCTTCGTCTTCTTCACCGGCGACCGCTACCTGATCGGCGCGAGCCCCGAGCGGCACGTCACCGTGCACGGCGGCGACGTGCGCATGAACCCGATCAGCGGCACCTTCCGCATCCCCACCGACGGGGTGCGCGGCCGGCTGCTCGACTTCCTGCGCGACGAGAAGGAGATCTACGAGCTCTTCATGGTCGTCGACGAAGAGCTGAAGATGATGTGCGACGTCTGCTCGGAGGGCGGGCAGGTGCTCGGGCCGTTCCTCAAGCCGATGAGCCGGCTGGTGCACACCGAGTACCTGCTGGCCGGTCGCACCGACCGCGACCCGCGCGAGGTGCTGCGCGACACGATGTTCGCCGCCACGGTCACCGGCTCGCCGGTCGAGAACGCCTGCCGTCTGATCAAGCGCTACGAGACCGGCGGGCGTGGCTACTACGGCGCGGCGCTGGCGATCCTCGGCCGCGACGAGGCCGGCGAGCCCGTCGTCGACAGCCCGATCGTCATCCGCACGGCCGACGTCGACCTCGACGGCCGGCTCACCGTGACCGCCGGCGCCACCCTCGTGCGCGACTCCGACCCCGACTACGAGGTCGCCGAGACCCACGCCAAGGCGGGCGGCATCCTCAGCGCGTTCGGGCTGGTGCCGCCGGCGCCGGTGCCGGACGTCGACCTCGCCGAGCTGGTCGCCGACGAGGACGTGCTGCTGACCCTCGACGCCCGCAACCGCCGGCTCAGCTCGTTCTGGCTGCGCGACCAGCAGGGCTCGCCGCCCGACCCGCGGCTGGCCGGGCGCAGCGTCGTCGTCCTCGACGGCGAGGACGACTTCGTCAACATGCTGCGCCACGTGCTCGGCGTCCTCGGCCTCACCACCACCGTGGTGCGTCACGACGACTACGTGCCGGGCTGCCTCGACGGCTACGACCTCGCCGTCGTCGGCCCCGGGCCGGGCGACCCGCGCGACGACGCCGACCCGAAGATGGCGTCACTGCGGCACGCCGTCGCCTCCCTGCTCGCGCAGGAGCGGCCGTTCCTCGCGGTGTGCCTGGGCCACCAGGCGCTGTGCCACGAGCTCGGCGTCCCGCTGGCCTACAAGGACATCGTCTTCCAGGGCACGCAGTCGGCGGTCACCGTCGACGGCCGGCCCGAGCGGGTCGGGTTCTACAACACCTTCGTCGGCCGGGCCGAGGAGGGCACCGCCCTGCCGGACGGCGTGACGGTCGACGCCGACCCCGAGACCGGCGACGTGCACCACCTGCGCGGCCCGCACTACCGCGGCATCCAGTTCCACGCCGAGTCGATCCTCACCGAGCGCGGCTACGACGTCCTGCACGACCTGGTCGCCGGGCTGCTGCTGGACGACGCGTGAGGCTGCCGCACCCGGGCGAGCCGCTGCCGCCGGTGCTCGAGCTGCGGCAGTCGCCGTGGCGCATGACCGGCATCGCGGTGCTCGCGCTGCTGATGGTGCTCGGGTCGCTGCTGGTGATGGTCGGCGGCGCCGAGGCCTGGCCGCTGCTGCTCGTCGGCGGGTTCGGCGTGCTGTTCTTCGGGGCGGCGCTCGTCTTCGCCGTCTCGCGGGCGGTGCGGCGTCCGGTGGCCGTGCGCCTCGACCACGAGGGCTTCGTCGACCGGACGGCGCTCGGCTCGCCGGGCGCGGTGCCCTGGCGGGAGGTGCTCTCGGTGCGCCCCGCGGGCTTCGGCGGCCAGCCGTTCGTGGGGGTCGCGCTGGTCGAGCCCGGCACGACGCTCGCGCGGCTGCCGGGCGCACGACGCCGGCTGGCCGCGACCAACGCGCGGCTGACCGGCCACCCGGTCAACCTCAACGTGCGCGGGCTCGGCGTCTCGGACGACGAGCTGGCCGCGCTGATGGAGCGCTACCGGCTCGCCTCCGGCGGGCCCGGCGGGCCGGGCGGGCCGGGCGCTCCGGGCCCGCCGCCGGGTCAGCCGGCGATGCCGTAGAGCCGGTCGCCCGCGTCGCCGAGGCCGGGCACGATGTAGCCCTTCTCGTTGAGCCGCTCGTCGAGCGCCGCGGTGACCACGGTGATCGGCACGTCGAGGCCGGCCACGCCCGCCTCGAGGTTGGCGCAGCCCTCCGGCGCGGCCAGCAGGCAGATGCAGGTGATGTCGTCGGCGCCGCGGTCGGTGAGGAAGCGGATGGCGGCCGCCAGCGTGCCGCCGGTGGCCAGCATCGGGTCGAGCACGTAGCACTGGCGGCCCGAGAGGTCGTCGGGCAGCCGCTCGGCGTAGGTGGAGGCCTCGAGGGTCTCCTCGTTGCGCACCATGCCGAGGAAGCCGACCTCGGCGGTGGGCAGCAGCCGCATCATCCCGTCGAGCATGCCGAGACCGGCGCGCAGGATCGGCACCACGAGCGGCTTCGGGGTGGCCAGGCCGACGCCGGTCACCGGCGCGACCGGGGTGGTGACCTCCACCGGCTCGACGCGCACGTCGCGCGTGGCCTCGTAGGCGAGCAGCGTCACCAGCTCGTCGGCCAGGCTGCGGAACGTGGGGGAGTCGGTGCGTTCGTCGCGCAGCACGGTCAGCTTGTGGTGCACCAGCGGGTGGTCGACGACGTGCGTGCGCATGGCCAGAACCCTAGTGCGGGGCGCGGCGGGGCGCCGCGCCGCAACGGGGTTGACCAGCCCCTGGGCGGCGAGGACGCTGGACGCATGGTCGAGCAGCTCGGTGAGGTCGACTTCGCCCTCGCCGCCTTCCGGCGCGACGACCGCTGGGTGGTCGACGAGCTGTCCCACGACCTGCCGGCCGACGTCGAGTCGCTGGGCCGTGCGCTCGGACGGTTCGCCGACGACGGCCCGGTCGGGGCGCTCGGGCTGGTCGCCATCGACGACGACTTCCTCCTCATCCTGCGCGTGGTGGCCGGCCGCACCCGGCTGCTGCTCTCCGACGTCACCGCCGCCGAGGAGTGGGACCTCGCGCAGTCGGCGCTCGAGGCGCTCGGGCTGCCGTCGTCCGACGACGACGAGCAGGTGCCCGCGGGCGACCTCGACCTGCTGGGCGACCTCGGGCTCGGCGAGGTCGAGCTCGGCGTCATGCTCGACGACCCCGACCTCTACCCCGACGAGCTGCTCTCCGACGTCGCGCGGATCGTGGGCTTCGGCGAGCTCTTCGACGACGTCGTCGGCCTCACCTCGGCGTGATCGAGCGGTGGCGGGCGCCGATGACGGCGGCCCTGGCGCAGGCGCGGGCGGCGCTCGACACCGGTGACGTGCCGGTCGGAGCCGTGGTGGTCGACGAGGCGCTCGAGGTGATCGGGGTCGGGCGCAACGTGCGCGAGGCCGACGCCGACCCGACCGGCCACGCGGAGGTCGTGGCGCTGCGGGCGGCCGCGGCCGCGCGGGGGGAGTGGCGTCTTGACGGCTGCACGCTCGTGGTCACGCTCGAGCCGTGCACGATGTGCGCCGGCGCCGCCGTGCTCTCGCGGGTCGACCGCGTCGTCTTCGGTGCCCACGACGACAAGGCGGGGGCCGTCGGGTCGCTGTGGGACGTCGTCCGCGACCGGCGGCTGAACCACCGGCCGGAGGTGCTGGCGGGCGTGCTCGCGGCCGAGTCGACGGCGCTGCTGGAGACGTTCTTCACCGGACGGCGCGGCGCCCCCCGATGAGTCCGGGGCCGCCGCCGGGTCGGTCCTCACATGCAGACCATCGACCTGGCTCCGGCCGCGAGCGCGACCGCGGACGTCGTCCGCGGCCTCACCGACGACGACCTCGCCCGCCCCACCCCGTGCCCGGCCTACACCGTGGCCGACCTCGTCGACCACGTCGGCGGGCTGTGCGTCGCCTTCACGGCGGCCGCCCGTAAGACGCCCCTCGGTGAGGAGGGTGGCGCGCCGAGCGGTGACGGCGCCCGCCTCGAGCCCGGCTTCCGCGACCGCGTCGCCGGCGCGCTCGACGAGCTGGCCGCCGCCTGGACCGACCCCGCCGCCTACGAGGGGATGACGCAGGCCGGCCCGGTGCAGCTGCCGGGGTTCGTGGCCGCGCAGGTCGCGCTCAACGAGGTGGTCGTCCACGGGTGGGACCTCGCCGTCGCCACCGGGCAGCCCTACGCCACCGACCCGACCGCGGTCGCGACGTGCCGTGGGTTCGTGGACTCCTTCGAGCCGCCCGAGGGCGGCGCGGCCGACGACGGCGGCCTCTTCGGCCCACCCGTCGCCGTCCCGGACGACGCACCCCCGCTCCACCGCCTCGTCGGCGCCGCCGGCCGCGACCCCCACTGGACGCCGGCCGGCTGAGCCCCGACTCCCACGATGGTCGAGGTGCGAGGCCGCCCACGGGACCCGGCGAGGTCAACGCCGACTCGGCTCCACGGACCCTGAGCCTGTCGAAGGGACGTCGTCCGCCGTCCACCGGTGGTCGAGCAGGCCGAGCGTCTGCGCGAGGCCGTCGTCGAGACCCCGGACGGTCAACGCGAAGCCGCCCACACGGACCCTGAGCCTGTCGAAGGGGACGACGCCCGCCACCGCTTGCGTGGAGGGCCGGCGGTCTTGAGGCTCGTCGCCAGGGCTCCTCGCACCTCGACCATCGGCGGGGCCTCACGGTGGTCGAGGTGCGAGGCCGGCCACGGCCGAGCCTCGAGACCCGGCAACCGTCAGCGGAAGGCGATGGTGCTCGAGCAGGCGGCCGGGCCGCCGATCTTCTTGACCGTCAGCTTGAACACGTCGCGGCCGGCGGTGTTCGGCCGGGTGCGGTCGACGTCGATGTCGCCGTCGGCGTCGACGCGGCGCACCTGGTTGTAGAAGACGCCGCCGTCCTGGCGGAGCGTGATGCGCCACTGGTCGCCGCGGCGGCCGTCGAGGTCGACGTCGACCTCGTAGCGGCCGTCGTCCTTCTCGACCTCGAAGTCGACCGGCGAGCCGGCGCAGCGGAACTGCCGCTCGGCGGCCGAGGCGGGGGTGGCGGTGGCCAGGGCGAGCGGGGTGGCGAGCAGGGCGGCGGCGCCGAGGCCGGCGGTGACGGTGCGGAGGACGGACATCGGGGAGCTCCTCGGGAGTGGCGGCCCGCCGGGTGCGGGCCGATGCGAGAACCCTCGCGGCCGGGGGTGAGGGGTCGGTGAGCCCGAGGTGAGACCCCTCTCATCAAGCCGTCAGTCGTCTCGCTGTCGGGCCCGGTGGGCCGCCGCCTTGACCCGGTTCTGGCACGCCTCGGAGCAGAACCGCCGCGTGCCGTTGCGGCTGACGTCGACGAAGACCCGGTCGCACGCCGGGGCCGCGCACACCCCGAGCCGCTCGGCGTTCTCGCTGCCCACCACCATCGCCAGCGCCACCCCCATGCCGCCGCCCCAGCCGCTCGGGTCGCGGTCGGCCGGGCCGTGGAAGTGCAGGTGCCACGGCTCCTCGTCGTGGCGCGACAGCTCGGGCGTGGGTCGGTAGGCGGCGAGCAGGCGGTTGGCGGCCCCGGCGGCCGCGTGCAGGTCGCCGACGTCGGCCGCCTCGAAGACGGCCCGGGCCGCCCGCCCCACCTCGAGCAGCGCGGCGCACTCGGCGGGCGCGGGGTCGCGGGCCCGGCGGGAGCCGGCGCGCAGGGCCGCCCCGATGGCGGCCGTCAGCTCGTCGCCCTCGGGCGGTCGGTAGGGCCGGCCGCGCCGCTCGCCGGGGGTCACGACGTCGACGAGCGCCGCCGCGGCCAGGACGACGCCGTCCAGGTGACTGTCGAAGTGCACTTGACCAGTTACTCCTGTCCGCCTACGTTCATGACTGTCGAAACATCATATGACAGTGACGGAGGCTCGAGCATGACCCTGACCGCCGACCAGGCCCGCGACTGGCTCCACCGGTGGGACGCCCAGCAGGAGCACTACATCCCCGACCGCGAGGACCGCTTCGCCGTCATCGCCGACGTCGTCGAGACGGCCGTGACGACCCTCCCGGCCGACCGGCCCGTGACGATCGTCGACCTCGGCGCCGGCCCGGGCTCGCTCTCGGCGCGGCTGCTCGACCGGCTGCCCGGCTCGCGGGTCGTCGCCATGGACGCCGACGCGCTGCTGCTCGGCCTGGCCCGGGCGGCGTACGACGGGCTGACCGTCGTCGAGCGCGACCTGCGCGAGGCGGGCTGGCTGGACGCCGTCGCCGCGGCGGCCGGCGGCGAGGGCACGGTCGACGCCGTCGTCTCGACCACCGCGCTGCACTGGCTCACCCGCCCCGAGCTCGCCGAGGTCTACCGCGGCGCGGCCCGGCTGCTGCGGCCCGGCGGGCTGCTGGTCAACGGCGACCACCTCGACGAGTCCGAGCCGACCCTCGCCGCCCTCACCGCCCACGTCCGCGACCGCCGCCGCGCCCGCCAGGGCGTGCTCGAGCACGAGGACTGGCAGACGTGGTGGGACGCCGTCGCCGCCGCCCCCGAGCTCGCTCCGCTGGCCGCCGAGCGCGGCCCGCGTCCGATCGAGCACCACGTCGACGACGTCCCCACCGCCGCCGACCACCGCGCGCTGCTGCTCGAGGCCGGCTTCGCCGAGGCCGGCACCGTGTGGCAGTACGGCGACGACCGCGTGCTCGTCGGCGTCCGCTGACCTCGATCCGATTCGCACCCCTCCGCGACGGTTCGGTAACCTTCGCGACGGTGGCGTGTCCGAGCGGCCTAAGGAGAACGCCTCGAAAGCGTTTGTGGGCGCAAGTCCACCGAGGGTTCAAATCCCTCCGCCACCGCCAGCCAGTCGACCAGCCCCCGGTCTGCCTCAGCAGACCGGGGGCTGTCGCCGTCCCGGCCGCTTCGGCCAGTCCAGTTCGCCCCCCCGTCAGCCTCGGTCGGCCGCGTCGACGCCACCGGGCCGCACGCCCGCGACCCACATGTCGGCGATCTGGTCGACGCACGACGGGTCGAGCCGGTAGAGCGCGAGGGAGAAGATGACGGCGGTGCCGAGCGCGGTGCGCGCGGTGACGTAGTCGAGGGCGGGGTCGATCTCGCCCCGCGCGACGCCGCGCTCCCAGATGGGCCGCATGTAGGCGTCGCTGCTGCCGCCGATGGTCTCCTGGAAGCGCTGGTTGGCGCCGTCGTCGGCGATCGCGTGCCCGATCTGCGAGCCGAGCGCGGCCCGGGCCGCCCGCGAGTCGATGGTCGGCACCACCGCCTGCACGACCGCCCGGATGTCGCCGCGCAGCGTGCCGGTGTCGACCTGCTCGACCGGGGCCGAGCCCGCCACGTTGAGCGCGACGACGACCTGGTCGCGGTTGGCGAAGCGCCGGTAGACGGTCGGCTTGCCGACGCCGGCCCGCTCGGCGATCGCCTCCATGGTGAGCGACTCGTAGCCGGACTCGTCGATGAGCTCCTGCGCCGCGCCGAGGATGCGCTGCTCGATCGCGGGGTCACGGGGTCGTCCCACGGTGGCTCCTCCCCCCGGGTCCGGACGTGCCTGCCGCGGCCGGGCCCGAGGGCGCCGACCGCGACAGGGTGAAGAGGGTGATGATCTCAGGCCGTCCCGTCAGCCCTTCAGCACCCGACGTCCGAGGGACGTCGCGCTGGCCGGGTTGTGGCCCGCGAGGGTGCCCGTGACGCGCACGCTGACGCGCTTGCCCCGGTCCTTCGGCGTCAGGCGGTACGTCGTCCCGGTGGCGCCGGGGATCGGCGCTCCGGCGCGCAGCCACCGCACCGTCAGCTTCGCGCCCGTCTCCCAGGCACCGACGGTCACCTTGAGCCGCTTGCCGACCTGCGGCGTGCCGCCCTCGACCACCGTGGTCGTCGGCTTCGCCGCGTCGACGGTGAAGTAGCGCTGCACGTCGACGCTGAAGATCGTCGAGCTGCCCTCGACGACGCCGTGGTAGAGCACCGTCGGGCCGGCGGCGACGAACGCCTGCACCTGGGTGTCGCCGGGGCGGACGTCCTTGACGCGGGCGGTGCCGGCGGCGGTGCCGTTGCTGACCCACGGCTCGCGTCCGGTCGTGGGTGTCGTGGCGCCGAAGGCCACGAAGCGTCCGTCGGCCACGAGCGGGCCGAGGATGCCGTCGGCGGCGCCCGGCGCGATGTCGCGCACCAGGCGGGTGCCCGCCGCCGTGCCGTTCGAGCGCCACAGCTCGCGACCGGTGCCCGGCAGGTCGGCGGTGAAGTAGGCGACGCCGGCGACGTCGGTGATCGCGTCGACGAAGCTCGCCTGCGCGCCCGGGGCGAGGTCCTTGACCAGGCCGGTGCCGGCCTTCGTGCCGTTGGTCGCGAACAGCTCGGCGCCCTGGCCCGGGGTGGTCGAGGCGTAGAAGACCCTCGAGCCCACCCGGGTGAGCTCGGAGAGGGACGACGACCCGACGCCGGGGGTGACGTCCTCGACGATCGTGGTGCCGGACGCCGTCCCGTCGCTGCGCCACAGCTCGCGGCCGAGCTCGCCGTCGTCGGCGCTGAAGACGACCGACCCGCTGCCGATCGGGGTGATGTCCTGCGGGGCGCCGCTCCCGCCCGCCTGGATGTTCTCGACGAGGGCGGTGCCGGCGGGGGTGCCGTTCGTCCGGTAGAGCTCGGTACCGCTGCCCAGCGCGAAGGCGGAGAAGAACGCCGTCCCGGACGGGGTGGCGGTGATGTCGACGGCGTTCGAGGAGGCCCCGCCGACCTGGACGTCCTTGAGCAGCGTGCTCGTGGCCTGGGTGCCGGCGCTGCTCCACGGCTCGACGCCGTGGGTGCCGTCGTCGGCGCGGAAGACGACGCGCGAGCCGACCGCGGTCAGCCCGGTCGGGTTCGAGCCGGCGGCGTTCGGCCCGATGTTCGCCGCGAGGCGGGTGCCGGCCGCGGTGCCGTCGGTGAGCCACAGCTCGCGGCCCTCCGACGGCGTGGTGGCGGCGAAGTAGACGCGGTTGCCGACGCGGGTCAGCTCGCCCGGGTTGCTGCTGCCGGCGCCGGGCACGATGTCCTTGAGGCGCTTGGTGCCGGCCGGCGTGCCGTCGGTGACCCACAGCTCGTGGCCGCCCGTCTCGCCCTGGGCGGCGAACAGGACTCGGTCGCCGAGCGCCGCGACGCCGCTCTCGGGGTCCATCGACGCGAACGACCTGGCCAGGACGACGGGGGCGTTGCCGTGCGCCTGGGCGGGGGCGCTGCCGAGGCCGAGGGCCAGGGTCGCGATCCCGAGGGCGACGACGGCGGCGCCTGCGGTGGTGCGCGTGGTGGTGCGGGTGGTGGGGGTGGGGGTGTTTCTCATCGCTGCTTTCCACTCGTCGGGGGCTCGACTTCGAGCCCGTTTCATTACGTGCCGTAACGTAACGAAACGGATGCGATGCTGGCAAGGGACTTCCTCGACCGGGCTAGACCACTGCGGACGACGAACGCCGGGCCGGGCCCGGGGCCCGGCCCGGCGTTCGGGCGGTGTCGTGAGGTGGTGCGGGTCAGCGCGTGACGCGCACCCGCAGCACGTTGCTGATGTCACCGGTGGCGGACTCCGAGGCCTTGGCGACCAGGCGGTAGAGCGAGGTGCCCCGGCGGGTCTCCTTCGGGAACCGGACGACGGCGTCGCCGTCCGCGTCGGCGGTCACGGTGCTGACGGTGCGCCAGTCGCCGGCGGCGTTGCGCTTCTGCAGCACGATCGGGTCCGCGCCGGCCTGCTCGACCGTGACGCGGTCGTTGCCCGCGGCCCTGCCCTGGCGGGTCGTGGCCTGGGTGCGCCAGCCCTCGACGCCGGTGACGGCCCGGACGGCGACGGGTCCGCCGACGACGCAGTCGACCCGGCCCTGCCAGTGGTAGTTGGTGCCGCCCACCTGGGTCCAGACCACGCTGAAGCGGGTGACGCCGGCCGGCCACTGCGGGTGGTCGGCGAACACGAAGCCCACCGTGCCGGTCCAGAAGCCGTTGTCGTAGTGGTAGTTCAGGGTGAACGGCCCCTGGTCGCTGTCGAAGCGCACGTTGACGTCGTTGGCCTGGCCGCTCGGCAGGTCACCGGGGTAGGCCACGGTCAGCTCGGAGCACGACGGGTCGGGGTAGGTCCAGTTCCAGTCGAAGCCGTTCGGGCCGCCGACCGGCGGGTTGGGCGAGGTCACCGGGATCTCGGGCGTCGTCGGGGTGCTCGGCGTCGACGGCGTGCTCGGGCTGGTCGGCGTCTCGGTCGTCGGCGGCGTCGAGGGCACCTCGGTCGTCGGCGGCGTGGTCGGCGGGGTCGGCGGCGTGGTCGGCGGGGTCGACGGCGGGGTCGACGGCGGGGTCGACGGCGGGGTCGACGGCGGGGTCGACGGCGGGGTCGACGGCGGGGTGGACGGCGGGGTCGACGGCGGCGTGGACGTGGGCGCGGTCGACGGCGTCGTGGTCGAGCCGTAGAGCAGCGAGTAGTGCGTCAGGTTGCCGCCGTCGCGGTGCTTGAGCACCAGGCTCGTCACAGGGGCGCTCAGTGCCACCTCGTAGGGAGCGCCGGTGGTGCCGCGCAGGCCGGCGGACTTCAGGCAGTAGCCCACGATCGTCCTGCCCGTGGGGGCGTTGACGACGATCTGGTCCTGGTTGCCGGGGACGACGACGCGCCCGCTGTCGAGGTCGGGGCAGTTGCCGACCGGCGCGGCGGCGGCCGAGGCGGTGGTGCCGCCGCCGGTCACGCCGAGCGTCGTGATCGCCACGGCGGCGACGGCGCCGATCGTGGCGAGTACTGCCTTGTGGGGGGTGCTCATGGGTCGAGGATCGGTCCCGCCCGCACGTCGCGACAGGTCAACGGCAGACTCTTGGGCCTCGCCAGACCGTTTCTTGCAGCCCCCTTGAGACACCGGTCACGAGGTCTGGACCAGCGCCCATCGGGTGGCGCGTATGGCCTTGAGTCTGATCAGCGGCCGAGCGCCAATCAGCTCTCAGTCGCGTCGGCCAATGTCTCGTCCTCAACCACCTCGACTGCCAGGGCGTCGACGGCTTTGACGAGTGCGCGGAGCTGTACCTCGAGGTCTCCTTCCAGAGCACCTTGCTCAACCCCGACCGGTAGAGCGAGAGGAACAAGGACGTCCGGGGCTTCGGAGCGTGCGTGGTGCGCGATTCCTGCAGCCGTTAATGCATCTGAGGTCGTCTTCGTCTCGCCGGGCTTCGTAACCTTGACCTGCGCCCACGCCGGACCGGGCCCATAGCGGTCCCACCAATTGGTCCACAACCCAACCCACAGCCACTTGCCGGACGGCGTCTTGATGTAGCGGCCGAACCCGCCGTCAGCGGTTCCGTTGCGGATCTTGGCGTCGGAGACGCGACCGCAGACTGCGCGTAGGCTGTCGGCAAGAGTCGCGAGTTGCCGTCCGACTCGTTGTGGCAGGTCATCGGGGAGTAGCGGCGTCCACCCGACTGAGGTCCGCCACTCCACAAGACTGCGGAGCTGGTCGACCTCGGCGCGTGCCTGGTTGTCGCCATGATCATCCGCGCTTTGGGCGAGCCTGTTGAGGAGGACCTCCCACGACATGACGGCAAGGACGTGGCCGGTGATCGGTAAAGGCATCGAGGCTCCAACATCGAGGCTGCCGCCGTCCATGCTCAGGGGTTCGAGGCTGCCGCCCGGGGCTACAGACACCGAGCGCCAGAGGTTGAACATGCGATCCCGCGGGACAAGGAAGACGAGCGCCCCCGGGACACCCGGATTGAGCTTTCCGACGTAAGCGGGACCGACCTGCGCGCTTGTTAAGGCCGCATCGAACTTCGCCTCGAGGATCAGACGCACGCCGACGGCGTCCGATGCGACTAGGTCTGGTCGACCCGCCGACGATGCATCGATGTCTTGACCCGTGAAGACCAACCCCTCGGGCGGCGTGCCATCGCAGAGTTCCGCGATCAGATTGGCCATGACAGCGCCGGCTGCCTGCGATCGTGAACAAATGTGAACAAGGGCCTCGGTCGCGACCGGCTCAGGCGGCAGACCACGCGAAGCGACAATCTGGGTTAACAGTGCATCCATGAGCGGCGATGCTGGCACTGCGACAGTCCCGTGACCAGCCACTAGTGAGGGTCGTGACTACTGCGACGGCGTCCCGGCCCGCGCCTCGGCCCGGGCCTTGATCGCGGTGATGACGTCGGTCTTGGCGTCGGAGTAGGCGTTCATGTCGGCCCACTCCCGCTCGAGCAGGTCGCGCTTGGTGCGCTCGTAGAGCGCGCGGTCGTCGGCGTCGGCGCGCAGGTGGTCGCGGAAGACGAGGTAGTCGCGCGCGGCCTGCGCCCCGACCTCGACGACGTGCACGTGGACGTCGAGGGCCGGCGTCCGCACGAGCCGGTGGCCGGGCTCACGCACCCGCAGCACGTAGCCGGCGGCGAGGAGCGGCTCGAGGTAGTCCTCCTCGGCGGTGATGTCGCGGACGGTCACCAGCACGTCGATGATCGGCTTGGCCGCCAGGCCCGGCACCGACGTCGAGCCGACGTGCTCGACCTGCACGGCGTGCGGGCCCAGCGCGTCTCGGATGCGGCGCTCGTGCTCGGCGAACGCCACGGGCCAGGCGGGGTCGGGGTCGCGGATCGTCAGCTCGCGCTGCTCGACGCCGCCGACCAGCTCGACCGTGGTGACGTCGGGACGGCGCGGGGTGCTCACCGGGCCATGATGCCGCGCCGCGGGAGCCGGGCCGTCAGGTCATCAGGTCGAGCAGACCCGTCGACTCCAGGGTGCGTCGCACCTGGCCGGTCGGCTCGCACACCGTCAGCGTGACGTGCTGGGCGCGGGCCCGCCGCCAGCCGTTGACCAGCACTCCGATGCCGCTGGAGTCCATGAAGGTCACGCCGGTGAGGTCGACGTAGACGTGGGACGCCGACCCGATCGCACGCAGCAGGTCGCCGCTGAGCTCGGTGGCGTTGCCGAGGTCGATCTCGCCCCACCAGATGAGCGTGACCTCGGTGCTGACGTCGCGGGTCGGGGCATTGGTCATGGGACGGCTCTCGGTACGAGCGGCGCTGGGGGCGGCCGCTGGCGCTCGATCATGGCACCGACGGGGTGAGGCCGGTCCACCCCACGGAGAAGTTCCCGCGGGGCGCACTGCGTGCGAGGATCGCATCACGAGCCCGACGGCTCGCCGGACGAGGGAGCCGTACCCGGACTGCGACAAGACGGCCTGTCGGAGGGTCGTCGTCATGGCGTGGTTGGTTCTCGTGGTCTCGGGCGTGCTCGAGGCGGTCTGGGCGGTCGCGCTCGGCCGTTCGGAGGGGTTCTCGCGGCTGGTGCCGTCGCTCGTCTTCGGGGTCGGTCTGGCGGTGAGCATGGCCGGCCTGGCCTTCGCGATGCGCACGCTGCCGGTCGGCACGGCGTACGCCGTCTGGGTCGGCATCGGCGCGTCGCTGACCGTCGTGTTCGGCATGGTCACCGGTTCCGAGCCGGTGAGCCTGGTGAAGGTGCTGCTCATCGTGGGCCTGGTCGGCTGCGTCGTCGGGCTCAAGCTGGCCCACTGACTCGACGAGGTGGCGGGGCCAGGGGCCAGACTGCGCGACATGCCCCACGACGCTCTCGAGCCGCACCCCCTCGTCCGCCTGCTCGAGAAGCCGCGAGCCGAGTTCACCTGCAGCGACCTGGTGGAGGCGGTCGAGCGGCTCGGGCTGCGTCAGGTCGACCTGCGCTACGTCGGCGGCGACGGCCGGCTGAAGTCGATCGCGTTCGTGCCCAACTCGCGCCGGCACCTCGTCGAGATCCTCACCCGCGGCGAGCGGGTCGACGGCTCGAGCATCTTCAGCGACACCGACACCGAGGCCAGCGACGTCTACCTCGTGCCGCGCCACCGCACGGCGTTCGTCAACCCCTTCGGCGAGCGGCCCTCGCTCGACGTCCTCTGCTCGCTCTACGACGAGGACGGCGCCCCGCTGGCCCACGCCCGCGAGCAGATCGTGCGGCGCGCGGCCGAGACGCTGACCCGCGAGACGGGCTTCGTGCTCGAGGCCTTCGGCGAGCTGGAGTACTACCTCGTCCAGGCCGCCGACGCGATCTTCCCGGTCGAGGAGGAGCGCGGCTACCAGGAGTCGGGCCCGTTCTCGAAGGGCGAGCGACTGCGCGAGGAGGTGCTCGGCCACCTCAGCGCGATGGGGGTGCAGCTGAAGTACGGGCACGGCGAGGTCGGCAACGTGCTCGACGGCGAGCGCCAGCTGGTGCAGCACGAGATCGAGCTGTGGCCGGTGCCGCTCGAGGAGGCCGCCGACGCGCTCGTGCTGGCCAAGTGGGTCGTGCGACAGGTCGCCTACCAGCACGGCGTCGAGGTCACCTTCGCGCCGTCCATCGGCGAGGAGGGTGCGGGTAGCGGCCTGCACGTGCACAGCCGGCTGGTGCGCGACGGGTCGAACGCGATCGCGGGCGACGTGGGGGCCAACGAGACCGGACGACGCCTCATCGCCGGCTACCTGACCGCGGCGCCGGCCCTCACCGCGTTCGGCAACACGGTGCCGACGTCGTACTTGCGGTTCGTCGAGGGCGACGAGTCGCCCGACGACATCTGCTGGGGCGAGACCGACCGCACCGGCCTCGTGCGCGTCCCGCTGGCGTGGGGCGGCGACGTGCTGCCGGCGATGGTCGCCCACGCCAACCCCGGCCCCCGCGACCCGATCGCCGAGCCCGACGTCGACCCGCAGACGGTCGAGCTGCGCCTGGCCGACGGCTCGGCCGAGGTGCACCTGCTGCTCGCCGGCATGGCGGTCGCGGCCCGCGAGGGGCTCGCCGACCCCGGCGGCCTGGAGGTGGCCGAGCGTCTCAGCACCGACGGCGCCGACGACCACGACGACTTCGAGCAGCTGCCGTCGTCGTGCGGCGAGTCGGCCGACGCCCTCGAGGCGGAGCGGGCGCGGTTCGAGGCCCACGACGTGTTCCCGGCGGTGGTCGTCGACGCCACGATCAGCCGGCTTCGGCGGCTCCACGACGAGGCGCCGGTCAAGAAGCTGGCCAAGGACGACGAGCTGCGCGCCGCGCTGGTCAGGCGCGACTGGCACGTCGGCTAGAGCGACGGCAGGCCGCGGTCGGCGAGCCTCTCGCGCAGCACGTCGCGACCGGCCATCGAGCCCGGGCCGGCCAGCCGCTCGACGACGCGGCCCGACCAGGGCTGCCGGTCGAGACCGTGCTGTGCGCGGTAGCCGTCGAGCACCGCGTCGTACCCCTCGGCCGCGGCGTCGGCCCGGGCGGCGTCGTACCGCTCGTGGTGCAGGACGGCGTCCTGGGGCAGCCGCGGCTTCACACCGGCGTCCTCGTCGGGGTCGGGCCGCCCCACGGCGAGCCCGAACGCGGCCACGGCGCCGTCGGGCAGGTCGAGCTCGGCGGCGACCTCCCTCGGTCGGTTGCGCACCGCGCCGACGTAGGTGGTGCCGAGGCCGAGTGACTGCGCGGCGACGACGGCGTTCTGGGCCGCGAGCGCGGCGTCGACGAAGCCGATGAGGGTGGTCTCGAGGTAGTCGACCGCGTCGACCCGGGCGTCGCGCGCGGCCGCGAGCCGTCGCGCGCGCGACAGGTCGGCGACCCAGACGAGGAAGACCGCCGCCTGCGCCACGAACGCCTGCTCGCCGGCCAGCGCGGCCAGCCGCTCCTTGCGCTCGGTGTCGCGGACGGCGACGACGCTCCACGCCTGCAGGTTCGACGACGTCGGCGCCGACTGCGCCGCGGCGACCAGCGCCCGCACGTGGTCGTCGTCCACCTCGCCGGCGGGTCCGGGCACGAAGCGGCGCGTCGACCGGCGCGCGAGCAGCAGGTCGATCACGTCGGAGCCCACGCCGAGCGCGGCCCCCGCGTCGCCGTAGCGACGCGCCACGGGTCGGGCCGGATCTGTGATCACGTCATTCTCCACTAGAGTCATAGACATAACTTAGTTTCTACTCAACGACGTGCCTCAGGAGGCCCCCATGAGCAGCGAGTTCCTCTGGTACATCCCCAACCAGGTCGAGCCCGGCCACCGCGGCGACGACGCGACGACCGACCACAACACCTTCGACGCCCTCGTCGGCCACGCTCTCACCCTCGAGGAGCGCGGCTGGGACGGCGCCCTCATCGGCACCAGCTGGGGCCGGCCCGACACCTTCACGCTGGCCACGGCGCTGACGGCGCGCACCACGACCTTCGAGCCGCTGATCGCCATCCGGCCCGGCTACTGGCGCCCGGCCAACTTCGCCTCGGCCGCGGCCACGCTCGACCACCTCAGCGGCGGGCGGGTGCGGATCAACATCGTCTCGGGCCAGGATCGGCTCGCGGCCTACGGCGACAGCGAGGGCGACCAGGCCCACCGCTACGCCCGCACCCGCGAGTTCATGCAGCTGGTGCGGCGGCTGTGGACCGAGGAGTCGGTGACCTTCGAGGGCGAGCACTTCTCCGTGACCGACTCGACCGTGCAGCCGCGCATCGTCACGCGCCCCGGCCGGCCGCACCCGCGCCTGTACTTCGGTGGCGCGTCGGAGGCCGCCGAGCGCGTCGCGGCCACCGAGGCCGACGTCCAGCTGTTCTGGGGCGAGCCGCTGGACGGCGTCGCCGAGCGCATCGACCGGCTGCGCGCCCTGAGTGCCGAGCTCGGCCGCGAGCACGCCCCGCTGGAGTTCGGGCTGCGCATCACCACCGTGGTGCGCGAGACCACCGACGAGGCGTGGGCCGACGCCGAGGCGAAGGTCGCGGTGATGGCCGAGCAGGCGCGCGCCGGCGGCGGCGTCGACCAGCGGCCGCACCGTGGCCCGGCCACCGGCCAGCAGCGGCTGCTCGACCTCGCCGCCCGCGGCGACGTCATCGACGACCACCTCTACACCGCCCCGGGTCGCTACGGCGGGGGCGGTGCCGGCACCACGTGGCTGGTCGGCTCGGCCGAGGACGTCGCCAAGTCGCTGCGGCGCTACGCCGACCTCGGCGTCACGACCTTCGTGCTCTCCGACACCCCCTACGTGCGCGAGATGCGACGCCAGGGCGACCACCTCCTGCCGCTGCTGCGCGACTGACGCACCGGTGCGTGGGATGATGCAAAGTAATGTAACTCAGTATGGTTAACTGAGATACGTTGCTTAAGAACCCCCAGGAGGACAGCGTGACACCACTCGTTCGACCCACCCGGCGGCTGCGGGCCGCCGCGAGCGCCGCGGCGCTGCTCACCGCGACGGCCCTGCTCGCCGGCTGCGGCGGCGACGACGCCGGCCCGCGCCTCGGGCTCGACGAACCGATCCCCGACGACGTCCCCTCCGACACCGTGCTGCGCGTCGGCGACCCGACCACGCAGGTCGCCCTCGAGCTCTCGGGCCTCGACGACGACCTGCCGTTCGACATCGAGTGGGCCAACATCAGCGGCGGCCCGAAGACCCTCGAGGCCTTCCGCGGCGACGCGCTCGACGTCGGCTCGGTCGCCGACATCCCGCCGCTGTTCGCGAAGTGGACCGGCACCGACGTCCGCATCATCGCCACCCGCGAGACCGTCGACCCGCTCGACCACCCGACCTACGAGCTGGGCGTGGCGCCGGGCGTCGAGGTCGACGAGCTCACCGACCTCGCCGGCAAGAAGATCGCCTACAGCCCCGGCCAGGCGCAGGGCGCGCTGGTGCTCAAGGTGCTGAAAGAGGCCGGTCTCACCCAGGACGACGTCGAGCTGGTCGAGATGGCCAGCGTCGACGACACCTACGTCAACGCCCTCGGCAGCAACCAGGTCGACGTCGCCCCGCTGGGCCAGACGCTGGTGCCGCCGTTCCTCGCCAAGTACGAGCAGGACGGCGCCCACACCGTCTCGCCCGGCGTGCGCGACGACTACTGGAACCTCTACGTGCCCACCGCGGTGCTCGAGGACGAGCACAAGGCGGCCGCGCTGCGGAAGTACGCCGACCTGTGGGCGCAGGCCCAGACCTGGATCAACGAGCACCCCGACGAGTTCGCGCAGGGCTTCTACGTCGAGCACGAGGGTCTCTCGGAGGAGGACGCCGCCTACCTGGTCGACGCGCTCGGCGAGAAGTCGGTGCCGCAGGACTGGAGCGAGATCATCGCCGGCCACCAGGAGACCGCCGACCTGCTGGCGACCGAGCAGGGCCACGACCAGCTCGACGTCGAGGCGCTCTTCGACCGCCGCTTCGAGCCCGGCAACGACGGCGCGCTCCCCAGTGGGAGCAGCGACGAGAAGGCGGCCGAGCAGTGAGCGCGCCGACCCTCGACACCGGCACCCGGGCCGACGCCCCCGCCACCGGCCCGGTCGTCGACGAGCGCGTCCGGCTGCGCCGGCTCGGGCCCGGGGACGGCGTCCGCGGCGGCATCCTGCTGGGCCCGGTGCTGCTGCTGGCGTTCTGGGTGGTCGGCTCGGCCACCGGGTTCATCGACGAGCGCACCCTCTCGGCGCCGTGGACGGTCCTCGAGGCCGCCCGCGAGCTGTGGGACGACGGCCGGCTGCAGGAGGGCCTGGTCACCTCGGCCACCCGGGCGGGCCTCGGCCTGCTGCTCGGCGTCGCGGTCGGCCTGGTGCTGGCGCTCGTCGCCGGCCTGTCGCGGCTGGGCGAGGCCGTCGTCGACGGCCCCGTGCAGGTCAAGCGCTCGATCCCGAGCCTGGCCCTCATCCCGCTGCTCATCCTGTGGTTCGGCATCGGCGAGGAGATGAAGATCTACACGATCGCCCTCGGCGTGCTGGTCCCGATCTACATCCACACCCACAACGGCCTGCGCAGCATCGACGGCCGCTACGCCGAGCTGGCCGAGACCATCGGCGTCAGCCGCACCCAGTTCGTGCGGCAGGTCGTCGTCCCCGGTGCCATGCCCGGCTTCCTGCTCGGCATGCGCTTCGCGGTCACCGGAGCACTGCTCGCGCTGGTGGTCGTGGAGCAGATCAACGCGACCAGCGGGATCGGCTACATGATCACGCTGGCCTCCAGCTACGGCCAGACCGACGTGATCATCGTCGGCCTCGTCGTCTACGCGGTGCTGGGCCTGGTGGCCGACGGCGCCGTCCGACTCATCGGGAGGAAGGTGCTCACGTGGCGACGCACGCTCGAGAGCTGAGCGCGGCGGTGCGGGTCGAGGGCCTGCACCGCAGCTTCAACGAGGCGGGCGGGGTGCTCAACGGCCTCGACCTGCGCATCGGACGGGGCGAGTTCGTCGCCCTCATCGGCCGCAGCGGCAGCGGCAAGAGCACGCTGCTGCGCGCCCTGGCCGGCCTCGACCGCGGGGTCGCCGGGCACGGCCGGGTGCAGGTGCCGGGCAAGGTCTCGATGGTCTTCCAGGACTCGCGGCTGCTGCCGTGGCGCCGGGTGCTCGACAACGTCGTCTTCGGCCTCGAGGGACGCGACGCGCGCGAGCGCGGCCGCACCGCCCTGGCCGAGGTCGGCCTGGCCGGGCGCGAGAAGGCCTGGCCGCACGAGCTCTCCGGCGGCGAGGCGCAGCGGGCCGCCCTGGCGCGCTCGCTGGTGCGCGACCCCGAGCTGCTGCTGGCCGACGAGCCGTTCGGCGCCCTCGACGCGCTCACCCGGCTCAACATGCACACGCTGCTGCGCGAGCTGTGCGCGCGGCACCGGCCCGCCGTCCTGCTGGTCACCCACGACGTCGACGAGGCCATCACGCTGGCCGACCGGGTCATCGTGCTCGACGGCGGCGTCGTCCACAGCGACGTGCGCATCCTGCTCGACGCGCGCCGCGACCCCGCCGACCCGCGGTTCGCGACGCTGCGGCGCCGGCTGCTCAACGCGCTCGGGGTCGACGTCGACGCCAACGGCATGGTGCACGACCCCGACCCCGACGACCTCGCGCACGACCGGCCCGACCGCAGCCGCGGCGTCGACCGCAAGGAGGCGGTCGGATGACGGGGAAGCGGATGCTGCACCTGAACGCCTTCCTGATGAGCACCGGCCACCACGAGGCGTCGTGGCGGTTGCCCGAGAGCGACCCGGCGGCGAACACCGACGTGCGGCACTACGTCGAGCTGGCCCGCACGGCCGAGCGCGGTCGCCTCGACTCGGTGTTCTTCGCCGACTCGCCGGCCCTGTTCAGCGACGTCGGACGACGTCCCGCCGGCTCGCTCGAGCCCACCGTGCTGCTCGCCGCGATGGCGATGGCCACCGAGCGGGTCGGGCTGATCGCCACGGCGTCCACCACCTACAACGAGCCCTACAACCTGGCCCGGCGGTTCGCCTCGCTCGACCACCTCAGCGGCGGCCGCGCGGGCTGGAACGTCGTCACCACCGCCACCCTCGACGCGGCGCGCAACTTCAACCTCGACGAGCTGCCCGGCCACCGCGAGCGCTACCGCCGCGCCGAGGAGTTCGTCGAGGTGAGCGCGAAGCTCTGGGACAGCTGGGACGACGACGCCGTGCTCGCCGACAAGGACGCCGGCCGCTGGGGCGACGCCGCGCGGGTGCACCCCGTCGAGCACGCCGGCCGCCACTTCAGCGTCGCCGGCGCGCTCAACCTGCCGCGCTCCCCGCAGGGCCGGCCGGTCCTGGTGCAGGCCGGCTCGTCGGAGGACGGCCGCGACTTCGCCGCCCGGCACGCCGAGGCGGTCTTCACCGCCCAGCAGACCCTCGCCGACGCGCAGGACTTCTACGCCGACCTGAAGAACCGCGCCCGCCGGTTCGGCCGCGACCCGGCGCTGGTCAAGGTGCTGCCGGGCATCGTGCCGGTCATCGGCGGCACCGAGGCCGAGGCGCTCGCGCTCGAGCGCGAGCTCGACGAGCTGATCCGGCCCGAGTACGCCCGCGACCAGCTGGCCCGCACGCTGCGGGTGGCGCCGTCCGACCTGCCGCTCGACGGGCAGCTGCCCGCCGACCTGCCCGACGAGGACGAGATCGAGGGCGCCAAGTCGCGCTACACGCTCATCGTCACCCTCGCGCGGCGCGAGCGGCTGACGGTGCGCGAGCTCATCGGCCGTCTCGGCGGCGGCCGCGGCCACCGCACCTTCACCGGCACGCCCGACCAGGTCGCCGCCGCTCTGGAGGAGTGGGCCGACGCCGGCGCCGCCGACGGCTTCAACGTGATGCCGCCGGTGCTGCCGTCCGGGCTCGACGTCTTCGTCGACCAGGTCGTGCCACTGTTGCAGGACCGCGGCCGCTTCCGGCGCGACTACGACGGCACCACCCTGCGCGACCACTACGGGCTGCCCCGGCCCACCCCCGTCCGCGTCCCCCTCGACGGCTCCCTCGACGACTCCCAGGAGATCGCATGACCGACTACTCGACCTACCGCCCGCTCGGCACCACCGGTGTGCGGGTCAGCCCGCTGACCCTCGGCGCCATGATGTTCGGCGCGTGGGGCAACCCCGACCACGACGAGAGCATCCGCATCATCCACCGCGCGCTCGACGCCGGCATCAACGTCATCGACACCGCCGACGTCTACGCCCGCGGCGAGTCGGAGGAGATCGTCGGCAAGGCCCTCAAGGGGCGCCGGGACGACGTCGTCCTGGCCACCAAGTTCCACGGCGCGATGCACGACGACGACCCCAACCAGGGCGGCAACTCGCGCCGTTGGATCGTCCGCGAGGTCGAGGCGTCGCTGCGCCGGCTGCAGACCGACCACATCGACCTCTACCAGGTGCACCGCCCCCGGCCCGAGATCGACGTCGACGAGACCCTCGGCGCGCTCACCGACCTCGTGCGCCAGGGCAAGATCCGCTACGTCGGCACCTCGACGTTCCTGCCCTCGCAGCTGGTCGAGGCGCAGTGGGTCGCCGAGCGGCGCCAGCGCGAGCGGCCGGTCACCGAGCAGCCGCCGTACTCGATCCTCGCCCGCGAGGTCGAGCGCGACGTGCTGCCGCTGGCCCAGAAGCACGGCATCGGCATCCTGCCCTGGAGCCCGCTCGCCGGCGGCTGGCTCTCGGGCCGCTACCGCCGCGGCGAGGAGGCGCCCACCTCGAGCCGCATGAAGCGGCAGCCGGCGCGGCACGACCCGTCGCTGCCCGAGAACGCCGCCAAGCTGGACGCCGTCCACCGGCTCACCGACCTGGCCGACCAGGCCGGGCTGTCGCTGATCCACCTCGCGCTGGCCTTCGTGCTCGAGCACCCGGCGGTCTCCTCGGCCATCATCGGCCCCCGCACCCTCGAGCAGCTCGAGTCGCAGCTGGGCGTCGAGAAGGTGACCCTCTCGGCCGACGTCCTCGACGCCATCGACGAAATCGTGCCCCCGGGCACGACCCTCAACGAGGCCGACCGCGGCTGGGCCCCGCCCGCCCTCGTCGAGTCGCGGCTGCGGCGCGGCGGGGCTCGCTGACCCAGCTCGGACGACGCACCCTGCGTCGGGTCGCACCGCCCGATCCGCCATGACCTGTTGCAGGGTGCGTCGACACCGGACGTCTCCGTGGACGGTGAGGGGTCGCGAGGCTCGGCCGTGGCCGGCCTCGCACCTCGACCACCGTGGGGGTCGCCTGCACGATGGTCGAGGTGCGAGGAGCCCTGGCAACGAGCCTCGAGACCACCGGCCGTGCTGGCGAGTGCTCCCGTCGCCCCTACGAGTCCCCCACCGTCAGGGCAGGTGGTCGCGGGCCCAGAGGGCGGCGCTGGTGCGGTCGGCGACGCCGATGCGGCGGAAGACGCTGCCGACGTGCGCCTTCACGGTGCGCTCGGTGATGCCGAGCCGGCGGGCGATCTGCTTGTTGGCCAGGCCCTGCGCCACCAGCTGCAGCACCTCGCGCTCGCGCGGCGACAGCTCGGCCACGTCGGCGGCGGCCGCGGCGGGGGCGGGGTCGTTCGCGCCCGGCAGCAGGGCCCGCGCCACCCGCGGGTCGAGCGGGACGTCGCCCGCGGCGGCCGAGCGGACGGCGGCCAGCAGCGTGGCCGGCTCGGAGTCCTTGAGCACGTAGCCGATGGCGCCGGCCTGCAGCGCCGCCCGCACCCGCTCGGTCTCGGCGAAGGCGGTGAGCATGACGACGGCGACGTCGGGGTGGTCGGCAGCGATGGCGCGGGTGGCCTCGACCCCGTCGAGCACCGGCATCGAGAGGTCCATGAGGACGACGTCGGGCGGCTCGGCGGCCACCAGGTCGACGGCCTCGCGGCCGTTGGCCGCCTGGCCCACGACGTCGATGTCGGGCTCGGCGCCGAACAGCCCGGCGAGGCCGGCGCGCACCAGCTGGTGGTCGTCGGCGAGGAGCAGTCGCACCGTCACGACAGCAGCACCTCCAGCCGCCACGCCGTGCCCTGGCCCGGCGCCGAGCGCACCCGCAGGCCGCCGCCCGCGCGCTCGGCGGCGTCGGCCATCAGCCGCAGCCCGAAGTGCCCGGTCTCGGGGTCGGCCAGCGCGGCCGCCACGTCGAAGCCGGCGCCGTCGTCCACGACGTCGAGCCGGATGAACCCGTCGGGCCGCACCAGGACGACGTCCACGTGGTCGGCGCCGGAGTGGCGCACGGCGTTGCGCAGGGTCTCCTGCGCGATCT
Source organism: Nocardioides marinquilinus (assembly GCF_039543705.1). Taxonomy (NCBI): domain Bacteria; kingdom Bacillati; phylum Actinomycetota; class Actinomycetes; order Propionibacteriales; family Nocardioidaceae; genus Nocardioides; species Nocardioides marinquilinus. The sequence goes on from NZ_BAABKG010000001.1 coordinate 630,782, forward strand.
GGAAGATCAGCTGCGCCTGCTCGCGGGTCAGCGCCGCCCCGACGCCGGGCTCGGCCTCGAGACGGATCTCGACGTCGCGCGGCTGCAGGCTCGCGACGAGGTCGGCCAGCGCCTGCTCGACGCCGGTCTCGGTGAGCGAGGCGGGGTAGATGTCGACCAGCAGCGAGCGCAGCCCGCCGATGCTCGAGCGCACGACCCGCGCGGCGTCGTCCAGCGCGCCGGCCAGCTCGGGCTGCCGCCCGGGCTCGACGCGCTGCTTGGCGCCGCTGAGCACGTAGGAGGTGGCGGCCAGCTCCTGCACCGGACCGTCGTGCAGCGTGGCCGCGATCCGGCGTCGCTCGGCGTCGGACGCCGACAGCGCCCGCTGCAGCAGCCGCTCGCGCTGCTCCTGGCCGTGGCGCAGCTGCACGAGCAGCCGCCAGATCACCGGCATCATCAGCAGCAGGAGGGCGAGCAGGCTGACGATCGTGATGACGAGGAAGGCCCGCCAGATGTCGTGGCCGCGCTGCTCGACGGAGTCGTAGCTGGTGTAGGTCTCGAGCAGCACCGAGGTGCCGTCGGGGGTCTGCACGGGCAGGTAGACCTCGAGCAGCTTGCCCTCGCCGCGCTCGTAGACGTTCTCGGGCTCGTCGAGGTCGGAGATCTCGGCGCCGGTCTCGGTGTCGACGCCGCGCTCGGCGTCGCGCAGCAGGTCGAGCTCCTCGTCGTCGAGCTGGTACTGCTGCCCGATCAGCCGCGCCTCGTCGGAGTAGAGGATGCGCCCGTCGGCGGCCCACAGCTTGACCCGCACGACGCTGTTGGGCAGCACGTGCTGGCGCACCTCGAGGTCGAGGGCGGCGAGCGCGTCGGGGTCGCCGGTGAGGACGCCGTCGGTCAGCGCCGGCTGCACGACCACGTCGGCCAGCAGCGTGGTGCGGCGCGCGGCCGACTGCACGCCCTCGCGCTCGGCCTCGCGGTTCGACATCCAGGTGCCGACCCCGATCACCAGCGCCAGCGCCAGCGCGGCGAGCAGCACCACCTGGGCGTAGACGCGGCGCGCGGACGTCGGGCGCGCGCCTCGAGGGGAGCGGGTGGGCTCGGTGAGCACCACCCACCCCCCGTCGTCGGGGCGCAACGGGTCGCGGGCCACCGGGACATCATGGTCGGTGCGCGCGAGCACGTCGGCTCCTCCTGCTGGTGCGTGCGGGTGAGAGGGCGGTCGGGGTGAGGCTCAGCCGCCGATGGGGGTGGGGTTCTGCGGGTCGGGCGGCACGGGCACCGAGCCGCGGATCTGGTTCTGCGCCTGGCACTGGCTGGTGCAGTTGGTGGCGCCCTGGCTCAGCTCGATGGCGTCCTCACCGAGGACGCCGCCCATGCGGCCGCCCGAGGCCACCGACCAGCGGGTGGTGGTGCCGTCCTGGTACAGCTTGGTGGCGACCTGCGGGCTGTCCTTGCCGAGCAGCATCCGGTGCGCGTCGGGACCGGTGGCCACGGCGTCCTGGCCGTTGCCGAAGTTGATCTTGCCGGTGTAGCTGTTCACGAAGTAGAAGAGCGTCGGGCCGAGCTTGTGCTCGATCGTGACGTTCGTGCCGAACTCGGGCTCCATCTGGAAGATGCCGCCCTGCGGGGCGTCCTTCGCCTGGATCTTCAGCTTGCCGGCGCTGGTCGTGAAGATCGCGACGAGGTTGTCGTCGCGCACCTCGAGCCGGCTCAGCCGCGGGCTGCGCAGCTGGGCCGCGGTCAGCGAGGGCACCTTCGAGGCGAACACGACGGTCGGCGAGGTGACCATGCGCTCGGGCGACGGGGCGCCGGTGAGGGTGTAGTCGTAGACGCCGAGGGTGGCCGAGTCGATCGAGAACCGCAGGTTGACGCCGTTGACGGCCACGCGGCCCGAGACGGCCAGGTCCTGCAGCTTGACGTCGCGGCCGGGCGCCGGGTTGTAGGTCTTGCCGTTGACGGTCACGGCGAAGTCGCCGGCGGCGCTCGTGCCGCCGCCGCCACCGCCGCCGTTGTCGTCGCCGGGCTCGCCGCCCTTGGCGAAGGCGTGGGCGGGGGCGAGGGCCAGCGTGGTCGCGGCCAGCAGGCCGAGGGCCGCCCGGCGGAGGCGCCGGCGGGTGGGGGTGGTGGTCATGGGTGCTCCAGTGGTGGTCGGGGCCGCGACCGGCTGCGGTGCGGCACGACCAAGTAGGCGGCCGGCGAGGTCGGAGTCACCAGATGGACGTCGGTACTAGGACCCGGGCGCGAGGCCGGCGGGGTCCTAGGACCATCGGCCATCTGGCGACTCCGACCGGACCGGCGCAAGCGTGAGCACACACCGCAGAACCCACCCCGACCTCGGAGGTCACCATGACCGGCACCACCACCACCCGCACCCGACGCGCCGTCGCCGGCCTCGTCGTCCTCGGCGCCCTCGGCAGCGGCGCCGGCGTCCTCACCGCCCCCGCCCACGCCTCCGGCGGTGACGACGACCGCGTCGTCCGCACCGGCTCGTGCAGCGGCGCCGCGAGCTGGAAGCTCAAGGCCAAGACCGACGACGGCCGCCTGGAGGTCGAGGGCGAGGTCGACAGCAACCGCACCGGCCAGACCTGGGAGTGGACGATCCGCAGCAACGGCGACGTCGTCGCCCGCGGCACCTCCCGCACCGCCGGTCGCAGCGGCTCGTTCTCGGTCGAGCGCAAGATCCGCAACGCCGCCGGCCCCGACCAGCTCGTCTTCCGCGCCAGCAAGAACGGCGGCGGCGACACCTGCGTCGGCCGCCTCACCTTCTGACGCCCGCACAGGCCCCACGCACCCACGGACCCTGAGCCTGTCGATAGGCCCACGGAACCCCACGGACCCTGAGCCTGTCGAAGGGCCCACGGAACCCCACGGACCCTGAGCCTGTCGAAGGGCCCACGGGCCCCCTCGGATCCGTCCCCCCAGACGGACGACGGTCCGGCCGACTCCCCATGTGCCGGCCGGACCGTCGGTCCGAGAGCCGGTCTGGACCGGCCTCGTACGGTCAACGACGCCCCGGCACGTAGGTCACGGGTGATCTGGGGCCGTCTCGCACCGCCTGCCACGATGGGCGGCATGACTGCCTCGCCGTGGTTCGCCTCGCCCGACGAGGCCGCCTCGCGGCTGCACGCGGCGGGCTACCTGCCCGACCCCGCCAGTGCCACGACGTCCTACCTCGCGGGCGCGCTCGAGAAGCCGCTGCTGGTCGAGGGGCCTGCCGGCGTCGGCAAGACCGAGCTCGCCAAGGCGGTCGCCCGCGCGTGCGGCGCCGACCTGGTGCGGCTGCAGTGCTACGAGGGCCTCGACGAGGCGCGGGCGCTGTACGAGTGGAACTACCGCAAGCAGCTGCTGCGCATCCAGGCCGCCGGCGGCTCCGAGACGTGGGAGCAGGCCCACGACGACATCTTCGCCGAGGAGTTCCTGCTCGCCCGGCCGCTGCTGACCGCCATCCGGCGCGACGAGCCGACGGTGCTGCTGATCGACGAGATCGACAAGGCCGACGTCGAGGTCGAGGGCCTGCTGCTCGAGGTGCTCAGCGACTTCCAGGTCACCATCCCCGAGCTCGGCACGGTCACGGCCACGCGCCGTCCGTTCGTCGTCCTGACCTCGAACGCGACGCGCGAGCTGTCGGAGGCGGTCAAGCGGCGTTGCCTCTACCTGCACCTCGACTACCCCGACGTCGAGCGCGAGCGCGAGATCGTCACCGCGCAGGTGCCCGAGCTCGACCGCCACATCGCCAGCCAGCTGGTCGAGACCGTCGCCCGCGTGCGCGAGCTCGAGCTGAAGAAGGCACCGTCGATCGCCGAGTCGGTCGACTGGGCGCGCACCCTGGTGGCCCTCGAGATCGGCGACCTCGACGAGCGGGCGATCGCCGAGACGCTTGGCGTCATCCTCAAGCACCGCTCCGACCACGAGCGGGCCGTCAAGGAGCTGCGGCTCCGGTCATGAGCGACAGCGGGCTGGTCGGGCGCCACCTCGGGTTCGTGGTCGCGCTGCGCGCCGCCGGCCTGCCGGTCTCGCTGGCCGAGGGACTGGACGCCGTCGCCGCGCTCGGCGTCGTCGACTGGACGACCCGCGAGCGGGTGCGCGAGGCGTACGCCGCCACCCTGGTCAAGCGGCAGGCCCAGCGCCCCACCTTCGACGCGCTCTTCGACCTCTACTTCCCCCGGCTGGTCGGCGGCGGGGCCGCGGCCGTGGGGGAGGGGTCGGACGACGAGCCCGCCGGCCCGGCCGACACCGGCGCCGCGCTGGCCGAGTTCCGCGAGCGGCTCGCCGCCGCGCTCGAGGCGGGTGACGACGAGGCGCTGCGCCGGCTCGCCGCCGAGATGGTCGGCCGCTTCGGCGCCATGCCCGGCCGCGGACCCGGTCTCTCCTCGTGGTCGGCCTACACCGCCACGAGGCGGGTGGCGCCGTCCGAGCTGGTCGAGCGCATCGTGGCCGCGCTGCTCGGTGGTGGCCTCGACGAGGAGCGGGCCGAGCGGGTCGCGGGACGCCGGGTCGGGGAGTTCACCGCGATGGTCGACGACGACGCCCGCCGACGCATCGCGGAGGAGAAGGGCGCCGAGCACGTCGCCACCGTCGCGCTGCGGCCGAGCATCGACCGCCTCGACTTCTCCGCCGCCCGCCGGGCCGACCTCGAGCAGATGCGCCGCGAGATCTACCCGCTCGCGCGACGGCTGGCGACCCGGCTCACCCAGGAGCACCACGCGCGGCGTCGCGGCCCGCTCGACGTGCGCCGCACGCTGCGCGCCTCGATGTCGACCGGCGGGGTGCCGGTCGAGACCCGCCACCACCCCAAGCGCCCGCACCGCACCGAGCTCGTCGTGCTGTGCGACGTCAGCGGGTCGGTGGCGAGCTTCGCGCAGTTCACGCTGCTGCTCGTCTTCGCGATGCGGGAGTCGTTCGCGCGGGTGCGCGCCTTCACGTTCGTGGACGACGTCCACGAGGTCACCGACCACTTCCGGCCCGGCGCCGACGTGGCCGAGGTGATGGCCGACCTGGCGGCGTCGACCGCCCACGCCGCGCGCTTCGGCCGCACCAGCTACGGACAGGCGCTCACCGCCTTCGTCGACCGCCACGGCGACGCCGTCGGACCCAACACCTCGCTGCTCGTGCTCGGTGACGCCCGCTCGAACTACAGCCACCTGCGCCTGGACGCCGTGCGCCACCTCGCCGAGACCGCCCGCCACGCCTGGTGGCTCAACCCCGAGCACCGGCGACACTGGGACACCGGTGACTCCGCCGCCCGCGCCTACGGCGAGATCGTGCCGATGGTGGAGTGCCGCAACCTCACCCAGCTGGCCGAGTTCGTGCACGATCTCGCGCGCTGAGGGTTATCCCCAGACCTCGCGACGGCGGTTGCCAGGGGGTGGGGGCCTGCCTAGGGTCGGTGGGGAGGTCGGTCTCGGGAGCCGACCCGGACCGCAGGAGAGATCATGCGTCAGCCGCTGCGCGCGCTCTGCGCCGCGACCGCTCTCGGGCTGGGCCTCACCGCCCTCGCCGCCTGTTCCGACGACCCCGACCCCCGCATCGGCGGGGACGACGACCCCTCCACCGAGGCCGCCCCGCCGGACTCCAGCGAGCCCGCCACCACCGCCCCCGCCACCGACGGCACCACGGCAACGGAGCCGACCGAGCCGCCGTCGAGTGAGGCGCCGGAGGGGGAGACGAAGAGGCAGTTCGTTGTTCGTTGGCTTGAGGAGAGCCAGCGAATGCAGAACACGGGAGACACCGAGGGGTTTCTAGCGCTCAGCCGCGATTGCCAGTCATGCGAAACCCTTGCGCAGACCGTGTCCGACTACTACAGCGCGGGTGGAACGATCTCCTGGGACGGTGGTGAGTTGTTGCGCTTTACGTCCTACGACCCAACTCGAAATGAGTTTCTCGCCGTTTATGAGTCCGGTGACACCCGATATCGGGAACGCAAGGGATCGCCTCTGCGGGAGTTGTCCGGCGGACGTCAGCGCTACGTGATTCAGTTCGAGCGGAAGGGTGACTCGTGGCTGATCCTGGCCGCCGACAGGCTTGTCGACTAGTTGCCATGGCTGTGGCCGCGCTGACTCTGCTCGTGGTCCCAGCAACTGCATCCGCCGACCCCGAAGTCGGGGGGGACCTCTTGGGACAAGGCGCAGTTGAGCGTCACGACGGGGAGCAAGTCCAGCAGATGATCGCTACCTCGGGCACGAGCGGCGACGGGCGCGTCATTGAAGTCAGAGACGCCTGCGGTCTGGGTGGTGAGGGCGTCAACGTGTGCTACGAGACGGCCACGTGCACCGAGGACGGTGAGCCCGGCACGTTCGTCGACGTCTACATCGACGGTGAGTTTTCCGGCAAGGCATGTCTGACCCCCGGCATCGCCGAGAACCTGGCCGTCATCACGCCGGGCCTGGTGCTGCGGGAGTTCGAGCGACTGACGTGGCCCAGCAGCGAGCTGCAGGTGCAGCCGGTCGACCAGCGCACCGCGGTGAACTGGGAGACGTTCTTCTTCACCGACAACACCGCCCCGCACACCCAGACGGTCACGCTGCTGGGCCAGCAGGTGACGATCGAGGCGACGCCGAGCGAGTACGTCTACCGCTTCGGCGAGGGCGCGAGCGCCCGCACTGCCAGCCCGGGCGGCCCCTACCCCCGCGGCGACGTCACCCACGTCTACCGCGCCAAGGGCAGCGCGTCGCCGTCCGTCGACACCGTCTACACCGGCCGCTACCGCGTCAACGGCGGCCAGTGGATCGACATCCCCGCCCCGCTGACGGTCGCCGGCGCCCCCGTCACGCTGCAGGTCATCGAGATCGGCCCGCGCCTGGTCACCCCGCCCACCGACTGACCGACAGGGCAGAGCGCCCCGACCTTCTCGGGCACTCCCTCCGCTTCTCGGGCGTTGCACTGCCCCAGAACGTCAGGGACACCCGGTGAACCGGGTATCCCTGAGGCGGGTGGGACGCACGAAGGCTCAACCCGCCAGGTACCCCAGCTCACCGAGCCGCCTGATCTCGCGGAGCAGCTCGGGGTGCTGGGCGGCGTCGGCGGCGCGGGCGCCCTCGACGTAGCGCTCGTCGCCGGAGGCGTCGCCGGCGTCGTAGACCACCGTGACCCGGTTGGTGACGCCGGAGTTGATGAGCGAGCCGAGCAGGGCGACCGGGTCGCTGCGGTCCTCCAGCGACAGCACGCGCGTGGTCTCGGGGATACGCGGCACGTGGGCCGACGGGGCGCCGGCGGTCACGACCTGGTCGATGGCGAACCGGTTCGACGTCGCCGCGGAGGCCACCTCGGTGGCGGTCACCCCGCCCTGGGCGGAGCCGACGAGCATGACGCGGGCGTCGTCGTCGCCGTGGGCGTCGACGGCCCGCTCGACCGCCCGCACCACCTGCGCCGCGTAGCCCGACTGGTCGCCGCCGACGAGCCGCAGGCGGCGGGCCGAGCCGCCGCCGGGTCCGGGCAGGTAGGCGATGAAGCGGCCGGGGGCCACCCGGTGCACCACCACCGACGTCGGCGCTGCCTGCAGCGCGGTCATCAGGTCGGTGAGGGTGCGCGGCCGGGTCGAGGCGTCGTCGCCGCCGGACGCCGACGCCGCGGCGACCGCGGCCGCAGCGGCCGCCTCGGCCTCCTCGTCGAGGGAGTCGACCAGCCCGCCGGCCACGTCGCGCAGGGCACCGTCGAACCCGACGGCAAACGGCTCGACGCCCGCCGCACGCAGACCGCCGCGCCCGGCCAGGCGCCCCTGCTCGCCGGCCAGCACGCCGGCGGTCAGCAGCGAGCGCATGCGCAGGCCGTCGAGGAGGCCGCCGCCACCGGTGGTGACGTGCTCCATCAGCTCGGGGTTCGCGTCGGCCAGCTCGTTGAGGTAGGCGGCGACGCCGTCGCGGTCGAGCGCGTCGGTCTCGATCAGGCCGGCCGAGACGATGGCACCGCCGAGCGCGACCTGCGGCGCGAGGTAGCCGATGGCGCGACCGGCGATCGAGCCGAGCGTCTTGTAGGCCGCCGACTGCAGCTCGTCGATCCAGCGGTAGGTCAGCACCGTCGCGCGCAGCACCAGCGCGTCGGCGTCCAGCTCGATGGAGCGCGACAGCAGGCCGCGCTTGCCGAGCGTGGCCTCGCGGACGGCGTCCTCGGCCTGCGCGAAGGTGTCCTTGGCCAGCGGCGCGGAGTCGGTGAAGGCCGGGTCGGCCAGGATGTCGGTGCCGAGCGAGGCGCGTCGGCGCATCTCCTCGCCCGACTCGTCGAACAGCGCGGCCAGCCGCATCATGCGGTCGTACTTGTCGGCCAGGTCGGCGGCCTCGGCCTCGGTCACGGGGGCCGTGCGTCGCTCGGCCGCGGCGGCGGCCACCACGGCGGCCTGGTCGGTGGGCGGTCGCTCCTGCTCGTCGGTCACGACGCCGCCTCCTCCCCGTCGGGCAGGCCGCCGTGGCCCGTGAGGCCGGCCAGCACGGGAGCCAGGTCGGCGGCCAGCTCGGACGGCGCCACCGCCCGCAGCTCGACGCGCGCGGTCTCGCCGTGCCCGTGCGGGCGCAGCGTGCGCCAGCCGTCGGCCAGCATCACCCACGACCGGACGCCGACCACGGTCGTCGGCTGCACCGTCAGGTCGGCCACGAGGGCCCGCAGCCGGCCCTGGGTCTCCGCCGAGAGGGCCTGCAGCAGCGAGACCGCCTCGCCGTCGGTGAGCGCGCGGCCGTCGGCCACGACCGCCCCGGAGTGCTGTGCCACCAGCACCGACAGCAGGTCGCCGCGCTGGGCGCTCGCGGCCTCGACGGCGGCGTCCGCGAGCTCGTAGGGCAGCTCGACCGACGCCGGCACGCGCGACTCGCGCACCGCGAGGTCCTCCGGCAGGACGCCGATGCGCGACAGCTCGGTCGGCCACACCGACGGGTGGAACCACGCCAGCTCGAAGACCAGCCCGTCGCACGTGGCGAGCGTGGCCACCGCCTCGCTGGTGGCGCGGTGCCAGGCCTTCACCTGCACGCCCGGCACGGCGACGTCGACGTCGACGGCGTACTCGGGTGTCGCCAGCAGCCCGACGGCGCCGGCGAGACCGTCGTCCAGGACGCCGCCCGCGAGCAGACCGCGACGGGCGAGCGAGGTTTCGGGGTCGTTGAGCGAGCCGAGAGCGGCGCGGTAGGCGGCGTCCTCGGTGGTGGCGCGGCTGGCGCCGAGACGGCCCTCGAGGCTCGGCGTGTCGGCTGCCTCGGCGACGTCGAAGGGCAGCGGCGCACCGCCGGCGCGGGCGGCGACGAGCTGCAGCTCGGGCAGGGTCAGCGCCACGCGTCGCGGCAGGCCGTCGAGCGTCGAGACGGCCGCGATCAACGGGGCGGTGAGGTCGATCGTGGTCAACGGAGTCCTCTCACAGGCCGGGCAGCTCGACGGTGAGCCAGTCGCGGTGGCCGGGGGGCGGGGCGTCGAACGCGGCCAGCACGACGTCGTCCGGGTCGGGGTCGCGGCGCACCACCGGGCCGGCGCCGGGGGCGTCGTTCGCGGCCTCGATCGCCGCGATGCGCGAGCGGGCGTCGGCCACCATCGTGGTGGCGCGGCGCTCGACGTCGGCGATCGCGTCCTGCTGGGTCACGACCTCGCCGACGTGCTTGTCGAGGGTGTCGGCCGCCGTCTCGTGCGCCGCGGCGGCGGAGCGCAGGTGCGTGGCGCGCTCGGCGACCCGCAGCCGCATCGAGTCGGCGGCCCGGCCGGTCCACCCGGTGGTCTCGGTGCGGGCGACGAGCTGGTCGGCCATCGCCCGGATGTCGGCGGCCTGCTCGCGCAGCTGGTCCGCGCGTCGTCGCATGACGTCGGTCTCGCCGTAGCCCGGCATGGCGCCGTCCTCCCCGTCGGTGTCGCCGTGCAGTCCCCTTGGTGAGCGCCTTCCCGCTCCCCGGCGCCGCGAAACGCCGCGACACGCCGCGACACGCCGCGACACGCCATGACTCGCCGCGGCTCACCCGGCCAGCACCGGCGCGAGCCGGTCGAGGGCGGTGGTGATGGTCTCGCGCGGCCCGGCGAAGGAGAAGCGCACGAACCGGCCGCCGTCCACGGTGTCGAAGTCGACGCCGGTCGCGATGGCGACCCCGGTGCGCGCCAGGAGGTCGTGCGCGAACGCCATCGAGTCGGTCGTCAGGTGGCCGACGTCGGCGTAGGCGTAGAACGCGCCGTCCGCCGGGGCCAGCCCGGTGACGCCGAGCGCGGCGAGCCCGTCGAGCAGTACCCGCCGGTTCTCGGCGTAGCGCCGCACGTGGCCGTCGAGCTCGGCGTAGGCGTCGTCGGTGAATGCCTCGACGCACGCGCGCTGCGCCAGCACGGGCGGGCAGATCGTGAAGTTGCCGGTGAGCACGTCGACCGCCCGCCGCAGCCGCGGCGGCACCAGCATCCAGCCGATGCGCCACCCCGTCATCGAGAAGTACTTCGAGAACGAGCAGAACACCACGGCCTCGCGGCTCGACTCCCACGCGCACCGCGACAGCCGCGGCTCGGTGTGCTCGATGCCGTGGTAGATCTCGTCGCTGATCAGCTGGACGCCGTTCGTCTCGCACCACCGCGCCAGCGCCGCCAGCTCGGCCGGCAGCAGCATCGTGCCGGTGGGGTTGGCCGGGCTGGCCACCACCAGGCCGCGCAGGCCGACCCGCGCGTGCATCTCGGCCACCTGCTCGACGGTCGGCTGGAACCGGGTCTCCGGCCCCGTCGGCAGCTCGACCACCTCGCACCCGAGCGCGGCGAGCACGTTGCGGTAGCAGGGGTAGCCCGGCCGCGCGATGGCCACCCGGTCGCCGTGCTCGAACGCGGCGAGGAAGGCCAGCAGGAACCCGCCGCTGCTGCCCGTGGTGACCACGACGTCGTCCGGTCCGACGTCGACGCCGTCGACACGGCGGTGGTGGCCGGCGATCGCCTCGCGCAGCTCGTGGACGCCGGTCGCGGGCGTGTAGCCGAGCGGGTCACCGCTGCGCAGCAGCCGGACCGCCGCCTCGGTCACCGCCCGCGGCGCGCCGGTGCTCGGCTGCCCGGCGAGCAGGTCGACCACGTCGCCGTGCGTACGGCGCCGCTCGGCGGCCGCGGCCAGCAGGTCCATCACGTGGAACGGCGGCACGTTCGCCCGCTGCGCCACCTCCAGCCGGCTCGCGGTGCTCACGCGCCGAGGCTAACGACCCGGACGACGTCGACCGGGGTCAGCGCACGCCGGCCCGCGCCCGGGGCCGGTGACGCACCGGGGCGCCGGGACCGCCCTGGGCGGCCCGGGTCAGCTCGCGCACCAGCACGCGCGACTCGCGGCGGGGGCGGCGCTCGTCGTCCAGGACCCGCAGCCACTCCACGAGGTCGGGGCCGCGCACCACCTCGACGCCGTCGACGGTCACCGGCAGGTCGAGGCTCTTCTGCCCCTTGCCCCACAGCACCAGCACGGCGCGCACCGACGGCGCCGGGCCGCGTCCGCCGCCGACCTGCATGCCGCCGAGCAGCTGCCGGGCCCGGGCCGCCACCGCGGCCGCGGACGCCGCGAGGTCGGTCAGGTCACCGGGCTCGACGCTGCTGCGGTACTTCGAGTCCATCGCCACCACCCCGCCGTGCCGGGTGACGACGAGGTGGTCGACGTCGCCGTCGTCCAGGGTGATGTCGTGCAGCGCGTGGCGCACGATGCGGCGCCGGTGCGCGTGCCGCAGCTCGTCGCGGGTGTACTCCTCGCCCCACGCGACGCCCTTCGACCGGTCGGGCTCGGTGGTCACCAGCACCATCACGCAGACGCCGACGAACGAGCCGGCGAGCAGCACGTGCAGGACACCGAGCAGGTACCAGCTGGCGGGGCTCATCGGCGTGAACCACTCGAACAGCGCCCACAGCGCGACGCCGAGCGCGACCGCGGTGGCGGCGAGGTAGGCCATCGGGCGGGTGTTGCGCCGCACCCAGCCACGCCGCCCCGGTGCGGGGGCGTGACCCGTCGCGGACGGGACGGTCGTCATGGTGGCGACATCGGCAGTGCGGGGCGCCGACTTGAGCGCGCACTACCCTGCGCCGGTGCACTACACCGAGTACGACACCCGCATCGCCGCCTACGCCGTGATCACCGAGCAGCGCGACGACGGCCCGTGGCTGCTGGTGACCTGGTGGAACGGCGAGGGCCGGGCCGACCCGGCGTGGAGCCTGCCGGGCGGCGGCGTCGACTACCCCGAGACGGTGGTCGAGGGCCTGGTGCGCGAGGTGCGCGAGGAGACCGGCTTCGACGTCGAGGTGGGCGCCCCGCTGACGGTCGACACCCACATCGGCAGCCCGAGCCCGACGACCGGCCGGCCGTTCAAGTCGGTGCGGCTGGTCTTCGACGCCACCATCGTCGGCGGCGAGCTCGGCACGCTCGAGGTCGGCGGCTCCACCGACTACGCTGAGTGGCTGCCGCTCGCGGACGTCGCCGCGCAGCCCAGCCGCGCCTCGATCCTGGACGTCGCCGTCTCGGCGCACCTGGCACGCGACGGGGCGGGGCCGCGCGGCCGATAGGATCGGTGTCCGCCACCCCGATGCCCCACGAGGTGACATGACCTTCGACGTCCACCAGCTCGACCAGTTCGTGTTGGTCGGGTCGGCGGTCCTGCTGGCGGCCGTGCTCGCGGTCCGCCTGTCCAGCCGCGCCGGCCTGCCCAGCCTGCTGATCTACCTGCTGATGGGCGTCGCGCTCGGCGAGGCCGGCCTCGGCATCCAGTTCGAGGACGCCGAGCTTGCCCACGCCCTCGGGTTCGCCGCGCTGGCCATCATCCTGGCCGAGGGCGGCCTGACCACGAACTGGCACGAGGCCCGGCCCTCGATGCGGCTGGGGCTCTCGCTCGCCACCATCGGCGTCGCGATCTCGGTGGCGGTCGTCGCCGTGGGCGCGCACTACCTGCTGGGCCTGCCGTGGGAGCTCGCCGTGCTGCTCGGCGCGGTCTGCTCGCCCACCGACGCCGCCGCGGTGTTCTCGGTGCTGCGGGTGGTGCCGCTGCCCCGACGGCTGATCGGCTCGCTCGAGGCGGAGTCGGGCCTCAACGACGCCCCGACTGTCGTGCTCGTCACCCTGGTCAGCACCGGCGCGGTAGCCGACGACGGCGTCCTCGGCATGGTCGGCATCATCGTCTTCGAGCTCGCCCTCGGCGTCGCGATGGGCCTGGCCGTGGGGTGGGGCGGCGCCTGGCTGATGCGCCGCGCGGCGCTGCCGGCCTCCGGCCTGTACCCGATCGCCGTCGTCAGCCTCGCGTTCCTGGCCTACGGCGGCGCCGTCGGGCTGCACGGCAGCGGCTTCGCGGCGGTCTACGTCGCCGCGCTCGTGCTGGGCAACTCCGAGCTGCCCCACCGCGCGGCCACCCGATCGTTCGCCGAGGGCATCGCGTGGCTCGCGCAGATCGGGCTGTTCGTGATGCTCGGGCTGCTGCTCTCGCCCGGACGCATCTCGCTCGAGGTGGTCGGTCTCGCCGTCGTCGCCGGGCTGTTGCTCACCTTCGTGGCGCGGCCGATCTCGGTCGTCGTCAGCAGCGTCGTCCAACCGATGCCCTGGCGCGAGCTGACCTTCCTCAGCTGGGCCGGGCTGCGCGGGGCGGTGCCGATCGTGCTCACCACCATCCCGCTCAGCGAGGGGGTCGACGACGCCGAGCGGCTCTTCGACATCGTCTTCGTGATGGTCGTGGTCTACACGCTGATCACGGGGCCCACCCTGCCGCTCGTCGCCCGGGTGCTGCGGGTCGCCCGGCGCTCCGAGCCACGCGACCTCGACATCGAGGCGGCCCCGCTCGAGCGGGTGCAGGCGGTGCTGCTGCAGATCACCATCAGCCCCGTCTCGCGCATCCACGGCGTCGAGGTCGGCGAGCTGCGGCTGCCGATCGGCTCGTCGGTCTCGATGGTGATCCGCGGCGGCGAGACCCTGGTGCCCGAGCGGCGCACCGTGCTCAAGCGCGGCGACGAGCTGCTCGTGGTGACGCCCCGCAAGCAGCGCGAGCGCACCGAGGAGCGCCTGCGCCAGGTCAGCGCCAAGGGCCGCCTGGCGCAGTGGACGCCCGACTGACCGGGTGGGGCCCGGCCGTCAGGACAGCGCGGGCGGCGAGCAGACGGTGCTGCTCGAGTCGACCTCGACGCGGTTGAGCCCCGGGACGACGCCCGGGAACCGGTCGCCGACGACGACCACGACGCCGGCGTCCTTGCCACCGACCTGGCCCGCGCGGTCGACGACCTCGACCTTGCCGCCGAGGTAGCTGGCCACCAGGCGCACCGCGGCGCTGCGACCCTGGGTGCTCCAGATCTGGGCGGAGCGGACATCGGCCGCCTCGGCCTCGCTGGCGGACAGGTTGTCGAGCACGCCCTGGCCGAAGCCGCGCGCCACCAAGTCGGCGCGGGTGGTCGAGGCGAGGCCGGAGCGGTCGCCCCCGTTCAGCACGCTGACGGTGACCGAGCCGGGCCGCAGGAGGTCGCCGGCGGTGAGCTCGTTCTCGACGCAGATCGGGGGGTCCTCCCGCTGCGGGAAGGGCTCGGAGACGGCCGAGACGCCCCAGCTGACGCCGACGAAGACCAGCACGGCCAGGCCCGCCATGACCGCCGCCGAGCGCAGCCGAGCCTTCATCCGCGGGCTCACGAGGCCGCCGTCCGGTGCACCCGGGCGTGCAGCACGTTGCGCTGCTGCAGCGCGGCGCGCAGCGCGCGGTGCAGGCCGTCCTCGAGGTAGAGCTCGCCGTTCCACTCCACGACGTGGGCGAACAGGTCGCCGAAGAAGGTCGAGTCCTCGTCGAGCAGGGCCGCCAGCTGCAGGGTGTCCTTGGTGGTCACCAGCTGGTCGAGGCGCACCTGACGGGGCGGGATGGCCGCCCAGCCGCTCGAGGTGAGCTCGTGCGGGGGGTAGGGGCGCCCGTCGCCGACCCGCTTGAAGATCACCCGCGGAGTCTAAGCAACGAGACGGACGCCGTTCGATTCTGCAGGCCTAGGGTGGCTCCATGACGACACCGAGCGGTGGCGAGGCGGAGCCGGTCGCGAGCCCGGTCGCGAGCCCGGACGCGAGCCCGGACGCGAACCCGGACGCGAACCCGATCGAGACCGCGGTGCGCGCCGGCTACGCGTTCGAGGGCCCGGCGCTCGAGCTCGGGGCCCTCATGCTCGACGCCCAGACCCAGTCGGAGGCCGCCGTCCGCATCCCGCTGGCGATGCTGAACCGTCACGGGCTCGTCGCCGGTGCCACCGGCACGGGCAAGACCAAGACGCTGCAGCTGCTGGCCGAGCAGCTCAGCAGCGCCGGCGTCGCGGTCTTCGCCGCCGACGTCAAGGGCGACCTGTCGGGGCTCGCGGTGCCGGGCGAGACCAACGAGAAGGTCACCCAGCGAGCCGCCTCGGTCGGCCAGGCCTGGCAGGCGAAGGGCTTTCCGGTGGAGTTCTACGCCCTCGGCGGCGCCGGCACCGGCGTCCCGCTGCGGGTGACGATGTCGGCGTTCGGACCCACGCTGCTGAGCAAGGTGCTCGGCCTGAACGAGACCCAGGAGTCGAGCCTCGGCCTGGTCTTCCACTACGCCGACCGTGCCGGGCTGCCGCTCCTCGACCTCGCCGACCTGCGCGCCGTCGTCCAGCACCTCGTCAGCGACGAGGGCAAGCCCGAGCTCAAGGCGCTCGGCGGTCTGTCCAGCGCGACGGCGGGCGTCATCCTGCGCGAGCTGATCGGGTTCGCCGACCAGGGTGGTGACGTGTTCTTCGGCGAGCCGGAGTTCGCCAGCTCCGAGCTGCTGCAGGTCGACACCGAGGGCCGCGGGCTCATCTCGCTCGTCGAGCTGCCCGAGCTGGCCGAGCGGCCGGTGGTGTTCTCGACGTTCCTGATGTGGCTGCTGGCCGACCTGTTCCACGACCTGCCCGAGGTCGGCGACGTCGACCGCCCCAAGCTCGTCTTCTTCTTCGACGAGGCGCACCTGCTCTTCGACGACGCCTCCGACGCCTTCCTCGACCAGGTCGCCCAGACGGTGCGGCTGATCCGGTCGAAGGGCGTCGGCGTCTTCTTCGTGACCCAGCGCCCCACCGACGTCCCGGACGACGTGCTCGCCCAGCTCGGCTCGCGGGTGCAGCACCAGCTGCGCGCCCACACGCCCAACGACGCCAAGGCCCTCAAGGCCACCGTGGCCACCTACCCCGAGAGCGGCTACGGCGACCTCGGCGCGGTGCTCACCGGCCTCGGCATCGGCGAGGCCGTCGTGACGGTGATGGACGAGCGCGGCGCACCCACCCCGGTCGCCTGGACCCGGCTCCGCGCACCCGAGTCGCGCATGGGGCCGATGGACGCCGACGCGATGGCCGCCGCGGTCGCCGCCAGCCCGCGCCAGGCCACCTACGGTGCCGTCGTCGACCGCGACAGCGCCCGCGAGCGGCTGGCCGCGCGGCTGGAGGAGGGAGCGCGCAAGCAGGCCGAGGAGCAGGACCGCGCCCGGGCCGAGGAGGAGGCGGCCGAGGCGTCGAAGGCCGAGCAGGAGGCGGAGGAGAAGGCCCGCAAGGAGGCCGAGCGGCACGTCCCGGTGCCGAAGCCGTCGCGGAGGACGTCGTCCCGATCGAGCGAGAAGAGCGGCGGGCTGGCGGGCGACGTCCTGGGGTCGAAGGCCTTCGAGGACTTCATGTGCACCGCCGCCCGCGAGATCGCCCGCGGCGTCTTCCGCACCGGCCGCCGGTAGCCGGTCCAGGCTGCCACCGGCCGGCTGCTCACCGGGTCAGGCCGTCCAGCGCACCGACTCGTCGACGAAGTCGGCCAGGGCGTGGACGCCGCGCAGGTCGGCACGCTCCTCCATCAACCGGGTGAGGTGCTCGGTGTGGCGCAGCCGCAGCGCGACGCGGGCGGCGCGGCGCCGCTCGAGCTCGGTCGTCTGCTCGGTGGTCAGGGCAGGGGAGGCGGGAGCGGCCGCGCCGGCGGGGGTGGTGCCGGCGGTCGAGGAGGCGGGGGTGGTGGTCATGTCATCAAGCGTGATCGACAAACTTCACCGCCAGGTTGACCCTGGGTTACGAGCACGTCTCGTCGACGCGGCGAACGTGACGGGACGTCGCGCGGGCTGGGCCGGGTGGGCGGTGCGTGGGTTACCGATGGCGGGTGCCGATCGGTAACCAGGTCACCGCCGGACGGGGCTGAGCCGGGCTGGGCGGTGCGGCAGCCACGGTTCCGTCGTTCGGGACGGTGGCCTGCGCACCGCCCCCAGGGGCTGGGTTGGGTGGGCGGTGTGTCAGCCACGGTTCCGTCGTCCGGGACCGTGGCCTGCGCACCGCCGCCGGGCGCTGGGTTGGGTGGGCGGTGTGTCAGCCACGGTTCCGTCACTCGGGACGGTGGCCTGTGCACCGCCGCCGGGGGCTGAGCCGGGTGGGCGGTGCGTGGGTTACTGATTTCGGCCGCCGATCGGTAACCAGGTCACCGCCGGACGGGGCTGAGCCGGGTGGGCGGTGCGTGGGTTCCCAAATTCGTCGCCCGATCGGTCACCAGCTCACCGCCGCCCCGACCCCAGCCACCGCCGAACCCGACCGGACCCGACCGGACCCGACCGGACCCGACCGGACCCCCGCCTACAGCGCCGGGTCGGCCCAGGCGTTCTGCAGCACCTCGACGCCCCGCTCGCGGGTGATGAGCCGGCCGCGGCCGGCGGGCATCGGCGCGAGGCGCAGGTTGCCGAGCAGCGGACCCTCGTCGGGGCTGCCCGAGAGCATCATCTGCGGCATCGCGAGGTCGCGGATCGCCTGGATGACGGGCTCGTACAGCGCCCGCGAGGCGCCACCGGAGCGACGCGCGACGATGACGTGCAGGCCGACGTCGCGCGCCTGGGCCAGCAGCGGCTGCAGCAGCGCGACGGGCGAGTTCTGCTGGGTGGCGACCAGGTCGTAGTCGTCGACGACGACGAAGACCTCGGCGCCGGTCCACCACGAGCGGCTGCGCAGCTGGTCGGGCGTGACGTCGGGCCCGGGCAGGCGGCTCTCGAGGTAGGCGGCGAGGTCCTTCAGCGCCGGCTGCGCCTGGGTCGCCGAGGTGAGGTAGTTCAGCAGGTACTCGTCGGGCACCTCGCCGAGCAGCGAGCGGCGGTAGTCGACGACGACGAGCTGCGCCTGCTTCGGCGTCCGGGTGCGCATGACCTCGCGGATGTGGGTGCGCAGCACCGCGCTCTTGCCCGACCCGCCGTCGCCGAGCAGCAGCAGGTGCGGCTCGGTGTCGGGGTCGACCGAGACCGGCGCGAGCTCCTTCTCGTTGATGCCGAGGTAGAGGCGGCGGGCGGCGGGTCCGTCGGGGTCGTCGGCGACCTTGGCCATCTCGAGGATGCGGTCGAGGCCGACCTGCTCGGGCAGCAGTCGCAGCTTGGGGCCGGCGGGGCCCTTCCACGCGGCGCTGACCTTGGCGATGAGGTGGTCGACGCCGTCGCCGAGGGTGTCGGCGGTCTGCTGGCCGTCGAGCCGGGGGAGCGCGCCGAGGAAGTGCAGCTTGCCGGGCACCAGGCCGCGACCCGGCCGGCCGCTCGGCACCAGCTGCGCGACCTTGCGGTCGATCTCGGAGTCCATCGAGTCGCCGAGCTTCAGCTCGAGCCGGGTGCCGAACAGGTCGCGCATCGCGGCGCGGTAGTCGGCCCAGCGCGACGCCCCGGTGAGCACGTGCATGCCGAACGTCAGACCGCGCGAGGCCAGCTGCTGGATCTCCATCTCGAGGTCGTCGAAGTCGGAGCGCAGCGTGCTCCAGCCGTCGACGACGAGGAAGACGTCGCCGTACCCGTCGTCGGCACGGCCCTCGGTGCGCCGGCGCCGGTAGGTCTCGATCGAGTCGATGCCGTTGGAGCGGAAGTAGGCCTCGCGCCGGTCGACGATGCCCTGCACCTCGGCCAGGATCCGCCGGACGACGTCGGGCTCGGAGCGCGTGCCGACCCCGGCCACGTGCGGCAGCGTCGACATCGGCGCGAACGTGCCGCCGCCGAAGTCGAGCACGAAGAACTGCGCCTCCAGCGGCGTGGTGGTCAGCGACATGCTCGCCACGAGCGAGCGCAGCAGCGTGCTCTTGCCGCTGCGCGGACCGCCGACGACGGCCACGTGACCGGCGGCGCCCCCGAGGTTGAGGGTCAGGGTGTCGCGGCGCTGCTCGCGCGGACGGTCGACGGTGCCCAGCGGCACGACCAGCCCGCCGAGCCGGCGCCACTGCGGCGAGGTGAGGCCGAGCTGCGGGTCCTCGACGACGTCGGGCATCAGCATGTCGAGGGTGTCGGGCTCGTCGAGCGGCGGCAGCCACACCTGGTGGGCGGGCATGCCCTGGCCCTCCATGTGGCTGACGGCGATGTCGAGCAGCGAGGCCTGCGACTCGTTCTGCTGCGGCTCGGGGTCGGGCTCGACCTCGGGCTCGGGCACCTCGAGGGCCAGCACCTCCGAGATGGTGAACGGCAGGATGCCGCGCACGTGGCCGCCCTCGTCGCGCGGCACCGCACGACGTCCGGTGGCCGGCGGGCCGGAGACGTAGGCGGCCTTGAAGCGGGTCAGCGTGGTCGGGTCGGGCTTGAGGTAGCCGAGGCCCGGGACGGCGGGCAGCTCGTAGGCGTCGGGGACGCCGAGGACGCCGCGCGACTCCTGCGCGCTGAAGGTGCGCAGGCCGACGCGGTAGGACAGGTGCGACTCCAGGCCGCGCAGCCGGCCCTCCTCGAGGCGCTGCGAGGCGAGCAGCAGGTGCAGGCCGAGCGAGCGGCCGAGGCGGCCGATGGCGACGAACAGGTCGATGAACTCCGGCTTGGCCGAGAGCATCTCGCTGAACTCGTCGACGACGATGAACAGCGACGGCAGCGGCGCCAGGTCCTCGCCCGCGGCCCGCGCCTTCTCGTAGTCGCGGATCGAGGCGAAGTTGCCCGTCTCGCGCAGCAGCTCCTGGCGGCGCACCATCTCGCCCGAGAGGGCGTCCTGCATGCGGTCGACCAGCGTCAGCTCGTTCTCGAGGTTCGTGATCACCGCCGAGACGTGCGGCATGTGCGACATGCCGGCGAACGTCGCGCCGCCCTTGAAGTCGACGAGCACCATGTTGAGCTGCTCGGGGGAGTGGGTCATGGCGAGGCCGAGCACGAGCGTGCGCAGGAACTCCGACTTGCCCGAGCCGGTGGCGCCGATGACCAGGCCGTGCGGGCCCATGCCCTGCTGGGCCGATTCCTTGATGTCGAGGTGCACCATCGCGCCCGACTCGCCCAGGCCGATCGGCACCCGCAGCCGGTCGCGCGAGGGCCGGGGACGCCACGCCGCGCCCGGCTCGAAGGTGCGGACGTCGCCCAGGCCGAGCAGGTCCATGAAGTCGGTGGGGCCGGCGATCTCGCCGGGTGTCGCGGTCTCGGTGGGGCCCGCGACCGCGACGCTGTGCAGCGGGGTGAGCCGGCGGGCGAACGCCTCGGCGGTGGCGGGGTCGCACTGGTCGGCCTTGGCGCGGAACGGCTCCTCGCGCACCCGCAGCGCCTCGACCGGCACCAGGCCGTCGTCGCCGGGCTCGCCGATCAGGTGCAGCCGCAGGCGGGTGGCGTCCTCGAGCTCCATCCACCGCGTCGGCAGGTCGAGCACGGTGACGCCGTGCAGCCCGTCGGGCGGGACGACGTGGTTGCCCGGCGGCAGCTCGGCGCCGTCGGTCACGAGCAGGATGTGGGGCGTCGCGGGCCGCTCGTCGGCCCCGAAGCGCGGTCGGTCGCCGAGGTCCTGCGGCAGCAGCGCGGCGAGGTCGGTCAGCGAGGTGCTCACCATGCGCATCGGGCCGACGGCGTCGGTCTGCTCCTGGCTCTGCGCGTGCGGCAGCCACTTGATCCAGTCCCAGTGGGCCAGGTGCTCGTCGGTCGCGAGCACGGCGACGGCGAGCTGGTCGGGCGACTGGAAGGCGGTGGCGGAGCAGATGATCGCCCGGGCCAGCGCCCGCGCGTGCTCCTCCTCTCCGCACAGCTCGATGCGGTCGAAGGCGCGCAGGTCGACCGAGGCCGGCAGGTCGGGCTGGGTGCGGTGGACGACGAGCAGCCGGTGCAGCGCGGACGCCGCGGCCGGGTCGACGTCGTCGATGGGTGCGCTGTCGGGCGGCACCAGCTCGAGCGCGAGCGGCTGGGGGCACAGCCCGTAGCGCACCTGCAGGAAGTGGGGGTCGCCGGCGCCGTGCTCCCACACGCGGGTGCGGTCCTCGGCGAGCGAGGGCAGCGAGCCGGGGTCGGGGTGGTGCCAGGTGAGCGCCTGCCGCTGCCGCTTGGCGGCGTCGCGGGCCACCGCGCGCACGCTGGCCAGGTAGCGCAGGTACTCGGTGCGCGAGCCGGTGACCTGCTGGTTGCGCTGCTTACGCTGCCGGTCGATCTGCACGAAGATGAAGCCGAGCGTGGCGAACAGGAACATGCCGGCCGCCAGCAGGCTGCGGCTGCCCGAGACGCCGTTGCCCTGGCTGAGGGTGGCCACCAGCACGATCGAGCCGAGGCTGCCGAGCATCGGGATGGCGTTCATCGCGACGCCGGCCGCGCCCTCGCTCTGCTGGATCTGGGGCGGCGGCTGCAGCACGAGCTGGCCGCTCGGCATCTCCGGCTCGTCGACCCGGGTGCTGCGCAGGGTCGGCGCCCCGGCGGGCGCCTGCGGGCCGCCCAGCCCGGACGACGACGCCCGCGGCTGGCTGCCCGGACCGGACGCCGTCCCGACCGGCACGGCCTGCCGGCTGCCGGGCTGCTGGGTTGCCGTCACGGGCACCGCCTCGTCGTCGTGGACTGCGCGTCGGTCCGTCCCAGACCGCGAGGGCTCGATGATAGAGGCGGCTCGACGTGGGTACTACTGTGCCCGTGCGGGTGCCCCTGCCCGCAGACGGTCTGGTGCGGGAGGCAGCGTGGCGGGAGCGACGGGCGCCACCGACGTGCTGTCGCTGAGCGTGCACGGGCCGGTCGGCGTGCTCGACCTGCAGGTCCCGGCCGGGGCGTCGAGCGCCGACGTGGCCAACGAGTACACACGTCAGACCAACCTCCCCGAGGTGCCCCACCTCTACACCCGGCTCGGCTCGCCGCTGCCGCCCGACGAGCCGCTGGTCGACGCCGGCGTCGTCACCGGCGCCGTCCTCGTCGCCCTGCCCTACCGGCCCGACGAGGTGCGCCGCCGCTCCGAGGGCCCGATGCGCCGTCCGCGGCACCGCTACCTGCCCGGCGCCCTCTCGGCCACCTGGTGCACGCTCGCGGCCGTCGTCGCGGTCCTCGCCGGCTGGCAGTCCTCGCGGCTGCCCGACTCCGACGAGCGCACCTACGCCCTCGGCGTCCTGTTCGGCACCGCGGTGCTCGCGGCGCTGCCGCTGGGCGCCCTGGCCCGCCACCGCGTGCTGGCGCTGCCGGCCTTCACCGGCGCCGCCACCTTCGCCGTCGCGTGGGACCCCGCGCCCGAGCGGCTGCCCACGGTGCTCGGTGTCGCCGCGCTCGCCTCCGCCGTCACGGCCGCGGTCGCCCGCGCGCTCGACCAGGAGGGGGAGGAGGGGCTGCGGGTCTGGATCATCGGCGGCTCGACGGTCTTCCTCCTCACCATCGTCGCGGCCCTGCTCGACATCGACGCGCAGGTGGTGTGGGCGCTGCTGCTGCTCGCCGCCATGCTCGCCGCCCGCTTCGTGCCCATCGTCTCGGTCGACGTCCCCGACCAGTACCTCATCGACCTCGAGCGCCTGGCGGTCACCGCGTGGTCGGCCCGTGACCGCCCCACCGGACGACGCGGGCGCATCGTCGTGCCGATGGCGGCCGTCAGCACGGTCGCCGCGCGGGGCACGCGGCTGGTGACCGCCGCGAGCGCCGCCGTCCTCGCCGTCACCGTCGTCGCGGCCGTCATGCTGCTGCGCGAGGTCGACGCCGACATCGACGTCATCGGCGCGCGCGTCGAGGTCGGCCTCGCGGGCGCCTCGCTGCTCCTGGCGGCGCGCAGCTACCGGCACGCCGGCGCGCGAGCACTGCTCCGCCTGGCCGGCCTGGCCTGCTGGGCCGCCCTCCTCGGCGAGCTGCTCCTGCGCACCGAGGGAGGCTTCCTGCCGCTGCTCGCCGCCCTCTCGATCGGCCTCGGTGCGCTGCTGGTCGTGGTGGCCGTGGCGCTGGGCCGGGGCTGGCGTTCGGCGTGGTGGTCGCGCCGCGCCGAGATCGCCGAGTCGGTGTGCGGCGCCTTCGCCGTGGGCTCCGTCGTGGTGGCCGCCGGCTTCTTCCGACTGCTGTGGGAATTGACCAGCTGAGGTTTACCCCCTAGGGCCTCGGGTACCTGACTGACTGTCCCGCTCGAACATCCAGAGCGGCAGGCACGTCAACCATCACCAACCAATCTCGGGCGGCCACGAGCCCCCGGAACGAAGGAGAAGCCGATATGTCGAACGGCGCCCCGGAGTACGGTCAAGGCGAAGGCACTCTCACCCGGGCAGCCGGCCTGGTGTCGGACGCCCGCGCGGACTTCAACACGATCAGCGCTCGGCTGACCGACCAGATCTCGGCGGTCCAGGGCCGCTGGGGAGGCCAGGGCGCGTCGGCGTTCTTCGTCCTCCACCAGACCTGGTCGGAGAAGCAGCGCACCATCGTCGACGCGCTCAACGACTTCGCCGACTCGCTCGGTGTCACCGAGCGCGACAACGTCAGCACCGACGAGCAGCAGGGGTCGACCTTCGGTCGACTGACCGGCCGCCTCGGCTGACCCCCGACCACCAGGACCTAGGAGATCTGAGATGAACCTCGACGGAATCCGCGTCAACCACGCCGCGCTCGACCAGGCCGCGGCCGACATGCAGCAGACGGTCAAGGAGATCGACGACCGCCTCAACCGGCTCGAGTCCGAGCTGGCCCCGCTGAAGAGCGACTGGGCCGGTAGCGCCCAGCAGGCCTACCAGATCGCGAAGACCCGCTGGGACACCGCGATCCAGGAGATGAAGGACCTGCTCAACGAGACCCACATGTCGGTCTCGCAGTCCAACCAGGACTACCACGCCGCCGACATGCGCGGGGCCGCTCAGTTCCAGTGAGCCACGCGCTCCATGGCAACGACGTCGAAGGGGTCGACACCGCTGGTGTCGGCCCCTTCGCCGATGTCTCCATGACGACGCCGGCCGCGACGGCACCACGGTGTGCGTGCGGCCCGCGCCATCGGTCGTAGGCTCCTGACTCGATCCGCCACCAGCGGTCGAGCCGTGTGAAGAGGGAGAGCGCATGAACCAGGCGTCCGCCACCGCGTCGGGTCTGGTGCGGGTCACCGTCGCGTCGGGCACCCGCCGCGTCGACCTCGTGCTGCCGGGCGCCGTCCCGGTCGCCGAGCTGGTGCCCGAGCTGGCCCGCAGCGTGGGCGTCCTCGACTCGGCCACCGTCTACGGCGGCTACCGGCTCGTCGCGGCCGACGGACGCCGTCTGGCCGGCGACTCGGGCCTGACACTCCAGGGCATCGAGGACGGCGCCGTCATCACCGTGGCCGCCGGCATCGACGACGAGCCGCCACCGGTCTACGACGACGTGGTCGAGGCGATGACCGACGTCGTCGAGCACGAGCTCAAGCCCTGGGCCCCCGCGGCCGGACGACGCACCGCCCTGTCGGCGGCGTCCCTGCTGCTGGGCCTCGGTGGCGTCGCGCTGCTCATCGAGGGCACCGACCTCGCGGCCACCGCGGCGGCCGTCGTCGCCGGCGCGCTCGTGGCCGGGGCGATCGTGCTCTCACGCGCCCAGCGCGAGCAGGACGCGTCGGTGACCGTCGGCTGGGTGGCCGCGGGCTACGCCGCCATCGCCGGGCTGATGCTGGCCCCGGCCGACGAGACCTTCGGCTACAGCGTCGCCTGCGCCGCGGGCGGCGTGGCCGCCGTGGGGCTGGTCTGCCTCGTCGGCCTCGGTGCGGGCCGGGTGCTGCTCACCCCGGCCGTCGTCGCCGGGGCGGTGGTGGGCGGCGTCGCGCTGATCGTGCACGCCACCGACATCGAGGCCGGCACGCTCATGGTGATCGTGACGACCTTCGTCGTCCTGATCGGCAGCATCTTCCCGTGGCTGGCGCTCGGCGCCACCGGCACGACGGTCGACCAGCTCTACTCCCCGGCCGACATCACCGCCGACCCGCAGGACATCGACGCCGCCCGGGTGGCGGGCGACGCCCGCATCGCCCACGAGATCTTCATCGCCATCTCGGCCACCGTCGGCATCCTGCTGGTGCTCACCGCGCCGCTGGCGGTCGGCATGGGCCTCACCGGCACCATCCTGGCCGTGGTGGCCTGCCTCGTCGTCATGCTGCGCACCCGCCAGTACCGCACCGGCTCCGAGGTGCTCGTCGGCCTGATGTCGGGCATCCTCGGCCTGGCCGCGGTCGGTGTCTCGGTGCTCGTGCAGTGGCCCGACTGGCGCCCGGTCGCCACGGTGACGCTCGCCGCCGCGGGCGCGGTGCTGCTGGCGCTCACCCTGCTGCCCTCGGGCCCGTCGGTGCGCCGGGGCCGCTTCGGCGACGTCCTCGAGACGATGGGACTGGTCGCGCTGCTGCCGCTGCTGGTCGTGGCCACCGGCCTGTTCGACCGCATCGGGGGCTGAGCGTGGCGACCAAGAAGGACCTCGTCGAGGCCTACTCCTTCAGCCGCCGCCGGCTGGTCACCGCCTTCCTCTCCGGCGCCCCCGGCGGCCGCGAGGTCGAGCCCAACCGGCCGGGCCGCGCCATCATCGGCGGCGTCGCGCTGGCCGTGCTGCTCGTCGCGGGCGCCGCGGTGCTCGGCATCCTCAAGGTGCCGGTCGACATCGACTGGACCTCCGAGGACCTCGTCAGCGAGGAGGGCACCAGCGCCGACTTCGCGGTGCTGCCCGACCCGGAGGACGACGGCGAGGTCGTGCTCAGGCCGATCGCCAACGTCACCTCGGCCATGCTGCTCTTCGGCTCCGACGTCGACGCCCGCGAGGTGCCGGCCGATGAGGTCGCCAAGCAGACGCGCGGCCCGGGCATCGGCATCCTCGACGCGCCGGCCACGCCGCCCACCACCGCCAACCTCATCGACACCGGCTGGTCGGCGTGCACGGCGCAGACGGCGACCGACGAGGCCGGCGGTGTCCGCGTGCTGGTCGAGAGCGAGCAGCAGGTCCAGCCGACCCCCGACGTCAGCTACGTCGTGCGCAGCGAGCAGGGCCTCTACCTCATCGCCGAGTCGCTCGTCGGCACCGACGACCGCGGGACGCCGCGCGCCTACGCCTACCCGATCCCGTCGCTGAGCCTGAACGAGGTGGACACGCTGCTCTCGGGTCTGACCGGCGTCGACCCGAGCCAGCCGGTCGCGGTGCCGCAGGCCTGGGTCGAGCTGTTCCCCTCGGGTGGACTCCTCGCCCGATCGACCTTCGGCGTGCCGAACGGCGCCGTCAAGCGGTCGTGGCCGAGCGCCGACACGTTGCCCGGAAAGGCCCGCGACGCGCGGGTGGGCGACGTGCTGGCGCGTGGCGACGACTCCTACGTCATGCTGCCCGACGGCAGCCTGCTCGCGCTGAGCGCCTTCGCCGCGCGGCTCTACGACAACCTGCCGCCGGTGGGCGGTCGGCCCAGCCGCACGTACGCCGTGCAGCAACCCCCTCCGGCCGTCGGCATCCAGAACGTCACGTCCCTGCCGAACGTCAACTGGCCCGAGAGCGGCACGAGTGCCGTCCCGGGCTCGCAGCTGTGCGCGCTGCTCGACACGGTGCCGAACGGGCAGCCCGGCGTCGTGCTGGCGACCACGACCAACGAGAGCGAGGCCGCCTCGACGAGCGAGACCGAGCCGATCGACGTCACGGTCGAGTCCGGCCACGGGGCGTTCGTGCTGCGCGGCGGCTGGAACACCGCCGACGCCACGACGCTAGCGCTGGTCGAGGAGCGAGGCCAGGTGCACCAGCTCGCCGGCAGCGAGGAGCGGGTTCAGCTTGGGTACGGCGACGTCGACGACGTGGTCGTGCCCGACTCGTGGCTGCAGCTGTTCGAGGTCGGCGTGCCGCTCTCGATCGACGCCGCCCGCTGTCCGCCGGCCACCCGGCCGACGAAGGACGCGGACCAGTGCGCTGAGCTGCCGGAGAGCTCATGATGCCGTGGCGCCGGTGCGGGGCGCTCGCCGCCGCGAGCGCGGTCATCTCCCTGTCGGCCGTGGTCGTCGTCCACCCGCCTGCCGTGGCGGAGGACGGCGACTACGACTGCAGGACGTTGTCGAAGGAGAACCGCGAGGGAGAGCCCCCGCGGGGACCGAGCAGCCCCATCGCCGACCTGGACATCGCCCAGGCCCAGGACCTCGTGCGCGAGATGACGGCTCGTGCGCCCGGGGCGGGAGTGAAGGTGGCTGTGGTCGACTCCGGCGTCTCCAAGGCCGCACCCATCAACCGTCCGGCGACCGGCGCCGAGGTCGTGCTCGGCAGCGAGTTCGTCGGGTACAGGAGCGGTGTCCGCTTCTACCACGGCACGGCGATGGCGGGGGTCATCGCCGGCCAGCCGGTCGAGGCCGGGGGCGTCGGTGAGGTCGGTATCGCGCCAGGGGCCGAGATCGTCGACGTGCACGTCTACGACCTGCCGAGCGACACCGACGAGGACACGAAGGACATCGGTCTCACCCAGGCCGGGCTGATCGCCGGGCTCGCCGCGATCGAGGACCAGGTGGGCGACGGCCCGAACCAGGTGCGGATCGTCAACATCTCGCTCACGGGCTCCGCCCACGACCCGGCCCTCGAGCGCGCGATCCGCGCGATCACGAGCAAGGGCGCGATCGTGGTGACCTCGGCCGGCAACCGCTACCTGTCCGACGACCAGACCGTCGAACCGTTCGAGCCCGGGGAGGACCTTGCCGGGAAGTTCTTCCCGGCTGCCTACGCCCACGACGGCCCCGACTGGAAGGCCAACGACCGCATCGTCGTCGCGGGGAGCACGATCCCGCCGGACCTCTACGACCCGGACGACCCCCTGGTCGCGCTCAGCAGCGACATCGACGTGGTCGTGCCCACCGCCGATGTCGTGACCTTCGGGCAGACGGGTGAGCCGTGTCGTCTGTACGAGCCGAACACCTCGATCGCGGCCGCCGAGGTCAGCGGCATCCTCGCCCTGCTCGTCGCGGCCTTCCCCGACGCCGGGCCCGACGAGCTGATCAAGCGGCTCGAGGTGACCGCGGCCGGGGAGACGAGCGGCGACCCGCGCTCGCCGGAGCGGTTCCAGGGCAAGGGCGTGGTGCAGCCGGTGGAGGCGCTGACGCGGGCCTCGATCAAGGGAGCGCCGCCGGGCGCGCGGCGCCGTCCGGCCGTCGAGCCCGCGATCATCCCCGAGCCCGAGCCCGACCTGCTGGCCGGCACGCGCGGGGACGCCGTGTGGTGGGGTCTCGCAGGCGGCGGGGCGCTCGTGGTGGCGCTCATCCTGCGCCCGGTGCTGGCGCGACGGCGCCGCGAGAGCTGAGCGGACGCCGTCCGGCTCAGTCGCCCGCGGCGTGCAGGGCGGCGCCGACGATGCCGGCCTTGTTGCGCAGCAGCGCCGGCACGATCGGGGTGTCGATCTCGACCATCGGCAGGAAGTCGGCGGCGTGCTTGCTGACGCCGCCGCCGACGACGAACAGGTCGGGGGAGAGCAGCCGCTCGAGGTGGCGGTAGTAGACGGTCAGGCGCGAGGCCCAGTCGTCCCAGGAGAGGTCGTCGCGCTCGCGCACGCTGTTCGCCGTCCAGGTCTCGGCGACCCGGCCGTCGATCTCGACATGGCCGAGCTCCGAGCTCGGCACCAGGACGCCGTCGTGCAGCAGCGCCGAACCGATGCCGGTGCCGAGGGTGGTCACCACGACGACCCCCTTCTGGCCGCGGGCGGCGCCGAAGCGCACCTCGGCCAGGCCGGCGGCGTCGGCGTCGTTGATGGCGAAGACCGCGCGCCCGAGGGTGCGGGCGAAGAGGGCGTCGGCCTCGGTGCCGACCCACGAGGGGTCGATGTTGGCCGCGGTGTGCACCGTGCCGCCGCGCACCACGCCCGGCACGGTGATGCCCACAGGCCCGTCGTGGCCCTCCAGCTCGCCGAGCAGCTCGGCGACCACCTCGGCGACCGCCTCGGGCGTCGAGGGGTCGGGCGTGGGGATGCGGACGCGGTCGGCGGCGAAGTCGCCGCGCTCGAGGTCGACCGGGGCGCCCTTGATGCCCGAGCCGCCGAAGTCGACGCCGACGGCGTGCGAGGTGGTCATGGCCTCATCCCAGCACAGCCGGGCCGAGCCGGTCGGGGGAGCGCCTCACTTCCCGGCGTCCTGCTCCTCCAACGGGCTCGCGCCGAACTCGACCTCGACGGTCTCGAAGCCCTTCTGCTGCTGGGCCTTGGCGAGCCCGGTGTAGGAGCGCTTGTCGGCCTCGGTGAGCACCACGTTGTCGGTGAACGGCGTGAGCAGCGTGCGCGGGTGCAGGCCGTCGGCGAGCACGACGTTGACCTCGAGGCACAGCACGATGACGACCGCGGTGAGGTAGAGGAAGGCGAGCAGACCGAGGACGACGGCGAAGACCCCGGCGGTGGCGCTCGAGGTGCTCGACGCGCGCCCGACGTAGGCGACGCCGACGTACTGCAGGCCGAGCCAGCCGAGGGCGGCCAGGAGGGCCCCGGGCCGCACCTGGGCCCAGGTGAGGTCGCGGGCGGTGGCGAAGCGGAAGACGAAGGCGAAGACGGCGGCGTGGATGAGGAACGTGCCGACGACGAGCGCGACGCTCGAGAGCGGCCCGAGGACCGTCGCCGCACCGATCACGCCGGCGAGGGCGGTGGTGCCGACGACGTCGACCCCGATCACGCCCAGCAGCACGATGCTGCGCCCGCGCAGCACGAACGGGTTGCCGCGCTCGTTGCGCGGCACCGTCCAGGCGGTGTTGGAGGCGTTCTGCACCGCCAGACCGACGCCCATGGCGCCGTACAGCGCGCCGGCGATGCCGACCACCAGGCCGGTGACGCTGCCCGCGACGCCCTGCGGGCGCTGCAGGTCGTCGCCGAGCACGGGCAGCTGGGCGAGGGCGGAGTCGAGCAACCGCTCCTGCAGGCCGCTGTCGCCGGCCAGCACGAAGCCGAGGATGGTCGAGGCGAGCAGCAGCAGGGGGAACAGCGAGACGAAGGCGTAGTACGTGATGAGCGCGGCCAGCTGCGGGCCGCCGTCGTCGACGTACTTGTAGACGACGGCCAGTGGTGTGCCGACGGCGGGGTGGCGCTGCTGGAAGGCGTCGACGCGGGCGACGAGGCCCGGTCTAGAGCTCGACACGGAGGACGGCGATCCGGTTGAGCAGCTCTTCGAGCGACTCCTCGAACTCGACCGCCGCGTGGTCCTGCGCGAGCCCCCGCCGCAGCCGGCGCACGGTGGGGTGGTCGAGCAGCCGCGGGTCCTCGTCCTCGCCGTCCTCGTGCACGTCGAGCGGTCCGATGTCGGCCCCCAGCGTCGAGACCTCGAGCAACAGGTGGCCGAGCAGGAAGCTGCAGAACGCGCGGTAGGCCGCCACCGCGGCCTCGTCGCTGAAGCCGCTGCCGACCAGGCCGGAGAGGAACGTCTCGACCCAGTCGAGGCTGCGCAGCGGTGGCCGCAGCCAGGGCGCCTCCGGCGGGCGCGAGGCCACGAGCGGGAACGACTTGGGGTGCGCCAGCGCCACCCGGCGGACGCCGTGCGCGAGGCGCTGCAGGAAGTCCTGCCACCCGTCGCGCGGCTCGAGCAGCACCTCGGGGTCGGCGTGCATGTCGCCGATGAGCACCTCGACCACTGCGTCGAGCAGGTCCTCCTTGCCGGGCACGTAGCGGTAGAGCGACATCGCCTCGACGCCGAGCCGCGTGCCGAGCCGGCGCATGGTGAGCGTGGCCAAGCCCGCCTCCTCGACGTGCTCGAGGGCCGCCGCGACGATGCGCGCCTTGTCGAGCGGCGTCCGCGCGGACGGCAGGTCCTCGCCCCGGACGACGGCGGCGTCGGCGTCGAGCTCGGCAGCGGTGCCGTCGTCCGGGGACGGGTCGGTCGAGGTGCCGCTGGGTGGCACGGTGCTGCTCCTCTCGTGACGGCGACGCCCTCAGTGGCGTAGATCACGCCCCGTCCCCCCCTGATCGGGCGATACCTCCACACAGGGGTGAACGGCGGCGAGGGCTTACGACGTAAATTCGATGGTGGCGACGGCGTAATGGTCAACCGGTTCGACGTCGTCCGCTTCACCCGGGTGGGCATCCGCCCGAGGTCCCTGTACGACTCACTCGAAGGAGAAGGTCATGAGCCTGTCCGACAAGGCCAAGAACGCTGCCCAGGACGCCGTCGGCAAGGTCAAGGAGGCCGTCGGCGACGCCACGAACAACGAGAAGCTCGAGGCCGAGGGCAAGTCCGACCAGACCAAGGCCAAGACCAAGAAGGCCGGCGAGAACGTCAAGGACGCCTTCAAGGGCTGATCGGTCTGATCGAGCTCGATCGACCCACCCCCAACGAGCCGTCGGGGCGCGCCGGGCGCTCGGTGCGCCCCGACAATCTCGTCCGGACCCCGTCGCCCGCCCGCAGCAGGACCGCGGGGCTGGTGGCGGAGGTAGGGGGATTCGAACCCCCGAGGGCGTTAACCCAACCCGCTTTCCAAGCGAGCGCCATAGGCCACTAGGCGATACCTCCGCCGCGGAGCGTACCCGCCACGACGAGGCCGGGCGCAATCGCCTATCGTTCTCACCAACCCCCCGTGTGGCGGCACCTCGCCCAACTCCCCCAGGGCCGGAAGGCAGCAAGGGTAAGCGAGCTCTGTCGGGTGCACGGGGGGCCTTTGCGTCTCCGGGCCCGACCGCGGCGCCGACCGGCCTCCCGCGCCGCCGCCGGCCGCCCGCTGTCGCCGGTGCTGGCTAGGGTTCGAGCGTGGACTCACCGCTCGCGCTCTACCGCCGCTACCGGCCCGAGACCTTCGCCGAGGTCATCGGGCAGGAGCACGTGACCGAGCCGCTGCGAGCCGCGCTCGGCAACAACCGCGTCAACCACGCCTACCTGTTCTCCGGCCCGCGGGGCTGCGGCAAGACCACCTCGGCGCGCATCCTCGCCCGCGCCCTCAACTGCGCGCTCGCGCCGATCTCCGACCCGTGCGGCGAGTGCGACAGCTGCCGCGACCTCGCGCGCGGCGGTCCCGGCTCGATCGACGTCATCGAGATCGACGCCGCCTCGCACGGTGGCGTCGACGACGCCCGCGACCTGCGCGAGAAGGCGTTCTTCGCGCCGGTGCGCGACCGCTACAAGGTCTACATCATCGACGAGGCGCACATGGTGACCACGCAGGGCTTCAACGCCCTGCTCAAGCTGGTCGAGGAGCCGCCGCCCCACCTGCGGTTCATCTTCGCCACCACCGAGCCCGAGAAGGTCATCCCGACCATCCGCTCGCGCACCCACCACTACCCGTTCCGGCTCATCCCGCCGCGCCTGCTCTCGGGCTACCTCTCCGAGTTGTGCGAGAAGGAGGGCGTGCGCATCGAGCCGGCGGCGCTGCCGCTCGTCGTCCGCGCCGGGGCCGGCTCGGCGCGCGACACCCTCTCAGTGCTCGACCAGCTGCTCGGTGGCGCCGGCGACGAGGGCGTCACCCACGCCCTCGCCAGCGGCCTGCTCGGCTACACCCCCGACACGCTGCTCGACGAGGTGGTCGACGCCTTCGCCGCCGGTGACGGCGCCACCGTCTTCGGCGTCGTCGACAAGGTCATCGAGACCGGCCAGGACCCGCGCCGCTTCACCGAGGACCTCCTGCGCCGCCTGCGCGACCTCGTGGTCGTCTCGGCCGTGCCCGACGCCGCCACCAGCGGCCTGCTCGACGTCGCCGCCGACCAGGCCGAGCGCCTGGTCGCGCAGGCCTCGCGGGTCGGCCGCGCCGACCTCACCCGCGCCGCCGAGCTGGTCGCCACCGGCCTCACCGAGATGCGCGGTGCCACCGCCCCGCGCATGCTGCTCGAGCTGATCTGCGCGCGGGTGCTGCTGCCCGGCGCCGACCACAGCACCGAGGGCGTGATGGCGCGGCTCGACCGTGTCGAGCGACGCGCCGCCATCACCGGCGTCCCGACCGCGCAGGCGACCGCCCCCGCGGCGGCTGCCCCGGCTGCCCCGGTCCCTCCGGCGGCTCCGGTCCCTCCGGCGGCGCCGGCGCCCACGGCGCCCGAGGTGGACGTCGACGTCCCGGCCGCACCGCCCCGGGTGCCCGAGCCCGAGCCGGCCACCGCCGAGGCGCCCCGCCGTCCCGAGCCGGTGCCCGAGCCCGAGCCCGAGCCGGTGCGCGCGCCCGAGCCGGTGCGTGAGCCCGAGTCGCCTGCGGCGCAGGCACCGCCCGAGCCCGCCCCGCCGCCGTCCCCGGCGCCCGCCGCCCCGGCGGCGTCCGCAGCGCCGTCCGCCGGTCAGGGCGGGCTGACGCTGGTCGACGTGAGGCGGCTGTGGCCCGACATCGTCGAGGCCACCAAGCAGCGGCGCCGCATCACCTGGATCCACCTCTCGCAGAACGCGCAGGTGGTGGCGGTCGACGCGAAGACCCTCACGCTCGGGTTCGCCAACCCGGGCGCGCGCGAGTCCTTCGACGCCGGCGGCAGCGCCGAGATCGTGCGGCAGGCGGTCATCGACGTCATCGGCGCCGACTGGCGCGTCGAGACCATCGTCGACCCCGGTGCCGACGCCGCCGCCTCCCCGCCCTCGACGGCCGCCCCCGCCCCGACCCCCGCCGTCGAGCCGCCGGCCGTCCAGCCGGCCCCCCGCGCCGACGCCCCGCCGCGCGAGCCCGAGGCGCCGCCGGCCTGGGCCGTCGACGACGCCCCGCCGTCCACCTCGCAGGCCGCGCCCGAGCCGCCGGCCGTGCCCGAGCCGCCGGCCCCGGCCGAGCGGTCGGCCCCGCCCCAGGCCGCGGCCCGCGAGGCGATCCGCCCCGTGCGCGCCGTCGGTGCGCCGGGCGAGCCGCCCCCACCCGACCCGATGGCCGGCGCCGACGCCGAGGCCGACCGCGACGACCCCTCGGCCGACAGCGAGGCCCTGGGCACCGACGAACTGCTCGCCCGCGAGCTCGGCGCCCAGGTGATCGAGGAGATCCCCCACCAGTGACCGCACGACCCACCGCCCGGAAGGCAGGACGACCCCGATGACCCAGACCCCAGGTGCCGACGACAACCCGTTCGGAGCCGGCGGCTTCGACATGAACGCGCTGATGCAGCAGGCCCAGCAGGTGCAGGAGCAGCTGGTCGAGGCGCAGCGCCAGCTGGCCGAGACCGTCGTCGAGGGCAAGGTCGCGGGCGTCACCGTGCGCGTGTCGGGCACCGGTGACCTGCTCGGCATCGACATCGCCACCGGCACCGTCGACGGCGACGACGCCGAGTCCCTGGCCGACCTCGGCGACCTCGTCGTCGCGGCCTACCGCGACGCCAAGACCCAGGCCGACGCCGCGGCGGCGCAGGCGCTCGGCCCGCTGGCCGGCGGCACGGGCATCCCGGGCATGCCCGGGCAGCTCGGCTTCTGATCGCCACCGGCCCCGCGGGCGGGGCGACGGCGAGACTCGTCGTCGGTCCACCCGCGCGGGGCGGGTCGGTTGTCACCGCGGCTCTCTAGGCTGGCGGTGTGTACGAAGGCGTGGTCCAGGACCTCATCGACGAGCTCGGCCGGCTGCCGGGCATCGGTCCCAAGAGCGCCCAGCGCATCGCCTTCCACCTGCTGCAGGCCGAGCCCACCGACGTCCGCCGGCTCGCCGACGTGCTGGTCGAGGTCAAGGCCAAGGTGCGGTTCTGCTCCACCTGCTTCAACGTCAGCGAGGACGAGCAGTGCCGCATCTGTCGCGACCCGCGGCGCGACCCCTCGGTGCTGTGCGTCGTCGAGGAGTACAAGGACGTCGTCGCCATCGAGCGCACCCACGAGTTCCGCGGCCGCTACCACGTGCTCGGCGGCGCGATCTCGCCGATCGACGGCATCGGCCCCGACCAGCTGCGGGTCAAGGAGCTCATGCGCCGGCTCTCCGACGACCAGCTGACCGAGATCATCCTCGCCACCGACCCCAACCTCGAGGGCGAGGCCACCGCCACCTACCTCACCCGCCAGCTCAAGCCCCTCGGCTTGCGCGTGACGCGTCTGGCGAGTGGACTGCCGGTGGGCGGCGACCTCGAGTACGCCGACGAAGTGACCCTCGGACGAGCATTCGTAGGAAGACAGGCCGCACCATGACCCCCTTCGAGACCACCCTCGACGCCGAGACCGAGGACTTCGCGCAGCAGATCGCCGACTCCGTCTCGAGCTTCCTGCTCGCGATCCGCGAGATCGCGCGGGAGGGCGACGCGAGCCGGTCGATCTCGTTGCTGCTGCTCGAGATCAGCCAGGTGCTGCTCGCGGGCGCCCGGCTCGGCGTCCAGCGGGACTTCCTGCCGCGCGAGGAGTACCAGCCCGACGTCGGCCCCGAGGCCGACGTCGACGAGCTGCGCCTGCGCCTGGCCGAGATGCTCGGCGACCTCGACACCCACAGCTACGTCTTCGACCCCTACGTGCCGGGGGCCGTCGAGAGCCAGCTCTCCGACGACCTCACCAGCATCGCCACCGACCTCGAGTACGGCCTGCGGCACTACCGCGCCGGCGACGTCGGCGAGGCGCTGTGGTGGTGGCAGTTCTCCTACGTCTCCTCCTGGGGCAACCTGGCCGGCGCGGCGCTGAACTCGCTGCTCTCGGTCATCGCCCACGACCGGCTCGACGTCGACAACGACGCGGAGATCGAGCAGATCGAGGCCGCCGAGGCGGTCTTGGACAGCGACCCGAGCTGAGACCGCACCCTCGTTAGGATCGGAGGGTCCGGACAGGACCCTTCCCCGATCCCCAGGAGTGAGCCCGGTGGGCATTGTCGTGCAGAAGTACGGCGGTTCGTCGCTCGCCGACGCCGACGCGATCAAGCGCGTCGCACGGCGCATCGTGGAGACCAAGAAGGAGGGCCACGACGTCGTCGTCGCGGTCTCGGCGATGGGCGACACCACCGACGAGCTGCTCGAGCTGGCGGCCGACGTGAGCCCGCTGCCGCCCGCCCGCGAGCTGGACGTGCTGCAGTCGGCCGGTGAGCGGATCTCGATGGCGCTCGTCGCCATGGCCATCTCCGACCTCGGCTTCACCGCCCGCTCCTTCACCGGCTCGCAGGCCGGCGTGATCACCGACGCCCAGCACGGCAAGGCCAAGATCATCGACGTCACGCCGGGGCGCGTCGTCCAGGCCATCGGCGAGGGCCACATCGTCATCGTGGCCGGCTTCCAGGGGGTCAGCCAGGACACCAAGGAGATCACCACCCTCGGGCGTGGCGGCTCCGACACCACCGCGGTCGCCCTGGCGGCCGCGCTCGACGCCGAGGTCTGCGAGATCTACACCGACGTGGACGGCGTCTTCACCGCCGACCCGCGCATCGTGCCCTCGGCGCGCAAGCTCGACGCGGTGACCTACGAGGAGATGCTCGAGCTGGCCGCCTGCGGCGCCAAGATCCTCCACCTGCGCTGCGTCGAGTACGCCCGGCGCTACGACATCCCGATCCACGTGCGGTCCTCGTTCAGCCACCTCGACGGCACCATCGTCCGCGGCTCGATCGACGACGACGACCACCAGCAGCAGGAGACGAGCATGGAAGCAGCCATCATCGCCGGCGTCGCGCACGACCGCAGCGAGGCCAAGATCACCGTCGTCGGCGTGCCCGACAAGGTCGGCGAGGCCGCCCGCATCTTCGCCGCGCTCGCCGAGGCGCAGATCAACCTCGACATGATCGTGCAGAACGTCTCGGCGGCGGCCACCAACCTCACCGACATCTCCTTCACGCTGCCGCGCAGCGACGGGCAGACGGCCATGTCGGCGCTCGCGAGCCTGCAGTCCCAGGTCGGGTTCGACTCGCTGCTCTACGACGACAAGATCGGCAAGGTCTCGCTCATCGGCGCCGGCATGCGCTCGCACCCGGGCGTCACCGCCAAGTTCTTCTCCGCCATCGCCGAGGCCGGGGTCAACATCGGCATGATCTCGACCTCCGAGATCCGCATCTCCGTCGTGGTCGACGAGGTCGACGTCGACGCCGCCGTCCGGGCCACCCACTCCGCCTTCGACCTCGACTCCACCGAGGTCGAGGCCGTCGTCTACGGGGGCACGGGCCGATGACGAGCATCGGTGTGGTCGGTGCCACCGGGCAGGTGGGCGTCGCGATGCGTCAGATCCTCGAGCAGCGCTCGTTCCCGGCCGACGAGGTGCGCTTCTTCGCCTCCGCCCGCTCGGCCGGCACCGTGCTGCCCTTCGCCGGTCGCGAGATCGTGGTCGAGGACGCCGCCACCGCCGACCCCGCGGGCCTCGACATCGCGCTGTTCTCGGCCGGGGCGTCGACGTCCCGCGCCCTCGCGCCCCGCTTCGCGGAGGCCGGGGCCACGGTCATCGACAACTCCTCCGCGTTCCGGCTCGACCCCGACGTCCCGCTCGTGGTCTCGGAGGTGAACCCCGGCGCCGTCGCCGAGGCGAGCAAGGGGATCATCGCCAACCCCAACTGCACCACGATGGCCGCGATGCCGGTGCTCAAGCCGCTGCACGACGAGGCCGGCCTGGTGCGGCTGATCGCCTCGACCTACCAGGCCGTGTCGGGCTCCGGCGTCGCCGGCGTCGACGAGCTGGCCGACCAGGTCGCCGCGGCCGGCGAGAAGGCCCGCGAGCTGGCCTACGACGGGCAGGCCGTGGCCTTCCCCGAGCCGGTGAAGTACGCCCGCACCATCGCCTACAACGTGCTGCCCCTGGCCGGCTCCATCGTCGACGACGGCACCGACGAGACCGACGAGGAGCAGAAGCTGCGCAACGAGTCGCGCAAGATCCTCGGCATCCCCGACCTGCGGGTCTCGGGCATCTGCGTGCGGGTGCCCGTCTTCACCGGCCACTCGCTCGCCATCAACGCCGAGTTCGAGCGGCCGCTGCCCGTGGCCCGCGCCCGCGAGCTGCTCACCGGCGCCCCGGGCGTCGAGCTGAGCGACATCCCGACGCCGCTGCAGGCCGCCGGCCAGGACGCCTCCTACGTCGGACGGCTGCGCCACGACCCGGGCGTGGACGACGAGCGCGGCCTCGCGCTGTTCCTCAGCAACGACAACCTGCGCAAGGGCGCGGCCCTCAACACCGTGCAGATCGCCGAGCTGCTGCTGCCGTAGGGCGGGCCCTGACTAGGCGTCGGACTCGACGAACGTCGTCGAGATCCACCAGCTGAGCAGGAACGTCAGCGCGGTGACGGTGGGGATGACCAGCACCATCCACCACGAGTCGAGCACGTCGACCAGGAACAGCAGCGCGACGACGGCCGTGCAGCCGACGGCCAGGAAGCTGGTGGAGCCCGGGTCGGGGATCGCGAAGAAGCGCAGCACCAGCGCGCCGGCGATCACGGTGAGCGCGAAGACGACGGCGAGGGCCGCCAGTCCGGGTGCGGCGCCGCACGACGACGTGCCGCGCACGGTCTCGCATCCCAGGAAGCCCAGCCACGTCAGCCCGATCATCACCAGGCCGACGACGACGCCGGCGGCCGCAGCGGCCGGGGCGCCGGTGAGCGGCGGCGCGGCCGGCTGCCGTGGCTCGGCGGGCGTGGGGGCGGGGTCCGGCTCGTCGTCGGTGCCGTGGTCTGTCCCGTGGTCGGTCGCGGTGTCGGTCGCGGTGTCGGTCGCGGTGTCGGCGACCTGCGTCGTGGACGACGCCCGCGCCGGCACCAGCCGCCGCAGCCGTGACGTGCGCGCCGGGGCGGCCTCCTCGACCGGCTCGGCGGCCGGCGTCGTGACGGTGGCCGCCGGGGCGTCGTGACCGGCGTCCTCGAAGGCCGGGGCGGGCGTCGCCTCGAGCTGCTCGGTGGGCTGGTCGTCGACGGTGGCCAGCGTCGCGGTGTCCGCCTCGCCGGCGACCGGCTCGGGCTCGGCGACCGGCTCAGGCTCGGCGACCGGTTCAGGGTCGGCGACGGGCTCGGGCTCGACGACCGGCTCGGGCTCGACGACCGGCTCGGGGTCGGCGACGGGCTCGGGCTCCGCGATCGGCTCGGGCTCGACGACGGGCTCCGGCTCGACGGCGTCGGGTGGCGGGGGAGCGGGCGTGGCCCTGGGCTTGCGACGGCGCCGTCCGAACAGCTTGGGGGGCTCCAGGCTCGGCCCCTCGGAGCGCTCGGAGTCGTCTGCCATGGGCGGCAGTCTGGCACGACGAGACCCCGGCCCGAAGGGATCGGTGCCGGGGTCTGACGGGAGTCGTGCTGGTCGGGCTGACAGGATTTGAACCTGCGGCCTCCTCGTCCCGAACGAGGCGCGCTACCAAGCTGCGCCACAGCCCGATGGGCACGACCGGGGGCCGTGCTCACCAGTCGGCGAGCATACCGGAGCGGCTGGAGCCGCCCGCAATCGGTATCGGCCCGGGTCAGCCGCGGGGGAGCAGCGTCAGCAGGGTCGCCTCGGGCCGGCAGGCCACCCGCACCTGGGTGTAGGGGTTGGTGCCCAGCCCGGCGCTGACGTGCAGCCACGCCGAGCCGGCGTCGCCGGGCCGGGAGCCGGCCGGATGACGGTGCAGTCCGCGCGCCCGGGAGGGGTCGAGGTCGCAGTTGGTCACCAGCGCGCGTCCGCCGCCGGGCCACGGCAGGCACACCTGGCCGCCGTGGGTGTGGCCGGCCACGACGGCGTCGTAGCCCTGCGCCACGAAGCGGTCGAGCACGCGCAGGTAGGGCGCGTGGGCGACGCCGAGGCGCAGGTCGGCGGCGGCATCGGCCGGGACGACGCTCTCGAGGTCGTCGTACTCCAGGTGCGGGTCGTCGACGCCGGCGAACGCGAGCACCAGGTCGCCCACCGTGAGCCGGCCGGCGGTGTTGGTCAGGTCGAGCCAGCCGGCGTCGGTGAACCGGCGCGACAGCTCGCGCCAGGGCAGCTGCGGCACGTGCACGTGGCGCCGGCCGTCGTCGGGCAACAGGTAGCGGAACGGGTTGCGCATCGACGGCTCGAAGTAGTCGTTCGAGCCGTGCACGAACACGCCCGGCAGGTCGAGCAGCGGCCCCAGCGCATCGACGACGTGGGGCACGGCGTCGCGGTG
The DNA here is from genome assembly GCF_039543705.1 of Nocardioides marinquilinus. Lineage (NCBI taxonomy): Bacteria > Bacillati > Actinomycetota > Actinomycetes > Propionibacteriales > Nocardioidaceae > Nocardioides > Nocardioides marinquilinus. Next base: position 670,617 of record NZ_BAABKG010000001.1, read on the forward strand.
CGAGAGGTTGTCGCCGGTGTTGACCACGAGGTCCGGGCGCTCGTCGCGCGGCAGGTCGCGCAGGTCGCGCAGCCACGCCTGCTTGCGCCGCTGGCGGGGGGTGAGGTGCAGGTCGCTCAGGTGCAGCACCCGCAGCGGCGCGGCGCCGGGCGGGAGCGTGGTGACCGCGACCCGCCGCATCGTGTACTGCCGGGTCTCGCGGACGGCGTACGCCGCGGTCAGCAGGCCGGTCGCCACCAGCGGGCCGAGGGCGCGCGAGGTCAGCGCCGCGGTGCGCCTCACGCCCACGGCTGCACGAGCCCGGCGGGGAGCGCCAGGCCCGCCACGGCGGAGCCGGCTACGAGCAGCCGTCGTCCGTCGGCCCAGACCAGGCACAGCAGCGTCATGCCGACGGCGAGGAAGCCGAGCATCACGACGAAGAACCCCGCGAAGGAGCTCGTGGTGCCGGGGTCACTCGTGTAGCCCGGGTCGACCAGCGCCGCGACGGCGACCGCGAGAGGCACGCTCAGCAGCGCGTTGGCGACCGCGGCGACGACCACCGGCCACCACGCCGGACGGCGCGCGACGGCGGGGGAGGGTGCGGAAACCGACGGGCTGGGCACCGGCCCAGGCTGCCACAATGGCGGGCATGGCGACCCTCAAGGAGCAGCTGCGCACCGACCTCACCACCGCGATGAAGGCCCGTGACTCGCTGCGCTCCTCCACCCTGCGCATGGTGCTCACGGCCGTCACCACCGCCGAGGTCGCCGGCACCACCGCTCGCGAGCTGAGCGACCAGGAGGTGCTCGAGGTGCTGACCCGCGAGGCCAAGAAGCGGCGCGAGGCCGCCACCGCGTTCGAGGACGGCGGCCGCACCGAGAGCGCTGAGAAGGAGCGCGCCGAGGCCGAGGTGATCGCCGACTACCTGCCCGCGCAGCTCGGCTCCGACGAGATCGCCGCGATCGTCAGCGGTGCGATCGAGCAGACCGGCGCCGCCGACGAGGGCATGCGCGCCATGGGAAAGGTGATGGGCGTCGTCCAGCCGCAGGTCAAGGGCCGGGCCGACGGCGGCGCGGTCGCCGCCGAGGTGCGCCGTCAGCTCGGCGCGAGCTGACCGGACGCCGGATGATCAGGCACATCGTGCTGGTTCGGCCGCGCGCGGACGTCGCTCCGGAGGCATGGGCGAGCCTGATGGGACGACTCGACTCCGTGGTCGACGCGCTCCCCGGTGCGATGACCTTCCGGTCGGGGTCGAACGTGAGCCCGGAGGCGGGGATGGGCAAGGGGTACTCCGAGGCGTTCGTCGTCGACTTCCACGACGCCGCGGCCCGCGACGCCTACCTGGTCGACCCCGAGCACGTCCGCATCGGCGAGAGGCTCGTGCAGATGGCTCAGGACGGGCCCGAGGGGATCGTGGTCGTCGACCTGGAGATCGGCTCGTAGCCGCGCGTCAGGTTCGTGGGCCGCGTAGGTCGCCCCGTCGCAGGAACGCCCGGTCCGAGCTGCGTACCTCGCTGAGCGGGCCGGCGGCGCGCAGGACGACGTCGAGCACCCGGTCGGCGTCCGCGGCGTAGGAGCCGCTCGCCCACGCGGCGTTCGCCTCGACGACGCTCCACCTGCCGTCGCTGTCGAGACCGACGTCGACGACGATCGCCGACGGGAGCGTCGGGCCGACGTGCGCCAGGAGGTCGTCGGCGAACGCGAGCGCGTCGGGTGAGGCGGCCGCGACCTCGAGCCGGCCGTCCTGGGCGTACCGGCTGGCCGCGTGCACCCGGCCGTCGAGGACGTGGAGGCGGAACTCGGCGACGTAGGTGACGACGTCGCTGACGAGGACCCGGGTGCCGGCGTCGACGGCGTCCGCGCCCGGCAGGCGGGTCCCGTCGGTGTAGACCCTCGCCGCGATGCGCTTGTCGTTCGGGGTCTTGACGAAGACGGGCGACCGCAGCCGGTGCGCCTCGTGGAGGGTCATCGCCCGGATGTGCCGGTGCGTGAGGTCGCGGGGGAGCGTGGTCAGCCAGTCGAGGGGCGCCTCCAGCAGCCCGATCCGCAGGACGTCCGCGGTCGCGTCCGCGAAGGACGGGCCGGCGTGGAGGTACCGCGCGGCCGTCGTGGCGACGACGTGCGCGGGGACCTCGAACGTCGGGCACTGCAGGGTGGTGAGGCCGCGATCCTCGGCCGCCGCCGCGACCCGGCGCGCGGACCCGGTGAGCCGAGGTGGCAGGACCAGGATGCCGACTGCCCCTCGGCTGCTCACGGGCGAGCCGTCAGCGACGTCCGCCGCGCCCGTCGTTGCCCCGGTTGCCACCGCGCCCGGGACCGTTGGTCGACGGGGGCGCCTGTGGCACGTAGGGCGTCTCGACGCCGGCGCCCTCGACGGTGGAGGGGTAGACGAACCTCGTGTCGGGCAGCTCGTCCTGGAACGCCTTGAGCGCGTCGCCCCAGATGGGGGCGGCCAGCTGGGAGCCGGACGCCGTCGCCGGGACGCCGTTGATGACGACGTTGTCGAGGCCGATCGGGGTGCCGAAGTCGTTGGCGCCGGCGATCATCGCGGCGGCCGAGACGGTGGGCGTGTAGCCGACGAACCACACCGACGGCGACTGCGCCACGGTGCCGGTGGTGCCGGTCTTGCCGGCGGCATCGACCACCAGCCGCTCGTTGGAGGCGAAACCGCCCTCGATGACGCCCCGCAGCACATCGCTGACGGCGTCGGCGGTGCTCTCGGCCATCACCCGCGAGCAGCGTGGTTCGTACTGCTTGAGCACGTTGCCGTTGGCGTCCTCGATCGAGGAGATCGGCTGGGAGTCGCAGTGGATGCCGCGCGCGGCGAAGGTGGCGTAGGCCTCGGCCATCTCGAGGGCGCTCACGTCGGCGACACCGAGCGTGAAGTTCGGCACCCGCTCGGGCTGGATGATGAAGTTGCCCTCGGCGTCCTTGACGCCCTCGGGCGAGGTGAGCCGCACACCCATCGACTTGGCCAGGTTGTAGGGGTCGCACACCCCGGTCTCCTGCTCGAGGCGCAGGTAGAAGGTGTTCACCGAGTCGCGGGTGCCGGTGTAGAGGTTCTCGTAGCCGCCGTCGGTGGAGTTGCGCATCGGGAAGTCGGCCGTGCCGAAGCTCGGTGCCCCCGGGCAGTTCGCGTAGTCGCTGAAGTTGAAGGTGGTCTCGTTCGGCGAGTAGTAGGTCTCGTCGAGGGGCACGCCGTCCTCGATGGCCTGGGCGAGCACGAAGGCCTTGAACGTCGAGCCGGCCTGGAAGCCGTTGGAGTCGCCGTACTGGCTGGGCACGACGAAGTTGAGGAACGTCTCGCCCTTCTTGCGCTTGTCGCCGTAGGGCCGCGACTGCGAGATCGCCTTCACCTGGCCGGTGCCGGGCTCGACGATGGCGAGCGCCCCGATGGCGTCGTCGGTGGCGCGCACGTTTCCGCGCACGGCGCGGTCGGCGTCGTCCTGCCACTCCAGGTTCAGGTTGGTGCGGATCGTCAGGCCGCCGGTGTTGAGCAGCCGCTGACGCTCGGACTCGTTGTTGCCGAGCGAGCGGTCCTTGAGCAGGTACTCGAGCACGTAGCTGCAGTACAGCGGCGCGGTGCTGTTGAGGCAGCCGCGCGGCGAGGTCTGCGGCCGCAGCTTGAGCTTCTTGGCCTTCACCGCGTCGGCCCGCTTCTCGCTGATCACGTCGAGCTCGGCCATGCGGTCGAGGACGACGTCGCGGCGGGCGATGGCGCGGTCGGGGTGGTCGGTCGGGTCGAACGCGCTCGGGTTCTGCACCAGCCCGGCCAGCGTCGCCGACTGGTTCAGGTTCAGGCTGCTCGCGTTGACGTTGTAGTAGTGCCGCGCGGCGGCCTGGATGCCGTAGGCGCCGTCGCCGAAGTAGACGATGTTGAGGTAGCGCTCGAGGATCCAGTCCTTCGAGTGCTTCTTCTCCAGCGCGATCGCGTAGCGCAGCTCGTTGAACTTGCGCAGGTAGGTGTCGTCGGTGACCGCGGCGCGCTCGGCCTTGGTATTGGCCTGGTTGAGCAGGGTCTGCTTGACCAGCTGCTGGGTGATCGACGACCCGCCCTGGACGACGCCGCCCGAGCCGAGGTTGGTCACCAGCGCGCGCATCGTGCCCTTGACGTCGAGCGCGCCGTGCTCGTAGTAGCGGTAGTCCTCGATCGAGACGAGCGCCTTGACCAGCGTGCGCGAGACCTTGTCGAGCGAGACGTTGATGCGGTTCTCGTCGTAGACGTAGGTGATGAGGTTGCCGTCGGCGTCGTAGATGGCCGACTTCTCGCCCGGCACCTCGGTGTCGAGCTCCTTCGGGAGGTCGTCCATCGAGTCGGCGATGTTGTTGCTGGCGAAGCCGACGAGCCCGGCGAAGGGGATCGCCAGGCCGGCGACGACGACGCCGAGCACGGCGGAGACGGCGACCATGACCCCGAGATGGGTGATCACGGTCAGGGCGCGAGGGCGATCGGACCTGGGGCGTGACACGCCCGAAAGGGTACGTGAGCGGCCCTGGCGATCACGTATTCACGAGGTGCCGCGGGGCTGTCGAACGGGCACCGGTCGACCCCGACCCTAGGGGGGCCACCCGGGCCTAGTCATTTAGGACTAGGGGATTTGGGTCGTTCGTGCCTGGCACTGGTCTAGCCGACCTCCTTAACTTTCTCTTCGTAGAGAGGGGACAAGGTGGGCGTCATGGGGACGACCACTTCTCTCGGTTGACGATGTGGGGACATCACATGTGGGTTGAGGACTGGGCACCGCGCGCTGCTTGCAAGGGCGAGACGCCCGACAAGCTCTTCGTTCGGGGAGCAGAGCAGAACAAGGCGAAGGTGCTGTGCCAGGCGTGCCCGGTGCGCACCGAGTGCCTGGCCGAGGCGCTGGACAACCAGATCGAGTGGGGCGTCTGGGGTGGCATGACCGAGCGCGAGCGCCGGGCGCTGCTGCGCCGTCGTCCCGACGCCTCGTGGCGCGCCGTGCTGGAGAAGGCGCGCACCGCGCACGCTCCGGTGCCCGTCGCCGCCGGCGTCTGACCGACCGCCCGACCGCCGCCTCAGCGCGGCGGGGCCGTCGTCCCGCCGTCGCCGAGCAGCTCGCCGACACGGCGCAGGCCGTCGAGGTCGTGGACGTCGCTGGGCAGCGCCGGCACGACGACGCTCGGCACCTGCGGGTGCGTGGTCGCGAAGCGCTCGCGCAGGCGACGCTCGCGCTCGGCGAGCCGGGCGCGGTCGGCGTGCAGCCGCAGCAGCTCGGCGGTCGGTGACCGCGGGTCGCGCTTGCGCAGCCGGACGGCGGCCGCCACCGCCTCGTCGGCCGACAGGTCGCCGGCGGGCAGCGTCGCGGCGCGGTTGACCACGAGGCCGGCCAGCGGCATCGCGTCGTCGCTGAGCCGCTCGACGAAGTAGGCCGCCTCGCGCAGTGCGTCGTCCTCGGGTGCCGCCACGACCACGAACGCCGTGCCGCGGGCCTGCAGCAGTGCGTAGGTCTTCATCGCGCGCTGCCGGAAGCCGCCGAAGACGGTGTCGATGGCGGCCACGAACGTCTGCAGGTCACGCAGCACCTGCGCGCCCAGCACCTTGGTCAGGGCGCCGGTCACCAGACCGAACCCCGCCGTCACCAGCCGCGCCGGCCCGCGGGCCGGGGTGAGCATCAGCCGCACGAAGCGCCCGTCGAGGAAGCTCGAGAGCCGCTCGGGGGCGTCGAGGAAGTCGAGTGCCGAGCGCGACGGCGGCGTGTCGACCACGATGAGGTCGTAGCGGCCGTCGGGCCGCGAGGCGGTGTGCTCATCGGCGTGCAGCTGGCCGAGCTTCTCCATCGCCATGTACTCCTGGGTGCCGGCGAACGAGCTCGACAGCGCGACGTAGAACGGGTTCTCCAGGATCTGCTTCGCACGCTCCGGCGAGGCCTGGCTCTCGACCACCTCGTCGAAGGTGCGCTTCATGTCGAGCATCATCGCCTCGAGGCTGCCGCCCTCGGCGTCGTCGATGCCGGCCACGGGCCGCGGGGTGTTGTCGAGCTCGGCGATGCCCATCGCCTGCGCCAGCCGCCGTGCCGGGTCGATGGTGAGGACGACGACGTGACGGCCCCGCTCGGCCGCACGCAGCGCCAGCGCCGCGGCCGTGGTGGTCTTGCCGACGCCGCCGGAGCCGCAGCAGACCACGATCCCCACGGTGGGGTCGTCGAGCAGCGCGTCGACGTCGAACGACGCGGCCGGCCCCGACGAGGAGGACGTCGGCCCGACGCGCACCCGCCCGCCGCTCACGCCAGCCCCTGCCGGCGCAGCGCGCCCGCGAGCTCGTAGAGCGCGCCGAGGTCGACGCCGCCGGGCAGCCGCGGCAGCTCGTAGACCGGCACCCCGAGCTCGTCGACCCGGGCCCGCTGCGCGGCCTCGAGCTCGCGGCGCTCGGCGTGCTCGCGGCCCTCGTGCAGCAGGCCGGCGACGAGGGCGTCGTCCACGTCGAGGCCGCTCTCGGCGAGGTCGGCCACCAGCGTCTGCTCGTCGAGCGTGTCGACGCCGGCCGCGCCGACCGCCGCGCGGGCGAGGTCGCGCGAGCGCACCTGGTTGACGATCACGCCGCCCACGGGCAGCCGGGCGCCGCGCAGCTCGGCGATGCCGTCGGCGGTCTCCTGCACGGGCATCTCCTCCAGCACCGTGACCAGGTGCACCGCGGTGCGGGGCGAGCGGAACAGCGTCATCATCGTCTCGGACTGCGACTTGACCGGGCCCACCTTGGCCAGCCCGATCAGCTCGTCGCTGACGCCGAGGAACTGGGTGATGCGGCCGGTGGGCGGGGCGTCGAGCACGACGGCGTCGTAGTGGATGGCGCCCTTGTTGCGCCGGTTGCGCTCGACGGCCTCGAAGAGCTTGCCGGTGAGCAGCACGTCGCGCACGCCGGGGGCGATGGTGGTGGCGAACTCGATGACGCCGAACTTGTCGAGCGCGCGGCCGGCGCGGCCGAGCTTGTAGTAGAGCGCGAGGTACTCCAGCAGCGCCGACTCGGGGTCGATGTGCAGCGCGTGGACGACGCCCGGCCGGCCGGCGCCGTCGTCCGGGGGGAGGCCGGTGGCCAGGCGGCGCTCGGCGAACGGCAGCGGGTCGACGTCGAACATCCGGGCGATGCCCTGCCGGCCCTCGACCTCGCACAGCAGCACCGTGCGGCCCTCGTCGGCCAGCGCCAGCGCCAGCGCGGCGGCGACCGTCGACTTGCCCGTGCCGCCCTTGCCGGTCACCACGTGGAGCCGCACCCGGGGCCAGTCGCTCACGTCTCGAGCGTAGTGAGGCCACCGAAGTCGATCGGGTGAGGTCGGCGCGGACGGAGTCGACGAACGACGGGAGCACCACCACGCCGCAGGAGGGGAGAGCCGGCGGGCGGGAACCCTCGACCGACCGGTCTGGACCGCCGGGCGCCGCACTAGGGTGCGCGGCATGGACAAGGTGGTCAGCTCGGCGGCCGAGGCGGTCGCCGACATCCCGGACGGCGCCACGGTGGCGGTGGGTGGCTTCGGCCTGTGCGGCATCCCCTCGGTGCTCGTCGAGGCGCTGCTCGCGGCCGGCACGCGGGAGATCGAGGCGGTCTCGAACAATGCCGGGGTCGACGACTGGGGGCTGGGGCGGCTGCTGGCCGCGGGCCGGTTGCGGCGGATGGTGGCCTCCTACGTGGGGGAGAACAAGGAGTTCGCCCGCCAGTACCTCTCCGGCGAGCTCGAGGTCGAGCTGACCCCGCAGGGCACGCTGGCCGAGCGGATGCGCGCCGGCGGCAGCGGCATCGCGGCGTTCTACACCGCCACCGGCGGCGGCACCCAGGTCGCCCAGGGCGGGCTGCCCTGGCGCTACGACAGCGAGGGCAACGTGGTGGTGGCCTCGCCCCCGAAGGACACCCGGGTCTTCGAGACCCACGACGGCCCGAAGGAGTTCGTGCTCGAGGAGGCGATCGTGGCCGACTTCGGCCTGGTGCGCGCCTGGAAGGGCGACCGGCACGGCAACCTCGTCTACCGCGACTCCGCGCGCAACTTCAACCCGTTGGCCGCGATGTGCGGCCGGGTCACCGTGGCCGAGGTCGAGCACCTCGTGGAGCCCGGTGAGCTCGACCCGAACGAGGTCCACACCCCCGGCGTGTTCGTGCAGCGGGTTGTGGCGCTGACCCCTGAGCAGGCCGCCGAGAAGCGCATCGAGCGCGTCACCACCAGGAAGCGGGAGAACTGAGATGGCCTGGACCCGTGAGCAGATGGCCGCCCGGGCGGCCTCGGAGCTGTCCGACGGCTCCTACGTCAACCTCGGCATCGGGCTGCCGACGCTGGTGCCGAACTACGTCGCCGAGGACGTCGAGCTGGTGCTGCAGTCCGAGAACGGGATCCTCGGGGTGGGCGCCTACCCGTTCGAGGGCGAGGAGGACCCCGACCTGATCAACGCCGGCAAGGAGACCGTCACGCTGCGCCGCGGCGCCTCGTTCTTCGACTCGGCGATGTCGTTCGGGATGATCCGCGGCGGCAAGATCGACGCCGCCATCCTCGGCGCGATGCAGGTCAGCCGGGCCGGCGACATCGCGAACTGGATGATCCCCGGCAAGATGGTCAAGGGCATGGGCGGGGCGATGGACCTCGTCCACGGCGCCAAGCGGGTCATCGTGCTGATGGAGCACGTCGCGCGCGACGGCTCCTACAAGATCGTGAACGAGTGCTCGCTGCCCTACACCGGCCGCGGCGTCGTGCAGCGCATCATCACCGACCTCGCCGTCATCGACGTCGAGCCCGGTCCCGACGGCGGCCTGCGGCTCGTCGAGCTCGCCCCCGACGTCACCGCCGACGAGGTGCGCGCCAAGACCGAGCCCGCGCTGCTCGACTGACCCGCGGGCGGACCCCGCGCCGCCACGGACCCTGAGCCTGTCGAAGGGCACTACTCGTAGGTCTGCCTCGGCTCCTCGACCTCCACGACCTCCGCCGCCGTGATGGTCGGCGGGGTCGTGCCGTCGGTGCCCGTGCCGGAGGCGTAGGTGCCGGTCACCTTCACCCACTGGTCGCGCGGCGGGCGGACGGCGTCGTCCGACGGGTCGTCGACCTCGACCTGGTAGGCCATCGCGTCGGCGGCGCAGCAGCCGATGGTGAGCCGGCTGACGTACCACGCGCCGTCGCGGTCGTAGGAGACGAACCCGGTGAGGGCGACCTGCTGCCCGTCGAGCGTCTCGCCGCCGTCCTGGGCGCGCCAGATGAACTCGGTGACGTCGACGTCGACCACCTCGCCCTCCTCGAGCTGCGCGAGGTCGGCGGGCTTGGCCACCGGCGCGGTCTCGCCCGAGCGGCGCTCGGCCAGGTAGGAGCCGAGCTGGGGCGGGCTGATGACGAAGGTGACCAGGCCCGGCAGCACCAGCAGCCAGGTCACCAGCGGCAGTCCGCCGTGGCCGTGCCCGTCGTCGTCCGCGTGGTCGTGGCCGTCGTGGCCGTCGTGCGAGCTCGGCGGCGCGACGACCAGGCCCACGGCCAGGACGACGAGCAGCACCCCGCTGAGGAGGATCGGCCACTTCATCCACTCGGTCACGTAGCGCAGGTAGGCGTCGGTGAACGCCAGCCGCACCAGCACGGCGCCGAGGAAGGCCATCAGCAGGCCCTGGGTCGGTCGGGTCACAGCAGCCACCACCCCACGAGCGAGGCCGAGACGACGGCGGTGACCAGCACCACCGGCACGAACTGCCGCGCGAACGCCGTCCCGAACCGGCCGGCCTCCATCGAGGCGAGCTTGACGTCCATGGCCGGCCCGACGACGAGGAAGGCCAGCTTGGCGGTGGGGGAGAAGGCGGTGAAGCTGGCGGCGACGAAGGCGTCGGACTCCGAGCACAGCGCCACCAGGAACGCGAAGAGCGCCAGCGTGAGGACGCCGAGCACCGCCTGGCCGGCGACGGTGTCGACCACCTCGCGCGGCACGAAGGTGTTGATGCTGGCGGCGAGGATCGCGCCGAGCACCAGGAAGCCCGAGGCGTGCAGGAAGTCGTGCCGCACCGTCTGCACGAACCGGTCGCGCTTGGAGGCGTCGGGGTCGAGGGTGCCGCCGCGGTCGAGCATCGGCAGCCGGCCGGCGCGCGCGAGCACCCACCAGCCGACCGCGACCGCGGTGAGGAGCGAGGCCACGAACCGGGCCAGCACGAACATCGGCTCGCCCGGGAAGGCGACGGCCGTGGAGACGATGACCGCGGGGTTGATGGCCGGCGCGGCGAGCAGGAAGGTGAGAGCCACCGCGGGCGCGACGCCGCGCCGGATCAGGCTGCCGGCGATCGGGACGGCGGCGCACTCGCAGCCCGGCAGCCCGATGCCGGCCACGCCGGCCACCGGCACGCCGAGGGCCGGGTTGCGCGGCACGACCTTGCGCAGCACCTTCTCCGACAGCAGCGCGGTGATGACCGCCGAGAGCAGCACGCCCATGACCAGGAACGGCGTCGACTGGACGACGATGGCCACGAAGATCGTGCTCCACGTGGCCAGCGAGGGGTGGTCGAGCAGCGGCACGATCCAGCGGCCGCCGAGCAGCACGGCGAGGATCGCGATCGCGACCAGCTCGACCTGGCCGACGGGGGGCCGTCGGGTCGGCGTCCCGGAGCTCACGGGCGGGGTGCCTACGGGCGGGGTGCTCACGGCGGGGCCTCCGTCGCCGGGTCGGGGTGGTGCGTCGTCCAGGCGGTAGTGAACACCATGTTCATTATCAATGCGAGGGAACGGTGCGATCGTGGACGACGGCTCGTGCGCTCCCCCGGCCGCGCCCGCCGGGTAGCGTGGGTCCGAGCCGAGCGACAGGGACCACCTTGAACGACAGCACCGTCACCACGGGCAAGCCGGTGTCGCGGTCGACGCGGCAGAAGCGGGCCGTCGAGGCCGCGATGTCGGCCTCCGACGACTTCCGCACCGCCCAGGAGATCCACGAGGCGCTGCGCCGCGACGGCGAGTCCGTCGGCCTCGCCACGGTCTACCGCGCCCTGCAGACCCTGGCCGACCAGGGCCAGGTCGACGTGCTCAAGACCGACGGCGGCGAGGCGGTCTACCGCAGCTGCAGCCGCTCGCACCACCACCACCTCGTCTGCCGTCGCTGCGGCCGCACCGTCGAGATCGAGGGCCCGGCCGTCGAGCGGTGGGCCAGCGCGCAGGCCCGCGAGCACGGCTACGCCGACGTCAGCCACACCGTCGAGCTCTTCGGCACCTGCCCCGCCTGCCAGGCGGACGCCGCCGGCGACTGAGACCCGGACCGGGCGAGAGCATGGGCCACGGGCACGGCCACGGGCACGCCGCCGGACGCGCCGCCGACCGGCGACGGCTGCGCCGGGTGCTGGCGGTCACCGTCACGGTGATGGTGGTCGAGGTCGTGGGTGCCGTCGTCACCGGCTCGCTCGCGCTGCTGGCCGACGCCGCCCACATGGCCACCGACGCCGGCGCCGTCGTCCTCGCGCTGGGGGCGTCGTACGTCGCCTCGCTGCCGGCCGGACGCCGCTCGACCTTCGGCTACCACCGCGCCGAGGTGCTGGCCGCGCTGGTCAACGCCCTCGTGCTGCTCGGCGTGTGCGGCTACCTGGGCTGGGCCGGCATCTCGCGGCTCGGCGACCCGCCGGACGTCGACGCGCTGCCGATGGTGCTGTTCGCCTCGGTGGGCCTGCTGGCCAACGGCGTCTCGATGGTGCTGCTGCACCGTGGCCGCGAGGGCGAGGCCTCGCTCAACCTGCGTGGCGCCGCCAACGAGGTCTTCGCCGACCTGCTCGGCTCGGTGCTGGCGGTGCTCGCCGGCCTGGTCGTGCTGGCCACCGGCTGGCACGGCGCCGACCCCGTCGCGTCGCTCGTCATCGCGGTGATGATCCTGCCGCGGGCGCTGGTGCTGATGCGCGACGCCGCCGTCGTCCTGCTCGAGATCGCCCCGAACGGCCTCGACCTCGACGACGTCGTCCACCACCTGCGCCACGTCGACGGCGTCGTCGACGTGCACGACCTGCACGCCTGGACCATCACCAGCGGCATCCCCAGCCTCTCGGCCCACGTCACCGTCACCGACGAGGCCCTCGCCGCCCGCGGCGTCGGCGCCATCCTCGACGAGCTCTGCGCCTGCGTCGCCGCCCACTTCGACGTCGAGCACGCCACCTTCCAAGTGGAGCCCCGCTCCCACGAGGCCCACGAGAACCTCGGCGAGCTGCATTAGGCCCGGGGGTCTCGAGGCTCGTCGCCAGGGCTCCTCGCACCTCGACCATCGTGGGAGCGGGCTCTGACGATGGTCGAGGTGCGAGGCCGGCCACCGCCGAGCCTCGAGACCGCGCAAGGAGCACGCGAAACGCCACCCCACGGACCCTGAGCTCGTCGAAGGGCACCCACCACTCGCGCAAGGCCTTCGACAAGCCCAGGGTCCGGGTGACTGGGTCGGCGTCGGAGGGGAACCGTGCGCACGGACGGGCGCGGGGTCGGCGGTTCGTCGTGTCGTCCAAGCCCGACCTGCGGCGGATGTGGTCGGATCGGAGCATGCCGACCGACGACCAGCAGCTCGCCCGCGCCGCCGCCCTGGCCCAGAAGGCGGCCGAGACCGCCGAGCGGCTCAAGCCCGGCACGTGGGAGTCGGTGCAGGCGCTCGCCCTCGCCTCGATCGCGCTGCGCCTGAGCGCCGAGACCCCCGACCGCTGAGGTCGGATTGACGACCGCGACCGGCGCGGCGCTAGGTTGACGACATCCGGCTGTGCCCCGGGTCACAGCCGCGCCACCCCTGCGGCGGCCCGCGGCCGGCTGCCGGCCCACCGAGAGACCCGATGGCGGCGACCCCGCCCAGCGGGCCATAGACGAGGAGCCCTGTCGATGAACGCACCCCCCGATCCGGCCTCGAGCGCGTCGGGCTTCGGCCCCGACCTGGCGGAGGTCTTCGGACCCGGCCAGAGCGACGGCGGCCCCGAGCTGGTGCAGCTGCTGACCCCCGAGGGCGAGCGGGTCCACCACCCCGAGTTCGACCTCGACTTCAGCGAGGAGCAGCTGCGCGGCTTCTACCGCGACATGACGCTGGTGCGCCGCCTCGACGTCGAGGCCACCGCGCTGCAGCGCCACGGCGAGCTCGGCATCTGGGCCCAGCTGCTCGGCCAGGAGGCCGCCCAGGTGGGCGCCGGCCGCGCGCTCCGCCCGCAGGACTTCGTCTTCCCGACCTACCGCGAGCACGGCGTCGCGTGGTGCCGCGGCCTCGACCCGCTCAAGCTGCTCGGCCTGTTCCGCGGCGTCGACCACGGCAACTGGAACCCTGCCGACGTCAACTTCGGGCTCTACACGATCGTCATCGGCGCCCAGACGCTGCACGCCACCGGCTACGCCATGGGCATCCAGCGCGACGGCGACGTCGGCACCGGCGACGCCGAGCGCGACGCCGCCGTCCTCGCCCACTTCGGCGACGGCGCCAGCAGCCAGGGCGACGTCAACGAGGCCTTCATCTTCGCCGCGTCCTACAACGCGCCGGTCGTCTTCTTCTGCCAGAACAACCAGTGGGCGATCTCCGAGCCCATCGAGCGCCAGACGCGCATCCCGCTCTACCAGCGCGCGCTCGGCTTCGGCTTCCCCGGCGTGCGCGTCGACGGCAACGACGCGCTGGCCACCTACGCCGTCACCCGCGCGGCGCTGCAGCGGGCCCGCGACGGGCAGGGCCCCACCTTCGTGGAGGCCTACACCTACCGGATGGGCGCCCACACGACCACCGACGACCCCACCCGCTACCGGCTCTCCGACGACGTCGAGAGCTGGAAGCTGAAGGACCCGATCGCCCGCGTCGAGGCCTACCTGCGGCGCAACGGCCTGGTCGACGACACCTTCATCGCCGACGTCGCCGCCGAGGCCGACGACCTCGGCCACACGCTGCGCGAGGGCTGCAAGGCCATGCCCGACCCCAGGCCGATGGCGATGTTCGACCACGTCTACGCCGAGGAGACCCCCGAGCTCGCCGCCCAGCGCGAGGGCTTCGCGGCCTACCTCGACTCGTTCGAGGGGAGCCACGCATGAGCACCCAGACCACCCAGCGGATCACCCTGGCCAAGGGCCTCAACCTCGGCCTGCGCAAGGCCATGGAGGACGACCCGAAGGTCCTGCTCATGGGCGAGGACGTCGGCAAGCTCGGCGGCGTCTTCCGCATCACCGACGGTCTGCAGAAGGACTTCGGCGAGGACCGCGTCATCGACTCCCCGCTCGCCGAGTCGGGCATCGTCGGCACCGCGGTCGGCATGGCGATGCGCGGCTACCGCCCGGTCGTCGAGATCCAGTTCGACGGCTTCGTCTACCCCGCCTACGACCAGATCGTCTGCCAGGTCGCGAAGATCCACTACCGCAGCCAGGGCCGGGTGAAGATGCCGATCGTCATCCGCATCCCGTTCGGCGGCGGCATCGGTGCGGTCGAGCACCACAGCGAGTCGCCCGAGGCGCAGTTCGCCCACACCCCGGGCCTGAAGGTCGTCGCCTGCTCCAACCCGGTCGACGGTTACTGGATGATCCAGCAGGCCATCGCGTGCGACGACCCGGTGATCTTCCTCGAGCCCAAGCGGCAGTACCACGCCGACAAGGCCGAGCTCGACGAGTCCGCGACGCCCGAGCCGCTGTTCAGCAGCCGGCTGGTGCGCCGCGGCACCGACGCCACCGTGCTCGCCTACGGCCCCACGGTGAAGACCGCGATGGCGGCTGCCGAGGCCGCGGGCACCGAGGGCCGCAGCCTCGAGGTCATCGACCTGCGCACCCTCTCGCCGCTCGACATGGCCCCGGTCTACGACTCCGTGCGCCGCACCGGCCGGGCGGTCGTCGTCCACGAGGCGCACGCCAACCTCGGCCTGGGCTCCGAGGTGGCCGCGCGCATCACCGAGGAGTGCTTCTACTCCCTCGAGGCGCCGGTGCTGCGGGTCGGTGGGTTCGACACCCCCTACCCGGCCTCGCGCATCGAGGAGGACTTCCTGCCCGACCTCGACCGCGTCCTCGACGCCGTCGACCGCACCCTGGCCTTCTAGGAGACCCACCAGCCATGCCGGAGTACCTGCTGCCCGACGTCGGCGAGGGCCTCACCGAGGCCGAGATCGTCACCTGGAAGGTGAAGGTCGGCGACACCGTCGCCATCAACGACATCGTCGTCGAGATCGAGACCGCCAAGTCACTGGTCGAGCTGCCCTCGCCGTTCGCCGGCGAGGTCACCGCCATCCTCGTGCCCGAGGGCGAGATGATCCCGGTCGGCACCCCGATCATCGCCATCGGGGACGCCGCGACGACGCCCACCGAGGACCCCACGCCGCCCGACGTCCAGCCGGCCGAGATGACCATCGACCTCTCCAACCCCGCCGCGAGCGGCGGCGGCGAGGGCGAGAGCCTGGTCGGACGCAACAAGGCCGACCGCGGTCCGGTGCGCCGCGCGCGCAAGGTGGCCAGCGGCACCGTCGCCACGCACATGCAGACCCAGGCGGCCTTCGAGTCGGCCTCCTCGCCGATGGTCGAGGCGGCCGACCTCGAGGACGCCGTCCCGGCGACGTCCGCGCCGGTCGAGACGGCCGAGCCCGAGCCGGCCCGCGGGTCGGCGCGGGTGCTGGCCAAGCCGCCGGTGCGCAAGCTCGCCAAGGACCTCGGCGTCGACCTCGCCACCCTCACGCCCAGCGGCCCGGACGGCACCGTCACGCGGGCCGACGTCGAGAGCGCGTCGGCGTCGTCCGGCCCTTCGACGGGCTCGGGGTCCGTGGTCGCGCCGTCGTCCGCCCGCACGGGCGAGCGCGAGACCCGCGAGCCGATCAAGGGCGTGCGCAAGATGATGGCCGGCGCGATGGTCGACTCGGCCTTCACCGCGCCCCACGTCACCGAGTGGGTCACCGTCGACGCCACCGCCACGGTCGAGCTGGTCGAGCGGCTCAAGGCCCGCCGCGAGCTGCGCGCCGTGCGCGTCAGCCCGCTGCTGGTGCTGGCCAAGGCGGTGCTGCTCGCCGTCCGCCGCACGCCCGAGATCAACTCCTACTGGGACGAGGCGGCCCAGCAGGTCGTGCTCAAGCACTACGTCAACCTCGGCATCGCCGCGGCCACGCCGCGCGGGCTCGTGGTGCCCAACGTCAAGGACGCCGACGGGCTCTCGCTGGTCGAGCTGGCACAGTCGCTGGCCGAGCTGACCTCGGTGGCGCGCGAGGGGCGCACGCAGCCCGCCGACATGGCCGGCGGCACCTTCACCATCACCAACGTGGGCGTCTTCGGTGTCGACGCCGGCACCCCGATCATCAACCCGGGCGAGTCGGCCATCCTGTGCTTCGGCGCCATCCGCAAGCAGCCGTGGGTGGTCACGAAGGACGGCGTCGACGAGATCGCGGTGCGCCACGTGACGACGCTGGCGCTGAGCTTCGACCACCGGCACATCGACGGCGAGAAGGGCTCGCGGTTCCTGGCCGACGTCGCCGGCATCCTGAACGACCCGGGCTCGGCGCTGCTGTTCTGACGCCGCCGTCCGGACGGGCCCGGGGGCCCGCCCGCGAGAACCACGGATTCCGGGGTCGCCGCGCTTTGGGGCGGCCCCGGACGGGTAAGTAGGCTCCGTGTCGATGACCACGGGAGCCGGCGCCACTCCCGAGCCCGGAGGCGAGCTCGGTCCGTTCCGCCTCGGCAAGCGCCTCGGCATCGGCGGCATGGGCATCGTCTTCCAGGCGCTCGACACCCAGCTCAACCGCCAGGTCGCGCTGAAGATCATCACGCCGCACATCGGCGAGGACCCCGGCTTCCGCGCCCGGTTCACCCGGGAGGCGCAGGCGCAGGCCTCCCTCGACTCGCCGCACGTCGTGCAGGTCTACTCCTTCGGCGAGGCCGACGGCCGGCTCTACATCGCCACCCAGCTCATCCCCGACGGCGACCTCGGCCAGATGCTGCACCGCCACGGCCGCCCGCCCGTGCGCGTCGGGGTGAACCTCATCTCGCAGATCGCCGACGGCCTCGCCGTCGCCCACCAGGCCGGGCTCATCCACCGCGACATCAAGCCGGCCAACGTGCTGCTGCGCCGCCGTGACAACGAGCTGCACGCCTACCTCGGCGACTTCGGCATCGCCCGCCACGTCAGCGGCGGCCAGCAGCTCACGCAGGTCGGCGGCACCGTCGGCACGCCCAGCTACATGGCGCCCGAGCTGCACACCGGCGGGCAGGCCGGGCCGGCGTCCGACATCTACTCCCTCGGCTGCCTGCTGTGGGCCTCGCTCAGCGGGCACGCCCCCTACTCGGGCACCAGCGACTACCAGGTCGTGCGCGGCCACCTCGAGGCGCCGGTGCCGCAGCTGGCCGAGACCGGCCCGCTCGCCTCCGAGATCAACCGCGCGCTGCGCTCGGCCATGGCCAAGGACCCCGCCGACCGCTACCCGACGGTCGCCACGATGCGCGACGACCTGCGCCGCATCGCCCGGCTGCCCGACGACCCGCAGCCGATCCGGCTGCCGGACGACTCCGCGCCGCTGACGCCGCCCACGCAGCACCAGCAGCACCTGGTGACCCCGCGCACCCCCACGCCGACGCCCACCCCGACGCCGGGCCCCACGGGCGGCCCGCCGGCGCCGCCGTTCATGCCGACGCCGACGCCCACGCCGCAGTTCGCCACGCAGCCGTTCGCCCCGTCGCGCGGGTCGTCGTCCGGTGGTGGACGGCGGGGGCTGCTGATCGCGCTGGCGGTGGCGCTCGTCGTCGCCGTGGCCGCGACGGTCACGATCCTGCTGCTCGCCGGCGGTGACGACGACACCTCGGCCGACCCCACCGAGACGACCGACACCACCAGCGAGAGCACCGACCCGACCGGGCCCACCGACCCGACCGACCCGACGGTGCCGAGCCCGCCGACGCCGCCCACCAGCGACCCGATCGAGCCGACGCCGTCCGAGTCCACCGGCACCAACCGCCCCACCGGCGGCAACCGCGAGAAGCGGGCCGTCGACAGCCTGGCGGCGTTCTTCGGCGAGCAGTCGGGCATCGACCCGCCGATCGCGCAGTGCATCGGCGAGGGCCTCGTCGAGGAGTACGGCGTCGACGGTCTCGTCGACATCGGCGTCCTCAACGACGAGCTCGAGTTCCAGCCCACCGCCGAGGCGGCGAGCAGCGACTTCATCGACAAGGTCTACGACGTCTCGTTCACCTGCGGCGCCGAGTCCGTCGGCGCCGGCTGAGGTCCGCTGACGGCGGAACCGCTTGCGCCCCGGCGCGGCGGGCGGTTCGGTGAGCCCATGCGACTCCTCGTGCTGGGCGGCACCGCGTTCCTGTCCCGGGCCACCGCGGCCGAGGCGGTGCGGCGCGGCCACGACGTCGTGTGCGCCTGCCGCGGCGAGACCGGCACGGTGCCCGATGGCGCCACGCTCGTGCGGTGGGACCGCGCCGCCCACGCCGAGCCGCCCGACGGGCTCCGCGGCGAGCGGTTCGACGCCGTCGTCGACGTCGCGCGGCACCCCAGCTGGGTGCGCCACGCGGTGGCGGCGTTCCCCGGCGCGCACTGGGTCTTCGTCTCGACCGTCAACGTCTACGACGACGAGTCGACGCCCGGGCTGCGGCCCGACACCTCGACGCTCGTGGACGCCGTCCACACCGACGAGGACCTCGCGACCGGCCCCGAGCAGTACGGCCCCATGAAGGTGGGCTGCGAGGAGGCGGTGACGGCGGGGGCGGCGTCGTCGGTGCTGGTGCGGCCGGG
Source organism: Nocardioides marinquilinus (assembly GCF_039543705.1). Taxonomy (NCBI): domain Bacteria; kingdom Bacillati; phylum Actinomycetota; class Actinomycetes; order Propionibacteriales; family Nocardioidaceae; genus Nocardioides; species Nocardioides marinquilinus. Next base: position 689,220 of record NZ_BAABKG010000001.1, read on the forward strand.
CCTCATCGTGGGGCCGGGCGACCCGACGTCGCGCTACGGCTACTGGCCCGAGCGGCTGGCCGAGGGCGGCGAGGCGCTCGCCGGTGGCGAGCCCGGTGACAGCACGCAGGTCATCGACGTCCGCGACCTCGCCGCCTGGTTGGTGCTGCTCGCCGAGCGGCGCACCCCCGGCGCCTTCGACGGCGTCGGACCGACGACCACGACCGGTCGGCTGCTCGACGAGACCGCGGCGGGGGTCGGCTCGACCGCCGCGCTGACCTGGGTGCCCGGCGCGTTCCTGACCGAGCAGGGCGTCGAGCCGTGGATGGGCGACAGTGCCCTGCCGATGTGGCTGCCCCGGCCGGAGTACGACGGGATGACGGCCCGCGACGCGTCGCCGTCGCTCGACGCCGGGCTCGTCGTCAGGCCCGTCGCCGAGACCGCCCGCGACACCCTCGCCTGGCTGCGTGAGCGCCCCGAGGTGCGGCGCACCGGCCTCTCGCGCGAGCACGAGCAGCAGGTGCTGGCTGCGTGGCACGGGCGCTCGGGTTAGCGTCGAGGGGTGAGGGCCCCGCACCAGAACGTGGCGACCGTCCTGGTCGACCCGCGCGGTCTGCGCGACCTCGAGCTCGACCTGATGGCGCTCGACCTGTGGGTCTGGCCGGTCGCCACCGCCCCGATCTGCCTCGACGGCCCGCGCCGCGCCTTCCAGATCCGGCGCCGCCTGGTCGAGTCGCACCGCGGCGCCTGGGACCTCGCCCGCGACTGGACGCCGGTCTGGATCGCCTTCGGCGCCACCTGGTACCGCGGCGCCGACCCGCTGCCCTGGGCCGCCCACGCCGCCCTCTGGCGCGCGCTCGCCGACCACGCCGACCACGTCCGCTTCCGCAAGCGCCTCGGCGGCGTCGAACCCCTCCAGGCCGCCTCCGAGCAGACCTGACCGCTCAGACCCGAGCCCGTCGGGACGTGCGTCCGCGTGGGCGGTGAGGGGTCTCGAGGCTCGGCCGTGGCCGGCCTCGCACCTCGACCATCGTGAGGTCGGGCTCCGACGATGGTCGAGGTGCGAGGAGCCCTGGCGACGAGCCTCGAGACCACCGGTCGTCCGCGCGGACGCTCGCGGGCGGCGTCCCGTCGCCCAGGCCCGGGCCCGCTCGGCCAGCAGCGTCGGCGGTCAGCCGGGGAAGGGCGGGCTGGTGTAGTCGAGGAGCCAGGCGTCCCAGGTCGCGTCGAGGTCGGCGCCGGTCTGCTGCTCGAGGTAGGCCAGGAGGGTCTCGCGGTCGGTGCTGGTGCCGTCCTGCGAGCGCGGCCAGCCCTTGACCGCCCGCCAGAACGCACGGTCGCCCACCTCGCGCCGGATCGAGTGCCACAGCAGCGCGCCGCCGTAGTAGACGTTGGTGGAGGCGAAGTCGTCGGCGTCGAAGTCGCCCGGCGGGCCGGCCTCCTCGCGGTAGGCCCGCTCGTCGGGGACGATCGACTGCAGGTAGGACTCCAGCGGGACGCCGTCCTGCTCGGCCTGCCACATCAGCTGCAGGTACATCGCCATGCCCTCGTTCATCCACACGTCGCGCCAGTCGTTCGGCGTGACCTGGTCGCCGTACCACTGGTGCGCCAGCTCGTGCAGCACGACGGCGGGCGAGGTGGCGTAGTCGCCGTAGCCGAGCGTGATCATGGTCTGGGTCTCCATGCCGCTCTGGCTGTCGACCAGCAGGATGCCCGCGGTGTCGAACGGGTAGGGGCCGAGCCGCCGCTCGAGCCAGCGCATCGCCGCCGGCATGGAGCGCAGCCCGGCGTCGGGCGGGGGAGCGTCGCGCGGCGTCCAGTAGGTGATCGGGACGCCGCCGGGGCCCTCGTCGTCGGTCTTGCGGTAGTCGCCGAAGGCCAGCGTGACCAGGTAGGACGCCGCCGGCTCGGCCAGGTGGTACTCGGTGACGTGGGTGGTGCCGTCGTCGTCGGAGCGGGTCTGCTCGCCGTTGGCGATGCCCGTCCACGGCGACGGCACGGCGAGGGTGAAGTCGTAGAGCGCCTTGTCGGACGGCTGGTCGTTCACCGCGTACCAGCTGTAGGCGCCGAACGGCTCCTGCATCGTCCAGGTCTCGTGGTCGGCGGTGATGGTGAAGCCGGTGGTGTCGAAGTCGCCGCGGCTGGTGGGCGCGTCGACCGGCTCGGGCGTGCCCTCGTAGCCCAGCGTCAGCTCGTAGCGGCCGTCGGCCTCGACGGGCGCCTCGACCACGAGGTCCTTGCCGGTGTGCTCGTGGTCGACCTCGGCACCGTCGAGGGTCAGTGAGGTGACCTCGAGCGGCTCACCGAGGTCGAGCCGGAACCGGTCGGCCGTCTCGGTGGCGCGGAAGGTGAGCACCTCGGTGCCGGTGAGGGTGTCGGTGTCGGGGTCCCAGGCGAGGTCGAGGTCGTAGTGCAGCGCGTCGACGCCGGGGTCGCCGACCTCCGGGTAGTAGGAGTCCTCGCGCGGCTCGCTCAGCGCGAGGTCGAGGTCGGCGTCCGGCTCGGCCGGCTCACTCGTCTCCGCCGGCTCGCTCGGCTCTTCCGGCTCGGAGGCCGGGGCGGACGACGGCGCCCCCGCGCTGGCCGACCCCGACGGCGCGGCCTCGGGCTCCTCGTCGGAACCACAGGCGGCGAGACCGGCGAGCAGCACCACCGACAGGGCGGCGGCGAGCGGTCGCCTCACTCCTCACCGCGCAGCAGCGGGCGCGCCAGCTTGCGGCCGTGGTGGATCTGCGCCTTGATCGTGCCCAGCGGGGCGCCGACCAGCTCGGCGATCTCGTCGTAGGCCATGCCGTAGACGTCGCGCAGCAGCAGCGGCTCGACGTACTGCGGGTGGTCGCGCTCGATGGCCTCCATGGCCTCGAGCAGGTCGAGGCGGGTGCCGGCGATGACGCTGGTGGTGCGCGGGTCGGGCTTCTCGGCCAGCGGGCCGTGCTCCTGCGGGTCGGCGGCCACGGCCTGGTTGCGCATGCGGCGGTAGGTCGTGCGGGCCGAGTTGACCGCCACCACGTGCAGCCACGTGGTGAAGCGACCGCGGCCGCCCCACGAGCCGATCTTGGTGGCGACGTTGAGCAGCGCCTCCTGGCAGGCGTCCTCGGCGTCGGGGGTGTAGGGCAGCACGCCCTGGCACACGCGCAGCGTGCGGGGCCGCACCGCGGCCAGCAGCGCCCCGAGGGCGTCGCTGTCGCCGGCCTGGGCACGACGCGCGAGGTCGTCGATGTCGTCGGCGGTAGGGGAGTCGGGGCTCGAGGTCACACCAGAGGCCTTCCCACTCGACGTCCGTCTGACGCCGTGAAAGATAATGCACCCGTGTCGACCCCCAGCCATCTCGGGCGCTACGCCGTGCGTCGCCGGATCGGCAGCGGCGGGTTCGCCACGGTGTGGCTCGCCTACGACGAGCAGCTCGACGCCCCGGTGGCCATCAAGGTGCTCGCCGACAACTGGTCGGAGCAGTTCGAGGTGCGCACGCGCTTCGTCGAGGAGGGGCGCTACCTGCGGCGGGTCGAGTCGCCGCACGTGGTCCCGGTCTACGACGCCGGGTCGCTGGACGACGGCCGCCCCTACCTCGTCATGGCCTACGCCGACCAGGGCACGCTCGCCGACCGGCTCGAGTCGGGCGGCATGACGGTGCCGCAGGCCCTCGAGGTCGTCGCGCAGGTCGGGGCCGGCCTGCAGGCGCTGCACGACCGCGGGGTGCTGCACCGCGACGTGAAGCCCGCCAACGTGCTCTTCCGCACCGTCGACCCCGCCGCCGGCGTCGCCGGGGTGCGCGCGATGGTCGGCGACCTCGGCCTCGGCAAGGCGCTCGACGTCTCGTCGCGGCTGACGATGATCGCCGGGACGCCGGCCTACGTCGCCCCCGAGCAGGCCCAGGGCGAGGCACCCGACGCCCGCGCCGACCAGTTCTCGCTCGGCGTGCTGACCTTCCTGCTGCTCAGCGGCCGCCTGCCGTGGAGCCACACCTCGCTGCCGGCCGCGGCGGTCGGCGCCGAGCCGGCACCGATGTCGACGCCGGGCCGTGCGTTCCCCGAGTCGGTCGAGGACGTCGTCCGGCGGGCGATGGCCCGCGACCGGGCCGACCGGTGGCCGAGCGTGACCGCCTACGTCGACGCCCTCACCTTCGCCCTCGAGGACTGGCGGGGCGGGCCGCACGGGCCCGGCACCCGCGTGCTGCCGGTCGACCCCCACCTGACCCAGCCGGGGGAGCGGCCCTCCCCGAGGACCACCGACGCGCCGCTGCCCGACCCGGTGCCGCCGCGGCGACGTCGCCGCGTGGGCCGCGCGCTCGCCGTCCTGCTCGTGGTGCTGCTGGCGCTGGCCGGCGGCGGCGCGGCCGGGTGGTTCGGCCAGCACGAGCTGGACGCCGAGCCGCCCCCCGGCCCGGCGACCGTCGAGGACGAGTCCGGCGTGCTCCGCGTCACCGTGCCGCCCGCCTGGGACGCCCAGTCGACCGTGCCGTGGCAGCCGCCGAACGCCGAGGAGCAGACCTTCCCGGCGCTCTCGGTCGGGACGTCGCCCACCTGGGCCGACGACGGCGAGGGCGTCTTCGTCGCGCTGCTGCCGGGCACCGAGCTGCCCGACACCGTGCCCCAGCACCCCGAGTGCGAGTCGTCCTTCTCGCCCTCCCTCGACCCCACCGGCACCCTCGGCCCCACGGTCACCGTCACCTTCGCCGGCTGCGCCCGCGGCGACGTCACCGTCGAGCGGGTCATCCAGGTCGAGGCCGGCAAGCTGCTGTGGCTGCAGGTCCGCGCCCGCGACCAGCGCCAGGCCAACAAGGTCCTCGACTCGCTGCGCACGAGTGGCTTGACCTAGCTCGATCGCGCCTCCGCTCGTTCCTCGCCTCGGCGCGTGTTCGCGGCGCCTTCACGCGACCCGGTTCGCTCCTGCGCGCGGAGGGCTCGCTCGTCCCTCGCTGCGCCCTCCGTGCTCGTCACTCACCAGGTCGCGCGCCGCGAACGGGTCTGTGGTCGGCCCGCCCGGACGGTGGTCGAGGTGCGAGGAGCCCTGGCGACGAGCCTCGAGACCTCTGGCCCTCCGCGCCCAGGCCCCATCACGGACCCTGAGCTTGTCGAAGGGCACGGTCGGTCAACGGCCACGCGAGGTGGGATGACCAGCCGGCTGTATTGAATTGCGCCTCCGCTCGTTCCTCGCTTCGGCGCGTGTTGCGGCGCCTTCGTGCGACCTGGTTCGCTCCTGCGCGCGGAGGGCTCGCTCGTTCCTCGCTGCGCCCTCCGTGCTCGTCACTCACCAGGTCGCGCGCCGCGAACGGGTCTGTGGTCGGCCCGACCGGACGGTGGTCGAGGTGCGAGGAGCCCTGGCGACGAGCCTCGAGACCTCGCGCGGTCGATGCGAACGTCCCCACACGGACCCTGAGCTTGTCGAAGGGCTCTGCCGGTCAACGGCCGCGGCGGGCGGGATGACCAGCCCCTGTGTTGTTTGGCGCCTCCGCTCGTTCCTCGCTTCGGCGCGTGTTCGCGGCGCCTTCACGCGACCCGGTTCGCTCCTGCGCGCGGAGGGCTCGCTCGTTCCTCGCTGCGCCCTCCGTGCTCGTCACTCACCAGGCCGCGCGCCGCGAACGGGTCTGTGGTCGGCCCGACCGGACGCTGGTCGAGGTGCGAGGAGCCCTGGCGACGAGCCTCGAGACCTCGCGCGGTCGATGCGAACGTCCCCACACGGACCCTGAGCTTGGTCGTTGGGCTCTGCCGGTCAACGGCCGCGGCGGGCGGGATGACCAGCCCCTGTGTTGTTTGGCGCCTCCGCTCGTTCCTCGCTTCGGCGCGTGTTCGCGGCGCCTTCATGCGACCCGGTTCGCTCCTGCGCGCGGAGGGCTCGCTCGTTCCTCGCTGCGCCCGCCGTGCTCGTCACTCACCAGGTCGCGCGCCGCGAACGGGCACGACCCGCCCTCCTGCCCAGCGCCGCCACCGCGACCTGCCGGGACGGCGCACCGCGACGCGGGCCGACCCTGGTCCGCTGCGGGGTGGTCTCGTCCGCGCTCGGCCCGGACGGGCTCGGGACCCGTCCGGGGACTGGGCGCAGAGGTCGGGTCTCAAGCGGGCGGGCCCGGAGGCCGATGACCCGAGCGTGACCCCTCGACCTGCTGCGCCCGCGTCTCGCGACGCCGGGATGACGCTCGTCGAGGTCATGGTGGCGCTGGTGCTCTTCGCGATCATGTCGACGGCCGTGCTCAACATGGTCATGAACGCACAGCGGCTGACGCGGTACGACGCGGCGCGGGTGGTGGCGAACAACCTCGCGACGCGCGAGCTGGAGATCGTGCGCGACACCTTCTTCGGCCCGACCCGAGGGCCCGACCGGGTGCTGCTGAACACCGCCGAGAACCCCAGCCCGCTGCCCGGCGGGCGGGTGGGTGACCCGCTGGTGGTCGACGGGATCGCCTTCACCGTCACCCGCACCGCGGAGTGGGCGCAGGTCGACACCCGGGCGGCGTCCACGTGCGACGAGGGGTCGAACGTCGAGCTGGCCTACCTGCGGGTGCGGGTGCGCGTCACCTGGCCGAAGATGGGCGACCGTCCGCCGGTGCAGATGGACACCACCATGACGCCGGCCAAGGGCACCTACTCCGCCTTCACCGGCCACCTCGGCCTCAAGGTCATCGACCAGCTCGGCGAGCCGCTCGGCGGGGTGCCGGTGGTGGTGCGCACCAACACGAACGCGGTCGCCGCGAGCGGGCGGACGTCGTCCGACGGGTGCGTGCTGTTCCCGTTCCTCAACGCCGGCACCTACACCTACGAGCTGAACCGCGCCGGCTACGTGACGCCCGCGGGCGACCCGGCGGGCAAGACCACGGTGCAGGTGCAGTCGGGGCAGCTGTGGCGGGGCATCGCCGAGTACGCGCAGAGCGCCACCGTCGACGTCACCTTCACCACGCGCGAGGGCTTCGGGCTGCCGCCCGCCAACCAGCAGATCCCGGTGTCGCTGGGCAACAGCGCCCTGAAGCCGTCGGGCGTGAAGGCCTACCCCGGCACGGGCAACGCCCGATCGCTGACGAGCCTCTGGCCCTACCCGAGCGGCTACACGCTCTGGGCGGGCAACTGCCTGGGCAACGACCCCAAGGACCTCGGCGACCCGCCGGTGGCGGTCGAGCCCGGCCAGACGGCCACGACGACGGTGCGACTCGCGCCGCTGACGGTGCGGGCGCCGGTCGGCACCACGATCACCGCCAAGCAGGCCGTCGACAGCTCGTGCCCGGCCGGCGCGACGGTCATCGTCGGTCAGGTGCCGGCCAGCGGCGTCCTCGCGGCGAGCCTGCCGACCGGGCTGTGGCGCCTGACCCGCTCGGGCTCGAGCACCACCCGCGACGTCACGCTGGCCCCCGACGACCCCGAGGCCACCGCACCCCTGCCGACCCCGCCGACGGTGACGTTCTGATGCGCCCGCCCACCCGAGACGAGGCCGACGGGACGCCGCGCGACGCCGGCATGGGCCTGGCCGAGGTGATGGTCGCCATGGTGCTGGCCGGCCTGGTCGGCACGATGGTGATGACCATCGCCATCCTCACCCTCAAGACCACCAGCGGGGTGCAGGAGCGCCTCGACAACACCACCGACGGCGAGCTGGCGATCGCCGCCGCCGGCAAGGTGCTGCGGACGGCGGTGCTGCCCGAGCAGCTCGAGGACAAGTCGTGCATCGGCTGCGACGACACCGCGATCGTCACCGCCACCAGCACCCAGGTGACCTTCTACGCCAACATCGGCGACACCACCGTCGGCCCGAGCCGGGTCACGCTCGAGGTCGCCGAGGACCCCAAGCACCGCGGCACCGCCGTGCTGTGGCAGCGCACCCGGCAGCCGATCAAGTCGGGCGACAGCTACACGTTCTGCCTGACCTGCCCGGCGCAGAACCGCGTCCTCGCCCGCGGCCTGCTGTGGCCCTCGCCCGGCGTCTTCAGCTTCTACGACTACGAGGGCTCGCTGATGCCGGGCGCGACCGTCACGGCCGCCAACCTGCCCCGCATCTCGAGCGTCGACCTCGTCGTCACCGTCCAGCACAAGCCCGGCAACCGCGACTACCCCCCACGCACCGCGGTCACCCGCGTGCGGCTGCCCAACGTGGAGATCAACGTGCTCACGGACCAGGCATGACCCGCCACCGCCCGCCCCGCCCGGACGCCGTCCCCGCCCGCCCCGCGGACGGCGCCGCCGCCGAGCCCCGCGACCGCGGCTCGGCGGTGCTCGTCGTCCTGGCCACGATGACGATCCTGGCCGTCTTCGCCAGCGTCGCCCTCAACTCGACGGTGCGCACCATGAGCTTCGCCGACCGCCAGCAGGACTGGAACCAGGCGCTCTCGGCCGCCGAGGCCGGCGTCGCCGACTACCTCGCCCGGCTCAACCGCGACGACATGTACTGGCAGACCACCGACTGCACCAACCAGGCCATGCGGCGTCCGATGACGACGTCCAACGCCTGCAGCTGGAACTCCACGACCAAGGTCGGCTGGCTGCCCGTGCCGGGCTCGGCCCGCGCGCAGTTCCACTACGACGTCGACATCGCCACGACCTACACCAACGGCACGATCGCGCTGACCTCGACCGGCCGCGTCGGCGAGATCACCCGCACCGTGGCGGTGCGCCTGCGTCGGGGCGGGTTCGGCGAGTTCCTCTACTACACCGTCTACGAGACCATCGATCCCGCCGACGAGAACGTCTACGGCCTCGACAACGCCACGGCGCAGGAGGTCTGCACCCGCTACGACTGGCCGTCGCTGCCGGCCAGCCAGCGCCGCAACTCCGGCTGCTCCGACATCAACTTCGTCAGCGGCGACGTCATCAACGGCCCGCTGCACAGCAACGACGCGATCCTCATGCTCGGCAGCCCACGCTTCAAGGGGACGACGTCGACCTCGCTGCCCTCGTGCCGCGCGGTCGGCGGCGTCGCGCCGCCGGTCACCTCCTGCTACGTGCGAACCAGCAGCGCCAGCCCGATCTTCGAGCGCGGCATCAGCTACCGCGCCGAGGTCGAGCTGCCCACCACCATCGGCGACCTGCGGCAGTACGTCACGCCCGGCCGTGTCGAGGCGAGCCGGCTCGGCTGCCTCTACACCGGACCCACGCGCATCAAGTTCCTGCCGCCGTCGGCCGGGGCGACCCCGAAGATGCAGGTCTGGAGCAAGGCCACCACCGCCGCCGACCTCAACCCGGGCTGCGGCACCGCGGGGACGGCGAGCGGTCGGCTCGGGCACAGCGCCGGCCAGGTGGTCGACGTCCCGAACGAGAAGCTGATCCTGGTGCAGGACATCCCCGCCGGCCGCAAGGACCCGGCCACCAACAAGGACTACACCGCCGGCTGGTGCAAGACCGAGGGTGGCATCGGCGACGGCATCCCCCGCGCCGGCACCAGCGGCACCTACCCCGACTACGACGTGAACCTGAACCTGCGCGAGACCGACTGCCGCTACGGGACGGCGTTCGTGCAGGGCACCCTGCGGGGCCGCGTCACGATCGCCACCGACAACAACGTGATCGTCACCGGCGACACCGTCTACTCCAGCGGCGAGAACGGCACCGACGCGCTCGGGCTGATCGCCAAGAACTCGGTGAAGATCTACCACCCGGTGAAGTGCACCCGGAAGGAGAACGGCGAGTGCACGCAGTGGGCCAACCTCACCGGCACGCTGCAGAACGTCAACCTCAACGCCGCCATCCTCACGCTGCAGCACAGCTTCGGGGTGCAGACCTACTACAAGGGCGCCAAGCTCGGCACGCTGCGCGTCTTCGGCACCATCGCGCAACGCTTCCGCGGGCCGGTCGGCACCACCAGCGGCGGCAGCTCGGTCACCGGCTACCTGAAGAACTACATCTACGACACGAGGCTGCGCTACGCGCCTCCGCCGTACTTCCTCGACCCCGTGCGCTCCGGATGGGGCCAGAAGACCTTCGGCGAGGTCGTGCCGAAGTACCGCTGAGCCCTCCCGCTGCCGCTCCGTCACCGCCCCGTCACTGCCCCGAGCCACGCGCCCGGACGTCGCCCGCGACGTCCGGGCGCGCGTTCGTGCAGGTCAGAGGCCGGTCGAGCGGAAAATTGTCAGAAGTTTTCGGTTCCGGGGCTCAAGCCGCCCCCCGGGCCGCCGATACCTGAGATGTCACTACCTCACCCGCTCCGGCGCCTCCCCGATCCGCCGGCCCCCCATCCAGGAGACCCCCCATGCGCAACCCCACCACCACCACCGACATCGAGACCGTCGAGGTCGAGAAGGACAAGGGCTTCACCCTCGTCGAGCTCCTCGTGGTCGTCGTGATCATCGGCATCCTGGCCGCCATCGCCATCCCGCTGTTCCTCAACCAGCGCGAGAAGGCCCAGGAGGCCGGCGTGAAGTCCGACCTGAAGAACGCGGCCACGCTGATGGAGACCTACTACGTCGACAACCAGGCCTACCCGAACCAGACCGGCCTCGAGGCCATGGACGGCTTCAAGACCTCCACCGGCAACACCATCACCGTGGGCACGGCCAGCGGCGCCGGCGGCTTCTGCCTCACCGGTGTCGGCGAGTCGGGCAACTCCTTCAAGTACGACTCGCTCGACGGTGGTCTCGCGGACGGCGCCTGCTGACCCACCCCTGATCTCCCCCCACGGCCCACGGCGGCGCGTCGCACCCGAGAGCGACGCGCCGCCGTTCGGCCTTTCTCGGCCCCCCACCCCCCCCCACACGCTCGAAGGAGACGCCATGTCGGTCCACGACTGGCACGCCCACGCCGCCTCCCGTGAGGCCGCCGCCACGGCCCCGCCCCGCCTGCTGCCCCACCTCCCGCACGACGACGTCGCCGCCGTCCCCGCCCTCGACCTCGGTGGCCGCGAGACCGTCGACCTCGCCGCCGGCCTGGTCGCCGACCTGGCCGCCCTGACCCGGGTGATGCTCGGCATCACCACCGGCGCGCCGGTGCCGGTCGTCGTCGAGCCGGTCTCCGACGTCCCGCGCTACGCCGAGCCGGTGCTCGACCCGCCGGTGCCGGCGCTGCGGCTGGCCGAGGTTCCGCCGCTCGTCGAGCCGACCCCGCTGCCGGACGTCGTCCCGCTGCTCGAGGTCGCGCCGCTCGTCGAGGTCGCGCCGCTGGTGGAGGTCGAGCCGCTCGTGCCGGCCGCACCGGCCCCGCCGCCCCCGCCGACGCGGGTGCCCGCGAGCCGCCTCGTGGTCGACCTCGGCTTCCTCGACGACTGACCCCGGCCGCGGCCCCTCGGGCCGCAGCCCGCGGCAACGCGGCGCAAACCGGCGCAAACCAGCGAGGACGCCATCCCAGCCACTACGCTGCGGAGGTGACCATCGCCGAGTCGGTCGACGACCTGTGGCGCGAGTACAAGGCCACGGGGTCGCCCGAGCTGCGCAACCAGCTGGTGCTGCAGTACTCGCCGCTCGTCAAGTACGTCTCCGGTCGCGTTCGCAGCGGGCTGCCGCAGAGCGTCGAGTCTGCCGACCTGGTCTCCGAGGGCGTCATCGGCCTCATGGACGCCATCGAGAAGTTCGAGCCGTCGCGCGGGCTGCAGTTCCAGACCTACGCGGTGCCCCGCATCCGCGGCGCGATCATCGACAGCATCCGCGCCTCCGACTGGGTGCCGCGCTCGGTGCGCTCGCGGCTGCGCGACGTCGACCGCGCCCGCGACGCGCTGCAGAACCGGCTGGGCCGGCAGCCCACCGACGAGGAGATCTGCGCCGAGGCCGAGATCTCGCTGCGCGAGCTGCGCGAGCTGGCCGACCGGCCGACGTCGTTCTCGCACGCGGAGGACGAGGAGCTCGCCTCCCTCGACGACCTCGCCCCCGCCGTCGACGCCGCGCTCGAGGACGAGTCGACCCGCGAGGTGCTGCTGTCCGCCCTGCGCCAGCTGCCGGAGCGCGACCAGGTCGTCATCGCGCTGTACTTCTTCGAGGGGCTCACCCTCGGCGAGATCGGCCAGGTGCTCTCGGTGACCGAGTCCCGCGTGAGCCAGCTGCGCAGCCGCGCCACCACCGCCCTGCGCACGACCCTGGCCGAGGCCCTCAGCGCCTGACGCTCGGGCCCACGGACCCTGAGCCTGTCGAAGGGCCTCAGGACAGCAGCACGGCCACGATGCCGAGACCGGCCGGCACCGTCTGCACGAGCAGGATCCGCGGCGACGACGTCACCGCGCCGAAGACACCGGCCACGGCGACGCAGCCGAGGAAGAACAGCCGCACGTCGTCACGGCCCGAGACCAGGCCCCAGAACAGGCCGGCGGCCAGGAAGCCGTTGTAGAGGCCCTGGTTGGCGCCCAGCACCTTCGTCGCCTCGGCGAAGTCGGGCGCGAGCCCGAACGCCCGGCGCCCGGCGGGCGCCGTCCACAGGAACATCTCGAGCACCAGGATGTAGACGTGCAGGACGGCGACGAGCCCGACGATGACCGCGGCGACGACGTCCACGGGCCGCAGCCTGGCACGCCTCGGCGGCTCAGGCGGGCTGCCGCACCTGTCGGCGCGCCGGGCGGCTGCTGCGCCGCGCGACGGCCACGCCGACCAGCGCGAGCGCGCCGCCCGCGTAGGCCAGCGGCGGCGGCACCTCGCCCAGGAACAGCAGGCTCAGCGCGATGGTGATGACCGGGACGACGTAGGTCGTGACGCCGAGGTTGGAGGCGCTCATGTGGCGCAGCGCGAAGGCGAAGGTGCTGAAGGCGATGGCCGTCGGGAAGATGCCGAGGTAGACGAGCCACAGCACCGACGACGTCGGCGCGTCGCCCAGCTCGGCGACCAGCCGCGGCGCGAACGGCAGACAGGCCACCGCGCCGACCGAGCAGGCCAGCCAGGTCACCTGCAGCGCGGGCACCCGCGCGACGAGCGGCTTCTGCACCACGAGGCTGACGGCGTACGCCGCGGCCGCGACCAGGCAGAGCACGACGCCGAGCACGTCGGAGTGCCCGCCGTCGTCACCCGAGCCGAGCGCGATCACCGCGACCCCGCCGAAGGCCAGGGCGAGCCCGGCGGCCAGCTGCCGGGTGAAGGGCTCGGCCAGGAAGACCGCCGCGAGCACCGCGACCAGCACGGGGGAGACCTGGATCAGCAGCGCCGCGGTGCCGGCGTCGACGCGGGTCTCGCCCTCGTTGAGCGCCACCATGTAGACGGCGTACCAGAGCACCCCGATCACCACGATCGAGACCCACTGCCGGCCCTGCGGCCGCGGCATGCGCCGGGGCGCGGCGAGCAGGCCGAGCGCGACCGCCCCGATCGCCAGCCGCCCGAGCGCCATCGGGCCGGCCGAGAAGTCGTCGGCCAGGTGCCGGATGGCCACGAACGCCGAGGCCCACAGCACCAGCGTCACCCCGACGGCGGCCGGCGGCAGCCAGGCGGGGGTCTCGGGCGTGGTGGCGCCGGTGTCGTCGTCCGTGGTGGTCACGACCCAACGCTACGGTCGACCATGACCACCCGCCACGCGGGTTTCGGACGTCTGGGCACGCGATCCTGACATCATCGCCGGGTGAGCGTGCTCGAGACCGCCCAGGACGGCGTCGTCCGACTGCTGGCCGAGGCCCGGTGGGACGCGCCGACGCCGTGCGAGGGCTGGGACGTCGCCACGCTGGCCCGCCACCTGGTCACGGGGGAGCGCGCGTTCACGACCGCCCTGCGGGGCTCCGCCTACGACCTCGCTGCGATCGACGCCGAGGTGCAACGGATCGCCCCGGCCGACCTGCCGAGCGCGTACGCCGAGGCCGCGCACGGGCTGCGCGCGGCCGCCGACGCCGCCCCGCCCGAGCGGTCGGTGCCCCTCCCGCTCGGCCCGCGCCCGCCGTCCGTCGCGGTCGAGGTGCGCACCCTCGAGGCCGTCGTCCACGGCTGGGACCTCGCCCGCGCGCTCGGCCGGAGTCCGCACCTCGGTGACGACGCCGCGCTGTCGCCGCTGGTCGAGTCCGCCGACCGGCTCCGGGCCGGCCTGGAGGCCGCCCGACCAGGCACCACCGCCCTCGGGACGTCGCACGAGGTCACCCCCGGTGCCCCGGCGCTCGACCGGGTCGTCGCCCGGTTCGGCCGCGACCCCGCCTGGACGCCGCCGCCCGCGTGACGGCCAGCCCCCTGCGTCGGACGGCGTCCGGGACTCAGAGGTCGAGCTTGTAGCCCAGGCCGCGCACGGTGACGAGGTACTTCGGCTCGCCCGGGTCGGGCTCGAGCTTGGCGCGCAGGCGCTTGACGTGGACGTCGAGCGTCTTGGTGTCGCCGACGTAGTCCGAGCCCCACACGCGATCGATGAGCTGCCCGCGGGTCAGCACCCGGCCGGGGTTGCGCAGGAACATCTCGAGCAGCTCGAACTCCTTGAGCGGCAGCCGCTGCTCGTGGCCGTCGACGGTGACCACGTGGCGCTCGACGTCCATCCGCACCGGGCCGGCCTCGAGGGTGTCGGGCATCAGGTCGGGGTCCTGGCCGCGGCGCAGCACCGCCCGGATGCGGGCGACCAGCTCGCGCGGCGAGTACGGCTTGGTGACGTAGTCGTCGGCGCCCAGCTCGAGCCCGACCACCTTGTCGACCTCGTCGTCCTTCGCGCTGACCATGATCACCGGCACGTTGGAGGTCTGCCGGATCGTGCGGCACACCTCCGTGCCGGGGATGCCGGGCAGCATCAGGTCGAGCAGCACGATGTCGGCGCCGCCCCGGTCGAACTCGGCCAGCGCCGCGTGGCCGTCGGCGGCGATCGCGACCTCGAAGCCCTCCTTGCGCAGCATGTAGGAGAGCGCGTCGCTGTAGCTCTCCTCGTCCTCGACGACGAGTACCCGGGTCACCGGTCTGCTTCCTCCTGGTCTGCGGCGGGCGCCGTCGGCGTCCCGTCCGTGTCTGTGCTGTCGTGGTTCGGGGGCTCCGGCCGCGGGTCGGCGCGGGGGAGCGAGAGCGTGAACGTCGAGCCCTGCCCCTCGACCGACCACACCCGGACGTCGCCGCCGTGCGTGGCCGCGACGTGCTTGACGATCGACAGGCCGAGGCCCGTGCCGCCGGTGGAGCGGTGCCGGGCCGGGTCGACGCGGTAGAAGCGCTCGAAGATCCGCTCGATCTCGACCGAGGGGATGCCGACGCCCTGGTCGACGACGCTGATCTCGACGAACGCGCCCGACGAGCCGTCGACCGGCTTGGTGCTCACCAGCACCGTCGAGTCGGGCTCGGAGTAGGCGACGGCGTTCGCGACCAGGTTGGCCACCGCCATCACCACCTGCTCCTCGTTGCCCATCGCCTTCAGGCCCCGTTCGCCGCCGGTGACGATGCTGATGCCGCGGGCGGCGGCGTCGATCGCGCTGGTGTCGGCGGCCAGCCCGATGACGTCGTCCACCGACAGCGGCAGCGGCGACTCGAGCGGCTCGTCGCCCTGAAGCCGCGACAGCTCGATGACCTGCTGCACCAGCACCGTGAGCCGCTCGCTCTCGAGCACCATGCGGTCGGAGAACCGCTTGACGGCCTCGGGGTCGTCGGCGGCGTCGTGGACGGCGTCCGCCAGCAGCCGGATGGCGCCCACCGGCGTCTTCAGCTCGTGGCTGACGTTGGCGACGAAATCGCGTCGCACGGCCTCGACGCGGCGCTCGCGGGTGCGGTCCTCGACCAGCGCCAGCACCATCCGCGCGCCGAGCGGGGCGACGCGCACGGTCACGTGGCGCGCGGGCGCCCGGTCGCGCGGCATCACCAGCTCGGTCTCGCGGATCTGCCCGTCGCGGCGCACCTCGCAGACCAGCGAGGCGAGCTCGGGGGTCACCAGCGAGGTGCCGCGCACCAGGCCCATCGCGTAGGCCGGCGCGGAGGCCTTGATGACCACGTCGGAGTCGTCGACGATCACGGTGCTGCTGCGCAGGACCGCCAGGACGGCGGCCACCGGCGCCGGCACCGCGGGCTCGGACACCTCGGGCTCGACCCGGCGCTGCCGCTCGCTCACCGCCCAGGCGAGCACCGCGGCCCCCGCCACGACGGCACCCAGGAGCGCGGCGAGGAAGGCCTGCGTCGACGCTTCCACGTCTCGAATCGTACGGCGACGCGCGGGTCCGTCCGGTCACGCCGGGTGTGACTTCCCTCTGTTCATCCGGCGTTCATCCAACTCCACCGAGCGGTCCGCACGACCGACCTACGGTCTGCCGCATGCGTGAACAGTTCCACGACCAGCTGCGGCAGGTCTTCATCGACCTCGCCGGCATCTGCCGTCAGGTCGAGACCGCCGTCGCCCGCGCCACCCAGGCGCTCATGAGCGGCGACGCCGCGATCGCCGAGCAGGTGATCAGCGCCGACATCGAGATCGACCGGGCCCGTGAGCACGTCGAGGACTCCGCCTTCGAGCTGCTCTCGCTGCAGCAGCCCGTCGCCGGCGACCTCCGCACCGTCGTCGCCGCCCTCCGCATGGTCAGCGAGCTCGAGCGGATGGGCGACCTCTCGGTGCACGTCGCCAAGATCGCCCGGCTGCGGGTGCCGGCCATCGCCGTCCCCGAGCCCGCCCGCCCGACCATGAGCCGCATGGGCCTGGTCGCGGAGGACATGGTGCGCCGCGTCGCCGACATCATCACCAGCCGCGACGTCGAGGCCGCCATCGCCCTCGGCCGCGACGACGAGGAGATGGACCAGCTGCGCCGCACCAGCTTCGCCGAGCTGCTCGCCGACGACTGGTCCGCCGGCGTCGAGGCCGCCATCGACATCGCCCTCCTCGGCCGCTACTACGAGCGCATCGCCGACCACGCCGTCTCCGTGGCCAACCGCGTCGTCTTCGTCGTCACCGGCGAGCACCCCTCCGCCGTCGGCTGACCCCCACGCCGGGTCGGGGCACCTGCCCCGCACGTCGAGACCCTCGGGACGTCGACGCGAACGCGCCCGCACGGACCCTGAGGTTGTCGAGGGGACGTCGTGCGCGAGCGTTCGCGTGGAGGGCCGAGGGCTTCGACGACGCCCGCTGGAGCTCGCTGCTCAACCACCGGCACCTCCGGTGGTCGAGCAGGCCGAGCGTCTACGCGAGGCCGTCGTCGAGACCCCGGAGGGTCAACGCCAACGCACGTGCACGGACCCTGAGCTTGTCGAAGGGACGTCGTCCGCGCACGTCTGCGTGGAGGGCCGGTGGTCTCGAGGCTCGTCGCCAGGGCTCCTCGCACCTCGACCATCGTCAGGGGCTGCGCAAACGCGAACGCGACCCCACGGACCCTGAGCTTGTCGAAGGGACGTCGTCCGCGAACGTCTGCGTGGTGGGCCGGTGGTTTCGACGACGCTCGCTAGAGCTCGCTGCTCAACCACCGGCAGCTCCGGTGGTCGAGCAGGCCGAGCGTCTGCGCGAGGCCGTCGTCGAGACCCCGCACGCTTAACACGAACGCGACCCTACGGACCCTGAGCTTGTCGAGGGGACGTCGTGCGCGAACGTTCGCGTGAAGGGCCAGTGGTCTCGACGACGCTCGCTGGGGCTCGCTGCTCAACCCCCGGGGTCGGCGTCCGCGCCCTTCGGCAGGCTCAGGGTCCGTGGGCGGGCTGGCCTCGACGGGCCGGTGGTCTCGAGGCTCGTCGCCAGGGCTCCTCGCACCTCGACCATCGTGAGGGGCTGTGCAAACGCGAACGCGACCACACGGACCCTGAGCTTGTCGAAGGGACGTCGTGGGCGAACGTTCGCGCGGAGGGCCGGTGGTCTTTACGACGCTCGCCGCTCAGGAGCTCGCGGTCGGTCTGGCCGGCCGCGGGGTCGGTCAGCGGCCCTGGTTGGCGACCGCGGCGGCGGCGGCCGCGGCGGCGGCGGGGTCGAGGTAGCGGCCGCCGTCGCCGGTGGGGCGGAGGTCGGCGTCCAGCTCGTAGACCAGGGGCATGCCGGTGGGGATGTTGAGGCCGGCGATGTCGTCGTCGCTGATTCCGTCGAGGTGCTTGACGATGGCGCGCAGGCTGTTGCCGTGGGCGGCGACGAGCACGGTGCGGCCGGGCGTCAGGTCGGCGGCGACGTCGCTGTTCCAGTAGGGCAGCAGCCGGGCGATGACGTCCTTGAGGCACTCGGTGCGGGGCATCTCGTCGCCGAGGTCGGCGTACTGCGGCAGACCGGCCTGCGAGAACTCCGAACCGTCGTCGATCGGCGGGGGCGGGACGTCGAACGAGCGGCGCCACAGCATGAACTGCTCCTCGCCGAACTCGGCGAGCGTCTGCTTCTTGTCCTTGCCCTGCAGCGCCCCGTAGTGGCGCTCGTTGAGCCGCCACGACCGGCGCACCGGGATCCAGTGGCGGTCGACGGCGTCGAGCGCGAGGTGCGCGGTGGTGATGGCGCGGCGCAGCAGCGAGGTGTGGACGACGTCGGGCAGCAGTCCGGCCTCGCGCAGCTGCTGACCGCCGGCGAGCGCCTCGGCGCGGCCCTTCTCGGTGAGGTCGACGTCGACCCAGCCGGTGAAGAGGTTCTTGGCGTTCCAGTCGCTCTCGCCGTGGCGGAGCAGGACCAGGGTGGCGTTCTCGCTCATTCGACGGGCTCCTGACCGGTCTCGGTGCCCTCGCCGCCCTCGGCGTGGGGGTCGATCGGCGTGGCGGTGTCGCACGAGTAGCGGCCGGTGGCCTCGCCCTCGGCCTCCTCGGAGGTGCCGGAGTCCTCGGCGACCGCGAGGTCGAGCTCGGGGATGGCCTCGGGGGAGTACTGGCGGCACGGCAGCACGACGGGGACGTCGTTCACGATCGAGACCTGGCCGCTCTCGAAGGTCAGCTGCACGGTGACGAACGCGCCGGGCTCGAACTGGCCGTTGGCCGGGATGCCACCGGTGTCGAACAGGTTGACCGCCCCGGAGCGGTCGATGTCGATGGGCGCGTCGAGCGGGCTGGCCTGCACCTCGGTCGTGGCGTCGAACGACTCCAGCGCGTCGGGGTCGCTGACGGAGTTGTTGACCAGCGTGGCGGCGAAGACGCCCCGGTTCGGCTCGGCCGCGACGATCACGGCCCCGAGGACGTCGACCTGGCCGGTGCGGTCGTTCGTGCCGGGCGCGATGGCGTTGACCTGGTCGGTCTGGTAGTCGAAGCCGCAGGCGCCCAGCAGCGGCGCCGCGAGCAGCAGCCCCACCGCGAGGTGCACCGGTCGGGCCGGACGGAGTGGTCGGCGACGCATGGTCACAGCGTAGTCGGCGCCGCTCGGCTCACTGCCGCAGGCCGACGGTCTGGCCGAGGATCACCAGCACGGCCAGGACGGCGGCGCAGTAGGTGCCGGCGAGGATGAGCAGCCGGCTGGCGCCGAGACGTCGTCCGAGCATCAGCGGGAGGTAGCCCCAGCCGTCCTCCTGGTCGGCCACGAGGCCCCAGATCGCGCGGACGACGTGCACGCCCACGCCGAGCAGCGCCGCCGCGACGACCACCGCCACCTGCGGCGGGTCGCCCTCGGCGCCGCCGCCCCACCCGCCGTAGGACAGGTAGGCCGGGTAGAGCGCGAACGAGAGCGCCCACGGCAGCCACGACAGCGGTCCCTGCCGCAGCACGACGTTGCCGAGGATGCCGACCACGAGCGCGGCGAGGTAGCAGGTGCCGGCGGTGACGCCGGTCGAGATCGACAGCGGGACGACGAGCAGCACCGCCACCACGAGCGCGTACCAGACGGTGCCGGTGTCGATGCGTCCCTCGGCGATCGGCTTGCGCGGGGTCTGGTGCCGGGCGTCGCGCTCGCGGTCGACGATGTCGTTGTGCCAGCCGAGGACGGTCTGGCCGACGGCGGCGGTGGCGGCGACGACCGCCGCCTCGCGCAGCGGCCGTCCCGAGGCCAGCGCCGCGACGCCGAGCCCGACGGCGGTGACGAACGCCTGCTTGGGGTGCGCGGCCATGAACAGCGCGACCGGGGTGGTGTCGAGGATCGAGAGCCGCAGCCGGCCCGCCGGGGACGTCGTCCCCGGCGTCTCGTCATCGGTCGCGGCCGGCTTCGTGGTCGGCTTCGTGGTCGGCGTCGGCGCTGTCGTCTTGGCGGCGGCGGTCTTCGCCGGTTGCGTGGACGCGTCGGCGGGCTCCGTCCTCGCGGGTGTGGTCCTCGCGGCGGCCGAGGCCGCCGACGCAGTGGTGGCCGTGGTCGCGGTGGTCGTCGCCGGCTCGGCCGTCTTCGTCGTCCGCACCGGCTCGGGTGCCGGCGCCGTGGTGCGTGCCCCGGAGCCCGAGACCGCCGCGCCGGACACCGCGGGCCCGGACTGCTCCGGCCGTGGCTGCGGCTTCACGCCGCGGGGCGGGACCGCCTTCCTCGCGGCCGGGGCGGCCTTCTCGGAGGTCGCGGCGCCGGTGTCGGCCGAGCGCGCGTCGAAGTCGACGACCGTCGGCGCGGTGACGTCGTCGGTGTCGGCGGGGTCGTCGGGGTCGGCCGGGGCGGGCGCGCTCGCGGGGGCCGGGGTGCCGGCGTCCGCGGTGCGGTCGGTCGCCGTGGTGGTCGCCTCGGACGGGTCCGCGGAGGCCTGCTCGCCTCGCCGCCAGCGCGGCAACTTCGCCATGGGAGGGAGTATCGACCACCGGGGGCGGCGCCGTCTGCGGACGCGCGCGGCGAGACGCCGTCCACCACCGGCCGGGCCGCGAAATCCGCAGGTCAGACGGCGGATGAAGGGGTCGGTGCCACCCCCCGTGAGGGGGTGCCGGAGACGCCCCGGAGGTGAGACCCACTGCACACAGGTGTCGGTCTGTCAAGACCGCGAATGAGGCCCACTAGGCCTCTGACCTGCGGAAACGATGAAGGTGGCCCCCCAGAACCGTGGTATTCTTGGGGTCCTAGGAAGGGGCCAACCACATATGACTTTCACTGTCGGCGAAACGGTCGTCTACCCCAATCACGGGGCCGCGGTCATCGAAGACATCGAGATGCGCACCATCAAGGGAGAGGACCGGCAGTACCTCGTGCTGCGGATCGTCGCTCAGCAGGACCTGGTCGTTCGCGTCCCCGCATGCAACCTCGACCTGGTCGGCGTCCGCGACGTCGTCGACAAGGAGGGGCTCGACCGGGTCTTCGACGTCCTGCGTGCCGAGCACGTCGAGGAGCCGACCAACTGGTCGCGCCGCTACAAGGCGAACCTCGAGAAGCTGCACAGCGGTGACGTGATGAAGGTGGCCGAGGTCGTCCGCGACCTGTGGCGCCGCGAGCGCGACCGTGGCCTGTCGGCCGGCGAGAAGCGGATGCTGGCGAAGGCTCGCCAGATCCTCGTCTCCGAGCTGGCGCTGGCCGAGCACACCAACGAGGACAAGGCCGAGACCATCCTCGACGAGGTGCTCGCCTCCTGAGGCAGCGCTCCACCCGCACCACCTGATCCACCCGAACCGGCCCCGGACTCCTCCGGGGCCGGTTCGCATGTCGCCCCACCCACGCCACCTAGGCTGACCGGGTGGACGACGAGCGACCGACCGCGCTGGGCCTCGTCGTCGACGCCGACCGCGGCTCGCTGCCTTACCGCCTGGTGCACGGCGAGGCGCTCGTGGCGGCCGCCGCCTGGGCGCTCGGCGAGGCCGGCGTCGACCTCGTCGACGCCACCGTGCCGTGGGAGGCGCTGCGCGAGGCCGGCGAGCCGGTCGTGCTGCACGACAGCCTCTGCCCGCTCACCCCGCCCGACTTCATCGCCCGCTGCGTCGACCTGGCCCTCGAGCTGGACGCCGTCGTGGTCGGCGTCCGGCCGGTCACCGACACCGTCAAGGTCGTCGAGGACGGCCTGGTGGGCCGCACCCTCGACCGGCAGTCGCTGCTGGCCGTGTGCTCGCCGCTGGTGCTGCCGGCCCGGGTCGTCGCCGGCCTCGAGCGCGTGCCCACGTGGGACTTCACCGAGCTCGTCGCCCGGCTGCGTGAGCAGGACGCCGTCGAGACGCTGACCGCGCCGTCAACGGCCGCCCGGGTGGCGGAGGAGGCCGACGTGCGCCTGCTGGAGAGCCTGCGCTGAGGCGAGGTCGTCGGGCCAGGTGACCTTGAGGTTGGTGGCGTCGGAGGGCACCGCGGCGATGCGCACCTCGGCGTAGTGCTCGAGGCAGGACGCGGTGTCGGTGCCGCGGAACCCCTCCGCGTCGGCGCGGGCGTAGGCGTCGAGCAGCGCGCGCGCCTCGAACGCCTGCGGGGTCTGCACGGTGGCGGCGCCGCGGACGACGCCGTCGGGGCCGAGCAGCGCGGGCACCGGCACGACCGGGATGGCGCCGCCGTGCTCGCGGGCCGCGGCCAGCACCCGCTCGAACAGCTCGGACGACGCGAGCGGCCGGGCGCCGTCGTGCACCGCGACGACGTCGATGCGACCGGCCTCGACGTCGTCCCGCAGCACCCGCAGCGCGGCCCACTCGGAGTCGTGACGGGTGGCGCCGCCGGTCACCAGGCCGACCTCGCGCCCGCCCAGGTGCGGGCCCAGCGCCTCGGCGACGGCGTCCTGCTCGCCGGCGCGCACCACCACGACCACGCGCTCGACGTCGGCCACCGCGAGCGCGGTGCGCACCGACCAGGCGAGCACGGCCACGCCGTCGAGCGGCAGCAGCACCTTGTTGACCTCGGCGCCGCTGCGCCGCCCGGCCCCGGCGGCGACGACGACGACGGCAGCGGGCACCCGCCGATCGTGCCACGCTCGCCCGGGCACGGATTCACGCAGCCGTAACACGGCGCAACGTGCCTGTGCCGCGGACGCGCCTAGCGTCGAGCGGCATGGCGGTGGCTCGGGCGCGCTCGGAGTGGCAGGAGGTGTGCCCGCTCGACGACCTCGAGGTCGAGCGGGGCGTGGTCGCGCTCGTGCACGGCCAGTCGATGGCGATCTTCCGCACCCAGGACGGCTCGGTCTACGCCCTCGGCAACCACGACCCGTTCGCGCGCGCCGACCGCACGGCCTCGATCGCCCGCGGCATCGTCGGGATGCGCGCCGGCGTCCCGTTCGTGGCCTCGCCCGCGCACCGGCACGCCTTCGACCTGCGCAGCGGGCGCTGCCTCGACGACGGGCACGTCTCGGTGCCGGCGTACGCCGTGAAGGTCGTGGACGGCGTGGTGCTGGTCGGGCAGCGGCTGGCGGCCGCCTGAGGTCGCGCGGTCAGCCGGCCGGGACGACGAGCGCGGTGGCGACCGCCGCCACGCCCTCGCCACGCCCGGTGAGACCCAGGCCGTCGGTGGTGGTCGCCGAGAGCGAGACCGGCCCGCCGGCGGCGGCGGAGAGCGCCGCCTCGGCCTCGGCGCGGCGCGGCCCGAGGCGCGGCCGCTCGCCGATGACCTGCACCGCCACGTTGCCGACCGCCCAGCCGGCCTCGCGCACCAGCCGCGCGGTCTCGGCGAGCAGGGCCGTGCCGGCCGCGCCCGCCCACTCCGGGCGCGACGTCCCGAACTGCGAGCCGAGGTCGCCGAGACCCGTGGCCGAGAGCAGCGCGTCGCACGCGGCGTGGGCGGCGACGTCGGCGTCGGAGTGACCCTCCAGGCCCCGCGGCTCGTCGGGCCAGTCGAGCCCCGCGAGCCGCATCGGCACCCCGGCGTCGGCCGCGGCGAAGCGGTGCACGTCGACCCCGACCCCGACCCGCGGCAGCCCGGCCGGGGGCCGTAAGGGGTCCGTCATGCCGGGGGATGCCACGCGGTGATGATGCCTGAGCGAGAATGGCCGGCGTGAGGAGGTCCAGGGTCGCGTGGGTGCTCGCCGGTCTGATGGCGGGCTACGCCGGCCTGGCCGTGGCCTACCTCGTCGCCGAGCTGATCAACCTGCGCCTCGACCCGGTCAACTCCGTCGCCGAGCTGGTGCGCGACGTGATGCCGGCCGACGTCGTCAACTGGTCCCGCGAGAACCTCGGCACCGACAGCAAGCACATCACGTTCATCATCATCATCGTCGTCGTCACGGTCTTCTTCGCCGGCATCGGCCTGCTGGCCCGCCGGGCCTGGTGGCTCGGCGTCGTCGGCTTCGGGGTGATGGCGCTCATCTACGGCGCCGCCGCGCTGTCGAACAACGGCGCCTCGAGCACCAGCCTGCTGCCCGCCGTCGTCGGCTACCTCGTCATGGTCGGCGCGCTGTGGCTGCTCACCCAGCGGCTCGCGCGGCTGCAGGCGCTGCCCGACACCGACGTCTACGGCGAGGCCTGGCACCGGCGGCGCCGCGAGTTCCTCGTCGTGACCGCCGCCGTCGTCGCCACCGCCGCGGTCTCGAGCCTGCTCGCCCGCCTGGCCGGGCGCGACGTCCGCGGCGTCGAGCAGGACCGCAAGACCAAGAACCGCCAGGTCAGCGCCCCCGAGGTGCCCGACGGCGCCCGGCTCGACGTCGAGGGCGCGGCGGCCTGGATGACGCCGGTCGCCGAGTTCTACCTGATCGATACCGCCTTCGTGAAGCCGGCCATCCGCTACCGCGACTGGCAGCTGCGCATCCACGGCATGGTCGAGAACGAGATCGTGCTCGACTTCGAGGACCTCGTGGCCCGCGGCGTCGACGAGGCCTGGATCACCCTGAACTGCGTCTCCAACGAGGTCGGCGGCGACCTCATCGGCAACGCCTGGTTCAGCGGCGTCCTGCTCGGCCCGCTGCTGGCCGAGGCCAAGCCGCTCGCGGGGGCGGACGCCGTCCTGCAGACCTCGGACGACGGCTGGACCTGCGGCACGCCGCTCACCGCGCTCACCGACGGCCGCAACGCGATGCTGGCCATCGCGATGAACGGCGAACCGCTGACGATCGAGCACGGCTTCCCGGTGCGCACCGTCGTGCCCGGGCTCTACGGCTACGTCTCGGCCACCAAGTGGGTCGTCGACATGGAGGTCACCACCTTCGGCGACATCGAGGCCTACTGGACCCAGCGCGGCTGGGGCGAGCTGGGCCCGGTGAAGATGTCGTCCCGCATCGAGGTGCCCTCCGACGGAGGCCAGGTCGCGGCCGGACCGTCGGTCGTCGCCGGCTCCGCGTGGTCGCAGCACACCGGCATCTCGAAGGTCGAGGTCTCCGTCGACGGCGGCCCGTGGCAGGCGTGCGAGCTGGGCACGGTGCCCAGCACCGACACCTGGGTGCAGTGGCGCCTCGAGCTCGACCTCGCCGAGGGCGACCACACCGCCGTCGTCCGTGCCACCGACAAGGACGGTCAGGTGCAGACCAGTGTGGTCGCCGACGTGCTGCCCGACGGCGCGACGGGCTGGCACGACGTGAGCTTCAGCGCGGCGGCCGGCACCTGACGTCGCCGTGAAGGCTCACGACCTCGCACGCTCGGTCGTGATCACCAGTTGCCGGGCGACCGCTTCGGCAGCGGGTGCGCGGTGTCGCGGATGACGTAGACCAGGCCGCCCGAGCCGTTGAGCCACGCGTCCTCGAGCTGGCCGCGGTCGTAGGTGCGCCGCACGCCCTTGCGGGTCTCGGCGGCGGGGTCGTTGACGACGACGTCGCCGCTCTGGGTGAACCCGACGATCACCAGCAGGTGGCCGGCGGTGGAGCCGATGGGGGCGCCGTCCAGCTCGCCGGAGCCGAAGGAGACCGAGGCGACCAGCGGGATGCCGGCGGCGATGAACCGCTCGGCTTCGCGCAGCGAGCGCAGCCGGGTCACGAACGCCTTGCCGGCGCGCGGCGCGGCGTAGGCGGTGTTGAACGGCCAGTTGCCGGTGCCGTCGTAGTCGTGGTCGTAGGTCATGCGGGCGGCGTGGTCGACCCACGGGTCGACGTGGCCCTTGCCGACCCAGCGGTACCAGCGCGGGGCGGGCAGCGACTCGTAGTAGGCCAGCACCATCGAGGTCGAGGTGGGCGAGCACCAGGCCTCGCCGCCCCCGCCCCACTGGGGCGAGTGGCCCTTGTGCACCATCTGCGAGTAGCGCGGGACGTCGAGCACGCGGCCGCGCGCGACGCCCGGCTCGGAGGTGCCCGGCGCGGAGTCGGGCAGCCGCGAGGCGACCGCGCCGATGGTGTCGACCGCGACGGCGGCGTCGGTGCCGGCGCGGCGGTGCAGCACCACGCGCAGCTGGTAGCCGGTGACGGTGCCGCGGGCGCGCCAGGTGTCGACGTTGACGTCGCCGAGGTCGTCGTCCTGGCCGGAGTCGGTGGTGCGCTCGAGGTGCTGGTCGCCGGAGGTCCAGCGGGCCATGAGGTCCCAGCTGCCGGTGCGTCGTCCCTCACGGCCGCGCACGAAGACCTCGACGAAGCTGTCGTCGGGGGTGGTGGCCGACCACGACGGGATCAGCTGGGTGAAGGCGAAACCCGGCTCGACCCACGGCGACTGCCAGCCGGCGGACTCGTAGCGGGTGCCGCCGAGGCGTCGGGTCTGCAGGTCGCGCGCGGCGGGGTCGATCGACATCCGGCCCTGGTCGATGCGCAGCTTCGGGGCGGAGCCGGTGCGCAGCTCGGCCCCGGAGTCGAACTGCCGGTAGTGGATCTGACGCGCGGCAGCGGCCGGAGCGGCCGGCGCGGACTGCGCGGTGCCGGCGGGGACGGCGTCGGCGGTCTCGACGGGCACCGCGGCACCGTAACAACCGAGCGCGGCGAAGGAGGTGGCAGCGGTCGTGAGCAGCGGGGGGAGTCGACGCACCGAGGAACGATAGGTCACTCCAGTCACACGCGCCACACCCGACGTCGACCCGTCGCTTATAAGGGACGGGTCGACGTTCTCTAGACTCGGGAGCAGTCAGTGAGAGGTGGACGAGGTGGCAGGCAACTCGCAGCGGCGAGGGTCGATCCGCAAGACCAGCAAGAAGCCGGCCGCTGGGTCGGGCGGTCGGGTCAAGCGCGGGCTGGAGGGCAAGGGCCCGACGCCGAAGGCCAAGGACCGGCCCTACCACAAGGCCTACGCCGCCGAGCAGCGCAAGCAGGCCGATGCGCGCAAGGGCAGGCCACGCGGTGCCCGCAAGAGCGGCGAGGCGGAGTGGGTCGCCGGCCGCAACGCCGTCGTCGAGGCGCTGCGCGAGGGCGTGCCCGTCACCGGCCTGTACGTCGGCGAGGGCGCCGAGCGCGACGGCCGGCTGCGCGAGGCGTTCCGGATCGCCTCCGACCGCGGCATCAGCCTGCTCGAGGTCGGCCGCGGCGAGCTCGACCGGATGACGAACGGTGCCGTGCACCAGGGCCTCGCGGCGCGCATCCCGCCCTACGAGTACGCCCACCCCGACGACCTGCTCGACGCGGCCGGGGAGCAGGGCGAGGCGCCGCTGGTCGTCGTCCTCGACCAGGTCACCGACCCGCGCAACCTCGGCGCCGTGGTGCGCAGCGCCGCCGGCTTGGGCGCGCACGGCGTCGTGGTGGCCGAGCGGCGCTCGGCGCCCATGACCGCCTCGGCGTGGAAGACCAGCGCCGGTGCCGCGGCGCGGCTGCCCGTGGCGCGCGCGACCAACCTGACCCGCCAGCTGGTGGCCTACCAGGACGCCGGGTGCACCGTCGTCGGGCTCGCGGCCGACGGCGACCTGTCGCTGCCCGACCTCGTCGCCGACGCCGACCTCGCCCGGGGCCCGCTCGTGCTGGTGGTGGGCGCCGAGGGTGGTGGCCTGTCGCGGCTGGTGGCCGAGACCTGCGACCACCTGGTCTCGATCCCGATGGCGCGCTCGCTGGAGTCGCTCAACGCGGGCGTGGCGGCGTCCGTGGCGCTCTACGCGCTGGCTCAGGCGCGGGCCTGATCGGGCCGGCCCGACCCGCGCCGCCGCTCGGCGTCGCGTGACCCGACTCGGTCGGGTGCGGCGTCGTCCGTGCCCCACAATGTGGCGATGAGCGCACCCGGTGAGCCGGCCGAGGCCGGGCACCGCGACCACACCGGGTGGTCCGACTCGTCGGCCCGCTCGATGTTGCAGCTCATGGTCGACTCGGTCGCCGAGATGGTCGGCTTCCAGGTCGCCGCGCTCTCGGTCGCCATCGACGGCGAGCTGGTGACGATGGCCTACACGGGGCCCGACGAGCACCGCGACTTCGTCTTCGACAACGCCGACCCGCTCAGCATCCTCGACCCGATCGACGCCGCGGCGCACCGGTCGGGACGGTTCCGGTTCCTGCCCGCCGAGGAGCAGCGCGCCGAGCTCGAGGGGCACTGGGTCGTCGTCATGGACCCTCCGGCGGGGGACGCGCCGGACACGTGGGACCCGGGCGACGTCCTCATGGCGTTCCTCAGCTTCGACGACGGCCGCATCGCCGGGGTGCTCTCGCTCGACGTGCCGCTCGACGGGCGTCGGCCGGACGCCGCCACGCTGGCTCTCCTCGAGCGCTACGCGGCGCAGGCCGAGCGCGCCGTGCTGACCGCCTTCGAGCGGGAGGACCTGGTGCGGCAGATCGCCCATGCCGACGCCGCCCGGCGCCTGACCCGGGCCGCCTCGCTGCCCGCACGCGCCTCGCTCGACGCGGTCATCGCCTTCACCCACGCGCCGCTCGTCGAGGGGTTCGGCGCCACCGGCAGCTGGATGCACGTCTTCGACCCGGCCGGGCGCGACCGCACGGCGGCCCGCACCCGCGACGGGGCGAGCGTCGAGATGCCCACCGAGATCCAGGTGACCGCCCGGCGGCTGGCGCCGTTGCTGTGGGCCAGCCAACGCGTGCTGGTCGTCGCCGACGGCGTCGCCTCCGACCTGCCTCCGGAGACCGACGACGTCGTCGAGCAGGCGCGGAGCCATGTCGCGGCCCTCGGGCTCGCAAGCGCCCTCGGCGTCCCGCTCGGCGCCGGCTCGGAGTGCCTGGGCTTCCTCGTGCTCACCCGCCGTGCGGAGGACCCGACGTGGACGGCGGTGGAGGCCGCCGCGCTGCTCGAGATCGGTCACGACCTCGGCGCCGCGCTCATGACCGCGCGGGCGCTCGAGGGCGAGCGGCAGCTGGTGCGCGAGCTGCAGCAGCTCGACGACCACCGCACCCAGCTCATCGCCACGCTCTCCCACGAGCTGCGCACGCCGCTCACCGTCATCTCCGGCAACCTCGAGCTGCTCGGCGAGCTGAGCCTCGACGACCTCGCGGCCCACCTGCAGCAGGCGATGACGCGCGGCACCAGGCGCATGCAGAAGGTGGTCGACGACCTGCTGCTGCTGGCCCAGGTCAGCGACCCGCAGCACCCGCTGCAGCAGGTGCCCGTCGACCTCGGTGAGGTGGTGCAGGAGGTGTGCTCGCTCGTCGAGACGACCGCCCGGGCCAAGAGGCTGCGCCTCGACGTCGACCTCGCCCCCGGTCCGCTGCTGGTCGCCGGCGATCCCGCCGAGCTCGACCGCCTCATCGGCAACCTGGTCAGCAACGCGGTCAAGTACACGCCCGAGGGCGGGACGGTGAGCGTGACGACGTCGCGGCGGGGCGAGTCGCTCGTCGTGCGGGTCAGCGACGACGGCCTCGGCATCTCCGAGGAGGACCAGATCGGGCTGTTCCGGCCCTTCTTCCGCACCAGCAACCCCGACGCACTGCTGCACCCCGGCACCGGGCTCGGCCTCGCGATCGTCGCCACGATCATCGAGCGTCACGGTGGTGCCGTCGAGGTCGACTCCCGGCTCGGGCGCGGGACCACCTTCACCGTCGTCCTGCCCGCCGACGGCGTCCCGGTCGCCGTGCCGGCCGGTGCCGTCAGGTCGTCGTGATGCGAAGCTCGTCGGGCTTGTGCACCAGCACGTGCTCGACGTAGTCGCGCGCGGCGTCGAAGGTGTCGACCTCGGCGCCGGCCTTCTCGGAGAGGTACCAGCGGTGCGCGAGCACCTCGTGGAAGACCTCGGGCGGCTCGAGCTTGCCGAGCGCGTCGGCCGGCACCATCGCCACGACCGGCTCGTAGATCTCGGTGAGCCAGCGGTGGGCGACGAGGTCGCGCTGCTCGCGGCCGAGGCCGAGGTGGGTGGTGAAGGAGGTCAGGTCGTTGAGCAGCCGGCGGGCCTGGCTCTCCTCGACGTTGAGCCCGGTGAGCGCCTGCAGCTCGCGGCAGTGGTGGCCGAGCTCGACGACCTTGGGCTGGATGCGCACCCAGTCGCCGTCGATGTCGGTGACGATGTCGAGCTCCTCGACGTCGAAGCCGAGGTCGTTGAGGCGCTCGATGCGCTGCTCGATGCGCCACATCTCGTCGGAGCCGAACTCCTCGGGGCCGGTGAGCTCGTCCCACAGCGCGTGGTAGCGGTCGGCGAGCAGCTCGATGAGGTCGTGGGCGGCGACCTCGTGGTCGAGGGAGTCGCTGGCCTCGAGGTCGAGCAGCTCGCCGAAGACGTTCTCGGTGGCGACGGTGACGTCGTGCTCGCGCATCGAGTCGCTCAGCTGCGGGCGCAGCTCGCCGGTCTCGGCGTCGACCAGGTAGGCCGCGAACCCGCCCGCGCTGCGACGGAAGAGCACGTTGCTGAGCGAGACGTCGCCCCAGAAGAAGCCGGCGAGGTGCAGCCGCACCAGCAGCACCACCATCGCGTCGACGAGCGAGGGCAGGTTCTCGGCGGTCAGGCCGTGGCTGAACAGGCTGCGGTAGGGCAGCGAGAAGCGCAGGTGCTCGGTGAGCAGGGCCGAGGGCAGCTCGTCGCCGTCCTCGTCGGTGCGGCCGGTGACCACGCCCAGCGGGACGACGGCGGGCAGGCCGAGGCGCTGCAGGTCGCGCAGCAGCCGGTACTCGCGGAACGCGATGTCCTCGACGGTCTCCTTGACGGCGTACACGCGGTCGCGCAGCCGCACGATGCGGACGACGTGCCGCGACAGGCCGCGGGGGAGCGGGACGACGTGCTCGGTCCACTCCTCCAGCGGCGTGCTCCAGGGCAGCGTGAGCAGCGCGGGGTCGGGCCGGTTGGCCACGATGTGCAGCGCCATGGGCTCAGGGTTCCAGCAGAACGGCGCCGGGTCCACGGTCGGCGAGTCGGTCGTCGGGGTTCATCAGGCTGCACGAGCGCATCGAGAGGCAGCCGCAGCCGATGCAGCCGTCGAGCTTGTCGCGCAGCAGCTCGATGCGGCGGATCTGCTCGTCGAGCCGCGGCCGCCACTGCCGGCTGAGGCGGTGCCAGTCGGACTTGGTCGGCGTGCGGCCGTCGGGCAGCTGGGCGAGCGCCTCCCCGATCTCCTCCAGGCTGAGCCCGACGCGCTGCGCGGTGCGCACGAACGCCACCCGGCGCAGGGTCGAGGCGGCGTACCGGCGCTGGTTGCCCGACGTCCGCTCGGAGGTGATGAGCCCGCGGTCCTCGTAGAAGCGCAGCGCGCTGTGCGCCACCCCCGACCGCTCCGCCAGCTCTCCGATCGTCAGCGCCATGCCGCTCATCGTGCCTCGCGTCCCGGGATGACCTCAAGCATCGTTGAGGTCGGGGGCGACGGGAGGAGGGGTCGGGACTATCGCCGCGGGCCACTAGGCTGGCGCCCGCTCCTCGCCGGTGTAGCTCAGTTGGTAGAGCGCTTGCCTTGTAAGCAAGATGTCGCGGGTTCGACTCCTGTCACCGGCTCCAGTGACGCCTCAGCCGGGGCGGGCGGCGCCGGTGGCGCCGTCGGCCTCGTCGCCACGGGCCTCGGCGCCGCTGAGGCCGACGTCGCCGGTCTCGTCGCTGCCGGCACGGCCGACGAACTCGCCGCTCTCGGTGGTGCCGGTGGTGGAGTTCTTGTCCATGGTGTCGGGGGCATGCTCGGCGTCGGCGCCGCCGGTCTCGCGCGACGTCGCCATCGCGCGGTCGACCTGGGCGTCGTCCTCGCCCGTGCGCTCGGCCGCCGGCGTTCCGCGCAGCTTGGACAGCACCCGTTGCAAGTAGGACATGACTCGACGCTACGCGCGCCGCGCGGGCGGGGTACCAGCCACAGGGGTGGCCGACGTCAGCGCAGCTGCCGCGCCTCGAACCGCACCTCGGGCGCGGCGATGGCGTCCTGGGCGGCGACGATCTGGATCTCGCGGGTGCCGGCGGCGACGGTGGTCTCGAGCACCGCGAAGACCGAGGACGTCGTCAGCTCGAGCGCGCGGGCCGGCGAGCCGGTGGTGCGCAGGTGGGCCAGGTAGAGCGCCGTGGTGAGGTCGCCGCAGCCGTTGGGGGCGATCGGCAGCATCGGCGTGGTGACGACCCAGGCGCCCTCGTCGGAGACCGCGACGACGTCGAGGGTCTGCGGCTCGGAGTCCTCGTGCAGCACCGAGGTGACGAGCACGTCGCGCGGACCGGAGTCGCGGACCACCTCGGCGGCGTCGAGCACGTCGGACAGCCGCGTGGTCTCGCGGCCGGCGAGGAAGCCGAGCTCGAAGTGGTTGGGGGTGACGATGTCGGCGGCGGGCACGACCTCGTCGCGCAGGTACTCCGGGATGCCGGGCTTGACGAACATGCCGCGGCCGACGTCGCCCATCACCGGGTCGCAGCAGTAGACCGCTGCCGGGTTGGCCTGCTTGACGCGCCGCACGGTGTCGAGCACGACCATGCCGACCGCGGGGTCGCCCTGGTAACCGGAGAGGACGGCGTCCACCTCGGGCAGCACGCCGCGGTCCTCGATGCCGAGGATGACCTCGCGGACGTCGGCGGGGTCGAGCAGCGGGCCGCGCCACGCGCCGTAGCCGGTGTGGTTGCTGAAGTGGACGGTGAGCACCGGCCAGACCTCGTGCCCCAGGCGCTGCAGCGGGAAGACCGCCGCCGAGTTGCCGACGTGCCCGTAGGCGACCGAGGACTGGATGGACAGGATCTGCACCGGCCCATGCTGCCAGGCCCGGCGCGCGGTGGGGCGCGGACGGGGGCGGGTGGGGCGGCCGCGGGGCGGGTGGGTCGGTTGTGGGGCCCGACCCGACGAAACTGCGGGTTCTGCGACGAAGGTTCGTCGGAGAACCGGGAGTTTCACCACTTAAGTGGTGAAACTGCCCACCGGCCGCGTGACAGGCTGCCGGGCATGTCGCTCGCGTGGGACTACCCGCCTGACCGCTACCACGGCACCGACGGGGAGGTCTCGGCGTGGCTGCGTCGGGGCAGCGAGCCGCCCGAGCTGAGGTTCCGCAGCGGCGGCACGTGCGAGTACCTCGCCACCGGCGACCGCACCGAGCAGCGGTTCGGGCTCTACCGCTGGACCTTCGGGGACGACGAGTCCGGGCCCGACCCGCACTTCCACCGCTCGATCTCCGAGCAGTTCTACGTGCTCTCCGGCGAGGTGCGGCTCTTCGACGGCCGCGACTGGGTGACGGCGCGGTCGGGCGACTTCCTCTACGTGCCGGAGGGCGGCGTCCACGGGTTCCGGGGCGGCGGTGGCGCCTCGATGCTGCTGATGTTCGCGCCCGGCGGCCCGCGCGAGGACTACTTCGAGACCCTCGCGCGCGGCGAGCAGATGTCGGAGGAGCAGCGCGACGCGTTCATGACCCGGCACGACACCTACTGGGTCTGACCGGCTACCACCGGCCGTCACCCCGTGCCCGTAGCGTCGAGGGCATGGCAGACATGGACTACCGCCCGCTCGGTGACTCCGGGCTCATGGTGAGCGCCGTCGGCATCGGCTGCAACGCCTTCAGCCGCCGCGTCGACCTGGACGGCGTGCGCGACGTGCTCGACGCCGCCACCGACGTCGGGGTCACCCTGCTCGACACCGCCGACATCTACGGCGACCCGCCGGGCGCGAGCGAGGAGCTGATCGGGCAGGTGCTCGCCGCCGACCCGAGCCGCCGCGACGACTTCGTCATCGCCACCAAGTTCGGCATGGACATGCGCGGCGCCTATGGCGACGACCACGGCGTCCGCGGGTCGCGCCGCTACGTGCGCCGCGCGGTCGAGGAGAGCCTGCGTCGTCTCGGCGTCGACCACATCGACCTCTACCAGCTGCACCAGCCCGACGACACGACGCCGATCGAGGAGACCCTCTCGGTGCTCACCGACCTCGTCCACGAGGGCAAGGTCGGCTACCTGGGCTGCTCGAACTTCGCCGGCTGGCAGGTCGCCGACGCCGAGTGGACGGCGCGCAGCGGCGGCCTGGAGCGGTTCGTCAGCGTGCAGAACCGCTACTCGCTGCTCGACCGCGAGATCGAGCACGAGGTCGTGCCGGCGTGCGAGGAGTACGGGCTCGGCGTCCTGCCGTTCTTCCCGCTC
This sequence comes from Nocardioides marinquilinus, assembly GCF_039543705.1. Classification (NCBI taxonomy): domain Bacteria; kingdom Bacillati; phylum Actinomycetota; class Actinomycetes; order Propionibacteriales; family Nocardioidaceae; genus Nocardioides; species Nocardioides marinquilinus. The sequence continues at coordinate 722,945 of NZ_BAABKG010000001.1, forward strand.
GAGTACGGCCTGCTCACCGGCAAGTACCGTCGCGGCCAGACCGCGCCGGAGGGCACGCGGGCGGCGTCCGGTCCGGCGCCGTGGCTGGAGGACGCCGACTGGGACCGCATCGAGGCGTTCGAGGGCTTCGCGCGCGAGCGCGACCTCGAGCCGATCGACGTCGCCATCGCCGGCCTGGCCGCGCAGCCGGCCGTGGCGTCGGTGATCGCGGGCGCCACGTCGGGCGAGCAGGTGCGCCGCAACGCCGCCACGCTGCGGTGGCGGCCCACCGAGGCCGACCTCGTCGCGCTCGACGAGATCACCACCGGCTGAGCCCGACCGGCCGGGGCTACCAGCCGAACGCCGCCTTGACCGCGGCCATGTCCTCCTCGCCGTGGCCCTCGTCGGAGGCGCGGTCGTAGAGGCCGCGCATCGCCTGCAGCAGGTCGTCGGGGAAGCCGGCGTCCGTGGCGGCCTCGACCATGAGGCCGAGGTCCTTGCGGACGCCGTCGAGGGCGAACCCGACGGGGGCGTCGCCGGTGAGCATCGCCTGTCCCTTCACGTGGGCGTAGGGGGTGTCGACGGCGCCGCCCTCGATCGCGTCGAGGAACAGCGACGGCTCGACGCCGAGGGCGCGGGCCAGGCCGAGCGCCTGGGCGGTGCCGGCGGTGAGCAGGGCGACCCACGAGTTGCAGGCCAGCTTGAGCGCGCTGGCGGCGCCGGGCTCGGAGCCGGCGTCGACGGTGCGGCTGCCGATGGCCTCGAGCGCCGGCCGGGCCCGCTCGGCCAGCTCGGGCGGTCCGGCCAGCAGGACGACGAGCGCGCCGTCCTCGGCGGGCTGGCGGGTGCCGAGCACCGGGGCGTCGAGCACCCGGCCGCCCGCGCGCTCGGCGATGCGGCGGGCGCCGTCCGGGCCGACCGTGGAGGACTGCAGCCAGACGGCGCCGACGTCGAGGGCGCCGAGCAGCTCGTCGGCGACCGCGAGCACGCTGTCGGCGTCGAAGAGCATCGTGATGACGACGTCGGCGCCGGTGACGGCCTCGGCCACGCTGCCGGCGGCGGTGACCGACCCGCCGGCCAGCGCCTCGGCCTTCTCGGGCGAGCGGTTCCACACCGCCACCTCGTGGCCCTCGCGCGCCAGCGAGCGGGCCATGCCCGCGCCCATGATCCCGGTTCCGAGCACTGCGGTCCTCATGCCACCGACAGTGGCACGGGCGCGGGCGTCACCGGCCCACCCGAGGGGTCAGGCGACCTGCAGCGACCGCTTCGACAGGCCCATCCAGAACCCGTCGATGGTCTGGACGCCGGGCTCGCCCGGGTCGGTGGCCGCGCCGAGGGTGACGAACAGCGGTGAGTAGTGCTCGACCGTCGGGTGCGCGTAGGGCATGCCCGGCGCCTGGTGGGTGAAGTCGGCCAGCGCGTCGACGTCGCCGCGTGCGAGCGCCTCGCCCGCCCAGGCGTCGAACTCCACCGACCACGACGGGGCGGGGGCGTCGATGCGGAACTCGGTGAGGAACGGCAGGCCGTGGGTGAGGAACCCCGAGCCGATGATGAGCACGCCCTCGTCGCGCAGGGAGCGCAGCCGGGCGCCGAGGGCGAGCAGCCGCTCCGGCTCGTGGGTGGGCAGCGAGAGCTGCAGGACCGGGACGTCGGCCTCGGGGTACATCAGCTTCAGTGGCACCCAGGCGCCGTGGTCGAGGCCGCGGTCGGTGTGCTGGTGCAGCCGCTCGGTGGCGGGCATCAGCGCGGCCACCCGCTGCGCGAGCCACGACGCGTCGGGCGTCGCGTAGGTCTCGCGGTAGTACTTGGCGTCGAAGCCGCCGAAGTCGTAGACCAGCGGGGCGCCGTCGGCGCTCAGCGAGATCGGCGCCGACTCCCAGTGCGCGCTGACGATGAGGACGGCGCGCGGCCGGGGCAGCTCGCGCGCCCACGCGGCCAGCTGCGCCGACCACACGGGGTCGTCGAGGAGCGGGGGCGCGCCGTGGCCGAGGTAGAGCGCCGGCATCCGGCCGTGGTCGTTCATGATTCAACTATAGCCACGGCCGGACGCCGGCGACAGGGATCAGCGCAGCGGCTGCTGCAGCTCGACCACCCAGCCCTCGCCGCCCGGGTCGGACTCGAGGTAGACCTCACGGCCGGGACCGCCGGGCTGCAGCCCGCGGGACTCGACCTCGGTCTCGAGGCTCTGCCACGTCTCGCCGATGCCCTCGATGGCGCCGCGGTGCACCGTGGTGATGGCGGGGGTGGCGGGCAGGTCGAGCACCGCGAGGTCGCCCGGCAGCTCGGCGCGGGTGGTCGGCCAGCCGACGGTGACGGTCACGCCGTCGGGCCCGGGGTCGTAGACGGCGCCCGGCGGGCCCGACATCGGGACGCCGGCCCCGCCCAGCTCGGCGCCGAGGCGCTGGAAGAGCGCGCCCACCATGCCCCCGATCTGCTCCATGGCGGTGACCCGCTCGCTCAACGAGGCCAGGCGCAGCGCGCCGACCTCCTTCTCGACGTACTCCAGCTCGGACATGCGTCCCTCCTGCTCGATCGCTCGGAGGCGTCGCGCGACGGCGGCGAGGCGGCGGCGGTCGTCGTCCACCTGGGCCTCGAGCTCCTCGTGGCGCAGCCGCAGCATCCCGCGCAGCTCGTCGCCCGACAGTCCGCCGTCGAGGACCCGACCCACCTGGTCGAGGGTGAAGCCGAGGTCCTTGAGGGCGACGAGCCGGTTGAGCCGTGGGAACTGCGCGGCGCTGTAGGAGCGGTAGCCGGTGGTGGCGTCGACCGACGCGGGCACCAGAAGGCCGAGGGCGTCGTAGTGGCGCAGCATCCGCACCGACACGCCGCCGTAGCGCGCGAACTCTCCGATGGTCATCATGGCGAGGTCAGGTCTAGGGGCTCACACGGTGTCAGGGTCAAGCGACGAAGGCGGTCCAGTCGACCGGCTCGACGCCGCGCTCGACCAGCAGGCGGTCGACGGCGCTGAAGGGCCGCGAGCCGAAGAAGCCGCGGCGGGCCGAGAGCGGGCTCGGGTGCGGCGACTCGACCGCCGGCACCGGCCCGAGGGACGGCTTGAGCCCACGGGCGTCGTTGCCCCACAGGACGGCGGCCAGCGGCCGCCCGGCCTCGGCACGCGCGACGAGGGCCTGGATGGCGCACTCGGTGACCTGCTCCCAGCCGCGACCGCGGTGGGACGCCGGCGCGCCCGGTCGCACGGTGAGCACCCGGTTGAGCAGCATCACGCCCTGGTCGGCCCAGCCGGTGAGGTCTCCGTGCCGGGGCGGCGTCCAGCCCTCGTGGCCGTTCTCGGCCAGGTCGTCGCGCAGCTCGAGGTAGATGTTGACCAGGCTGCGCGGCAGCGGCCACACGTCGCGCTCGACGGCGAAGCTGAGGCCGATCGGGTGGCCGGGGGTGGGGTAGGGGTCCTGGCCGACGACGAGCACCTTGACGTCGGCGAGCGGCGCCCGGAAAGCGCGGAAGACGGCGTCGGGGTCGGGCAGGTACGGACGCCCGGCCGCCACCTCGTCGCGCAGGAAGCGCCCGAGCTCGGCCACGCGGTCGTCGACCGGCGCCAGCGCCTCCGCCCAGTCGGGGGCCATCAGTCCGCGGTCGACCAGCCCCGCCAGCGCGCTCACGGCGTCGAACCTACCGAGGCCCTTCGACCGAGCTCAGGGTCCGTGTGGTCGGCCTGGCCTCGGAGGGCCGGTGGTGGACGACGCTCGCCAGGGCTCGCTGCTCGACCGGCGGGATCCGACGATGGTCGAGGTGCGAGCGCAGCGAGCCTCGAAACCACGCAACGCCCACGGGAAGGTCCGCATGGTGGGCCGGGGGTCTCGAGGCTCGTCGCCGGGGCTCCTCGCACCTCGACCATCGTCCCGTCAGACGGTGAAGGTGGCGGAGCGGGGGCGGTGGGGTGGGGTGCCGGGCTCGCCGACGTCGACGGTGAGGACGGCCATGTGGGAGGCGTCGCCGCTGACGACGGCCTGGTTGGCGACCAGCAGCCGCCGTCCCTGGAAGGTCGCGTTGCACGGCCCGTCGAAGGGGACGGCCGAGCCGTTCTCGCCCGTGAGCGGCACCTCGGGGAAGCGCCGCAGCTCGCGGCCGGTGCGCGAGAGCACCACCAGCTGGTTCGACGGGCCGACGCAGGCGACGTGGAACCGCCCGGAGCGCCCGAGGCCGAAGCCGTCGGGCAGGTCGCCGGGCCGCGACGTCCACAGCGTGCGCAGCTCGCCCGGCCGCCCGCCGCGCACCGGCACCTCGTAGAGGTGGCCCTGCGTGGGCGTCGCGCCGGGCGTCGTCTGCTGGGTGACGAGCACCCGCCCCGCGTGGAACCGGATGCCGGTGGTGCCGAACGAGTCGACGCCGTCCAGGGCCGGCGAGGTCAGCCACGCCGAGACCCGCCCGCGGCGGCCCACCCGCCAGATCGTGCCCTGCGCGTAGTCGGTGACGAGCAGCCCGGCCGGCCCCCACGTGGCGTAGTTCGGGACGGCGCCCGCCGGCAGCCGCGCGACCCGCCGGAAGCGGCCGGTGGCGACGTCGAGCGTCAGCACCGAGCGGGTCGAGGTCTCGAGCAGCACCAGCCGCCCGTCGTGCGTCTGCTCGGCCACCTGCACGCCCTGGGTGCCGTCGAGCCGCTGACCGGGCACCGTCCACGACCGCAGCAGGGTGCCGTCGGCGCGCCACTCGAAGACCCGCGAGGCGCGCCGGTCGTCGCCGCCCGCGACGTAGTTGCCCGCGTAGACCCGGCCGTTGGTGTGCGCGTGCACGTAGGCGGGGTGGCCCGGCGCCGGCACGCGGGCGAGGACGCGGGTGCGGAAGGTGGCGCTCATCGCAGCAGGTCCAGCACCTCGAGGGCGGCGCGCTCGCCGGCCCGCACGGCGCCGTCCATGTAGCCCGACCAGTACGTCGAGGTCTCGGTGCCGGCCCAGTGCACCCGCCCGAACGGACGCCGCACGGCCGGCCCGAACCGCACCAGGCTGCCGTCGGGGCGGTGGATCGCGGTGGGCCCGCCGCCGGTCCAGCGCTCCTCGGTCCAGTCGTGCTCGGTGTACTCGACCGGCCGCAGCGCCCGCGGCCCGAACATCTCCGCGAACCCCTCGAGCACCGCGCGACGCCGCCGGTCGCGGCTGAGCCGGCCGAACTCGCGCCAGGTGTCGCCGCCCACGAACGCCAGCAGGACGCCGGGCTCGCCGTCGCGCGGGCAGTTGTCGAAGACCGCCCGCGCCGCGCCGGTGTCGCTGAGGCCGAAGCCGTTGAGCCCGTCGGCGCGCCAGAACGGCGTGGGGTAGACGGCGTCGCACTTCATCAGCCTCCCCATGTGCAGGTGCCGCAGCAGCGCGCGCCGCCGGTCGGGCAGGCCGGGTGAGAAGTCGATGCCGAGCACCCGTGGCGGGGGAGCGGCCACGACGACCCGCCGCGCGCTCACCACGCCGCGCGAGGTGTGCACGCGCACCCGGCCGTCGCGCTGCTCGACGCGGCGGACGGCGGCGTCGAGCGCCACCGCGTCACCGAGACGCCGCGCGAGCCGCAGCGGGATCAGCTGCGAGCCGCCGACGAACCGCCGCTCCTGCGCGCCGCCGGCGGTGTCGGAGTTGCGCGAGAACGTGCCGACGGTGCGCTCGTCGCCCGAGCACGCGACGTACCAGAGCACGAAGAGGAACGAGAGCTCGCGCGGGTCGGCGCCGAAGCCGGGCTGGGTCCAGCACTCGATGAGGTTGGCGACGCCCTCGGGGTTCAGCACCGCGGTGCCGCGGATCCAGTCGCGCAGCGACAGGGTGTCCCACTCGCGGGCGCGCGGGTGCGTCCACGGGGCGTCGACGGCGATCTCGGCGGCGTAGGAGTCGATCTGTTGCAGCAGCAGCGCGGCGTCGGGGAGGATCGTCGGGTCGGGCGGCACGGTGCCGGAGTACTCGAGCCGACCGGTGGTCTGCGAGACGTAGACGCTGTTGCCCTCGGTGTGCTCGAGGAAGGTCGGGACGTCGAGCTCGCGGGCCAGCCGGGCGATGTGGCCCTGCGTGGGGCCGATGAAGGCGCCGCCGGCCTCGATGGTGGCGCCCTTCGTCGTCAGCCGGTGGTTGAGCACCCGGCCGCCCACGCGGTCGCGGGCCTCGACGACGAGCACCGACCGGCCGCCGCGGCGCACGTCGCGGGCGGCGACCAGGCCCGAGATGCCGGCGCCGACCACGACGACGTCCACCTCGCGGGGCAGTCGTCCCTGCAGCCCGGGCGCGCCGGCGGCGTCGTCGGACAGGGCGCCGAGCGCGCCGGCGCCGGCGGTGAGGCCGGCCGCGCCGAGCACGGCACGGCGAGACAGGTCGAGTCGGACGGGGTCGGTCATGGGCGGGTCCTCGCTTCGCTACCTTGGCGTCGCCGTGTCCAACGACGCAGGGGCGAGGAGGCGACGTGAGCGCACGTGACGACGTCGCGGAGGCCGCGCGACGGCTGGCCGCCAAGGGGCTGCTCGTCGGCACGGCCGGCAACGTGAGCATGCGGGTGCGCGACCTGGTGGCGGTGACGGCGTCGGGCGTGGTGCTGGCCGACTGCCGCCCGCACGACGTCGTCCTCGTCGACCACGACGGCACCCTCGTCGACGGCGGTCTGGTGCCGACCTCGGAGGTCGGGCTGCACCTCGGCGTCTACGCCGACCGGCGCGAGGTGGCCGCGGTGGTGCACACCCACGCGCCCTGGTCGACCGCCGTGGCGTGCGTGCTCGACGAGCTGCCGGTGCTGCACTACCAGCAGCTGACGCTCGGCGGAGCCGTGCGCGTGGCGCCGTACGCCACCTTCGGCAGCCCCGAGCTGGCCGGCCACGTGAGGGCCGCGCTCGACGGTCGGCAGGCCGCGCTGATGGGCAACCACGGCTCGGTCGCGGTGGGCACCACGCTCGACCAGGCCGTCGAGCACGCCGTCCTGCTCGAGTGGCTGGCGGCGCTGCACCACCGCGCGTCGGCGCTCGGCACGCCCCGGGTGCTCACCGAGGCGGAGCAGGAGGCCGTCGTCCTGGCGACGGTCGAGCGCGGCTACGGCCGCCCGAGGCAGCAGGAGGAGCAGCGATGAGGGCAGCCGTCGTCGGCGTCCACGTGCTCGACACGCACGTGGTGCGCGTCGAGTCGATCCCGGAGCGCTCCGACGGTGCGCTGGTCGACACCATCCGCCTGTCGCCGGCCGGGACGGCGGGCGGCACCGGCGTCGTCCTGGCGCGGTTGGGCGCCCAGGTGCGCTCGTTCGGCGCCGTCGGCACCGACCCCGCCGGCGACGCGCTGCTCGCGATGCTGGGCCGCGAGGGCGTCGACGTGGCCGGGCTGGTGCGCAAGGCCGACGTGCAGACCTCGGCGTCGGTGATCCCGGTGCGTCCGGACGGCGAGCGCCCGGCCTGGCACTGCATCGGCGCCAACGGCGCGTTCACCCTCGACGACCTCGACCGCGGCGACGACGGCCCGCTCGCCGGGTGCGACCACCTGCACCTCGGCGGCCCGGAGTTCCTCGGCGGGCCCGTGGCGGGCGAGCTGCTGGCGTGGGCGCGCGAGCGGGGCCTGACCACCTCGGTCGACGTGCTCGCGCCCGGCGACGCCGACCTGCTCGCGTGGATCGTCGACGCCCTGCCCCACACCGGACACCTGCTGCCCAACGACGAGCAGGTGCGCGGCTTCACCGGCGAGAGCGACCTCGCCGCCGGCGCCCGCGCCCTGGTCGCGGCCGGCGCCGGCTGCGTCGCCGTCACTCGCGGCGCCGAGGGCGCGCTCGTCGTCACCGCCGACGAGGTCGTCGAGGTGCCGGCCTTCCCGCTCGGCGACGGCGAGCTGGTCGACACCACCGGCTGCGGCGACGCGTTCTCGGCCGGCTACCTGCGCGGCCTCGCCCTCGGCCGCTCGCGCGCCGACGCCGCCCGCCTCGGCTGCGCCGCCGCCCATCATGTCGCCCGCGGCCTCGGCACCGACGCGGGGGAGTACGACCTCGACGTGGTGCTGGCGCTCGCGGGGCCGGCGTCGGCGGCGGCGTCGGGCTGAGGGCACTGCCTCGCCCCTCGACGCACTCACCCGCCCGTGTGCGGGCGGGAGAGTGCGTCTACCGGTGAGGTAGTCGCGCGGGGGACGCCAGGCGATCGCGCGGGAGGCGTCAGCGGGCCGGGCGCTGAAGCCGGTCGAGGAACGCGACCAGCACGGCCTCGCGCAGCTCGGGGGCGGCGAGGTCGAGCAGGGCGTTCACCGGCGCCATGCGGTCGGGGAGGGCGAGGCCCTCGCCTCCCGCGAGCCCCGCGGCCGCCAGCAGGCCGTCGAAGTCGTCGTCGCCGAGCGCGGCGGGGTCGAGGGCGGCGACGACCTCGGCGACACCGGGGTCGACGGCGACGGGTCCGGCGTCCTGAGCGGCGGCCACCGACGCAGCGAGCGCCTCGAGCAGCTCGTCGACGTGCGCGAGGGTGGCGGCGCTGACCGAGAGGTGGATGGTCGCGGGCCGACCGGCGTGCGAGAGCTGCGGCTGCACGTGCCAGCCGCGCGCCGCCATCTCGTCGCACACGGTGAACGGGTCGCACGAGGCGTCGGTGGCGAGCGCGACGAGCGTCGAGTCGGGCGCCACGACGACGTGGACGCCGTCCAGCGCCCCGACCCCGGCCACGATCGCGTCGACGGCGTGCAGCACGTCGCGGGTCAGCCGCTCGTAGCCCGCGTCGCCGATCGCCCGGACGGCGGCCCACGCGCCGGCCAGCGGCCCGCCCGAGCGCGTCGACTGCATCGTGGAGTTGAGCATCGTGTAGCCCGGCCACGCCGCGCTGGCGAAGTACTGCGCGCGCCGCAGCGCCGGCGTGCGGTGCAGCAGCACCGAGGCGCCCTTGGGGGCGTAGGCGTACTTGTGCAGGTCGACCGAGATCGAGGTGACGCCGTCGACGGCGAAGGTCCACGCCGGCACCGCACGGCCGAGGCGGGCGGCGTACGGCAGCACCCACCCGCCGATGCAGGCGTCGACGTGGCAGCGCACGCCGCGCGCGGCGGCCAGCGCCGCCACCTCGGCCACCGGGTCGACGACGCCGTGGGCGTAGGACGGCGCGCTCACCGCCACCAGCACGGTCTGGTCGGGCGCCTCGTCGACCGCGGCCGCCATCGCGGCGGGGTCGGCGCGGTAGTCGTCGCCCACCGGCACCAGCCGCGCCTCGACGCCGAAGTAGTGCGCCGCCTTGTGGAACGCCGCGTGCGCGGTGTCGGGCAGCACCATGCGCGGGCGGACGACGTCGGACCGCGCGTCGCGGGCGGCCTGCACGGCGAGCAGCACCGACTCGGTGCCGCCGGAGGTGACGCTGCCGACGACGGTGCCGGGTGCGTCGAGCAGGTCGGCCGTGAGGCCGACGAGCTCGTTCTCCATCGTCAGCAGGCTCGGGAACGCGGTGGGGTCGAGGCCGTTGCTGCCGGCGAAGGCCGCCACCGCCTCGCGCGCGACGCGGTCGACCTCGGGCAGCCCGGAGTCGTAGACGTAGGCCAGCGTGCGGCCGCCGTGCACCGGCAGGTCGCCCGCCTGCAGCTCGGCGAGCCGGGCCAGGATCGCGGCGGGCTCGGACGGCGCGGTGGGGTCGCTCACGGGGCGGGCTCCTCGAGGGGTGCGGGGTCGGGGGCGAGCCGGTAGCGCAGCAGCCACACCAGGCTGAGCAGCACCAGCACGGCGGGCAGCAGCGAGAACCCGAGCGTGATGGCGGTCAGCGCCGAGCCGGGCTGGACGGCGTCGCCGTCCTGGCTCGAGACGTAGCCGCCGACCGCGAGCACGAGCGCGAAGGCGCCGGGCCCGAGCGCGAGGCCGAGGGTCTCGCCCGCCGTCCAGACGCCGGTGTAGACGCCGGCGCGGTTCTCGCCGGTGCGGCGGGCGTCGTCGGCGGCGACGTCGGGCAGCATCGCGAGCGGGAAGACCTGGCAGCCGGCGTAGCCGACGCCGACCAGCGCCACGGCGGCGAAGACGGCGGCCGCGGGCACGGCCTGGGCCGACGCCGCCAGGCCCGCGCCGAGCGCCAGCACCAGGGACGACGCCACGTAGCCGCGCTGCTTGCCGACCCGCTCGCCGACCGCCGCCCACAGCGGGGTCAGCAGCAGCGCCGGCCCGACGAAGCACAGGAACAGCACGGTGGCGGCGCCCGACCGGCCGAGCACGTCGTCGGCGAGGTAGTCGACCCCGGCGAGCATGCAGCCGGTGGCCAGGGCCTGCAGCACGAAGGTGGTGAGCAGCAGCCGGAACGAGCGGGACGCCGAGACCACCCGCAGCTGCTCGCGCAGCGTGCCCGCCCCGGCGTCGACGGCGCCGACGGGGGCGCGGCGGGTGCCGTGGTAGGCGCCGAGCACGCCGACGAGGATCAGCACCGCCATGAGCAGGCCCATGATCCGGTAGCCGTCGCGGCCGCCGACGGCGTCGCGCACGGCGGGGGCGCTGGCGCCGGCCAGCATGATCGTGAAGGCGAGGACGCCGACCCGCCACGTCATCAGCCGGGTGCGCTCGTCGTAGCCGCTGGTCAGCTCGGCCGGCATCGCCACGTAGGGCACCTGGAAGAACGCGTAGGCGGTGGCGCAGGCCAGGAAGACCACCAGCACCCACGCCGTCTCGGCGACCTTCGAGTCGAGGTCGGGCGCGGCGAAAAGCAGCGCGAAGGCGAGCGCCAGCAGCAGCCCGGCGCGCAGCAGCCACGGCCGCCGCGGCCCGCGCGGGTCGACGGTGCGGTCGCTGATGCGTCCCGCGATCGGGTTGAGGACGACGTCCCAGGCCTTGGGCAGCACGACGACGAACCCCGCGACCACCGCCGCGACCCCGACCGTGTCGGTGAGGTAGGGCAGCAGCATCAGGCCCGGCACGGTGCCGAAGGCGCCGGTGGCGACCGACCCGAGGCCGTAGCCGACGCGGGTGCCGCGCGTCAGCCCTGTGGACGCCGTCCCCCCGGTCATGGCGGCACGCTAGCGGTCGGCGTCGACGGCGGCGCCGGGTCTGCGGGAGGAGCGGCGCCCCGGCGGCAGGTCGCCGGGGCGCCGGCGAGGGGTCCCTCCCCCGGAGGTGGTGACGGTCAGGGCTCGATCACGGCGCGCTCGGGCGCGTTGCGCGAGACGCCGCAGCTCGGGGCGCTCCAGCTGCGGCCGGCCCGGACGTCGACGTGCACGTGGTCGTCGTGGCCGGGGTAGCCGGGGCCGAAGATGCCGCCGAAGCCGTTGTAGCGGGCGTTCTGGGCCAGGCCGCAGAACGAGGCGCCGACGAGGTCGATGGCGGTGCCGTAGGTGTGCTGGCCGGTGCCGCTGCCGCCGACCTGGCGGTCGCAGGCCTGCGAGCGGAAGCCGGAGGTGACGGTGAGCGGCACGTTGCCCATCCGCTGGCGCAGCGCCTCGGCGCGCCACATCGCCCGCTTCAGGTTCTCCTTGACGGTGGCCTCGGAGACCGAGCCGCCGGAGTAGCCGCCCTGGCCGCAGCCGCCGTCGACCTCGGCGTAGGAGAAGTGGGCCGGGGTGCAGTCGGCGTCCTGCAGCTCGTAGATCTTGGCGTAGGTCTGCGCGCCGGCGACGCCGTCGGCGCCGAGCCCGTAGGCGGCCTGGAAGTTGCGCACCGCGGTCACGGTCTGCGGTCCGTAGGAGCCGTCGATGGCCATGTTGACGCCGTAGCCGGCCCACCCGGCCACCCGGACCTGCAGCTGCGCGACGTCGTCACCGGTGGCGCCCGACGACAGGGTGCGGCTCCAGGAGTAGCACTCGTCGGCGTGCGCGGGCGCGGCGACGAGGGTGCTGGCGGCGGTCACGCCGACCAGCGAGGCGGCCAGGACGGCCAGGGTCGAGAGCAGGGCCTTGGTCCGAGACATGCCCCCAGCCTGGGAGACCCCCGCGGTGGGCCGAAACGGGGGAAACCCTCGGCCCGACGGCGAACGTCGGCTCAGTCGCGCAGCGCGCGCGAGGCCTGCGAGCGGTGACGCCGCTGCGGGTCGGTGCCGATGGTGTCGATGGTGCCGATGGTGGGCGCCACGGGGGCGTCGGACGGGTCAGGGCGGCCCGACCACTGCTCGACCCACTCGTCGATCGCGGGCCAGGTGTCGGTGCGGGCGGCGCGGCCGGTGAGGGAGCCGAGGTGGCCGCCCGGCACGACCTCGAGCTGGACGTCGTCCACCCCGGTGAGCCGCGGCAGGAGGGCCTGCACCGCGGCGACGGGCGCGATGCCGTCGGTGGCCCCGGCCACGACCAGGGTCGGCGCCGTGACGCCGGAGAGGTCGAGGTCGGCCCCGGCGAGGAAGCGGTGGTAGACCTGCCCGAAGGCCCGGCCGCGGTAGGCGGTGGTGCCCGCGGCGAGGGCGGCCACGGCCTCGAGCTGGGCGAGGTAGTCGGCGTCGTCGGCGTGCACCAGGCGCGCCGCCGGCGTGAGGGCCAGCCGCTGCACCGACCCGAGCTGGGCGGCCCACGAGACCAGCGGCGTCACCGGTCCGGCGGCCGCGGCGGCGGCCCGGACGGCGCGCGGCAGCGTGCCGCGGCCGGCCGTGGGGTCGAGGAGCGGGCGCGGGGGTGCGACGAGAGGCACGAGGTCGACGTCGGCGGGCGTCGCGACCACGGTGACCGAGCCGATCGGCAGGTCGGGGTCGGTGGCGGCGAGCAGCGCGAAGGTGCCGCCCAGGCTCCAGCCGACCAGGTGCACGGGCCGGCCGCCGGCGTGGGCGGAGACGGTGCGGACGGCGTCCGGCACGAGGTCGTCGCCCCAGCGCTCGACCCCGAGGCTGCGGTCGCCGACGTCGACCCGGCCGTGCTCGACGAGGTAGGTGGGCCGCCCCCGGCCGACCAGGTGCTCGACGAGCGAGCAGCCGCGGCGCAGGTCGTAGCAGCGGGCCGGCACGGCGAGCGGCGCGACCAGCAGCACCGGGTCGCCGTGCTCGCGCACCGAGGCGACGGGGCGGTAGTGCCGCACCGAGATCAGCGGACCGTCGTGGACCAGCGTGCTCGGCATCGGGCGGAGGTCGGCCAGGCCGCCGCGCAGCACCTGGGTCGCCAGGTTGCCGGCGGCCGAGACGACCTGCCCGGGCTTGGGGATGAGGTCCACGACGAAACGGTAGCCCGCGCCGCACCACCCGGCGGGGCCCTGGGGACGGCGCCAGCAGGGCCGGGCGGGTCAGGACGAGAAGCGGAGCGCGCCGAGGATGTCGGCGTTGCCGTAGTTCACGAACGACGCGGCGCGCTTGAGCGGCACCGAGCTCTCGTGCGTCTCGACGGTGAGCAGCACGTAGACGCCGGTGGTGTTGGCGCGCCACGACCCGGCCCGGCCGGGCAGGGTGGAGGCGCGCTTGACCTGCCAGGAGTCCTCGCTGATCAGCTCGCGCTTGATCAGCCGGGTGGCGGCCCGCTCGTCGCGCATCGTGTAGACGACCTGGGTGAGCGCGAGGTCGCCGTCGAGCGCGCGGTAGGTCCACTCCGAGGCGCGCACGCAGCCGAGGTCGGTCAGCGCGCTGCCCTTCTCGGCGGGCGCGCAGCTGGGATAGTCCCAGCCGCGGACGAAGTCGGCACGCAGCTGCACGTCGCCGAGCCGGAAGCGCCAGTCGTCGCCGTACTCGGTGAAGCTGAACGGCTCGACGGCGGGCGGGTCGGCGGGCGGGGGCTCGGGCGAGGACGGCGGCTCGGCGGGCGTCGACGGCTCCACCGGGCTGACCGGCGCCGAGGTCGGCCCGCTGGCCGTGGGCGGCGCGGGCTCGGACGCCGACGGGTCGGCCGGGTCGGCCGGGTCGGCCGGGTCGGACTGGCTGGACCGGCCGGACTGGCCGGCGCTGTCGCGGCCCTCGTCGTCGTCGCCGTTGACCAGGACGACGGCCAAGGTGGTGACGGCGGCGATGGCCAGCACCACGACGACCACGAGCGTGACGACCAGGCCGGTGTTGCGACGCGGCGGCGGACCCGGTGGCCCACCCGGTCCGCCGGGGGCCGGCGTCCACGGGGGCGGGCCCGGCGGCGGGCCCTGCGGCGGGTAGCCGCCGCGGGCCGGCGGGCCGCCCTGCGGGGGCGGGACGTAGCCCGGCGTGCCCGGACGCAGGTGGGTGTGGCCGGGCGGCGGGGGCGGCTCCCAGGAGCCGGGGGACCCGGACGGCGGGGTGGCGGGCATGCCGGCGGCCTACCCGCGGCCGGGGTGGTCGAACCGGGTCACGCGCGCCTCGCGGGGCGGACCTGCTTGTCGTGCGAGCTGCCGGCGATCGAGGACAGCTCGGCCAGGAACGCGTCGGCCCAGGCGCGGACGTCGTGCTGGCGCACCGTCTTGCGCATGGCCCGCATGCGGCGGGAGAGGTCCTTGGGGTCGGCCTCGGCGGCCTCGACGAGCGCGCTCTTCATGCCGTTGATGTCGTAGGGGTTGATCAGCCACGCCTGGCGCAGCTCGTCGGCGGCGCCGGCGAACTCCGAGAGCACCAGTGCACCGTCGTCGTCGAGGCGGCAGGCGACGTACTCCTTGGCGACGAGGTTCATGCCGTCGCGGTAGGGCGTGACGACCATGACGTCGGCGGCGCGGTAGAGCGCGGCCATCTCCTCGCGCGGCACCGAGTTGTGCAGGTAGCTGATGGCGGGGCGGCCGATGCGGCCGTGGTCGCCGTTGACGCGGCCGACGAGGCGCTCGATGTCGTCACGCAGGATGCGGTACTGCTCGACCCGCTCGCGCGAGGGGACGGCGACCTGCACGAAGACGGCGTCCTCGACGTCGAGCCGGCCGTCCTCGAGCAGCTCGCTGAAGGCGCGCAGGCGGGCGTAGATGCCCTTGGTGTAGTCGAGCCGGTCGACGCCGAGGAAGATCCGGCGCGGGTTGCCGAGCGCCTCGCGCAGCTGCTTGACCCGGGCGGCGACGCCGTCGCCGGCGGCGAGCTCCTCGAAGCCGGCGGCGTCGATCGAGATCGGGAACGCGGCGGCCTTCACGGTGCGGCCGTCGGGCAGGTAGACGAGGTCCTTGTGCGTCTTGTGGCCCACGCGCTGGCGCACCAGGCGCACGAAGTTCGCGGCGCCGCCGGGCAGCTGGAAGCCGACGAGGTCGGCACCGAGCAGGCCCTCGAGCAGCTGCCGGCGCCACGGCAGCTGCAGGAACAGCTCGGCCGGCGGGAAGGGGATGTGCAGGTAGAACCCGATGAGCAGGTCGGGCCGCAGCTCGCGCAACATCTGCGGCACCAGCTGCAGCTGGTAGTCGTGCACCCACACCGTCGCGTTCTCGGCGGCGAGCTCGGCGGCCCGCTCGGCGAAGCGCCGGTTGACCCGCACGTAGGCATCCCACCACTCGCGGTGGAACTCCGGCTTGGCGACGAGGTCGTGGTAGATCGGCCAGACGGTGCCGTTGCTGAAGCCCTCGTAGAACTCCTCGACCTCGCTCGCGTCGAGCTTGATCGGCACGAGCTTCATGCCGTCGTCCTCGAACGGCTCGTAGGCCTCGTCGTCGCCGTCCTCGGCGAGCCCGGGCCAGCCGACCCAGGTGCCGTCGTTGGCGCGCAGCACCGGCTCGAGCGCGGTCACCAGACCACCGGGGGAGCGCCGCCAGCCGCGGCTGCCGTCGCGCTCGGTGACCCGGTCGACGGGCAACCGGTTGGCGACGATCAGGAGGTCGGCCGACACCCCTCGACCCTAGTCAGGCCGGGGTCAGGACCGTAAACCGGACCGGGTGAGCCCGGCGACGAAGTAGCGCTGCAGCAGCACGAACAGGATCAGCAGCGGCAGGCTCGAGAGCAGCGCCACGGCCATGATGCCGCCGTAGTCGGCGTCGTAGGCGCCCTGCAGGAACCGCAGCGCCACCGGCAGCGTGTAGAGGTCGGGGTCGCGCAGCGTGATCAGCGGCCAGAGGAAGTCGTTCCACTGGGTCATGAACGCCAGCAGCACCATCACCGCGACCAGCGGCCGGGTGTTGGGCAGCACGATGCGGCGGAAGGCGGTCAGCGGCCCGCAGCCGTCGACGCGGGCGGCGTCGATGAGCTCGTCGGGGAAGGAGACGAAGAACTGGCGGGCCAGGAAGACGCCGAGCGCGGTGGAGGCCGAGGGCAGCACCACCGCCCAGAAGAAGCCGATCAGGCCCATGCGGGCCACCAGCTCGAACTGCGGGATCATCACCGCCTGCGTCGGCACCACCAGCGTGCTGAGGATGACGACGAAGACGACCGAGCGGCCGCGGAAGCGCATCTTGGCCAGGGCGTAGCCGGCCAGCAGGTTCACCACGACCGACAGGATCGTGGTCAGCGTGGCCACCAGCAGCGCGTTGCCGAACCACCGCGCGACCGGGTAGTTGTCGAAGGCCGTGCGGAAGTTGTCGAGGGTCCACGACGACGGCCACAGCGACGCGCCGCCGTCGAAGAGCGACGCGCGCGGGGTGAAGGCGACCACCACCATCGCGAACAGCGGCAGCACGAAGATCGCGAAGACCACGAGGCAGACGCCGAAGCGCACCGGCTTGCTCATCGCTCACGCCTCCTCTCGGCGGGCGTTGCGCCGCACCTGGAAGACCACGATCACCGTGGTGATGACGAACAGCACGACGCCGACCGTGGCGCCGTAGCCGAAGTTGCGGGCGGGGCCGAAGCCCTCGTCGTAGGCGTAGGTGACCAGCATCGTGGTGTCGTAGCCGGGCCCGCCGTTGGTCATCACGAAGACGATGTCGAAGACCTGGAACGACCAGATCATGTTGATGACGACCAGGAAGAACGTGGTGGGTCGCAGCGTCGGCACCACGATGTGGCGCACGACGTTGAAGCGGCTCGCACCGTCGAGCTCGGCCGCCTCGACCAGCTGCGGGTCGAGGTCCTGCAGGGCGGCGAGGTAGATGATCATCGCGAACCCGATGCGGGTCCACAGCGTCATGATGATGACCGAGGTCATCGCCAGCACGCCGTCGGTCTGCCAGGCGACCTGGCCGAGGCCGAGGTCGCGCAGCACCCCGTTGATGATCCCGACGGTCTCGTCGAACAGCAGCAGCCCGATCAGCGAGGTGACGAGGGTGCTGACGACGATCGGCAGGTAGACGACGGTGCGGAAGACGCCGCGGCCGGGCAGCGCCTTGTTCATCAGCAGCGCGAGACCCAGGCCCGCGGCCACCGCGACGGGCACGCAGACGGCGGTGAAGATCGCGGTGTTGAGCAGCGCCCGCCAGAAGACGTCGTCGCCGAGGAGCCGGCCGAGGTTCTCCAGGCCGTTCCAGCGGCCGGGGCCGAAGGAGCGCTTGGCCTGGAACGACATGACGATCGCCCAGCCCAGCGGCACGACCAGGAAGACGCCGAGCAGCACCAGGTTGGGCGCGAGCATCGTCCACGCCGCCGCCGACTGCCACCGGCGCGGCGGCCTCGACCGCTCGGGCCGGTCGGCGCGTGCCTCCTCGGGCGGGACGCCGCCCGCGCCGCCGGGGTCGAGGGCGTCGTCCTGCGCGGGGGTCGTCGTGGTGCTCATGAGGGGTCCCCTCGACGTCGGTCGGCGGAGGACCGCAGCGGAGGAGGCGAGGGACGTCGTGGGGTGCTCATGCCGAGCCCTCGTTCAGGTAGGCGGAGGCGGTGACCTGGTCGGCCAGCGTGGCGAGGGTGTCGTCGGTGGAGCGCCCGCTGAGGAAGCTCTGCTCGAGCTCGTTGGCGAGGTCGACGTTCACCTCGGCGAACGTGGGGGTCGTGACGTCGGCGACGTCGCGGTCCTCGATGGTGGTGATCATGTCGGTGTAGACCGGCATCAGGTCGGGCCGCAGCGCGAAGTCGAGGCCCTGCTCGATGAGAGAGTCGCGGGTGGGCAGCAGCACGGCCTCGGAGCAGAACTCGGCCATCGCCTCGCGGGAGGCGAGGAAGACCATCAGCTCGGTGGCCAGCTCGGGGTTGCCGGCGTCGCGGTTGGCCACGATCGCGTTGCCGCCGAGCTCGCTGGCCCGGCGCTGGTCGCGCGGCAGGTAGGTGACGGCGTACTCGAACCGGTCGGCGATGGTCTCGGCGAAGGCCGGGATGAGGAAGTTGCCGGCGAACAGCATCGACAGCGTGCCCGAGGTGAACAGGGCGTCGGGGTAGGTGGCGCTCTTCGTCGACGTCGTGGCCGGCACCCACCCGTTGTCGAAGAACGAGGTGGTGAAGTCGAGCGCGCGGCGCCCGGCGTCGTCGTCGATGATCGCCGCCGAGAGGTCCTCGTTGTACATGTTGCCGCCGGCCTGGAAGACCCAGTTGAGCCAGCGGAACGCGCCCGCGGCCTGCCAGTTGACGCCGAACGCCGAGCGGCCGGCCGGCGCCGCGTCGCGCAGCTTGTCCGCGACCTCGCCGAACTCCTCCCACGACCAGGCGTCCTCGGGGCGGTCGGGCACCGCGGTGATGCCGGCCTCGCGCAGCAGGTCGGGCCGGTAGACCAGCGCGCTGGTGTCGACGTGCTGCGGGACGCCGTAGTAGCGGTCGCCGGTGCTCACGGCGTCCATGAAGGCCGAGCGGGTGTCGGAGACCAGCTCGTCGAGGGCGTCGGTGATGTCGAGCAGCTGCTCGGTGCCGGCGTAGAGGCCCATCGTGGGGTAGTCGACGCGGAACACGTCGGGCGCGGTGCCCGAGAGCAGGCCGGCGTCGACGCCGGTGGCGAAGTCGGAGAACGGGACGACGGTGACGTCGACGGTCACCTTGTTCTGCTCGGAGAACCGGTCGGCCAGGCGCTGGTAGATGCGGGTCTCGGTGTCGGTGCCGTAGACCTGCAGCGTCACGCGGTCGCGACCGCCGCGGGAGGTGCTGGAGACCCGCTCGGTGAGGCCGGCGCAGCCGGAGAAGGCCGCGGTGGCGCCGAGCGCGGCGGCCGAGAGCACGGAGCGGCGTCCGAGGGCGATGGGCACCCCGGAAGCATGCTCGCGTCGGCCCGGGGTTGCTTCGCCCCGCGGTGGACACCCCTGAGGAGTACCTCGCCGGGGTGTGTCGCCGCATAGGTCGTGGTGGGTGGGATCCCGGGACCGGTCGGTTCGTGGCGGGCGGCGGGGTGTCGGGCTGGCCCGACACCGGTTGTGGTGGTGGCAGGATCGTGCGGCGCGTCGTGCCGCACGACGCTGGATCCATGAGCGAGACCCTCGTCCTTCCCGTGACCGAACCCGACCCCCACGCCCCGCCCGGGCCCGACGCGCCCGCGACCGCCACGTCGCCGCGACCGTCGGGGCCCGGCCTGCTGGCCCGCCTCGGCCGTGACACCGCCTACGTGCTGAGCGGCTTCCCGCTGGCCGTGCTCGCCTTCGTGGCGGTGGTGACCGGGCTGGCGCTCGGTGCCGGCCTGCTCGTGGTGTGGGTCGGCCTGGCCGTGCTCGCCGGCTCCGTGCTGCTGGCGCGCGGGCTCGCGCACGTCGAGCGGGCCCGGCTCGCGCGGCTGCTCGGCCGCGGGGCGCCGTCGCCGTCCTACCTCGTGGCCGGGCGGGACGCCGGTCGCGTGCGCCGCGTGCTGACGCCGCTGCGCGACCCGCAGTCGTGGCTCGACTCGCTGTGGTCGCTGGTCGGGTTCGTGACCGGCACGGCGGCGTTCTGCGTGGTCGTGGCATGGTGGGCCGGGGCGCTCGGCGGCCTGACGTACTGGTTCTGGCAGCAGTGGCTGCCCGACGACAACGAGGGCCTGGCTGAGCTGATGGGCTGGGGCGACGGCCGGGCGGCCGAGAGCCTGCTGAACCTGGGGCTCGGCGTGCTGGCGCTGCTCACCCTGCCGCTCGCGGTGCGGGTGAGCGCCGCCGTCCACGCCGGCACCGCCGACGCGCTGCTGTGCAGCCGGGCGCGGCTGCAGACCGAGGTGCGCCGCGTCAGCGACAGCCGTTCGGCGGCCCGCCTGGCCGAGGCCGACGCGCTGCGCCGGCTCGAGCGCGACATCCACGACGGCCCGCAGCAGCGGCTGGTGCGGCTCGGCATCGACCTCGGCCGCGCCAAGCGGCAGCTGGACGACGACCCCGTCCGCGCCGGCGCGATCCTCGACGACGCGCTGCGGCAGGCGCAGGAGACCGTGGCCGAGCTGCGGGCGCTCTCGCGGGGCATCGCGCCGCCGCTGCTGGTCGACCGCGGGCTGCGGGCGGCGCTCGACGAGCTGCTGCAGCGGGCCGCCGTGCCGACCGCCGCGCACGTCGACGTCCCCGACCGGCTGCCGCCGCACGTCGAGACCACCGTCTACTTCGTGGTCGCCGAGGCGCTCACCAACATCGCCAAGCACAGCGGCGCGAGCCGGGCGGCGCTGGCGGTCACCTGCGACACCGGGTGGGTGGCGGTCGTCGTCCAGGACGACGGCCTCGGCGGCGCTCACCTGGCCAAGGGGTCGGGGCTGGCCGGGCTGCGCCAGCGCCTCGCCGGGGTCGACGGGGTGCTCGAGGTCGACTCGCCCGACGGCGGGCCGACCGTCGTCGGGGCCTCGATCCCGCTCGGCGCCGACGCGCCCGATAGCCCCGACAGCGCTGCGTGAGGATGGCGGCGTGCGCATCGTGGTGGCCGACGACTCCGTGCTGCTGCGCGAGGGCCTGCAGCTGCTGCTGGGCGAGGCCGGCCACGACGTCGTGGCCGCGGTCGGCGACGGGCCGTCGCTGGTGCGCGCCGTCCTCGAGCACCGCCCCGACCTCGCCCTGGTCGACGTGCGGATGCCGCCGTCGCACACCGACGAGGGGCTGCGGGCGGCCGTCGAGGTGCGGCGGGCGTGGCCGGCCGCGCGGCTGCTGGTGCTCTCGCAGTACGTGGAGGTCTCCTACGCCGACGACCTGCTGGCCGCGGGCGACGCCGGCGGCACCGGCTACCTGCTCAAGGACCGCGTCGGCGACGTCGAGGAGTTCCTCGCCGCGCTCGAGACGGTCGCCGGCGGCGGCACCGTGCTCGACCCGCTCGTCGTCCGGCAGCTGATGGGACGCCGCCGCGACCCGCTCGCCGACCTCACGCCGCGGGAGCGGGAGGTGCTGGCGCTCATGGCCGAGGGCCGCTCGAACGCCGCCATCGCCGACGCGCTCTCGGTGACCCTCGGCGGCGTCGAGAAGCACACCCAGCGGATCTTCGCCAAGCTCGGCCTCGCCCCCGACGACGACGCCTCCCACCGCCGGGTGCTCGCCGTCGTCCGCTTCCTCCGCGCCGCCCCCGGCGGGTAGTCCCGGACGTTTGCGGGGTCATCCCGGCCGGACGACCCCTCGAACGTCAGGGACTATCGCCCCCGGGGTCAGGTCAGCCGGTGGTGCCGAGCTGGGCGCGGACGTCGTCCAGCTGGCGCATCAGGGTGAGGGTCTGGGCGTGGGGGACGAGCGGGCTCTCGCGCAGGTCGAGGCGCACGCAGCGGCTGACCTCGGCGACCTCGTTGCCGTAGCCGGTGCCGATGACGGCGTCGGCGCCGCCGATCACCTCCGGCTCCTGCTGCTGCACCTTGTCGTTGTCTCCCTCGCCGCGGGCCCACGGCGTGAAGGTGGCGCGGGTGGGGTGGTGGAAGTCCTCGAGCTCGATGCGGCCGAGGTCGGTGGCGATCGCGGCGGCGCGGGAGGACCACGACGTCATCGACGACGACATCGTGGCCAGGACGCCGCCGGGGTAGCGGCCGACCACCGCGGTGTCGAGGTCGAAGCCGCGCTCGGACAGCGAGCCCACCGCGCGCAGCTCCTCCGCCTCGCCGAGCAGCAGGTGGGCGAGGGTGAGCGGGTAGACGCCCATGTCGAGCAGCGCGCTCGCGCCGAGGGCGGGGTCGAGCAGCCGGTCGGACGGGTCGGCGTCGACCCGGAAGCCGAGCTCGGCGTGCAGGTGCCGCGGGGTGCCGTAGCGGCCCGAGCGCAGGCCGTCGGCCACCGCGTGCACGACCGGGTGGCACGCCGTCCACATCGCCTCCATGAGGAAGCGGTCGTGCTGGCGGGCGAGCGCCACCATCTGCTCGGCGTCGGCCACCGAGACGGCGAGCGGCTTCTCGCACAGCACGTGCTTGCCGGCCTCGAAGGCGAGCCGGGCGTGCTCGAGGTGCAGGGCGTGCGGGGTGGCGACGTAGACGACGTCGACGTCGGGGTCGCGCACGAGGTCCTCGTAGGAGCCGTGGGGCCGGCCGCCGTATTCGGCGGCGAACGCGCGGGCGCCCTCGAGCGAGCGCGACCCGACGGCGGTCACCTCGGCGCCGTCGACGAGCGCGATCTCGCCCGCGACCTTGCGGGCGATCTTGCCGGTGGCCAGGACTCCCCAGCGGACGGTCTGCATCGGGCCAGGCTAGGGCCCGCACCCCCGGGCACCCTCCTCCCGCGAGCCGAATGACATTGCTGTGATTCAGCGTCTACAGTGGTGCCCGACCGCGACCCGTCCGCGCGAGAGCAGGAGCAGTGAGATGGAAGCCGAGCGACACCACGTCGACGCCGCCCCCGGCGACGCGTCGGCGTCCCTGAGCGACCGTGACCGCGACATCCTCGCCTTCGAGCGCCAGTGGTGGAAGTACGCAGGCGCCAAGGAGACCGCGGTCCGCGAGAAGTTCGACATGAGCTCGACGCGCTACTACCAGGTGCTGAACGCGCTCATCGACCGTCCCGAGGCGCTCGAGGCCGACCCGCTGCTCGTGCGCCGGCTGCGCCGGCTGCGCTCCGAGCGGCAGCGCCAGCGCTCCGCCCGCCGCCTGGGCTTCGAGATCTAGCCGTGGCCGGCACCGGCGAGGGTCCCGGGCGCACCCCCGAGCGCGACCTGGACGACGAGAGCCCCCGTCCCGGCCGCACCCAGCGCGGCGTCGTCCTGCCCTCGGGCGTGGTGATGCTCAGCGTCGTGGCCGTCCTCATGGCCGCGCTCGCCTACGTCGTCACCCGCGACAACCCGCCCGAGGAGAAGCCGGTCGCCGAGACCGCCGGGCAGGAGGCCGCGCCGTCCGCCGAGCCGAGCGCGACCACGAAGACCGACCCGCCGAAGCCCAAGCCGAAGCCCAAGCCGATCGAGCGGGCCAAGGTCTTCGTCGAGGTCTACAACAACTCCGGCATCACCGGCCTGGCCGGCTCGGTCGGCGACCAGGCCGCCGACGCGGGGTGGCAGGTCGTCGGCACCGACAACTGGGTCGGCACCATCCCGGCCAACACCGTCTACTTCCCGCCGCGGCTCGAGCGGGCCGCCAAGCAGCTGGCCCTCGACCTCGGCATCGACCGCCTCAACCCGGCCGTCGGGTCGATGAAGCTCGACCGGCTCACGGTCATCCTCACCGGCGAGCTCTAGTCCAGCGCCGCGCCGCTCGCGGGCGTCTGGAAGGCTGCGGGCCGTGGAGTTCACCTCGACCGACGGCGAGCGCCGCTGGGCCGCCGTGGTGCGCGCCAGCGCCGAGGTCGTGGTCGGCCTCGACTTCGACGGCACCCTCGCGCCCATCGTCGACGACCCTGCGCAGGCGCACATCCACGACGACGCCGGCGACGTGCTCGTCTCCTTAGCCGCCCAGGTGCGCGCCGTCGCGGTCGTCACCGGCCGCCCGGCGCGGCAGGCCCTCGCCCTCGGCGGCCTCGAGGAGGTCGGCAACGCCATCGGCGACGCCGGCAAGGACCTCTACCTCTTCGGCCAGTACGGCAACGAGCGCTGGAGCTCGACCAACCGCCGCGTCGTCGGCCCCCGCCCGCCCGCCGGTCTCGCCACCTTCGAGCGCGAGCTGCCGCGGGTGCTGCGCCGTCTCGACGCCGCGCAGGCGCACGTGGAGGGCAAGGGCCTCGCGGTCGCCGTCCACACCCGGCGGCTGCCGGACGACGACGCCGCCTTCGAACGGCTGCTGCCCGAGCTCGAGGAGCTCGCCCACCGCCACGACCTCGTCGTCGAGCCCGGCCGCAGCGTCATCGAGGTGCGCTCGCCCGGCATGAACAAGGGCGTCGCGGTGCGCACCCTGGTCGACGAGCTGGACGCCGGCGGCTTCGTCTTCGCCGGCGACGACCTCGGCGACCTCGAGGCCTTCGACGCCGTCGACGTCCTCGCCGCCGACGGGATGCCGACGCTGCTGGTGGCCTCGTCCTCCGACGAGCAGGGCGCCCTCGTCGACCGCGCCGACGTCGTCGTCCCCGGCCCCGACGGCGTGCTCGACCTCCTCCGCCGCCTCACCGACGAGGCCGCCGCCACCCGAGCCTGAGGCCGGCCCAGGCCGATAGTCCCTGACGAAAATCAAGGTCTGGCACGTCGAATCCTTGATTCTCGTCAGGGACTACCGCCCGGCGTCCCGTCTCGCCAGACGGCGCGACGGCGTCCGCATGTCGGGACCGGGTGACGCATCGTGAGACGGCAGCACGTACAGTCGTCACCAGCTCATCAAGAGGGACTGAGGGAACGGCCCAGTGAAGTCCCGGCAACCGCCACGAGCCTCCGCCCCCGACCAGACGTCGGGCCGGATCGTGGAAGTGGTGCCACATCCGCCCGGTCGCGAGATCCGCCCCGGGGAAGATGAGAAGGAGGATCCATCATGAGCGCTCCCACCATCGAGCGGACCACCGCCGGCACCACCGGTCAGGGCGGGCACGTCGTCCGCGACGGCGCCTTCGGCCACGCCCGTGCCCTGAAGTGCCGCGAGTGCGGCACCGAGGCCGAGCTCGGCCCCCACTACGCGTGTCTGGAGTGCTTCGGACCGCTCGAGATCGCCTACGACTTCCCGACCGTGACCCGCGAGCAGATCGAGGCCGGCCCCCGCAACATCTGGCGCTACAAGGCGCTGCTGCCGGTGCCGGACGACATCGAGACCAGCCCGAACACCGAGCCCGGCTTCACCCGGCTGCTGCGTGCGAACAACCTCGGCGCCGCGCTCGGCATCGAGAAGCTGTGGGTCAAGGACGACTCCACCAACCCGACGAACTCCTTCAAGGACCGCGTCGTCGCCTGCGCCCTCTCGGCCGCCCGCGAGCTCGGCAGCACCGTCTTCGCCTGCCCGAGCACCGGCAACCTGGCCAACGCCGTCGCCGCGGCCGGCGCCCGGGCCGGCATCCGCACCGTGGTCTTCATCCCCAGCAACCTCGAGCAGCCCAAGCAGGTCAACTCGGCGGTCTTCACCGACTCGCTGGTCGCCGTCGACGGCAACTACGACGACGTCAACAAGCTCGCCTCCGAGATCGCCGGCGAGGAGGACGGCTGGGCGTTCGTCAACGTCAACGTGCGGCCCTACTACGCCGAGGGCTCCAAGACGCTCGGCTACGAGATCGCCGAGCAGCTCGGCTGGCGGCTGCCCGACCAGATCGTCATCCCGGTCGCCTCGGGCTCGCAGCTGACCAAGGTGCACAAGGCCTTCCAGGAGCTCATCGCCCTCGGCCTGGTCGAGGACAAGCCCTACAAGGTCTACGGCGCCCAGGCCACCGGCTGCTCGCCGGTCTCGGTCGCCTACAAGACCGGCGGCGACGCCATCCGCCCGGTCAAGCCCGACACCATCGCCAAGAGCCTGGCCATCGGCAACCCGGCCGACGGCATCTACGTGCTCGACATCTGCCGCTCCACCGGCGGCGCGGTCGAGGACATCACCGACCAGCAGGTGCGCGAGGCGATCGTGCTGCTCGCCCGCACCGAGGGCGTCTTCACCGAGACCGCCGGCGGCACCACCGTCGGTGTGCTGAAGAAGCTCGTCGAGACCGGCCAGCTCGACCCCACCCTCGAGACCGTCGTCATCAACACCGGCCACGGCCTGAAGACGCTGGACGCCGTCGCGACCGGCCCCGGCGCCGTCTCGGCCGCCGCGACCATCGCCCCCAACTACGGCGCCTTCAAGGCCGCCGGCATCGCCTGACCACGGCTTGACCACCGACTGAACACCGTCTGACCATCGACAGGGAGCCACCAGCAGCATGAGCGTCAGCGTCCGCGTCCCGACCATCCTGCGCACCTACACCGGGGGCGAGTCGGAGGTGAGCGCGTCGGGGGCGACCCTGGCCGAGGTGCTCGACGACCTCGACGCCAGCTACGCCGGCATCAAGGGCCGCATCCTGGACGACGGTGGCAACCTCCGCCGCTTCGTCAACGTCTACGTGGGTGACGACGACGTCCGGTTCCTCGACGACCTCGCGACCGCCACGCCCGACGGGAGCAGGATCTCGGTGATCCCGGCCGTCGCCGGAGGCTGAACCCACCGACACCCGCCCAGGAGCCCTCGTGCCGACCCGCCCCGCCCGCGCCCTGTCCCTCCTCCTCGCCGGCGCGGTCGTCGGCCCGATCGGGCTCGGCCTGGGTGCCGGTCCGGCCCAGGCCCGTCCGGCCCCGGGGGCGGCCACCACGCAGGTCGTGACCTCGGCCCCGGTGCCGGCCGCGCCCTACCGCATCGAGCCGTTTGCGCCCCGGCGCACCGACCCGGTGCGGCTGCGGCGGCAGTGGAACGTCTGGCGCAGCCAGGACCTCCCGCGCTACCTCACCGACGTGCGTCGCTCCTGCGAGTGCGTCCAGCGCCGGCCGGTCCGCACGTCGGTCGACGGCCGCCGGGTGCTCTCGGTGAGCTACGTCGGCGGCCGCGAGCTGCGACGCCACGGCTGGGAGGTCGCCGAGCTCTACCGGCTGCTGCGCCGTGGCTACGCCGAGGCGGACGACGTCCGCGTGAGGTTCCGCGACGGCGTCCCGCGCAGCATCGCCATCGACTGGGACCGCGACATCGCCGACGAGGAGACCTTCCTCTCCGTGCGGCTCGTCCCCGTCGGCTGACCCCGGCCGCTCAGAGCTGGCGGGCCATGATGATGACGTTGCTCTCGTAGAAGCTGCCGTTCCAGTCGGTGCAGGTCACCAGCACCAGGCGGGCGCCGCCCGGCTCGCGGCGGTCCTGGCCGAAGAGCTTCTCGGCCCGGGCGGCGACCTCCTCGGGGCTGGCCACGATCCGCTTGGTGACCGCGTAGCGCTGCACGCCGGCCTTGGTGCGCAGCACGATGGGCCGCCCGCCGGGCTCCTCCTCGCTGAGGCGGTCGAGCGCGCCGCCGCCGGTGTGCACGGTGTGCCCGGTGATGACGACCTGGCCGGTGTCGGCGCCGGGGCGGGCGCTGTCGTCCCACCAGCCGACGACGTCGGGGTCGTTCGGCGGGTCGAGGACGGCGTCGGGGCTCAGCTGGATCGGCACCACCTTCGCCTTGATGCCGAGCTCGGCCACCCGCAGCTCGATGGGCGCCGCGGCCGGGACGTCGGTCCGCTCGGGCTCGTCGTCGCCGCCGAGGAACGACGACGCCAGCCCGACCACGGCCATGCCGCCGGCCACGACGAGCAGCATCGTGGCCAGGCCGGAGAGCAGGGCGTCGAGCCGACCGCCGATCCCCCCGGAGGAGCCGGACCCGCTACCGGAGGGCACGGCGGTAGGACACGACGCCGGCGCCGCCGGCGAGCGCGATCAGGCCGCCGACGAGCAGCAGCGGGAGCAGGTCGTCGTGCTGCGGGGCCGGGGCCGCCGCGTCGGGGGCGTCGGCCAGGCCGGACGGGATGCGCGTCGGGACGACGGGCGCCGGCTTCGGGTCGGGGGTCGGCGTGGGCGTCGGTGTGGGCTGCGGCTCGGGCGCCAGGCGACCACCGGGGCCGCAGGTGGAGCGGCCGACGACCACGTGCAGCACCTCGAAGCCCGCGGCGGCGTCGGCCGCCGGGAGCACGCGCAGGTCGAGCGCGGTGACCTCGATGCTGTCGGCCGAGCGCTTGACCTGGCGGTTGAGCGTGCCGTCGAGCACGTTCTCCTCCAGCGGCGCCAGCTGCTCCTGCAGCGTGGTGACGAGGTTCGCGTTGAGCTGGTCGAACAGCTGCTCGGCGACCGGGCCGAGCTGGGCGAGCGCGCCCTGCAGGCTGGTCGTCAGCTGTTCCTGCAGCGCACCGCTGATCTGGTCGACGACCGCGTCGAGGTTCGTCACGACCTTGGTGTTCGGCCCGGGGTTGGTCGGGAAGCGCAGCAGGTCGACGCGCTGGCCCTGCACCTCGACGTACAGCGCGGCGTCGGTGAGCTGGCTGTCGCCGCGGCCGAACCCGGGGCCCGCGGTGCACTGGCTCTGGACGGCGCCGAGGTCGAGGTTGACGTTCAGGCCGAGCTGCTCGAGTGCCTGCTGCAGGCCCTCCTGCAGCTGCGGGAAGACCTGGTCGCGCAGCTGCTGGGTGAGCTGGTCGTCGAGCGGGCCGGCGAGGTCGGCCAGCGGGTCGGACTCGAGGATGGTCAGCTTCGACAGGTCGATGCTGCCGGCGTTGATCGTGGCGTTGTCGCCCGGCCGCAGGCAGAAGCCCTCGCCGACGGCGCCGAGGCTGCCGCCATCGCCCGCGAGACCGGCGCAGGCCACGGAGCGGCCGGTGCGGCCGGTGACCTTCGTGGCGGCGTCCTGGGCGAGCAGCCCGCCCTGCAGGAACGACTGGTTGCCGAGCAGCCGCACGGTGGGCTTGTTGGTGCCCAGGCTCTGCTCGCCCGTGCCGTCGTTGGTGACGCGGTAGGTGTCGCTGTTGACGGGGCTGCCGGCGACGGTCACCTCGAGCCCGGTGGCCGTGGCCTGGGCGATGGTGACCGGCGCGCTGGAGCCCGGGACGGCGCTCAGCAGCACCAGGGCGCCGGCGGCGCCCACGGACAGGACGGCCGCGGTGCGGCGTGGGAAGAGCCGGGAAGGCCGGAAAGGCATGGGGAACCTCGTGTCGACGCGGGTGTGTCACCAGGAACAACGCAGGGAGGCCCGCGATGTTACGGACGGGTATCGCGCCCGCCCATACCCCTGGGTGAGCCTGGGTGACCTCGGCTGAGCCTCAGGGCAGGTCGGCCCGGCGGCGGCGCAGGTGCGCGGCCTCGGCGGCGTTGCCGCAGGCCAGCAGGGCGGCGTCCAGTGCGGCGGCGGCCTCGGCGTCGCGGCCGGCCCGGGCCAGCAGCTCACCCCGGACGGCGGGCAGCCGGTGCCCGGGCAGCTCGAGGCCGTCGAGCAGCCGCAGCCCGGCGTCCGGGCCGTCGGCCTCGGCGACGGCGACGGCCCGGTTGAGCCGCACGACCGGCGAGCCGGTGAGCGCCTCGAGCTCGGCGTACCAGCCGGCGACGCGCGTCCAGTCGGTGTCGGCGGCGGTGGGGGCGGTGGCGTGCTCGGCCGCGATCAGCGCCTGCAGCAGGTAGGGCGTCGACGGTGCGCTGCGGGCGAGCGGCAGCAGCAGTCCGAGCGCCTCGGTGACCTCGTCGGCGTGCCAGCGGCTGCGGTCCTGGTCGGGCAGCAGCACCAGCGCCGGGCCGTCGGGGCCGGGGGTCACGCGCGCGTCGCGCCGCGAGTGCTGCAGCAGCATCAGGGCGAGCAGGGCGTCGAGGTCGTCGCGCGAGTCGGCCGGCGCGACCTCGCGCAGCACCCGCACCAGCCGCAGTGCCTCGCCCGCCTCGGCCGCGCGGACGACGTCCTCGCCCGAGCCGGGGGCGTAGCCGGCGGTGAAGGCGAGGTAGGCGATGTCGGCCACCGCGCTCACCCGTGCCCGCAGCTCGGGGCCGGTGGGCACCGCGAACGCCTCGCCGGCCAGACGCTTGCGGGCCCGGGTGAGGCGCGCGGCCATCGTGGCGGTGGGCACCAGGAACAGCCGCGCGATGTCGGCGGTCGGGACGCCGAGCACCAGGCGCAGCGTCAGCGCGGCCCCCGCCTCGGGGGCGAGGGAGGGGTGGGCGCACAGCAGCACCAGCCGCAGCCGCTCGTCGGCGGCGCCGGCCTCGCCGGTGCGGGTGCCGTCGGCCATGACGCGCTGGGCCTCCTCGGTGACGCCGGCCTCCACGGCCAGCACGGGCAGGGACTTGGCCGCCACGCCCTCGGCGCGCAGCCGGTCGAGGGCGCGGCGGCGGGCGGCGGTGAGCAGCCACGCGGCCGGGTTGTCGGGGACGCCGTCGCGCGGCCAGGTGCGCGCGGCGGCCTCGAACGCGTCGCCCAGCGCGTCCTCGGCCAGGTCGAGACGCCGGTAGCGCGCGACGAGCAGGGCCAGCAGCCGGCCCCAGTCGTCGCGCAGCGCCGTCTCGAGCGCCGTCATGCCGGGCTCACGCGTCGGGGACCCCCGCGTCGAGGCACGCGCGCACCTCGACGTCGTACTCGGCCGGCAACAGCGCGGCGAGGTCGACGGCGGTGGCGAGGTCGGGCGCCTCGACGAGGTAGAACCCGCCCAGCTGCTCGACGGTCTCGACGTAGGGGCCCTCGGTGACCGGCCGGGTCGCGGGGTCGTCACCCGGCCGCACCGTGCGGGCGGTGGCGGGGTGGGCCAGTGCCTCGCCGCCGACGATGGCGCCCCGCTCGCGCACGGCGGCGTGGAAGGCCCGGAAGGCGGCGAAGGCACGCTCCTGCCCGGCGTCGCCCGCGGCGTCCCACTTGGCGAAGTGGTCGGGCTCGGTGAGCAGCAGCAGGTAGCGGCTCACGCGGTGGTCGCCCCGGGGACCGCGGCGCGCACCTCGACGGCGCCGTCGCCGTCGGCCAGCAGGCCGCAGCACGCGACGAGGTCGTCGGGGTCGTCGCTCTCGACGAGGTAGAAGCCGGTGAGCTGCTCGGCCGTCTCGGCGTAGGGACCGTCGGTAACGACCAGGTCGCCGTCGACGCGCCGCACCTGGCGGGTCTCGCGCGAGTGGGTGAGCTCGGCACCGCCGGTCAGCCGGTGGCCACGCTCGGCCAGCGCGGCCATGAACGCGTGGTGCCGGGCGTAGGTGGCCGCGCGGTCGTCGGCCGAGGCCGCCTCCCAGGCGCTCTCGTCGGCCGGCAGCAGCACGGCGTACGTGGTGGACATCGCGTGGGTCCCTTCGCTCGGGGTGAGTCTGTCAGCCCGATGACGCGCGGGAACCGGCGAGATCGACGTCGACCCGTCAGACATGTCCGACGGGTCAGCGCCCAGGTGCCGTCGACCCGTCAGACATGTCCGACGGGTCAGCGTCGGGGATCGCCCTCGACGACGTCGGCGACGTGGACGGCGACGGGGGCGGGGTCGGCGTCGGGCAGCAGCTCGGCGAGGGTCGCCTCGGTCGTGGCGCGGACGGCGTCCGCCACCTCGTCGAGCACCACGCCGAAGCGCACCACCACCGTCACCCGCGCGGCGAGCAGTCGGGCGCGGTCGACGTCGAGGTCGAGGCCGGAGACCACGAAGTCGGGTCCGGTGAGACGCGCGCGCAGCACCGCGACCACCACGCGCGTCGAGACGAACGTCAGGGCGCCGTCGGGCGCGGTGCGCGCCAGCACCGGCGCGGCCGGCACGATGACGCCGCGCACCCGCTCGCGGATGGCGGCCGCGACGCGCGGCCACTCGGGGGGCACCGGGGCCTCGCGCGCGGCGATCGTCGCCCGCACCAGGGGGTCGGTCGGCTCTACCGCCATCTCGCCATCCTCTCCGCCACGGTGCGACGTCCGCGGTGCAGGTGCCCGCGCACCGCGCCCACGGGCATCGACAACGCCTCCGCGATCTCTGCGTACGACAGGCCCTCCACCTCGCGCAGCAGCCACGCGGCCCGCTGGTTCCACGGCAGCTCGTCGAGCGCGTGCTGCAGGGCGTCGAGCAGCTCACCGTCGAGCAGGCTCTGCAGCGGGTTCTCGGTCGAGGGTCGCACGAGGTGCGCCAGCAGCGCGTCGTCGACCGGCGTGGCCCGCTTGTGCCGGGCGAGGTCGACCGCCCGCCGGTGCACCAGGCGGAACAGCCACGTGCGCAGCGAGGAGCGGCCCTCGAACCGGTCGAGGCCGCGCCAGGCAGAGACGAAGGCCTCCTGCGTCACCTCGGCCGCGTCGGCGTGGCTGCCGTGCACCAGCCGGGTGGCGTAGCGGTACATCCAGGGGCCGTGCCGCTCGACGATGGCGCCGAAGGCCTCCTGGTCGCCCAGCCGGGCGGCGCGGACCAACGCCTCGTCGCTGGGCGCGTCACGCTCGCCCTCGGTCACCGGGTCATCGTGTCAAGCGCCTGCTCACCCGTCGGGGCGGCCGGCGACGCCGCAGGAGCGGCTCACGGATGTGACCCAGTTCACAGCACGATCCGCGTGACGATCCGGATCCCCGCCGCGACCAACGCACGTACCAAGTCACCCGAGACGAGAGGACGCGATCATGACGCAGGCCACCGACGCCGCACCCAAGACCAGCAAGGCACGCCCCACCGGAGGCGGCAGCGAGGTCGCCGTCCGTGAGTCCGGCGGACTGGTCTCCGACCAGGGACGCACCTCCATCGCCGACACCGTCGTGTCGAAGATCGCCGGCATCGCCACCCGCGAGATCAGCGGCGTGCACGCCCTCGGCGGCGGCGCCGCCCGCGCGGTGGGCGCGATCCGCGAGCGCATCCCCGGCTCGCGCACCAACCTGAGCCAGGGCGTCGGCGTCGAGGTGGGCGAGCGGCAGGCCGCCATCGACCTCGACATCGTCGCCGAGTACGGCGTCTCGATCGCCGACCTGGCCGTCGCCATCCGCCGCAACGTCATCGCCGCGGTCGAGCAGATGACCAGCCTCGAGGTCACCGAGGTCAACATCACCGTCCACGACATCTTCCTCGACGACGGTGGCTCCGACGACACCGACACCGCCCCGCGGGTCGAGTGACGTCGAGGACCACACGGTGAGCACCGGACCGAGCGCGCCCCAGGGGGCCGAGACCCCCACCGGCGCCGACGCCCACCACGCCGCCACGACGGCCGACCGCATCGCGGCCGCCGTCACCGCGGTGCCGGGGGTCGTCGGCCTGCACGGGGGCGCGCACGGCGAGGTCGCCACCTACCTGCCGGGACGCCGGGTCACCGGCGTCCGCCTGCGTGACGAGCGGTGCTCGGTGCACGTGGTGCTCGAGTGGGGTTCCGCGCTGCTCGAGACCAGCGAGCGGGTCCGCGCCGCCGCGCAGGCCCACCTCGGCGGCACCGACGGCCCGTCCGGCGGCGCCGGACCGGTCGACGTGGTCGTCGAGGACGTCGTCGCTCCTGCCGCGCCGGGGGCGCCAGGAGCGACGGCGGGGCCGCTCACCATCAGCTGGCGGCGGTGACCGTGACGCCCGAGGAGCGGGAGCGGGCAGCCGAGCGACGCCGCGTCGCCCGGCAGCACCATCCCGACCTCGGCGGCGACCCGGAGGCCTTCGTGGCCGCCATGGCCGCGCTGGAGCGGCCGACGCGGGGCTCGGGCGCCGCGACCGCAGGCCCGCACGGCGCCCGGCACGACGTGCGCCTGGTGCCCTCGGCCCGCACGCGACGGCGCCGCCGCTGGGGGGCGGCGCGGCGCGCGGTGGCCGACGGCGCACGACGCGTGCGCGACCTGCGCCTGCCGGGACGACGTCCCGACGAGCCGGCACCCGACACCGACCCGCACCACGACCCGCACCACTAGGAGACCCCGATGACCACCTCGACCCTCGGCCTGATCGCCGGCCTGCTGCTCACGATCGCCATCGTGGCCGGAGGGCTGGTCGGCTTCCTGCTCGCCCTCGTGCTCGGCGCGGCCGGCTACCTCATCGGCGGCCACGTCGACGGCGAGCTCGACCTCGGGGCACTGGTGCGGGGCCGTCGTGGCTGACGGCTCCGGCACCACCCTCCCCGCCGCCCTCGTCGGGGCGCGCGCACCCGCCGACCAGCGTGGTCGGCTCGAGGTGCGCGACAAGGTGCTGCGCCGCATCGCCGAGCACGCCGCGCTGCAGACGCCGGGGACGACGTCCCACGAGCCGGCGCTCGGCCGCCTGCGCGGCGCCACCCTGCCGCGCGCCGAGGTGGTGCGCCGGGGCCGCACGGCTCGCGTGGTCCTCGACGTGGCGTGCGGGTGGCCCGCTCCCGTGGCCCGCATCGCCGCGGAGGTGCGCGAGCACGTGCGCGCCGAGACCGCTCGCCTGTCGGGCGTGCCGATCACCCGTGTCGACGTGACCGCCCACGCGGTGGTCGGGAGCGACGACCCGCGCGCGGGTCGTCGGGTCGAGTGAGCGCCGCGGAGCGCACCGCGAGGCGACGTCCGCCCCGCCGGGCCTACCGCGGTGTCGTCGTGGCGGTGCTCGTGGCGCTGGCCCTCGTCGGCCTCGCCGTCGTCGGCGTGCACGACCTGCTCGTCGACCGCGGGCTCACCGACGGTTCCTCCTGGTCCCGTGACGTGCTCGACGCCGTCGACGGGACGACGCCGTCCACCGCGATCGTGGTGGCGGCCGTAGTCGTCGCCGTGCTGGGGGTGGTCCTGCTCCTGGTGGGGCTGGCCCCGAGCCGGCGAACCCATGTCCCCGTGACCGGCGACGATGGTCGCGGTGACGTGTGGATCTCGCCGCGCGCGCTGGCGACGCTCGCGACCTCGGTCGCCGACCACGTCCCCGGCGTGGTCGGCGCCGAGGTCGTCCGAGCGGGCCGGCGCCAGGTGGTGGTGCAGGCGGTCACGCACACGACCGCCACGACCGACGCACCCACCGACCGCGCGGCGGACGACGTGACCTCCGACGTCCAGGCGGCCGTGACCGCCGGCGTCGGCGCCCTGACCCCGACCACGGTCGCGGTCCGCACCACGGAGCTCGAGTCGTGACCCGCCGGCTGCGCGTGGTCGACCGCCTCGGCACCGTCGTGCTCGGCCTGGTGCTCCTGGGCGCCGGGCTGCTCGCCCTCGACTGGCGCTACGAGGTCGTGCTCGACCTGCCCCGCGCGGTGAGCACCGACGCCGCCGACGACCTCGTCGGCACGTCGTGGTGGCCGTGGGCGTTCGCCGGCGGCACCGTCGTGCTCGGCCTGGTCGGGCTGTGGTGGCTGCTCGCCCACCTCGCACGCCCGGGGCCGTCGTCCCACCGGCTGCGCGGCAGCGGGGGCGCCGGCAGCCTCGACGCCGACCTGCGCTCCGTCGCCGACGGCTGCGCGAAGCGGCTCGAGCAGCTCGCCCCGGTCGTCGACGCCCGTGGCCGGACGACGGTCGTGCGCCGCCTGCCCGTGGTGGAGGTGCGCGCCCGCATCGACCCCTACGCCGACCCGGCCGAGCTGACCGCCGCCGCGGCGGCCGTCACCGCCGACGTCGAGGCCGCCTTCCCCGACGGCGACGTCGGGTGCCGGGTGCTGCTCGACGCACCCCGGCCCGCCCGCCGGGCCCGCCGGTCGCGGGTGCGCTGACCCACCGCTGAGAGCTCGCTGAGACCCTGCCGGGAGACGCCGAGAGGCTTTGCACTCGCCGGTGTCGAGTGCTAAACATGTGTTGGCACTCTCATTGCGAGAGTGACAGCCGGAACGGTGCCAGCTGAGGCGCGCACGCCGGGCGTGAAGGGATCGCCCGGACGAGCACGTCGTCCGTCGCGGGCAGCCCACCGAGCCGCACCCCGCACTCCATCCACAGGAATCGCAGGAGTTATGCCGAAGCTGATTGCTTTCAACGAGGAGGCCCGGCGCGGCCTCGAGCGTGGCATGAACACGCTCGCCGACGCCGTCAAGGTCACCCTCGGCCCCAAGGGCCGCAACGTCGTGCTCGAGAAGAAGTGGGGTGCCCCCACGATCACCAACGACGGCGTGAGCATCGCCAAGGAGATCGACCTCGAGGACCCCTACGAGAAGATCGGCGCCGAGCTGGTCAAGGAGGTCGCGAAGAAGACCGACGACGTCGCCGGTGACGGTACGACGACCGCGACCGTCCTCGCCCAGGCCATGGTCCGCGAGGGCCTGCGCAACGTCGCCGCGGGTGCCAACCCGATGGGCGTCAAGCGCGGCATCGAGAAGGCCGTCGAGCTCGTCTCCGAGCAGCTGACCAACCTGGCCAAGGAGGTCGAGACCAAGGAGCAGATCGCCTCCGTCGCGGCCATCTCGGCCGGTGGCGACCAGTCCGTCGGCGACATCATCGCCGAGGCGATGGACAAGGTCGGCAAGGAAGGCGTCATCACCGTCGAGGAGTCGAACACCTTCGGGCTCGACCTCGAGCTCACCGAGGGCATGCGGTTCGACAAGGGCTACATCTCGGCCTACTTCGTCACCGACCCCGAGCGCATGGAGACCGTGCTGGAGGACCCCTACGTCCTCATCGCCAACTCCAAGGTCAGCAACGTCAAGGACCTGC
This sequence comes from Nocardioides marinquilinus, assembly GCF_039543705.1. NCBI lineage: Bacteria > Bacillati > Actinomycetota > Actinomycetes > Propionibacteriales > Nocardioidaceae > Nocardioides > Nocardioides marinquilinus. The sequence continues at coordinate 758,654 of NZ_BAABKG010000001.1, forward strand.
TGCCGGTGCTCGAGAAGGTCATGCAGTCGGGCAAGCCGCTCGTCATCCTCGCCGAGGACGTCGACGGCGAGGCGCTCTCGACGCTGGTCGTCAACAAGATCCGCGGCACCTTCAAGTCGGTCGCCGTCAAGGCCCCCGGCTTCGGTGACCGCCGCAAGGCCATGCTGCAGGACATCGCGATCCTGACCGGCGGCCAGGTCATCTCCGAGGAGGTCGGCCTCAAGCTCGAGAACGCCGGTCTCGACCTGCTCGGCCAGGCCCGCAAGATCGTCATCACCAAGGACGAGACCACCATCGTCGAGGGTGCGGGCGACGCCGGCCAGATCGAGGGCCGGGTCAACCAGATCCGCGCCGAGATCGAGAAGTCCGACTCCGACTACGACCGCGAGAAGCTGCAGGAGCGCCTGGCCAAGCTGGCCGGCGGCGTCGCGGTCATCAAGGTCGGCGCGGCCACCGAGGTCGAGCTCAAGGAGCGCAAGCACCGCATCGAGGACGCCGTCCGCGCCGCCAAGGCGTCGGTCGAGGAGGGCATCGTCGCCGGCGGCGGCGTGTCGCTGGTCCAGGCCGGTGCCCGTGCGTTCGAGAAGCTCGAGCTCGAGGGCGACGAGGCCACCGGTGCCAACATCGTCCGCGTCGCGCTCAGCGCCCCGCTCAAGCAGATCGCGATCAACGCCGGTCTCGAGGGTGGCGTCGTGGCGGAGAAGGTGGCCGGCCTCGAGGTCGGCTTCGGCCTCAACGCCGCCACCGGCGAGTACGTCGACATGCTGGCGGCCGGCATCCCCGACCCCGCCAAGGTGACCCGCTCGGCCCTGCAGAACGCCGCGTCGATCGCCGCGCTGTTCCTCACCACCGAGGCCGTCGTGGCCGACAAGCCGGAGAAGGCCGCCCCCGCGGGCGACCCCACCGGCGGCATGGGCGGCATGGACTTCTAGTCCTTCTGGGCGCCGCAGCACCAGGCTCCACCCACCGACCCGTCGCTCGCGAGAGCGGCGGGTCGGTGTCGCTTTCGTCGCGGCGGTCTCGGGGCGTCATACGAGGTGGTGGTCGGGGCTGCCGGTGCGCATGACGTCCGGCGACGTTCGGGGCGTCTGGTTCAGTGGGGCGCATGACGCACGTCGAGCTGGTCCGGGTCGAGGCGCTGGCCGACACCGCCCCCTACGCCTACGCCGCGGTGGCGAACGGGGCGCCGCTGGTCTTCACGGCCGGGGCCTGCCCGCTCGACGAGGACGGCGCCATCGTCGCGATCGGCAACGTGACCGACCAGACGACGCAGGTCATGGCCAACCTGGCCGCCGCGCTCGAGGCGAGCGGCTGCGGCCTGACCGACGTCGTCAAGAGCACCGTCTACGTCGTCACCGACGACCGCGACGACCTGCTGGCCGCGTGGGCCGTCGTCCGCGAGGCGTTCGGGCAGCACGACGCGCCCAGCACGCTGCTCGGTGTCAGCGTGCTGGGCTACCCCGGCCAGCGGGTCGAGGTCGAGGCGGTCGCGGTCAGGCCCGACGGGCACTGACGCCCGTGTCGGCGCCGGCGGGCGTCAGCGCGGCGCGGTCACCGGCACCACGGCGCACCGCGTGCCGGCCCGGGTGCCCGGGTAGCTGACGCCGATCCGGGCGTCGCCCGCGGTGACGATCTCGATCGGCCGGTCGCGCAGCGGCGAGCCGGCCGGGATGCGCAGCCGCCAGACGCCGCCCTCGTGCGAGAGCCCGGCGGCAGCGTCCAGTCCGCAGCCGTAGGGGTCGAGCGGGCCGACGTCGCCCGCCACCGGGTCGCCGGGGCCGGGGGAGTAGACGTTGCCGGGCTCGTTGACGCCGAGCGAGCCGCCCGCCTCCGGGTCGGCGGGGTCGACCGGCACGTAGGGCAGCACCGGACCGGCGTCGGGGGCCGAGTCGGGCAGCGCCGGCTCACCGGCCGGGCGGTCGGCGTCGAAGGCGACCTCGGCGTCGATGCCGTGCTCGGCGAGCGCGGCCTCCAGCCCGGCGGCGTCCTCGAAGCGGCGGATGGCGACCACGACGTCGTCGTCCGCGTCGGTGCGCACGGTGAAGGCGGCCGGGCGCAGCCGCTCGGTCTGCGTGACGCCGGGCTGTGCGGCGACGCCGTCGGACGGCGCCCGGTCGGGCGTCGCCGCGAGCGCGGTCACCACGGCGAAGGCGGCGCCGACGGCGGCGACCGACGCCGCGCCGGCCCACCAGGGCGGGCGGCGGCGGGAGGGACGGGAGGTCGGGGTGGCCTGCGCGGCGCGGGTCGCGACCTCGCGCCGCAGCTCGGCCAGCAGGGCGGTCTCGAAGGGGTCGAGCCCGCGCGGGTGGTCGGAGCGGGCGGTGTCGGTCTGGGAGGTGCTCATGAGGTGATCTCCGGGGTGAGGGCGATGGCCGGGACCGACCGCCGCAGGTGGTGGGTGACCCGGGCCCGGCTGCGGTGCAGCCGGACCCGCGCGGTGGCCGGCTTCACCCCCAGGCTCCGGGCGGCGTCGGCGACCGAGAGGCCGTCGACGGCCACGAGCTCGAGCAGGCGACGGTCGTCGTCCCCGAGCTCGGCGATGGCCAGGTAGAGCCGGCGGGCGTCACGCTCGGCGTCGATGCGCTCCTCGATGCGGGCCAGCGACCCGGCGTCGAGCAGCCGCTGCCCGCCGAGGTCGCGGACGGCGCGCAGCTCGCGGCCGCGGCGCCGGGCGTCGGCGGCGATGGTGTTGCGGCCCACGCCGTACAGCCAGGCGATCACCGGCCCACGGTCCGACCGGTAGGTGTGGGCGCCGGCGATCGCGGCGAGGAAGACGTCGGCGACCAGGTCGGCGGCCCGGTGCGGGTCGTCGACCCGCCGCGCCACGAAGCGCTGCACCGCCTCGACGTGGTCGCGGTAGAACGCCTCGAGCGCGTCGGGGTCGCTGCCGATGCGGGTCAGCGGGTCGTAGGCGTCGTTCATGCCCCTGCTTGGCTCGGCGAGGGTCGGGCGTTACACCCCGGGACCCCCAGATCCTGCCGCCCGCCGCGGACCGTGCGGGGGAGGGGCCGGGGAGCGGCGGGGGTGTGACACGGTGGATCGGTGACCTCCGAGGCCCGGCGCACCCGGTTCGAGGACGTCGTGACGCCGGCCGTCGAGCCGCTGCGGCGCTTCCTCGCGCGACGCACCGACCCCGCCACCGCGGACGACGTCCTCGGCGACGTGCTGCTGGTCTGCTGGCGCCGCATCGACGAGGTGCCCGACGACGCGCTGCCCTGGGCCTACGGCGTCGCCCGCCTCTGCCTGGCCAACGCGGAGCGGTCGTCGCGCCGGCAGCGGCGGGTCGCCGGCCGCGTGGCCACCCTCGACCCGCCGGCGACCGTCGGGCCCGCGGCGCCCGGCAGCCCGGCCGACGACGCCGTCCGCGCGGCGCTGGCGGCGCTGCCCGAGCGCGACGCCGAGCTGCTGCGGCTGTGGGCGTGGGAGCAGCTGACGGCGTCCGAGATCGCGGTGGTGCTCGACGTGACGCCGAACGCCGCGAGCATCCGGCTGCACCGGGCGCGGGAGAAGCTGCGCGAGCGGCTGCGAAAGGACGGCGCCGCTGCCGGACATGAGGAGACGACGGAGGGGAGGAGACCGTGACCGACGAGCACGAGCACGAGCAGGCCCACGCGGGCGAGAGCCCGCGCGACGAGGCGCTGCGCGAGCGCCTGCGCGCCGCCGACCCGGCCGCCTCCCTGCCCGCGGCCGACCCCGACCGGGTGGCCCGACTCTTGGAGGACACCATGACCGACCAGCTCACCGACGAGTCCCGCACCGACGGCACCCGCAACCGCAGCCGGCTCACCTGGCTGGTGGCGGCGGCCGCCGTCGTCCTCATCGCCGGCGGCCTCGCCTTCGTCTTCCTCGGCGGTGGCGACGACGAGCCCGACGTGGCCGGCGGCGACCCGACGCCCTCGGCGACCACCGGGTCGTCGTCCGCCGCCTCCGCCGCGCCCACCTCGACCCTCACCCTCGGCTTCGACGAGTCGGCCGCCAGCGGCCGCTGCGTCGCCCCCGACTCCGCCGCCGCACTGCAGGTGCTCGAGGGCCAGCAGCTCGCCTTCGACGGCACGGTCGAGTCGGTCAGCGGCACCCGGGTCACCCTCGTGCCGCAGCGGTTCTACGCCGGCGACGAGGTCGACCGGGTCGTCGTCGAGGCCCCCGGCGCGCAGCTGCGCGCGCTGCTCGCCGCGGTGCGGTTCCAGGAGGACGGCCGCTACCTGGTCTCGGCCAGCGACGGCCGGGTCACGCTGTGCGGGCTGTCGGGCGCGTACGACGACGCGCTGGCCGCGCAGTACGAGAAGGCCTTCGGCGGATGAGGCCGTGAGTCCCGCCGGGCTGCTGCTCGCCGCCGGGGCCGGGTCGCGCATGGGCCGGCCGAAGGCGCTCGTGCACGACCCCGACGGGACGGCGTGGCTGCCGCGCTCGGTGGCCGCGCTGGCCGACGGCGGCTGCGACCCGGTGACGGTGGTGCTCGGCGCCGCGGCCGACCAGGCGCGCGTGCTGGTGCCCGGCGGTGTCACCGTCGTGGTGGCCGAGGACTGGGCCGAGGGCATGGCCGCCTCGCTGCGTGCCGGCCTGCGGGCGCTGGCCGACGGGCCCGCGACCCCGGACGCCGTGGTGGTCGGCCTGGTCGACCTGCCCGACGTCGGCGCGGAGGTGGTGCGCCGCCTGGTGGCCGCGCTGGACGCGGCGGCGTCCGGGCCCGGGGTGCTGGCGCGTGCCGCCTTCGACGGCCGGCCGGGCCATCCGGTCGTCCTCGGCCGCGACCACTGGGACGGCGTCCTCGCCACCGCCACCGGCGACCAGGGCGCCCGCGCGTACCTCGCCGCGCACGACGTCGCGCTCGTCGAGTGCGGCGACCTCGCCACCGGGCACGACGTCGACGCCCGCCCCTGACGCGGGCGTCCCACGTCCCACGTCCCGGCGGCTCCGGCGACCACCTCGTACGACGCCCCGCGCCACCGGAAGGCCCGCGCCAACCGGCGGCCAACGGCGGGGTCCGTAGCCTGGCGGGGTGACTTGTGCCTCCCCGGCCGAGGTGTCCGAACGGCTCGCCGCCACCGGCTACCTGTGCGACGACGACCTCGCGACCGTCGGCTTCCTCGCCCTGGCGATGCAGCGGCCTCTGCTGCTCGAGGGCGAGCCCGGCACCGGCAAGACCGCGTTGGCGGAGGCGCTGGCGCAGACGCTCGACGTCCCGCTGGTGCGGCTGCAGTGCTACGAGGGCATCGACGCCACGCAGGCGCTCTACGACTGGGACTTCCCGCGGCAGGTGCTGCACCTGCGGGCGCTGGAGGCCGCGGGTGGGGCGGCCGGCGTCGGGGCGGTCGAGGAGGCCGAGAAGTCGCTCTACGACGAGCGGTTCCTGCTGGCGCGGCCGGTGCTCACCGCGCTGCAGCGCAGCCCCGCCGTGCTGCTGGTCGACGAGGTCGACCGGGCCGACGACGAGTTCGAGGCGTTCCTTCTCGAGGTGCTCTCGACCTACCAGGTCTCCATCCCCGAGCTCGGCACAGTCGCGGCCGCGACGCCGCCGGTCGTCGTCCTCACCTCGAACCGCACCCGTGAGCTGCACGACGCGCTCAAGCGCCGCTGCCTCTACCACTGGATCGACCACCCCGGTCTCGACCGCGAGGTCGCCATCGTGCGCTCGCGGGCTCCGGAGGTCTCGGCGCGGCTGGCCGAGCAGGTGGTCGGCGTCGTGCAGCGGCTGCGCGACCGCGGCGACCTCGAGAAGCCGCCGGGCGTCGCCGAGACCCTCGACTGGGCGCGCGCCCTGCACCACCTCGGCACCACCGAGCTCGACCTCGACTCCGCGTCGCGCACGCTGGGCGCGCTCGTGAAGTACCGCGAGGACGCCGACCGCGTGCGTCACGCGCTCGACCAGGTGCTGCGCGCGTGACCCTCGCGACCGGTGGGGCCACCGTCCGTCACGAGCCCGACGAGGTGCTGCTCGCCTTCGCGCGGGCCGTGCGCGCCGCCGGCGTGCCGGTGACCCACGACCGCGCGGCCGGGTTCCTCGAGGCCGCGGCCACGGTGGGCGCCGACCGGCGCCGGGCCGTGCAGTTGGCCGGCCGCGCCACGCTGTGCGCCTCGCCCGACGACCTGCTGCGCCACGACCAGGTCTTCGAGGCCTTCTTCGACCCCGACACCGGGCTGCCGCGCGAGAAGCCCGCCGCGCCCGAGCGCGTCGTCCAGGTCGAGACGCTCGCCGAGGGCGACGACGCCGGCGAGGGCGGGGACGGCGACGACGACCCCACCGCCGCGATGGCCAGCGAGGTCGAGGTGCTGCGGCACCGCGACGTCGCCGCGATGACCGCCGCCGAGAAGGCCCGGCTGGCCGCGCTGTTCTCGACGCTCCGGCCGCGACCGCCCCTGCGCCGCACCGTGCGCCGCGAGTCCTGGCGGCGCGGCGACGTCGACGCCGCCCGCACGCTGCGGGCCAGCCTGCGCCGGCACGGCGAGCCGGCCCGCATCGAGTGGCGTCACCGGCGGCTGCGGCCGCGGCGGGTGGTGCTGCTGGTCGACGTGTCGGGGTCGATGAGCGGCTACGCCGACGCGCTGCTGCGGCTGGCCCACACGCTGACGCGCGGGCTCGCCGTCCGCGGCGGTCGGGTCGAGACGTTCACCGTCGGCACCCGCCTGACGCACCTGACCCGCGCGCTGAGCTCGCGTGACGCCGAGCGGGCGCTGGCCGCCGCCGGCGAGGCCGTGCCCGACTGGTCGGGCGGCACCCGGCTCGGCGAGACGCTGCGCGTCTTCGTCGACCGGTGGGGACGCCGCGGCCTGGCCCGCGGGGCGGTGGTGGTCGTCTTCAGCGACGGCTGGGAGCGCGGCGACGCGGCGCTGCTCGGCGAGCAGGTGCGGCGGCTCCAGGCCGTGGCGCACCGGGTCGTCTGGGTGAACCCGCACCGCGGCAAGACCGGCTACGAGCCGGTGCAGCAGGGCATCCTCGCCGTCCTGCCGCACCTCGACGACCTGGTCGCCGGGCACACGCTGGCGACCTACGCCGAGCTGGTGGAGGTGATCGCCCGTGCGTGACGTCATGGCCGAGCTGATGGCGTGGTGGGAGGCCGGCGAGACCGTCGGCGTCGGCACCGTGGTCGCCACCTTCCGCTCCGCGCCCCGCCCGCCCGGCGCCTCGATGCTGGTCGGACCCGACGAGACCGCCGTCGGCTCGGTCTCCGGCGGCTGCGTCGAGGGCGCCGTCTACGAGCTCGCGCAGGAGGTCGTCGCCGACGGCACGCCGGTGCTGCACCGCTACGGCGTCTCCGACGACGACGCGCTCGCCGTCGGCCTGGTCTGCGGCGGCATCCTCGACGTCTGGGTCGAGAAGGTCTCGCGCGAGACCTTCCCCGAGCTCGCTGAGATCGCCGCCGACGTCGCCGCCGGCCGTCCCGTCGCCGTCGCCACCGTCATCGAGCACCCCGACCCCGCCCGCCTCGGCGCCCGCCTCGTCGTCCGCCCCCCGGCGGTAGTCCCTGACGTTTCGGGGGTCGAAACAGCCTTGGAACCCCCCAAACGTCCGGGACTATCCACCGGCACCCTCTGGTCGCAACGGGCCACCGACGCCGTGACGGACGACGTGCTGGGGCTGCTGGCGCAGGGGACGAACGCGACGCTGGGCTACGGGCCCGACGGCGAGCGGCGCGGCGAGGGCATGCGGGTCTTCGTGTGGTCGTTCGCGCCCAAGCCGCGGCTGCTGGTCTTCGGGGCCATCGACTTCGCCGCCGCGGTGGCCAAGGTGGGCTCGTTCCTCGGCTACGACGTCACCGTCTGCGACGCCCGGCCGGTCTTCGCCACCGCCAGCCGCTTCCCGGACGCCGACCGCGTCGTCGTCGACTGGCCCCACCGCTACCTCGAGGCCGAGCGCGACGGCGGCCGCCTCGACCAGCGCACCGTCGTGACCGTGCTCACCCACGACCCCAAGTTCGACGTCCCGCTGCTCGAGGTCGCGCTGCGGCTGCCGGCGAGCAACCAGGTCGCCTACGTCGGCGCCATGGGATCGCGCCGCACCCACGACGACCGCATGCGGCGGCTGCGCGAGGCCGGCCTGACCGACGACGAGCTCGCCTACCTCTCCAGCCCCATCGGCCTCGACCTGGGCGGCCGCACGCCCGAGGAGACCGCCGTCAGCATCGCCGCCGAGATCATCGCCGGCCGCTGGGGCGGCTCGGGCGAGCCGCTGACGCAGCGCGACGGCCGCATCCACGGCTGAGCCGCGGACGGCTGCGAACGGCTGCGGCGCGGGGTCACCCCCGCCGCAGCACCACGCTGCTCCACCCGGCCAGCGAGCCGCGCAGCACCACGCGCGGGCCGACCGCGGACGTCGGCGGGCCGGCCTTGTCCTTCACGCTGCACCAGCCGCCGAGCGCGAGGCCCTCGACGTCGGCGGTGTGGTCGGCGCCGAGCCGCAGCTTGACCGTGCTGGCCGAGACCTGCAGGTCGATCTCGACCAGCGGCCGGGTCAGCGTCGCGAGCGTCAGGTCGAGGTCGGCGGTGCCCATCGACCCGGTGACCACCAGCCGGGGCGGCACCTCCCAGGCGCCGCCGCGGCGCACCGTCGTCCAGTGGATGCTCAGCTCGAGCGGCGGGACGCCGCCGGGGTGCGCCACCGGTGCGGCGTCGCGCGCGGCGGGCGCCGGCGGCAGCACCCGCTCGCTGCCCTCGAGGTCGGCGAGGACGGCGCGCAGGTCGCCGCGGGTGCGGGCCGCCAGCACCCGCTCGGTGCGCTCCTGGTGCTCGCCGAGCTCGAGGTAGCCCTCGCTCGCGGCGTCGGTGAGCAGGTCGAGCGCCCGCTCGCGCTCCGGCGTCCCCACCCGCATGGCGTCGTCCGAGCCCGTCACGCCCCCAACCCTAGGCAGCGCCGTTCCGGTGACCGCCCTCACACCCGCGGGGTAGGTTCGCGCCATGGGGGTCGGTGAGCTCGACCAGCGCAGGCGTGAGTGCGTGCGCGCCTGGACGACGTTCGTCGAGCAGGGCGACGAGGCGGCCCCGCTGGTGCGGCCCGAGATCCTGAGCAGCTGGGCCCGGTCCGGAGCCGCCGTCGACCCCGACGTGCAGGCCGCGCCGCTGGCCGACGAGAGCGAGACGACGTCCATCTGGCGCGACTCGCCGCTGCAGACCGCCGTCGAGCGGGTCGAGGCCGACCTGCGGCGCACCGCCGAGGACGGCGACCTCGTGCTCGCCGTCACCGACGCCGACACCCGCATCCTGTGGACCTACGGCGGGCGGGTCATGCGGCGCAAGGCCGAGTCGGTCAACTTCGTCGCCGGCGGGCGCTGGGACGACGAGTCGGTCGGCACCAACGCGCTCGACCTCGCCAACCGGCTGGCCGAGCCGTCGATGGTCTTCAGCGCCGAGCACTACGCCTCGATCGTGCACAACTGGGTGTGCTGGGCCGCGCCGGTGCACGACCCGGTGAGCGGCCGCCAGCTCGGCGTCCTCGACCTCTCCACCACCTGGGACCGCACCCACCCGATCGGCCTGGCGACCGCCCGCGTGATGGCGCGGCTGATCGAGGGGGCGCTGCCGCGCTCGAGCCACCACCCAAGCGCCGCGCCGCTCGACGAGACCGCCGACCCCGGCCTGGTGATGACGCTGCTCGGCACCGCCGAGGTGCGCCTCGACGGCCAGCGGCTGCTGCTCAACCGGCGCCAGACCGAGATCCTCGCGCTGCTCGCCCTGCACCCCGAGGGACTCAGCCTCGAGCAGCTGCACGCGCTCGTCTACGGCGACCAGGCCATCACGTTCTCCACGCTCAAGGCCGAGGTCTCGCACCTGCGCGCCGCCCTCGGCGGCCAGCTCGCCTCCCGCCCCTACCGGCTGCCGATGCCGGTGGCCACCGACGTCGAGCACGTGCTCTCGCTGCTGCGCCACGGCCGGGTCGTCGCCGCCGTCGAGGCCTACGGCGGCGACCTGCTGCCCGGCACCAACAGCCCCGCGCTCACCGAGCTGGGGGAGTACGTCGCCGTCGCCGTCCGCGAGGCGCTGCTCACCGACCCCGACCCCGACGCCGTCCTGCGCTACGCCGAGCTCGCCCCCTACGACACCGCCGTCCTCGAGCGCTGCCTGGCCGACCTCGGCAGCCGCCCCCACCCCGCGACCCCGCTGCTCAAGGGCCGCCTCGCTGCTGCCGGGGGCTGACGGCTGGGCCCGGGTGGGCGGTGGGTGAGTGACCGTTCGGGACGTCGGTTCGGTAAGTGGCTCACCGCCGCCGTGGCTGGGCCTGGGTGGGCGGTGGGTGAGTGACCGTTCGGGACGTCGGATCGGTAAGTGGCTCACCGCCGCCGTGGCTGGGCCTGGGTGGGCGGTGGGTGAGTGACCGTTCGGGACGTCGGATCGGTAACTGGCTCACCGCCGCCGTGGCTGGGCCCGGGTGGGCGGTGGGTGAGTGACCGTTCTCGACGTCGGTTCGGTAACTGGCTCACCGCTGCCCTGGCCCGACCCCTGAACCGCCCGCACCGACGTCACCCGCAGGCGCCGGCCTCGACGCCCGTCGGCTCGACGACGAAGGCGTTCGACCCGGGTGCGGTGTCGTAGGTCGTCTCGACGGTGGCGCACGCGCCGGCCGAGCCGTCGTCGCCGGCAGAGTCCGCGCCGATCCGGACGTCCCACCGGTCGGTCAGGGGGACGCCGGGCTCGATGGTGCGGCTGCCGCTCGACCCCTCCGGCAGGTAGCGGTCGACGGTGACGTCGTCGCGGTCGAGCACCTGGCGCAGCTGCGCCTCGAGCCGACTCTCGGTCAGGCCGTCGGGCGGGGCGAGCAGGAACGCCTCGTCGACCGCCGCGGCCAGCTCGTCGTCGCTCGGCGGCAGCCGGTCGAGCGTCACCGGGACGGCGACCGCGACCGCGGCCGCGACGAGCAGCCAGTCGCGCAGCACCAGCAGCCGGCGTCCGCGCGCGGCCGGCCTCGCCGCCCCGGGACGCACGTGGGCGGTCACCGCGTAGTACCAGCGGTCGGGTCCGTAGAGCGCGTGGACGAGGAGCAGGGCCGCCACGGCCCAGACGAGGACGACGATCAGCACGCCGCCACCCTGCCCGCGGAGCGCCCCGGGCAACCGCGCCCGCACACCGGGACCCGGAGAGGGGGTCGTGTGCCCGAGGAAGGCGCCACGACCGGCGTGGGGCACACGACCCGACCCCGACCCGACCCCGACCCGACCCGACGCCGACCGGGCCGGACCAGGCCGGCAACCCGACCGCCACCCGGACGCCGCGTGGGCCGCGACCTCGTTCGCCGCTCGCACCCGCCCCGACCCCAACCATCGGCCAACCGGACCCGCCTAGCGTGACGCACGTCACCGGTCCGCCCGTGACCGGCCGCCATCCCCAAGGGAGAGTCCATGACCCGGATCAGCCTCACCGTCGACGGCTCGAAGGTGGCCGACGACGTCGAACCCCGGATGCTGCTGGTGCAGTACCTGCGCGAGCGTCTCGGCAAGACCGGCACCGTCATCGGCTGCGACACCAGCAACTGCGGCGCGTGCACGGTGCACCTCGACGGCACCAGCGTGAAGTCGTGCAACGTGCTCGCGGTGCAGGCCGACGGGTCCGAGGTCACCACGATCGAGGGGCTCGCCGACACCCACGACGGCGACGGGCTGCACCCGGTGCAGGAGGCGTTCCGCGAGTGCCACGGCCTGCAGTGCGGCTTCTGCACGCCCGGCATGGTCATGCAGACCGCGGCACTGCTGCAGGAGAACCCGAAGCCCAGCGAGGACGAGATCCGCGAGGGCCTCGAGGGCAACCTGTGCCGCTGCACGGGCTACCACAACATCGTCAAGGCCGTGCAGCACGCCTCCGGCCAGGCCGCCGGGCAGACGGAAGGAGCCAGCGCGTGACCGCCACCCAGGACGCCCCCGCCTCCGAGATCGGCCGCGACCGCCGGCGCAAGGAGGACCAGCGCCTCATCACCGGCCGCACCCGCTGGACCGACAACCTCACCGTGCCCGGGCTGCTGCACCTCGCCATGGTGCGCAGCCCCTTCGCCCACGCCACGATCACCTCGATCGACGTCGAGGCGGCCAAGGAGTCGCCCAACGTCGTCGCGGTGCTCACCGGCACCGACCTCGCCGACCTGCAGGGCGTCTGCATCAACGCCTGGCCGATCACGCCCGACCAGGTCGCGCCCACCCACCTCCCGATGCCCACCGAGCGCGTCGCCTTCGCCGGCGAGATCGTCGCCTGCGTGGTGGCCCGCACCGCCGCCGAGGCACGCGACGCCGCCGAGCTGGTCGACGTCGAGTACGACGAGCTGCCCGCCGTCATCGGCATCAAGGACGCGCTCAAGGACGAGGTGCTCGCCCACCCCGACCTCGGCACCAACAAGTCGGCCCTGTGGGTCTTCGACTCCGCCGAGGCCGGCACCGGCGGCAGCGCCGACGAGGCCATCGAGAAGGCCCGCGCGGACGGCGTCGTCGTCGAGCGCGAGTTCCGCCAGCAGCGGCTGATCCCGGCGTTCATGGAGCCGCGCTCGGTCGTCGTCGACCCCACCGGCGAGCAGATCACCGTGTGGTCGGCCACCCAGATCCCGCACATCCTGCGGTTCGCGCTCGCCGCGACCACGGGCGTGCCGGAGTCGAAGATCCGCGTCATCGCCCCGGACGTCGGCGGCGGCTTCGGCGGCAAGCTGCAGCAGACGCCGGAGGAGATGATCGCCTTCGCGGTCGCCCGGCTGCTGAGCAAGCCGGTCAAGTACACCGAGACCCGCTCCGAGAGCCTGGTCAGCGCCCACCACGGCCGCGACCAGTGGCAGAAGCTGACCCTCGCGGCCGAGAAGGACGGCACGGTCACCGGGTTCAAGGTCGAGCTGTCGGCCGACCTCGGCGCCTACATCGCCATCGTCGGCGGCGGCGTCCCGGTGCTCGGTGCGTTCATGTTCAACGCGATCTACAAGTTCCCGGCCTACCACTTCGCCTGCCAGACGGTGCTCACCAACACCACCTGGACCGACGCCTACCGCGGCGCCGGCCGCCCGGAGGCGACGTTCGCCATCGAGCGGATGATGGACGAGCTGGCCGCCGAGGTCGGCGTCGACCCGATGGAGATCCGGCGCAAGAACTGGATCACCCACGAGGAGTTCCCCTTCACCACCGTCGCCGGGCTCGAGTACGACTCCGGCAACTACGAGGCCGCCACCGCCCGCGCCATGGAGATGTTCGGCTACGACGAGCTGCGCGCCGAGCAGCAGCGTCGCCGCGAGTCGAACGACCCGGTGCAGCTCGGCCTCGGCATCTCGACCTTCACCGAGATGTGCGGCCTCGCGCCCTCGCGCGTGCTGGGCCAGCTCGACTACGGCGCCGGCGGCTGGGAGCACGCCTCGGTGCGCATGCTGCCCACCGGCAAGGTCGAGGTCGTCACCGGCGCGAGCGCCCACGGCCAGGGCCACGAGACGGCCTTCAGCCAGATCGTGGCCGACCGGCTCGGCGTCCCGTTCGAGGACGTCGAGATCCTGCACGGCGACACCGCGATCGCGCCGAAGGGCCTCGACACCTACGGCTCGCGCTCGCTCGTGGTGGGCGGCGAGGCGCTGGTGCGGGCGGCCGACAAGGTCATCGAGAAGGCCAAGCCGATCGCGGCCCACCTGCTCGAGGCCTCCATGGACGACATCAAGTTCCACGAGGGCCGCTTCAGCGTCGTCGGCACCGACCAGGGCCTCGGCATCGGCGAGATCGCCACCGCCACGTTCGCCGCGCACAACCTGCCCGACGGCGTGGAGCCCTCGATCGACGCCGACGCCACCTTCGACCCGGTGAACTTCAACTACCCGCACGGCACCCACCTGTGCGCGATGGAGGTCGACACCGAGACCGGCGCGGTGAAGATGCGCAAGTACGCGTGCTGCGACGACATCGGCAACGTCATCAACCCGCTCATCGTAGCCGGCCAGGTGCACGGCGGCCTGGTGCAGGGCATCGCCCAGGCGCTGTGGGAGGAGGCGGTCTACGACGAGGCGGGCACGCTCGTCTCCGGCTCGTTCGTCGACTACCTGCTGCCCACCACGGCCGACACGATCAGCTTCGACGTCGACCACACCACCACCCCCGCGCTCACCAACACCCTCGGGGTCAAGGGCGTCGGCGAGGCGGGCACCATCGCCTCCACCCCGGCCGTGGTCAACGCGATCGTGGACGCCGTGCGCCACCTCGGCGTCACCGACGTCCAGATGCCGTGCACGCCCGAGCGCGTGTGGAAGGCGATCAACGGCGCCGGCGACGGCGGCCCGGCCACGCAGGGCGCGGCGATGCCGCACTTCGAGCCGGACGCCGAACCCGGCACCTCGAGCACGGAAGGAGCCGGCGCATGATCCCCGCCTCGTTCGACTACGTGGCCCCGACCTCGGTCGAGGAGGCGCTGGCCGCCCTCGCCGAGCACGGCGACGACGCCAAGATCCTCGCCGGCGGGCAGAGCCTGCTGCCGGTGCTGCGGATGCGGCTCAACGCGCCCGAGGTCGTCATCGACCTCAACCGCATCGACGCGCTGCGTGGCGTCCGCGACGACGGCGACGCCATCACCATCGGCGCCATGACCCAGCACTCGGTGGTCGGGTCCGACCCGCTGGTGGCCGAGCACGCGGCGCTGATCACCAAGGCGGTCGCGCACCTCGCCGACCACCAGATCCGCCACCGCGGCACCTTCGGCGGGGCGCTGGCCCACGCCGACCCCGCCGGCGACCTCGGCGCGCCGGTGCTCGCCCTGGGCGCCGAGTTCGTCATCGCCGGGTCGGGCGGCACCCGCACGGTCTCGGCCGACGACTTCTTCGTCGACCTCTTCGAGACCGCCATCGGCGAGGACGAGATCCTCACCGAGGTGCGCGTGCCCAAGCACACCGGCTGGGGCGCCCACTACGAGAAGTTCGTGCGGGTGGCCCACCAGTGGCCGATCGTGGCCGTCGCGGCCACGGTGAAGGCCGACGGCGGCACCATCTCCGAGGCGCGGGTCGGCCTGACCAACATGGGCTCCACCCCGCTGCGGGCGCGCGCGGTCGAGGCCGCGCTCGCCGGCCAGCCGGCCTCCGACGAGGCGGTGCGCGCCGCCGCGGCGCAGGCGGCCGAGGGCGCCAACCCGCCGTCCGACCTCAACGGCGACTCCGACTACCGGCGCCACCTGGCCACCGTGCTCACGCGGCGCGCGGTGCTCGCGGCGGCGGGGGCGTAGGGGCGCCGTGGACCTCACCCACCGGTTCACCGTCCCCACGCCGGTCGAGCAGACGTGGGAGGCCTTCGGTGACATCGCGGCGCTCGCGGAGTGCTTCCCGGGCGCGACGGTCACCGAGGCCGACGGCGAGAGCTTCGCCGGGTCGGTGAAGGTCAAGCTCGGGCCGATCGCGCTGGTCTACAACGGGTCGGGCACCTTCGTCGACAAGGACGACGCCTCCCACTCCTTCAAGGTCGACGCGAAGGGCAAGGACAAGCGTGGCAACGGCACCGCCGGGGCCAAGGTGTCGCTGGCCATGAGCGAGGCCGAGGGCGGGGGCACCGACGTCGAGGTGCTCACCGACCTCGCCATCACCGGCAAGCCGGCCCAGTTCGGCCGCGGTGTGATGCAGGACGTCTCCGACAAGCTGCTCGGGCAGTTCGTCGCTTGCCTCGAGCAGCGGCTGACGGCCGACTCGGAGTCCGAGTCGGCCCCGGCAGTGGAGGAGGCGCCAGAGGCGACGCCGATCGCGGACGCCGCGGCGGCGTCGTCCTCGGCGTCCTCGCCGTCTGCGCCGTCCTCGTCGTCCTCGACGACGCCGGCCGCCGCCGAGGCGGCCGACCCCGCGCCGGCCGCCGCCGCGAAGCCGGCCGCCGCGCCCCGGCCGGCGCCGCGCCCCGCGGCGTCCGAGGACGTCGCCGTCGACCTCGGTGCGGCCGTCGTCCCGGTGCTGGCCAAGGCCTACTGGAAGCAGGGGCTGGGAGCGCTCGCCGTGCTGGCCGTGCTCTGGCGGCTGCTGCGTCGCTAGACCCGGTCAGACCAGAACGCCGTCAGGGCGCGGTCCGCCGGATGCGGATCGCGCCCTTGGCGGTCGAGGGGTCGACGACCCGGCCGCCCTGGGTGATCTCGACCTCGCCGGCCGCGACGAGCCGGCGCGCGGCCCGGCGGGCCGGCTCCATCAGCTCGCGCCAGCCCTCGTCGTCCAGGCCCTGGTCGGTGCCGACCCGGCGCGCGGCCTCCGACGGACAGATCGTCGCGCCGCCCTTGCGCTGGTCGAGCAGGTCGCCGATGGCGGCCTCCAGCGCGCGGTCGGTGTCGGTCACCTTGTGGCGTCGGCAGGCGTCGGAGCAGTAGCGCACCTCGTCCCAGCTGCGCTCCCACTTCTTGCGCCACTCGATGCGGCGTCCGCAAGAGGCGCACGTCTTCTCGGGCGGGGTGGGGTCGCTGCTGCGCTCGCGTCGGGCCACGTCTCCCATGGTGCCCGTAGGTTCATGACATGCGCCGGGCCCTGGCCGCCATCCTCACCGTCCCGCTCCTCGCCGCGTGCTCCGAGGGGGACGACGACCCCGCGCCCGACAGCGCGCCGCCGCCGTCGAGCACGCAGGTCACGACGGCCCCGCCCGAGCCGAGCGAGTCGGCCGAGCCGACCGACGAGCCGTCCGAGGAGCCCACCGACGAGCCGTCGCAGGAGCCCACCGACGACCCGGCCGACGACCTGCCGCCGGTCACGAACCGGCTCTCGCTGCCCGCGATCATGCGCGAGGACCTCAACGGCCACCGGCTGCGCGTCATCCGGCAGGTGCCGGCCGACACCGGCGGCCACACCAAGTACGAGGTCAGCTACCGCAGCGACGGCCTCACCATCACCGGCGAGCTGTTCCGCCCCAACGGCCCCGGCCCGTTCCCCGCGCTGGTGCTCAACCACGGCTACATCGACCCCGCCATCTACGAGACCGGCCAGGGACTGGCCCGCGAGCAGACCTGGCTCGCCGACGCCGGCTTCGTCGTCCTGCACACCGACTACCGCGGCCACGCCGGGTCGGACGACGTCCCGCCGGTCGACCTGGAGTCGCGCCTCGGCTACGCCCGCGACGCCGCCAACGCCGTGCGCGCCCTGAAGCAGCTCGACTACGTCGACGCCGACAAGCTCGGCATGCTCGGCCGCTCGATGGGCGGCGGCGTCACCCAGAACGTGCTCGTCGCCTACCCCGGCCTCGTCGACGCCGCGGTGGTCTACGCCAGCGTCAGCAGCGACTTCGTCGACAACCTCGAGCAGTTCACCGAGCCCAACCGCCCCGACGAGCTGCAGGCCTACTACGAGCGCTTCGGGACGCCGCGCGAGAACCCCGACTTCTACGCCGGCCTCTCCTCGCGCACCTACTACGACCGCATCACCGAGCCGGTGCTCTCGCTGCACGGCGAGGTCGACGACACCTGCCCACCCCGCTGGGCCCGCGCCAGCGACCGCCTCATGCAGCGCGCCGGCGTCGACTCGAAGCTGGTCTTCTACGAGGGCGAGGGCCACACCTTCTACGGCGCCTGGGAGCGCTCCATCCGCCGGTCAGTCCGCTTCTTCAAGCGGCAGCTGGACGTCGCTGCCTGATCCGGCCCTCCGCACGGACCCTGAGCTTGTCGAAGGGCATCGGACGCAACCACCGACCCGGCGCTACGCGGGATCCGGACCGAGCGCCAGCGAGACCGACCGGAGCGAAGCAGGGCCAGCCCTGACAACGGCTCGGTCTCCCGGACGTCGGAGATCGCGGTGCTCGGCACAAAGGGCCGGTCATGCCCGTTCGCATCGCATCAGGCGCCGCGAACACGCGCCGAAGCGACGAAGGAGCGGAGGCGCAATCCAACACAGGCGGTCGGTATGTCCATCACGCCGCGCCCGTTGACCTGTCAGGGCCCTTCGACAAGCTCAGGGTCCGTGCGGTCCTGACCCCGTGGACGCTGCGTGACCAGGCCCTCCGTGTGGTCCTGACCCCGTGGGTGCTCCGTGGTCTCGAGGCTCGTCGCCAGGGCTCCTCGCACCTCGACCACCGTCAGACGGTCAGGTCGGCGTTCGCCAGCCGGCTCGTCGCCTCGGTGAGCACCTCGCGCCGCTTGCAGAACGCCCAGCGCACGAGGTGGCGGCCGGGGCCGCGGGGGTCGTCGTAGAAGACCTGCTCCGGGATGGCGACGACCCCGGCCCGCTCGGGCAGGGCGAGGCAGAACGCGAGGCCGTCGTCCCAGCCGAGCCCGGCGACGTCCGAGGTGGCGAAGTAGGTGCCCTGCGGCACCGAGGTCGGCAGTCCGGCGGCGCGGAGACCGGCGACGAGCAGGTCGCGGCGCTCCTGCAGGTCGCGGGCCAGCTCGGCGGGGAAGCCGGCGTGCTCGGTGAGCGCGTGGGCCACCGCGGGCTGCAGCGGCGCGCCCGAGGTGAAGGTGAGCCACTGCTTGGCCGCGACCACCGCCACCACCAGGTGCGCCGGACCGGTGGCCCAGCCGACCTTCCAGCCGGTGAACGAGTAGGACTTGCCGGCGCTCGAGAGCGTCAGGGTGCGCTCGAACATGCCGGGCAGCGTGGCGATCGGGGTGTGCGCCCGCCCGTCGAAGACCAGGTGCTCGTAGACCTCGTCGGTGATCACGGTCAGGTCGTGCTCGATCGCGAGCGCGGCGACGGCCGCGAGCTCGTCGTCGGTCAGCACCGTGCCGGTCGGGTTGTGCGGGCTGTTGAGCAGCACGAACCGGGTGCGCGGCGTCACCGCCGCCCGCAGCTCGTCGAGGTCGACGCGGAAGTCGGGAGAGCGCAGCGTGACCGGACGCCGGACGCCGCCGGCCACCTGCAGCATCGCCCGATAGGAGTCGTAGTAGGGCTCGAGGACGACGACCTCGTCGCCCGGCTCGACCAGCCCGAGCAGCGCCGCCGCGACCGCCTCGGTGGCCCCGGTGGTGATGGCGACCTGCGTGTCGGGGTCGAGGTCGAGGCTGTAGTGGCGCCGCTGGTGCGCGGCCACCGCCTGCCGCAGCGCGGGGACGCCGACGCCGGGCGCGTACTGGTTGCCGCCGCCCTCGAGCGCGGCGACGGCCGCCGCGGCGACCTCGGGCGGGCCGTCCTCGTCGGGGAAGCCCTGGCCGAGGTTGACCGAGCCGGTGCGCACGGCCAGCGCCGACATCTCGGCGAAGATCGTGGGTGGGATGTCGTGCAGACGGGTCGCGACCACGACCCCAGCCTGCCGCACTAGGTTGAGCGGGTGACCACGACCGACGAGTCCCTGGCCGCCGACGTCGACGCCTGCTGCCGCCTGACCGGCGAGTTCACGCTCCGCTCGGGACAGGTCAGCCACGAGTACTTCGACAAGTACCTCTTCGAGGCCGACCCGCTCCTGCTGGCCCGCGTCGCGCGGGAGATGATCCAGCTCGTCCCGCAGGACACCGAGCTGCTGGCCGGCCTCGAGCTCGGCGGCATCCCGATCGCGACGGCGGTGAGCGGCATCCTCGGCACCCCGGCGCTGTTCGTGCGCAAGCAGGCCAAGACCTACGGCACCTGCAAGCTTGCCGAGGGCCCGCCGTTCGAGGGCAAGCGGGTGACGATCATCGAGGACGTCATCACCACCGGCGGCGCCGTGCGCGACGCCGTCACCGCCCTGCGCGAGGGCGGCGCGGTCGTCGACGTCGTCTGCTGCGCGATCGACCGCAGTCCCGCCGGCGAGAACCCGCTGGCCGACGTCGGCCTCGAGGTGCGCGCCGTCCTCACCAAGGCCGACCTCGACGCCGCCCGCGCCGGGTAGCGACTCAGCGGCGGCAGCGCCCGCTGGCGTCGGACGCCGGCTCGGTCGGCTCGGCGGACGTCGCCGGCTCGGTCTCGACGGTCTCGACGGTCTCGACGGTTTCGACGGTCTCGGACGTCGTCCCGGCGCCGGCCGTGGCGGCGGCGGCCTCGTCGTCCCCGTGCCCACCCAGCTCGCGCCGGTGCTTGATGCCCTCGTAGGCGAGCGGGGCGATGGTGAAGACCGCGATGGCGATGGCGGCGTAGTCGATGTTCTCGCCGATCACCGGGAAGGCCGCGCCGAGGAAGTAGCCGATCAGCGTGATGCTGAGGACCCAGAGCAGCGCGCCGACCAGGCTCCACCGGAAGAAGCGGCGGCGGTCCATCTGCGTCACGCCGGCCACCACGGTGATGTAGGTGCGCACGAACGGCACGAACCGCCCGATGACCAGCGCCCGGTTGCCGTGCTTGTCGAAGAACTTGCCGGTGTTGTCGAAGTACTTGCGCTTGAGGATGCGCCCGTCGCGCTCGTAGAGCGGTGGCCCGAGCTTGCGGCCGATCTCGTAGCCGACCACGTTGCCCAGGAACGCGGCCGTGGTCAGCATGAACAGCGTGAGCACCAGCTCGACCGGCTCGTTGTGGATGCCGACCACGTAGATCTGGCCGCCGGCGATGAACAGCCCGAGCGCGAACAGCAGGGTGTCGCCGGGCAGGAACGGGAAGAACAGGCCGCACTCGATGAACACGATGGCCAGGCTCAGCCAGATGAAGGAGGCGCCGTACTGGTCGAGCAGGTACTCGGGCTCCAGCCACTTGATGCCGAGCAGCAGGGGGGCCAGGACAGGCTCGATGGCCGCGATCACCCCTGAACGGTACCTGTCGTAGGGTCGCCGGCGTGTCGGCGCCCGACCCCGAGATCCCCCCGGTCTCCGACCCCGAGGCGCCTGACGACGGCCCGCGGCGGGCTCCCTACGACCCGATGCCGCACGGCCGGCCCGAGGTCGGGGTGGGTCCCTGGCCTGGCGGACGCGACGCCTGGCCGGACGACGACCGCCTCGATCCCGACCTGCTCGAGCACGGCGACCGGCGCAACGTGGTCGACCGCTACCGCTACTGGAGCCTCGAGGCGATCCGCGCCGACCTCGACACCCGCCGCCACGACTTCCACGTCGCGATCGAGAACTGGCAGCACGACTTCAACATCGGCACGATCGTGCGCACCGCCAACGCCTTCCTCGCCGCCGAGGTGCACATCGTCGGCCAGCGCCGCTGGAACCGGCGCGGCGCCATGGTCACCGACCGCTACCAGCACGTGCGTCACCACGCGACGCCCGCCGACCTCGTGGCCGCGCTGGACGGCGTCCCGGTGTGGGGCATCGACAACCTGCCCGGCGCGACGCCGCTCGAGACGGCGGTGCTGCCGCGCCGGGTGTGCCTGCTGTTCGGGCAGGAGGGTCCGGGACTCTCGGACGACGCCCGCGCGGCCTGCGCGGGCACGTTCTCGATCGCGCAGTTCGGCTCGACCCGCTCGATCAACGCCGCGGCGGCCGCGGCGATCGCCATGCACGCCTGGGTGCGGGCGCACGCCGACCTCGGCGGGTTCAGCTCTTCGTGATCGCCGTGCAGACGAAGTACTTGAAGCCGTCGCGCCAGTCGTCGGGCGAGGGGTTGAAGACGGTCCACTGCTGCGTGCCGGCGATGCGCGGGCAGCGCCTCGCCGCGACCCGCTGCAGACGGGCCGCGTCGGGGTAGGCGCGACCGCTCATCGTGTAGACGCCCTTGGCGCGGTAGGCGTGACGCCGCGAGCAGACCGTGACCTCGTAGTCCCAGCGCTTCGACTCGTAGCACCGCGCCTCGGCGTCCGCGTGCGGCGCGGCGCCTAGCTGGGGCGTGCGAGCCGGCGGCAGCGGGGCGAGGCTGCCGCCGCCGTAGAGCACCAGGTCGCACCGCAGCCACCGGGCGCCGCGCCGGATCTCGCCGCGCGTCGGCACGAACCACACCAGCGAGTACGTCGACATCAGTCGCCGCTTGATCGAGGGGCTGACGACCTCGCGCCAGACCGGGATGCAGCGGTCGCCCACCTCACGACGGACGGCGTCGAGGTCGGAGAGGTCGACCCGCGCGGGCACGGTCGCCACGAGGAACGTCCGTGAGGTGTGGGGGCCCGTGCACGGCACCGGCCGGTCGGTGTCGGTGGGCTTCAGCGACTCGAAGTAGGACAGCCGGTGGCAGTCGCCGACCTCGGGCACGTCGTCCACCCGCGCGGCGGACGAGGGTGCGGCCGCCTGGGTCGACGCGGCCGGGAGCCCGGCGAGCAGCGTCCCCGTCACGACGGCGGCGGCGAGCAGGGCGAGCCGGTGCAGCAGTGGTCGGGTCACGCCGGGGTCACCGCGTGGTCTTGCGGTAGCAGACCATCAGCCGCTCGCCGGCGAGGCGCCAGCCCTCGGCGCTCGGCCACGATGCGTACCAGGTGCGGGAGCCGACGATCGCGGGGCAGCGACGGCCGGCGATGCGGAGCATGCCCTTGCGACCCGGGTAGGTCTTCGACGGGATCCGCAGGGTGTTCTTCGCGCGGTAGTCGTGCTTGGCGGAGCAGGCGGTGGCGTAGAAGCCCGCCCGCCGCGCGTCCCCGCACCGGGCGACGCGGTCGGGGTGGGGCAGCGCTCCCAGGGCCGGGGTGCGGTCGGTCGGCAGCGGCAGTAGCCGGCTGCCGCCCAGCAGGGTGAGGTCGCAGCGGATCCAGCGGGCGCCGGCCCGACGCTGCGCCGCGGTCGGGGCGAAGAACATCAGGTTGTAGGCCGACATCTCCTGCGCCTTGCGCGAGCCGCCGAGCGCCCGCCGGATCGCGGGGGCGCAGCCGCGGATGCCGGCGTCGAACGCCTTGGACTGGTCGGCGACGACGCTCCGGGAGACGTCGAAGACCTTGACCGTGCGCGAGGTGTGCGAGCGGCGGCACGGCACCGGGGCGTCCGGGTCGCTGTAGCGGCCGCCCTCCTCGTAGGTCAGCGCGTGGCAGCTGCCGACCTTCGGACGGCCGGCGGCGGAGGCCTCGGCCGTCGGGGTCGTGCTGGCCCCGGTCGCCGGTGCCGGGGTGGCGGCGACCGGTGCGGTGAGGACGGCGGACGTCACGCCGAGGGCCAGCGCCAGGCAGGCGAGCGCGCGGAGGAGGGTGCGGGTCATGGCGCGGGACCGTACCGCCGGCAGGGCGCGGGCGGGGCCGAATCCGGTGGACGTCGTCCGATCGGCCAGGTCTCTCCCTCCGGCGGGCGTGGACGGACGACCCGCGGGGAAGGGTCGGCCGCATGCGCCTGCCCCGGCTGACGATCGCCGCCCTCCTCGCCACCGTCGCCCTGGCGTCCGGCTGCGGAGGTGACGACGAGGACGCCGGGCCCGAGCGCAGTGAGCTCGCCGAGAACCTGGCCGCGACCTTCGAGAAGGCCGGCGTCGGTACCGGCGACGGCCGCACCTACTGCCTCGCCCTGGACGACGAGGGAGCCGGGCGGGTCGCGGAGGCGCTCGGCATCGGCGGTGCCACCTTCGAGGACTCCGCCAACCTCATCGGCACCGGCTCGCAGGACGCTCGGGTCCAGTGCAGCTTCGTCCCGGACACCGGGGACGAGCTGCCGGTGGGCCTGGTCGTGCGCACCACCGACGACGACCTCGACGAGGCGGTCGCGCCGGCGCGCGACTCCTCCGGCCGCGCCGCCGAGATCACCGAGCGCACCGTCGACGGGCTGGACGACGGCACCGTGGTCACCCTCGACCAGGGCGGTGAGTACGGGCAGGCGGTCTGGGTGCAGGACGGCGTCTACGTCGCCCTCGGCGCCCCGCCCGAGACCGCCGACCTCGACGCCCTGCTCGCCGCGCTGCCGGTGCTGGTCGAGGAGGTCGACCGCACGGTGGCCGACGACTGAGACGTGCGGCCACCGACGGGCGGCGTCAGGTCGCGGCGAGCACCTGCTGCAGCGCCGCCACGCCGCGCGAGGTGTGGCTCTTGACGGTGCCGGTGGCGATGCCCAGCTCGGACGCGGTCTCCTCCACCGACAGGCCCAGCCAGTGCCGCAGCAGCACGGTCTTGCGCTGCATCTCGGGCAGCGACTGCAGCGCCTCGAACAGCGCGGAACGGTCCTCGACGCCGAGCCCCTCGCGGGCGGCGCGGTCGTGCCCGTCGAGCCCCGGCTGCTCGCGACGGCGCCACGTCCGACGGTGCTCGTCGATGTCGGTGCGCACGATGATGCGGCGCAGGTAGGCCTCCTCGGTGCCGGCCCGCCGCACCCGTGGCCACGCGACGTACAGCTTGGTCAGGGCCGACTGCAGGACGTCGTCGGCCCGGTTCCAGTCGCCGCACACCGCGTAGGCGATGCGGCGCAGGTGCTGCTGCCGGGCGGCGACGAACTCGGTGAACTCGCGGTCGCGCTGGGCGGCCCTCAACGCAGACCCTCGGATCCTCCGCCGGGACCGTCCTCGTACTTGGTCGCCGCGAAGGAGAGGAAGCTCGTGAGCGTGGCGCCCGTGCGCGCGGTCTGCGGATAGACGATGAACTCCGGGTCCGAGCCGTCGAGCTGGCGGGCGAGGACGAAGAGCAGGTCGCCGTCGTGGTCGACCCGGGCGGCAGCCGTGCGGTCGTCCGGAGCCGCGAAGCTCTCGGGGAGGACGACGTCATCGGTCTGGGCGAGGACGGTGGTGCCGGGCTCGGCCCGGAGCGTCTCGCCGTCGCCGAAGCGCACCAGGCGCAGCTGCTGCAGGTCGCCCACGTCGGGGTCCGCACCGTCGGCGTCGGAGTTGCCGGGCAGCTCCGCGGCCGTCTGCTCGGCCCAGGCGGCGAAGTCGGAGCCACCGGGCTCCGCCGGCTGGGAGAACTCGTAGCCCGACGACGTCACCAGGGACCACCGCTCCTGGTCGCCGCGGACGACCGAGACGGCGGCGGACGGATCGGCGGGCGCGGAGTCGAGCGGGTCCTCGACGACCTCGACCACTCGAACGCCCGGGGCGAGCACGAGGGTGCCGTCCCGGTCGACGGCCACCAGTCCGCCCGGCCCGAGATCCGCGCGTCGCACGTCGAGGGGCGGCACCGTCGGCACCGCCGGGGCCTGGTCGGGGGCGGCGGCCGGACCCGGCTCCTGGCCGGACGGGCCGGTGCCCGACCCACCGCCGTCGTCCGCGAGGCCGCTGATCGCGACGCCGGCGCCGACGACCGCGAGGACGGCGAGCGCACCCGCGCCGGTCGCCACCCGACGTCGCAGCAGCGCACGCCGGCCGGCGCGGAGGTGGGTGTGCGGCGGCTGCGGCGCGGGGCCGTCCCCGAAGGAGCGGTCGATCCGGGCGGCGAGGTCGGTGTCGTTCACACCTGGTCTACGGCACGCGGCCACGATCGGTTGTCACGGGCGCCCGCCTCGTGCCGACGCACGACGGTCAGCACGTGCAGCATCACCAGCTCGGTCAGCGCCTCGCGCGCCGGCAGGTCGGCGAGCAGGTAGGCGGTGCCGAGGACGCCGCGCGGCGCGAACGCGACGACCAGCTCGAGGCGCGAGCCGGCGTCGTCCGGGTGCACGACGACCTCGAGGGTCACCGTGCCGGGTGCCCGCACGATGGCCTGCAGCGTGAGGCGGTGGGCGTCGTGGTCGGCCTCGACCACGCGCCAGAACCCGGCCTCGTCGCCGGTCTCGAGCAGCGGCCGTCCGGGCGGACGCCGCTTCAGCGCGGGCCCCAGGGCCAGCCGGTCGATCGCCCGCCGGAACGCGAACGGCGCCGCGTCGACGTACCACTGCGGACCGTCCTCGCCCGAGGCCGCCACCGCCCACACCGACGCCGGGTCGAGGGCGAGCGCCGACGAGCGACGCGAGCTGCGCAGGGTGCGGCCGCGGTCCATGTGGTCGACGCTACGGGGCGTCGTCCGGCGGCACTAGGCTTCGGGCATGCCTATCGCCACCCCCGAGAAGTACGCCGAGATGCTCGACGCCGCGAAGGCCGGCAGCTATGCGTTCCCCGCGATCAACGTCTCGTCGTCCCAGACCCTCAACGCGGCGCTGAAGGGCTTCGCCGACGCCGGCTCCGACGGCATCGTGCAGGTCTCCACGGGCGGCGCGGAGTACCTCTCGGGCCCGAGCGTGAAGGACATGGTCAGCGGCTCGGTGGCCTTCGCGGCCTACGCCGCCGAGGTGGCGAAGAACTACCCCGTCAACATCGCGCTGCACACCGACCACTGCCCGAAGGACAAGCTCGACGGCTTCGTGCGCCCCCTCCTCGACCTCTCGCTCGAGCGGGTGCGCGGCGGCCAGGCGCCGCTGTTCCAGTCGCACATGTGGGACGGCTCGGCCGTGCCGCTGGAGGAGAACCTCTCGATCGCCTCCGAGCTGCTCGAGAAGTGCATCGAGGCCAAGATCATCCTCGAGATCGAGGTGGGCGTGGTCGGCGGTGAGGAGGACGGCGTCGAGAACGCCATCAACGACAAGCTCTACTCCACCCCGGACGACGCCATCGCCACCGCCAAGGCGCTCGGCCACGGCGACCGCGGCTACTACATGACCGCGCTGACCTTCGGCAACGTGCACGGCGTCTACAAGCCCGGCAACGTCAAGCTGCGTCCCGAGGTGCTCAAGGACGCGCAGGAGGCCGTCGTCCGCGAGTTCGGCCTCGAGGAGGGCGCCAAGCCCTTCCACCTCGTCTTCCACGGCGGTTCGGGCTCCTCGGCCGAGGAGATCGCCGCCGCCGTCGACTACGGCGTGGTCAAGATGAACGTCGACACCGACACCCAGTACGCCTTCACCCGCCCGGTCGCGGGCCACATGTTCGACAACTACGACGGCGTCCTGAAGATCGACGGCGAGGTCGGCAACAAGAAGGCCTACGACCCGCGTGCGTGGGGCAAGGCGGCCGAGGCCGGGATGGCGGCGCGCGTCGTCGAGGCGTGCGAGAACCTGCGCTCGGCGGGCCGCGCGCTCTGACCCGCTCGTGATGCGTCGATGAGCGGCCTGCGGGCGCCGGCGTCAGCCGGTGACCTGCAGGTCGACCTCGTCGTCACCGACCTTCGTGCACTCGATGCTGAGGCCGGCGGCCTCGACGGTCTCGCCCTCACGGCACGAGACGTCGTCCCCGTCGACGGTGAGCTCGGCGGTGCCGTCGCTCGCGCCCTCGAGGGTGACCGTCGGCTCGCCGCCGAGGGTGTCGAGGTCGGCCTCCGCGCCGTCGCCGTTCAACGAGACCTCGCACTCGTCGTTGACGCACTTGCTGGTGTTGGTGGTGACGCTGCAGCCGCCGGCGAGCACGGCGGTGGCGAGGACGAGGGCGGCGACGGGGGTGGTGACGGCAGCGAATCGGCTGGGTCGGCTGGGCTGTCTGGGTCGGCGGGTCATGCCACGACCCTGCCCGCCAGGTGATCGGCCGAAGCGTTCGCTCTTCGCGAGGTGTTCACCGCTAGGGGTGCCTTGACCTGTCGGTGGCGTGATGCATCCTTCGCGCATGAGATCCCCCTCCCGTCCACTCGCTGCAGTGGTCGGCGTCGTCGTCGCCGCCGGTCTGCTCAGCTCCGTCCCCGGTCCCGCGCGGGCCCTCGACGTCGACGCGTCGACGTCGGCCGCGCGCACGCCGGCCGCCGCGGCCGCCCCGCGGTCCACGGCCGCCGAGCGGCAGGTCGCCCGCGTGGCCACGCCGCGGCTGCGATGGGAGAGGTGCGGCCAGGGCCTGCCCCCGAACCTCGCCAAGCGCCTCACCTGCGCGACCCCGAAGGTGCCGCTCGACTACGACCGGCCCCGCGGCGCCCCGACGCAGCTGTTCGTGGCGCGGCTGCGGGCCGAGCAGCCCGCGCGGCGCATCGGCACCCTGTTCGTCAACCCGGGTGGTCCGGGCGGCTCGGCCGCGGGCGCGATCCTCGACTTCGCCAGCGCGCTCGGCCCGCGGGTGCGGGCCCGCTTCGACGTCGTCGGCGTCGACCCGCGGGGCGTCGGCGGCAGCGGCATCACAGCGTGCAGCGGCAAGGTCGGCTTCCCGCCGCGCCTCGCGCAGTACCCGCTGAACCGCGAGCAGGCCACCAGCCGCATCCGCTTCGACGACCGCGTGCGCCGCGCCTGCGCGCAGAAGCGCACGCCGCTCGTCGACCACGCCAGCACCGCCGACGTCGCCCGCGACATGGACCTCATCCGGCGCGCCGTGGGCGACCCGAAGCTCACCTACTACGGCGTCTCCTACGGCAGCTACCTCGGCGCCACCTACGCCCGCCTGTTCCCGAACAAGGTGCGTGCGCTGGTCGTCGACGCCGTCCTCGACCCCGTCGCCTGGTCGACCGGCAACCCCACCACCCAGGGCGCCAAGACGCCGTTCACCACCCGGCTGCGCAGCGGCTACGGCGCCTACGAGGCGCTGACCGCGGCGTGGACCGAGTGCGACCGCGTCGGCAAGAAGCGCTGCGCGCTGGCCGGCGACGCGCTCGGCAAGTGGAAGCGCGTGCTGCGCGCGGCCAAGCAGGGCCGCCTCGGCGACGGCAACGGCTCGCTCGCCTACCAGGACGTCGTCGGCATCGCCCTCGGCTCGCTCTACAGCCGCTTCGGCATCCCCTCGCTCGCGAGCTTCGTCGCCGACCTGAACGCCGGCCTGGACCGCTCGGCGCGCACCGGTCAGCGCCGGGTCCTCGTCAGCGAGTCGAAGCAGTACCCCAAGCTGCTGAAGATGCGTCGCGAGCTCGAGCGTCGTGGCCTCTACACCGCGCCGATCGTCTCGGCCCCGGCCCGGCGCCCCGCCACCACCGACGTGCTGTTCAACGCCGTCACCTGCAGCGACAGCGTGAACCCGCGCGACCCCTACGCCTGGGAGCGCGCCGCCAAGGAGCAGGACCGCACCGCGCCGTGGTTCGGCCGGCTGTGGACCTGGTCGTCGTCCCCGTGCGCCCGCCAGGGCATCGGCTCCTCCGACGACGCCTTCCAGGGCCCGTGGCGCACCGGCACCTCGACGCCGCTGCTGGTCGTCGGCAACACCCACGACCCCGCCACCCCGATCAGCGGTGCCCGCAAGGTCAACACGCGGTTCCGCGACTCGGTGCTGCTGACGTGGGACGGCTGGGGCCACGCCGCCATCGGCCAGGGCGGCTGCGTCACCTCGCTGACCGGCACCTACCTGGTCACCCAGCAGCTGCCCGACGACGGCACCGTGTGCCGTCAGCCCAAGCCGCTGTTCCGCTGACCGGCCACTGACCGGCCGCTGACCGGCCACTGACCGGCCGCTGACGGGCGGCGGTGGGTGGGCCGGGCGGCCCCGGCATGATGGCGCCATGAGCACCTTCGGCGACCTGATGGCGGGACCGCCCCCCACCCACCTGCCGCACGACCCCGCGACCGACGACCTCGCCTCGGGCACCAGCCCGCGCGACGTCGTCCGCGCCCACCCCGCCTCGCCGTCGGCCTGGGCGGCCCTGGCCACCCAGGCGGTCTCCGACGACGCCGACGCCGTCACCGTCTACGCCTACGCCCGCGTCGGCTACCACCGCTCCCTCGACCTGCTGCGCCGCAACGGCTGGAAGGGCCACGGCCCCGTCCCGTGGGAGCACGAGCCCAACCGCGGCTTCCTGGTCTGCCTCTCGCTGCTCGCCAAGTCCGCCCGCGCCATCGGCGAGGACGACGAGTGGGAGCGCTGCGCCACCTTCCTCCGCGACTCCAGCCCCACCGCCGCCGACCACCTCCTCGGCTGACCGGCCGGCCCGCTGGGCACTCCCTCACCGAAGCGACCGCTCAACCGCCCGTAGACGGGCGGGGAAGTGCAACGGACGGTGGGCTAGTTGCCCGGGTCGGCGCCGCCGAGCAGGTACCGCACCCGCTCGGCACCCAGGGCGAGGAAGAGCGTGGGTAGGCGAGGGCCGCGCTCGGCGTCCACGAGCAGCCCGTAGAGCAGACGGAAGAACGCCTTCTGGTCTGCCTTGACCTCGTCGGTGGGCGGGTCGTCGAGGTCGAGGCCACGACCGAGCTTGGGGACGCCGTACACCAGGGTGGTGATGCCGTCCTGGTCGAGCTCGTCGGGCATGCGGTCGAGCAGCGCAGCCAACCACCCCTCCTCGTCCTCCGAGAGCGCAGCCAGTCGGGCCGTGTCGGGCTCGGTACGGACCGTCGTGCGCTCCTTCTCGGGCTGATCGGCCACCCACGCCAGCGCGCGAGCGAGCCGCGGCTCGAGGTCCTCCAACGAGGACAGCTCGAACCCCGACCCCGTGACGGCGCGCGCGATCAGCTCGGGAGCACCCGCGGTCACGTCGGCCACCGAAGACAGCAGCCTGAACGGCACCGTGACTGCCGCCCGGGGCAGTGTGCCCGCGGCGGCAGTCGAGACCGAGCGCTCCCAGGCCAGCGTGGCCACGTCGCGCTTGGTGGCGGCCTTGCGGCCCAGGGCGTCCCACTCGTCGTAGAGGCGGACGACCTCGGCGCCGAGGTCGATGGTGAAGTTCTGGCGCGGCTGGCGGCGCACGTAGAGCCACCGCAGCATCGGCGGCTCGAGGATCCGCAGCGCGTCGGCCGCGGTAGGCACTCCGCCGCGCGAGGACGACATCTT
Organism: Nocardioides marinquilinus; assembly: GCF_039543705.1. Lineage (NCBI taxonomy): Bacteria > Bacillati > Actinomycetota > Actinomycetes > Propionibacteriales > Nocardioidaceae > Nocardioides > Nocardioides marinquilinus. The sequence continues at coordinate 788,826 of NZ_BAABKG010000001.1, forward strand.
GGTCATGCCGGCGACGCCGACGAAGGAGTAGGCGACGAACGAGGGTGCCCGCCACCCGAAGAACGGCGCCACCTCGGTTCCCACCGTGTAGGAGGACCCGGGTGTCGCGTGGTCGTCGCCACCGGGCTCGAAGTGGACCCGCTCGAACGCCCAGCGCATCGGCCAGTCGATCTTCCACACCAGCTTGCCCTCGTCCTGCGTGGCGAGGTTGGTGGTGCCGGTGAAGTCACACGAGGCGCACGTGTAGGTCAGGTCGGTCGTCTCGTCGTCGTACGCGGTGACGGTCACGGTGTCGCGGCCGCACTGGCGGCAGTAGGGCTTGTAGGGGAACCGTCCCAGGTCGAAGCCGTCGCCGCCCGCGGCGTCCTCGTCGTCGGCGCTCGTCGCAGGCGCCTTCGTGCGAAAGCGGGCGAGCACGGCCTCCAGCTCTTCGCGGTGGCGCACGGCGTGCAGGACCTGCTCGCGATAGCGGCCGGAGCGGTACATCGAGGTCTGCGAGACCTCCTCCATCTCCACGCCCATCTCGCGCAACGAGGTGACCAGCGGCTCCTTGTAGTGCTCGGCCCAGGACTCGTGGCACCCGCCCGGGTCGGGCACGACCGACAGCGGGCGGCCGATGTGCTCGCTCCACGACGGGTCGACGCCTGCCGGCACCTTGCGGAAGCGGTCGTAGTCGTCCCAGCTGTGCAGGTGCCGCACCGGCAGGCCACGCCGGCGCACCTCCTCGGCCACGAAGTGCACCGTGAGGAACTCGCGGAGGTTGCCCAGGTGCACCGGGCCGGACGGGCTGGCCCCGGAGGCGCAGGTGATGAGCGCCGCGCCCTCGCCGGCCTGGCGGATCGCAGCATCGGCCGCCCGGGTCACCCAGTCGGTCGGTTCGCCGTCGTCCTTGCTGCCTCTGGTGCGTGCCACACGCCCCACGCTATCGAGCGCGGCGCGTGCTCAGGCGGGCAGGATCATCCGGTACGCCGCCCGCTCGAGCCGCCACGACCGGCGGCGCTCCGGGCCGTAGATCTCGCCGTCGGCGCTCACCCAGAACGCCTCGCCGCTGACGCTGACCTGCTCGCCGCGCAGGTAGTCGACGTCGGCGTGGTCGGGGTGGCTGCCCATCGCGAGCCGCGCGGCGTAGACGAAGCGCGAGACCGGACCGGTGGCGCGGGAGACCATCACGTCGATCCTGCCGTCGCCGGGGTCGGCGTCGGGCGTGAGGTCGGTGCCGCCGCCCACCGACGCGCCGTTGCCGACGGCCACCTGCAGCACCTTCGTGTCGACGTCGGTGACGACCTCGCCGTCGACCTCGACCCGCAGCCGCAGCACCGGCGGGTTCCACGCGGTGATGGCGGCGCCGATGGGGTAGCCGAGCTTGCCGAGGTTCACCTTGCCGACGCCGACCTGGCCGAGCCGGCCCTTCCAGCGGGTGGCCCGGCGGCTGGCCGCGGCGCCGGCGCCGACGTGCACGTTGTTGACCACCACCTGGCCGAGCTCGTCGACGATGAGGTCGATGGGCCGCGCCGTGCCGTCGAGGACGACCTGCGCGGCGTCCTCGACCTCGAGCGGGATGCCGGTGCCGCGCGCGAAGTCGTTGCCGGTGCCGAGCGGCAGCAGCGCGAGGGTCGCGTCGGCGAGGTCGCGGCGGCGGTAGAGGGCGGAGACGACGGCGTGCAGGCTGCCGTCGCCGCCGGCGACCACGATGGTGCGCCCGCCGGCGCGGTGCAGGACGCCGTCCAGCTCGCCCGGCTCGGAGGTCGCCTCCACCTCCACCGACCGGTGGGGGCGCAGCACGGCCAGCGCACGCTCGAGGTTCTCCTCGTCCGACGTGCCGGCCTCGCTGTTGGTGATGACGAGCAGGGGCTCACCCATGCCGGTCAACGTAGCGGCCGTGTCGATACCCTGAGCCGTTGGCCCAGCGGCCCCAGCAACCGACAGCACCCGACGAAGTGGAGCACCATGCCGGCCATCGCGATCATCGGCGCCCAGTGGGGCGACGAGGGCAAGGGCAAGGCCACCGACCTGCTGGGCAGCCGCGTCGACTACGTGGTGAAGTTCAACGGCGGCAACAACGCCGGGCACACGGTGGTCATCGACACCGACGGACGCCGCGAGAAGTACGCGCTGCACCTGCTGCCGAGCGGCATCCTCTCCCCGAACTGCACGCCGGTCATCGGCAACGGCGTGGTCGTCGACCTCGGGGTGCTCTTCGAGGAGATCGACGGCCTCGAGGCCCGCGGCGTCGACACCAGCCGGCTCAAGGTGAGCGCCAACGCCCACGTCATCGCCGACTACAACCGCAGCCTCGACAAGGTCACCGAGCGGTTCCTCGGCTCGCGCCGCATCGGCACCACCGGCCGCGGCATCGGCCCCACCTACGCCGACAAGATGAACCGGGTCGGCATCCGGGTGCAGGACCTCTTCGACGAGAAGATCCTGACCCAGAAGGTCGAGGGGGTCCTCGACCTCAAGGGCCAGGTGCTCTCGAAGATCTACAACCGTCGCGCGCCCACGGTCGAGGCGACCGTGGAAGAGCTGCTCGGGTTCGCCGAGCGCATCTCGCCGATGGTGTGCGACACCGGCCTGCTGCTCAACCAGGCCCTCGACCGCGACGAGGTCGTGCTGCTCGAGGCCGGCCAGGCCACCCTGCTGGACGTCGACCACGGCACCTACCCGTTCGTCACGTCGTCCTCCGCCACCGCCGGCGGCGCCTGCACCGGCTCCGGCATCCCGCCGACCCGCCTCGACCAGGTCATCGGCATCGTCAAGGCCTACACGACCCGGGTCGGCGAGGGGCCGTTCCCGACCGAGCTGCACGACGGTGTCGACGCTGCCGGCGAGCACCTGCGCAAGGTCGGCGACGAGTACGGCACCACCACCGGCCGGCCGCGCCGCTGCGGCTGGTTCGACGCCGTCATCGCCCGCTACGCCGCCCGCGTCAACGGAGTCACCGACTTCGTGCTCACCAAGCTCGACGTGCTCACCGGCCTCGAGCAGGTGCCGGTGTGCGTGGCCTACGACGTCGACGGCGTCCGCCACGACGAGATGCCGGTCAACCAGAGCGACTTCCACCACGCCAAGCCGATCTACGAGTACCTGCCCGGCTGGTGGGAGGACCTCGGCGAGGCACGCAGCTTCGACGACCTGCCGGCGAACGCGAGGGCCTACGTCGAGGCCGTCGAGCAGATGTCGGGCGCCCGCATCTCGGTGGTCGGCGTCGGGCCGTCGCGCGCCGCGTCGGTCGTGCGGCACGAGCTGGTCTGAGCGCCCCTAGTAGATGCCCGGCGCGACGTCGTCGACGACGCCCTCGAGGTCGCCGGGCTCGTCGCGGTCGCGCCACTGCGGGGCGTAGCGGAACGACGTCCCGGTCGAGAGCAGCACGCGGACGCCGTCGATGCCGAGGGTGACCACGTCGGCGTCGCCGTCGCCGTCGACGTCCGACAGCGTGCCCTCGAGCCCGTCGCCGCCGCGCTCGAGACCGAGCGCCCAGATCTGCGCCGAGCTGAACCCGTCGCGCCCGGCGACCCAGCGCCACACCACGGCGTCGAAGCCGAAGCTGTTCATCAGCACCAGCTCGGGGGCGCCGTCGGCGTCGACGTCGCCGGCGTGCACCTCGTCGAGGGAGAGGTACTCGCCGCCGTACTGCTCCGAGACCCGCACCGGGTCGCCGGCCGGCTCGAGCGCCCGGCCGGTCGAGAGCAGCATCTGGAACTGCGAGGGCTGCTCGCCGTAGACCTGCTCGAGGACGGCGTGCACGAGGTCGTCACGGCCGTCGCGGTCGAAGTCGCCGACGGCCCACACCGACTCGACGGCCGTCAGGTCGCCCTCGTACCAGCGCTCGGGGTCGCCGAACCCGCCGCTCTCGCCCACCGCGACGACGTCGACGGCCGTGCCGCGACTGCGAGTGGGGCTGGCCACCACGAGCTCGTCGGCGCCGTCGCCGTCGAGGTCGGCGGCCAGGAAGTCGCGGTCGAGGTCGTCGCCGACGCGGGGGAGCGAGACCGCGGACGACGAGCCGCGCCCGCGGGCCGGGTCGAGGGTCAGCGCGACGGTGCTGGTGTCGTCGAGCAGGGTGAGGACGTCGGTGCGGCCGTCGCCGTCGAAGTCGCCGGTGAGTGCGGCGGTGCCGTCGACCTCGCGGGCCTGCGCCGGGGCGAAGCCGTCGCCCTGCGAGCGCAGGGTCACCAGCCCGCGGTCGTAGTCGCTGTAGGCGAGGTCGCCGAGGCCGTCGCCGTCGAGGTCGCCGGGCACGATCGGGGGTGGACCCGACGGCGTCGGCTCGCCGGTGGTGCCCGTCGAGCCCGTCGCGTCGGTCCCGTCGGTCCCGTCGGGCCCCGGCACGGTGGACGACGACGTCGCGTCGGTGGGGCCGGGCGGGTCGGCCCCGGGGTCGTCGTCCCCGCCCGCGACCGCGACGCCGGCCACGACGCCGCCGGCGACCAGCAGGCCGGCCGCCGCGGCCAGGGCGATGCCGCGGCGCCGCCGCGAGCGTCCGGTGGCGCCCAGCGGCGGCAGGTCGGGCAGCGGGGTGGCGCCGGTGAGGGTGCCGACCAGCTGCCGCAGGTCGTGCCGCAGGGCCCGCGCGTCGGCGTAGCGCTCGGCGGGGTCCTTGGCCATCGACTGCGCGAGGATGCGGTTGACCTGCAGGGTCAGGCCGTCCTCGCCGGGCAGCTGGGGCACCGGCGCCGAGAGGTGCAGCATGGCGACCTCGACGTCGGAGCCGGCGTAGGGCGGGCGGCCGGTGAGCAGCTCGTGCAGCACGCAGCCGACGGCGTAGACGTCGCTGGCGGCCGAGCCGGGCTCGCCGCGGGTGCGCTCGGGGGCCAGGTAGTTCCAGGTGCCGGCCACCGCGCCCGGCGTCGTCAGGCCCGAGCTCTCGGTGAGCGCGACGCCGAAGTCGCTGAGGTAGACGTGCACCCGGTCGAGCCGGTCGTCGCGCAGCAGCACGTTGGAGGGCTTCACGTCGCGGTGCACGACGCCGACGTCGTGCGCGGCGACGAGCGCGTCGGCCAGCTGGGCGGCGACCCGCGCGGCCAGCGGCGGCGGCATCGCGCCGCGCTCGCGCAGCAGCCGGCCGAGGTCGCCTCCCGCCGCGAGCTGCATCGCGATGTACAGGCGGCCGTCGACCTCGCCGTGGTCGAGGATGCGCACGACGTGCGGGGAGTCGAGCCGGGCCAGGACGGCGGCCTCGCGCTCGAACCGCAGCCGGAACCCCGGCGCCGAGGCCGCCGCACCCGAGATCAGCTTCAGCGCCACCCGGCGTCCGAGGCGCAGGTCGGTGGCGGCGTGGACGGCGCCCATCGCGCCGGAGCCGAGCACCTCCTCCAGCCGGTAGGGGCCGACGGTGCCGACCGGCCCGCCGGGCCCACCAGGGCCTGCGGTCACCGGAACGTCCGGGTGTGGAAGTCGAAGTAGCCGATGTAGCGGCCGTCGAAGAAGCTGCGGTTCCAGCGGCCCCAGCGGCTGCTGACCAGCCGGCTGCCGTCGGAGACGCCCGCGAGCAGCACCGCCCGGCGCTTGCCGGTCACCGCGACGCCGACGACGTCGTCGAGGCCGTCGCCGTTCACGTCGGAGACCCCGGCGTAGAACGACGAGGCCTGCCCGGCCGACAGGGCGCCGATCACCCGGGTGCGGGTGAAGCCGCCACGGCGGACGTCGACCATCTCGACGGTGCCGGAGGTGGAGTAGTCGAGGCTGAGCAGCTCGTCGTCCTCGTCGCCGTCGAGGTCGCCGACGAGCAGCTCGGGCCGGAACCCGGTCACGAGCTCGCGGGTGCCCGCGCGGCGCACGCCGACGGGGTCGTCGCCCGCGCCGCGCCAGAGCGTCAGCCGCTGGCGGTACTCGCCGATCTCGCGCGTCTCGGCGCCCTGCTTCATCACCGCGACGTCGCCGCGTCCGTCGCCGTCGAAGTCGCCGAGCTCGATGCTGGCCTGCGCCGCGCTGAACGGCACCTCGAGCAGCGGGCGGGCGTCGCGCACCTCCTGCCCCTCGACCACCATCGCGTCGAGGGTCAGCGGCGGCTCCTCGTAGTCGCGCAGGTAGAGCAGGACGACGTCGTCGTCACCGTCGCCGTCGACGTCGCTGGCCGAGACGTAGGCCGGCTCCTCGCGCTTGGCGGCCTCGGCGTCCATGCTCCCGCCGCCGCTGAGGTCGCCGGTGAAGCGGAACGCGTCGCGCTTGTTCAGCGTGCGGACCGCGAGCGTCTCGCCGACCCCGTCGCCGTCGAAGTCGCCCCGCAGCGGCGTCCAGTCGCGGTCGACGATGCTGACCTGCTCGGGCTCGGCGAACCGGCTGCCGGTGGAGAGGAACGTGGTCTCGTCGTCGATCTGGCGGTCGCGGGGGCCGACGGTGATGCTGAAGTCGACGCGCAGGTCGCCGAGGCCGTCGCCGTCGACGTCACCGGTGATCGGGCCGCCCTCGTCGAGGCGCTGCGGGCCGGGGTCGGGCTCCGGCTCGGGGTCGGGGTCGGTCGTGGGGTCGGTGGTGGGGCTGCCGGTGAGCGCGTCAGTCGGGTCGTCGGTGGCCTGCGAGGTCGGCGTGGTGGGGCCGGCGCCCTCGTCGGGGCCGTCGTCGCCGCCGAGCTGGGTGAGGACGACGACGCCGCCGGCCACCAGCACGACCGCGGCGCACACCGCGGCGATGACGCCGGCCGAGCGGCGCCGGCGTCCGGTCGGGTGGGGCGTGGGCGGCGAGACCCGTGGCGGCAGCGGGCCGAGCGAGACCTGGCTGACCGGTGCGCCCGTGCCCGAGCCGGACGGCGTGACCGGCGCCCGGTGCGCGGTGGGGGCGGCCTGCGTGGGCGCCCGGTGGGGCGCGGCCGGCACGGGCCGGACGCCGGAGTCGGGGCGGCCCGCCGCGCTCAGCAGGTCGAGGCGCATCTCGTCGGCGCTGCGGTAGCGCTGCGCGGGGTCCTTGGCCAAGGAGCGCTGCAGGATCGCGTTGACGTGGCGGCCGAGGTCGTCGGTGGCCACCAGCTGCGGCACGGGCGCCTGCTGGTGGGCGACCGCGATCTCGACGTCGGTGCCGCGGTAGGGCGGGCTGCCGGTGAGCGTGGCCCACAGCAGGCAGCCGAGCGCGTAGACGTCGGACGCCGGCGACCCGGGTGCGCCACGGCCGCACTCGGGGGAGAGGTAGCTCCACGTGCCGGCGACCGCGCCGGGGGCGGTGAGGCCGTCGGAGGCGGTGCGGGCGATGCCGAAGTCGCACAGGTAGGCGTGCAGGTCGAGCGAGTCGGCGTCACGCAGCAGCACGTTGGTGGGCTTGACGTCGCGGTGCACGACGCCGACGCGGTGGGCGTCGTCCAGGGCCTCGGCGAGCTGGGCGCACACGGAGAGGGCGAGGGTGGTGGGCATCGGCCCGCGCCGCTGCAGCAGCCCGCCGAGGTCGCCGCCGCCGACGTACTGGGTGGCGATGTAGGGGGCGCCCTCGTGGGTGCCGTAGTCGTAGATGGCGATGACGTGGGGCGAGTCGAGCCGCGCCAGGACGGCGGCCTCGCGCTCGAAGCGGCGGCGGAACTCCTCGGAGTGGCCGAGGTCGGCGCCCAGCACCTTGAGCGCGACCCGGCGGCCGATCGAGGTGTCGGTCGCGCCGAGGACCACGCCCATGCCACCCCGGCCGATCACGGAGTCGATGCGGTAGCGACCGACCTGGTCGCCGACGCGTGGGAGCGCAGTCACGGTGCCGTCATTCCCTTCCGGGTCGTGGGTCAACCCCGCACACTCTGGACGCGGGAGGGCCTCGCCCTACCATCGTGGCCCGTGAGGATCCTCGTCATCGGAACCGGCGGACGTGAGCACGCCCTGGCCCGGGCCCTGGCGGCCGACCCCGACACCACGGAGGTGCACGCCGCGCCGGGCAACCCGGGCATCGCGCGCGTGGCCACGCTGCACGACGTCGACCCGCTCGACGGCGAGGCGGTGGCGGCGCTGGCCGACGACCTCGGTGCCGACCTCGTCGTCGTGGGGCCCGAGGCGCCGCTGGTCGCCGGTGTGGGCGACGCGGTCACCGCGCGCGGCATCCCGGTCTTCGGGCCGAGCGCCGCGGCGGCCCGGCTCGAGGGCTCGAAGGCGTTCGCCAAGGAGGTGATGACCGCGGCCGGCGTGCCTACCGCGGCGGCGCGGGTGTGCACCGACGCGGCGCAGGTGGCGGCCGCCCTCGACGAGCTGGGCTCGCCGTACGTCGTCAAGGACGACGGCCTGGCCGCCGGCAAGGGCGTGGTGGTCACGACCGACCGCGACGAGGCGCTCGCCCACGCGGCCGGCTGCGAGCGGGTCGTGGTCGAGGAGTTCCTCGACGGGCCCGAGGTCTCGCTGTTCGCGCTCACCGACGGCCGCACGGTCTACCCGCTGCAGCCCGTCCAGGACTTCAAGCGCATCGGCGACGGCGACGCCGGCCCCAACACCGGTGGCATGGGCGCCTACACGCCGCTGCCGTGGGCGCCGTCCGACCTCGTCGAGCAGGTGCAGCGCGAGGTGCTGCAGCCGACGGTCGACGAGATGGCGCGCCGCGGGACGCCGTTCGCGGGGCTGCTGTACGCCGGCCTCGCGCTCACCTCGCGCGGCGTGCGGGTGGTCGAGTTCAACGCCCGCTTCGGCGACCCCGAGACCCAGCCGCTGCTCGCGCTGCTCGAGAGCCCGCTGCTGCCCCTGCTGCTCGGCGCGGCCACCGGCACCCTCGCCGACGTGCCGCCGCCGGCGTTCCGCGCCGGCGCCGCGGTCGGCGTCGTCCTGGCCAGCAAGGGCTACCCGGCCTCCGCGTCGGTGGGCGACCCGATCGCCGGGCTCGACGAGGCCGAGGCGCTCGACGGCGTCCACGTCGTGCAGGCGGGCACCGCCCTCGGCCCGGACGGCGACCTGGTCACCGCGGGCGGCCGCGTGCTCGCCGTCGTCGGCACCGGCGCCTCGGTCGCCGAGGCCCGCGAGGCCGCCTACCGCGGCGTCGCCGTCGTCGACTTCCCCGGCGCGCAGCACCGCACCGACATCGCCGCCGGGGTCTGACCGTGCCGGTCACGGAGGGCGGTCTGCGGCGATCGCGGACGTCGTGGGAGGAGCTTCTCGCCCTGCCCGACGACGTCCGCGCCGAGTGGGTCGACGGCGCGGTCGTCGTGAGCCCGCCGAGGTTGCTGACCGCGCTGCCGGAGCTGCTGATGGTGACCGAGGTCGGGCTGCTGCTGCCCGGGGAACGTCTCAGGGCGCCCGACCCGCTGCCGCCCGGGCCCGGGGCGCCGTGACGGCGTTCGCGGCCGGGTCGACCGTGCTCAACCGTGAGACGTGGGGCGAGCGCACCTGGCTGACCTACCCGGTGACCGTGGCGTCCGACGACGGGCCGGACGGCGTGCTGGCGCTGGTGCTCTCCGACGGGGCCGCCTTCGCCTTCGACGACGCCGGGCCCGCGCACCCGTGGGCGGCGCACACGGCGTGGCGCGGCCCGACGGTGCTGCAGCTGCGACGGACCGACCTCTGGTACTCGGTATGGAAGTTCTTCGGCCCCGCGACCGAGGGGTCGCCGTTCACGCACTGGTACGTGAACTTCGAGCGGCCCGTGGTGCGCGAGGCCGACGGCGTCCGCACCGACGATCTCGAGCTCGACCTCGTCGTGCGTCCCGACGGCCGCCGGGAGTGGAAGGACGTCGAGCACCTGCACGCGCGTCTCGCCGAGCACCGGTTCACGACGTCCGACCTCGAGCACGTGCTCGCCGCGGCCGCGGACGTCGTCGCGATCCTCGACGCCGACGCCGCGGGCGACCCCACCGCCCGCTGGTGGTCACGCTGGGACGACTGGGTGCCGTCGTCCCCGGCCGGTAGTCCCTGACGAAAATCAGGGATTCCGGGCGCCGGACCTTGATTTTCGTCAGGGACTACCGGCGCGGGAGGATGGCCGGCGTGAGCGTCCCGAACGTCCTGGCCGCGCGGTACGCCGGGGCCGACCTGGCGGCGATCTGGTCGCCGGCCCACAAGATCGTGCTCGAGCGACAGCTGTGGCTGGCGGTGCTGCGGGCCCAGCGCGACCTCGGCGTCGCCGTGCCCGAGGGCGTCGTCGAGGCCTACGCGGCCGTCGTCGAGCGGGGCGAGGACGCCGTCGACCTCGGCTCGATCGCCGCCCGCGAGCGGGTGACCCGCCACGACGTGAAGGCCCGCATCGAGGAGCTCAACGCCCTCGCCGGCCACGAGCACATCCACAAGGGCATGACCAGCCGCGACCTCACCGAGAACGTCGAGCAGCTGCAGGTGCGGCAGTCGCTGGCGCTGCTGCGCGACCGCGCCGTCGCCACCCTGGCCCGCCTGGCGCGCCTCGCCGCCGAGCACGAGACCACCGTGATGGCCGGGCGCAGCCACAACGTCGCCGCGCAGGCCACCACCCTCGGCAAGCGATTCGCCACCGTGGCCGACGAGCTGCTGGTCGCGCTCGAGCGGGTCGAGCAGCTGCTGGCCCGCTACCCGTTGCGCGGCATCAAGGGCCCCATGGGCACCGCTCAGGACATGCTCGACCTGCTGGACGGCGACGCCGACCGCCTCGCCGACCTCGAGCAGCGGGTCGCGGCCCACCTCGGCTTCGAGCGGGTGCTCACCAGCGTCGGCCAGGTCTACCCGCGCAGCCTCGACTACGACGTCGTCACCACCCTCGCGCAGCTGTGCGCGGCGCCGTCGAACCTGGCCACCACGATCCGGCTGATGGCCGGCAACGAGCTGGTCACCGAGGGCTTCGCCGAGGGCCAGGTCGGCTCGAGCGCGATGCCGCACAAGATGAACAGCCGCTCGTGCGAGCGGGTCAACGGCCTGGCCGTCGTCGTCCGCGGGCACGTCTCGATGGTCGGCGAGCTGGCCGGCGACCAGTGGAACGAGGGCGACGTCTCCGACTCGGTGGTGCGTCGCGTCGCGCTGCCCGACGCCTTCTTCGCCACCGACGGCCTCTTCCAGACCTTCCTCACCGTGCTCGACGAGTTCGGCGCGTTCCCGGCCGTCATCCAGCGCGAGCTCGACCGCTACCTGCCGTTCCTGGCCACCACCAAGGTGCTGATGAGCGCGGTGCGCAACGGCGTCGGCCGCGAGACCGCCCACGAGGCGATCAAGGAGGCGGCGGTCGGCGCCGCCCTCGACATGCGCGCCGGCGCCGACAACGACGTGCTCGCCCGGCTCGCCGCCGACCCGCGGCTCGGCCTCACCGACACCCAGCTCGCCGCGCTCGTGGCCGAGCCGATCGACTTCACCGGCGCCGCCGTCGCCCAGACGCGGGACGTCGTCCGCCGCGTCGGCGAGATCGTGGCCCGCCACCCCGACGCCGCCGCCTACGAGCCGGGCTCGATCCTCTGATCGACGGGGTCAGGCGGGCGCCCGGCCCCAGGTGACGGCGGCGCGGACGGCCGGGGGCGCGGCGTCCGCGACCTCGTGGTCGGGCGCCGCGCCGAGCGCGCCGTTGACGCTCGAGAACGCCAGCCGCAGACCCACGTAGAGCGTGAGCGAGAAGATCGCCGCGTCGTCGTAGCCCGCCGCCCGCAGCGGCTCGAGGTCGGCGGACGTCGTGCCTGACGGGTCGCGGACGACGGCCCGCGCCCACGACGCGAGCGCGCGGTCGCGGGCGTCGAGGACGGCGTCGTCCTCGCCCGACAGCGTCGCCGCGGCCACGTCGGCCCCCGCCTCGTCGGCCAGCCGGCCGCCCCACGCCAGGGCGCAGTAGGAGTCGCCGAGCGCAGCCGCGGTGGCCGTCACGAGCACCCCGCGCTCGCGCATCGACTGGCCCGCGGAGGCCAGTGCGGTCAGGTCGCGGAAGGCCGTGTCCGCCTCCGGGGCGTGCGCCCACAGCCGGGTCAGGTTCATCACGAACCCGTCGTCGGCCAGGTCGGCGTCATACATCCGCCGCGCGCCGGCGGTCTCCTCCGGGTCGCTCAGGAACGTCATCGTCCGAGTGTGGAGCGCCCGAGGCCCCCACGACCAGGGCCGCGACCAGCGCCAGCGCGAGCACGCCGAGCCCGGTGAGCAGGGCGGCACGCAGGGCCGCGTCGCCCGTGCCGAGCTGGTAGACCGCCACCAGCAGCGCGGCGCCGATGGCCGAGCCGATGCGCTGCCCGGTCTGGACGGCGGCGCCCGCCGCCCCGCCCATGCGCGGCGGCACGTCGGCCAGCGTCAGGGTGAGGTTGGGCGAGACCACCGCGCCGCCGCCGATGCCGGTGAGCAGCAGCGCCGGCACCAGCACCCACGCCGTGGCCGTCTCGTCGCGGCCGGGCACGAGCAGCGCCACGAGCGTGACGCCGCTCATCATCACCGTGAGGGCGCCGATGGTCAGGCGGCGTCCGAGGGTGGTGACGACGCGGCCGGCCAGCAGCGAGGCGACGGCCGAGCCGAGGGCGAGCGGCGTGATCAGCAGTCCGGTGTGCAGCGCGGAGTAGCCGCGGCCCTCCTGCAGCCAGACCGAGAGCACGAGCAGCACGCCGACGTAGCCGGTGAAGTAGAGGGTGCCGATGACCAGGCCGCCGGCGTAGCCGGGCGTGCGGCGCAGCAGCCCGAGATCGAGCAGCGGCGCGCGGCCGCGGTCGCGCAGCCGGTGCTCCCAGCGCACGAACCCCACGGCGACCAGCGGGGCCACGACGAGCAGCAGCAGCGGCAGCCGCTGCCCGCCCTCGAGGCTGACGACCGGGAACAGCACGCAGAGCACGGCCAGCCCGAGCAGTGCGGCGCCCACGACGTCGAGGTGCTCGCGGCGGCCCTCGCCACGGCTCTCGTCGTCCGCGTCGTCGATGCGGCCGGGCACCAGCCTGAGGACGCCGACCAGCGCGACGGCGCCGATCGGCACGTTGACCAGGAACAGCCAGCGCCACCCGCCGTCGTCGCCCGCGACCGCGATGATGGCGCCGCCGAGCACCGGCCCGATGGCCGAGGCGAGCGAGACGGTGAAGCCGAAGACGCCGAACGCCCGGCCGCGCTCCGGGCCGCGGAACAGCTGCTGCACCAGGCCGGAGTTCTGCGGGGTGAGCATGCCGGCCGAGGCGCCCTGCAGCAGGCGGGCGACGACGACGAGCTCGGCGCTCGGCGCCAGCCCGACGGCGGCGCTGGAGGCCACGAAGGCGACCAGGCCCCACACCATGAGCCGGCGGCGGCCGTAGGCGTCGCCGAGGCGACCGCCCGCCACGAGCGTCAGGCCGAAGGCCAGCGCGTAGCCCGAGACCACCCACTGGATGGTCGAGGCCGAGGTGCCGAGGTCCTCGCGCATCGAGGGGATGGCGACGTTGACGATGGTGACGTCGAGCAGCGACATGAACCCGACGACCAGCGAGACGCCGAGGATGCGCCAGCGCCGGGGGTCGGGCTCGTAGGCGTCGCCGTCGCCGCTGACGACGCTGACGGCGCGGCCGGGTGCGGCATCCTGGGCCGCGTGACCCGTGCCGTCGACCTCGTCGTGACCGGAGTCGTGCAGGGCGTGTCCTTCCGGGCCTACGCGCAACGGGAGGCGCGACGTCTGGGGGTGGCGGGATGGGTCGCGAACCGCGGCGACGGCGCCGTCGAGGCCCGGGTGGAGGGCGACGACGACGCCGTCGAGGCTATGACGCGGTGGTGCCGGACGGGATCACCCGCGGCGAGGGTGGCCGGGGTGAGCGTGTCCGAGGCCGAGGTGAGCGGGGTGACGTCCTTCGAGGTGCGCCGCTGACCCCGGCCGGGGGGCGGACCGTCAGAGGTCGGCCGGGCGCAGCACGCGGTTGATGCCGTGCGCGACCTGGCGGTTGCCGCGGTTGATGTCGATCAGCTCGGGCACCAGGCGCGGGTCGAGGTCGTTCGGGTCGGCGTCGACGAGGCGGACCGTCTTGCGGTCGGGGCGCAGGCCGATGTCGGCGCCGATCGCGGTGGTCAGCGACTCCCGGTCGGCGGTGGCGTCGAGGATGTACGGCGAGGCCAGGCTGCGGGTGACGACGTGGTAGAGCAGCACGGTCTCGAGGGTCTTGACGTCGACCAGCCTGGTCAGCTTGCGCACGGTCTGGTGCTCGGTGCCGGCGTGCTTGCCGGTGAGGTCGGCGACCAGGCGCTTGAAGGCGAGGTCGGTCGGCACGAAGACGGTCAGGGGCTGCTTGCCGTCGGCGACCAGGCCGACCGGGCTCTTCGGGCGCTCCTCGAGCACGAGCATGATCGCGGCCTCGGCGATGTCGAAGTCCTGGCCGTTGCGGTCGAAGCCCTTGTCGGCGGCGAGCAGGGTGGCGAGGCTGCGCACGCCCTTGGCCTTCGGGGCGGCCTTGGTGGCGACCGACGCGCCGGTGTCGGCGGCGGAGGCGCTGCCGACCGCGCCGAACGCGGCCATCGAGGTCAGGGCGACGGCGCCGGCGAGGCCGGCGGCCAGGCGGTGGAGGTGGGGTCGGGGCATGGGGACACTCCTCGGTCGAGGCCGCGCGGTTCACGGCCACCGGCCTCGAAGTTAGGACGGCGCACCGTGCGCCGACCTCACCCCGCTGTCATCCCTGCGGGTGATCTCGGGCCACCACTCTCGACGAGGCCCCCGAAAGGGTGTAAGGGCGCTCAGGCGCGGGCGTCGCCGCCCCAGTTGGCGAGCTTGGTGGCGACCGTGTGCAGGTCGGCGCGCCAGACGTCCTCGGGGCCGGGCGGCAGGACGTCGTCCCACTCGAGCGCGGTGGAGCCCAGCACGTTCGTCAGCCGGGCGGTGCGGGCGACGAACCACTGGTGGAAGTGGGAGCCGCCGTCGCCGAAGCGGCTGACGTGCACGCGGCCGACGTGGTCGAGGCTCTCCGTGATGCGCACCAGCCGGTTGGTGATGCGGCCCAGCTGCGAGGCGAGCTCGTCGTCGAGGGTGCCCATGTCGAGGTGCTCGCGCGTGTGCAGCGTCAGCACCAACGGCAGGCCCGACGGACGGCCGTGGTGGGTGAGCACCCACACGGGGTCCTCCCACACGATGCGCTCGGCGTCGAAGCCGGTGACGCAGGCGCTGCACGGCTTGTCGGGCGCCTCGCCCCAGCGTGGCGGCTCGTCGGACGGCGGCATCAGGGTGCGTGGCGCGATGGCGCCGTCGACCACCGTCCACGGGAAGATGTCCCAGTCGCCCAGGGCCGGCATCGGCAGGTGGCCGTCGGCCCCGACCGCCGCCACGACCCGTGCATAGACGTCCTCAGCAGACTCCGCCATGGCCGACAGCCTGCCAAACGCCCTCGCGGCCGGCGCGGGCAGGTGCGCCGGGCGCGGGGCTGGAGCGAGGGTGATCCCCGATGACACGCGCGTGGGCGGGTGTGAGCGTGGAGGCATGAGCACTCTCTCGGGAACCACCACGCCCGCCCGCCGCTCCCTGCGCCGCGCCGCCGCCGTCGGCGCCGGCACGCTGCTCGGGCTCACGGGCGCGTTCGCGACCGCCGGGCCCGCCTCGGCCGTCACCCAGGCCAGCGCCGAGTCGCAGTTCAGCGCCGCGGGCATCTCGTGGACGTCGTCCGGCGGCTGCACCACGCGCAGCAACTCGACGTGCACCTCCTTCGACGGCATCCGGCAGGCGACCATCGACGGTGCCAAGACCCTGAAGAGCGCCAGCGGCTGCGGCCTGACGATCACCGGCGGCACCGAGGTGGGCCACGCCGGCGGCACCTACAGCCACTACAACGGCTACAAGCTCGACTTCTCGCGCACCTCGTGCCTGACCAGCTGGGTGACCGGCACCTACACCTACATCGGCACCCGCAGCGACGGCGCCGCCCAGTACCAGTCGGGCGCCGGCAACGTCTACGCCGACGAGGGCAACCACTGGGACGTCACGTTCTACAACTGCGGCGGGTGCTGATACTCGACCTACCCGGTCGACTAACCTGGGGCGCGTGACGACGCTGCCCGCCGACCTGCCCCGCCACGCCGACCCCGTGGTCGTCGTCCCGGCCCCCGGGGAGGGCCCCGGCAACTGGTCGGGGGCCGCGAGCGCGGTGCTGGTCGACGGCGTGTTCTGGCTGACGTGGCGGGTGCGGCGTCCGCTCACCGCGGGCCGCGGCGTCAGCGTCATGGTCGCCCGCTCCGACGACGGGCTGCTCTTCGAGCCGGTCGCAGCGGTCAACCGCGACGCGTTCGGGTGCGAGTCCTTCGAGCGCCCGGTGCTCGTGCCGGTGCCCGGGGTCGGGTGGCGGCTCTACCTGTCGTGCGCCACCTACGACTCCAAGCACTGGTGGGTCGACAGCCTGACCGCGGCCACGCCGGCCGAGCTGCCCGCGGGCGAGCGCCGCGTGGTGCTGCCCGGCGACGACACGGTGGCCGTCAAGGACCCCGTCGTCACCCACGGCCGCCCCACCGACCCCGCGGCCGGGCCGTGGGAGATGTGGCTGTGCTGCCACCCGCTCACCGAGCCCGGCCACGAGGACCGCATGACCACCCGCCGGCTCACCAGCCACGACGGCCTCGCGTGGGACGACCGGGGCGAGGTGCTCGCCGGCCGGCCGGGCCGTTGGGACGCCCGCGGCGCGCGGGTCACCACCGTGCTGCCCGCGACCGACGACCGGCTCTCGGTGCTCTACGACGGTCGCGTCGACGCCGCCGCCAACTGGCACGAGACCACCGGCCTCGCGCACTGGGACGGCGTCCGGCTCGTGCCCGACGACGCCGTCGGCCCGATCGCCTCCCCGCACTCCGACGGCGCCTGGCGCTACGCCGCCGCCGTCCCCCTGCCGGACGGCCGCACCCGCTTCTACGTCGAGTCCGCCCGTCCCGACGGCGCCCACGACCTCGTCACCGTCGTCACCGGCTGACCCGTCGGACATGTCTGACGGGTCACCGCGCATCCGACGCTGACCCGTCGGACATGTCTGACGGGTCGGCGGAGTCGCGTCGGTCTGTTCCCGTGCGTGGTCTCGACCCGCCGGTCGCGACCTGCTTCGTCGGCCGCGCGGCGTGCTCGACCTTCGCCCGCTACGCGAGCCGCTCCTTCGTCGCGTCTCGCTGCGGGCTCCGCTCGTCGAAGGAGCCGCGGGCGGTGGGGGAGAGCCAGTCGCCGAAGTCCTCGCCGGTCAACGACGAGAGCAGGGCGATGTCGGCGGCGAAGACCTCGACGAGGGCGGCGCGCTCGTCGGGGGAGAGGCGCGGACGACGGGCGCCCCCGCCCTGCAGGGCGCCCACCAGCGGCCGGCTGGCCCGGCGCCAGAGGCGCGGCGGCGCGAACTGGCCGAGGGCCGCGCCGCCCCGCACCACCGGCCCGAGGGTGCGGGTGCGCCAGCCGGGCTCGGCGAAGGCGCGGGCGTTGTCGCGGGGGATCGAGGTGACCAGGCCCTCGCGGATGCCGAGGAACCGGCAGGTGCGGTCGATCGCGGCCACCGGCTCGTCGACGATGTCGCGGTAGCGCAGCACCAGCACCTGCTCGCGCGGCACGTGCTCGTACAGGTGCGCCAGCTGCTCGCCGTACAGGCCGAGGTCGCGGTAGCGCCAGAACGGCGCCCAGCCGCGCGCCACGCGCTCGTCCTGCAGGCCGAAGGCGGAGACGAAGTCGGGCTCGGGCTCGAGACCGTCCGACCACAGGTGCATCCAGTTGCTGTGCGCCCGGTCGACCGGGTCGCGGACGACGGCTACCACCCTCACCTCAGGCAGCGCGGCACCGAAGCGGCGGTGGGCGCCGCGTGACCAGAGGTAGAACGGCGTGCAGTCGCCGCGCACCTGGTGGGGCTCGGCGGGCTCGAAGAGCGCGGCGTACTCCTCGGCGCGCCACACCCACTCCTGCTGCGAGTGACGGTCGCCCGGGCCGCTCCAGTGCGGGGGCGGGGCGTCGTCGCAGAGCCAGAACTTCGGCTCCTTGGGGTTGCTGACGAACACGTCGGGATGCCGGGCCAGCGCGGCGTGCAGCGCCGTCGTCCCGGCCTTGGGAGCGCCGACGAGGAGGAAGTCAGGACGGGCGGGCCGCATCCTTGAATACTAATCGGCTCTGGTTACAGCACAATGGGCCCGGCCCCTATGCTGGGAGCGTGCTCAACATCCCGGCGGCGCCGGTCGTCGACGGCGCGCGGCACGTGCACTCGGGCAAGGTCCGCGACCTCTACGAGCTCACGTCCGGCCCGCACGAGGGACGCCTGCTCATGGTCGCCAGCGACCGCATCTCGATCTTCGACCACGTGCTCGGGACGACGATCCCCGACAAGGGCGAGATCCTCACCCGGATGTCGCTGTGGTGGTTCGACCAGCTGGCCGACCTCGTGCCCGCTCACGTCGTCTCCGCCGACCCCGCCGACCTGCCGCCCGGCCTGGCCGGGCGCGCGGTGATCTGCGAGCGGCTCGAGATGTACCCCGTCGAGTGCGTCGCCCGGGGCTACCTCACCGGGTCGGGGCTGCTCGACTACCGCGCGAGCGGTGCCGTGTGCGGCGTCCCCCTGCCCGACGGTCTCGACGACGGCAGCCGGCTGCCCGCGCCGATCTTCACGCCGGCGACGAAGGCCGACCTCGGCGAGCACGACGAGAACGTCGACCTCGCCACCGTCGAGCGGCTGGTCGGTCGCGACGTCGCCGCCACCCTCCGCGAGACGACGCTCGCCGTCTACGCCCGCGCCGAGCAGCTGGCCCGCGAGCGCGGCATCCTCCTGGCCGACACCAAGCTCGAGTTCGGCGTCCGCCCCGGTGGGGACGTGGACCGCAGCGCGCTCGTGCTCGGCGACGAGGTGCTCACCCCCGACTCGTCCCGCTTCTGGCCGGCCGACCACTGGCAGCCCGGCCGCGCGCAGCCCTCGCTCGACAAGCAGATCGTGCGTGACTGGGCGCTCTCGCCGGCCTCGGGCTGGCAGCGCGACTCGGGCGAGCCGCCACCCGCGCTGCCCGCCGAGGTGGTCGACCGCACGCGGGCGGGCTACGTCGAGGCCTAC
Source organism: Nocardioides marinquilinus (assembly GCF_039543705.1). Lineage (NCBI taxonomy): Bacteria > Bacillati > Actinomycetota > Actinomycetes > Propionibacteriales > Nocardioidaceae > Nocardioides > Nocardioides marinquilinus. Next base: position 807,610 of record NZ_BAABKG010000001.1, read on the forward strand.
GAACGACTGACCGGAGAGCGCTGGTGACCCCATGAGCAGACCGATCCGCTTCGACGTGTCCTGCGAGGAGGCCTACGACTACCTCGTCGCCCCCGACAACCGGCCCGAGTGGCAGTCGAGCCTGGCCGCCGTCGCCGACGTGCAGGGCGAGGACAACGTCGTGGGCCAGCACTGGACCGACGTCACCAAGGCCCGGCTGCGGCCGCACATGGAGCTCACCGACGCCGACCGGCCGCACCGCTGGTCCGAGCGCGGCACCTGGCGCGGCTTCAGCGCCACCCTCACGCTCTGCTTCACCCCGGTCGGCTCGGTCTGCGACGTCACCGTCGGTCTCGACATGCAGGCCCGCGGCATCGCGCGCCCCGTCGGCGCGGTGCTCAACCGGATGGCGCCCTCCGCCGTCCGCTCCGACCTCAAGCGCGCGGCGCGCATCCTCGCCGAGCGGGCGGGCGACGCCCCGACCCGCTGACCCGCTGACCCGCCGACCCGCCGACCCGCTGACGCGCTGCGAACCGGTGAGTAGGTTGCAGCCGTGACCGACTTCAACCTCGCGAGCCTGCTCGAGCGCACCGCCGCCGCCCACCCCGACCGTGAGGCCGTCGTCCTCGCCCGGCCCGGCGCCGAGAGCGTCCGGCTGACCTACGCGCAGGTCGACGGCGCGGCCAACCAGCTGGCCAACGCGCTCGTCGAGCGCGGCGTGCGACCCGGCGACCCGGTGGCGCTCAGCTGCCCCAACCTGCCGTGGTTCCCGATCGCCTACTACGCGATCCTCAAGGCCGGGGGCACCGTCGTCCCCCTCAACGTGCTGCTCAAGGGCCGCGAGGTGGCCTACCACCTCGACGACTCCGGGGCGAAGGCCTACCTGTGCTTCGAGGGCACCGACGAGCTGCCGATCGGCGCCGAGGGACACCGCGGCTTCACCGACGCGGCGGGCTGCGAGCTGTTCGTGGCCATCACCGTCGACCCGGCCGGCGCGAGCCCGTTCGAGGGCACCGAGACGCTCGGGCAGCTGATGGCCGGCCAGCCGCCCACCTTCGAGACCGTCGTCACCGACGAGGACGACGTCGCCGTCGTCCTCTACACCTCCGGCACCACGGGCCAGCCCAAGGGCGCCGAGCTGCGCCACCGCAACATGCGCGACAACGCGCTGCTCGGCGAGGAGCTCTTCGGCGCCGACGCCGGCAACCCCGACACGCTGCTGTGCGTGCTGCCGCTGTTCCACTCCTTCGGCCAGACCGTGATCATGAACGGCGGCTTCGGCTACGGCGGCACCGTCGTCATGCTGCCGCGCTTCGAGGCCGGCGCCGCGCTGACGACGATGGCGGCCGAGGGCATCACGTTCTTCGCCGGCGTCCCGACGATGTACTGGGGCCTGCTCGGTGCGCTCGACGACTCCGGCGTCGACGTCGCCGCGCTGGCCGAGCAGCTGCGGGTGGCGGTCGCGGGCGGCGCGAGCCTGCCGGTCGAGGTGCACAAGGACTTCGAGCAGCGCTTCGGCGTCACCATCCTCGAGGGCTACGGCCTGTCCGAGACCTCGCCGGTGGCCAGCTTCAGCCGCCTCGGGCACGGCGTGCGGGTCGGCTCGATCGGCCAGCCCGCGCCCGGCGTCGAGATGACGCTGCTCGAGCCAGGCACGTGGGACCCGATCGAGTGGAGCGCCGAGGACCCCGACCGGGTCGGCGAGATCGCCATCAAGGGCCACAACATCATGAAGGGCTACCACGGCCGGCCCGAGGCCACCGACGAGGCGATCCAGGACGGCTGGTTCCGCTCCGGCGACCTCGGACGCCGCGACGCCGACGGCTGGTACTACATCGTCGACCGCAGCAAGGACATGATCATCCGCGGCGGCTACAACGTGTACCCGCGCGAGATCGAGGAGGTGCTGATGACGCACCCCGCCGTCTCGCTCGCCGCCGTCATCGGCGTCCCACACGAGAGCCACGGCGAGGAGGTCAAGGCGGTCGTCATCCTCGAGAAGGGCGCGGAGATCACCGAGGACGAGCTGGTCGCCTGGGGCAAGGAGCAGATGGCCTCCTACAAGTACCCGCGCGTCGTCGAGTTCCGCAGCGAGCTGCCGATGACCGCGACCGGCAAGATCCTCAAGCGCGAGCTGGCCTGAGGCGCGCCGGCGATGCCACCGATCCTCCGGGTGCTGCTGCTCGTGCTCGCCCTGCTGCTGCTGACCGTGGGCGCCCTGTGGACCCTGCAGGGCCTCGGCGTGATCGGCGGCAGCTCGATGTCGGGCGAGAACACGTGGGCCATCGTGGGGCCGCTGGTCGCGGGCCTCGGGGTGGCGCTGGCCGTCGTCGTCGTCCAGGGAGGGCCTCGGAGCCGTCCGTAGGCTGACCGGCATGAGCGCTCCGCACGGTCAGCCGACGCCGCCGGCGGTCGACTACGCCGAGCCCGCGCGGGTGCCGGCGTCGCGCCGGGGACCGCGGCTGGCGGGGGCCACCGGCTCCGCGCCGCGGTGGCTGCGGGCCGGCTGCTGGGTGGCTGCGGCAGCGCTCGCCGTCCCGCTGGTGCTGCCGCTGCTGGCCGGGCCGCAGACCGGTGCCGACTCGCCCGAGGAGGCCGTCGACCAGCTGCTGCAGGGCATCGCCGACCTCGACGCCGCCGCCATCGTCGCGGCCGTCGACCCCGACGAGACCGACGACCCCTCGGTGGCCGACAGCGCCTACCAGCGGCTGCGGTCGGTGCGCCGCGTCGGCGACGAGGTGCCGCCCGACGTCACCGCGGTGCTCAACGCCGCCGAGGCGCAGGTGGGCGGGCAGGTCGACCGGCGCGCGCTCGCCACCCTCGCCGCCGTCGACATCGCCCTCGACGACCTCGAGCTGGACGCCGGCCCGCCCGGCTCCGACGGCACGGTGCAGGTCGCCATCCTCGACGGGGTCCTCGGCGTCACCGTCGACCCGAGCCGGCTGCCCGACGAGGTCGACGGCCTCGACCCGGCCACCTACGACATGCCGCTGGTGGAGGGCTGGCGTGCCCGCGACGTCGGCTTCGAGCCGTTCCTGACCACCGTCGAGCGCGACGGCCGCTGGTACGTCAGCCTCGACGCCACCGCCGACGACATCCTGGGCGCGACCTCGTGAGGGCCGCCCCCCGCGACCTCGCCGCCGCCGGCCTGTGGGCCGCCGCGGCGATCGGCTGGGTGCTGGCGATGCGGGTGCCCTGGTACCGCGCCGGCGTGCTGGGCGACGTCACCGTGCTCGACGGCGCCGAGCTGCTGCGCGCCGGTGTGTTCGGCGTGCCCGCCGTCGCGGGGTTCGCCGTCGTCGCCCTGCCGGCGGTCGCCCTGGTGCTGCTCGGCCTCGCACCGGTGCACGGCCGCGCCGCGATGGTCGCGAGGGTGGTGCTCTGGCTGGTCGGCACGGGCTCCGCCGTGGCGCTCCTGCTGGTCACCTGGCCGCTCGGCGGGGGCGCGATCGGGCTGGGCGCCGGTCTCGTGGTGCTCGCCTGTGTGCTGGGCGCGATCGCCCTCGGCTGCGCCACCGTGACCCCGCACCGGGAGGCCGCCGACGGGGTCCGGGGCATGACCGAGCCGCTCGGCGGGTAGGGGACCGGGGTCACGGACCCCGACCTGACTCGGCAGGAGACATCGACCATGGAGGTCATCCCCACCCGGCTCGTCGAGCTGGCCCAGCAGTGCCTCGCCGCCTCGCAAGAGGTGACCGGCGCCAGCGTCGGCGGCGCAGCCGCCCTGCAGCTCGACGGCTCAGCCGCCGGCAACAGCGACGCCGCCCCGACCCTGATCACCGCCCACCAGTCCCTCGTCGAGGCCGCTAGCCAGGCGTGCGACCGGCTGGTGGCCACCCTCGAGCACGACTACGACGGCCTGCTCGCGGTCGCCTTCGACGTCTCGACGACCGACCTCGACCAGGCCCAGGGCTACGAGACCCAGCTGAGCTTCGTCGAGCTGCTCCAGGCGGGGGTCGTCTGATGGCCGGCGGCATCTTCGACCTGCGCGACGACCCCGACGCGCTCGTGCGCGCCGCCGAGCGGTGGGCCGAGCTCGGTCGCACGCTCGGCAGCGCCGGCGACGACGTCACCGAGGGCTCGCAGACCACGTTCAACGCCGGCTGGGAGGGCCAGACGGCGACCTCGTTCGACGAGCACCGCCGCGAGCTCACCGCCGACTTCGACGCGGCCGCGGAGGCGGCGAGCACCGTCAACCGCACGCTGACCCAGTCGGCCGGCGCGCTGCGGGTCGCCCAGGCGCAGCTCGACACCGAGTTCTCCAAGGTCGCTGACGTGCGGCACGTCGACTTCCTGAACCTGCTGCAGTTCTTCCCCGAGGACGAGGACGAGGAGCGACGCGTCAACCAGGCGATCGCCGCCGCGGAGGGCATCCGCACCGACCTCGACGCCAAGCTCACCGCCGACGCCGACGCGCTCACCGCCGCCACGGCGGTCTGGGACGACATCTCGTCGAGCTGGGCCTCGGTGGCCGGCGGCAACAAGCCGTTCGACTACGACGACGACGCCGGCGGCGCCGGCGTCATCACCAACGGCGACCAGACGATCGTCAACACCGGACCCGGCGACGACGAGGTGATCGTCTTCGTCAACGGCAAGGGCGAGCAGATCGTCATCGTCAACGGCGTCCCCTACCGCTTCCCGCCGGGCCAGCACGTCACCGTCCGCACCGGCCAGGGCGAGGACGTCGTCCGCGTGGGCAAGGGCGGCACCGTCGGCTTCACCATCACCGGCAGCGACGACGAGGACCACATCACCGGCGGTGACGGCGACGACACCATCCTCGGCCTCGGCGGCGACGACCAGATCGACGGCGGGGGCGGCGACGACCAGCTCTCCGGCAACGCCGGGCGCGACTACCTCGACGGCCAGGACGGCGACGACGTGGTCACCGGCGGCGACGGCGACGACACCGTCTACGGCCTCGGGGGCGACGACGTCCTCTCCGGCGGCGACGGGCAGGACTACCTCGAGGGCGGCACCGGCGACGACGTCCTCGACGGCGGCGACGACGGCGACGTGCTCTCCGGTGGCGACGACGACGACACGATCATCGGGGGCGACGGCGACGACGTCTCCTACGCCGGCCGCGGCGACGACACCACCTACGGCGGCACCGGCGCCGACACCTCGAACGCCGAGAGCGGTGACCGCGACGAGGGCGTCGAGAACCACGTCCAGGTCGAGATCGAGGAGCCGCCGGAGTACATCAAGATCGAGGGCTCCCCGGAGTTCGTGGCCCGCGTCGAGGCCGACCTGCAGCTGCTGATGAGCAGCCCGCGGGGCCAGGAGATGCTCGCCAACCTCGAGCGCGCCTACGACGACTCGGGCACGCTCGGCATCGGCAAGCAGGGCCTGACCATCAGCGAGTTCGACGGCAACGACAACAGCTCGGCGCACCCGGGCGGACCGCTGGGCCAGGACCACGAGATCAAGTACTCGCCCTACGTCGACACCATCCAGGGCGCCCCGCCCTCTGTCGTGCTCTACCACGAGCTCGCGCACGTGTACGACTACGCCAACGACACCTACATGGACGGCCAGTACAACGGCGACGACCCGCGCGACCACGGGGACAACAACTCCGAGCGCCAGGCCTCCGGGCTGCCCGTCGACCACGACAACGACCCGTCGACGCCCGAGATCATCGACCCCGACCACCCCGTCGAGTACACCGAGAACGGGCTGCGCGACGAGATGGGCCTCCCGCCGCGCACGCACTACTGATGCGCCGCGTCCGCGTCCTGGTCCCCGCCCTCGCGCTCGGCCTCCTGGCCGGGTGCGGGGACGACGCCGGCGGCGACGTCGGAGATGTCGGCGACGAGCCCGCGCCGCCGTCGTCGTCCGCCCCTGCCACCTCCGCGGCGCCGGCCGACCTCGGTGCCACCCTCGACGCCGACGTGCGGGTCGACGGCTCGCTGGTGCGCATCCGCTACACGCTCACCAACGGCGGCGACGAGCCGCTGCCGGTGGTCGACGCCGTGGGCACCGACGCCGCCACCATCGACCCCACCGAGGTCTACGTGGTCGGCGCCGACGACGGTGTGCTGCAGCTCTCGCAGCGGCTCTTCGCCCGGCCGGCCGACGACGACAACGACTACGCCGCACCGTTCTACGCCGGCGTCACCGAGGTGCCCCCCGGCGAGAGCCTCGAGCGCTCTCTCGAGGTCGGGCTGCCGGCGCGCGAGGACAAGCCGTTCCCGGGCTACTACGCCGACGGCGAGCAGCCGGCGCCGTGGCCGGCCGCGTCCGTGGTGTTCTGCGTCGGCGCGCTCGACCCGGCCCTCGACCTGCTCGACGGCCGCGTCACCCACGGCTCGGACGTCGCCCAGCAGGTCCTCTGCAGCGACGAGGTCGACCTCACCTGACCCTCACGGACCAACGAACCCACGGACCCTGAGCTTGTCGAAGGGCCTGGACAGGTCAACGGGCTGGTGTGGCGGGACAACTCGACTGCTGTATCGAGCTGCGCCTCCGCTCCTTCGTCGCTTCGGCGCGTGTTCGCGGTGCCTGATGCGATCGTCTTCCTCCGTGCGCGCGGAAGGGCTCGGGGGTCGCGTCAGGGCCCTTCGACGAGCTCAGGGTCCGTGAGGTGGCCTGGGCGGCTTCACTCGAAGGGGTTGGGCAGGGCGCCGGGGAGCTGGGCGAGCAGCTCGCGGGCGCGGCCGGCGACCTTGTGCTCGACGAGCACCTCGTAGCGGGTGGCGACGACCTGGGTGACCGACTGGAAGTCGCGGCGGCCGCGGGTCATGCCGTAGCCGAGCAGCGCCCAGATCAGGAAGAACAGGGCGCCGAACGCCATCGACGACAGCACGGTGGCCAGCACGCTGCCCTCGGCGAAGATCGAGAGGATCAGGCCGATGAACAGCCCGAACCACGCGCCGGAGGCGAAGCCACCGACGGCGACGCGGCCGGTGGTCAGCCGGCCGGTGATGCGCTCGATGCGCTTGAGGTCGGTGCCGACGATCATGCAGTTCTCGACGGGGAAGTGCTCGTCGGAGAGGAAGTCGACGGTGCGCTGGGCCTGCTCGTAGTCGTCGTAGACGGCCAGCGACTGCGGGAACTCGAGCCGGAGCGCACGGGTGGCGCCGGTGGCGCCGGCGCTACGACGTCCGCCGGGGGTGGTCATGCTCATGGTCGAAGTCTGCCCGACTACCCTGAACGTGTGCCGAAGGTCGTGGTCGACGTGATGCCCAAGCCCGAGATCCTCGACCCCCAGGGCAAGGCGGTGCTCGGTGCGCTGCCCCGCCTGGGCTTCGAGGGCGTCGTCGACGTGCGGCAGGGCAAGCGCTTCGAGCTGGAGATCACCGGAGACGTGACCCCCGAGCTGCTCGCCCAGGTGCACGCGATGGCCGAGACGCTGCTGTCGAACCCGGTCATCGAGACCTTCGCCGTGCGCGTGGAGCCCACGGCGTGAAGGTCGGCGTCGTCACCTTCCCCGGCTCGCTCGACGACGTCGACGCCCTGCGCGCGTCGCGGCTCGGCGGCCACGAGGCGGTCGCGCTGTGGCACGGCGACCACGACCTGCGTGGGGTCGACGCCGTCGTCCTGCCGGGCGGGTTCTCCTACGGCGACTACCTGCGCTGCGGGGCGATCTCGCGCTTCGCGCCGGTGATGACCGAGGTGGTCGAGGCCGCCGGCAAGGGGATGCCGGTGCTCGGCATCTGCAACGGCTTCCAGATCCTGTGCGAGTCGCACCTGCTGCCGGGCGCGCTGATCCGCAACGACCACCAGCGGTTCGTGTGCCGCGACCAGCGGCTGCGCGTCGAGAACACCACCACGCCGTGGACGGCGTCCTACGCGGACGGGCAGGAGGTGATGATCGTGCTCAAGAACGGTGAGGGCGGCTACGTCGCCGACGCCGAGACGCTCGACCGGCTCGAGGGCGAGGGGCAGGTCGTGGCCCGCTACCTCGACACCAACCCCAACGGCTCGCTGCGCGACATCGCCGGCGTGTGCAACGAGCGCGGCAACGTCGTCGGGCTGATGCCGCACCCCGAGCACGCCGTCGAGGACCTCACCGGCTGCGGCACCGACGGCCTCGGCTTCTTCACCTCGCTGGCCGCCGCCGCGTTCGCATGAGCGGCCTGACGCCGGCGCTGCTGTTCCGCCGCGTCGCGATCGCCGAGGCGATCACCTGGGCGCTGCTGCTGATCGGCATGGCGTTGAAGTACGTCAGCGACACCACCGAGCTCGGCGTGCAGGTCGCCGGCCCGATCCACGGCGTCGTGTTCGTGGCCTACTGCGTCACCGCCGTCGTCGTGGCCGTCGACCAGCGCTGGACGACGGGCCGCACCCTGCTGGGTCTCGCCTCGGCCGTGCCGCCGTTCGTCACCGTCGTCTTCGACGTGGTCGTCGATCGCCGCGGTGGTTTCGGCCCCTGGCGGCTGCGTGACGGCGAGCCCGGCCGCGGCGTCGACCGGCCGGTGGCGTGGCTGCTGCGGCGTCCGGTGCGGGGGCTGCTCGCCGGGCTGGCCGCGGTCGCCGTCCTCACCGGCCTCGCGCTGCTGGTCGGCCCGCCGGTCTAGGGGTCAGCGCTCGCGCGCCCCGGCCTGCAGCTTGGTCCAGGTGGCGGCGGTGACGATGCCGGTGGGGTTGAGCCCGACGCGCCGCTGGTAGGCGCGCACGGTGTCGGCGGTGACGCCGCGGTAGACGCCGTCCGCGGTGGCCTTCACGCCGATGTCGGAGGCGTTGATCGCGCGCTGGACGCGACGGGTGAAGACGCCCGAGGAGCCGATCTTCTGCACCGGCTTGTTGCCCGAGGAGAGCAGCGCCGTCCAGTCGCGGCGGAAGAAGCGGCCGTCGACGAAGAAGCCGCGCTTGGCCTTCCAGGCGCGCACGGCCCGCACGGTCGGCGTCTCGTAGCGGCCGCTGAGCTTGCCGGTGTAGAAGCCCTGCTCGGTCAGCAGGCACTGCAGCGCGCGCACCTTGCGGGGGCGGTCGGTGTAGCCCTCGTGCGAGCGCTCGATCGTCTCGTAGTTGCGGAAGGTGATCTGGACGCCGCCGCAGTGACGCTCCATCGGCGCGACCGAGCCGTGGCCGACGTCGAGGTAGTTGGAGTCGATGTTGATGCGCACCCCGCCCCAGACCTCGTCGTGGCCGCCGCGATACTGCTTGACGCGGCCGCCGGGCCGCCAGCCGTCGTCGCGGATGTAGGACGTCGAGTCGTTGGCGACGCCGTCCCAGCGCGCGATCCAGACGCGGTCGGGCAGCACGTAGGCGTTCGGGCGCTGCACCCGCGCGTCGTCCAGCGCCTTGATGCCCGAGCCGGCGCTGGAGTAGACGCCGGCGACGTAGCCGAGGCCGCGCACGGTCGTCGTCCACGTGCTGAGGAACGACAGGGCCGACTCGCGGCAGTCGGTGTTGCCGAGGTCGAAGCCCTCGAGGTCGTACCAGAGCGTGCTGCCGGGCACGATGCCCAGCGCCTGGGCGTCGACGACGGTGGACTTCGCGGAGTCGCGGCCCATCTCGCGGGCGCGGGGGTAGCGCCCCTTGCCGCGGAACGGGCTGATCTTGAAGTCGTCGCGGTAGCGCGGGAAGCGCGGCTGGCACGAGGCCTGCGGCCCGAGCGAGATCGGCAGCAGCTTCCAGCCCTTGGCGAGCTGGGTGCGCACCCACGCGGGCGTGAGGTTCGGCTGGTCGCGGCAGGCGCGCGAGTCGCCGGAGATGTAGATGCCCACGGCCAGGAACGGCGAGTGGTCGAGCCAGGTGTCCATCGCCGCCTGGGTCGGGGCGAGGCACTGGTCGAAGCCGTAGCCGGTGAAGTTGCCGGGCGTGACGCGGTTCGGTGGGTCCTCGCGGCGGTTGCCGGCGGCCGGGGCGGACGTCGTCGCCGCGACCGCGGCCACCGGGGCGGACGTCGTCCCCGCGGTGGCGGGGCCCTCGGCGGCGGCGAGCAGGGTCGCACCGAGGACGGCGGTCAGGGCGAGGCCGGTGATCCGGGTCGAGCGGGTCGAGCGGGTCGAGCGGGTCGAGCGGGTCGGGCGGGTGCGGGCACGGGGGAGCGTGGCGGGACGCATGGCGGAGCTCCAGGGGAAGAGGTGGTGTTCCGTCGGTCGGACGGCACCCTAGCCCCATCGGTCCCATCCGTCACAGGACTCGCGCAACCCGGACCGCTGTGACTCGGTGTCCGTGCCACTACCTCGGTGTCCTGCCGCCGAGGTAGTGCACCGGACACCGAGTGACAGGGCGGTGGCCGGTGCGGGTGGGGCGGGTCAGGCGGACGGCGGGCCCCACTGGCCCGGCGGCGGTTGCTGGGGGCCGGTCGGGGGCTGCGGCGGGTAGCCGCCGGGCTGGCCGTACTGGCCGGGCTGCTGGCCGGGCTGGCCGTACTGGCCGGGCTGCTGACCCGGCTGGCCGTACTGACCGGGCTGCTGACCCGGCTGGCCGTACTGACCCGGCTGGCCGTACGGGCCGGGCTGCTGACCGGGCTGGCCGTACTGGCCCGGGTAGCCGCCGGGACCGCCGGCGTTGCTGCCACTGTTGTCGACCAGCGGGCCGAACGAGCTGCGCACCTGCGGCGGCACGGTCAGGGCGTAGGCGGCGAGGGCGGGCAGGGTGAGCCAGGCGGCGACGACCCAGCCGGTGTCGAGACCGACGTCCTCGCTGTTGATGATGCCGAGGGCGATGAAGCCGGCGACGACGATGCCGCCGAGCACCCCGAGCAGCACGATGCGGTTGCGGCGGGCGTCGGAGACCAGCGTGGTGCCGAAGCCGGCGGCACCGGCGGCGAGCAGGCCGATGATCAGCGCGACGATCGGCGCCCCGCCGAAGTCGTCACCGGCGATCATCGCGAACAGCACGGTGAGGGCGAACAGGCCCGACCCGGCCGCCGAGACCATGAGGGCGGCCGAGACGGTCGAGGTCCAGCCGGCCACCGGGTCGCCGCCCTGGGTGGCGGCCTTGCGCTCGAGCGCGCGCGAGACCGAGAGTCCGGCGGCCACGCCGAGCAACAGGGTGCCGCCGGTGGGGGCGTAACCGCCGCCGTACCACTTGTCGACCTGCGGGAAGCTGAACAGGCCGTCGGGGTCGGAGCCGGCGAACAGGGCGATGGCCAGCACGGTGAAGCCGCTGGTGACGAAGACCCGGCGCCAGGCGACGGCGTCGCCGATCGACTGGAACGCCGGCCACAGCACCACGGCCGCCGGCAGCAGGACGTAGCCGACGAGGAGGAGGACGAACCCCGAGAACGGGTCGAAGATGTCGTAGCCGTCGGCGGTGGCGCCGTGCAGCAGCCACGTCAGGTGCATCAGCACCGTCAGGCCGATCAGGCCGTAGACGGCGTAGGTGGCCGCCGACGTCCAGGTGCGGTCGTCGGCGTGGCCCGGCTGCTCCTCGGCCTGCCGTGGCTGGACGGCGAGCGCGACGCCCGCGAGCCCCATGCCGATGGCCGTGCCCAGCCCGCCCTCGAAGTCGTCACCGAGGTGGATCAGCTCGTTGATGACCGCCGCCAGCACGCTGAGGGCGAACGGGGCGAGCAGGCCGAGCTTGGCCAGCGTGTAGTGCTTGGCGCCCCACCCGGGGACGACGCCCGCCTTGCCGGCGTAGGGGACGGCGATCGCGACGATGCCGACGAGCACCGCGATGATCACCCACCAGTGGTCGCTGCCCTCGTTCTGGGTGTCCCAGCGCATCGGCAGGACCGCGAACAGGCACACGGCAGCCGCGGCGTCGCGGACGTAGTCGGAGATCGGCCAGCCGACGAACGGGTTCGTCTTGGGTGCGGCCGGCGCGCCGCCCACGTAGCCCTGCGGCGGGTAGCCCGGCTGGCCCTGCGGCGGGTAGCCGCCCGGCGGTTGCTGGGGCTGCTGGGGCGGGTAGCCCGGCTGGCCCTGGGGCGCGAAGCCCGGCTGGGGCGGGCCCTGCGGCGGGAAGCCGGGCTGCTGGCCGGGCTGCTCGTACGGCTGCTGGTAGGGCTGCTGGTGCGGCTGGGCCGGCGGCGGTGCCTGCTGCTGGTAGGGCTGCTGGTACGGCTGGGCCGGCGGCGCCTGGTAGGGCGGCGGGGCGTCGGCCGGGCGCACCTGGGTGACGTCGGCGGAGGAGGCGGGAGGCGCCGCGGACGGGTGGTCGTGGCCGGCGGCGCCGAGCGGGCGGCCGCACTGGGCGCAGAACGCCGCGCCGTCCTCGTTGGCGGCTCCGCAGCTGCCGCAGTGGTTGGTCATGTGGAGCTGCCTCCGTGTGGTCGGGGGGTGGTCCCGGCGGCCGGTAGCGGGCCGCTCACCCAGGACAGCGGCAACCTATACCGTGCGCGGCGCCCCTCGTCCGCACTCCACGCCACGTCGAGAGGTCGACCCCGGTGACCCACCAACCCCACCCGCCCACCGAGCCGTCGGGCCGGACTCGTCGCGGCCTCCCGCCGCTGGCGGCGTCCGTGGTCTGGGTGGTCGCGGGCGGGTGCTGGGTGGGGCAGCTGGTGGTGCCGTGGACGTCGTCCGGGCTGCTGTCGCGCTCGAGCCTGGCCGACGCGCTGGCGCTGGTGCGGGCCGGTGGCGTGGGGGAGGCGGTGCCCGCCGGCACGACGGCCGGGGCGCTGGTGCTGCCGGTCGCGGGCGTGGTGCTCGTCGCCCTGGTCGCGGTGCCGACCCGCCTCGGCACGCTCGCCCGGGGCCTGGTGGCGGTGGTCGGCGCGGGCGCGTGGGTGGCGCTGTGGCGCGTCGTCCCGCAGGACGGCGCCGGGCTCGGCCCGGGCGGCTGGCTCGGCGCCGCCGGCGTCGGCGCCGCCGGGCTGGCACTCGTGGCCGAGCTCGTCGTGCGCCGGTCGGCCGGCCGCGCCGTGGCCGTCGTGGGGCTCGTGCTGGCCGTGGTCGGCGCGGGCGCGGTGACCTGGCAGGCCACCCGGCACCGGGTCGGCGCCGACTCGCCCGAGGACGCCGTGCGGCAGCTGGCCGCCGCGGTCGAGCAGCGCGACGCCGTCGCGGCGCTCGCGGTGGTGGCGCCCGACGAGGTCGACGACGTCGTGAGCGCCTACCTGCGCCTGCGCGGTGGCATGGACACGGGCGGTGAGCCCGATGACGGGCCGAGCGTCGCGGACGCCGTGACGATCACGGTCGACGACGTCGAGCTCGAGACCCAGCCCGACAGCACCTCGGGCCCGGACGGTGTCGTCCGGGCCCGGGTGGTGCTGGTGGGCGGCCGCTACGAGGTCGACCTCGACCTCGCCGCGCTGCCGGGGCCGTTCGGCGCCCTCGCCCGGCTGTTCCCCGACGGCGCCTGGCGCGGCGACCTGGCCGACGTCGCCGACGGCCCGGTCGGGCTGTTCGTCGACGACGGGGACGGCGACGGGTCCGGCCTGCTGGCCGCGAGCACCGTGCGGGTCGACGGGCGGTGGTACGTCACCGGCGTCGGCACCGCCGTCGACCGCGTCACGGCCGTCGTCCTGGGCGACGACCTGGCCACGCCCGACCTGGGCGAGCTACCCGACCTGCTGCTCGACCGCCTCGGTGAGGGGCTGGCCGACCGGCTGGGCGAGCGGCTCGGCGGCTAGCGCCCGCGGCCGGCGCAGGTGCATGGCCACGCCCACGGCGAGCGCGAGGGCGGTGAGCACCGCCGCGGCCGTGAAGGCCTCCTGCGCGCCGGAGACGAACGAGCCGGGCGTGGCGGCGGCCGCGAAGACCGTCACCACCACCGACAGGCCGACCGCCCCGCCGAGCTGCTGGAAGGTCTGCAGCAGGCCGGACGCCGAGCCGGCGTGCTGCGGGTCGACGCCGCCGAGCACGATCGTGCTGACCGGCATGAACAGCAGGCCGGCCGAGACGCCGTTGAGCAGCATCGGGCCGAGCAGCGCCGCCACGTAGCCGTCGCCCGACGAGAGCAGGCTCAGCCAGAGGAAGCTGGCGGTGAGGCCGGCCGCGCCGGTCACGATCATCGGCGTGGGGCCGACGAGGGCCAGGATGCGCGGGGTCACCCGCGACATCGCGAAGATGCCGAGCGTCAGCGGCAGGAAGGCCAGGCCGGAGGCCATCGGGCCGAAGCCGAGCTCGCCCTCGATGAACTGCACGGCGAGGAAGAACATCGACAGCTGGCCGCCGACCACGAGGCCGATGACGGCCAGGCCGCCGACGCGGCGCGGGTCGCGCACCAGCTCGGGACGCACCATCGGGTGCGCCACCCGGCGCTCGGTGGCGACGAGCAGGGCGATCAGCGCGGCGCCGAGGCCGAGCCCGGCGAGGGTGCGCACCGACGTCCAGCCGTGCTCGGGCGCGCCGATGAGCGACCACACCACGGCGACCGCACCGCCGGTGGCGGCGAGCGCGCCGACGACGTCGAAGCGGCCCGGACGACGCGGGGTCTCGTCGAGCAGGCGCCGGGTCAGCGCGAGGACGGCGAGGCCGACGGGCACGTTGATGAACATCGTCCAGCGCCACGAGCCGACCTCGGTGAGGACGCCGCCGAGCAGCAGGCCGATCGACATGCCGCCGGAGGTGACGGCGCCGAACAGCGCGAGCGCGCGGTGGCGGGCGGCGTCGTCCGGGGCACTGGTGGTGAGCAGGGCGAGGACGCCGGGCGCGGCCATCGCGCCGCCGACGCCCTGCAGGGCGCGGGCCGCGACGAGCATCTCGGGCGAGAGGGCCAGGCCGCCGAGCAGCGAGGCGAGGGTGAAGACGCCGATGCCGATCTCGAACATGCGGCGGCGTCCGAGGACGTCGCCCAGCCGGCCGCCGAGCAGCAGCAGGCCGCCGAAGGCGAGGGTGAAGGCGTTCAGCACCCACGACAGCCCGGCGGGGGTGAAGTCGAGGGCGTCGTCGATGTGGGGGAGCGCCACGTTCACGACGGTGGCGTCGAGGATGAGCATGAGCTGGGCGACCAGCACGAGCGCGATGCCGGCGGCGGCGCGGCCGGCGCCGGCGGGCAGGTCGGTCGGGAGGTCGGACTGCCGGGTGGCGCCGCCCGTCGTCCGGGCGCGCAGGGGTGTGTCGAGGGACATGAGGTGGAGGTCCTGTTCTGGCCGGAACGGCCGACGTAGGCTTTAATGGAGGAACTCTCCGGTTCGTCTGGAACGATACGGAGACTGTCTCCGTTTAGCAAGTGCCTGGACCGAGGAAAGGCGAGGTGACCCGTGCGGGCCGACGCGAAGCGCAACCGCGACCGCATCGTCGAGGCGGCGCGCGAGGTCTACCGCGAGCACGGCTACGACGCCCCGCTCGACCTGGTCGCCAAGCGCGCGGGCGTCGGCGCGGGCACCCTCTACCGCCACTTCCCCAGCCGCGACGTGCTGGTCGACGCCGTCATGCAGGGCTGGATCGACCGCGTCACCGAGGCCACCGAGAAGGTGCTCGCCTTCGAGGGGCCCGACCGCGACCTGCTGCTCGCCTGGTTCGACACCTACGCGGGGCTGGTCAGCCTGCACAAGGGCGGGCCGGCCAAGATCACCCGCGCGATGGGCGACCCCGCGTCGCCGATCCGCAGCAAGTGCACGGTGCTCACCGGCGCCGCCGGCCAGGTGATCGACGTCCTCGTCGACCGCGGGGCGCTGCGCGAGGGCACCGACCCGGTGCAGATGTGCCGGCTCGTGGGCGCCGTGGCCGCCACCGCCGAGGTCGGCGAGCTCGACGACGCCGCCGTCCGCCCGATGCTCGAGGTGCTCGCCGACGGGATGCTCGCCCAGCGCTGACCGGACGCGCCGCGGCGCCCGGCCGGGCGCTCGATAGATTGAGGGTCGTGCCCGAGCCCCGCCCCGCCAGCCAGCCCGGACTCGACACCGTCGCCGTCGCCGCGGGCGACCCCGACCGCGAGCAGCCCTGGTCCGAGCTGGGCCTGAAGGCCGACGAGTACCGCGAGATCCGGCAGATCCTCGGACGGCGGCCGACGTCGTCCGAGCTGGCGATGTACTCGGTGATGTGGAGCGAGCACTGCTCCTACAAGAGCAGCAAGGTGCACCTCAAGCAGTTCGGCGAGCTGCCGCAGACCACGCCGCGCGGGCCGCTGCTGGCCGGCATCGGCGAGAACGCGGGCGTGGTCGACATCGGCCAGGGCTACGCGGTGACCTTCAAGGTCGAGAGCCACAACCACCCGTCGTACGTCGAGCCCTACCAGGGCGCGGCCACCGGCGTCGGCGGCATCGTGCGCGACATCCTCGCGATGGGCGCGCGGCCGGTGGCGGTGATGGACCCGCTGCGCTTCGGCCCCCTGGACGCCGCCGACACCCGCCGGGTGCTGCCCGGGATCGTCGCCGGGGTGGGCGGCTACGGCAACTGCCTCGGCCTGCCCAACATCGGCGGCGAGGTGGTCTTCGACGAGACCTACCTCGGCAACCCCCTGGTCAACGCGCTGTGCGTGGGCGTGCTGCGCCACGACGACCTGCACCTGGCCGCGGCGTCCGGCGCCGGCAACCGGGTGATCCTCTACGGCGCCCGCACCGGCGGCGACGGCATCGGCGGCGTCTCGGTGCTGGCGTCGGAGACGTTCGACTCCACCGGCCCGGCCAAGCGACCCAGCGTGCAGGTCGGCGACCCGTTCATGGAGAAGCTGCTCATCGAGTGCACCCTCGAGCTGTTCGCGGCCGGGCTGGTCGCCGGCATCCAGGACCTCGGCGGCGCCGGGCTCTCGTGCGCCACCTCCGAGCTGGCCAGCGCCGGCGACGGCGGCATGCACGTCGAGCTCGACCGGGTGCCGCTGCGCGACGCCACGCTCGCGCCCGAGGAGATCCTGATGAGCGAGTCGCAGGAGCGGATGATGGCGGTGGTCGAGCCCGGCCACGTCGAGGCCTTCCTGCGCATCTGCGCCAAGTGGGACGTCGAGGCCGTCGTCGTCGGCGAGGTCACCGACACCGGCCGGCTGCACGTCGACTGGCACGGCGAGCGGGTCGTCGACGTGCCGCCGCGCTCGGTGGCGCACGACGGGCCGACCTACCGGCGACCGTTCGAGCGGCCGGGCACCCAGGACGCGCTGCAGGCCGACGTCGCCGAAGCGCTGCCGCGGCCCGGCCGCGGCGGGGCCGGTGACGGACTCGCCGACGAGCTGCGTGGCACCGTGCTGCGGCTCGCCGCCAGCCCCAACCTCTGCGACCGGTCGTGGGTCACCGACCAGTACGACCGCTACGTGCGCGGCGACACCGTGCTCGCCCAGCCCAGCGACGCGGGCGTCGTCCGCATCGACCCCGACACCGGCCTCGGGCTGGCGCTGGCCACCGACGGCAACGGCCGCTACGCGCGGCTCGACCCCTACGCCGGCGCGCAGCTCGCGCTCGCGGAGTCCTACCGCAACGTGGCCACCAGCGGCGCGGTGCCGGTGGCGGTGAGCGACTGCCTCAACTTCGGCTCCCCCGAGGACCCCGCCGTCATGTGGCAGTTCGCCGAGGCCTGCCGCGGCCTGAAGGACGCGTGCGCGACGCTCGGCCTGCCGGTCACCGGCGGCAACGTCTCGCTCTACAACCAGACCGGCGCGACGGCGATCCTGCCGACGCCGGTGGTGGCGGTGCTCGGCGTCGTCGACGACGTCACGCGGCGCACGCCGTCGTCGTTCGCGGCCGGGTCGGCGGGCGAGGTCGTCGTCCTGCTCGGCGAGACGCGTGACGAGCTCAGCGGCTCGGAGTGGGCGCACGTCGTCCACCAGCACCTCGGTGGGCGGCCGCCGGCCGTCGACCTGGAGGCCGAGCGCGCGCTGGCCGCGCTGCTGCACGAGGGCGGCCAGGGCGAGCAGGGCCTGCTCACCTCGGCCCACGACCTCTCCGACGGCGGGCTGTCGCAGGCGCTGGTCGAGGCGTGCCTGCCCGGCATGACCGGCGTGAGCGTGACGCTGCCGGGCGACCCGTTCGTGGCGCTGTTCAGCGAGTCGGCCGGCCGGGTGCTGGTCACCGTGGCCGAGGCCGACCTCGACGCGCTCACCGCGCTGGCCGAGCGGCACGGCGTCCCGGCCACCCGCCTCGGCACCACCGGCGGCGACGACCTCGTGGTCGGCGGCGACCACGGTCGCTTCGGCGTCAACCTGCTCGAGCTGCGCTCGACGTGGATGGCGACGCTGCCGGCCGCGATGGCCTGAGGGACCCCCCGCCGGCGCCGACCGGGGCTCAGGCGAGGTAGTGCGTCAGCAGGTCGACGACCTGCTTGATGTCGTCGATCTCGGCGAGCGCGGCGGCGGTGCCCTCGTCGTCGAGCGCCTCGACGTCGAGCAGCCCGAGCTCGGCGACGCGGACGTGCAGGTCGCGCACGGTGGCCGCGACGTGCTGCTCGACGATGTCCATGAGGCAGCCAAGCACGTGTGGCCGACGCGCGCGGGCGTTCTGCACAGGTGGCCGTGGCGGGCGTCGGTCTAGGTTGGGGCCGGTGCGTGTGCTCGTGTCGTTCGCCGGTGGCCGCGGCCACCTGCTGCCGCTGCTTCCGCTGGCCCGCGCGCTGCGGGACGCCGGTCACCGGCTGGTGCTGAGCGGCGGGCACCGCGCCGTCGCCGGGATGGCCGGCACCGGCCTGTTCGACCAGGTGCTGCCGCACGACCGGCTGGGTCAGCCACCGCCCGAGCCGCCCGACGGCGGCACCGGCGACCTCGACCTGACGCCGCTCGAGGTCGAGGCCGAGCGCATCGGTAGCGGCTGGGCCGGGCGGATGGGGCCGCGCAACCGGGTGCGCACCGCGGGGGTGCTCGAGCGGTGGCCGGCCGACCTGGTGCTGTGCGACGAGATGGACTTCGGCAGCGTGGCCGCCGCGCGCGACGCCGGCCTGCCGTGCGTGGTGGTCGACGTCATCGCGAGCGGTGCCCTCACCCGCCCCGAGCACGTGACCGGGCCGCTCGCCGACCTGGGGCTCGACGTCGTGACCGCGAAGGGCGACCTGCCGGTGGTGCCGTTCCCGCCCTGCCTGCGCGACCCGGCGTTGCCGCTGCCGGCGGGCGCGGCCGTGGTGCGGCCGGAGGAGCCGGCCGCACCCGACGGGCCCGAGCCGGACGCCGTCGGCTGGCTGCGCGCGCACGACGGGCCGCGGGTCTACCTGACGCTCGGCACCGTCTTCAACACCGGCTCCGGCGACCTCTTCGCGCGCCTGCTCCGCGGCCTCGCCGGGCGCGGCGCGCGGGTGCTGGCCACCGTGGGCCGCGAGGTCGACCCGGCGCGGGTCGGGGTGTCGGCGGACGACGTGCGCGTCGAGCGGTTCGTGCCGCAGGCGCAGGTGCTGCCGGCGGTCGACGTGGTGGTCAACCACGGAGGGTCGGGCAGCGTCGTCGGGGCGCTGGCGCACGGCGTCCCCGTGGTGGCGGCGCCGCTGGGGGCCGACCAGGAGCTGAACGCGGCGCGGCTGACCGCGCTCGGGGCCGGCCTCCGGCTCGACCCGGTGACCACCGCCGGGGACGACGTGTGGCGAGCCGTGAGCAGTGCTCTCGAGACGGGTCCGCGGGCCGCCGCCCGGCAGGTGGCCGACGAGGTCGCGGCGCTGCCGGTCGTGGCGAGCCTGGTGTCGCGGGTCGACCGGCTCGTAGGGTCGACGTTGTGACCGGTGCCGACCCCGAGGGGAGCCTCTTCGCCTGCCCCGGCTGTCGGGGCACCGAGTTCGAGCCGGGCTTCATCGACGACGACCGGCAGGGCCGCATCCGCTGGCTCGCCGGGCCGATCGAGCGTGGGCCGATGGGCAACGCCCGCAAGCTGGGGCGGCGCAAGGCGTCGGTGGTCGCGCACCGCTGCGTGCGCTGCTCGCGACTCGAGCTCTACGCGAGCGACCGGTGACCCGCCTGCGGCGCCGCGGCCTGCTCGGCCTGGCCGGGGCGGTCGCGCTGGCGGCGGCCGGCTGCGGGGAGGATGACGACGTGAGCGAGCCCGGCACCGAGACCAGTAGCGGCACGACGGACGGCCCGCGCCGCGTCACCTACGGCGACGACCCCAGCCAGTTCGGCGAGCTCTCGCTGCCCGCGGGCGACCCGCGCGGCGTCGTGGTCGTCATCCACGGGGGGTTCTGGAGCGCCGCCTACGGCCTCGACCTCGGGCGGCCCCTGGCGGCGTCGCTGGTCGAGGAGGGCTGGGCGGCCTGGAACCTGGAGTACCGCCGGGTCGGCGACGGGGGTGGCACGCCCGCCACGTTCGACGACGTCGCGGCCGGCATCGACGCCCTGGCCGGGCTCGACCTCGACCTCTCGACCGTCGTCACCGTCGGCCACAGCGCCGGCGGCCACCTCGCGGTGTGGGCGGCCGGACGGCAGCGCTACGGCTGGTCGGACGGCGGGGTCGCGGTGACCCACGCGGTCTCGCAGGCCGGCGTCCTCGACCTGGTGGCCTCCGAGCGCGACGGCCTCGGCGGCGGTGCGGCGGCCGCGCTGCTCGGCCACGTGCCCGCCGAGGGCGAGGACGAGAGGTACGACCCGCGGCAGCAGGTGCCGCTCGACGTCCCGGTCTGGTGCGTGCACGCCGGCGACGACACCACCGTGCCGATCGCGCAGTCCGAGACCTACGTCGCCGCGGCCACCGCCGCCGGCGCCACCGCCGAGCTCATCGAGGTCGACGGCGGCCACTTCGCCGTCATCGACCCCACCACCCCCGCCTGGGACGCCGTCCTCACCCTCCTCGACCAGATCTGACGCTGACCCGTCAGACATGTCTGACGGGTCAGCGTGAGATCGCCGGTGACCCGTCGGACATGTCCGACGGGTCAGCGTGGGGGGCGGCGGGTCAGTCGGCCTTGCGCATGGTGCGGAGGCCCACGACGAGGCCGAGGGCGGCGACGGCGGCCGCGGCGATCGCGCCCTGGGCGACGGTGCCGACCGGGAAGGTGCCGGCGAACAGCGCGCGCTCGGCCTCGACGATGTAGCCCAGCGGGTTCAGGTCGGCCAGCAGCCGCAGCCAGCCGGGGGCGCCGTCGTCGACCGGCAGCAGGACGCCGGCCAGCAGCAGCAGCGGGAAGATGAGGGTCTGCTGCACGGTCCAGAACAGCCAGTCCTGCCCCTTCGAGACCAGCGCCAGCGCGAACGACAGCGCGCCCACGCCCACGCTGAACAGGGCGAGGACGACGGCGCCGAGCAGCACGTGCGCGAGGTGCAGGTCGAAGCCGAACGGCGTCACCACGGCGACGATCAGCGCCGCCTGCGCCAGCATCGGGACGATCTCCTTCATCGACCGTCCGACCAGCAGCGAGGTGCGGCTGAGCGGCGAGACCAGCAGCCGCTCGTGCGAGCCGCTGTTGATCTCCATCGAGAGGTTCGAGCCGGTCATCGAGGCGCCCATGAGCGCGGTCATCGCGATGATGCCGGGCACGAACCACTGCAGTGCCGAGCCGTCGCCCACGTCGGGCAGCAGCGGGGTGAACAGGGCCAGGAAGACCAGCGGCTGCACCATCGCGAACAGCACGGACGCCGGCTCGCGCAGCATCGGCTTCAGCTCGCGCAGCATGACGTTCCAGGTGTCGGCCACCAGGCCGGGGGCGCGGCGCTCGGCGGGCCCTGTGGTGGTCAGCGGGGTGTCGAGGGTGGTGGTCATGCGGCGACTCCGTCCTTCTCGGTCTGCTCGTCGTGGGTCTGCTCGTGGGCCTGGTCGTGGGTCTGGTCGTGCGTCTGGTGCTCGTTGCTCTCGCGCAGGCTGCGGCCGGTGAGGTCGAGGAAGACGTCGTCGAGGGTGGCGCCGGCGACCTCGATGCGCGCGACGGTGACGCCCGACGCCGCCAGGTCGGTCACCAGCGACGCGGCGAGGTCACGGCCGTGCGCGACGCGGACGGCGACGTCACGGCCGGAGCGCTCGACGGTGGCACCCGCGAGCCGGGCCGCGCGCTCGGCGGCCGCGCGGGCGTCGTCCTCGTCGGTGAACCCGAGGGAGACCAGGTCGCCGAGGCCGGCCTTGAGGCGGGTGGCGGTGTCGTCGGCGATGACGAGGCCGTGGTCGATGACGATCACGCGGTCGGCGATCGCGTCGGCCTCCTCGAGGTAGTGCGTGGTGAGGACGACGGTGGTGCCGAGCTCGCGGTTCAGGCGCACCACCTGCTCCTGCAGGTTGACCCGGTTCTGCGGGTCGAGGCCGGTCGACGGCTCGTCGAGGAACATCAGCCGCGGCCGGTGCACCAGCCCGATGGCGACGTCGAGCCGGCGGCGCTGGCCGCCCGACAGCGTGGAGACCGGACGCCGGGCGTGCTCGGTGAGGTCGAAGGCCGCGAGCAGCTCGTCGGCGCGGGCGTTCGCCTCGGCGCGGCGCATCCCGTGGGCGCGGGCCTGGCTGACGACCTCGTCGCGGCCGCGCTGCTGGTGGCCGGCCGCGTTGCCCTGGCCGACGTAGCCGATCGCGCGTCGCACGGCCGCCTGCTCGCGGACGACGTCGTGCCCGGCCACCTCGGCCGTGCCCGACGTCGGCGCGATGAGGGTGGTGAGCATCCGCAGCGTCGTCGACTTGCCGGCGCCGTTGGGGCCGAGGAAGGCGACGAGCTCGCCGTCGGCGACCTGGAGGTCGAGGCCGCGCACCGCCTCGACCGGGCGGCCGTGCCGGGTGAAGGTCCTGGTCAGCTGGTGGGTCTGGATCACCGGACCGCTCGGGTTCTGGTTCATGGGCATCACGCTAGGTAGCATTGCGGTCAGGTTCTGTCCTCTATCGAGATCAGTCTGGATCCATGTCCACCAGCGCCCGCATGCTCTCCCTGCTCTCGCTGCTCCAGACCCACCGCTGCTGGCCCGGCGACGAGCTGGCCGCGCGGCTCGAGGTCAGCGGCCGCACCCTGCGCCGCGACATCGAGCGGCTGCGCGACCTCGGCTACGCCGTCGACGCCTCGCGCGGCGTGGCCGGCGGCTACCAACTGCAGGCCGGCGGCCAGCTGCCGCCGCTGGTGCTCGAGGACGACGAGGCGGTGGCGATCGCGGCCGGGCTGCGGTCGGCGGCGGCCGGGTCGATCGGCGGCATCGAGGAGACCGCGGTGCAGGCGCTGACCAAGGTGATCGGGCTGATGCCGCCGCGGCTGCGGCGCCGCATGGACGCGCTGACCTCGGTGACCGAGGCGCCGGCGCCGTGGCGCTCCGGGCCGACGGTGGCGGCCGGCGTCCTCACCACGCTGGCGCAGGCCTGCCGCGACGACGAGGCGCTCACCTTCGACTACACGCCGCCGGGGCGCGAGGCCGCGCAGCGGCGGGTCGAGCCGCACCGGCTGGTCTCGCTCGGACGCCGCTGGTACCTCGTGGCCTACGACCGCGACCGCCACGACTGGCGCTCGTTCCGCGTCGACCGGCTCGCCTCGCCGGCCACCACCGGCCAGCGGTTCCGCCCACGCGAGCTGCCGGCGTCCGACGCGCTGAGCTTCGTGCAGGCCGGCATCCGCCAGATCCCCGCGCGCCACGCGGTGCGGGTGCGGGTCGACTCGCCCGCGCAGCCGGTGCGGTGGGCGGTGGGGCACTGGGGCGAGGTCGAGCCCGTCGAGGGCCGCGACGACGCCTGCGAGCTGGTGATGAACGTCGACGACCTGTCCTGGCCGGTGATGGTCCTCGCCCAGGTCGGCGCGCCGTTCGAGGTCGTCTCACCCCCCGAGCTGCGCACCGCCTGCGCCGAGACCGCCGCCCGCTTCTCCGCCGCCAGCCGATAGTCCCTGACGTTTGAGGGGTCCTCCGGGCCGTTCGACCCCGCAAACGTCAGGGACTACCGCGACGAGGCCGCGAACCGGGCGCGCAGGTAGGCGGCCACGAGGGTCTCGAGCTCGGCGACGACGGGACGACGCTCGGCCGGGTCGAGAGGGGCGCGCACGAGGGTGTGGCGCACCGTCTCGACGCACAATTCGACGACCCGCCGGCGCTCGGCGGGCGGGGTGTCGACGCCGGCCCGCTCGAGCGCCGTGGCGAACAGGTCGACCAGCCGCTCGCGCACCTGGTGGGCGGGGGAGTCGGGCCGCTCGGGCGGCAGGTCCTCGGTGAGCCGGTAGTAGCCGGGGTGGGTCAGCTGCAGCGCCGCCGCCTGCCGCACCAGCCCCGCGGCGACGTCTCCGACGTCGGTGCCGGGGCGGACGTCGTCCAGCAGGCGCGTGTAGGTGCGCAGCACGTCGTCGAGGTAGCGGACGGCGAGCGCGTCGACGAGGTCGTCGATGCTGCGGAAGAACCGGTAGAGGCTGCCCACCGAGACGCCCGCGCGCGCGGCGATCGAGCGGGTGCCGGCCGCGGCGACCCCGACCTCGGCGATCTCGGCCTCCGCCGCCGCCAGCACCCGCTCGACGGTCTCGCGCGACCGCCCCTGCTGCGGAGCGGTCCTCACCAGGTGCCCACCGGGCTCACCCCGCCGTGATGCTGCCGTCGGGGTTGCGGCGGCAGGTGAGCGTCGCGCCGCCCGTCGTCCACGCCACCGACAGGCACTGGCCGAGCACCTGGTGGCCGGCCGCGCTGGGGTGCCACGACTCCTGGCAGGTCTGGTAGTAGTCGGAGCAGGTGTCGGTGACCCGCTTGATGTCGAGCTTGTCGAAGGGCCCGAAGCTCTCGACGAACGTGCCGCTCGGGCCGTCCATCACGCGCAGCGGCGTCGGCAGCGCGCCGGCCGGGCTGCCTGGGTTCTCGCACAGCCGGGCGCCGTCGAAGGCGTGCTGCACGTTCAGGTAGGTGACGTCGACGCCGGGTCGCTCGGCGCGCAGCGTGGCCGCGGCACCGGCGACCATCGTGCCGAGGCCCTGCGAGAACCGGTGGGCCGGCGCGAGCGAGGCGACGTCGGCGGGGCAGCCCGCGGCGTAGCGCTCGTCGACGAGGGCGCGGTACTTGTCGCGCTCGTCGTCACGGCCGTCTTCGGTCAGGTAGTCCTCGGCGTAGGCCTCGGGCAGCGGGTTGGTGTAGTCCTGCAGCACGACCCGGTGGACGCCGTCCGCGTCGACCTCGTCGAGCACGTCGAGCAGCTGGCGCAGCGCCGCCGTCGTGTCGGCCTGAGCGGCGGCGAACTGGTCGGGGTTCGCGAGGTCGGCGTCGGTGCACGGGTCCTCGTTGAGCTCGGTGCCATTGATCCAGTTGAGGAGGTCGATCCAGACCTCCCACCAGCCGGTGTAGCCGTCGCCGACGAACCGGCCGGCGCACTCGGCGGCCACGGTGCCGAAGGTGAAGTGGCTGTTGTTCGAGCCCAGGCCGACCAGGACGACGTCCACGTCGTGGGTCTGCGCCACCGTGCGCAGCTGGTCGAGCTGGGCGGCGACGCCACGACCGCCCTCGCGGGCCGACGACGGGCTCGCGAAGTCGGCCGGCTGGGCGCCGGAGCAGGCGAGGTTGACGCGCTGGGTGATGCCGGGCAGGTCGGCGACCTGGATCGAGGCGTTGGCCGAGCGGTGGCAGAAGTAGGGGTCGGCGTTGTCGGCGCTCCACCCCGGGAAGTCGCGGGTGGCGCCCGACTGGTCGACCACCGGCTGGTACGCCCCGGCGCCCTCGCCGCTGACGAAGCTGTCGCCGAGCGCCACCGCGGTGGGCGGCAGCTCGGCCGCCGCCGGCGCCGCGTCAGGGGGTGCCGGCGCCGCGTCGTCCGCGCTCGCCGGGCCTCCCAGCCCGGCCGCCATGACCCCGATCGTGAGCAGGCCGGCGGCTGCCGACGTCCATCGAACCCTCATCGTTCATCCCCTCCCGAGATGCGAACCGTCGTTCGCATTCGACTCCTCCGGGGCGCCGGCGGGTAGGGGGATCTCCCTCGTCCTCAGACCCGGCGGACGGATCGGCGGGTCTCGGGGCCGGGGCCGGGCTGGCAGGTGGGGCACCACCAGGTGCGGCGGTGGTCGGGGTCGTTGGGGATCTCGTCGGCCATCCGGACGACGGTGCCGCAGCGCAGGCACGGACGCCGCTGGCGGCCGGCGACCCAGTGGTCCTCGCCGCGCCGGGACAGGCCGGTGGTGACCTGGTAGGCGCCGGGGACGGTGGCGGAGTGGTGCAGGGCGGTGGCGGCGCGGGCGAGCAGGGCGTCGACGTCGACGTCGCCGATCGGCGTCCACGGCGAGACGCCGGTGAGGAACGCCAGCTCGTTGACCCACAGGTTGCCGAGCCCGGCCACGAGCCGCTGGTCGAGCAGTGCCGAGACGAACGGGCGGCCGGGGTCGGCGCGCAACCGGCGGGCGGCCTCGGCGGCGTCCCAGTCGGCGCGCAGCGGGTCGGGACCGAGGTGCCCGACGACCTGCGCCTCGTCGGCGGTCGCGACCAGCTCGAGGTCGTGCAGCCGCAGCCCCCACAACGTCTCGCCGGTGTCGAGGCCGAGCACGAGCCGCACCTGCGACATCAGCCGCGACGGCAGCCGCTTGCCGCGGCGCGTGAGCGACCACTCGCCGTCCATGCGCAGGTGGCTGTGCAGGCTGACCGGGACGTCGTCGCGCGGACCCGGACCGAACCGCGTCAGCAGGTGCTTGCCGTGCGTGTCGTGCCCGAGCACGGTGCGTCCGGCGAGGTCACGGGTGGCCAGGCGCGGCACCCGCAGGTCGGAGCGGACGACGGTGCGCCCCCGCAGCTGCCGGTCGAGCCGCCGGGCGAGCTTGTAGACGCTGTCGCCCTCCGGCACGCCTCCATGATGGCGCGCTACGCCGGGACGGCGACCACCCGCTCGGCTGGGGCCGGCTCACCCAGCGGCGGCGCGTCGCGCCAGACCCGCGGGCGCGGCACCGAGCGCACGGTGCGGCTGCAGGTGGGGATCAGCGCGGTGGCGGCGACGACGAGGCCGAGCGCGAGGACGGCGCGCTCGCCGCCGAACCAGGCCAGCGCCCCGCCGGCGAGCAGCGGCGCGAGGGGCATCGCCGCCATCGAGACGAACTGGCTGAACGACTGTGCCCGACCCACCAGCTCGGGCGGGGTGACAGTGAGCCGGTAGGCGCCGATGCCGGCGTTGCCGGCCGGGTTGAACAGCAGCACCAGCCCGAGCGCGGCGGCCACGACGAGCGGGGTGCTCCACAGCGCCATCGGCACCAGCAGCGGCAGGAAGCTCCAGGCGACGGTGATGGTCAGCCAGCCGGTGGGCAGCCGCTCGATCAGCCACGGCGCGACGACCGCGCCGAGGATGCCGGCCGCCCCGGCCGCGGTCTCGACCAGGCCGAGGTGCAGCGGGTCGACGCCGTCCTCGATCAGACGCAGCACGGCGACGAAGAAGACCGCGTTGACGACGAGGTTGGTCAGCGCCGACCACGCCAGCAGGGTGCGGAACAGCGGATGACGCAGCACGAAGCGGGCGCCCTCGGCGAGGTCGGCCCGCACCCGGCGGCGGGGCGCGCCGGCCGGGCGGGCGGCGGGGGAGAGGTCGGTGCGCAGTCGTCCGATCAGCAGCCACGACAGGGCGTAGGTGACGGCGTCGGCCAGGAACGGCAGCCACCGCGCCACCGCGAACAGGACGCCGCCCAGCGGCGCCCCGACGAGCGAGGCGACGTGCTCGCGCGCCTGGTTCTGCGACAGCGCGGCAGGCAGGTCCTCACGCGGGACGACGGTGCGCACCGCCGAGGTCTCGGCCGGTGCGAACGCCCCGGCGCACACGCCGGTCAGCAGGGCCACGACGAGCAGGTGCGGCACGGTGAGGGACCCGGCGAGCCCGGCGACGGCGAGCGAGGCGTAGAGCAGGGCGCCGGTGCCGCTCGCCGTCCGCATCACCCGCCGTCGGTCGACGCGGTCGGCCAGGACGCCGCCGGGCAGCAGTGCGCCGGCCACGCCGAGCAGGTGCGCCGCCTCGAGGGCGGCGGCCACGAGCGCGGAGCCGGTGAGCGCGTAGCCGAGCAGCGGGAAGACGAACATGCTCACCCGGCTGCCGAGCGTCGAGATGGTCTGGGCGACCCAGAGCACCTGGAAGTCGTGGTTGCGAGCGAGGGATCGGAAGCCGGTCACGATCCGCACCATATGTTGCGCAACTTATGTTGCGCAATAGTGCGTGCGCATTTGTCGCTAGGCTGGCGGCGTGCCGCGAGACGACGTCGTCCACGACCCCCAGGTGCTGCGCGCCATCGCGCACCCCGTGCGCAACCGGATCCTGAGCGAGCTCGACGCCCAGGGCTCGATGCGGGCCGCCGACCTGGCCCGCGAGCTCGGCGTCCCGGCCAACCAGGCGAGCTTCCACCTGCGTCAGCTGGCCAAGTACGGACTGGTCGAGGAGGACCCCGACGCCGCGCGCGACCGCCGCGACCGGGTGTGGCGTGCCGCCCACGCCGGCGGCCTGCGCATCGACCTGCGCGAGCTCGAGGCGGCACCGGGCGGCAAGGCCGCCGCGCGGGTCTTCCGGCGCAACGCGGCGGCGTGGGCGCACGTGCTGGTCGACCGGGTCTTCTCGGCCGAGCGCGAGCCCGACGAGCACCGCAGCAGCTCGGAGTCGGCGCTGCGACTCACCAAGGACGAGGCGACCGAGCTCACCACCGAGATCGGCGAGCTGGTGCGCCGCTACGCCGAGCGCGGCCAGGTGGCAGGCCCCGACGACGACCGCCGCACCTACGCGCACTTCTCGCTGCTGCTGCCCCACCCCGGGCTCGAGGCCGACGAGACCGGGGACGACGCCTGATGCCGGCCCGCCTGCGTCTCGCCCCCGCGGTCGAGGTCGCCGCCGCCCTCGACCGCGTCGCCGCGACCCCGCCCGACGAGCGCCCCGACCGCGCCGACCTCAAGCTGCTGGTCAAGCACTTCCTCGCCGTGCTCGAGACCCGGGCGCCGGGCCGGTCGGTGGAGGTGCGGGTGCCGCCGTACGCGGCCGTGCAGGTGGTGCCCGGCGTCCGCCACGCCCGCGGCACGCCGCCCGCCGTCGTCGAGACCGACGCCCTCACCTTCATCGCCCTCGCCACCGGCGAGCTCACCTTCGACGACGCCCGCGCCGACGGCCGGCTCACGGCGTCCGGCGAGCGCACCGACCTCTCGCCGTACCTGCCCCTCGTCGATAGTCCCTGACGCAGATCAACGTTCCGGCGTCGAAATCCTTGACTTGCGTCAGGGACTACCGCTCGCGACCTATCGCGATAGTTCGGCCTGGCGGATAGTCCCGGACGTTTGCGGGGTCGACACGTCGTCAGGACCCCGCAAACGTCAGGGACTATCCCCCGGGCGGGCGGCACCCGAGGTCGGTCTAGGTTGGCTGGCATGAGCGAGGAGACGACGGCGGGGCTGAGCACCGAGACGGTCAGGAGCCGGGTGGCCGAGCTGATGCCGGGCATCCGCAGCGACCTCGAGGACCTCGTGCGCATCGAGTCGGTGAGCGCCGACCCGGCGCGCGCGAGCGAGGTGCAGCGCAGCGCCGAGGCCGTCGTCGAGCTGTTCCGTGCCGAGGGGTTCGACGACGTCCGCATCGTCTCGATCGACGGCGGCGCGCCCGCCGTGATCGCCCACCGCCCCGGCCCGGACGGCGCCCCGACCGTCCTGCTCTACGCCCACCACGACGTGCAGCCCGAGAACGACCACGCGCTGTGGGACAGCCCGCCGTTCGAGCCCACCGAGCGCGGTGACCGGCTCTACGCGCGCGGCGCGGCCGACGACAAGGCCGGCATCGCGGCCCACCTCGGCGCGCTGCGGGTCTTCGGCGAGCACTACGGCGACACCCCGCCCGTGGGCGTCACGATGTTCATCGAGGGCGAGGAGGAGGTCGGCTCCGAGACGTTGCCCGAGCTGCTGCGCGAGCACCAGGAGGCGCTGCGCGCCGACGTCATCGTCATCGCCGACTCCGGCAACTGGGACATCGGCGTCCCCGCGCTGACCACCAGCCTGCGCGGCCTGGTGCGCGTCGACGTCGAGGTGCGCACGCTGACCCACGCCGTCCACTCCGGCATGTGGGGCGGGCTCGTGCCCGACGCGATCATGGCGCTCATCCGCCTGCTGGCGAGCCTGTACGACGACGACGGCGCCCTGACGATCGAGGGGCTGCACAGCGGGCCGGCCGCCGACGTCGAGTACCCCGAGGAGCGGCTGCGCGCCGAGAGCGGCGCCACCGCCGACGTCCACTGGGTCGGCCGCGGCCCCGTCGTCGAGCGGCTGTGGACCCAGCCCGCGCTGACCATCACCGGTCTCGACGCCCCCAAGGTCGACGGCGCCAGCAACACCCTCTCGCCCACGGCGCGCGCCAAGCTGAGCCTGCGCATCGCCCCCGGCGACACCACCGAGAGCGCGCTCGCGGCGCTCACCGCGCACCTGGAGAAGCACGTGCCGTGGGGCGCCACCCTCACCGTCACCACCGTCGACACCGGCGAGGCCACCGCCATCGACGCCACCGGGCCCGCCTACGACGCCGCCCGCGCCGCCTTCACCGAGGCCTGGGACGGCACCGAGCCGGTCGACATGGGCGTCGGTGGGTCGATCCCGTTCATCGCCGAGTTCCTCGAGACCTTCCCCGAGGCGAGCGTGCTCGTCACCGGCGTCGAGGACCCCGACACCCGCGCCCACGGCGCCAACGAGGGCCTGCACCTCGCCGAGTTCGAGCGTGTCGTGGTCGCCGAGGCGCTGCTGCTGCGCAACCTGGCCCGCTAGCGGGGACGACGGTGCGCGCGGCCACGCTCGACTTCCTGCTGCGCCACCGCCGCACGCGACTCGAGCCGCTGACCCAGCGTCTGGTCGACCGCATCGAGGCCGGCAACCCCGGCTACCGCGAGTCGGGGCTGGTGCCGCACGACGACCTCGTCCGCTCGTGCCGCGACAACGTGGCGCGGGTGCTCACCATGCTGGCCGACGCCGCGCGCGTGCGCTCGCTGCACGCCGGGGTGGACGACGACGTGCTCGCCCCCGCGCGCGAGACCGGACACCGCCGCGCCGAGCAGGGGCTGCCGCTGGACGACGTGCTGCGCTCGTTCCGCATCGGCGGCGCGTTGATCTGGGAGGACCTGGTCGACCAGGGCGGTCCCGCGCTCGACGCCCAGGAGCTGCGCGAGATCGGCACCCGGCTCTGGGTCGTCGTCGACGAGACCTCGGCCGCCGTGGCGCAGGCCTACCACCAGCACGAGCGCGCGCTGGTGCGTGCCGACGAGCAGCAGCGGGCCGAGCTCTGGGAGGGTGTGCTCGGCGGACGCGCCCGAGAACCGGGGTTCGCCCACGACGCGGCGCTGCTGCTCGACGTCCCGGTCGACGGCGACTTCCTGGTGGTGGTCGCCGAGCACCTCGACCCGCGGCGGGCCGCCGCGGTGCTCGCGCCCCACGCCACCGCCTGGGTGCGGCGGGCGGACGGCGTCGTCGGCCTGCTCGCGCTGCGCGGCCCCGACCCGGACGACGCCCTGGCCGGGCTGCGCGAGGTCGCCGCGGCCGGCGGCGCGGCCCTCGGCGTCTCGACGACCGTGCACGGTCTGGCGGCGGTCGACGAGGGCCTGCGGCGCGCGAGCCTGGCGCTGCGGGCGCAGGGCGAGACGCCGGGCCTGGCGGCGCTCGACGACCGGCTGCCCGAGGCCCTGCTGCTGCGCTGCCCCGACCTCGCGACGTTGCTGCTCGACCGGTGGGTGCGGCCGCTGCGCGCGCTGCCGCCGTCCGAGACCCGCGCGCTGCTGCAGACCCTCGCGGCCTGGGTCGCCCACGCCGGCTCGGCGACCGGGGCCGCGGCCGCCGTCCCGTGCCACCGCAACACGGTGGTCAACCGGCTGAACCGGGTGGCCGAGCTGTGCGGCGTGGCCGTCGACGGCGGCGTCCTGACCGAGGTCGACCTCGCCCTGCGCGCCGAGCGGATGGGCCTGCCGACGTCGCCCTGACCGAGCCCGTCCCGACCACGCAGTCGTTGTGCAGAGTGCACAGCGAAGTCGCCCCGATGCTGGGCTGCGGTCCTCTGCCGCGCCGGCGTGACCGCTGTCATAGTGGAGCGACCATCTAGGCGTAGCGGGGTGCTCCGTGCCGGACGTCCGTCCGGCGCTCCCGTTGCATGGGGAGACACGTGACGACCTTCGACCGACCCGACCCGTCCAGCGACCTGCACAGCGGCCTGCACGGCGACCCGCGGAGTGGAGCCGGGCCCGCGCCCGGGCTGCGACGGCGCAGCTTCATCGGCTACGTGCTGGCCGGCAGCACCCTGACCGTGGCGGCCGACCTGGGCCTCGGTCGGCCCGCGCGGGCCGAGGTGCCGTCGGGCCCGCAGGTGCCCGAGCTCTACGACCTCGAGGACCTCCAGACCGACTCGGCGCTGCCGACGTCCCACCTGATCCGCGTGGTGATCGAGAAGGACGGCACCGCCTCCTTCGCGCTGCCCCGGACCGAGGTCGGCCAGGGCATCATCACCTCGACCACGATGATCCTGGCCGAGGAGCTCGACCTCCCGATGGACAAGGTCAAGGTGCGGCTGGCGAAGGCACGACCCGAGCTGCTGCTCAACCAGCTCACCGGCGGCTCGAACACCACCTTCTCGACCTACACCCCGATCCGGGTGGCCGGTGCGCTCGCGCGCGAGCGGCTGCTGCGTGCGGCCGCCGTCCTGTTCGGCACCACCGTCGACCGGCTGTTCACCACCGGCGGGGTGGTCAGCGACGCCCTCGGCAACAGCGCGACCTACGGCGAGCTCGCCTCGGACGCCGCCAGCCAGGTCGTCGAGGCCGTCGAGGTCGTGCTGCGCCCGAAGGAGGACTTCCGGCTCGTCGGCAAGCCGCGCAACCGCACCGACGCGCACGACGCGGTCACCGGCCGCAAGAAGTTCACCACCGACCTCGACGTCCCCGGCGCGCTGCCGACGATGGTGTGCCGGGCTCCCACCCACGGCGGCACCCCGAAGCGGCTGCGCAACAAGGCCGCGGTGCTCGCGCTGCCCGGGGTGACCCACGTGGCGGTGGTGCCCACGGGGGTCGCCGTGCGGGCGCGCACCTTCGGCCAGTGCATCGACGCGATCCGGCAGATGGAGGTCGACTGGAACCCCGGCCCGGCCGCGGGCGAGTCCGACAAGACGGTGCTCTCCAAGCTGCGCGGGGGCGAGCTGCCGATGGCGGTGCCCGACGTGCCGCTGCTCGCCGAGCAGGTCGACACCCGGTTCACCTTCGCCTTCCGCAGCAGCGCGGCCCTCGAGCCGTACGCCGCCATCGCCGACGTCCGACCCGACCGGGCGACGGTCTGGGCGGGGTTGAAGGTGCCGATCCTGGCCCAGCAGAACGTCGCCCAGGCGGTGGGGCTGCCGCAGGACAAGGTCACGGTGAACGTCGTCACCGGTGGCGGGTCGTTCGGCCACAAGCTGTTCGGCGACCACGCCATCGAGGCGGCGACCATCTCCAAGGCGATGGGCAAGCCGGTCAAGCTCATGTGGCACCGCGCCGACGAGCCCCGCCAGGGCCGGCTGCACCCGATGGCCACCTCGCGGGTGCGCGCCACGATGCTCGGCGGCGAGGTGCTCAGCTTCGAGCA
Organism: Nocardioides marinquilinus; assembly: GCF_039543705.1. Classification (NCBI taxonomy): domain Bacteria; kingdom Bacillati; phylum Actinomycetota; class Actinomycetes; order Propionibacteriales; family Nocardioidaceae; genus Nocardioides; species Nocardioides marinquilinus. The sequence goes on from NZ_BAABKG010000001.1 coordinate 840,703, forward strand.
GCGCCACACCAGCGTCACCACCGACTTCAGCCACGGCCTCGGCGAGATGATCACCTCGCAGGCCGACGAGCTCGACCCGATCGGGCTGGGCGGGCTGAGCTTCGCCGAGACGATCTTCAGCCTCACGCAGGAGCTGCCCTACAACTTCGGCGTCGTGACCCAGCTGCTCAACGAGCCGCTGGAGTTCGAGGACGTCTTCAGCACCGGCAGCATGCGCAACATCTACTCGCCCGACACGTGCGTGGCCTCCGAGCTGACCATCGACCAGCTCGCCCGCAAGGCCGGGCTCGACCCGCTCGCCTTCCGGCTGAAGTTCCTCAAGAACGAGCGCGTCATCGCGGCGCTGAAGACGGTGGCCCGCGAGGGCGGGTGGGGACGGCGGATGCCGGCCGGCACCGCGCAGGGCATCGCGATCCACAAGGAGTACAAGGGCTGCACAGCGGTGCTCGCCGAGATCGACTGCCGCCCGCAGACCGTCAACCGCGACCTCGGCAAGGAGACCGTGACCGGGCCGCGCGTCACGAAGGTGGTCATCGCCGTCGACGTCGGCCTGGCCATCAACCCGCGGGGTCTCGAGGCCCAGATGCAGGGCGGGGCCATGGACGGCATCGCGCTCACCCTCACCAGCTCGTGCCACCTGCGCGACGGCCGGTTCCTCGAGGCCAGCTGGGACAACTACTTCTACACGCGCCAGTGGAACGTGCCCAAGCAGCTCGAGGTGCACGTCATGCCGTCCGACTCCGAGACCCCCGGCGGCGCCGGCGAGGCCGCCGTGGGCTCGACCGCCGCGGCGGTGGCCTGCGCCTACGCCCGCGCCACGGGCCGGGTGCCGACGTCCTTCCCCATCAACCACGACCAGCTGTCGTTCAAGCCGAAGTCGTTCGAGCCGCCCGTGCCGCCCTCGCCGACCAACGGCCTGAAGCTGGCGCGCTGAGGAGCCGACCCATGCCGAAGCAGACCTTCATCCTCAACGGCCGCACCGTGACGGTCGACGTGAACGACGACGTGCGCGTGCTCTGGGTGCTGCGCGACCTGCTCGGGGTCACCGGCCCCAAGTACGGCTGCGGCATCAACGTGTGCAAGGCGTGCACTTCGCACGTCAACGGCCTGGCCTTCAACCCGTGCTCGGTGCGGGTGGGCGACCTGAAGCCGAACGACCGGGTCACCACCATCGAGGGCCTCGCCGACACCGCGCCCGGTGAGCTGCACCCGATGCAGCGCGCCTGGCTCGAGCAGGACGTCTCGCAGTGCGGCTACTGCCAGCCCGGTCAGATCATGGCCGCGGTGGCGCTGGTCAAGCGGCTGCGGCGGGAGGGGCGCGAGCTGCGCGACTCCGACCTCGACCAGATCCGCAACATCTGCCGCTGCGGCACCTACTTCCGCATCCGCGAGGCCATCGAGCAGGGCGCGCGCGCGATGCGCTGACCCGTCGCGAACCGGCGCCACGCACAATCGAGGGGTGTCGACGACGTCCTGGCCGCCCGGCCTCGTGCCCCTGCACGTCGGCGCCGACCACCCGGCGCTGCTCGCGCTCACCCTGGTGCTGGCCTTCGGGCCGTTCGTGCTGCTGGGCGTGGTGATGTGGCGGCGCCGGCGTCTCGAGGAGCACGACGGGACGCCGGCCGAGGCGTCGGGCGACGGCACCACGGACGACGCGGACGACGCGGCTCAGCGCGAGAGGTAGTCGCGCCCGACCCTGTTCTCGGCCTTGAGGGCCTTGAGCAGCAGGTCGGCGATGAGCCCCTCGAGCTTGCCGCCGACGACCGGGATCTTCACCTTGACGGTGAGCTCGACGGTCTCGACCACCCCGGCGCCGTCCTCGACGAGCACCGCGGTGCCCTTCATGTCGCCCGGCTTGCCGGGGATGGTGACGGTGATGTCGCCGTGGGTGGCGCTGGTCCAGGACTCCTCCTGGACGATGTTGGTCTCGTCGCCCACGATCTTCTTCGCGAAGCCGGGCACGCCCTGGGTGGGCTGCCACTGGTCGATGCGCACCTGCTTGGCGCCGTCGGCGCCGGGCGTGACGTCGACCTCGACCTTGGTCACGCCCTGGGAGCGGCAGACCTCCTCGCGGAACGCCGGGTCGGCCAGCATCGCCGCCACCTGGTCGATGCTCGCGTCGTAGTGCATCTCGTGCCGGATCGTCTTCGCCATCGCGGGCGCCCCCTTCTGCCGTGCCGCCGTGCGGCCCGCCTCGGGCCGCCGTCGGACCGCATCATGCCGGGCGCGTGCGACACGGCGTCCACCCTCTCGTCCTAGCCTGGCCCGGTGACAACCGACGAGGACTTCGTCCGCTTCGGCGAGCAGGGCGCCCAGCTGACCTACGGCTCCTACCTGCGGCTGCCGCAGCTGCTCGACGCCCAGCACCTCGAGTCCGACCCGCCCGAGCACGACGAGCTGCTCTTCATCACCATCCACCAGGTCTACGAGCTGTGGTTCCAGCAGCTGCTGCACGAGGTGACGGCGGCCCGCGACGCGATGACCCGCGGCGAGCTGTGGTGGGCGCAGCACCTGCTCGCCCGCGTGCACGTGATCGAGCGGGTGCTGGTGCAGCAGGTCGACGTGCTCGAGACCATGACCCCGCAGGACTTCGGCCGCTTCCGCCAGCGGCTCGCCCCGGCCAGCGGCTTCCAGAGCGTGCAGTTCCGCGAGCTGGAGTTCGCCTCCGGCGCGAAGGACGCCGCCTACCTCGAGCGGTTCCGCGGCCTCACCGCCGACGAGCGCGCCCGGCTCGACCAGCGGCTGGCCGAGCCGACGCTGTGGGACGCCTTCCTCCACGTCCTGCGCGCCCATGACCTGCCCGCCGGCACCGACGAGGACGTCGTCGCCTCCGTGCGCACCGCGGCCCACGACCGCGCCCGGTTCGCCGCGGTGTGGGCGCTGGCCGAGGCGCTGCTCCAGCACGACGAGCTCGCCGCCAGCTGGCGCGCACGGCACGTGGTGATGGTCGAGCGGATGATCGGCCACAAGTCCGGCACCGGCGGCTCCAGCGGCGCGGCCTACCTCCGCGGCCGGCTGCCCCTGCAGTACTACCCGCTGCTGTGGGAGGTCCGAAGCCGGCTGTGACGACCGGCGTCCGCCCCCTGTCGGCGCCGCCCCGTAGGTTCTGCGCATGACCACCACCGCACCCGCGCCCACCGGCGTGGGGGTGTGGTCGCGGCTGGTCGGGCAGGAGGGCGTCGTCCGGCAGCTCGCCCGGGCCGTGCACGGCGACGGCATGACCCACGCGTGGCTGTTCACCGGTCCGCCGGGCTCGGGGCGCTCGAACGCCGCGATCGCCTTCGCGACGGCGCTGCAGTGCCCGCGCGGCGGTTGCGGGGAGTGCCACGAGTGCCACACCGGCCTCGCCGGCACCCACGCCGACATCGGGGTCGTGCGCACCGAGAAGCTGTCCATCGGCGTCGACGAGGTGCGCGACCTGGTGCGCCGCTCGGCGCTGTCCCCCTCCGGCCGGGGCTGGCAGGTCGTCGTCGTCGAGGACGCCGACCGCCTCACCGAGCCGGCCTGCAACGCGCTGCTCAAGGCCATCGAGGAGCCGAGCCCGCGCACCGTCTGGCTGCTGTGCGCGCCCACGGTCGACGACGTGCTGCCCACCATCCGCTCCCGCTGCCGCCTGCTCACGCTGGCCACGCCCACCACCGCCGCGGTCACCGACTTCCTGGTGCGCACCGCGGGGGTCGAGCCGGCGCTGGCCGCGCACGCCGCCCGGGCCAGCCAGGGCCACATCGGGCGGGCCCGTGCGCTCGCCACCGACGACGCCACCCGCGAGCGGCGCACCAAGGTCGTCGGCCTGCCCACGCGGCTCACCTCGCTCGGGGCCTGCATGCGCGCCGCCGCCGAGCTCGCCGAGGTCGCCAAGGCCGAGGCCGAGGCGATCACCACGACGCTCGACGCCCGCGAGAAGGCCGACCTCGACACCGCCTACGGCGTGGTCGAGCGCGGACGTCGTCCCACCGGCTACGCCCCGGCCGTCGCGGCCCTCGACCGGGCCCAGAAGACCCGCGCCAAGCGCCGCGTGCTCGACGTGGTCGACCGCGGCCTCACCGACCTCGCCTCGGTCTACCGCGACGCGATCGCCGTCGGTCTCGGCGCCGGTGTCGACCTGGTCAACGCCGAGGTCCGCGGCGACGTCGAGGAGGTCGCGCGCACCTCGAGCCCCGAGCTCAACCTGCGCCGCATCGGCTGGATCCTCGAGGCGCGCGAGCAGATGCTCGAGTTCAACGTCCCGCCGCTGTTGGCGCTGGAAGCCATGATGGTCGCGCTCAAGGTGCCCGGCTGATGCCCCGACGGAGGTAGTGGATGAACAGGCGACTGGTCGCGGTGATCGCCGTGGTGACGATCATCGTGCTGGGCGTCGGCGGCGGGGTCACGACCGCGCTGCTGGTCGGCGACGACGACGAGCCCACCGCGCAGCGCTCCGAGGGGCCGGCCGACGCCGACGCCCCCGCGGCGACGCCGTCCGACGAGCCGTCCGACGAGCCGTCGCCGAGCGACGCGGCCCCGGGCGCCCCGGCCGGCCCGGTGCCCGAGGGCCTCGACGACTTCTACACCCAGCAGATCGACTGGCAGTCGTGCGGCAGCAACGAGTGCGGCACGCTCACGGTGCCGGTCGACTACGGCGAGCCCGACGGCGAGACCATCGACCTCAACCTCGAGCGCGCCCTCGCCGGCGACCAGGCCTCGCGGGTCGGCTCGCTGGTGGTCAACCCCGGCGGCCCCGGCGCGCCCGGCACCACGATGGCCGAGCAGGCCAGCAGCTACTTCCGCCCGCAGCTGCTCGACCGCGTCGACATCGTGGCCTTCGACCCTCGCGGCACCGGTGAGTCCTCGCCGGTCGACTGCCTCTCCGACTCCGAGCTCGACGCCTTCATCGCCGCCGACCCCACGCCCGACGACGCCGCCGAGGCCGAGCAGACCGCCGAGAACCAGCAGGCGTTCTTCGAGGGCTGCGTGGCGAACTCCGGGCCGGTCGTCGGTCACGTCAGCACCGTCGAGGCGGCCCGCGACATGGACGTGCTGCGCGCCGCGCTCGGCGAGGAGAAGCTCAGCTACCTCGGCTTCTCCTACGGCACCAAGCTGGGCGCCACCTACGCCGAGCTGTTCCCCGGCAACGTCGGCCGGTTCGTGCTCGACGGCGCCATCGACCCCACGCTGAGCACCCGCGAGGACTCCCTCAGCCAGGCTGCCGGCTTCCAGACCGCCCTCAACGCCTACGTCGACAACTGCCTCGAGGGCGACTGCTTCCTCGGCGGCAGCCGCGAGGAGGCCCTCGAGACGATCCGCGGCCTGCTCGACAGCATCGAGCAGCAGCCGCTGCCCACCAGCGGCGACCGCGAGCTCGAGATCGGCAACGCGTTCTACGGCGTGGTGCTGCCGCTCTACAGCGAGGACAACTGGCCGCTGCTCGACCAGGGCCTGCAGGAGGCGCTCGACGGCAACGGCGACACCCTGCTGCTGCTGTCGGACTTCTACGGCTCGCGCGAGTCCGACGGCAGCTACGCCGACAACAGTCTCGAGGCCATCGTGGCCATCAACTGCCTCGACGACCCGAGCTTCATCGAGCCGTCCGAGGTGCCGGCCGAGCTGCCGGCCTTCCGCGAGGCCTCGCCCACCTTCGGCGACGTCTTCGCCTGGGGCCTGGTCGGCTGCCGCGGCCTGCAGGTGGAGGCCGCCGAGCCCGAGCCCGAGATCCGCGCGGAGGGCGCCGCGCCGATCGTCGTCGTGGGCACCACGCGCGACCCCGCGACCCCCTACGAGGAGGCCGTGGCCCTGGCCGAGCAGCTCGAGAGCGGCGTCCTGCTCAGCCGCGACGGCGACGGCCACACCGCTTACAACAAGGGCAACGACTGCATCGACGAGGCCGTCGAGGGCTACCTGCTCGACGGCGAGGTGCCGGCCGACGGCACCGAGTGCTGACCGCCGGGCGTGCAGCGACGCGCTAGGGCAGTCGGGCGAACCACACCAGCGACAGCGCCGCCGCGAGCAGGCCGAGCAGCAGCGAGCCGGCCACGAACCACGGCGTGATGTCGCGCTGCTCGGTGGTGTAGCCGATCGAGGACTGGATGTCGTCGTAGACCTCGTCGAGCTCGCCGGCGCTCTCGGCCTCGTAGCCGGTGCCGCCGGTGGCCTCGGCGAGGGCGGCCAGCGCCGGCTCGTCGACGGGCACGGGCACGATCTGGCCGTCGACCTCGACGGTGCCGGTGGCGGTGCCGTAGGCGATGGTCGAGATCGGGACGCCGTCCTCCTCGGCCTTGGCGGTGGCCTGGTCGACGCTGCTGCCGACGGTGTTGGTGCCGTCGCTGAGGAGCACCACGTGGGCGGGGATGGGGTCGCCGTTCTCGTCGACGGCGGCGTCGCTGCCGGCGGTCGCCTCGATCTGGGCGAGGGAGGTCAGGACGCCGTCGCCGATCGCGGTGCCCTCGTCGAGCTCGAGCCGGTCGAGGGCGTCGATGGCGGCCTGGTGGTCGGGGCTCGGCTCGGCCAGCACGGTGGCGGCGCCGGCGAAGGAGACGATGCCGACGTTGAAGCCGTCGGGCAGGCCGTCGACGAAGTCCTTGGCGGCCTCGCGGGCGGCGGTGAGCCGGTCGGGCTCGACGTCGACGGCCATCATCGACAGCGAGACGTCGACGGTGACGATCACCGTGGCGCGCTCGCGCGGCACCTGCTCGTCGACCTGGGGCCGGGCGGCCGCGACGCAGAGCGCGACGAAGGTGATCAGCAGCAGTGCGGCGGGCAGGTGCCGGCGCCACGACGGACGCCGCGGCATCACCTTCTCGAGCATCGGCAGCGCCGCGAACCGCACCGCGTAGCGGGTGCGGCGGGCCTGCATGACGACGTAGACGACGAGCAGCACGGCCACGGGGACCAGCAGCAGCAGCCACGTCGGGCTGGCCAGCGAGAGCATCGGGTTCAGGCCGTTCATGCCGGGACCCGCCGCATCGGGCGGCCGTTGACGTGGCGGGCGAGGTCGCGCACCCAGTCGCGGTCGGTGCGCAGCAGCACGTGCGCGGCGCGGGCCGAGCGCACCGCCTCGGCGGCCGCGGCGCGGTGGGCGGCGGTGGCCGCGGCGTAGCGCTCGCGCAGTCGCCGGCTGCCGGTGGCGACCTCGCGGCGGCGTCCGGTCTCGGGGTCCTCCAGCGTCACGGTGCCGACGTCGGGCAGCTCGAGCTCGCGGGGGTCGACGACCTCGACGACGAGCGTCTCGTGGGCGGCGGCCAGGCGCCGCAGCGGCGTCTCCCACGAGAACGGACGCTCGAGGCGGCCGTCGGGCTCGACGAGGTCGGTGACCACGACGCGCACGCCGGGCCGCGGACGGCGCGTGGCGAACGCCCGGAGCGCGGAGCCGAGGTCGAGGGCACCGCCGCTCGCGTGCCGCGGCGTGGACGACGGGCGCAGCGCCCGGTGCGCGGCCGCGCGCGAGAGCACCGGCGCGCTCCAGGCGAGCCCGTCGCGCGTGAGATGGGCGGTGCCCACCCGGTTGCCGGGGCCGGCGGTGAGCAGCGCGACGGCGGCGACGACGCCCGCGGCGACGTCCCGCTTCTCGAGCGCGACGGTGCCGAAGGCCATGCTGGCGGTGTCGTCGACCAGCACCCAGCTCTCGAGCTCGTGCTCGGCGAGCGGGCGCCACACGTGGGGCGTGCCCGACGCGCGGGCGGTGACGTTCCAGTCGATGCGGCGCACGTCGTCCTCGCCGGGGCGGTAGCGCACGATCTCCTCCGGCTCGGAGCCCGAGCCGAGGGTCAGGCCCCGCTTGTCGCCGTGCAGCCGGCCCGGCAGCCGGCGCCGCACGGCGAGCTCGAGGCTGGCGAAGACGGCCTCGGGGGAGGCGGTGCCGCCGAGCGGGGGCAGGTCGTCGGTCACGGGACCGGCAGGGGCTCGGTGTGCTTGCGGCCGTCGGGATCCTCGCGGCTGGCCACGCTCGGCTGCGGGACGGCGGCCACGATGTCGCGCACGATCTGGCGGGGGTCGGCGCCGTCGGCGACGGCGTCGAAGGTGAGCAGCAGGCGGTGGCTCATCACGTCGGAGGCCACCTCGGCGACGTCGGAGGGCAGCACGTAGGAGCGCCCGCGCAGCAGCGCGAGGGCCCGGCCGGCGGCCAGCATGCCGAGGGAGGCGCGCGGGCTGACGCCGAGCTCGATCTGGCCGGTGAGGTGGGCCAGGCCGTAGCGCTCGGGCGAGCGGGTCGCGATGGTCAGGTTCACCAGGTAGCTCGACACCGAGTGGTGCACGAACAGCCCGTCGGCCACCCGCTGCAGCCGCAGGACGTCGTCCGGTCCGAGCACCTGCTCGGCGACCGGCGGGTCGACCGACATCCGGTGGAGGATCTCGAACTCCTCCTGGCCGGTCGGGTAGGGCACGTCGATCTTGAGCAGGAAGCGGTCGCGCTGCGCCTCGGGCAGCCGGTAGACGCCCTCGGACTCGACCGGGTTCTGGGTGGCGAGCACCAGGAACGGGTCGGGCAGCCGGTGGCTGGTGCCGGCCACCGAGACCTGGCGCTCGGCCATCGCCTCGAGCAGCGCCGACTGCACCTTCGCCGGGGCGCGGTTGATCTCGTCGGCGAGCACCAGGTTGGCGAAGACCGGACCGAGCTCGACGTCGAAGCGCTCGCTGCTCGCGCGCCACACGCGGGTGCCGGTGATGTCGCCCGGCATCAGGTCGGGGGTGAACTGCAGCCGCGCGAAGCTGCCGCCCACGACATCGGCCAGCGTGCGCACCGCGAGCGTCTTGGCCACGCCCGGGACGCCCTCGAGCAGCAGGTGGCCGCGGGCGATCAGCCCGACGAGCATGCGCTCGACCATGGCGTCCTGGCCGACGACGACCTTCTTGACCTCGATGAGCGCCCGCTCGAGCTGGGCGGAGGCCTGGGCGACCTCCGCCTCCTGTGCCTGCGACATGCACCCACCTTGACAGACCAGGTGGAACGGCCCGGGCCGCCCGCGACGTGCCCACCGCCGGGTGATCGGCGGCAAAGGTTCTGCGGTTCGTCACCACACCCGCACGGAGACACCTACAGTCGCGACCGTGAGGCAGCAGCTGCAGAAGCTCGAGCCCGAGGACCAGGCCCTCCAGGCCCCGGTCCGCCGCGTCGCCCAGCCGCTGGTCGTCGGTGCCGCCGACGACCGGGCCGAGGTCGAGGCCGATCGCGTCGCCGACGAGGTGATCGCGCGCATCGGCGGCGAGAGCGCCGGCGCGCCCGAGGCGCACCAGCACGGTGCGGGCTGTGACCACGTGCAGCGCGTCGCCGACGGCACCGGCGCCGAGGTCGGCATGGCCGGCGGTGCGCTGTCGGACGGTCTGACCGAGCGCGTCGAGCAGGCCCGGGGTGGTGGAGCGCCGCTCGAGGCCGGCGTGCGAAGCCAGATGGAGGCCGGCTTCGGCCGGTCGCTCGCCCACGTGCGCATCCACGACGGCGCCGAGTCGGCCGACCTGAACCGCAAGGTTTCGGCCCGCGCCTTCACCGCCGGCAACGACGTCTTCTTCGGGGCCGGCGAGTACCAGCCCGGGACCCCGGGCGGGCAGCGGGTGCTCGCGCACGAGCTGGCGCACGTCGTCCAGAACGGCGGGGCGCCGACCGTCAAGCGCTGGCCCGGCGGCAAGAAGAAGGAGGCCCCGGCCGACAAGGGCGGTGGCGGCGTGGCCGTCGCCGAGCCCGTCGACGCCGAGGTGGAGCCCGTCGGGCCGAAGGCCGAGGAGGCAGCCCCGCCCGACGTGGCCGGCAACGAGGGCATCGCGCCGGTTGCCCAGGCGGCCATCGACGCCGCGGTGGCCGCGAACCCCAAGAAGTACGGCCCGCTCGAGCAGTACGTGAGTGCCCTGGTGCCCCAGGCGCAGCAGAAGGAGCTCTGCAACCTCGGCAAGGTGCGGCAGCAGAGCAAGGGCGACACCGACAAGCGAGCTGTGAAGGACCTGCTGCGGGCCTACCTGCTCTACGAGTACGTCAGCGTGCTCTTCTCCAAGCTCGGCAAGCCCCAGGCGACGACGACGAACGAGATCCGCAAGCCCACCGAGGCCGAGCGCAAGAAGTTCGACTCCCGATACTTCCCGAAGACCCTCGAGGTGCGGGACAAGTGGAAGGGCCTGCTCGACAAGGGCGCCGACAACCCCGAGACCCGTGCCTGGCTGAAGTCACAGGGCTTCGACGGCGCCGTCACCGCGCAGACCCCGACGCAGAAGGCGGCGGCAGGCGGCGGTCCGCGCCTCGACGTCCGGGCGACCTTCATCGGTGGCAACGTGCTCGGCGCACCGCGCCGCATGCACCTGTTCCTCGTCTACACCGGCGCCGACGGCGAGCTGACCTACTTCCGCGGCGGCCCGGACGAGAACGACATGACGGTGTGCGACTACGGCGACTTCCACCCGGGGATCGTCGACTGGGACCCCTCGGCGCCCAGCGTCACGGTGCTCAAGGGCGACAAGGCGCAGGCGAAGCTCGACCGGCTCGTGCAGGTCGCCCGGCAGATCGACGGCATGCAGGTGCCCTACAAGGCGGCGAAGAGGAACCTCAACGCCGGTGGCCTCGGCGGCCTCGAGGCGTTCGTCAACGGCGAGAACTGCAACGCCGTCGCGTGGACGCTGCTCAACGAGTCCGGCATCCCGACCAAGAAGCCGTCGGGCGTGCACCCGGGGTGGGGGCACAAGCTCGGCTCCTACCTCAAGCAGGGCAAGGACAAGGGCAACGAGGTCATCACCGGGCCCGAGGCCGACGGGCCCGGCGTCCCGATCACCGTCAGCGGGAAGGCGTCCGACGCGGTCCCCGGGTACGCGGACCGTGCCTTCACCGACAAGACCGGCACGATCCCCGGCGGGGTCGAGGTCAGCAAGCTCGCGGTGGACGGCAACGCCACCAAGGTCCGCTACCAGAACGTCACGTACTGGATCGACAGCAAGAAGGTCTTCCGGCCGGGCAGGCCGTTCTTCGTCGCGGGCGAGAAGGACCGTTTCTACGGTCCGCTCCGGCCGACCGACCAGTACGTCGACGCCTGGCAGCGGATCGAGGTGCTCGACCCGACCTGGAAGGTGGGGGAGGCGCGGCCGGTCGAGATCCGCGCCGTCGTCTACGGGCACACCGTCGAGGGCTTCCTCGACGGCGGGCAGATCACCGACACCGACCCGAAGATCGCGGCGGAGAAGATGGCCAAGGCCGCGGCGAAGGAGAAGGCGAAGGCCGGCGCCGGCAAGATCAAGGGTGTGCTGAAGGCCGGCTTCACGGTGCCGATGTTCGACGAGGAGGGCAACCAGCACCCGATGAAGGCAGCGAACGGCGCGGCCTACAAGCCCATCGACATCGGTTACACCGGTCGCACCAACAAGGTCGACGGCGAGCTGCTGGTCGAGTTCGACGTCTTCGGCAAGCGGGCGTGGATGCCGGCGAAGACCTGGAAGAAGCTGTTCGGCACCGACTACCCGAAGGGCTGATGATGCTGGGCGGACTGAGCTTCAGCGACCTGGACGAGGCAGATCTCGTCCGGGTCACCGACAACCACGACCGCGAGCAGGCACGGGTGACCGACCCCACGCGGATCGCGGCCGCGGCGCGCTGGCTCGACGAGCGCGCCGACCGCTTCGAGACCCCGCGCGCCGAGCCTCGGATCATGACCCTGCGGCTGAACTTCTCGCACGCCGGGTCGGCGCTGGGCTCGGTAGGCCTCGGACGCAGGTACCTCACCGCTCAGCGGTGGGGCGGCTTCTACCAGTGCGACGCGCTGCCCGACGAGCGCGCCGAGCTGATGGAGCTGCTCGGGGTCCCCGACCCCGACTGACGTCGACCGGCACGCACGGGAGGGACTTCTCGGGATGGACGACTGGGCGGCCTGGCCGGCAGCCTGCCTCGAGCGCGAGGTGCTGCGCCGGCGCACGGGCGCGAGCAGCGAGGCGGCCGATGACGCCGTCACGGCGGCCGCCGACGAGCTCGAGAAGGCGCGCTACGACGCCGGCCCGCTCGCGCGGATCGCCGATGCGGCGGGGCTCGACGAGACCGAGGTGCAGGTGCTCGCGCTCTGCGCCGCCGTCGACCTCGACGTGCGGCTGCAGGGGCTCGTGGTGGCGCTGGGTCGCGTCCAGGCCCCGACGCTGCTCGACGTGCAGCTGCTGACCGAGCTGCTCGGCGCCGACGCGGCGCGCGCCGTCTCGGCCGACGGCCGGCTCGACCGGGCCGCGCTGCTCGACGTCGAGCGCGAGGGCCCGCTCGCCACCGCCCGGGTCTCGCTGCCGCGGCGGACGGCGTGGGCGCTGCTCGGCGACCTCGCCCTCGACCCGGCGCTCGACCCGGCGTGCAGCTACCTGCCCGCGCACGGTGACGACCCGGGCCAGAGTCCGCTGACCCTGGTGCACGGCGCCGACCCGCTGCGACGGCATCAGACGGCGTCCGCGGTGACGATCGGCGAGGCGTTCGTGGCCTCGCCGGCCCCGGTCGACGACGCCGGCTGGCGCGCGCTGGTGCGCCAGGCCACGGTGGTGGGTGCCGGGCTGGTGCTCGACCTGGAGGGACCGCCGACGGCGCTCGACCGCCGGTGGGTCGAGCGGGCCGATCACCTGCCGATCGCCCTCTGCTCGGTGCAACCTCTGCCGATCTCGCAGGCGCCGCAGCGGCCGTTCGTGCAGGTCGCCGCGACGCCGGCCGACGTCACCGACGACGAGTGGGCCGAGGCCTTCCCCGGGGCGCCGGTGCCGGGACGCCGTCCGACCGCCGACCAGCTGCGCCAGGCCGTGCTGGCCCGGCAGGAGGGCGACACCCCCGAGGAGGCGGTCCGTCGCGTCGCCACAGGAGCCCTGCTCGCGCACGCCACGCGCGTCGTCCCCCGCGTCGGCTGGGACGACCTGATGCTGCCGCCGAGCCAGGAGCGCCAGCTGCACGCGCTGGTCGACCGCTACGGCCAGCGCGACCGGGTGCACCGGGAGTGGCGGATGCCGCTCTACCCCTCGCCCGGAGTGGTCGCGCTCTTCACGGGGCCCTCGGGCACCGGCAAGACGACCAGCGCGGAGGTCATCGCCGGCGAGCTCGGCATCGAGCTCTACCGCATCGACCTCTCGGCCCTGGTGAGCAAGTACATCGGCGAGACCGAGAAGAACCTCGAGGAGGTCTTCTCGGCCGCTCACACCGGCAACTACCTGCTGCTCTTCGACGAGGCCGACTCGCTGTTCGGCTCGCGCTCGAAGGTCGAGGACTCCAAGGACCGCTACGCCAACCTCGAGGTGTCCTACCTGCTGCAACGCCTCGAGACCTACGACGGCTTCACGGTGCTGACCTCGAACTTCAACGGCAACATCGACCCCGCGTTCATGCGCCGCATCCACGTCACCGTGCACTTCCCGGTGCCGAACGCCACCGAGCGCGAGCGCATCCTCGACCGCGCGCTCGCCGGCGTGCCGCGCCGCGACCTCGACCTGGGGATGGTGGCCGAGCGGTTCGACCTCACCGGTGGCTCCCTCCGCAACGTCGCGCTCACAGCCGCCTTCGCCGCGGCCGCGCCCGGCGGCTCCGGAGCCGTGGGGATGCCCGAGCTGCTGCGGGCGGTCTCGTCCGAGATGGTCAAGCTCGGACGCCGCGCGCACCGCGACGCCTTCGGCCGCTGGGCCGACGACGTCCTGCCGCCGGGGCAGTAGGGGTCAGGCGCCGTCGGCGGCCTGGCCGCCGGCCGCCTCGACGACGGCGCGCACCCGACGCGTGGCCAGCTCGATCATCAGCCGCGCGGCGGGGGAGAGGGTGGCCCCGGCGCGGTGCACGATGGCGAGGGTGTCCCACTGCCGCGGGCGCAGCGAGACCCAGCCGGCGCCCGGTGCGAGCCGCGGCACCAGCTGCACGGCGGCGCCGCGGGGGATGACGGTGTCGGCCAGCCCCATGCCGGCCAGCTCGACGGCCGTCTCGACGTCCTCGACCTCGATGCGGGTCTGCGGGTTGCGGCCGCTCTCGTGCAGCATGCGGCGCAGCACGATGCGGGTGGAGTCGACGGCGCGCCAGGTGGTCTCGGGCATCACCAGCGACGCCTCGCCCAGCCGCCGGGCGGTGATGGGCGTCTCGAGCCGTGCCGGGTCGGCGCTGACGTAGACCAGCTCGTCGCGCACGACGGGCGTGACGCTGAGGCCCTCGCTCTCGACGGCGGGGACCGCGATCATCGCGGCCTCGAGGTGCCCGCGGCGCAGCTGGTCGGCGACGTCGGTGGAGTTCTGGCCGATCAGCTCGACGCGCACGCCGGGGTGGCGCTCGAGGACGTCGGCCACCAGGCCCGCGCCGGCGTAGAGCCGCGAGGTGCCGAACATGCCGAAGCGGATGGTGCCGGTCTCGAACGACACGACGCCCTCCACCGCCCGCTTCGCCTCGTCGACCGCGCCCAGCACCCGCTCGGCGTGCGGACGCAGCGTGTCGGCCACCGTGGTGGGGACGACGCCCCGCCCGACCCGCCGGAACAGCTGGACCCCGAGCGTCTTCTCCAGCGCCTTGACCTGCTCGGAGACCGACGGCTGGGCGTAGCCGAGCTCGTCGGCCGCGGCCGTCAGCGAACCGTGCTCGTAGGTGGCGAGGAAGCACCGCAGCTGGTGGAGCGAAAGCATAGGTCGAGCCTAGGGGTTCCTTCGGAAAGAGAGGCTACCCCTGGGTCAGCCAGGTCGTCAGAATTGAGTCATGTTCACCCACGACTGCACCTCCTGCCACCAGCGGTCGCTGATCTTCCCCGGACAGGTCACCGGCCTCGACAACACCGACCACGGCATCGTCGTCCACTTCGCGTGCTGGTGTGGCTCCGCCCAGACGCTGCTCACCGGCCGCGCGGCCGCCGAGCCGCAGCGCCGCCCCGAGCCCGCCCCCGCCGCCGCCTGACCCCACCCCTCCCGCGGGTGGCCCCGCCGACTGCGCGCCCGCCGTCCCAGTTGGCTATGCTCGGCCGCGCTGCCTGCGGGCGGCAGGCCGCCTTAGCTCAGTCGGTAGAGCGATTCACTCGTAATGAATAGGTCGTCGGTTCGATTCCGACAGGCGGCTCCACGTATCACAGTCAAGTAAGCCCCGCTGGTGTTCATCTGTGATCAACCAATGGCTGACAGCCTGGCTGACTAGGCTGTCCCCCGGAGGTGGTCACAGATGGCCGACGGTCGGCGACGAAACCGGCGGGACTACGGGACCCACAGCGTCTACCAGCGCGCCGACGGCCGCTGGTACGCAGCGATCGACCTCGGGCTGACCGAGCGCGGCACCCGCCGGCGCATTACGGTCAGCGCCAAGACCGAGCCCGCCGTCAAGGTCCGCCTCCGCGAGCGCCTGCGCGAGCTCGACGAGATGGGCGACACCGACCTCTCCACGCGGACCACGGTCAAGCAGTGGGCCGACCAGTGGCTGCCGCTCGTCGAGCGCACGCTCCGACCGCAGCCCTACATCGCCAGCCGGTCCGCCGTCCGTCGCTGGATCGTGCCAACCATCGGCCACAAGCAGCTGGTGAAGCTCACGCCCCGGGACATCCGCGCCGTCGCCGACGCCCAGCGCGCCGCCGGCCTGACGACGTCGACGCAGCGCCGCACCCACTCCGTCCTGCGCACCCTGCTCACCGACGCCCAGCAGGAGGGCTACGCCATCCCGCCGCGGGTCCTCGCCGTCAAGGCGCCCGACAAGGCCGTGAGCGGCCGCACGGATGTGCCTGTCGAGCTCGCCATCCGGCTCCTCGGCATCGCGGCCGAGCTGCCCCACGGCTCCCGCTGGGCCGCAGCCCTCCTCCAGGGCATGCGCCAGGGCGAGTGCCTCGGCCTCACCTGGGACCAGGTCGACCTCGAGCGCGGCCTGCTCGTCATCTCGTGGCAGCTGCAGCCGCTGCCGTACCGCGTCGCTCGTGACCGCTCGTCGGGGTTCCGCGTGCCCGACGGCTACGAGGCCAGGCAGCTGCACGGCCGCCTCCACCTGGTCCGCCCCAAGACGAAGGCCGGCTGGCGCGTCATTCCGCTCGTGCCCTGGATGCGCTCGGCCCTTCTCGCCTGGCGCGAGATCGCGCCCGAGAACCCCGCTGGCCTCGTCTGGCCCACGGCCGCCGGCACGCCCACGCTCGCCAAGAACGACGACGAGGAGTGGTACGCCCTGCAGACCACTGCGGGGGAGGGGCACCCCGACGGCCGGTTCTACTCGATCCACGAGGCCCGGCACGCCACCGCGACGCTGCTCCTCGAGGCCGGCGTCGACCCGACCGTCATCACCGCCATCCTCGGCCACTCGTCAATCGTGACGAGCCGGGGCTACATGCACGTCCGCGTCGCGCCGCTCGCCGACGCCATGGGCAAGGTCGCCGACCGGCTTGCCCTCGGTGCCTAGTCGGCGACCAACGAAGATGCGACTTGCGCGCGACACTAAGCCGGGTGGGCAACTACGGTCGCAGGCGTGAGTGCGGCAGCGCCCCTACTGCGGGCATACATCGACGAGACCGGTGACCGCGGCGTCAGCGGCAAGTCGTCGCCGTACTTCGCGTTCGCCTGCGTCCTCGTCGGTGATGAGGATGAAGCGCCCATGCGCGCCGCCCTGAGCCAGTTGCGACGGGATCTCAACGTGCCCGTCGGCCGGCCGTTGCACTGGAAGGATCACGTGAAGACCTTCAGTCGCCGTCAGCACGTGACGGACGTACTGACGGCCGTCCCGCGCATCCGGCTGAACTACGTCGTGGTCGAGAAGGCCGCGATCCCTGCCGGGGCCGGGATGCGAACAGACCAAGCGGTCTTCTACAACTTCGCCGCGGCGCTCTGCATGGAGCGCATCCTGCTGGCCGCGGGCGGTTGGCCGGGAGGCCAGCGCGACGTCGTCGTGCGCTTCGGTCACGTGCGGGGTTTCAACCATCAGACCACTCGCGACTACCTCGACCATCGAGCGCGCAGGCAAGACCCCAGCTGGGTGCCCTGGCGCCTTCGCCGGGGCGACGTGCACTTCAACGATCAGACCAGCTTCGACGGCCTGCAATGTGCTGACGCCTTCGCTGGCATGCTGAGCGCCGCCCTGCGGCCGGACCAGTTCGGCAACTACGAGCCACACCACCTAGTCAGGACCCGGCCGCTGATCCGCGAGTACCGAGGCCGGTGCTGGGGCACGGGGTTCAAGTGGCTTGGCAACGAGGCCACGATCCGCGGCATGCCGTGGTGGCCTGAGATGAACATCTGACACGCAAAGAAGCGACCGCCCGGGGGGCCCGGGGGCGCCGCATCCGACTAGAGCCGGAAGGGTCTGGCAGCAGACCAAGCGCGATCCCCGCGACCTCCACGGTGGTCGCTTCCTTGCTTGAGCAAACCATACGCATAAGACATTCCCAGAGCGATCCGCCGCACGCATTCGCGATGTGATCCGTTGGCGTGAGAAGCGCGGCGATCTAGCGAGTGATTGAACGGCCGGACGCTGAGCGTCTAGCGCGGCTCGAGGTCGTCAGGGTCGTCCGGCGGCGGCTCCCCGGCCGCGCCTGCCTCGCGTCGGCGTCTTTGACCGGTGCTCTCGACGCCGACGTCGCGCGCCGCCTCGTCGAGGCCATCACCCCGGTAGAAACCCGGTGGCTCGTCGTCCCCTGCCTCATGCGGCACCAGGTCCAAGTCGTCCACCCAGGCCAGGTCCATGGCGGGCCGCGGCGGTCGCGGAGGGTCCTGACGCTCGATTGCGTCGTCCGCGCGGCGCTGCACACGCGAGAGGTCGAGCAGCAGGTCTGTCAGCGCGGCGCTGCCGTCCGGCGTGGAGGCGGTCAGGGTGATGCCCGCCGAGACCATGATGTCGACCAGGTCCATGGTGACCCTGCGGACGATCGTCGGGTTGGCGTCCAGGTCGAGAGCACCATCGGCCACCCTCGGCCAGCCCGCGATGTGGTCCCGGAGGGCGAGCAACTTGGCGATAGCTGCGGTGTCACCACCCTGCATGCGCTGGTAGGTCATCGACGCACGTGACTCCCAGTACGCCTGGCTGCGCTCGATCTCCTCGGCGCCCTGCGCGTTCAGCTGAGCAACCTCAAGGGCCTCCCCTTGGCGCAAGCGGTCGAGGGCGTCGAGCTGCCACTGCAGTGCCATGGCAATGCGAGCGCGGCTCGATCTCTGTGGCCACCGCTTGCCGCTCAGGAAGTCGTTGACGGTCTTGGGATCGACCTGTGCCGCTCCGGCGAGCTGGGTGTTGGTCATCTGCAGCTCGGCCAGACGGAGCTTGACGGCTTGGCGTGCTCGCTCGGCGCCTGATTCTTCACTCACGTTCCGCATCGTTCCCGGAAACTCTAGGGAACAGCAACCCGCCACGAGGCGGGACGACGTCCCGTCAAAGTGGGAATACGCGGGTGGAACTACCTGGATGTTGTTCCCGCCTGACCTGCGGCGACGGTCATTTGTTGGCCCTGTTCCCCGAAGGTTCCTTGCTTTGTTCCCCTATGTTCCCTAACCTTCCGGTGTGCCCAGACGGACGACGGCCCCGGCGGAACACGGTGAGCGGCAGCGCATCGGCGCGACGATCCGCCAGCTCCGTGAGATGCGCGGCTTCAAGCCCGACCAGTTCGCCTCCGAGATCGGCATCAGCCGGCCCTACCTCGCCAACATCGAGGCCGGCCGCAAGCCGCTGACCGAGGTGCTGCTCGCCCGGATCAGCGGTGTGCTGATGGTGGCGCCGCTGGTAATCGTCCGACCCGACTACTTCGAGCCCGACCTGGTGCCGGCGTGAGCGCGCAGACGTCGACGCTCCCGGAGCGCGAGTGGCTGACCGTCCACGAGGCCGCTGCGTGGACCGGGCTCTCGGTGTCCAGTGTTCGGCGCGCGAAGCACGCCGGACTCGTGCGCGCCAAGAAGACCGCCGCGCGCGGTGGCCGAGAGCTCTTCGCGGTCAGCGACCTGCGCCGCTGGATCAACGGCATGGAGGACGCCTGAGCGTCCGGACAAAGAGCAACCCCCGACTGGCGGGCCATGCCGGTCGGGGGCGGTGAAGAACAACTACGAGAGGAACCATACCCATGAGCGCCGACACAACGACAGACCCGGACGCCGTGGACGTCGTCCCGGCCGCGATCACCCGCGCCGACCAGGCCGCCTGGGAGGCTCCGCCCCTCCGGCCGACCTTCGTGGACTACGACGGCCGGGCGCCGCAGGTCATGCCGTGCCCCGACTGGTGCGCCCAGAAGGACTCGACCCACCGGGCCGGCCTGCTCGCCGAGGGTGGGCGACTGCACCGCGGCCACTTCCTCCGCGTCATGACCACGATCGCCAACGGCTACTACGACGACGCGTTCCCCGAGGAGGGGGAGGGGGAGGCCGACGAGGGCGTCCGCGCCGCGCACCTGCGCGTGGCCCTGGTCTGCGGGTGGCGTGACAGCACGCCCCGCATCCGGATCGAGAAGCTCGAGGGCAAGCGTGACGAACGCGGCAACAGCGTCCCGACCGTCACGCAGTGCGCCACGCTCTACGCCGACGAGGCCCGTGAGCTGATCGCCGTCCTGCAGCACCTGCTCAAGGTCGGGCTCGACTGATGCCCACCCAGCGCATCGACCGGTTCACGGTCAGCGCCGCCCCCGAGACCCAGGACGACGAGCTCGACACCACCGGCCAGCACGCCGACAACCTCGTCTGGCGCGACTACGAGTTGCCGAACGCCACCGGCGGGGGTGACGACGGCAAGATCCTGATCCGCCTCGGCGTCGACGCGGGCGAGCACGACATCGTCTTCCACGACCTTGGCGCCACCGACCATCTTGCCGCCCTCGGTCGCGCGATCGACAGCCTCGCCCGGATCCGCGCGCACCTGCAGACGATGTACGGCGGCCGGGGGTCCTTCGGCAGGTGCCTCGCCTACGACGCGCGCGGCGAGCGATGCCTCGCCGGCGTCAGCGACCCCCACCGCTTCCCCGTCGAGACCTCGGACGCCGCCTGATGGGCCGCAGCGAAGGGGCGGCCGCGTTCGCCCGACTCCGGGAGCGCCTCGTGGAGGCCGGCCACGCCGAGGTCTGGTCGACCGCCGGCATCGTCGCCGAGTGGCTGGCTGACGAGCGCGACCAGCGCCGATCGTCGGACCAGGACGAGACCACCGCCAAGGCCCCGACATCCGGTGACACCGACCGCACGCTCATGCTCGCCGGCAAGGCCGTGCACGCCGCCCGCTGGCACGACGCGGACGGAGGCTGCGACGACCCGTCGGGCTGCGGTGCGTCCGTTGACGACGAGAAGGCCGCTCGAGCCGTGCTTGACGTGCTGCAGGACCCGCTCATCGAGGTCGACGCCGCAGTGGGCTGGTCGTTCCGGGTCTCGCCAATCGCGGAGGGCTTGAAGGCGATCGAGACACGCGCCCTGGCGGTTCACCCGAGACTAGGCGCGGTCTGCGGCCGGCCGATGAGCACCGACCCGGCAGACGATGACGTCTGCCTGCTGGCGCCCGACCACAGCGGAAACTGCTCGTGAGCGGCCCCGAGCCCACCGTGGCGCAGGTGCGCGGCGCCCTCGCCCGAAACCTCGGCCTCGACCCCGGCGCCGACGACCCGGTGGACGCCGCGCTCGTCGAGCACCACCTCGAAGCCATCAGCACCCTGATGATCGAGCGCGGTGAGTCGCCGTTCGTCCGCCAGGTCGGCACCACCATCGCCGATGTCGCCCGCGAACACACGCCGTTCACCGGGTCCTGCAAGGCCGGCACGCACGTCGACGACTCCCGCCCCTGCGATGAGTTCGAGCGGGCGCTCTGCCTGGCGCTCAGCTGGCTTCGGTCGAGCGTCGTGTTCACACCCCCGGGCCCACAGACCCGCTGGCCGGAGTCCCCGCTTCACCGCGCGGTCCTGCTGCGCCTCGTAGCCGAGCGCAGCCTCGACCGCGTTGACCCGACCGGCTGGCTCGCAGCCCAACTGCGCGACTTCGCCGACCTGCTCATCGTCGCCGAGACCCACGAGTGGTTCGGCACCAAGGAGGACGCCGGCCAGTGACGCCAACGCTGCTCGACACCGCGCTCGCGCTGCACCGCGCCGGATGCTCCGTCGTCCCCGTCAGGGCCGACGGATCCAAGGCGCCCGCCGTCCACTGGAAGGAGCTGCAGGCATCCCGCCCCACGGTCGACCAGCTCGAGACGTGGTTCGCCGCCCCGAGCACCTACGACGGCCTCGGTGTCGTCACCGGCGCCGTCTCCTCGAACCTCGAGATGCTCGAACTCGAAGGCCGCGCCGTCGACCTGGCCGAATCGCTCGTGAAGCTCATGGCCGACAACGGCGCGGCCGAGCTCTGGCAGCGGCTCTGCAACGGATACCTCGAGGTGTCGCCGTCGGGCGGCTTCCACTGGGTCTACCGCGTCCTCGGCGACGCGAAGCCCAACACCAAGCTGGCCCGACGGCCAGCCACCGCCGACGAGCTCGACGCGTTCAAGTCCACCGAGCGCGCGAAGGCCGAGCAGACGCTCGCCGGCGACAAGCTCGAGCGCCGGCTGGAGAAGATCGCCGAGACGACGCCCGAGCAGGTCCCGCAGGTACTCATCGAGACCCGCGGCGAGGGAGGGTTCACCGTCGTCGCTCCGTCGTCCGGCCGGACGCACCCGACCGGCAAGGCGTGGCAGCTGATCCACGGCGGACCCTCGACGATCCCCGACGTCACGGTCGAGGAGCGGGACCTGCTGCACGCCATCACCGGGATGCTCGACGCGATGCCCGCGGCGGTGCCGGCCACCACGGCGCCGCGGCGGGGCGCGCCCACGTTCGACGGCCGCGGCGGCGCCACGACCAGCGCGCGCCCGGGCGACGACTTCAACGCCCGCACGACATGGGACCAGATCCTCACGCCTCACGGCTGGACGAAGGCCGGCAGTCTCCGTCCCGGTGAGCTCGCCTGGGTGCGCCCCGGCAAGAACCCCACGGACGGGATCTCGGCCACCACCGGGCTCAACGACGGCGACAACCTCTACGTGTTCTCGACTTCCACCGAGTTCGAGACCGACGTCCCCTACACGAAGTTCGCCGCCTACGCCCTGCTCGAGCACCGCGGCGACTACAGCGCCGCCGCCCGCTACCTCCGGGCGCGCGGCTACGGCGGCCAGGACGAGTGGGCCGCCTTCGGGCTCGCCTCGCCCACCGTGCTTACCACCCCGGGGCGGGACGACGGCGGTACGCCGCCCGACGGGCCCGCCGGCGAGCAGACCCAGGACCCGCCGCCGAGGCCGCCGATCGAGGTGACCAACCCCGCCATCGCCGCCGCCCAGCTGCGCGACCTGCTCGGCACCGGCCGGCTCGCCGGCATGTTCCGACGTGGCGACGATCTGGTCTACACGGCCCGTGTCGGCGAGGCCGGCTACGTCGCACCACCCGCCGGCGACGACGGGATCGCCCAGGTCCGCACCGTGCGCGACCCCCGCGTCCTCGCCAGCCACGTCGACCTCGCCTACAACGTCTTCCGGATGACGGGCCGAGCCGATGCCAAGGTGCCCACGGCCGCGCTCTTCCCAACCGAGGCGGCGCGAGCCGCCACCAACGTGCCCCACCAGATGCCGAACCTGCAGCAGCTCGACGGCGTCACCCACTCGCCGATCCTCCGCGTCGACGGCACCCTGCTCGAGCACCCCGGCTACGACCCCGCCACCAAGCTGCTCCACCTGCCCGAGCCCGGCCTCGTCGTCCCGCCCGTCGCCGAGCAGCCCGCGGCCGCCGACCTCGCGGCGGCCGCGGCGCTGCTCGCCGAGATGACCGCCGGCTTCGACTTCGTCACGCCCCACGACCGCGCCAACTACTACGGGCTCCTCCTCACGCCGCTGCTGCGGCTGATGACGCCCCCGCCCTACAAGCTCGGCGCGATCAGCTCCCCCTCCCCGGGGTCCGGCAAGTCGCTGCTCGCCACGCTCGCCCGCATCATCCACGGCGGCGTCTTCCGTGCCGAGCTGCCAATCGAGGACGAGCTGCGCAAGCAGGTCACCTCGATGCTCACCATGACGACCGGGCCGATCATCCACTTCGACAACCTCAGCGGCGTCCTGCGCTCGTCGACGCTCGCCGGCCTGCTGACCTCCAACACCTGGGGCGACCGGCCCCTCGGCTCCACCGAATGGGTCGGCACGCCAAACGACCGGCTCTGGCTCGTCACCGGCAACAACATCGCCCTGGGCGGCGACCTCGTCCGCCGCACCGTCTGGGTCACTATCGACCCCGGCGTCCCCAACCCCGAGCGCCGCACCCACTTCGCGATCACCGACCTCAAGCGGTGGGCGACCGACCGCCGCGGCGACCTCCTGCACGCGCTGCTCACGGTCGTGCGCTCCTGGGTCGTCGCCGGCAGGCCATTACCCGTGGCCACCGCCAGCGACGACTACGCGTCCTGGTCGCGCACGATCAACGGCATCCTGGCCCACGCCGGCATCGATGGGGTGTTCGGCCACGAGGACTCCGCGCCCGAGGCGCTCGGGGTCGACGACGACGAGTGGGTCGACTTCCTCGACGCCGTCCACGACACCTTCGGGTTGCAGCCCTGGACCGTCGCCGAGCTGCTCGACAAGGTCGACACCGGCGTCCGCTACGACGGCTGGCCCACCAGCAACCTGCCCACCGGCGCCAGGCCCATCGCCGTCGACACGCTGCCCGTCGACCTGGCCACCAGGGCCCGCCGCGACGGCCTGCCCACCATCAACCGGTCCCTGGGCAACTACCTCAAGAACCGGCGCGGACGCTGGGCCGGCGACTACGCCGTCCAGCAGGTCGACCGGACGTCGCGCTCGAAGAAGTCCGCCAGGTGGCAACTCATCTCACGACTGACCCCCGCAGACCCCCAGACCCCCGCATCGAGGGGGGATAGGGGGTCCGAGGGGTCTGGCTACATACCTACGCGGAGCGAGAACACCGGTGAAGTCCAAATGAATGGGCTGAATCTGACCCCCGCAGACCCTCTTGCCCCCCCGAGCACGTGCGGGGCCTGCGGCGCCGCGCCGGCCACCAGCTCGTCGCTCTACTGCGACCACTGCCTCAACGTCCTGCGCCGCGCGAGCGGCGTCGCCGAGCGGCCGACTGGGAGCGACGGATGATGCCCGGCCCGATCGACCTCGACGAGTGGGACGTCCCGCTGCTGCTCGCAACCGGCATCGACGTCGGCCTGGCCATCACCATCCTCAGCGAGGGTGACCGATGAACGCCGGCCGCCCGACCATCACCGACATTCTCGGACGCGTCGAAGCGGACGCCTCCCTCGCTACGGTCGAGCAGAAGGCCCGAGGCGTGCTCGCCGCATGCCCGCCGGCCGTCTACCCCGCGGTGATCGTGCGGCTGGCCGCCATGCTCATCGAGGTCCGCGCGCGCCGTGGCCGCCTCGTCCAGCAGCCGGCGGCCGCGCAGACCCCACGACCCGTCGACCCGCCAGACCGCCCCCACGACCTGCGTCCGCCCGATCCCGTCGCCGACCAGCCGCCCCGTACGCCGGTGCGGCCGCCCACCAGCCGCCCCGCGCCATCCGGTCACGCCTCGCCCCGCATCCGCGCGGCCACGCTCGCCTGGCGCGACCTGCTGACCACCCGGCTGACCATGCACGGCGTCGCCGGCCCCTACGAGGTCGAGGTCCAGCACATGAGCCCGATCGAGCTCCGCAACCTCGCCGACACGATGCACGACACCACCGAACGCCTCCACGCCCTGGCCGACACGCTCGAGCAGCACGGCGTCCGGAGCGCCGCCGACCTCGAGCCCGCCCAGATCGCCGCTATCGGCGGCGGCCAGTGACCACGACCGCCGACGTCGTCGACCCGCTGCTGTTCGTGCAGACCACCATCCACCGCGACCTCGAGCAGCAGCGCATCGCCAACGCGCACCGCCTCGCCGTGCTGACCCGGACGACGCCCGACGAGGACGGAGTCATGCGCGGCTTCGCCCTCGACGAGCGCCACCCCGACGTCGTCCGCCTCGCCGCGCTCGTCGACGCGCTGGCCGCCCTCGAGCACGACGCCGAACTCAGCATCAAGCGCGCTCTCCGCCGCAGCCCGCTCCACCCGTGGATCAAGGCCCAGCCCGGCCTCGGCGAGAAGCAGACCGCCCGCCTGCTCGGCGCGATCGGCGACCCTTACTGGCACGCGGCCGAAGATCGGCCACGGACCATCTCAGAGCTGTGGGCCTACTGCGGCCTGCACACCGTCCTCGTCGGCCATGGTGGAAGCGACGCCCTCCGGCGAACTGCCGGCGAGGATCAGACTCCCGAGGACCACACGAGACCCGGCACCCGATGTGTCCTTGTCCCCGGGGAGCGGCACCGCGACCCTGACCCCGCCGTGCTCGAGGTCAGGGTCGCGGCCCGCCGCACGAAGGGTCAGCGCGCCAACTGGTCCACCGACGCCAAGACGCGCGCGTACCTCTGCGCCACGTCGTGCATCAAGCAACACGCCTCGCCCTACCGCGCGACCTACCTCGGACGCCGGCACCACACCGCCGTCGCGCACGCCGACTGGACGGCCGGCCACAGCCACGCCGACGGCATCCGGATCACCAGCAAGGCGATCCTCCGCGACCTCTGGCGCGAAGCCCGCCGCCTCCACCATCTCAACGAGAGGGACGACGGATGACCGGCGCCACCTGCCGCTGCGGCCGCCCCACGGCCGGCGCCGCGCTCTGCCCGACCTGCAGCACCACCCTCGCCTACGCGATCCTCCACGTCGGCGTCTACGCCGTCGACCTCGAGAACGTCGCCGGGAAGACCACCCGCTACGGCACCACCTCGGGCGGCAAGAGCGCCATCGGCCGCGAGCGCCCACTACCCGTCGACCTGCGCTTCGTCAGCACGTCCGACCCCGACCCGCAGCGGCACGCCCGGCACGCCCCCGGCGCCCAGCTGCGCGCCGACGTCCTCGCGACGCTGACCCGCTGGCATCGCACGGTCGCCCGCCACCGCCCGCCCGTGGCCGGCCCCGTCTGCACCAGCTGCGACCACGACAGCTGCGACCACCTCCGACGGCGCCACCGACCGCTCGCGCGCACCGTGCCTACCCTCGTCCACTACCTCGCCGGCGCTCACCGGTGGGCGTGCTCCCAGCCGTGGGCCCCGGACATGCTCGACGAGCTCGTCAACCTCGAGCAGCGCCTGGCCCGCATGGTCGACCGGCCGCCCGACCTCTGGTACGCCGGGAAGTGCTCCGACACCGACGCCACCGGGAACGTCTGCCTCACCGACGTCTACGCGCGCACCGACCGCGGCGTCGTCACTTGCCGCGGCTGCGGCGCCGTCCACGACGTCAGCAGCCGCCGGACCTTCCTCCTCGAGCAGGCCCGCGACTACCACGTCACCGCCACCCAGGCCGCCGGCGCGCTCATCGCCTGGACCGAGTACGACGGCAGCGAGGCCAAGCTCGTCGACCGGATCCGCAAGTGGCGCGACCGCGAACGCCTGGACGTCGCCGACGTCACCAGCCTTCACGGCCGCGATCGGCACCTCTACCGGCTCGGCGACATCCAGGACCTGCTCGCCGACGACGCCCACCAGCGCCAGGCCAAGGCGCTCACCAGCCACCGCTCCGCGTGCTAGCGTTCGCCTGTCCGGTTGATCGGCAGCAGCGCTGTGCCCACACCACGCTGACTGCCTCGAGCAACGCGGACATCCAGCCGTCGACAGGGTGACCGAGGCGGCGACCGAGGCGGCGACCGAGGCGGCGACCGAGGCGGCGACCGAGGAACAGGGCCGATAGCGCGTTTGCGCAGGTCAGCCGGGCGACCGCGATGGACCAGTCACAGCCCAACCGCGTGACGCTGGACGTACTCCTCGATCGCCCGGCGCGCGACTTCGGCCGCCCGCACGCCGTCACGCTCGGCGATGGCGTCGAGCTTGACGCGCGTCTCGAACGGCACCCGGGTATGAACCTGCGGCGACGCCTTGCGCTCACCGGACAAGGACGGGCGACCGGGGCGCCGCTTCACCGCCGCGCGGTCGGCGACCTCGCGGCCGTACCTCTCGGCGGCCGCCTCGTCGAGCTCGGTCCCATCGGGCAAGGTGATCGGGTCCTCGTCGAGGTCGACATCGACCACCTCGACGTCGGGACCTACGACGAACTGCTTGGGGTCCATCTCTGCTCCTATCGTTGCTGCTGCCCGGGTCGCTCTCCCGGGCGGGCGCCCACCGCCTACTTGCGGTAGGAGGTGGGCATCGCGTGGATGACGGCCAGTCCGCCCTCCCGCTTGTTGTCAGGCACTGCCACGATCTCCAACTCGACGCCGCGCGAGTCGGTGCCGATGTAGGTGAGAGCGTCGCCCTCGACCGTGGGCTCACCCGCGGCGACCATCGCCTCGACGATGTGCGCGTTGCCGACGCGGTGCTTCCGGGCCGACCGGGTGACTCGTACCTGCATGGCTCTATTATTGCTGACACAATTGATTTGTGTCAACAGAATACACCGACTGTTGTGAGGCTGATGTGCAGGTCACAGGCGGGGGAGACCTGTGAGCACGGGCCGCAACACGACCGTCCGCGACCAGCACCGCCGCGCCATCCGCCGCACCCAGCCGGCCTGCGGGATCTGCCACACCGCCATCGACTACGACCTGCACTACACCGACCCGATGTCCTACGTGGTCGACCACGTCGTCCCGCTCAACAAGGGCGGCGCCGACACGCTCGAGAACAAGCAGGCCGCGCACCGACGGTGCAACAGGCTGAAGAGCGACAACCTCGAAGGTGCCACGCCGACCAGAGCGTTCGAGACCACCAGGACCTGGTGACGCTACTCCCCGACGATGCCCAGCCCGATCGCTCGGCGGTGCACCGCGTCCAGCGCGTTCAACGCCTCGGGCAGCAGGAGACTGGCCTGGCTGCTGCAGAGCACCTTCAACACGGCCAGGTCGGAGCCCCCGGTCTGCGCTTCGAGCGTGTAGGTCAGGCCAGGCGTCGCCTTCACCTGGTCGAGCAGATCAACGCAGTGCCGAAGATCGCCTCGGTAGGCGACCATCAGGTCCCACTGCGGTCGCGGCGTGTCGGGTGGTCTGAGAGGCAGCGGCATGGCCGCGATTCCACCACGACCACCTGGGGCGGGGCACCCCCCAGACCCCATCCCATCGCCCCTCAGGGCATAGGCGGATACCCCCCCTGCCCGTTTTCCACAGACCCCGGGAGGTGCGCGCATGCCTCGCAAGCCCGCCCTCCGTGCCGTCGCCGCCGACGAGAAGGCCGCTAAGAAGCCGCCGATGACGGTGCTCGCCGCAGCGGAGGGCGGCACGCGGGTCGACGAGCTGCGCGCCATGCGCCGACGAATCGCCCGAGCGCTCGACGACCCGAACACCGCCGCGCGGGACCTGGCCTCCCTCTCGCGCCGGCAGCTCGAGATCGGTCGCGAGATCGAAGCCGTCGAGATCGCCGAGAGCGAGGAGCAGTCGGTTGTCGCGCCCACCGGTGACGAAGCCTGGGACGAGAACGCCATCTAGCCGCCGCGCGGCGCCGGCAGCAGCGGACCCTGCGAGGAAGGGGGGCGGCGCTGGTCGTCCGCCCCGCGGCCCGGGCGACCAGCGCCGACTGTCCGAGGTCGCCCGCCACGTCATCCAGCCGACTGGCATCGAGACCACGAGCTGGCCGAAGGTGCGTGACACCTGCCACCGGCTCGGCTGGACCTTCGACGGCTGGCAGGACGGCGCCGGCCGGCTGATCCTGGCGAAGGGTGCCGACGGCTTGTACGCCGCCGACATCGTGGTCGTCAGCATCCCCCGGCAGGTCGGCAAGACCTACCTGGTCGCGGCAATCATCTTCGCGCTCGGCATCCTCGAGCCGGGCCTTACCGTGATTTGGACAGCCCACCGCAAGAGCACCGCGGTCGAGACCTTCGCGAAGTTCTACGACCTCGCGCAGCGGCCGAAGGTCAAGCCCCACGTTCGCCAGGTACTGCGAGGCAAGGGCGAGGAGCAGATCCGCTTCACCAACGGGTCCAGGATCCTCTTCGGCGCCCGCGAATCCGGGTTCGGCCGTGGCTTCGAGGACGTCGACATCCTGGTCTTCGACGAGGGGCAGATCCTCGGCGAGGCGACGCTCGACGACATGGCCGCAGCGCAGAACGTCGCAGCCAACCCGCTGACCTTCGTCATCGGCACGCCGCCCAGGCCGAAGGATCAGGGCGAGTTCTTCACCCTCCTACGGCAGGAAGCCCTCGACGGCGACGACGACGGCACGCTCTACATCGAGTTCAGCGCCGATCGGTTCGCCAGCCCGATGGACCGCGACCAGTGGCGCAAGGCGAACCCGTCCTACCCGCTGCGGACGACCGAGCGGGCCATGCTGCGCCTGCGCAAGCTGCTGAAGTCCGAACCGTCCTGGCGACGCGAGGCACTCGGGATCTGGGACGAGCAGGCCGTGCACCGACCCGTCGTGTCACCGACGCGATGGGCCGAGCTCGCCGACCCCGGGCCCGAGGACGGCACCAAACCAACCGCGCTCGGCCTCGACATGTCCCACGCGGGGACGATCTCGGTGACCGCCTGCTGGCTCGACGACGAGACCGCCCACGTCGAAGAGGTCTGGGCCGGCACCGACGCCGCGGCGGCCCACACGTGGATCGTCGAGCGCGCGGGCCGCCGAACCCCCGTGCTCGTCGACACCTACAGCCCGGCCGCACAGCTCGAGCCCGCGCTCAAGGCGAGCGGCGTCAGCGTGCGGACCACCAGCGCCACCCAGATGGCCCGCGCCTGCGGCCTGGTCTACAGCGACGTCAGCGCCACCCCGCCACGGCTGACCCACGGCGGACAGCCAGCCGTCGACGACGCCATCGCCGGCGCGAAGCGTCGACCGATCGGCAGCGCCGGCGGCTGGGGCTGGGACCGGACACGGCCCGAGGTCGACATCGCACCGATCGTGTCGCTCAGCCTGGCCCGCTTCGGCGCCGAGCAGAAGCGTCGCCGCTCCCGCGGCGGCGAGAACACCAGGACAGCCGGCTCCGGCCGGCACTCGAGGGGACGGACCGCTCGAGCCAGCGGACGAAGGGCGGTGGTGAGGTGAGCACGACCGAACTGCCGGACGCGCAGAAGGTACGGCTGCCCCAGGTGAGCGCCGACGAGAACGCCCTCATCAACTCGCTGCTCGCAGAGATCCACACCAGGCGTCTGCGCAACGGACTGCGCACCTCCTACTTCGAGAGCCGCCGAGCGATCCGCAGCGCGGGCACCATCGTCCCGCCCCACTACTTCCAGCTCGGCCTCGCGCTCGGCTGGTGCGCCAAGGCCGTCACCGGCCTGGGCCGGCGCTGCAACCTCGAGGGCTACGTCTGGCCGGACGGCGACCTCGCCGACGTCGGTGGCGACAAGCTGTGGGACGACAACCATCTCAGCTCCGAGGTCGACGCGGCCATCAACGCAGCGCTGCTGCACGGCCCGGCCTTCCTCATCAACACCGTCGGCGAGGACGACGAGCCCGAGTCGCTGATCCACGTCAAGGACGCCACCGAGGCCACCGGCACCTGGAACCGACGCAGGCGCCGGCTCGACAACCTGCTCTCGGTCACCGGGACCGACAAGGACGGACGGATCCTCTCGCTCGCGCTCTACCTCGACAGCGAGACGATCACCGCGGCCCGTGACCGAGCCAACCTCGCCTGGACCGTGGACCGCGCCGAGCACGACTTCGGAGTCCCTGCCGAGGTCGTCGCCTACCAGCCCAGCCCCAAGCGGCCCTTCGGCCGATCGCGCCTCACACGGCCGATGATGGGCCTGCAGGACGCCGCCGTGCGCGCGCTCATCCGACGCGAGGGCCACATGGACGTGTTCTCGTACCCCGAGCTCTGGATGCTCGGAGCCGACGAGTCCGCCTTCGTCAACGCCGACGGCGTGCAGAAGTCGATCTGGGAGGTCCGACTCGGCCGCATCAAGGGCATCCCCGACGACGAGGACGCCCCCGACGCACTGGCACGCGCCGACGTCAAGCAGTTCCCGGCCGCGAGCCCCGAGCCGCACCTCAAGGACATCAACGCCCTGGCCAAGCTATTCGCGCGCGAGGCATCGCTGCCCGACACGGCCCTGGCCATCAGCGAGATGGCCAACCCGACCAGCGCAGAGTCCTACGACGCCTCGCAGTACGAGCTCATCGCCGAGGCCGAGGGCGCGGTCGACGACTTCCGGCCGCCGCTGCGCCGGTCCTTCGTGAGGGGCCTGGCCGTCCTGAACGGGATCGCGATGGCCGAGGTGCCGTCCGAGTGGCGCTCGATCGACAGCCGGTGGCGCAACCCGCGCTACCAGTCACGATCCGCGGAGTCTGACGCCGGCCAGAAGCAGCTCACCGCAGTCCCGTGGCTGGCCGAGACCGAGGTCGGGCTGCAGCTGATCGGTCTGACCGAGCAGCAGGCGCGGCTGGCCCTCGCCGAGCGTCGGCGAGCGGCCGGCGGCAGCCTGCTCGACCGGCTTCGCGCCGCGGCCGCGTCCGCTGGGGACGACAACTCGGGCGTGACCGATGGCGCTGGCGACCCTCAGGGCTGAGACAGCCGAGGTCGTGGGCCTCGCCGGCCAGGACCTCGCCCGGCTGTGGAGCCTTGTCGCGGCCGGCGCGTCCGCCGAGACGGCGCTGCGGGACCTGCTGCCCGCGATCGTCACCGAGTACGGAGCCCTCGGTGCCGCGCTGGCGGCCGAGTGGTACGACGACCAGCGCGCGAAGGCCGACGTCCGCGGCACCTTCACCGCCATGCCCGTTCCGGCCGAGGACCGCGGCGCCCAAGCGCTCATCGGGTGGGCGCTGGCCACCGCCACGGACGACTCCTCGCTACGCGGCCTGGTGCTCGGCGGCGTGCAGCGCCGCATCGCCGACCACGCCCGCAACACGATCGCCACGGCCGCGGTCGAGGACCCCGCCTCGGCCGGCTGGCAGCGAGTCGGGAGCGGCGAGTGCCAGTTCTGCCGCCAGCTCATCGCGCGCGGCGCGGTCTACACCGAGCGAACGGCCGACTTCGGCGCGCACGACCACTGCAACTGCTCGGCCGTGTCCGCCTGGAAGGGCCGCCCGAAGCCGGTCAAGCCCTTCACGCCCTCGCTCCGCTTCCGAAGCGACGAGGCCCGCGACGCGCACAACGAGCGCACCCGCGAGTGGCTGGCCAGCCACACCTGATCTCGCCCCGATCACCGGGGTGCAGCGCCCACGGCAGCGCTCAATGCCGGAGCAGCACCTGACGAGGCAACGGAGAACTGCGCATGACCGACACGCACTCGCTCCTCCCGCCGGCCGACCGCGGCTGGCTCGAGCGCACCATCGCCCGCAACCGGGCCCTGTACGGCGGATGGTCCATGGCGGCCGGCGGCGACGGCGGAGACGGCGGCACCGGGGACGGCGGCACCGGCCAGAACGGCGGCGACGGTGGCACCGGTTCCGGATCGGGCGACGGCACCCCGACGTCCTTCACCCAGGACGACGTCGACCGGCTCGTGGGCAAGGCCCGCACCGAGGAGCGTCAGAAGGCGGCGAAGAAGTTCGGCGACTACGACGACCTCAAGTCCCGCGCCGAGGGCGCCAAGACGCTCGAGGACCGCCTCAACGATCTCGAGTCCCAGAGCACCGCCGCGAAGCAGCGGGCACTCCGGGCTGAGATCGCCGCCGAGTTCGGCATCAGCACCAAGAAGGGCGAGAAGGACGAGCCCTCGGACGCCGAGCTGTTCCTCACCGGCACCGACGAGGAGGCCATGCGGTCGCAGGCCCTTCGCCTGGCCGGCCGCGAGTCGGAGCGCAGGAAGAAGCACCCCCGCGTGCCCAAGGAGGGCACGACGACATCCTCCGGCACCACCACCGACGATGACGAGCGCGAGTACGCGCGAACCCTCTTCGGCGGCGGGGCCTAACCCCGAAAGAGAGAACGCACCATGTCCACCCTCGCCACCTCGTCCCTGTCCCTCCCCAAGCACATGCGCCCCGGCGTGTGGAAGAAGGCCATCGGCCAGTCCGTGCTGGCCAAGCTCTCCGGCGCCGAGCCCCAGGAGTTCGGCGAGCAGGAGTACATGACCCTCACCGCCCCGCCCCGCGGCGAGGTCGTCGGCGAGGGCGCCGCCAAGAGCGAGTCCACGGCCACCTTCGCCCCGGTCACCGCGATCCCGCGCAAGGTCCAGGTGACCCAGCGGTTCAACGAGGAGGTCCAGTGGGCCGACGAGGACTACCAGCTGGGCGTCGTCCGCGAGATGGGCGACCTCTCCGGCGTCGCCCTCGGCCGAGCGCTCGACCTGATCGCCATCCACGGCATCAACCCGCTCACCGGCGCCCCGCTCTCCGGGTCGCCGGCCAAGATCCTGGACACCACCAACGCCGTCGAGCTCACCACGGCCACGGTCGGCAAGCCCGACGAGGCCGTCGAGGCCGCCGTCGGACTCGTCATCGACGACAACCTCAGCCCCAACGGCATCGCCTTCGACAACGGCTTCGCCTTCAAGCTGTCCACGCAGCGCGACGGCCAGGGCCGCAAGCTCTACCCCGAGCTCGGCTTCGGCCAGGACATGGGCACCTTCCTCGGCCTGAACGCCGCCGTGTCCGACACCGTCCGCGGTGGCCCCGAGGTCCTCACCACCGGCACCGGCGCCTACCGCACCACCAACCCCAACGTGAAGGCCATCGTCGGCGACTTCACCGCCTTCCGCTGGGGCGTGCAGCGCGACATCCCGCTCGAGGTCATCCGCTACGGCGACCCCGACGGGCTCGGCGACCTCAAGCGCAACAACCAGATCGCCATCCGCGCCGAGGTCGTCTACGGCATCGGCATCCTCTCCGTCGACGCCTTCGCCAAGGTCCTCGACGCCGTCGCGAACGTCTGATCGGAGACCACACCATGGCGAAGAACGACCAGCCCGCGGACACCGTCACCCTGACCGCACCCAACGGGATGCAGGTCAGCGTGGCCAAGTCGAAGGAGGCCGCGCGGCTCGCCGCCGGCTACCGCCCCGTCGAGCAGTCCGGCGGGCGCGGCCGGCGCGACAAGGGCGGCGGGGGAGACCCGTCGCCCTACGCCGGTCTCAAGGTCGACGAGCTGCGCGCCGAGATCGACAAGCGCAACGACGGCCGCGAGGACGACGCGCTGATCCCGACCGACGGCAACAAGCCGGACCTCGTCGCCGCCCTCGAGGCGGACGACAAGGCCCAGGCCTGAGCAGCAGGGGGCGACTCATGGCGCAGCAAGGAGAGACCCCGGAGATCGTCAAGACCTCCGACCTCCCCGAGCAGATGCAAGGCGCCGAGCTGATCGACGACCTCGTCGCCGGCGCCAACGCCAAGGCCGCCCGAGTCGCCCCCTGCCTCGCCTCGACCGAACCCGGCCCCGGCGCCGGACAGCTCGCCGAGGCCAAGCTGATCCTGCTCGGCGCCATCAAGCGCTGGGCAGAAGCCGGCGCCGGATCCGTCCAGCAGCAGAGCGCCGGGCCCTTCAGCACCACCGTCGACACGCGCCAGCGCACTGGCTACAACCTGTGGCCGAGCGAGATCCGCGACCTGCAGGACCTCTGCAAGAGCGCCGACGACCAGACACGTCAGGCCTTCACCGTCGACACCGCGCCGGGCGGCGCCCTCCACTCGCCGGTCTGCTCGGTCTACTTCGGCGCCGGCACGACCTGTTCGTGCGGAGCGTCGATCGCCGGCCAGCCGCTCTACGAGCAGGTCGAGCCATGAGCTTCGCCTACGGCGAGACGGTCGTCCGCCGGCGTGCACCGCTGGTCACCGACCGCTACAACGCGAAGGTCCGTGACTGGGACGCCGCCGCCGAGACCTTCATCCACGGGTGCGGGATCGCCGACGGCGGGTCGACCGAACCCGTGGAGGTCGGCAGGACCGCCGTCGTGTGCGACTTCGAGATCTACGCACCCGCCGGAACCGACGTCGCTGCCACCGATCGGCTCGTCGTCCGGGGCCAGGTCTGCGAGGTCGAGGGCCAGCCCTTCGACTGGCGCCACCCCCAGACCGGCTGGCGTCCCGGGACCGTCATCCGCGCGAAGATCGTGAGCGGCTGAGGTGGCCGGCCAGGGTCGAGTCCGCATGAACACGGCCGGCGCCCGTGCCATCTTGCGCGACCCCGGCGTGGTCGCCGAGCTCGAGGCCCGTGCCCGCCGGTCGCTCGCCGCGGCACGCGCCGCAGCCGAGCAGTTCAAGCAGACCGGCAACTATCTGAACGGCCTCGACGTCGAGGTCATCACCACCGACCGCGTCGTCGCCCGCGTCGTCGCCCGCGCCCCTCACTCCCACCTGGTCGAGGCGCGCCACGGGACCCTCGCCCGCGCCATCGACGCCGCCGGAGGTGCATGACGATGCTCTTCCCCGACGTCGAGGCATGGGCCGTGACCCACCTCGAGACCGCGCTCGCCGCTCGCCCCGAGTCCTACGCCTCCAACGTCCACGTCGGCACCGCCGTCCCCGAGCCGCGCGTCGACCGCATGGTCGTCGTCCGCCGCGACGGCGGCGGCCAGACCGGCATCTTCGACAACGCCCGCCTGTCGTGGCGCGTGTGGGCCGGCACCGAGGCCGATGCCTCCGACCTGGCCCGGCTCGTCGGCGCGCTGCTGTGGGCAGCACCCGACGGCAACCCCGTCGTCCGGGTCACGCACGAGTCGGGCCCCTCCCGGGTCATCGACGACTCGCGCCAGCCGCAGCGGTTGGCGCTCACCACCATCCGCACCCGAGGAGAACAGCTGTCGTGATCAAGCTCAAGCACACCGAGACCGGCGACACGATCGAGGTCGACGACGGCCGCGAGGGGCCCTACCTGACCCAGGGGTGGGAGAAGGCCCCTACTGCCAAGGCGGGCGCCCCGAAGAAGCTCGCCGCCCCCAAGACGACGGCGAAGACCACGCCGCCGAAGCCCGCGCAGACCAACAACTGACCCGGCTCCCAGAGCCGACAACACGAAGGGACGCTGACCATGGCGACCGATGCTTCCAAGGTGCGCGTGGCCGTCACGGGCGCCATCATGAAGGGCGCGACCAGCGCGACCGCACCGACCGGCACCGCCGGATCCACCACCGGCTTCACCGACCTCGGCTTCGTCGGCGAGGACGGCGTCGAGATCGAGCTGCCCGACGCCGGCGACGCCACCGCCATCAAGGCGTGGCAGAACGGCACCACGGTGCGCGTCATCCGCACCCCCTCCGAGGACCGTCCGACCTGGACGTTCATCCTGCTCGAGTCCTCGATCGCCGTGGCCGAGACCTATTTCGGCGTCACCGTCACCCCGGGCGCGTCCGAGGGCTCCTTCGAGTACCAGGTGAAGACCCGCGACCCCAGCTCCTACATCGTCGACGTCATCGACGGCCCCGAGCTGATCCGCGACTACATCCCCCGCGGAGTCGTCGCCTCCGTGGCCGCCCACACCCTCGCCACCGGCGAGGTCATCGGCTACGGCGTGACGATCGAGGGCGAGCGCGACCCCGTCAAGGGCTACAACTTCAAGCGCTGGGCGACTTCGCTCAAGACGCCGGCCTGACGCCGCGCACAGACCACCCCCCGTCTGGGCGCGCGGGCCCGGGCGGGGGGTGCACCACCATCCACCCGCGCGCCCCAGCCGCGAAGGAGCACCCGCGCATGCCCACCGCCAAGAAGACCGCCGCCCCCAAGGCCGGCACCAAGCCCGACGGCGCCGTCTACAGCTTCACCGAGGACGGCCAGACCTACCACCTGCCCGCGATCAACGAGGGCGTCGCCGACGTCCCCGGGCGCTACACCATCGACGCCGTCCTGCACCCGGAGAACGAGATGGCCCAGACGGCACTCGGGTTCGCCATGCTCAAGACCGCCGACATCCCACCCGATGTCCGCGCAGTCCTCGAGAACCTGCCCACCGGCCGGCTCCTCACCATCGTTCGGGAGTGGATGGGGGAATCACGGGGTTCCTCGGCCTCCTAGCCGCACACCGAGGAGCCCTCGAGTTCGACTGGCGCGACCGCTTCGGC
This sequence comes from Nocardioides marinquilinus, assembly GCF_039543705.1. Classification (NCBI taxonomy): domain Bacteria; kingdom Bacillati; phylum Actinomycetota; class Actinomycetes; order Propionibacteriales; family Nocardioidaceae; genus Nocardioides; species Nocardioides marinquilinus. Next base: position 877,455 of record NZ_BAABKG010000001.1, read on the forward strand.
CTCGGCCTACGCGACATCGGCGACCGGATGACCCTGACCGAGGCCGCCCGCCTCGCCCACGGGCTGCTGCAGGACCCCAGCACACACACCTTCGCTGCCGCCTCTGGATGGGCCTACCCGGCCACCCGCGAGGCGCTGATCATGGCGGACCTCTTCGACGCGTTCCGCCAGGTCCACTTCGTGCGGCCGAAGCCGGCGCGGCGTCCGTGGACGACCGACGGCCCCACCGTGGAGAAGCGCGGCAGGACCGACCTCACGCAGGACGAGGTCATCGCCGCCCTCCGCGCTGCCGGCCACACCGCCCCCCTACCTACCCGAACGAGCAGCGTGAGGAGACCGCCGTGGCCGAGATCGCCAGCGCCTACCTCTCCCTGATTCCGTCCCTGCGGGGCGCATCTCGCGTTATCCAGGGCGAGCTCGACCCGCTCGCCCGCCGCTCCGGCCAGCGCTTCGGCAACGACTTCGGCAACGCCGCCGGCCGCGGCGCCGGGGACGGCCTCAGCGACGGTCTCAGCGAGGGCGCCGGCGGAGGGCAGGAGGCCGGCAGCAAGTTCGGCAAGCTCTTCGGGGTCGCCGCCGGCGCCACCGCAAGCCTCGGCCTCGGCGCCGCGCTCGTCGACGGCACCACGAAGGCAATGGACCAGGAGGTCGACCTCGACCGGGTCGCCGCCTCGCTCGGCCTGGGGGAGCGACAGGCAGCGGCGCTCGGCCGGACCGCCGGCAACCTCTACCGCGACAACTTCGGCGAGAGCTTCGGTGACTCGGCCAACGCCGTCGGTGCCGTCAAGGCCGCCTTCCGCGACCTCGACGGCGGCGAGCTGCGCCGGGTCAGCGGACTCGCCCTCTCGTTCGCCGACATCTTCGAGAGCGACGTCCCCCGCACGATCTCGGTCGCGCGCACCGCCGTGAAGTCCGGCATGGCCAAGGACGTCACCGGTGCCCTCGACCTGCTGACCGCCGCGTCGAGCAAGGTCGGCCCCGCCCTCGCGCCCGACATCCAGGACGCCGTCGAGGAGTACGGCCAATTCTTCAACGCCGTCGGGATCGGCGGCCCCGAGGCGTTCTCGCTGCTCGTGGCCGGCGCCGACAAGGGAACCTACGGGATCGACAAGGCCGGCGACGCGATCAAGGAGTTCACGATCCGCGCCACCGACGACTCGATGGCGACCCGCACCGCGCTCGAGGACCTCGGCCTCGACTTCACACGGATCCCGAACCAGCTGCTCGCCGGCGGCGAGAAGGCAGGCCGCGCGACGCAGCAGATCGTCCGGTCGCTGCTCGACGTCAAGGACCCGACGAAGCAGGCGACGCTGGCGCTCGCGCTGTTCGGCACCCCGCTCGAGGACCTCGGCACCAAGAACATCCCCGAGTTCCTGCAGTCCCTCGCCGACGGCGGCCGCCAGCTCGGCAAGTTCGAGGGCGCCGCCCAGCGGGCCAGCGACACCCTCGGCAACAACGCCCGCGGCCGCGTCGAGTCCTTCCGCCGCGACCTCGAGCAGACCTTCGTCGACGTGCTCGGCGGCCGCGTGCTGCCCGTCATCGACACCGTCACCGGCAAGCTGCAGGACGGCTTCCGCGCCGACGGCCTCGACGGGGTCGCCGCCTCGCTCGAGGACATCACCGGCCTCGACGGCGTCATCGTGCCGATCTTCGAGGACGTCCAGGACGCCGTCGGCGACGTCGTCCGGATCGGCACCAAGCTCGCGCCCGCCTTCGGCGACGCCGCCGAGAACCTCGCCCCGCTCGTCTCCCCGATCGCCCTTGTCGGCGACGGCCTCGAGCTGCTCGCCGACATCGTCGAGGTCATCCCCGACGACGTCGCCTCGTTTGCGCTGCAGGCCGGCGCCGTGCTGCTCGTGATGAAGAAGCTCAGCGGCCCGGTCGGCGCCGTCACCACCTCGGTCGGCCGCAACCGCGCCGCCTTCCAGCAGTGGCGCGCCGAGATGACGTACGCCGAGACCCGTGCCCAGCGGACCGCCACGATGATGGGCCGACTCGGCACCGCCGCGAAGGGCGCCGCCGGTATCGGCGGCATGCTCGCCCTGACCAACGCCTCGGGCGAGAGCGAGGGTGCGTTGAAGACCCTCGGCGAGGTCGGCGGGCTCGCACTGCTGGGCTTCGCAGTCGGCGGCCCCATCGGCGGCGCCATCGGCGCCAGCATCGGGCTGCTCAAGAGCGTCAGCGAGCAGCTCGGCATCACCAGCCGCGACTACAAGCTGGCCGAGGGCGTCTTCGAGTCCGTCTCCGGCTTCGAGTCGGCCCAGGAGGGAGCCGACTCACTGCGCGAAGCACTGCGAGGCGTCGTCAACGAGTACGGCAACACCACCCGCGCCGCGGTCGAGGCCGCGTTCTTCAAGGACGGCGAGCTCTCCTCGGACATCAAGCAGCTCCGCGACCTCGGCGTGTCGATGAGCACCATCGTCTCGGCCACCCTTGGCCAAGGGAACGCGCAGGACTACGTCAACCGAGCCCTCGGCGACGCGCGAGTCCCGCTCGAGCGCAACCTCGCCTCTGCGCAGGCCATGTACGAGGCCGTGCAGCGCGGTTACAAGGAGGTCTCAGCCCCAGGCCAGGGCACCCAACGGGTGCAGTTCTCCGACCAGGAGATCGAGGACGCCGAGCGCGCCTACTCCGAGGCGTCAGACGCCCTGGCCACCTTCAACGCGACGCAGAACGTCTTCAGCGAGCGCATCCAGAAGAACACCGGCGAGCTCACGAACCACCGCCAGGTCGTGCGCCAGACCGCCCAGGACCTGGGCATCACGGTGGCGCAGTACCAGAAGTTCCCGCGCTCGGTGCGCACCCGGATCGAAGGCAACCTGCCGCAGACGTCGCAGGACGCGGTGCGCCTGCTCGGTGAGTTCAAGGGACTGCAGCGGTTCAGCCGGATCCGCACCGTCGTCTCAGCCCCGGGAGTCGACCTCACCGAGCGGCAGGTCGAGCGACTCGGCCAGACCTACAAGCTGACCCCGAAGCAGGTCACGACGCTGATGAAGATCGAGGGCGTCGGCCCTGCGGCGAAGGACGTGCGGACGGTCATCCGCCAGGCCGAAGCGCTCTCGGAGGTCAAGCCCGACTTCCGGCAGGCGATGCGCTCATTCGACACCTTCACCGGCGACGCGGGCGAGATCGTCCGCCGCGGCGGCCTCGACATCGTCCGCGACCTCGCCAAGACCACCGGCAAGGCCAAGGCCGACACCAGCGGTGTGAACCGGTCCCTCAACTCCGGCACCAGGGAGGCCAGCGGGATCGCCTACCGCGGCGGCCTCGACGTCGGCAACCAGCTCGAGGCCGGCATCATCAGCGGTTTCGCAACCACCGAGCAGCGACTGTCCTCGAACGCCGCGGCAGCGGTCACCTCCGCCATCCGTGCTGCCCACCAGGCCGCCGACAGCCACTCCCCGTCGCGGAAGATGCACTACCTGGGCCGCATGCTCGGCGTGGGTGGCGCGAACGGCATCGAGGACGAGATCCCGCGGATGGCCAAGGCCGGCCGCGACCTGGCCCTGGCATCCCTTGCCGGAATGGCCAAGCTCGCTGGCGCACGCCCGACCCTCGGAGTGGGCGTGGAGGCCACAAGCGCAGCGGCCACGGCCGCGCAGCGCGACGCCTTCGTCGCAGCGGCCGCACCCGCCCGCGCCGCCCGCGCCACCGCGGCCGAGCTGCGCCCCCAGCCGGCCGGAGCTGCCGGCGGGATCCGCTCGGTCACCGTCGTGATCGGCGAGGAGGAGTTCGAGGGCTACCTCCGCGAGGTCTACGAGGACTCCGCCGACCTCCAGGCCGGCCTCGTCCGGGAAGGGTGGCGATCGCGATGACACTGCTCGCCCCGACCGCGGTCTCGGTTCAGCAGTCCAAGCCGAACCAGGCCTACGGCGTCGCAGCCCAGATCCCGGTCTCGCAGGCGGCTCACATGCTTGCCCGGGCGGGGCTGCCGATCTCGATCGACGAGGACGCCGTCATCCCGACCGCATTCCTCACCCTGACTCAGGTCGCCGACGTCAGCGGCTCGGTCACGGTCAACCTCCGCCGCGCGGCCGAGCAGTGGGGCAACCGGGCCACGTGGAACAGCACCCCGGCAGTCAGCGCAGCCACCAACGCGCTGACCAAGTCGAACCCCAAGGCCGGCGCGAAGTGGGTGTGGGACGTCACCGCCGACGTGCAGGCCTGGGCCGCCGGCGGCCTCACGAACTACGGCTGGCGGCTGAACGCGACCGCGCTCATCAAGTTCAAGGGCTCGAGTGCGGCGACCGGCGCGCCGGTCCTCGATGTCGACGTCCTCGAGCCGGGCGAGGCGCCCGAAGACCTCTACCCCGACGGCGGCGCCATCTCGGTCGCGAAGCCGACCCTGTCGTTCCTCGTGCCTGAGGACACCGTCGCCGTCCAGGTGCAGCTCGACGCAAACGCCGCTTCGCCCTACGACTTCGACTCCGGGGAGATCCCCTCCGAGGCCGGGCAGGTCGTGCTCGCCGACACCGCATTCGGCGGCCTGGCCAACAATGCCGTCACCTCGTGGCGAGCGCGGACGCGCGGCGGGACTGGACTGACCGCCTGGTCCCAGTGGGCGACGTTCACCCGCGTCACCAAGCCCACCGTCACCATCACCTCACCGGGGACCACCTCCGACGACGAGAGCCCCACCGTCCTGTGGTCCGTCACCGGGGGCACGCAGGAGGCCTTCCGCGTCCTCGTCACCCGCGGCGACGGCACCGTCGTCGCCGACTCCGGCCGCGTCACCTCCGCCAGCAAGGCATGGCAGGCACCCCGCGACATCCTCCGCAACGAGGGCCAGACGGTCACGATCGAGGTTCGCGTCTGGGACGCCGTCGACCGGCTCGTCACCCCCGGCGACCCGGCCTACGCCTCAGCCACCAAGGACGTCACGCTCTCGACCACCGCCGGCGTCAACCCGCCCGCCACAGTCGCAGCCACCTCCGACGGAATCCGTCCCCGCGTCACCGTCACCGCCACCGCGGAGCAGGCCCCCGACGGCTGGGTCGTCGAGCGCAACGGGCAGCGCGTCTTCCGCAACAACGCCGCGACGCTCAACTTCACCTGGACCGACTGGGACGTCACCCCCAACCACCCGGTCACCTACCGCGTCCGCCGCGTCGTCAACGGCCAGGTGTCCGCGGGCGGCCCGTCCTCGACCGTCACCCCACGCATCACCGGCATCTGGCTCGTAGACCCCGACGACGACGACGGCGCCCTCATCCTCGGCATCGACGAAGGCACCCGCACCGCGGCCGAGCTCGCCGTCGTCCACCAGCCCATCGGCGGACCGCCCATCCGCCGCGTGGCCTACCGCCCGCCCGCCTCCGGCACCGTCACCGGCGACCTCGTCGACTACGACGGCGTGAAGTCGGCCGACGCCTCAACGGCCTGGCTCTACCGCGTGAAGAGCTCCGACCCCGATCGCCTCCTGCGGCTATTCCTCGGCGACGAGGTGCTGCTCGTCAACGTCGGCGACATCACCATCAGCCCCGCACCGCGCTCGGGCGTCGAGCGATACAACCGGGTCTCCTTCAGCTGGTGGCAGGTCGACGACGTCCCCTGGAAGGCCTGAGAACGATGGCGCAGCGACTCGGCCTGACCGACTCCGAGCACCGCCGCTACCTCGCGCACCTGTTCGGCAACCACGACTTCGAGATCGAGGTCGAGGTGCTCAGCACCGAGGGCAAGGTGCTGGCCGGCGTCCGCGAGACGCTGCTCGACGGGCAGGTCAACATCCAGCCCCGCGACAACGCCATCAGGCGCACCGCCTCGTTGACCTTCCACGACCCCGACCGGCGGCTTGGACTCGACACCCGCAGCCCCTACGCCACCAGCCTCTTCCTCGACCGCATGGTGCGCGTGCAGCACACAGTCGTCGTGCCCGGCGTCGGACGGGTCACCGCTACCCCGTTCGTCGGGCCCGTCATCACGGTCACACGAGACGGCGAGACCCTCACCGTCGAGTGCCACGACAAGGCCGCCTTCGCCGTCCGCGGCCGCCCACCGATCCGTGTCAAGGGCGGCACCAACTGCGTCGACGCGATCCGCCGCATCATGGCCGCCACGGGCGAGAACCGGTTCCGGCTGCCCGAGAAGAACGACCGACGCACCCCGAAGAGCAAGCCCTTCAACGTGGGGTGGTCCGACGAGGCGTCTCCGTGGACGGTGGCCAACAAGATCGCCGCCCTCACCGGCATGCGCCTGGACTACAGCTGCGACGGCTACCTCACGCTGCGCCCCCTCCCCAGCAAGCCCGCACTCGCGCTCAACGAGAAGCGCCTGACCGCCAACCCGACGGTCGCCTACGACGCCACGAACGTCGTCAACGCCGTGCGCGTGCAGGGCACCATCCGGCCCAAGAAGAAGCCGAAGAAGCCGGCCAAGGACGAGAAGGACAAGAAGGTCAAGGTCGAGAAGGTCGCGGTGTCCGCGATCGCGAAGAAGCGGCACCCGCTGTCGCCGGACAATCTTGGACGGAATGGCGCCCCCCGCTACCTGCCCAAGTTCATCGACGGCGACCAGTACCGCCGCCAGGCCGACGCCGCCGACCTCGCGAAGCGCGAGCTGCGCCAGGGACTCAACCTCGCCTCGTCGACCACGACCGCGACGTGCGTGCCGGTCTTCCACCTCGACAACGACGACGTCATCAGCGTCGCCACAGACACCACCACCGCCCGCCTCCGCCTCGGCGAAGGCTCCATCCCCCTCGGCATCGGAGGCGACATGACCATCGGCTACCAGCGGGCCGTCTCGTTCCGCCGCACCAAGCCCAAGCCCCGCCGACGCGGACGGGGGCGCAACCGTGGCTGACACCGTCGCGGGCCTCGTCGAGTCCGTCGACTGGGACGCCACCGGAACCGAGCTCACGGACGACGCGGCCGCCGGCGCGACCGTGCTCACCGTCGACTCCATCGAGGACTTCGACAACGCCGGCGGCGACCTCGAGATCAACGGCGAACGCTACGAGTACCTCGAGTGCGACCTCACCTCGTCGACCATCACCCTCGCCACCGGCCTCAACGACGACGCCGCCGAAGGAGACCCCGTCGCCCCCGTCGTCGGCGGCCAGGTGCCGCTCGACCTGGTCGCCGAGGTCTCCACCGGTGACGGCGAGCCGAGCGACGTCGTGATCCCGTTCGCTGAGCGCGACCTCTGGCCCGTGGGCGTCTACGACGACCCCGTCCCAGTCAGCCTCTCGGCGGACCTCGAGAGGATCGTCGGCGTCCCCTCGCGGGTGCCCGTGCGCGACGGCGCCTTCCTGAACCCCGAGACCGTCCCGATCAACCCCGCGCTGCAGGCCGACCTCGACGCGCTCACCCAGGCGCTCGACGAGCTCAACACCACGACCCTGCCGACGCTGACGTCCGATCTCACGGCCGCCGAGGGGGCAGTCACCGCGCTGCAAGGCCGCTTCCCCGTGACGACCCCCGACATCTCGGCCAGCGCGATCACGGCCAACGAGCTCGCGGCCGGCGCGGTCGTCACGACCAAGCTCGCAGCGGGCGCGGTCACCGCGGCCACGATCGCAGCGGGCGCCATCACCACGGTCAAGCTCGCCGCCGGCGCCGTGACCGCCAACGAGATCGCCGCCGGCGCCATCACCGCGATCAAGCTCTCGGCCGACGCGATCGACGGCAAGACCATCACCGGCGCCATCGTGCGCACCGCCGGCACCGGCGAGCGCATCGTCGTCCGCAACGACGGCTCCGGCGGCATCATCGAGTCCTTCGCCGGCCTCAGCGGCGAGACGCCCTCGGTCATCAACCCCTCGGCCTACCAGAACCGTCCGACGCTGACCTTCGAGACCGGTGCCGCCGGGAGCAACACCCGCGCCGCGCGGATGCTCATGGTCTCCGACGCCACCGAGTCCTTCCTCGAGCTGAACGCTGACGCGTTCTACTCGCTGGGCAAGAGGGTCTCGCTGCAGTCCGTGGTCGACAGCGTCTCGATGGGCTCGATCTCGGTCGCTTCCGACGGCACCGCCCGCCTCAGCGGCAAGAACGAGGTGCGCCTCTTCGCCGAGACCAGCATCACCCTCACCGCGCCCGTCATCACCGTGCCCTCCGGCAGTGTGCTCGACGCGACCATGCGCAACGGCGACGTCGGCACCGGCACCTTCCGAGACACCGTCGACGCCCGCGTCTGGGCCGTCGGGGAGTCCTACCAGGTGGCCTCGACCGCGGACGCGACGCCGACCGGCACCGGGAACGTGACCCTGACCAACATGAGCCAGCAGGTCACCAGCCCCGGCGCGACCGCGGTCTACATGGTCACCGTGAACCCTGACGTCGAGATCACCACCGCGGGCACCGTCAACCTCGTCGAGCTGCTTGTCGACGGCAACGCCACCGGCCAGGTCATCCGCACCCGCGGGGCGGCGAGCACCCGCGGCGGCTTCGCCCGGACCTACCGGATCACCGGCCTCGCCTCCGGCAACCACACCATCAGCGCCCGCACCCGCAACTCCGCGGCCTCGTCAGGCGCGACGGTCTACGCCCAGTCCTACCTCACCATCCACCGCGTCAAGTAGCACGAGGAGCCCCATGCCCGCGCAGCCCGCTCAGCCCACCACCAAGACCGAGACCGCTGAGGTCGACCCACGCATCGCCCTGGCTCAGCAGCAGGAGCAGTACGAGGCCGACATGGCTCAGCTCGCCCACCTGCAGGCCCGGGTTCCCCTGCTGCGGGCGCAGCTCAACGAGGCGCTCGCCCGCGTCGCCCAGCTCGAGAAGACCAGGCAGCCGACCGACCGGCGGCGCGCCACTACGAAGCGGACCACCACCAAGGCGGCCGCCACCACGAAGGGGAAGTGACCCATGGCCACCACGCGCGCGAAGAAGTACCTGGTCCGCGACTCGGCCGGCGTCGAGCACACCGTCGAGGCCCAGGCCGTCGCCATGAGCGACGACGGTGGCCGCGTCACGTTCTACTCCGACGCCGCGAAGACCTCCCCGGTCGCCTCGTTCGTCAACCCGCCCAGCTGGGGCCCGGCCAGCTGATGAGCCACCCCGCGCCGGTACCGGGGATCACGATGACGACACGGGCCCGGGCCTACCTGCTGATCACGGTCGTCGGCCACGCCCTGATCGGCACCTCGGCGCTGGTGCTCGCCGACCGCTTCACCGGGCCCGCCTATTCCGTGGCCCGCGCGATCATGCCGATCCCGGTGTGGGGGCTGCTGTTCCTAGCCGGCGCGGGGTTCCTGCTCAACGCAGCCATCAGCCGCAGTGAGGACCGCGCCCGGGTCGGCATGGTCGTCTCCGTCGTCCTCGAGGCCGTGCTCGCCGCAGCGTTCGCGATGTCCTTCGCCGAAGGCGGACCCACCACCCCGGTCGGCACCATCGCCTTCCTCGTGCTCATGGCCAAGGACCTGCTCATGTGCGGGCAACCGCTGATCACCCCGTTCGAGCGACTCGCTGAGGAGTACGACCACCCGAAGGGCCGGTGACGTGTGGACTTCGAGGGCATCGCGGCGGTCATCGTCGCGCTCGCCGGCCTGCTCGCCGCCGTCGGCGCCCTGGTCCAGAACCGGCGCGGTCGCGCCGACCAGAACCGACAGCAACAGGTCACGGATGCCGCGCTTGGCGACAAGCAGCGGCTCGACGAGACCCAGCAGGCGCTCGACGCTACCGAGCGCCGGGCCGAGCGGGCCGAGGCCGGAGAGGTGCGCTGGCGCGACCGCAGCGACCAGCTCGAGGCCGAGATGGACGCCATGCGCGACCGGCACCGTGAGGAGATGGCCCAGCAGGACGGCCGCTGCCGACGGGCGTGGAACGAGCTGTACGACGGCTTCGAGACGCTCCGCATGGTCGTCGTCGACGAGGTGGCCCGAGCGGCCGCTGGCGAGCGCGTGGCCATGATTCGCCCGCACCCGCACCTGACCGACCAGGTCACCCCACTGGACGAGCTAGCGGGGCCTTCCGGTTCTTAGGTCTGACGCGGGAAGCATCGCGAAGCCAGGTCGCGCAGGTACTCCATCGCCACGCTCACTGTGAAAGCAGGGCCGGCGTACCGCACGTAGTGCGTGTTCGTGCTCTGCCCATCGACCATCGCGCCGAGCGCCTGCGTGCCGACGGCGCTCTGCAGCAGCGTCAGGTTCATCGCCAACGGCTCCTGGTCGCCAAGCCCGCGGACGAACCCACCGAAGTCGGCTGACTCGTCGGTCACCCACTGCACCTCGACGACGAACTCGACCCATCCCGCGAGCTGGAACCCCATGGCCCGCGACCCTACGCCAGCTCGCGAGCCGGTGGGTCGTATCGCAACGGGCCGTTAAGCCCGCCCACCCCGAGAGGACCACGCATGTCCACGATCACCCGCCTGCCGGCCGACCTGCCGGCACGGATCCGCACGACGGCGAAGGCCCTGCAGATCGACGTCGACGTCGTCGAGCTGCCCGGGTGGCGCGACCGCGGCCGCCCGGCCTCGACCGGCACGTTCCGGCCCGTCGGTGGGCTGTGGCACCACACCGGCGGCAGCCCCGACACCCCGGCCTACGTCGACTGGATGACGCTCGAGGGCCGCCCCGACCTGCCCGCCCCGCTGTGCCAGACCGCCGTCGGCCGACGCGGCGTCATCTACCTCTGCGCCGCCGGCCGCGCCAACCACGCCGGTGTCGCCCGCGCCGCCGGCACCGTGGCCGCCGGCGACGGCAACAGCCTCTACTGGGGCACCGAGTGCCTCAACACCGGCTCCGAGGGCTGGTCACCGGCGCAGTACGGCGCGATGGTCGTGCTGGGTGTCGTGAAGATGGACGTCCTCGGCACCAGCGCGCAGGCCCAGCGGATGCACCGCGAGACCAGCACGACCGGCAAGTGGGATCCCGGCATGCTCGACGCCGACGACTTCCGCCGCGACCTCGCCCGCGCGCACGCCCGCCTGCACGCCAAGCCCGACCCCGAGCCGCAGCCGTTCCCGCTCGCCGCCCGCGGCCTGGTCGAGCTCGACGACCTGCAGCGCGCCCTCGACCGGATGCGCACCAAGGGCGCCCCCAAGGTCCGCCAGCTCGTCGACGAGGACCTGCAGCGCCAGCTGCAGCAGCTGCGCCGCGGCATCCGCTCGCTCGTCGACGACGACGAGGGCTGAGGCGTGGCCACCGCCCGCGGCCTGGCCGCCGCCGCGATCGAGTCCCTCACCGGCTGGGGCCGCCGACGTGGCGAGCCCCGCAGCGTCGACGACGTCGCGCACCTCGCCTCCGCGCGGATCTCGGGCCGCTACTCCGCCACCCGGGCCCAGCTCAAGGCCGCGCTCACCACGATGGCCAACGGCCGCGGCGAGCGCACCGCCGACGTCATCCGGCTCACCGAGGTCGGCTCGGCCGAGCACCGCCAGGCCCTCGTCGAGTGGGCCCGCGCCAACGGCTTCTGGCTCTTCCACGCCCGCGGTCGCGGCGAGGGTGAATGCGCGCTCCTCGGCCGACGCGGCACCACCCGCCTCCTGCGCGCCGACGCGCTCGAGACCACCCACATGCGGCTGCGCACGTCCCGCGACGCCCCGCTCACCGTGCTCGCCGCGGCCGTCGAGGTCACCAAGACCGGCCAGGTCGTGCTCGTCTCGGAGATGCACACCCCGGCCAGGGTGTCGACGCCCGGCGGGTTCCGCGGCGGCTGGCCGTCCAAGGTGCACCGCGCCATGACCGCCGGTGCCGCCCGCGCGCTTCGGAAGTGGCGTCGCGGGCTGCCGAAGGAGATGCGCCGGCGCATCGTCGGCCGTTCTTACGGCGCCGACTGGAACATGCACCTCGTCCTCGGCTGGGCCGTGCTCTACCTCCGCACCCGGTGGCCGAACCTACGCATCGCCGCGAAGCGCCTGGTGCGCACCCACCGCGGCGGCCGCGTCATCGATGCCGAGCTCACCGACCTCGAGACCAGCCAGCCCACCGTCGTGATGGGCCGGCTCCCCGGCTTCGACCACTGGTGGACCTGGACGGTCTACCGCCTCACCTGGCGCCCCTGGCAGATCCGGCTGGGTGCCGACGACCCCCGCTACCGCGAGATCCCCGGATGACCGAGAAGGAGCCCAGCGCCATGACCGAGCCCACGCACGTCCGCGTACCCGAGACCGTCCCCGCCACCGCGGTGGCGGTCGACACGATGCCCACCACACAGCTCGAGGTGGCCGTCACCCCGACCCAGGTCCGCCGGCCGTGGCGGTCCACGGCCCGCAGCGCCTTCCAGGCCCTCGTCGGGCTGTGCGTGCTGATGCCGCTGCTGATCGGCGCCGCCGGCCTCGACCCCGCCAAGGTCCCCCTGCTCGCCGGCGTCGTGGGGGTCGCCGCAGCCGTCACCCGCATCATGGCTATTCCGGCCGTCGAGGAGTGGCTGCGCCGGTTCCTGCCGTTCCTTGCCGCAGCCCCGCGGCCGAAGCGCCGCCACCGCCCGAGGTGACCCGCAGAGGTCAAGATCGCGCCCCTGACCTGTCAAAGGGCAAAGTTTGACCCCATCTGTAAGACCGCCCCGTCCCTTCCCTGGAAGGGGCGGGGCGTTCTGACGTGCCTACGGTCCGGTCGGCTTGATCGCGTTCTCCCGGTAGCTCATGTCGATAAGGACGCCGCCGAGGTCGTCGGACGCCGCGCGTACCTGCTCAAGAGGTCCTGCCAGGAGCCAGGGCGGGCTGCCGTCCTGGTTGTAGAGGACGCCCTGCGGGGGACGGCCCTCCCGCTGGTCGTAAAACGCCAGCTCACGCTGGCCCGCAATGTCGTAGGCCTGGTCGACGATGTCGTCGTAGATCCGGGCTGTGACGTAGGTCGGTGCGTAGAGGTTGCAGTGCAGCTGGTCGATGGCGCTGCTTGCGTTGCGCGAGACCTGGGGTTTGGCGCACACCTCGACCCCGGCGTCCTCGGCCGCTGCCAAGAGGTCCGCGGCCGTTGCGAAGTCAGGCTCGGGCTGCGGTGCCGTGGTCGACCTGGACTCGGGTGGGCTCCCGGGGTCGTCGGCGTCTGACTCCCCGCCGTCACAACCGCTCAAGAGGACGCAGGTGAGGGCGCCGGCGAGTAGGAGGAGGACGCGCACTAGTCGCGGACCGTGCGGTTGAACGTACCGACGTACTCCCAGGTTGACTCACCGGTACGTCGCTCGAGGATGACCGGGTTGCGGTCCTTCGTCACCAGCTTGCTGGCCCACACCATCGCGTCGTCGTTGTTGTCGAAGTCGGCGCCCGAGATGTCGTCGCCAGACTGTGTGCGGGCACGGTAGGAAGCCATCGGCACATCATGAGCAAGGCCGCTGCCCACTGTCGAGGGGGCCGGTAGGCGCCCGAGCCTCATCGCGTTGGCTCACACAATGGCTGACAATTGCCCCGAATCCCGGCGAGCAGAGCGTGAAAGGCCAGCCACTCGTAATGAATAGGTCGTCGGTTCGATTCCGACAGGCGGCTCCCACCACCTTCGGTCAGGCTCCAGTGCCGGCACGCAGCCCGGCCTGATCGGCCGTTCCGCCCCCGCTGGCGGTCGCGGTTGGCAGGATGGTCCCGCGATGGACGACCTGCACACCTCGGAGCGCGACCGGCTCGACGCCCCGGTCGACGGGTCGGACTCCCTCCGGGTCGACGTGCTCGGGCCGCTCGAGGTGTGGCGCGGTGAGGAGCGTCTCGAGCTCGGTTCGCTTAAGCAGCGGGTGGTGCTGGCGTGCCTCGCCGTGGCGCGCGGGCGCGTCGTCCCGACCGAGCGGCTGGTCGACGTCGTGTGGGGCGAGGACCCGCCCCCGAACGCCGTCAACAACCTGCAGGTCTACGTCTCCCGCCTGCGGACGACGCTGCGCGCCCCGGCGACGGGCACCTCGCCCCTCGTGCGCCGCGGGTCGGGCTACCAGCTCGACCTCGAGCCCGGCCACCTCGACGTCGAGCGGTTCCTGGCCGGCGCCGACGAGGTCGGCGGGCTGGTGCGGTCGGGCCGGTGGGAGGACGCCGCGGCGCGCGCCGGCGCGGTGCTGGCGCTCTGGCGGGGCGAGGTGCTCCACGACGCGCGGCCGATGGACTGGATGGGCGCCGACCTGCTCGCCTGGCGCGGCCGCCGGGACGGCGTGGTGGCTGCACGGGTCACCGCGCTGCTCGGGGCGGGCCGGCTCGACGAGGCGGTGGCGACCGCCGTCTCGGCCGCGAGCGAGGGGCCGTCCGACGACGCGCTCGCCCGGCTGGCGATGATCGCGCTCCATCGCGTGGGTCGCGCGCCCGACGCCCTCGAGCTCTACGAGGAGCACCGGCGCGGCCTCGACGACCACCTCGGGGTCGAGCCGTCGGCCGAGCTGCGGGCCACCCACCTCGCCGTCCTGCGGCAGGAGCCGTGGCTCGACCACTGGCCCGAACCGCAGCGCGGCGCGGCCGGCACCGCGCCCGAGCCCGAGCCCGAGCCGACGCCTGCTCCGACGCCCGCGCCGCGCCCGGCCCGGGGCGGTCCGGCCTACGTCGGCCGGCGCCACGAGCTGGAGGAGGCGCTCGCTGCCGCCGGGGCGGTGCTCGCGGACGACGGGCAGGGTCGCGTGCTCGTGCTCACGGGCCCGGCCGGCATGGGCAAGACGCGGCTGGCCGAGGAGGTGCTCGCCTCCTTCGCCGCCGCGGGCGGCCTCGTCGTCCGCGGCCGCTGCCTCGACGAGCAGGACGCCCCGGTCTGGTGGCCCCTGCGCCAGGTCGCTCGCGAGCTCGGCGAGGACCCCGACGTGCTGCTCACCGCACCCGCCGGCGCCGGCGCCGACACGCTGCGGTTCACCGTCTACGAGCGGGTGCGCGACCTGCTCGCCGCGCGGTCGGACGAGCGACCCGTCGCCGTCCTCGTCGACGACCTGCAGTGGGCCGACCCCAACTCACGGGCGGCCCTCGGCTACCTCGCCACGGCGCTGGCCGGGTCCCGGGTGCTGCTGCTCGTCACCGTCCGTGACGCCACGTCGGCGTCCGACGAGCACCCCGCGGCGCGCCTGCTGCGGGCGCCGGGCGCCACCCACCTGGCGCTCGAGCCGCTGACGGCGTCCGAGGTCGCCGACCTCGCCACCGAGGTGGGCGGTGCCGAGCTGGACGACGACGAGGCGGCCGACCTCGCCGCCCGCTGCGCCGGCAACGCGCTGTTCGTGTGCGAGTACGCGCGCCTGCCCGAGGCAGACCGCCGGCAGGGCAAGGTGCCGGTCGTCGTCCGCACCGTGCTCGCGCAGCGCGTGGGCGCCCTCGAGCCGCCGGTGCGCCGCGTGCTGCAGGTCGCGGCCACGCTCGGCGGGGTCGTCGACCTGCCGCTGGTCGCGCGGATGGCGCAGCTCTCGCAGGACGAGCTGCTCGACCTGCTCGACGCCGCGGCCGAGGCGAGCATCATCGAGCCGGTCGCGGGCGGCGCGGGCTACGACTTCAGCCACGCCCTCATGCGCGACCAGGTGATGCACGAGCTCAGCGAGCTGCGCCGCCAGCGGCTGCACGTGGAGGCGGCCCGGGTGATGACCACGGCCGGCGCCGAACGGGTCTCGCAGCGCGCCGGCCACCTGGTCGCCGCGGGTCCGCTGGCCGAGCCGCGCGACGTCGTGGAGGCCTGCCGGGCGGCCGCACTGCAGGCCGAGGAGCGGATGTCGGCCGAGACGGCGGCGTCGTGGTGGCAGCAGGCCGCCGACGCCCTCGACCGGCTGCCCGCGACCCCGTCACTGCTGCAGGAGCGCGACGACCTGGTCATCGCAGCGGTCCGTGCGCTCGGACGGGCGGGTCGCACCCAGGAGGTGATGCAGCGGCTCGAGGTGCTGCTCGGCGAGGCGGTGCGGCTCGGTCGCACCGACACCGTCGGCCGGCTGGCCGCGACGCTGCTCCGCATCTCCGGCACCTGGCCGTGGGCGGTCTTCGGCGCCGACCCCGCGCCCATGCTGGCCCAGCTCGGCACCGTCGCGGAAGCCGTCGCCGGCTCCCCGGCGGCGAGCGCCCGCGTGCTCGCCGCCCTGGCCGTCGGCCGGTGCTACGACCCCGACCCCACCGTGCCCGACCAGGCGAGCCGGCGGGCGCTGGACCTGGCCGAGGAGGTGGGCGACCCCGACGTGCTGGCCGACGCGCTCGTCGGCCGGGTGCTGACCTACGTCGGCGAGGCCGGTCACGCGGAGGAGGCCGAGCAGCTGCTCGACCGACTCGCGGCGCTGCCCAGGGTCGGCCCCGACGCCGAGACCGACCGCACCTTCGCCCACAGCGCCCACACGATGTCGTGTTTCTCGCTCGGCGACGTCGCGCAGGTCGAGGCGCACGTGCGCGCCGGCGTCCTCGGCTGCGACCGGTTGCGCATGCGCGAGGTGCGGGCCCAGCTGAGGTGGATGGAGGTCGGGCTCGTGCACTGGCTCGAGGGGCCCGAGGCGGCGCTGGCCTCGCACGCCGTGGCCGCGGAGGCCCACCGCGCGACCGAGCTGTACGACGGCGGGTTCGCCGACCTGGTCCTGCGGGTGCTGCTGCTCGACGCCGGACGGCTGCACGAGGTCGCCGACTTCGAGCGGTTCGAGACGGTGCTCTGGGCCGCCGCCGGCGCCTGGGCCCGCGGTGACCACGAGCAGGCGGCACGGCTCGTGCGGCGCCGGCTCACGGAGCCGTTCCCGACCGCCTGGGCGACGCTCGCCCACGTCATGGTGCTGGCGCACGTCGTCTGCGAGCTCGGCCTGGCCGACGCGGCGGACGCCGTCGTCCGGCTGCTCGAGCCGTTCAGCGGGCGCCTGGTCTCGCTCGGACAGGGCCCGGTGCTCGGCCCCGTCGACGCCGCCCTGGCCCGGCTGGCCGCGCTGGGCGGGCAGCCGGACCGGGCGCGCGAGCTGCTGGCGCGAGCCCGCGAGCTGTGCCGTCGCAACGGCAGCGACGTGTGGGTCGCCCGGTGCGACGAGCTCGGCGCGTCGATCGCCTGACCCCGGTCTTGGCGCGCGGGGCCGGTCAGTGCCCCACCAGCGAGCCGAGCCGGGAGCGCAGGGTCTGCCCGGTCGCCGGGACGGCGGCCAGGTCGGCGGCGCCGAGCACGGTCGACCGCGGGTCGTAGCACCGCGAGACGCGGGCCAGTCGGTTGACCGTGGCGCGGGTGTAGGTGCGCTCGAGCCACTCCGGTCCGCTGCCGGGGGCGAAGTTCGGCAGCGCTCCTGCGGCGGCCCAGGGCGACATCGCCTCGAGCAGGCGCGCGCCGTCCTCGTGGACGGCGTCGACCACCGGCGGCACCCCGAGCCCGACGGCGAGCAGCGAGAACTCCGCGCCGCGTTGGTCGTAGGCGCTCGACCCGTCGGCGGCAGCGGCGACGGCGCCGCCGAGCTGGCGCACCTCGACGGCGATCTGCGGGCTCTCGGCGTCGGGGCCGGCCAGGGCGAGCAGCGCGTCGACGGCGTCGGTGGGCAGGCTCGCGAGCAGGCAGTGCTTCTCGGCCGACGGCATCGGGTCGACGGGGTCGGCGTGGACGGCGCCGATCGCGGCGTGCGGCAGCGGGCCGACGGTGTCGATCAGGGGCGTCGCGACCTCGCGCATCGCGGCTAGCTCGGCGGCGCCGCGCTCGGCGTCACCGCACCAGGCGAAGCGGACGGCGACGCTCAGCCGGCCCGCGAGCGGCGGGGGGACGTCGGGCAGCGGCGGCAGCCGCAGGAGGGCGACCGACGTGGTGGCCTCGCGGGGCAGCGTGGGGCACCACTGCGCCCAGGCGTGCAGGGCGGCGCGGGCGTCGGCGCCGTCGAAGTACAGCGCCCCGGCGTACAGGTCGGGGGCCTCGACCAGCTCGACCTCGATCGCGGTGACGATGCCGAGCAGGCCCTTGCCGCCCCGCAGCCCCCAGAACAGCTCGGGTTCGTGGGTGGCGGTGGCGCGGCGCAGCTCGCCGTCGCCGGTGACGACGTCGAAGGCCACGACGCGGTCGCTGGCCAGGCCGTAGGTGCGCGCGAGGGGGCCGAGGCCGCCGCCGGTGGTGTAGCCGACGACGCCGACGTGCGGGGCGGAGCCCGCGAGTCCGGTGAGGCCGTGGGGTGCTGCGGCGTCGAGCACCTGCTGCCAGCGGACGCCGGCACCGATGCGGGCGACGCGTGTGACCGGGTCGACGTGCAGCTCGCCCAGCTGCGCGGTGTTGACCAGCAGGACGTCGTCGAGCGTGCCGTGGGCGCCGTGGCCGGTGGCCTGGACGGCGACGCGGATCCCGCGCTGGTCGGCCCACCGCACGGCGCGGACGACGTCGTCGGCGTCCTGGGCCACGACCACGGCGAGCGGACGGCGGGGCACCGCGACGTTCCAAGGCGAGACGGCCTGGTCGTAGGCCACGGTGCCGGGCAGGTGGACGCCGTCCAGGTCGACGGTGTCGACGGCACCGGCGGTGCCGGTGATGCCGGTCGTGCCGGTGGACGGGGTGGTGTTGGTGGGCGTGGTGGTCACGGCCGTTCCTCTCGTTCTGCACCGGCGGGCGCCGGCGACGGGGAGCACCGTGACCCGCCGTCCCTGCACGGGCCTTGACGTAACCCTGCTGCCGGGGCAAGCGCACGTCAGGCCGGTTGCAAGGACCACGGCCCAGGCTCCTCACACCCGGAGCGACCGGGTCAGACGAGAAGGAGCACCCATGTCCCGCACCCGCCGCCACCGCCTCGGCGCGAGGCTCGCCGTCCTCGGCCTGCTCGCGGCCCTTGCCGCGGCCACCGGCCTGCCGACCAGCCCGGCCACCGCGGCCGAGAACGCCGGCGCCGCTGCTGGCAGTCGGCCGACCAGCTGGAACGACGGCAAGCACGACCAGGACACGATCCTCGACTGCTGGACGCAGGAGCCCGCGGTCGGCGTGAGCGCCGACGCCGGGTGGGGCAGCCTCGACGGCGAGGTGCCCGAGGTCGGGGAGATCTTCTACGTGCGGGGCTACATCGGCTCGGTCGCCCTGCCCTGCCTCGGGCGCACCGGCGTGCTGCCCGAGGTGGTGCCGCCGGCCGGGCTGGAGTTCGCCGACGAGGAGATGCCGATCTACTGGTCGCTCGCCCCGATCGGCGCCCCGCAGTGGAGCACCCGGCAGCTGAGCTTCGCCCACGGGGCGCACGGCGGCTACCTGATCGGCACGCCCGACGGGAAGCCGTGGGAGCTGCGGCAGGGCCAGGTGCTGGAGATCCAGCTGCCGGTGCGGGCCACGCGGCCCATGAAGGGCCCCGCCACCCAGCAGCCGGAGTGCCAGGACCGCGTCGACGGTGACGCGCCCTGCCCGGTCGCCGTCTCCGGCGATCACTTCCAGTTCGCCTACACCCTCACCGGCTCGGGCAGTGACCGCCAGTACGTCATCCCGTACGTCGGGCTGTTCGTCGCCGAGCGCCCGGCGCCGCCCGCGCCCGTGGGTTCGACCACCGCGGCCCGCTACCAGGTCAGCGCTCGTGCGGCCGGCAAGGCCGTCGTCACGGTGACCAGCCGCAAGCCGGCCACCGGGGCCGTGGTCGTGCGGGACGGCGCGCGCACCATCGGCCGTGGCACCGTCGGCACGTCGGGCCGGGTCACGGTGCGGCTGCCCCGGCTCGCGCGCGGCGTCCACCGGCTGAGCGTGCGGTACGCCGGCTCGCGCACGGTCAAGCCGTCGACGTCGGTCGTGACCCGGGTGCGGGTGGGCTGACCACCTACCAGGGGACGACCTGCCGGTCCTCCCAGAGCAGGCCGGTCTCGGCGCCGTCGGCCGGGCGGGTGGCGAGCCAGACCGCGGTCTCGGCGCCCTGCTCGGCCGAGCGCGGGGCGTCGGGCCCGCCCATGTCGGTGCGGCAGTGCCCGGGGCAGGTCGCGTCGACGAGCAGGCCGCGTCGGCCGAGGCCGTGCTCGTGGGCGAGGTTGCGCACGAGGGCGTTCACGCCGGCCTTGGCCACCCGGTAGGGCGCGAGGCCGCCGGCGTTGCCGGGGCCCGACATCCGGCCCAGGCACGCACTGACCGCGATGACGCGTCCCGAGCGTCGTTCGACCATGCCCGGTGCGAACGTGGCGATGGTGCGCCAGACGCCGTCGAGGTCGGTCGCCATCACCCGGCGCCACTCCTCCTCGCTGGTGCGCAGCGTCTTGGCCGTGCGCTCGCTCATGACGGCGGCCGCGCACACGAGGACGTCGACGGCGGCGAGCGGCCCCAGTCGTTGCGGCAGGGCGGCCGTCTCGGTGGGGGAGGACACGTCGCACCCGGCGCCGACCGCGTCGACGCCCTCGGCGACCAGACCCGCGGCGGCGGCCTCGGCCCGCTCGGGGTCGCGGCCGACGAGGACGACGGTCGCGCCCAGGTCGCCGAGCCCGCGGGCCACCGCGAGGCCGATGCCGCGGCTGCCGCCGGTGACCAGCGCGACCCGCCCGTCGAGCCGCTCGTCGGACCCGTGGTCGGACGCGGCGTCGGTGCTGCTCACGGCGCCACGGTAGGCCGGGCGGCCCGCCGTCCGGCACCTCCCCGGCGGGGGGCTAGCGCCGTCGGGAGCTGCCCTTCTCGCTCTGCTCGAGCTTCTTCTTGGCGAACTTCAGGCCGAAGATCGAGAGGATCTTCCACACCAGCCAGCCGAGCATCTGGAAGAAGGTGCGACGGGGCTTGCCCATGGTGGTGCCTCTCTGGACGGACGATGGTCGGGCCCGCCACACGACGCGTCGGGCCCGCACGGTGAACTTACAACGTAAGTGCCACCCTTTCGGGCATCACTGGCGCGCGACGGGCCGGGCGGGTCACGTCCAGTACAGGACCCGGCAGCCGGGCATGCGTCGGGCGAGCTCGGCCTCGAACCAGGCGCGCAGCTCGGCCATCACCTCGCGCGGGTAGACGTGCTTGCTGCTACCGAACCTGCCGCGCTTGACCGAGCGGCGGGCCTCGTCCATCTCGAGGGTGGTGCGGGGGTACCAGCCGAGCAGCACGTCCTTGCTGCCGGCGGTGAAGCGGTGGGTGATCAGCTCGGCGGTCAGGTCGAGGTCGGGGACGCCGGCGACGGCGTCCTCGACCAGGCCGAGCAGCTCGTCGTAGTGCTCGCGCCAGCCCTCGAGCGCCATGATCGGGGCGATGGTGAGACCGACGGGGTAGCCGGCGAGGGCGAGGCGGCGCAGGGCGGCGAGCCGGCCGGACAGCGGGCTGGTGCCGCCCTCCCAGCGGCCGGTCACCGGCAGGCAGTTCACGCTCAGCCGCACCCGGGTGCGGCCGCGGTGGTCGAGCCGCACGAACGGTGCGACGTCGTCGAACTTCGTGGTCCAGCGCAGCTGCACCGGGGCGTCCCACGCCCCGAAGTGCTCGACGGCGCGCTGCCAGCTGCCGGTGAGGTGGTCGAGTGCCAGCGGGTCGGTGTAGCAGGACGCCTCGAACGTCGTCCCCTCCTCGCTGCGGTGCCGTGACCGGCTGGTGACCGCGCCCGTGCCGACGTAGCCGGCGAGGTTGTCGAGGATGGCGTCGAGGTCGGCGTAGACCCGCGTGACCGGCGGCCCCGACAGCGACCCGGCCAGGTAGCAGTACTGGCAGTGCGCCGGGCAGCCCTCGGCCAGGTCGACGCGCCAGTCGGCGCTCGGCGCGATCGGCTGCAGCGTGCGCCGGCTGGGCGGGCTGACCACCACGGCCAGCGTCGACTTGGCCCGGGCGTAGGTCTCGCGCTCGGTCTCGCCGCGGACGTCGGTGAGCCGGTTGCCCTTCAGCCGCTCGACCTCGATGCCGAGCGCCTCGACCCGCTCGACGATGCGGACGCCGTGCGGCTCGTCGAGCGCCGCGGGCGTGATCGCCACGCGCTTCGGCGTCCACCGTCGGGTCGGGCCCGGGTCCGGGTCGAAGGGGTCGGCCAGGTCGGCCAGGTCGCGCTCCACGACGTCGTCCTGCCCGCCGCTCGCGCTGTGCGGCAGCTCGTGCTCGGGGGCGAGCGGCTCGGCGAGGTCGACGGCGTCGTCGGGGCGCGGGGTCACCGTCTCGACGCTAGGCCGCGTCGGCACCCGCGGGCAGGGGCCGGCCGGGTGAGCGGAGCGGCTAGCGGTAGTCGCGGGCGACGTCGACGAGGACGTCGTGCAGGGCCAGCTCGGCGGCGCCACGCACCCGGCCGTCGCGGTGGGCGACCAGCACCCGGCGCGACGGTGCGGTGTCGCCGAGGGAGACGACCCGCACGTCGGGGTGCTGGTTGACCGTCGCGGTGCGGGGCGCGAGGGCGATGCCGAGGCCGACGCTGACCATGGCCTGCGCCTCCTGGTAGTCGTTGGCGCCGAACGCGATGGTCGGGGTGAAGCCCGCGGCGAGCGCGCTGCGCTCGAGCACCTCGACCACCGGGTGTCCGCCGGCCCGGATGATCCACGGCTCCTCGGCGAGGTCGGCCATCCGCACCGTGCGCCGCCGCGCGAACCGGTGGCCGGAGCCGACCAGCAGCACGGTGGGGTCGACGAACAGCTCGGTGAGCACGAGGTCGTCGTTCTCGATGCGCTCCCACTCGTAGTCCCACAGCAGCGACATCGCCACCCGCCCCTCCTCGAGCAGCCGGATGAGGTGCTCCTCGCGCCCGCTCTCGACGGTCAGCGTGATGGCCGGGTAGAGCTCGCGGTAGCGCCGCACCGCCAGCGGGAGGAACGAGCTGCCCACGGTGGGGAAGGTGCCGAGCGTGACGCTGCCGCGGCGCACCCCGGCGATGTCGGCGAGGTCGGCCTCGGCGGCGGCGAGCTGGCGCACCACCTTGCGGGCGTGCCGCGCCAGCACCAGGCCGGCGTCCGTGGGTCGCATGCCGCGGGCGTGCCGGTCGAGCAGGGGGACGCCGGCCTCGCGCTCGAGCCGCAGCAGCTGCTGCGAGATCGCGGACGGCGTGTAGCCCAGCGCCTCGGCGGCGGCGGTGACCGAGCCCTGCTCGACCACGGCGAGCAGCACCTGCAGTCGTTTGACGTCGAGCACGCCGACATTGTGCCTGAAGCATCGCTACATGACCGTGAAGCAGGCTCCAGCAGCGCTGAAACTGCGGCGACGAGCGCGAGGGGTTTCCGGGCCGGCACTCGACCATGAAGCATTGCTTCAACTAACTGTGCCAGATCGTGATTGTGCTACAGGTCACCGTCGCCCAACCTGATGCCGGTCCGGATCGACCGGACCGACCAGAGGAGGCCTCGAGTGCGCGAGATCGCAGCGACCTGGATGCGCGGCGGGACCAGCAAGTGCTGGGTCTTCCGCCGCGACGACCTCGCGGTGCCCGACCTCTCGGTCGACGAGGTGCTGCTCCGGCTCTACGGCAGCCCCGACGCCCGTCAGGTCGACGGGCTCGGTGGCGGGACGTCGACCACCAGCAAGGCGGTGATCCTCGCCGCGTCGCAGGCCGCCGGCGTCGACGTCGAGTACACCTTCGCCCAGGTCGGCATCGAGGAGGCGAAGGTCGACTGGGGCAGCAACTGCGGCAACTGCTCCGCGGTCGTGGCGCCGTTCGCGATCCGGGAGGGCTGGGTGGCCCCCGTCGACGGCGAGACCGTCGTCCGGGTGCTCAACACCAACACCGGCCAGCTGATCGTGCAGAAGGTCGCCACGCCCGGCGGCGTCCTCAGCGAGGAGCCGACCGAGCGGCTGCCCGGCGTGCCGTTCCTCGGCGCGCCCGTGCGCATGGGCTTCGTCGACCCGGCCGGCCGCAGCACCGGCCGGCTGCTGCCGAGCGGCCGGCCCTCCGACGTCCTCTCGGCCGCGGTCGGTGCGGTGCGCGTGAGCCTCGTGGACGCCGGCGCCCCCGTCGTCGCCGTCGCCGCCGCCGACCTCGGCGTGCGCGGCGACGAGAGCCCGGCCGAGCTCGACGCGACGCCCGGCCTGCTCGGCCGCCTCGACGCCGTCCGCCGCGAGGCCGGCGTGCTCATGGGCCTCGCCGAGACCCCCGAGGAGGTCGAGCGGGCGGTGCCCAAGCTCGCCCTCGTCTCGACCCCGCACCCGGCCGACCTCGACGAGCCCCCCGCCGACCTGACCGTGCGGATGCTCTCGATGGGCCGCTTCCACCCGGCCGTGCCCGTCACCGGCTCGGTCGCGCTCACCCTCGCCGGCGGGCTGCCCGGCACCGTCGTCCACGAGCTCGTGGACGACGCCGACGCCGCCACCGGCCTGCGTCTCGGGACGCCGGCCGGGTGCGTCGAGACGTTCGTCGAGTCCCACGACGGCGTCCCCGTCGTCGGCATCACCCGCACCTACCGGCGGCTCGCACACGGCTCGGTCGTGCTGCCCGACCCGCCCCTGCTGCCGTCGGTCTCGGCGTGAGCAGCTGCTCCGACTCCCTGCCACGAGGGCCGTTCCCGTGGCAGGCTCACCGCACCTGGAGGAAGGCATGACCCAGCACGTCGACGAGGCCGCGACCTCGACCGGCACCCCGCCGAAGGCGCCGGAGGCACCGGACACACCGGTCGCCCACGGCACGGCGGACACCGCGACGCGGGGCACCCCGCCCCGGCGCGGGGTCGTCGTCGCCGTGGTCGCCGGGTTCACCGCCCTCGCCGCGGGGGTCAGCGTCTTCGGCGGCGGCCTGCTCGACCCGGCCGCCTCCACCACCGACGGTGACTACGCGGGCGAGACGGTCGAGATGATGATCCCGCTCGCCGAGGGCGGCGGCACCGACACCTGGGCCCGCTTCGTCGCGGGCGAGCTGACCCACGCCGTCCCCGGTGCCCCCGGGCTGGCGCCGGTCAACGACGACGGCGGCGAGGGCATCCTCGGCACCAACCACTTCATGACCTCGGCGAAGCCCGACGGCACCGAGTGGCTGGTGAGCACCGCCTCGACCGTCGTGCCCTACCTGCTCGACATGCCGGCGGTCCGCTACGACTTCGAGGACCTCCGGCCGATCCTCGCCAACGGCACCGGCGCCGTCGTCTACGCGCGCACCGCCGCCGGCGTCCGCGGGGTCGCCGACCTCGTCGACCGCGACGAGCCGCTCACCTTCGGCGGCATCGCCGCGACGAGCCTCGACCTGACCACCCTGCTGGCCTTCGACCTGCTCGGTGCGGACGTCGACGCCACCTTCGGCTTCGAGGGCCGCGGGCCGGTCAACCTCGCGCTTCAGCGCGGCGAGGTCGACATCGACTACCAGACCACGTCGTCCTACGGCCCCGCCGTCGACCCGCTGGTGAAGGACGGCACCGCGGTGCCGCTGTTCAGCCTCGGCCAGGTCGACGACGACGGCGACGTCGTGCGCGACCCGAACTTCCCCGACCTGCCGACGGTCGTCGAGGCCTACGAGGACCTCTACGGCGAGCAGCCGCCCGCCGACGCGATGCGCACCTACACCGCCATCCTGGCGCTCACCTACACCTACCAGAAGGCGCTGTGGGTGCCCGAGGACACGCCCGACGAGGCCCTCGAGCTGCTCCGGACGACGGCCGACCGCCTCGGCCAGGACCCCGCCTTCCAGACCTCGGCGCAGGAGGTGCTCGGCGGCTACCCGCTCGACGCCTCCGCCGACCTGCCCGAGCGGATCGGCGAGGCCTACCAGGTCGACGACGAGGTCCGCGACGACGTCCTCGAGCTGCTCGAGGGCGACTACGACATCGAGATCGGCTGAGGTGCCCCGATGACCGACGCTGCCTTCTCCGCGCTGGCCTCCCTGGCCTCCCCGTCCCTGCTGGTCATGCTGGTGATCGGCGTCCTCGCCGGCCTCGTCATCGGCCTGATCCCCGGCCTCGGCGGCACCGGCGCCGTGGCCATCCTGCTGCCGGTCACCTTCGGCATGGAGCCCGAGCAGGCCCTGGCCCTGCTCATCGGCGCCCTCGCCGTGGTGCACACCTCCGACACCGTCGCCGCGGTGCTCCTCGGCGCACCGGGATCGGCCTCGGCGAGCGTGACGATGCTCGACGGCTACTCGATGGCCCGGCAGGGACAGGCCAAACGGGCGCTCTCGCTCGCCTTCCTCTCCTCCATGGCCGGCGGCCTGATCGGGGCGGTCGGGCTGACCGTCGCCATCCCGCTGGCCCGCCCGCTCGTGCTGTCGTTCGGCAGCCCCGAGCTGTTCATGCTCACCATCCTCGGCGTCTCGCTCGCGGCCGTGCTCTCGCGCGGCAACGTGCTCAAGGGCCTCACCGCCGGCTTCCTCGGCCTGCTGCTCGGCCTGGTCGGCACCTCGCCGACCACCGCCGAGGAGCGCTTCTCCTTCGGCTCGCTGTTCCTCAGCGACGGCATGTCGCTCGTCGCCGTCGCGCTCGGCATCTTCGGCCTCGCCGAGATCGCCAGCCGGGTCGGCCAGCGCCGGGTCGAGGAGAAGCCGGTGGAGCTGTCGGGCGGCTGGGGCTCCGGCATCCGCGAGTGGCTCACGCACTGGACCCAGGTCGTCCGCGGCTCGCTGATCGGCATCTGGGCCGGCGTCCTGCCCGGCGTCGGCGCCACCGCCGGCACCTGGCTCGCCTACGGCCAGGCGGTCGCCACGGCGAAGGACAAGCGCAAGTTCGGCAAGGGCGACCCCCGCGGCATCGTCGGCCCCGAGAGCGCCAACAACTCCGTCGAGGCCGGCGACCTCATCCCGACCTTCCTGTTCGGCATCCCCGGCGGCGTCCCGTCGGCGATGCTGCTCGGGATGCTGCTGACCTACGGCATCCAGCCAGGTCCGGCCATCGTCACCGACCACCTCGACCTGATGTACGTCATCATCTGGTCGTTCGCGATCGCCTCGGTCGCCGGCGCGTTCCTCTGCTTCCTCGCCACCGGCCAGCTCGCCCGGCTCACCAAGGTGCCGTTCGCGGTGCTCGGCCCCGGCCTACTCGTCGTGATGCTGCTCGGTGCCTTCCAGGAGGGCGGCCAGCTCGGCGACCTGTGGATCATGGTCGCGCTCGGCGTGGTCGGGTTCTTCCTCAAGGCCACGGGCGTGCCCCGCGCGCCCCTGCTCATCGGCTTCGTGCTCGCGATCCCGATGGAGCGCTACTACTACCTGACCACCAACCTCTACGACGGCTACGGCTGGCTCACCCGGCCCGGCGTCCTGGTCTTCGCCGCCGTGCTCGTCGTGCCGGTGCTGTGGGCCGTGGCCAAGCGGCTGCGCCGCCGCTCCGGCGAGGCCGACGACGGCCACCGCGACGAGCACGAGGCCGACGAGGTCGCCGACGACACCGGCGACGAGCTCGAGGGCTCGCTGGCCGGCACGGGCTGGTCGCTCGGGGTGGCCGCGCTCTCGGTGCTGGTCTTCGGCGGCGCGCTCTGGGCGAGCCGGTCGTTCTCCGACGAGGCGCAGCTGATGCCCCAGCTGGTCGCCGTCGGCGGACTGCTCGCGGCCGGCTTCCTGCTCCTGCAGGAGGTGCGGCACCGCTCGGCGCGTCTCTCCGCGGACGACGGCCCGCTCGCCGCCGACGTCGCGGGGCCGGCGCCCGGCGGGGGCGGCACGCTGGTCGCCGAGCGCACCGGCACCGCCGTCGTCGCGGCGACCCGCCACCACGACCTCCTCGTCGCCGCCCGCACCTTCGCCGCCATGGCCGGCTTCCTGGTCCTGGTCGCGGCCGTCGGCTACGTCTCGGCCACGCTGGTCTTCGTCCCGGCCTTCCTGCTGCTGGTGGCGTGGGTCAGGCCGCGCACGGCGGTCGTCTACACCGTCGTGCTCGGCGCGGTGCTCCTCGCGCTGCCGTCGCTGCTGCCGGTCGACCTGCCGATGGGGTTCCTGCAGTGACCGCGCCGACCGACCTGGAGGCCCACCGATGACCGTCGTCGTGGCGTACGCCGACACCCCGCCCGGGCACGCCGCCGTCCGCGCCGCCGCCGAGGTGGACGGCCCGGCGGGCGAGACCGTCGTCCTGGTCAGTGCCGTGCGGGGGGAGGCGCCGCCGTCCACGGCCGAGGCCGAGGCCCGCTGGCCCGCGCTGGCCGGCCGGGTCGAGGTCGAGCAGGGCGACCTGGCCGACCCGAGCGACCGGGTCGTGCAGGTGGCGCAGCGCCGCGACGCCCGGCTCGTCGTCCTCGGGCTGCGCGCCCGCACGCCGGTCGGCAAGCTGGTCTTCGGCAGCACCGCCCAGCGGATCCTGCTCGACGCCACCTGCCCCGTGCTGGCGGTCAAGCCCGAGCCCGAGCCCGCCTAGGGCCGGCTGGCCGCGAGACCGTCCCGGCCCCGGCCGACACCCCGGAGCCGGTGCGTCAGTGCGACTCGCGCGAGACCTCCGACCCGCTCGACCCGACGAGGAAGTCGAGGTCGGCCCCGGTGTCGGCCTGCATCACCGTGCGCACGTAGAGCTGCTCCCACCCGCGCCGCGGCGCCGCGAACGCCTCGACCATCGCCGGGGCGGGCTCGCGGGACGCCAGCTCGTCGGGCGTCAGCTCGACGTCGAGCCGACGGTGGGCGACGTCGAGGACGACGACGTCACCGGTGCGCAGCAGGCCGAGCGGCCCGCCGGCCGCGGCCTCCGGCGCCACGTGGAGGACGACGGTGCCGTAGGCGGTGCCGCTCATCCGGCCGTCGCAGATCCGCACCATGTCGCGCACGCCGGCCTCGAGCAGCTTGGTGGGCAGCGGCAGGTTGGCGACCTCCGGCATGCCGGGATAGCCGCGCGGGCCGCAGCCGCGCAGCACGAGCACCGAGTCGGCGTCGACGTCGAGGTCGGGGTCGTCGATGCGGGCGTGCAGGTCCTCGATCGAGTCGAAGACCACGGCGCGGCCCCGGTGGTGCAGCAGCGCGGGCGTGGCCGCCGCAGGCTTGATGACGGCGCCGTCGGGCGCCAGGTTGCCGTGCAGCACGACGATGCCCGCGCTGGCCTGCAGCGGCTCGTCACGCGGCCGGATCACCTCGCGGTCCCAGATCTCGGCGTCGGCGAGGTAGCTGGTGAGCGGCCGTCCGGTCACCGTGAGGGCCTCGTCGTCCAGCAGGTCCTCGACCTGGCGCAGCACGGCGAGCAGCCCGCCGGCCCGGTGCAGGTCCTCCATCAGGTACCTGCCCGCGGGCTGCAGGTCGACCAGGAGCGGCACCCCGGCACCGGTGGCGTCGAAGTCGTCCTGGGTGAGCTCGACGCCGAGGCGGCCGGCGATGGCCAGCAGGTGCACGACGGCGTTCGTCGAGCCGCCCACCGCGGCCAGGGCGACGACGGCGTTGAGGAACGAGGCCCGGGTGAACAGCCCACTTGGACGCCGGTCGGCGTGCACCATCTCGACCGCCAGCCGGCCGGCCTCGTGCGAGCCCTCGAGCAGCCGGCTGTCGGGTGCGGGGGTGCCGGCGGTGCCAGGGATGGTCGCGCCCAGCGCCTCGGCCACCATCGCCATGGTCGACGCCGTGCCCATCGTGTTGCAGTGGCCGCGGCTACGGATCATCGACGACTCCGACCGCAGGAACTGCTCCTCGGAGAGGGTGCCGGCGCGCACCTCCTCCGAGAGCCGCCACACGTCGGTGCCGCACCCCAGCGGGACGCCGCGGAACGTGCCGGTCAGCATCGGCCCGCCGGGCACGACCAGCGCCGGGAGGTCGACCGAGGCGGCCGCCATCAGCAGCGAGGGGATGGTCTTGTCGCACCCGCCGAGCAGGACGACGCCGTCGACCGGGTTGGCGCGCAGCATCTCCTCCGTCGCCATCGCGGCCATGTTGCGCCACAGCATCGCCGTCGGCCGGACGAGCGTCTCGCCGAGCGACACCACCGGCAGCTCGAGCGGGATGCCGCCCGCGGCGTAGACGCCCTGCGCCACGCTCGCGGCGACCTCGGTGAGGTGGCGGTTGCACGGGGTGAGGTCGGAGGCGGTGTTGGCGATCGCGATGTGCGGTCGGCCGTCGAAGGCGTCGGACGGCAGCCCCCGTCGCATCCACGCGCGGTGGATGTAGGCGTTGCGGTCGGTGCCGGCGTACCACTGGGCGCTGCGTCGCTGCGACATCGGATTCCAATTCTCGAAACGATGATCTAGCATCTGGAACGTGCTGCACGGTACCGCCCCCCGGGCCGCGAGCGACAGCCCCGCGCCGGAGCGGCTGGTGGGCGCCGACCGCACCCTGGTCGTGCTCACCACCCTGGCCGGCTACCCCGAGGGGGCGTCGCTGGAGGAGATCACGGCCGCCGTGGGCAGCCCGAAGCCCACGGTGCACCGCGCACTGGGCGTCCTGCGTCGCGCCGGCCTCGCCGAGCAGCTCGGGCCGGGTCACTACGTGCTCGGCGACGAGTTCCTCCGGCTCGCCTTCGCCCACCACCAGGCGCGGCCCGACCACGTGCGCGTGCGCCCGGCCCTCGAGGCCCTCGCCGCCCGGTTCGGCGAGACCGCGCACTACACGGCCCTCGACGGCGACGACGTGGTCTACCGCGCGAAGGTCGACCCGGCCGAGGGCGCGGTGCGGCTGACCTCGGTGGTCGGCGGTCGCAACCCGGCCCACTGCACCGCGGCCGGCAAGCTGCTGCTCTCCTTCGCCCTCACCGACCGCGACCAGGTGGCCGCCTGGACGGGCTCGCGGACGCTCGAGCGACGCACCGACCGCACGCCGACCAGCGTCGACGCGCTGCACCGCGAGCTGGCCCAGGCCCGCGAGCGCGGGTTCAGCGTCGACGACCAGGAGAACGAGCCCGGCATCAACTGCCTCGCCGTCCCGGTCTTCCTCACCGGCCCGACGACGCCGAGCGGCGCGATCAGCGTGAGCGCGCTGGCCTACCGCACCCCGCTAACGGTGCTCGTCGACGCGCTCGACGAGATCCGCGACCTGGCCGGCGCGAGGCGGTGAGCCCCACGTCCCCGACGTCCCCGACGGCCCCGCCGGTGGCCGTCACCGACGCCCGGTTCGCCCTCGCCGAGGGGCCGCGCTGGGACGCCGTGACCCGGCGGCTGCTGTGGGTCGACATCCTCGGCCGCGCCTGCTTCCTGGGCCGGCTCGAGCGCGACCGGCTCGTGGTCGAGACCCGCCACGACTTCGACGCCCACGTCGGCGCCGCCGCCCGGGCCGACGACGGGTCGCTGCTGGTGGCCACCGGACGCCGCCTCACGACCGTGCGACCCGACGGCACCCGCATCGCCGGCGAGCCGATCGGCCTGGTCGGGCGGCGCGACCGCTTCAACGACGGCGTCTGCGACGCGCGCGGACGCTTCCTGGTCGGCACGGTCTCGCTCGACGGCGCGCACCGCTCGCAGCGGCTCCTGCAGGTGGGCGCGGACGGCGTCACCGTGCTCGACGACGACCTCGGCCTCTCGAACGGCCTGGGCTTCTCGCCCGACGGCGCCACGCTCTACAGCGTCGACAGCGTGCCGGGCACCGTGTGGCGGCGCGACTACGACCACGACACCGGCCGCGTCGGGCCGCGCACGCGCCTGCTCGACCTGTCCGACCGCACGCCCGACGGGCTCGCCGTCGACGAGCACGGCCGGCTGTGGATCGCGATCCACGGCGCCGGCGAGGTGCACCGCTACGACCCGCGCGGCACCCTGGCCGCCGTCGTCGCGGTGCCGTGCCCGCACACCACCAGTGTCGCCTTCGCCGGCGACGGCCTCGACCGGCTCGTCATCACGACGGCCTTCGGCGAGCTGAGCGACGCCGAGCGCGCCGCGGCGCCGCTCTCGGGCAGCGTCTTCGTCGCCGAGCCGGACTGCCGCGGCCTGCCCACCTTCGCGTGGTCGGGCCGACTCCCCGTGCCACCCCCTCGAACCAGGAGACCAGAGTGAGACTGATGCGCCTCGGCGCGGTCGGCGCGGAGCGCCCGGTCGTGCTGATCGACGAGACCCACTACGTCGACGTCTCGGACGTCGTCGCCGACTACGACGCCGACTTCTTCGCCCGGGGCGTCGAGGTCCTCGCGCCCGTCGTCGACGAGCGCGTCGCGTCGGGCCGGGTGCGCGAGCTGGCCGGCGAGCGGGTCGGCGCGCCGATCGCGCGACCGCACCAGATCCTCTGCATCGGTCTCAACTACAGCGACCACGCGGCCGAGACGGGCCAGGAGGTGCCGGCCGAGCCGATCCTGTTCACCAAGTCGCCCAACACGATGATCGGGCCGGACGACGACGTGCGCATCCCGCGCGGCTCGACCAAGACCGACTGGGAGGTCGAGCTCGGCGTCGTCGTCGGGCGGCGCACCTCCTACCTCGACTCCGTCGACGAGGCGCGCGACGCCATCGCAGGCTTCGTGCTCGTCAACGACGTCAGCGAGCGGGCCTTCCAGCTCGAGCGGTCGGGGCAGTGGTCGAAGGGCAAGTCGGCCGAGACCTTCAACCCGGCCGGCCCCTGGCTGGTCACGCCCGACGAGATCGACGACGTGCTCGCGCTCGACATGTGGCTGGACGTCAACGGGCAGCGGCGCCAGACGGGCTCGACCGCGACGATGATCTTCGACCCCTACGTGATCGTGCACCACCTGAGCCAGTTCATGGTGCTCGAGCCCGGTGACCTGATCAACACGGGCACGCCGCCCGGCGTCGGCATGGGCCTCGACCCGCAGGTCTGGCTGCAGCCCGGCGACGTGATGCAGCTGGGCATCGAGGGCCTCGGCACCCAACGCCAGCGGGTGCTGGCACCCCGATGAGCGCCCGACCGTGAAGGCCTTCGTGCTCACCGGGCCGCGCACGTCGCAGGTGCAGGACGTCGCCGCGCCCGTCGCCGGCCCGGGCGAGGTGGTCGTCGACGTCGCGCGGGTGGGCGTGTGCGGCACCGACGTCGAGTTCTTCACCGGCGAGATGCAGTACCTCCACGAGGGCATCACCACCTTCCCGCTGTGCCTGGGGCACGAGTGGAGCGGCACGGTGGTCGCGGTCGGCGGCCGCGACGACGAGTCGTGGCTCGGACGCCGGGTCACCGGCGACACCATGCTCGGCTGCGGGCGCTGCCGGCGGTGCCGCGGCGGGCGTCAGCACGTGTGCGAGCAGCGCAGCGAGCTCGGCATCCGCGGCTCCTACCCCGGGGCGCTCGCCGAGCAGCTGCTCGTGCCGGTGGCGAGCCTCCACCCCCTGCCCGACGAGGTCGACGACGCGGCCGGCGCGCTGGTCGAGCCGGGGGGCAACGCCTGGCGTGCGCTCGAGGGCGCGGCGGTGCGCGAGGGCGAACGGCTGCTCGTGCTGGGGCCCGGCACGATCGGTCTGCTGGTCGGCCTGCTCGCCCGCGCACGGGGCGTCGAGGTGCACCTGGTCGGCGTCACGCCGGAGTCGCTCGACTTCGCCCGCAGCCTCGGCTTCGAGCACGCCTGGACCGAGCGCGACCTGCCCCCGCTGGCCTTCGACGCCGTCGTCGACGCCTCCAACGCGGCCGACCTGCCCGCCCGGGCGGTCGAGCTCGTCGAGCCCGGCCGGCGCGTGGTCTACATCGGCCTGGCCGGCACACCCAGCCTCGTCGACACCCGTGCGATCGCGCTCAAGGACGTGACGGCGGTGGGCGTGCTCGGCGCCTCCGGCGGCCTGGCGGGGGCGATCGACCGGTATGCCGCCGGCGACGTCGACCCCCGCCCGCTCGTCGCGGCCACCGTCGGGCTGCACCAGACCCACGACGTGCTCGCCGGCTGGCGGCCCGCCGGCGCGGGCCGCGGCCCCAAGCTGCAGGTCGACCCCCGCGTCCACCACTGACCCTCGCTCGACCACGACGGAAGAAGGCACCACGTGAAGGACTTCGCAGGACTGGTCGCGGTCGTCACCGGCGGCTCCAGCGGCATCGGCGCGGCGGTGGCCGCCCAGCTGACCGACCGCGGCGCGACCGTCGTCGTGCTCGACCTGGTCGCACCCGAGGCGGGGCACGAGTTCGTGCCGTGCGACCTCACCTCCGAGACCGACCTCGCCCGCGCCGTCGACCACCTGACGACGCGCCACGGCCGGCTCGACGTGCTGGTCAACAACGCGGGCATCGGGGCCGCCGGCGACGTGACGGCCAACGACCGCGACGAGTGGCACCGCGTGCTCGACGTCAACGTGGTCTCGATGGCCCGCACCGCCGCCGCGATGATGCCCCTGCTGCGCCGCTCGCCGAGCGCCTCGCTCGTGAACGTGTCGTCGGTCGTGGCGGTGGTCGGCGTGCGCAACCGCGTCCTCTACTCGGCGACGAAGGGCGCGATCTACGCCATGACCCTCGCGATGGCGGCCGACCACGTCACGGAGGGCGTCCGCGTCAACGCCGTCGCGCCCGGCACGGCCGACACCCCCTGGATCAACCGGCTCCTCGCGGCCGCCGCCGACCCGACCGCCGAGGCCGCCGCGCTGCGGGCGCGCCAGCCCATGGGGCGGCTGGTGACCGCCGACGAGGTGGCCCACGCCGTGGCCTACCTGGCCAGCCCGCTGTCCGCCTCGACCACGGGCACGGTGCTCGGTGTCGACGGCGGCATGGGCACCCTCAAGGTCTGACCCCGGCCCCGCCGGAGGTCTCCGGTCCGGTCCCGGTGTGCCGGCGGCCTAGAGATGGTCGCCGTAGAAGGCGGCCAGCCGCTCGACGGCCTGGTCGACGTAGCGGGGGACGTCGTACAGGTCGTAATGCCCGGCGCCCTCGACGACGAGCAGGTCGACCGGGTTCGGGGCCATCTCGAACAGGGCCAGTCCGGCCTCGTAGGAGCAGGTGGTGCCGCGGCGTCCGCCCACGACGACCTGGAGGGGCTGGGTGAGCAGCGGGTCGACGAGGTGGAAGGCGTCGTAGCCGAGCAGCAGGGTGTCGCTGCGGGTGAGCCGTCGGTTGGTCGAGCGCTCGTGCTGCCCGCGCGGGGTGCGGTAGTAGGTGATCGCCTGCAGCGTGTCGACGTCGTCGAGGCCGGCCCGCTCGGCCTCCTCCAGGGTGTCGGGCAGCCAGGGCGAGCGGTCGAGCGTGCCGGTGACGGCCTCGCGGGTGCGGGCGGCGGCGAGGGCGTCGAGCGTGGCGACGGGCCCGTCGGGGGCGAAGCCGGGGCTGCGCCACGACGTCCCCATGTTGCCGGCGACGACGGTGCCGAGGGCCCTGATGCGGTGGTCGGTGCGCGCGGTGTGGACGGCGTAACCGCCGCCCGCGCAGATGCCGAGGGCGCCGATGCGTTCGGGGTCGACGCCGGCCACGGTGCTCAGGGCGTCGATGGCGTAGGAGATGTCCTCGCCGCGGCGGTAGGGGTCCTCGAGGTCGCGGGGCTCGCCGCCGCTCGCGCCCTGGTGGGCCGGGTCGAAGGTGAGCGCGGCGAGGCCGCGGGCGGCGAGCCGCGAGGCGTAGGTCGCGCCGATCTGCTCCTTCACGCTGCTGCCCGGGGTCGACAGGACGACGGCCGGCCGGGGCGTCGCGGGATCGTGGTCGTCCGGCAGGTGCAGGTCGGCGGCGAGGTCGAACGGGCCGCGGGGGATGCGGAGGTGACGGATCACGGGCGGGTACCTTCCCGAGTGGTGTGGTCCGGCATGAAGTTCCGGACGTCTGATAGTTCTGTTTCGTACTAGTACGAGACCGTATCAGTTCGGGAGGTGGGGCGTGGGCGACGACGGCGCGCAGCTGTGGAGCCTCAACCACCGGCTGGTCACGGTCGTGCTGGGCTCCTGCGTCGCCGAGCTCGACGAGCTCGGGCTGGAGACCAAGGAGTTCTTCGTCCTCGACGAGGTGGGCGCCTCGCCCTACCCGGCGCAGCTGGCCGACCGGCTGATGATCCCGCGCGCCAGCGTGACGGCCTACGTGCGCAGCCTCGTCGCCAAGGGCCTGCTGCAACGGGCCATCGACGAGGCCGACCTGCGGCGCCACCGGCTCGCCCTCACCGACGCGGGCGAGGACGCGCTGCGCCGGGCGCGGGCCGCCCTCGCCGCCGGGTTCGACGAGCGGCTCGCGCGGGTCTCGGCGTCCGATCGGGCCGAGCTGCGCCGCATCCTGCTGCTGCTGGTCGACCAGTCCGGACAGCACGGCTAGGCCGGGCCTCAGCCGATCTCGACGACCACCTTGCCCGGCAGCGTGCCGGCGGCTGCCCGGGCGTGGACGTCGGGCAGGTCGGCGAGCGCGACCCGCTCGGCGACGTCGACCCGCAGCTCGCCGCGGTCGACGCGCGCCACCAGCTCGGCCAGCGCGGCGGCGTCGGTCTCGACGAACAGGTTCACGCCACGGACGCCGCGGGCCTCGTCGGTGGGGGCGGGCATCCAGACGGTGGTGTTGACGACGATGCCGCCGTCGCGGACGAGGCCGGCGAACGAGGCCAGAACGCCGGGGTCAACGGGCGCGAGGTTGAGGACGACGTCGACCGGCTCGGTGACCGCCGTGGCGACGTCGCCGGCGGTGTGGTCGACGACCTCGGCCGCGCCCTGGGCGCGCACGCGCTCGGCGCTGCCGGGCCCGGCGGTGGCGATCACGTGCGCGCCGGCGGCCGCGGCCAGCTGGACGGCGTAGCCGCCCACGGCGCCGCTCGCGCCGTTGACGAGCACCCGCTGGCCGGCCTGCAGGCCGCCGTGGTCGAACAGCGCCTGCCGGGCGGTGAGGCCGACGAGGGGCAGGGCCGCGGCGTCGACGAGCGGGATGCTCGTGGGCGCGGTGGCGAGGGTGTCGGCGTCGACCAGCACCAGCTCGGCCGAGGCGCCGTCCGCGACCATCGGGAGGAACCCGACGACCGGTTGCCCGACCTCGAGCCCGGTCACGCCGTCGCCGAGCGCGTCGACCGTGCCGGCGACGTCGCGACCCGGGGTGTGGGGGAGGGCGACCGGGATCGGGCCCTGCATGGCGCCGGCTCGGACGGTGCCGTCGATGCCGTTGAAGCTCGTCGCCGCCACCCGCACCCGCGCCTGGCCGGGGCCCGGCTCGGGCTCGGGGGCGTCGTCCAGCCGCAGGACCTCCGGACCGCCGTACTCGTGGAACCGCACTGCCCTCATCGCTGACCTCCCTCGTCGACCGGACCCACTGCCCGGTGCGACCTCTAAACGGACGATATCGTCCGATTCATTCCCCGGTCGACGAGGTCGGTTTGAATGGACGTCGTGAGCGGCGAGGGGACGACGCGCCGCCGGGCGCCCCGGACCGATGCCGTGCAGAACCGCGAGCGGCTGGCGCGGGCCGCGGTGGCCGCCATCCACCGCGAGGGACTCGCCGTGCCGATGGCCACCATCGCGAAGGACGCCGGGGTCGGCGTCGGCACCGTCTACCGCAACCACCCCACGCGCGACGACCTGCTCGACGACCTCACCCGCCGCTCCTTCGAGCTGATGCTGACCCGCATCGAGGCGGCCACGGACGACGCCCCCACCGCCGTCGACGCGCTGCGCGGCTTCCTCACCGCGGTCGTCGGCGACCGCGACGCGATGCTGCTGCCCTCGACCGGCGGCCCGGCCCCGCGCGGCCGGGAGGCCCGCGCCGCCCAGCGCGAGCTGCACACCCGCATCCGCGCCCTGCTCGACCGCGGCGCCGCCGAGGGCTCGATCCGCCGCGAGGTCGAGGTGGCCGACGTCGCGTGGCTCGGCGCCACCCTCGCCCAGCCCGGCCGGCCCGGGCCGACCTGGGACCGGGTCTGCCGGCGTCTGCTCGAGACCTACCTCGCCGGCCTCGCCACGCCCTGACCCGATCGGGCCATGGGCGGCGGGCCGGGCGGGTGCCAGCGTTGGTCGTCCCTTCCTGCGTCCCTGCATTCCTCGGAGACCCCGTGACCCGTCGTCCCCTCGCCCTGCCCTCTGTCGCGCCGTCCCTCGTGGTGATGGTGCTGGCGCTGCTGCTCGCCTGCGCGTCGACGTCGTACGCGGCCGGCGTCGCCGCCGGCAGCGTCGGCACCAAGCAGCTGCGCGACAGGGCCGTCACCACGGCCAAGATCAAGCCGGGTGCCGTCACCGGCGGCTCGGTCCGCGACGGCTCGTTGACCGCCCGCGACCTGGCCCGCGGCACCGTGGCGCCGCCGTCGGTGACCGTGGCGCGCGCCGTCGGCGACCTGCCCGAGACGCAGGTGCTGGCGATGAAGAACCTGCGGTTCGGCTTCGCGTGCGACGCCACGCAGCGGCTGGCGCGGCTGGTGGTCACCTCGGTCTCCGGCCGCCTCGACCGGGTGGGCAACGAGATCGTGCGCAGCGGCGGCACCCAGAGCCCGCGCTCGGTGGTGAACGTCGCCAACACCCTCACCGTCCTCGGCGAGCCCGCGCCGGCCGGCCTCACGGCGTCCACCACCTTCGAGGGCACCATCCAGGCCGCGGGCTCCCCGGCCGTGCGGGTCACCGTGGGTCTGCTGTGGTCGCCGTCGTCGTCCACCCCCTGCACCCTGCGCCTGACCGCCACCCCGACCGGCTGACCCCCAGACCCACCGGCCCGCCGAGGCCGACCTGCCCACACGGACCCTGAGCCTGTCGAAGGGCACTCACCGGTGGTTGAGCAGCGAGCCCCAGCGAGCGTCGTCGAAACCACCAGCCCTTCGCGCAGACGTTCGCGCACGACGTCCCTTCGACAAGCTCAGGGTCCGTGGGGGTGCGTTGCCGTTGACCGTGCGAGGTCTCGAGGCTCGGCCGTGGCCGGCCTCGCACCTCGACCACCGGAGCCGCCGGTGGTTAAGCAGCGAGCCCCGGCGAGCGTAGTCGAAACCACCGGCCCACCAAGGCCAGCCCGAAGCCACGGACCCTGAGCTTGTCGAAGGGCCTACCGGAGTTGTCTACAGGCCATCGAACAGCCGAGCGGTTGTCAGTGGTCACCGATAGAATCGGCGCATGCCGACCACCACCCAGAGCGCCCGCGTCAGCAGCGCCCCGCTGCTCGACGCGGTCGAGTCCGTGGTGGCCGAGCAAGCCCGGATCGACGTCGCCAAGCTCCGAGCCGTGCTCGCCTGGGCGGCCGAGAACGAGGTGGACGACGCCGACTACGTCGCCGATGCCCTGGCCGAACCCGGGCTCGAGGTCGCCGGCCCGGGCGCCCCGGTCGTCTACGAATGGGCCGCGCTCGACCTCGCGGCCGTCATGGGCGTCTCCACCGACTCCGGCCTGCGCTACCTCGGCCACGCCCTCGAGCTGCGCCACCGCCTCCCCCGCCTCCACGCCCGCGTGGACGCCGGCGAGGTGCCGGTGTGGCGGGCCTTCCGGGTCGCCGAGCACACCGTGATCCTCAGCAAGGTCGGCGCCGCGTTCGTCGACCAGGCCCTGGCTCCCTTCGCCCACGACCTCTCGCTCGCCCAGATCGAGCGGACCACGGCCGCTGCGATTGCCCGGTTCGACCCCGAGGAAGCCGAACGGCGACGCCAGGAAGCCGCCGAACGCCGGCAGGTCGACATCCGGCTGAACGGGCTCGACGTGCCGATCAACGGCACCGTCGAGATCGCCGCCACCCTCGACGTCGCCGACGCGATCGACCTCGAAGCCGCCGTCCAGGCAGGTGCCCAGCAGCTCGCCGACCTCGGCTCGACCGAGACCCTCGACGTCCGCCGCTCCCAGGCCCTGGGCGAGATGGCCCGCGCGCAGCTCGCCCTCGACCTCGACACCGAGCCCGGCGCCGGTCGCGGGGTGACGCTGTACGCGCACCTCGACGCCACCGACGCCGGCGTCCTCGACAACACCCAGACCCCCGTGCTCATCGAGCAGATCAAGCAGTGGTGCGCCACCGCCGGCACCAAGGTCGCCGTCCGACCCGTCCTCGACCTGAACGTCGAGAAGTCCAACGACGCCTACAGGCCCAGCCCCGCCGTCACCGAGTACGTGATGCTCCGCGACCGCCACTGCGTCTTCCCACGCTGCACCAGACGCCGCGTCGACCTCGACCACATCCACCCCCACGAGTCCGGCGGCCCGACCTCGACGTCCAACCTCGCACCGCTCTGCCGCCGGCACCACCGCGCCAAGACCCACAGCCGCTGGCGCTACCGGGTGCTCGAACCCGGCCACTACGAGTGGACCAGCCCCACCGGCCGCACCTTCACCGTCGACCGCCGCCGACGACCCTGACCGCCCCACACCCCGCCCTCACGGTGGGGTCGTCGGCATGTCCTGCGAACGATTCGGCCGGATCGGTCATTCGCCTGTGCTCGCCAGGGTGGTGTGGCACGTTCTGTCATGCCGAACGACGAGGAGGCAGACGTGGGACCGACCTTCGAGCGACGCCGGCCCGGCTCTCGGCCCAGCACGCCGAACGATCGTCACGCCGAGACGCACGCCCCGGATGCGCCGGTCGTCGCCCCCGTGAGTCCGTCACGCGTGGCCACGGACGGCGACGGCGCGAGCGCGCACTCGCCCCTCCGTCGGCTCTTGGCCGGCCCGCAGGCAGAGGTCGGCGGCGAGCAGGTCGGGGCCGACCTGCACCAGCACGGTCCGGGCTGCACCCACGTGCGTCGCAGTCTGGCCGCCGTGTCCTCCGGCGCACTCCTGGCTGAGGACTCGCACCGCGGCGCCACTGCTCGGCACGACGGGGGATCGCCGCGCATCAGCCGATTGGCGAGCGGGCAGTCGCCCATCATCCGCCGCAAGCTGAGTGACGATGCGGTCGACTCGCTCAACGAGCGCATCGACACGGAGTCGAAGCGGTTCGCCCGGGCGAACCGGGGACTCAAGCCGACGTTCGAGATCGACTACACACCGATCGACGAGCGGTTCGGCCAGCTGACGCGATCGGTACGCATGAACGAGGACGGCACGGAGGAGGGAGCGACGCGCGACCTCCTCGACGGCGTGGTGGCTGACGCGACGACGTTCGTCGCCTTCACCACAGCGAACGCGGCGCTGATCTCGACGATCCACGAGACCTTCAAGGACTTCAGGGGACCGGCCGGAGCCGGGCCGACGCTGGCGATGATGGACGTGATCGCGGTCCGGCTCGGAGGCGAGAAGTTCTCGGCCATGCGCAACCGGGTCGCGCGGAGGATCCAGGACAACGAGGCGACGGCCCAGGACCTCGAGCAGGTGAGGGACGAGCTGTACCGGCTCGTCATCCCGTCGAGCGAGGAGCTCGAGACGTCGCGTGGGGTGAACGAGGACGCGACGATCGCTGCGCTCGACAAGATGATCAAGGTCGGCCTGATGGAGCCGGCCAAGATGGTCGCCCCGTGGAAGAGCAGCTTCGACGTCGGCCGCGACCAGTTCGGAGCCGGGTGGTCGCTGAGGTCGAACGTCCTGTCCGGCAAGGCGCAGTGGGTCAGGACCTGGGAGTACCACATCCACGGCGAGGCTCTGCGCGACGGAACCGGTCAGGTGATCGGCTTCAACATCAAGCGTGGTCACGTGAAGCCGACCAAGAGCGCCAAGGCGACGGGCAAGTCGATCCACGTCACCAACCCCGCCTTCGAGGCCAAGGTCAAGGCCGACGAGCTGCCGAAGTTCCTGCGGTGGGCGAACAACGGCCAAGGCAAGACCGAGCTGGCCAAGACCAAGTAGCTCCTGAGACCGCGCGAGGCCTGCGCACCTCCGCCTGGCTCAGCCCTCCAGCAGGCTCAGCTGCAACATCAGGGCGAAGCGCTGGCGGTGGTCGTCGAGGTCGACGTCGCCGACCTCGCGGACCCGGCGGAGGCGGTAGCGGAAGGTGTTGGGGTGGACGAAGACGGCGTCGGCGGCGGCGCCGATGTCGCCGAAGGCCTCGAGCCACGCGCGGAGGGTGGGCACCAGGCTGGCGGCGTGGCGCTCGTCGTAGGCGACCAGGCGGGCGAGCGGGCCGGTGAGTGGCTCGGCGCGGGCGCCGGCGAGGTCGCGCAGCTCGAGCAGCAGCAGGTCGGTCTGGACGTCGGCCAGCCGGGCCACCACGGGGCCGCCGCCGCGCCCGCCGGGCCCGTGCCGCTCGCGCAGCACCCGCAGCACCCGGTCGGTGGTGGCGCGGGAGTCGACGACGCCGGCGGTGGTCGAGGCGACCGGGCCGACCGCGATCAGCGGCCGGGTGCGCTCGCCGATGCGCTCGACGAAGTCCCGCGCCAGCGCGACCATCCGCTCCTCGGCGTCCTCCGCGCCGTCGGCCGAGGCCGCCGCCAGCCCGTACGCCGTCCCGCCCAGCAGCGCCGTCGCCGAGCGCGAGCTCATCGCCGACAGGTGCACCGCGAACGCGTCGGCCAGCCGCTCGCGCTCGTGCGACTGCGCCGGGTCGCCGGCCTCGTCCCCGGCCGCCACCGTGAAGCCCAGCACCACCAGCGGCACGTCGGCGAGGCCGAGCCGC
Source organism: Nocardioides marinquilinus (assembly GCF_039543705.1). Classification (NCBI taxonomy): domain Bacteria; kingdom Bacillati; phylum Actinomycetota; class Actinomycetes; order Propionibacteriales; family Nocardioidaceae; genus Nocardioides; species Nocardioides marinquilinus. Next base: position 919,181 of record NZ_BAABKG010000001.1, read on the forward strand.
TTCAGCGAGTCGCGGGCCCCCGGCCCGCCCTCGAGCACCGAGCCCACGAGGTCGGCCCGCACCCGCCGCTGCACGTCGGACCCCGCCCGCGCCCGCAGCAGGTGCAGCGCCGCCAACGTCGCGGCCTCCCGCAGCGCCTGGCTGCGCTCCTCGCTCAACGGCGCGTGCACCGCGGCCCAGATCGAGCCGAGCACCTCGTCGCCGGCGCGGACGGCGATCGCGACCCGCGGCATCGAGAACGCGTCGTCCTCGGCGGGGCTGATGAAGACCGGCTGGTCGGTGCGGTGCAGCTCGCTGAAGACGCCGCGCTCGCTGAGGATGCGCGAGTAGCGCTCCGGCACCTGCCGCCCGAGGATCGTCTCGACCCGCGACGGGTCGGCCTCGTCCTGGCGGCCCGAGAACGCCAGCACCCGCGAGCTGCGGTCCTCGATCGTCACCGGCGCGTCGAGCAGCGAGGCGACCGCGTTGGCCACCGCGAACAGGTCGCCCGACGGCAGGCCGCCCAGTGACTCCTGCTCGGCGCCGCCCACGTCGCCCTCGGCCAGCAGCGAGCGCAGCATCGCGGCCAGGTGCGCCCATGGTGCCCCGCGGCTCAGCCCCAGCAGCGCCACGCCGGCGGCATCGGCGGCGGCCCGCACCGCGTCGTCGACCGGTGCCGGCGCGCGCAGCACCAGCCCGGCGGCATTGGCGCGTCCGAGGTCGGCCAGCAGCGCGACCACCCGCTCCGGCGTGTCGACGCCGACGCCCAGCACCAGCGCGTGCGGCGGCAGCACCGGCGCGTCGAGCGGGTCGTGGATGACGACCCCACCGATCGCCCCGCCGCCGTCGGCGTCGCCGTGCACGAGGTCGAGCAGCGTGGCGCCGAGGTGGTCGAGCACCCGGCCCAGGCTCGCCCGCGGGTGCGGGGCGGGGGCCGCGGTCACCCGCACGAGGCTACGGCTCCCGGACGGCGCTCACACCGGCAACCACTCGGTGCCGGTCGTGACGGCGGCCAGCTCGTCCTCCAGTGGGAGGACGCCGAGACCGGGCCCGGTGGGCACGGCCAGGTGGCCGTCGTCGAGCACGAAGGGCTCGGTGACGTCGCGGGCGTAGTAGCGGCCCGAGCCCGAGGTGTCGCCGGGCAGCGTGAACCCGGGCAGCGCGGCGAGCGCCACGTTGGCGGCGCGGCCGAGCCCGGTCTCGAGCATGCCGCCGCACCACACCGGCACGCCGTGGGCCACGCACACGTCGTGGATGCGGCGGGCCTCGAGGTAGCCACCGACGCGGCCGGGCTTGATATTGACGATGGCGGCGGCGCCGAGGCGGATGGCGGCCGCGGCCGACTGCGCCGAGACGATCGACTCGTCGAGGCACACCGGCGTCGCGATCTGCTTCGCGAGCTCGGCGTGGCCGAGCACGTCCTCCTCCTCCAGCGGCTGCTCAATCAGCAGCAGGTCGAAGGGGTCGAGCCGCGCCAGGTGCCGCGCGTCGCCGAGGGTGTAGGCGGTGTTGGCGTCGACCTGCAGCAGCACGTCGTCGCCGAACGCCTCGCGGACGGCGCGCACCGGCTCGACGTCCCAGCCCGTCTCGATCTTGAGCTTGATGCGCACGTAGCCCTCGTCGAGGTAGCCGCCCACCGCGTCGACGAGCGCGGGCACGCTGTCCATGATCCCGACCGAGACGCCGCACGGCACCCGGTCGCGCACGGCGCCCAGCTCGCGGGCGAAGGAGCGGCCCTCGCTGCGCAGCTCGGCGTCGAGGACGGCGGTCTCGAGCGCCGCCTTGGCCATGCGGTGGCCCTTGAACGGCGCCAGCACGCGGGCCACGTCGGTGGCCACGACCGGGCCGGCGGCCGCGAGCGCCGGCACCAGGAAGCGCCTCAGCACGTCGACGACGCCGTCGTTGTACTCCGAGGAGTAGCGCGGGTCGGCCATCGCGACGCACTCGCCCCAGCCCTCGGCCTCGTCGGTGACCACCCGCAGCAGCACCAGCTCGCGCACGGTCTGCGTGCCGAACGACGTGCGGAACGGCGACACCAGGGGCATCGCCACGCGTCGCAGCTCGACTCCGGTCAGCTTCACGCCGACCTCCTCACCAGGTAGTGGCCCGACCGGTCGAAGCCGACGATGCGGCCGCCGTCGTCGAGCAGGGTGGTCAGCGCCTCGCGGACGGCGACGCGCCAGCGCGCGGCCAGGGCGGGGTCGGTGGCGCGCAGCGCCGAGACGTCGTGCGGGACGGCGACGGTCACCGTCTCGCCCTCCAGCGAGCCCGGCACCGGCTCGCCGTCCGCGCCGACGGTCACGCCGGCGACGGCGTCCGCGGGGCCGGGGGTCGGCACGGGCGTCGCGGCGCTGGCGGCCGCGACGGCGGGGTCGCGCAGGTCCCACCGCACCAGCAGCCGGTCGGTGGCGTCGGTGCCGTTGATGCTGTCGCGCATCGGGCCGTAGAAGTCGGCGAGGTACTCCACCGGACGGGCGCCGAGCTTGGCCAGGTTGAAGTAGGCGTTGCGGCTGACGAGCGGGTCGAAGGTCCAGGCGATGCGGTCGACGCCGCGCAGCATCGACCACGCCCGCTGGTGCACCTTGAGCGCGACGCCGACGTGGCGGCCGGTGACCTCGGGCGCGGTGCCGGCGATGTGGCTGTGCAGCGTGCCCTCGGCGGGGGAGTGGAAGAACGCCACGCAGGCGCCGACCATGCGGCCCTCACCCGGGCCGTCGGTGGTCTCGAAGGCGCCGGTGACGTGGTTGCCGGCCTTGCCGAACGCCCGCAGCAGCTCGAGGGTGACCGGCGGGTTGGCGGCCCGGCCCCAGATGCGCGAGAGCAGGGCGACGACGTCGGCCAGCCCGGCGAGGTCGTGCACCTCGCGCACGACGACCCCGGAGGCCAGCGCCGCGGCGTCGGCGGCCTGCACGGCGAGGTCGAGGTCGCGGTCGAGCCGGGTCGTCGGGGTCGTCGGGGTCGTCGGGGTCGTGGGGGAGGGGGGCGCCGCGTGGGCCACGTTGCTCACACCGGACATCGTCCCGAGGTCCTCGCGCTGCGTCATGGTCGTGCCCCACCACTCGCGGGGGCGTGGTTCGTCGCGCCGTCCAGCCCGGCCAGGGGCCGCGCGAGGAGGTCGGCGACCAGGCCCGCGAGCAGCGCGGTGCGGCCGGGCACCTCGTCGACCAGCACGTGCTCGTGGTCGGCGTGCGCCCCGCCGCCGACGGCGCCGAGGCCGTCGAGCGTGGGCGTGCCGACGCCCGCCGTGACGTTGCCGTCCGACGCCCCGCCCACCGCGGCGGACGTCGGCGTCGGCAGCCCGAGCCGTGCCGCCACCTCGGTGACGCGCTCGAACAGCCCGGCCGACGAGACGGCGTCCAGCGGTGGCCGGTTGGGGCCGCCGGTGACGGTGACGGCGGCGCCGTCGAGCACCGGCCGCAGGCTGGTCAGCGCCCGGTCGACGCGGGTCTGCTCCTCACGGGTGCGGGCGCGGACGTCGACCGCGAACGACCCCGCCGCGGGCACCGTGTTGGTCGTGGTGCCGCTGTGCAGCGCCGTCGGCGTGACGGTCGTGCCGAGGTCGGGGCGGCCGAGCCCGGCCACGACCAGGGCGTGGTGGGCCAGCTCGAGGGTGGCGTTGACACCGCGCTCGGGCTCGAGGCCGGCGTGCGCGGCGCGGCCGGTGACGCCGACCTCGTAGAGCGAGACGCCCTTGCGCTCGGTCTTGAGCGCGCCGCCGTCGGCGGAGGCCTCGAGCACCAGCGCCGCCTCGGCGCCGCGGGCCTCGTCCTCGATGAGCGCGCGCGAGCTGGGCGAGCCGATCTCCTCGTCACCGGTGACGAGCAGCGTGACGCCATCGAGGTCGTCCAGCGCGGCGACGGCGTGCAGGGCCATCACCAGCCCCGTCTTCATGTCGAAGCAGCCGGGCCCGCGCAGGACGCCGTCCTCGACGGTGCACGGGTGGGTGGCGAGCGAGCCGACCGGCCACACGGTGTCGTGGTGGGCGAGCAGCAGCACCCGCGTCGGGCCGGCGCCGAGGCGCCATCGCAGGTGGGTGCGGCCGTCGACGACGATCCGCTCGGGCTCGGAGCCGAGGTGGCGCTCCCCCAGGCGCGCCACCTCGGCGGCCGACCGCGCGACGGCGGCGCGGTCGTGGGAGGGCGACTCGCACCCGACGAGGGTGCGGACGTCGTCGAGCAGCCCGTCGAGGTCGACCTGACGGCCGTGACCCGTGCGCATCAGTCGACCCGCGGGGTGGCGCGCACGCCGAAGTGCACGTAGCGCTCGCCGGTGGGCAGCTCGTAGAACGTGACCGGCGCCCAGGTGTCGGCCTCGGGCGGGCGGACGGCGAACAGCGCCGGTCCGACGGGCACGAGCGTGTGCTCGTCGACGGGGTCGGGCATCATCTCGGCCAGCGGGCCGAGGATGGTGGTGCGCAGCGCGGGCCCGCCGCGGGTCTCGTCCTTCGTGCCCTCGGCCAGCACCTCCATGCGCACCGACGACCGGGCGTAGGTGCCCACGAAGGGCGTGACGTCGACGTCGGCCGGCTCAGCCGGCGGGGCGAACGGCTGCGACATCTCGACGCCGGCGACGTCGGCGAAGACCTCGCGGTAGAGCTCCTCGTACAGGTCGCGGGTGTGCCCGCCGTTGGCGAGCAGCGCCACCGCGACGCCGGGGCGGTCGCCGTCCGCGGGCAGGATGCGCAGGAAGCCGGCCTGGCCGAGCGTGTTGCCGTCGTGGCCGACGAGGCGGGTGCCGTTCCAGTCGAAGCGGATCCAGCCCAGGCCCCACGAGTCGCCGAGGATGAGCTTGTCGGGCAGGTCGACCTCGTGACGCGCCATGGCCGCGACGGTCTCCTCGGCGAGCAGCCGGGTGCCGTCGGGCGCGAGGCCGCCCGAGAGGTGCAGCCGGGCGAAGCCGAGCACGTCGCGCACCGTCGACTTCACCAGGCCGGCGGGGCCGAGGCTGCGCGGCAGGTCCCACACGGGCGTGGGCACCTGCTCGCCGTCGTCCTCGACGTGGCCGACGGCGGCCGCCTCGAGGATCGCCTCCTCGGGCAGCGTCGAGGTGCGGGTGAGGCCGAGCGGGGTGAACAGCCGCTCGCGCATGGCCTCGTCCCACGTCTTCTCGGTGACCTTCTCGATCACCCGGCCCAGCAGCGACCAGCCGGAGTTGCAGTACGACCAGGTGGCGCCGAGCGGGTGGTTCTGCGCGACGTCGCCGAGCAGGTCGACGTACTTCTCGAGGCAGTCGTCGCCGCGGCCGGTGTCGGTGAAGACGTCGCCGTCGATGCCGCTGGTGTGGGTGAGCAGGTGACGGATCGTGACCTGCTTGGTCACGTCGGGGTCGGCGAGCCGCAGCTCGGGCACCACCTCGGCCACGGGCGTGTCGAGGGCGAACCGCCCCTCGTCGACCAGCTGCATGACGACGGTCGCCGTCCACACCTTGGTGATCGAGCCGATCTGGAAGACCGACTCGGGCGTCGCCCGCTGGCCGGTGCGCAGGTTGAGGACGCCGTGCGCCACCTCGACGAGGTCGTCGCCGTCGAGGACGCCGAGCTGGGCGCCGGGCACGTGGTGCTTCGCGGCGAGCACGGCGAGACGCCGCTGCCAGTGGGCGGCGTCGAGCCGCGGGCGGCCGCCGCGCAGCGCGTGCTGCTCGACCCACGCGACGAGCCGGCGGGCGTAGTCGAGCCGCTGCGAGGGGCGGCCGAGCAGCACGAAGGCGTGCGAGGCGCCGGGGTAGACGACCAGCTCGGTGGGCACGCCGCGGCTGCGCAGCGAGGTGTGCCACTGCTGGGCCTGGCCGAGCGGGCAGGTCAGGTCGTCACCGCCGTGCAGCACCAGGGTCGGCGTCCGCACCTCGTGCACGCGCGTGATCGGCGACATCGCGGCGTAGGCCTCGGGGGCCTCCCACGGCAGGGCGCCGAGCTCGAAGGCGCTCATCACCGGGCCGTCGTCGCAGGTGCCGTACATGCTGGTCATGTCGCTGACCACGCCGCCGGCGACGCCGGCCTTGAAGCGGTCGTCGCGCCCGGTGAGCCAGCAGGTCATGAACCCGCCGTAGCTGTAGCCGGTGACGGCGAGCCGCTCGCCGTCGACCGCGCCCTCGGCGACCAGCGCGTCGATCGGCTCGAGGAAGTCGCGGTGGTCGGCGGTGCCCCAGGCGCCGTGGACGCCGTCGAAGAACGCCTCGCCGTAGCCGTCGCTGCCGCGCGGGTTGACCAGCAGCACCGCCCAGCCCTGGGCCACGAGCGCCTGGTGGTAGGGGTGCATCTCGTCGGCGGCGGCGTTCCAGGCGTTGTGCGGGCCGCCGTGCACGTCGAGCAGCAGCGGCCGCGGGCCGGCGTGCTCCTGCTCGCTGGGGCGCAGCAGCCACGCCTCGACCTCGGTGCCGTCGCTGATCGTGAAGGTGCGCGCCTCGGGCTCGACGAGCGCGACGTCGGCCAGCGCGGCGCCGTGGTCGGTGAGCACGGTCTCGGTGCCGCTCGCCACGTCGACGGCCACCACCTCGCCGTAGGAGGTGGGCGTGCCGAGCACGACGACGGCGGTGCCGCCGACGACCGAGAGGCCCGAGACGACGCGTCCGGCGCCGGCCACGACCGGGCGGGCCTCCGCGCCGGGCTCGTCGCCGAGGGCCCAGACGTGGGTGCAGCCGCGGTCGCGCACGCAGGCCAGCAGCGCGCCGTCCGCCGTCCGCTGGGGGCGGCCGCCGGGGTAGGCGGGGCCGCCGGCCATGACGTTGCGGTCGAGGTGGGCGGTCAGGCTGACGGGCTCGCCGCCGTCCGCGCCGTCGCCCAGCGGGACGCGCAGCAGGTGCTGGTGGCCGACCGGGTCGCCGGGGTGGCCGATCACGAGCAGGTCGTCGCCGTCGACGGTCACCGCGCCGGCGACGCCGTCGGCCAGCGCCACCACGCGCGGCGTGGCCTTGGGGTCGTCGACGTCGAGCAGGTGGACGCCGGCCCGGTGCGTCAGGTCGCTGTCGTCGCCGACGGCGCGGGCGAAGGCGAGCGTGCGGCCGTCGGGCGCCCACGCCGGGCGACCGGCGTGCTCGGGGCCGTCGGTGACCTGGCGGCACGAGCCGTCGGCACCGTCACCGACGTCCAGCACGTGCAGCTGCTGCCGCACCGCGCCGTGCATCCCGGCCCCGTCGGCCTGGTAGTCCGCGCGGCGCGCCACGAGCGGGACGCCGTCCGCGGCGCTGCCGGTCTGGTCGACCGGTGCGGTGAACGCGAGCCGGGTGCCGTCGGGGCTCCACACCGGGTCGCCCGCGCCGTCGGGGGCGTGAGTGAGCGCCTCGACGTCGCCGCCGTCGGCGGCCAGCAGGTGCGGGCGCCCGTCGCGCAGGAACGCCAGTCGGCGCCCGTCGGGCGACCAGGCCGGCGCGGTGTCGGACGGCCCCGAGGTGAGCCGGCGCGCGGTGCCGCCGCCGACGGGCACGGTCCACAGCTGGTCGACGTAGCCGTCGGCCTCGGTGTCGACGGTGCGCAGCACGTAGACGACGCGCTCGCCGTCGGGCGAGAGCGCCGGGGCCGACGGCACCGCGAGCAGGGTGAGGTCGTCGAGACGCGGGGGTCGGGTCATGGGGTGCTCCTGCTCGGTTCGGTGCTGGTGGGGACGGCGGCGCGGTGGCCGCCCGGGACGGCCGCGAGCAGCTCGCGGGTGTAGTCGTGCTCGGGGTCGGCGAGCACCCGGGCGGTCTCGCCCTGCTCGACGATGCGGCCGTGGCGCATCACCGCGACCCGGGTGGCCACGTAGCGCACGACCGCGAGGTTGTGGCTGATGAAGAGCATCGAGAGGCCGAGCTCGCGCTGCAGCTCGCGCACCAGGTTCAGCACCGCGCCCTGGATCGAGACGTCGAGCGCGGAGGTGATCTCGTCGGCCACCACGACCGACGGGCGGCCCGCGAGCGCCCGGGCCAGCGCCACGCGCTGCCGCTGGCCGCCGGAGAGCTCGGAGGGCCGGGCGGCGCTGCGGCCCGGGTCGAGGTGCACCAGCTCGAGCAGCCGCGCCACCTCGGCGCGGCGCTCGGCGCGCGAGGAGCCGGGCGGGATCGCCTCGGCGATGCTCTCGCCGATGCTCATGCGCGGGTCGAGCGACGACTGGGGGTCCTGGAAGACCATCTGCACCGGACGACGTCGTCCGCGCGTCGGCACCGGCTCGCCGCCCAGCGTGATGGCGCCCTCGAACGGCACCAGCCCGACGGCCGCGCGGGCCAGCGTCGACTTGCCCGAGCCCGACTCGCCCACCAGCCCGACGACCTCGCCCTCGGGCACGACGAGGCTCACGTGGTCGACCGCGGCGAGGTCGCCGAAGCGCACCACGACGTCGTCGAAGCGCAGCTCGCTGCCGGTGCTCACAGGGCCTCCACCGTCTCCCGCTCGTGGACGTCGTCGCCGGCGTCCTCGGCGTCCTCGAGGCCGGTCGACAGCTCGATCGGCTCGCCGGCGTGCCAGCAGGCCACGCGGCGTCCGGCGGCGTCGGTCTCGAGCGGCGGGTCCTCGGTGCGGCAGCGGGCCGAGGCCAGCGGGCACCGGTCGGCGTAGGCGCAGCCGGCCGGCACGTCGGCGGGGTCGACCGGGCGGCCGGGGATGGTGGCCAGCGGCTGCTCGAGGTCGGTGGTCATGTCGGGGACGGCGGCCACGAGCGCCCGCGTGTAGGGGTGGCGGGCGGCGCTGGCGAGGTCGGCGGCGGGGAGGTCCTCGACGACGCGGCCGGCGTACATGACCAGCACGCGGTCGCACACCTCGCGCACCACGGCGACGTCGTGGCTGATCAGCACGAGCGCGACGTCGTCGGCCTCGCGGATGGCGGCGAGCAGGTCGAGCACCTGCTGCTGCACGGTGACGTCGAGCGCGGTGGTGGGCTCGTCGGCCACTATGAGCGAGGGGGAGCCCATCAGGCCCATGCCGATCATGGCCCGCTGCCGCATGCCGCCGGAGAACTCGTGGGGGTACTGCCGGGCGCGGCGCTCGGGGTCGGTGATGCGCACCGAGCGGAGGCGGTCGACGGCGCGCGCGAGCGCGGCCCGGCGGTCGAGGTCGTGGTGGTGGCGCGAGACCTCGGCCAGCTGCGGGCCCATGCGCTGGGTGGGGTTGAACGAGGTGGCGGGGTCCTGGAAGACCAGCGACAGACCGGTGCCGAGCAGGCGCCGCTGGGCGCGGGTGTCGGCACCCTGCAGGTCGGTGCCGAGCAGCTCGAGGCGCTCGGCGTCGACGCGGCCCGGCTCGCCCACGAGGCGGGCCACGGCCAGGGCGGTGAGCGACTTGCCCGACCCCGACTCGCCCACGACGCCGACGGCCTCACCCCGACGCACGCTGAACGAGACGCCGCGCACCGGCCGGACGACGCCGCGCGGGCCGGGGAAGCTCACCTCGAGGTCGCGGACGTCGAGCACGACGTCGTCGCCGACGTGCTCGTCGTCGGTCGGGGCCTCCGGCACCGACGGTCCGGCCGTCCCGGCGGTGGCCGACAGACCGCGCGGGCGGGGCGCGAGCACCGAGGCCGGCGTGGTGACGCCCAGGCCCTTGGCGACGCACTCGCCGAACAGGTTGAACGCGAGGCCGGCCAGCAGCACCGCGGCGCCGGGCGCGAGGGCCGCGGCGGGGTTGACGTAGAGCAGCGAGACGCCGTCGAAGAGCAGGCGGCCCCAGTCGTAGGCGGGCTGCTGCACGCCGAGGCCGAGGAACGACAGCCCGGCGAACGAGAGCAGGGCTCCGCCCGCGCCGATGGTGGCGTTGACGACGAGCGGCTCGGCGATGTTGGGCAGCACGTGCCGCACCAGGATGCGCAGCCGGCCGACGCCGGACACCCGGGCGGCGTCGACGTACTCGCGGCCGGCCACGCCGGCCACCAGCGTCTGCACCAGACGGGCGAAGGCGGGCGCGCCGGCGGCGCCGATGGCCAGCACCGCGCCGAGGGCGCCGACGCCGAAGATCACCGCGAAGAACAGTGCGAGCAGCAGGCCCGGGAACGCGACGGCGATGTTGACCGCGGCGACGACGACGCGACCGGCGCGTCGTCCGAGCAGGAACGACGCCGTGCCCAGCACGAGCCCGGCGACCACGGCGATGGCCGTGGCGGCCAGCGCCAGCCCGATCGAGAGCCGGGCCGCGACCAGCGTGCGCAGGAAGATGTCGCGGCCGAGGTTGTCGGTGCCGGCCCAGTGGTCGCCCGAGGGGCCGGCCAGCAGGTTGTCGGTGTCGTCGGCCGACGCGGCGTCCCCGAACAGCAGCGGCCCGAGCAGGGCCAGCAGCAGGACGACGACGGTCAGCACCGTCGCGGCCAGGCCGAGCGGCGTCCGCAGCACGGCGGTCCAGCGTCGCACCGCTCAGTCCTCCCGGATCATCGAGCGCGGGTCGAGCAGGGCGAGGGCGACGTCGACGGCGGTGTTGACCAGCAGCACGCCGGCGCCGTAGACGAGCACGATGGCCTGCACGAGCGGGTAGTCCTTGGCGAGGATCGACGACACGATCGTGCTGCCGAGCCCGGGCCAGGCGAAGACGTTCTCGACCAGCACGGTGCCGGCCACCATCGAGCCGAGCAGCAGGCCGCCGAGGGTGAGCGAGGCGGTGAGCGCGTTGGGCAGCGCGTGGCGCAGGTAGACGGTGCGGTCGGGCAGGCGCTTGGCGCGCGCCGTCCGCACGAAGTCGGCCTGCAGCACCGCCACCATCTCGACCCGCACGATGCGGGCGAGGACGGCGGCCGGCCCGATCGCGAGGGAGAGCACCGGCAGCACGTAGGCGCTGGGCGTGGTGTTGCCGGCGACCGGCAGCCAGCCGAGCCCGACGCCGAAGACGTAGACGAACGCGACGCCGAGCAGGAAGTCGGGGACCAGCCCGAGCACCACGCTGGTGGTGGTGAAGCCCAGCTCGGTGCGGCGGCCGTGGCCGCGACGGGTCAGCACCCCCATGCACACCCCGAGCGGGACGGCGATCGCCACCGCCACCAGGAACCCCAGCAGCGCGAGTGCCAGCGTGGTCGGCAGCCGCTGCGTGACGACGTCGTAGACCGGCAGCCGCAGCGACAGCGAGGTGCCGAGGTCGCCGGTGAACAGGCCCTGCACGAAGTGCCAGTACTGCAGCAGGAACGGGTCGTCGAGGCCCAGCTCGGCCCGGCGTGCGGCGACCAGCTCGGCCGAGGCGGTGGGGCCGAGGGAGTTGCGCACCGGGTCGCCCGGGATGAGGTGGATCATCAGGAACGACGCCGTCACCAGCACCCACAGCGAGCCGAGCAGCCGGCCCGTGCGGCGCGCCGCGAAGCGCACCCACGGCCGCGACCACAGCCCGGTGCCGGGGGTGCGCGCGGGCACCGTGACGGCGGCCGGAGCCTCCCCGAGAGCCATGCGCTACTTCGCCAGCATCCGGATGCTGGTGGGCACGAACTGGCCCGGGTACTCGAACTCGGCGCCGTTGCCGAAGGTCTTGACCAGGCTGTTGGCGAACGGGAACACGTCGGCGTCCTCGACCAGGTTGGCCTCGGCCTCGAGCCAGGTGGCGCAGCCCTCCTCGGCCGGCAGCTTCGAGGCCTCGGCGACGCCGGCCTCGTAGTCGGCGTTCTCGATCTCGGCGAAGTTGGTGCCGTCGGGAGCCGTGGTGCCGGAGAGGAACGGCACGAGCTGGTCGGGGTAGTTGACGTTCAGCGGCAGCCACGCGACGTCCCAGTCGCCGGTGCCGAAGACGGTCTCCTGGATGGCGGCCGAGCCCTCGGGCCGGGCCTCGACCTCGAGGCCGACCTCCTCCCACTGCTGCACGGCCAGCTCGGCGGCGGCGGCGCTGCCCGAGCCCGCGACGGCGGTGTTGTAGACGAAGGTGATCTTCGAGACGCCGGCCTCCTCGAGGGCGGCGCGGGCAGCGTCGACGTCCTGGCCGGGCAGGGCCGGGGTGACCGAGTCGCCGGGGCAGCCGACCGGGTCGATGGCGGCGAAGGTGGTGGGCGGGCCGCCGCGGTTCGCGGTCAGCACCTTCTGCAGCTCCTCGAGGTCGAGGGCCTGCGTCAGCGCCAGCCGGACGGCGGGGTCGCTGGTCACGTGGTCGTCGCCGTGGTGGTACCACTGCTCGCCCACGATGGCCTGCGTCTGCGTGCTGAACAGGTCCTGCGCCTCGAGCCGCTGCGCGTCGGCGCCGGCCACGATGGCGGCGTTGATCTCGCCGGAGGTCAGCAGGTTCGCGGCGGTCGACTCGTTCTCGATGACGCGGACGACGATGGTGTCGGGCAGGCCGACCTCGTCGGTGGTCGCGCCGCCGGGGCCCCAGGTGTATCCCTCGCGCCTGGTGTAGGTGTACTGGTTGCCCGGCTGCGCCTCGCTCAGCTCGTAGGGGCCGGTGCCGAGCGAGCTGTCGGCGAGCGCATCGCGGTCGTCGAGGCCCGACTTGCACACGATCGGCAGGTTGGCCAGGCCCTGCAGCACGAACGGCGCGGGCGCGGCCAGCTCGAGGGTGACGGTGCGGGCGGCGTCGTCCGCGGTGACCGTCGCGCCCGCGGGCAGGAAGACGCCGAGGAACGGGCTGGCGTTCTCGGGGTCGCCGACGTAGTCGAGGTTGGCCTTGACGTCGCTCGCGGTCAGCTCGGAGTCGTCGCTGCAGGTGATGCCCTCGGCCAGGGTCATCTCGACCGTGGTGCCGTCGAGGCTCCACTCGCTCGCCAGCCCCGAGACCACCTGGCCCTCGGGGTCGATGGCCAGCAGCCGGTCGTAGGCCAGCTGGCTGATCGAGAACAGCCCGGTGCCGGCCGAGGACTGCGGGTCGAGCTTGCCGGGGTCGGCGTTGAAGGCCATCGTGAAGGTGCCGCCGCTGACGTACTCGGCGTCACCGCCGGCGCCCCCGTTCGCGCCGCCCCCACCACCCCCGCCGCACCCGGTGAGCAGGGCGGTGGTGGCGCCGATCGCGAGGGCCACCCCGCCGAGACGGCGGAGCGGACGGGCGGTCCAGTGGTTCGGCATGCGGGGTTCCTTGGGTCGTGGTCGCGGGTCAGGCGCCGGCGCGCCGGACGGCGCGACCGAGGTGGAGGTAGAGGGCACGGCCCTCGCCGTCGTCGCCGAGGAAGGCGTGCGGCATGAACATGCCGCGGTCGGCCTCGAGCGGGATGAGCATGTCGTCGCGGTAGTGCACGAGCTCGCTGCGCTCGACCTGTCCGCCCATCTCGATCAGTGCGCCCTTGGGTCGCGTCTCGATCCAGACGCGGCCGTCGTCGTCCTGGCTGACGACGAGGTCGAAGACCTCGGCGGAGTAGGTGCCGAGGTAGCGCGAGACGTCGACCGGCTGCGGGTCGGCCGGCGGGTGGGGCAGCGGGGGCAGGTGCACGTCGGCGACCTCGGCCAGCACGTGGCCCACGACGTCGCGGTAGAGCGAGACGGCGTCCCCGCCGTTGGTGAGCAGGACGACGGCCAGCCCGGCCTCGGGGACCATGCGCAGGAACGCCGCCTGGCCGATGGTGTTGCCGTCGTGGCCGACGACCGCGCCGTCCGCGGTGTGGAAGCGCTCGAAGCCGAGGCCCCACGAGTCACCCATGAGCCCGAGCGGCGGGAGGTCGACCTCGCGGTCCTGCATCCGCGCGGGCGTGCCGGCGGCGAGCACCTGCGTGCCGTCGGCGGCGCGGCCGTCGTCGAGGTGCATGCGGGCGAAGGCGGCGAGGTCGCGGGCGGTCATGGCGAGCATGGCGCCGGCCGGGGCGTTGGAGCGGGCCATCGCCCACATCGGCGCCGGCACGTGGCCCTGGCCCGGCTCGGGCTCGACGTGGCCCATGGCGGCGCGGAACGCGATGGCCTCGTAGGGGCTGGTGGCGGTGTGGGTCAGGCCCAGCGGCGTGGCGAGGTGCTCGCGGAGGCAGACGTCGAACTGCCGGCCGCGCAGCACCTCGACCATGCGGCCGAGCACGCAGTAGCCGGCGTTGTTGTAGGAGAAGCGCTCGCCCGGGGCGAACAGCTGCGGCACGTGGCCGAGGGTGGCGACGTACTTCTCGACGCAGTCGTCGCCCGGGCCGGTGTCGGTGAAGATGTCGCCCTCGAACCCGGCGGTGTGGTTGAGCAGCATCCGCACGGTGATGGCCGCGGCGGCGTCCTCGTCGGCGATGCGAAGCTCGGGCAGGTGCGTGCGCACCGGGTCGTCGAGGCCCACGAGCCCCTCGTCGACCAGCTGCATGACCAGCGAGGCCGTCCAGAGCTTGGTGATCGAGCCGATCTGGAAGACCGACTCGGCCGTGGCCTCGACGCCGGTGCCGCGGTGGAGGATGCCGGCCGCGCCGTCGACGACGTCCCCGCCGTGCAGCACCGCCCAGGCTGCCGCGGGCACGTCGTACTTCTCGAGCAGGGCGGGCAGCTGCTCGTCCACCCAGGTCTTCACGTCCGCGAGGTCGGCCACCCGGCGAACATAGGAGTGATCCAGGCCACGGTGGTGGTCGGATCGGACGGATCCGGACATGCGCGTTCGTGCGGCTCGACAACGGCGAGTACGCCCGGGGCCGGCAACCGGCACCTCGATCGTCGGCGCCGCCTCCACCGGTGGTCGAGGTGCGAGGCCGGCCACGGCCGAGCCTCGAGACCTCCGACCCTTCTCGTGGAAGTGAGCTGTGGCACTCCCTCTATTGACTATCGAGTCACATGACTTAAGGTAGTTTCACAGGTCAGACGTCTGACCGAGAGTGATCAGACGTCACGGCCGGGCAACGCCCGGCGCCTGCTTGTTAATTCTCCGTTTCACAGCCCTCCCGGGGGCGACTCGAGGGTCCGGACCCCTTGACGCATCCCGGCTCGTGCCGAAGTCTTCCGAAGACGTCAGACGTCTGATGACAGGATCTCTCGTGAGCCATACCGATCAAGTCAGAGCCACCGGCGAGGCGACCCTCGCCGGCGCGCCGCCCGTCACGGCCGGGCCCGCCGATCCCGCTGACCGGGCCATCGACGCCGCCGACCGGGCCGCCGATCGGCGCGAGCGCCTGGTGCGGGTGACCGGGCAGGTCGGCGTCGGCGTCGTCTTCCTGGTGGCCTGGCAGCTGCTCTCGGGGCCTGTCGCGAACCCGTTCTTCATCAGCGAGCCGGCCGCCATCTTGGAGCGGCTGGTCGAGCTGACCCGCAGCGGCGAGCTGTGGCAGCACCTGTCGACGACCATGACCGAGACCGGGCTCGGGCTGGCCGTGGGCCTGCCGCTGGGCGTCGTCGTGGGCGTGGCCGTGGCGCTCTCGCGCACCGTCGGCCCCTGGTTCTACCCCTACATCATCGCGCTCTACAGCCTGCCGCGCGTGGCGCTGGCGCCGCTGTTCATCGTCTGGTTCGGCCTGGGCCTCGGGTCCAAGGTCGTGATGGTCGTGACGATGGTGGTCTTCGTCGTCTTCTACAACGTCTACCAGGGCGTGAAGGACATCGACGAGGACCTGCTCGCGATGGCCCGCAGCTACCGCGCCGGCCGCGGCCACGTGCTGCGATGGATCATCCTGCCCGCCATCAGTACCTGGCTGCTCACCGCGCTTCGACTCGCGATCGGTCTCGGCCTGATCGGCGCGGTCATCGCCGAGCTGGTCGGCTCATCGGAGGGTCTCGGGTTCTACATCAAGGACTCCTCCAACGCCCTGGACACCACCGGCGTCTTCGCCGGTCTCGTCGTCATCACCGTGGTCGCGATGCTGTTCGAGCAGCTGATCGCGGCCGTCGAGCGGCGGGTGCTGCGACACCGCTGAGGTCGCACGCCGTTCATCCGCACCACCCGTCCCGCTCGACCCCCAGCGCTGCCCCGCAGCGTGCCCACGACCCCAGGAGGTCCGTGCCATGTCGCACCGTCACACCACTCGTCAGACCAACCGCCTGCTCGCCTCGGTCGCCGTCATCGCCGTCGTCGCGCCGCTGGCCACCGCGTGCAGCGACGCCTCCGAGGGCGCCGGGGGCAACATCGCCCGCGTCGGTCTGGTCTGCGGCGGCATGACGCCGATGGCCGCGCAGGTCGCCATCAACCAGGAGACCTTCCCCGACGACGTCGAGGTCGAGAAGTACTGCTTCGACAGCGGCGCGGACGCCGTGAAGGCCCTGGTCGGCGGCAGCCTCGACATCTTCATGGGCTCGATCGAGCACGTGCTCAAGACCCGCGCGCAGGACCTGCCGGTCAAGGCCTACGCCGGCATCAACAACCGGGCGCCCTACGCCCTGGTCACGGCCGCCGGTTCCGACGTGCAGTCGGTCGCCGACCTCGACGGCGAGAACGTCGGCGTCACCTCGACCGGCAGCCTCTCCGACACCGAGCTGCACCAGGCGGCCGGCGAGGCGGGCGTCGACTACGACGACCTCAAGGTCGTCGACCTCGGCAGCGGCTCGTCGATGGCGGGCGGCATCTCGCAGGAGCGGGTGGCCGCCGGCATGGTCAGCGACCCGCAGAAGAGCCAGCTGGTGGCCTCGGGCGACTACCGCCTCGTGTGGGAGCCCAGCACCGACTACGCGGCCATCGTCGCGGTCGCCAACACCGAGTGGGTCGAGAACAACGAGTCGGAGATGAAGGCCTTCCTCGCCGGCCTCGGAGAGGCGGCCGAGCGCACCACCGAGGACCCGACCTTCGCGGTCGAGGCGCTGCAGGAGGAGGACTTCGGAGTCGACGACGCGGTGCTCACCGACGCCGTCTCCTCGAGCACCGAGACCATCCCGGACGGGCTCGTCGTCACGCAGGAGGTCTACGACGAGACCACCGCCGTGCTGGTCGACGCCGGCGTCGTCGAGGAGGGCGACGTGCTGCCGTACGACGAGGTCTTCGACTTCGACCTGCTCGAGAGCGACGCGTGAGCGCCACTGCGACCGGAGGCACGGGGATGACGCAGACGAACGACCCGCACGCGACGACCGACACGACGCCCAAGCTGCAGATCCGCGGCCTCGGCTGCTCCTACCGGTCCCGCGGACGCCGCCTCCAGGCGGTCGCCGACCTCGACCTCGACCTCGGGCGCGGCGAGTTCGTCGCCGTCGTCGGGCCGAGCGGGTGCGGCAAGTCGACGCTGCTCAAGGTGATCGCCGGCCTGGCGCCGCGCACCGCCGGCGAGCTGCGCCTCGACGGGCGCACGCTTCCCGACGGCGTCCCGCCCGAGGTCGGCATGGTCTTCCAGAACGACGCGCTGCTGCCGTGGCGCAGCGTCGAGGAGAACATCGCCTTCCCCCTCTCGGTGGCCGGGACGCCGCGCGAGCAGCGCGAGGCCCGCGTCGCCGAGCTGGTCACCCTGGTCGGCCTCGACGGCTTCGGCCACTACTACCCGCGCCAGCTCTCCGGCGGCATGCGCAAGCGCGTGGCGCTGGCCCGCACCCTCGCCTACGACCCCGACCTCTACCTGATGGACGAGCCGTTCGGGCCGCTCGACGCACAGACCCGCATCCGCATCGGCGCCGAGTTCCTGAGCATCTGGGAGCAGGTCGGCAAGAGCGTGCTGTTCGTGACGCACGACGTCGAGGAGGCCATCGCCCTGGCCGACCGCGTGGTCGTCATGACGCACGGCCCGGGGCGCATCCACTCCGAGCACCGCATCACGCTGCCGCGGCCGCGCAACTTCGAGGAGGTGCGCTTCACCGAGGAGTTCCGCGACATCCACCAGCGCATCTGGCACGACCTCACCCGCGCCGCCCCGCTCGACGGCGCCGCCCACGGCGGGAGCCCGACGCGATGACCCCCGCCCACCCGACCCACCACCCGGCCGCCACCGGCGTCCGGCGCGACCTGAGGAGCGTCCCCGCATGACCGCGACCGTCGAGCCCACCGAGAAGACCGAGCTGCCCTCGGTGTGGATGCAGGACCTGACCTGGGAGGAGGTCGAGGGCTACCTCGCCCACGACGACATCGCGATCATCCCCGTCGGCGCGACCGAGCAGCACGGCCCCGCCGGCCCGCTCGGCGTCGACTCCTACGTCGCCATCACCCTCGCCGAGGACACCGCCCAGCGCGCCGGCGTGCTGTGCACCCCGCCGGTGTGGTTCGGCGACTCCTCCCACCACGGGGGCTTCCCGGGCACGATCAGCATCCGCACCGAGACCCAGATCGCGCTGATGCGCGACATCTGCCGCAGCCTGGTCAAGCACGGCTTCCGCAAGATCATCCTGGTCAACGGCCACAAGGGCTCGAACCTGCCCGGGCTCGTGAGCTCGGTGCGCGGCCTGCACGAGGACGAGGCGCCGCAGGCGATCTTCGCCGTCGCCGACCCGCTGCACCTGGCCCGCTCGGCCGCGCCGCGCATCAAGGACACCCGCGAGCACCACGCCGGGGAGCTCGAGCTCAGCCACATCCACCACCGCTTCCCCGGCCTGATCCGCACCGAGCGGCTCACCGACGCCGGTGTCGACTTCCAGGAGGTCTTCGGCGGCTTCGTCGGCGACGACCTCTTCGGGCCGGCGCCCGACGGCGTCGAGATCATGTGGTCGGGCGCCGAGCAGCGGGCCTTCACGCCCACCGGCAGCTTCAGCTCCTCGCTCGGCCTGAGCGACCAGAAGGGCAAGGACTACCACGAGCACATCGTGGGCCGCCTCGTCGAGCTCGTGGAGTGGCTGCGCGGCTACACCGGACCGCTGGGCACCGTCGTCCCGGAGCCGCGCTGATGCCCCACGACCCCTCGGGACCCGTCGTCGTCGGGATCACCGGCGGCAGCGGCAGCATCTACGGCGTCCGCCTGCTCGAGCGGCTGCGCGAGCTGGCCGTCGAGACGCACCTGGTCGTCACCCAGCCCGGGCTGCTGACGCTGAGCCAGGAGACCGACTGGACCGCCGACCAGCTGCGCGACCTCGCGAGCGAGGTGCACCCCGTGCGCAACGTGGGGGCCTCGATCGCCAGCGGCTCGTTCCGCACCCGCGGCATGGTCGTCGTGCCCTGCTCGATCAAGACGCTGTCGGGCATCGCGCACAGCTATGCCGACAACCTGCTCGTCCGCGCCGCCGACGTGACGCTCAAGGAGCGCCGTCCGCTGGTCCTGGTGGTGCGCGAGACGCCGTTGCACCTGGGCCACCTGCGGCTGATGACCACCGCGGCCGAGATCGGCGCGACGATCCTGCCGCCCGCGCCCGCGATGTACACCCGGCCCCGCACGGTCGACGACATCGTCGACCACACGGTCGGCCGCGTGCTCGACCAGCTCGGCCTCGACGTCGAGATGCCGCGGTGGGCCGGCACGACGCCGTCGCGCGAGACGACCTTCGAGGGGGTGCCCTCGTGAGCGCCCAGCGGACCCTGCCGCGGCTGGGCCGGTCGGTCACCACCGGCCGGGCCTCGCGCGGCGTCTACGGCTCGGCCAAGCTGGCGCTGCGCCGCCTGGTCACCGAGCAGGCCCAGGCCGGCGTCACGCGGCTGCCGTCGGAGGACGAGCTGGCCGAGCAGCTCGAGGTCAGCCGCGCCACGGTGCGCTCGGCGCTGCAGTCGCTGCAGCGCGACGGGCTGGTGCAGCGCGTGCACGGCCGCGGCACCTTCGTGAACCGGCACGCGCTCGCCATCACCGCCAACATCGTGCAGGACTGGCCCTTCGCCCGGCTGCTGTCGGCGCTCGGCCACCGGGTCGAGTCGCGCATCGAGTCGCTGAGCGTCGGCCCGTGCGAGGCCCGCCTGCCCGCGAGCATGGCCGCGGCGCAGGACGGCGACCTGTGCCTGGTCGAACGGGTCTTCCACGCCTCGGGGCGGCCCGCCGTCCTGTGCGTCGACCACGTGCCCGCCGACCGGCTCACGACGCCGGTCGACGGGCTCACCGGCGAGGAGTCGGTCTTCGAGTTCGTGCGCCGCCACACCGGACGCCGGGTGCGCTACTCGGTCGCCGACCTGGTGCCGGTCGTGGCCGACGCCGCCGTCGCCGCCCGGCTCGGCGTCGAGGCCGGCACGCCCCTGCTCCTGCTGGAGCACACCCACATCGACGACGACGACGAGCCCGTGGCGTTCACCCGCGCCTACGTCGGGGAGCAGCTGCGCTTCTCCGTCGTCCGCACGTACGCCGAGGCCGAGGAGGACATCGAATGACCGCACGACCCGAGACCGGTGGCACCGGTGGCACCGGTGGCAAGGACCTGCGCAGCTTTCTGGCCGACGTCGTCGCCCACGACGACGGCGGGCTGGTGCGCGTGACGTCGCCGGTCGACCCGCGCTTCGGCGTCACCGCGCACGGCGCCCGGCTCGAGAAGGCCGGCCGCTACCCGGCGCTGTGGTTCGACGACGTGAAGGGCTCCGAGCTCGCCTGCGTCACCAACACCGTCGCCACCCACGAGCGGATGGCGCTCGCGCTCGGCGTCGAGCCCGACGACCTGCTGCGCGCCTCCGACCGGCTCGAGGGACTCCAGCCGCACCCGCCGGTCGAGGTCGACCGCGCCGACGCCCCGGTCAAGCACACGATCTGGCGCGACGACGAGGTCGACCTGGCCAAGCTGCCGATCCCGGTGCACAACGAGCTCGACGGCGGCCCGTACCTGACCGCCGGCGTCAGCATCATGCGCGACCCGTGGAGCGGCGCGATCAACGCCGGCATCTACCGCCACCACGTCTACGACGCCCGCCGCATGGGCGTGTGGTTCTTCGGCTCGCACCACGGCGGCGTCATCGCCCGCCGCTACGCCGAGAAGGGCGAGCCCTGCCCGATCGCGATCGCGGTGGGCCACCACCCCGGCTTCCTCATGGGCGCGGTCTCGCGGGTGCCCGGCATCGGCGGCGAGTACGACGCCGCCGGCGCGTTCATGCGCGAGCCCGTCGAGGTCGTCCGGGCCGAGACCTCCGACCTGCTGGTGCCCGCGCGTGCCGAGATCGTCATCGAGGGCTTCATCCTCCCCGGCGAGACCGAGGAGGAGGGCCCGTTCGCGGAGTGGCCCGGCCACTACGTCGGCGGCGGCCCGAAGCCGTTCCTGCGCGTGGACGCCGTCACCATGCGCGAGGGCGCGATCTGGCAGGACATCCAGGCCTCCGGTCGCGAGCACCGGCTGATGGGTGCGCTGCCGCGCATCTCGAGCATCCACGCCAACGTCGCCAAGGTCGTGCCCGACCTCAAGGCCGTCAACGTGCCGGTGCACACCCGCATGCACTGCTACCTCTCGATCGACAAGCAGTCCGACAGCGACCCCACCCGCGCCGCCTTCGCCGCGCTCAACACCGAGCCCGAGAACCTGCGGATGATCGTGGTGGTCGACGACGACATCGACGTCTACGACCACGAGGAGGTCTCGTGGGCGGTGGGCACCCGCTTCGACGCCACCACCGACCTGCAGGTCGTGCCGACGTGGAACGGCCCCGGCGGCCTGCTGCCCACCACGTGGGAGTACGACGCCGAGGGCGGGCGCACCGCGCGCATGTCGTCGGCGGTGATCATCGACGCCACCAAGCCGGCGCCGCCGGTGGTCTTCCCGACCCGCGCCCGGGTGCCGGTCGACGAGGTGGCCGCGGTCGATCTCGGCGCCCACGTGCCCGTGGCCGCCGGCGACGAGCTGCCGTGGGAGGCCGCCCGGTGACCGTCCCCCTCACCCTGGCCTGCGGCCGCTACGACCGCGTGCAGGCCCTCACCGACGGCCGCGTGCAGCCCGAGGGCGTCGACCTGACCGTCGTGCACCTCGAGCCGGAGGAGTGCTTCTGGCGGATGCTGCGGCACGCCGAGTTCGACGCCGCCGAGATGTCGCTGGCCTCCTACGCGATCGCGGTCGCGAACGGCGACGACCGGTTCGTCGGCGTCCCGGCGTTCCTCTCGCGCAGCTTCCGGCACTCCTCGATGTACGTGCGCGACGACGGCTCGGTCACCGAGCCCGCCGACCTCGCCGGCCGCGCGATCGGCGTCCCGGAGTACCAGATGACGGCGAGCGTGTGGACCCGCGGGCTGCTGCGCCACCAGCTCGGCGTCGACCTCGACGGCGTCACCTGGCGCACCGGCGGGCTCGAGCAGCCCGGCCGCACCGAGCGGCAGAGGCTGTCGCTGCCCGACCACGTCACGGTCGAGCCGCTGCCGAGCGACACCACGCTCACGGCCGCGCTGCTCGACGGCACGATCGACATGATCATGGCGCCGCGGGTGCCGAGCGCGTTCCGGCGGCCCGGCAGCGGCCTCCGGCGCCTGCTGCCCGACTACGCCGAGCGCGAGCTGGCCTACTACGCCGAGACCGGGCTGTTCCCGATCATGCACCTGGTGGTCGTGCGGCGCGACGTGGCCGAGCGCCTGCCGTGGCTGCCGCGCAGCCTCGAGAAGGCGCTGACCCAGGCCAAGCGGCTGGCCACCGACGGTGTCGCCGACCTGCCGGCGCTGCGCTACACGATGCCGTTCCTGCTCGACGCCCTCGAGCGGCAGCAGGCGGTCTTCGGCGACGACCCGTGGCCCTACGGCGTCGAGGCCAACCGGCCCGCGCTCGAGACCTTCCTCGGCTACCTCGCCGAGCAGGGCCTGTTCGGCACCGCGGGCACGCCGCCCACCGTCGAGGCGCTGTTCGCGCCGAGCACCCTCGACGCCTCCCGCATCTGACCCTCGCCCCACCGACCCGACCGATCGTGGAAGGACCCATGACCGCCCCCATCCGTGTCAACGGCAGGCCCGAGCACGTCGACGACGTCGCCCCGCTGACCCCGCTCGCCGACGTGCTGCGCGACCGGCTCGGCCTCACCGGCACCAAGCTCGGCTGCCGGGCCGGCGACTGCGGCTCGTGCACCGTGCTGGTCGACGACGTGCCCAAGACCTCGTGCCTGGTGCCCGCCGGGCAGGCGGCCGGGCACGACGTGACGACCATCGAGGGCCTGGTCGGGCAGCCCGAGCACGCCGCCCTGCTGGCCGCGCTGCGGCGCCACAACGCCAGCCAGTGCGGGTTCTGCACGCCCGGCATCGTGGTCGCCCTCGCCGCCCTGCTGCGCGACGCCGGACCCGACGGGCCCACGCGCGACGACGTCCGCGCCGGCCTGGCCGGCAACCTGTGCCGCTGCACCGGCTACGAGTCGATCGTGGACGCCGTCCTCGAGGCCGCGGGGGAGGCCGCGTGAGCGCGCGCCGCTGGGTCGGGCAGCCCGTGCCCCAGACCGACATCGACGCCAAGCTGGCCGGCGCCACCCGCTACATCGCCGACCTGACCGTGCCGCGGATGCTCCACGCCGTCATCGTGCGCAGCCCGATCTCGCACGGCGTGATCCGGCACGTCGACACCTCCCGCGCGCGGCAGGTGCCCGGCGTCCACGCCGTGCTCAGCGCCGCCGACCTGCCCGACCGGCGCTTCGGCCCCTACGGCGAGGACTGGGAGGTGCTGGCGAGCGGCAAGGTGCGCTACCGCGGCGACGAGGTGGCCGCCGTGGCCGCCGAGTCGGTCGCGGCGGCCCGCGAGGCCGCGGCGCTGGTGACCCTCGACCTCGACGAGCTGCCCGCCGTCCTCGACGCCCACCACGCCACCGAGCCCGACGCCGCCCAGATCTGGGAACACCGTCCCGGCAACGTCGCCAACGCCTTCGAGATCGCACGCGGCGACCTCGACGCCGGGTGGGCGCAGGCCGACCTCGTGCTCGAGGACACCTTCACGACCAACCGGATCTACCACGCCTACCTCGAGCCCGTCGGGGTGATGGCCGAGCACCACGACAACGGCTCCTTCACGCTCACCGTGCCGACCCACATCCCCTACAAAGCCCGGCTCACCTACGCCCGCGCGCTGGGCGTGCGGCCGCAGCAGATCCGCATCGTGGTGCCGCCCGTGGGCGGCAGCTTCGGCGCCAAGTACGAGATGCTCGAGCCGCTGGTGGCCGCCGTGCTGGCACGCGCGTCGCGGCGTCCGGTGCGGCTGGTCTACGACCGCGAGGAGGACGCCAGCATCGCCCGGCCCCGCCCGCCGTTCTGGTTCCGCCACCGCATCGGCCTGCGGGACGACGGCCGCTTCGTCGCCCGCGAGACCCGCGTGATCGGCACGGCCGGCGCCCGGCTGTTCTGGTCGCCGTCGGTGCTGGCCACCGCCATCCACCGCGTCGACTCGCTCTACCACTTCCACGCCATGGCGGGCTCGGGGCACCTGGCCTACACCAACGAGCCGCCGACGACGGCGATGCGCGGGTTCGGCAACGCCGAGTCGCTGTTCGGCGTCGAGCAGCTCATCGACGAGGCGGCCGAGCGGCTCGACCTCGACCCGGTCGAGATCCGACGCCGCAACATCGTGCGCGAGGGCGAGACCACGCTGCACGGCTGGCACATCAGCAGCTCGCAGCTGCCGGCGTGCCTCGACCGCGTGGCCGAGCTGTCCGGCGTCCGCGAGCGCCGGGGCGCCGGCGAGGGCGCGGGGGAGCGCGGCACCACCGGCCTGCGGCGCGGCGTCGGCCTGGCCGTCGCCCACCACGTGTCGGGCTACCGGCCGATCCTGGCCGACTACGACGGCTCGGCCGCGATCATCCGGGCCGGGGGCGACGGCCGCGTCACGCTGTTCGTCGGCGAGCCCGACATCGGGCAGGGCCAGGCCACCGTCTTCGCGCAGATCGTCGCCGAGGGCCTGGGCTGCCGGCCCGAGGACGTCGCCCTGCACGGCGTCGACTCCGCGCTCTCGCCCGACGCCGTCGGCACCCTCGCCTCACGGGCCACCACGCTGGCCGGCAACGCCGTCGAGGCCGCCGCGGCCGACGCGCGGGCCAAGCTCGACCGGTTCCTCGAGGCCGACCAGGGAGAGCCGATCGACGCCGGGCCCGACGGCTTCGCCGAGGAGCTGCGTCGCTACGCCGTCGGCCACTGCGGCCTGCCGCTGCTCGGCGAGGGCGTGCACCGCCCGCCGACGCAGATGCCGAACGCGGAGAAGTACGGCAACCCGTCGTCGGCCTACCCGTTCGCCGCGCACGTCGCCGAGGTCGAGGTCGACACCGCGACCGGTCAGGTGCGGGTCGTCGGCTACTGGGCCGTGCACGACAGCGGCACGATCATCAACCCCTCCACGGCCCGCGGGCAGGTGCTCGGCGCGATCGCGCAGGGCCTCGGGTGGGCGCTGATGGAGGACGTCACGCTGGACGCCGGCGCGGTGACCAACCCGAACTTCCTCGACTACCGCATCCCCGGCGCGGGCGACCTGCCCGACGGGGTCGTGGTCGAGTTCGTCGAGGGCGAGGAGCCCAACGGCCCGCACGGCGCGAAGAGCCTGGCCGAGGCGGCCATCAACCCGGTCACCGCTGCGATCGCCAACGCGATCCACGACGCCACCGGGGTGCGCTGCCGCGACCTGCCGATGGCACCCGAGCGGCTGTGGGGGCTGCTGCAGCAGGCGCCGGCGCCCCGCGACCGCGAGGAGGTGACGGTGTGAGCGTCGCGACCGAGCCGCTCTACCTGCGACCCACCAGCCTCGAGGAGGCCGTGGCCGCGCTCGCCGAGCACCCCGGCGCCCGGCCCGTGGCCGGCGGCACCGACCTGATGATCCAGCTGCGGCTGGGTGTCGGGACGGCGCCGTCCGCCGTGGTCGACACCGCCGACGTGCTCGAGCTGCACGGCGTGGACCCGACCCCCGACGGCGGCCTGCGCATCGGGGCCGCCACGCCGCTGCGCACCCTGCTGGGCTCGCCCGCGACAGCGCGCTACCCGGCGCTCGCGCAGGCATGCCGCCTGCTCGGCGGTCCGCAGATCCAGGCCATGGCCTCGCTCGGCGGCAACCTGGCCAACGGCTCGCCGGCGGCCGAGACGGCCACCCCGCTGCTGGTGCACGACGCGGAGGTCGAGGTGGCCGGCCCGGGCGGACGCCGCACGGTGGCGCTCACCGACCTGTGGCTCGGCCCGCGGCGCACCGCCGTCTCGGCCGACGAGCTGATCGTCGCCGTCACGCTGCCGGCGCCGACGTCCGGCACGACGTCGGCCTACCACCGGCTCGAGCTGCGGCGCTCGGTCGACATCGCCGTCGTCAGCGCCTCGGTGCGCCTGACCCTCGACGCCGCCGGCACCGTCGCCGACGCCCGCGTGGCCATCGGGGCCGCCGCCCCCACGCCGCGCCGGGTGCCGGAGGCCGAGGCGCTGCTGGTCGGCGCCACCCCGCGCGCGGCGGCGACCGCCGCCGGCGCCGCGGCCCGCGAGGCCGCGAGCCCCATCGACGACACCCGGGCCGGAGCCGCGTACCGCGCGGCGATGGTGGCCGAGGTGACCGAGCGGGCGGTCCACGCCTGCACGGACGACTCTCGGGAGGACACATGACCCACCACCAGGAACTGCGCGTCGACATCCGCACCCCCGTCGGGCGGTCCCTGCCCGAGCTGGCCGCGTTCGCGCGCCGCGCGGAGCAGGCCGGGCTGAGCGGCATCGGCGTGCCCGACCACCACCACACCGGTCGCGACGCCTACCTCGCGCTGGCCGCGATGGCCCAGGCGACCGAGCGGCTCTCGCTGTACCCGGCGACGTCCAACGTCACGACGCGGCACCCGCTGGTGATGGCCGCGCTGCTCAACTCGCTCGACGAGCTCGGCCCCGGCCGGCCGATGCTCACCGTGGCGCCGGGCTTCCTCTCGGTCGAGAAGGCCGGCAAGCCGCAGGCCCGCCGCGACCACCTGCGCGAGGTCGTCCTCACCCTGCGCGGGCTGATGCGCGACGGACACGCCGACTTCGAGGGGCACCGGCTCGAGCTGTTCAACCGCCCGGCGTCCGGTGCCGGCAAGGTGGTCGTGCTGGCCTCCGGTCCGCGGCTGCTCGAGCTGGCCGGCGAGGTCGCCGACGGCGTCATGATGCTCGTCGGCCTGCACCCGGACGGCGTCGAGGCGGCCCGTGCCCACGTGCGCATCGGCGCCGAGCGGGCGGGTCGCGACCCCGCCGAGCTCGAGGAGATCCTCATCGTGCCCTTCGGGCTCGGCGACCCGGGCACGGTGCGCGCCTGGCCGCAGGGCTGGTTCCGCGAGGGGCAGCCGTGGCTGCGCTACCCGAGCGTCTCGAACCTGCGCTGGCTGCGGGCGTCGGGCATCGACGTCCCCGACGACGTCGAGCCGGGCGACGTCGACGACGCGCTCGCCGACCGGATCCTCGACGCCTACGGGCTGTTCGGCACCGCCGAGGAGTGCGCCGACCGGCTGCTGCGCGCCCGCAAGGAGCTCGGCCTGCAGCGTGCCTTCCTGTTCCCGGCGCACAGCTGGGACACCACCTACGACCTTCCCGAGGCCGAGGTCGAGGCCTTCGGCGAGGTGATCGGCCCGCGGCTGGCGGAGTCGTCGTGACGGCGACCGCCACCACGCTCGGGGCGACCCCCGGCGAGGCGCGTGCCGAGTTCCGCGCGGGCCTGGTGACGCCGACGGCCGGCTGGTGCGCCGGACGCACGCAGGCCAACCTCGTCGTCCTGCCGCGTGACTGGGCGTGGGACTTCCTGCTGTTCGCCCAGCGCAACCCCGCGCCCTGCCCGGTGCTGGAGGTGACCGAGCCCGGCCAGGTCGAGCCGCTCCTCGCCCCCGGCGCCGACCTGCGCACCGACCTGCCGCGCTACCGCGTGTGGCGCGACGGCGAGCTGGTCGACGAGCCCACCGACGTCGTCGACCTCTGGCGCGACGACCTGGTCTCGTTCCTGGTCGGCTGCAGCTTCACCTTCGAGGCCGGGCTGACCGAGGCCGGCGTCCCGCTGCGGCACGTCGAGCAGGGCCGCAACGTCTCGATGTACCGCACGAACCGGGCCTGCCGACCGGCCGGCCGGCTGTCGGGGCCGCTGGTGGTCTCGATGCGCCCGGTGCCCGCCGACCTCGTGGCCACGGCCGTCTCGGTGACCGCCCGCATGCCCGCGGTGCACGGTGCGCCCGTGCACGTCGGCGACCCCGCCGGCCTCGGCATCGACGACCTCGCGCGCCCCGACCACGGCGAGGCGGTCGACGCCGCGCCCGGCGACGTGCCGGTGTTCTGGGCGTGCGGCGTCACGCCCCAGGAGGCCCTGATCAGCTCCCGCCCCCCGTTCGCCATCACCCACGCCCCCGGCCACATGCTCGTCACCGACAGCCGCGACGTCGACCACCGCCTGGCCTGACGTCGGTCCCGGGAGACCGGCGGTCTCGAGGCTCGTCGCCGGAGCTCCTCGCACCTTGACCATCGTCGGGGGCTCCACGGTGGTCGAGGTGCGAGGCCGGCCACGGCCGAGCCTCGAGACCTCTTGGGGTCATCGCGAACGTGGGCGCAGTGAGCCGGTGGTCTCGAGGTGGCTCGTTCCTCGCTGCTCAACCACCCGTGGGCGGCTCGGCGTCTGCAAGGGGGAGGGTGGGGTGGGTGGTGGGGTAGATGCCGACGGCGAAGCCGTAGACGGTCTCGCCGTGGCGGGGAGCGCGGTCGAACTCGGCGACCAGCTCGGCCATGCGCTCCCAGAACTCACCGGCCTGCTGCTCGGTGATGCGGGCGTGGCGGATGAACCCCCACAGCTTGCCGTTCTCGTAGGCGGCCGCGGACTCGCGGGCGGCCACCTCGAAGTCGTTGAAGTCGCGCTCGGCGGTGGTCTCGGCCGGGGCGTCGGGGGCGACGAAGAACAGCCGCGCGGTGCGGCCGTAGAACCGCTCCTCGATGGCGCGGCGCTGCCGGGTGCGCACCACCTGCAGCAGCCCGTTGCGGGCGAGGACGTCGACGTGGTGGGCGGTCGTCGACTTCGGCCGCTCCAGCGCGGCGGCGAGCTCGGTCACGCTGGCCGCGCGCTCGGTGAGCAGCTGCAGGATCGCGGTGCGCAACGGGTGGCCGATCGCCCTCACCTGCTCGGGCCGCGTGAGCGCGAGCCGGTCGGCGAGCTCGTAGTCGGGGGAGTTGCTGCTCACGGCCGAACATACTAACGTGATCGAACGTTCGACATAACTAGTTCATTCGACGAGAGGAGCACCGGCCATGGCCGAGGTGCTGCTGTTCCACCACATCCAGGGGCTCACCGACGGGGTCACGGCGTTCGCCGACGACCTGCGCGCCGCGGGCCACACCGTGCACACGCCCGACCTGTTCGAGGGCCGCACCTTCGACAGCATCGAGGAGGGCTTCGGCTACGCCAAGGAGACCGGCTTCGACGCCGTCCGCGCGCGCGGCCTGGCCGTGGCCGACGAGCTGCCGGCCGAGCTCGTGCACGCCGGGTTCTCCTTCGGCGTCACCATCGCCCAGCGCCTCGCGCAGACCCGGCCCGGCGCGCGCGGTGCGCTGCTGCTCGAGTCGTGCCTGCCGGTCTCGGAGTTCGGCACCGCCTGGCCCGCCGGCGTCCCGGTGCAGATCCACGGCAACGAGAAGGACGAGTTCTTCGACGAGGACCTGCCCGCCGCGCGCGAGCTGGCCGACTCCACGTCCGACGCCGAGCTGTTCGTCTACCCCGGCGAGGCCCACCTGTTCAGCGACTCCTCGCTGCCGGCCTACGACGCCGAGTCGGCCGGCCTGGTCAAGGAGCGGGTGCTCGCCTTCCTGGCGAAGCTCTGACCCTGGCGAGGCCTCAGCGGGCCACGAACAGTGGTCGGCCGGTCACCGGGTCGGGCACCACCACGGCGTCGATGCCGAACACCTCGGCCAGCATCGCCGGCGTCATCACCGCCGCCGGCGACCCGTCGGCCCGCACCCGGCCGTCGCGCAGGGCCACCACGCGGTCGGCGTGACGCGCGGCCTGGTTGAGGTCGTGCAGCACCATCACGACCGTCATGCCGT
The DNA here is from genome assembly GCF_039543705.1 of Nocardioides marinquilinus. NCBI lineage: Bacteria > Bacillati > Actinomycetota > Actinomycetes > Propionibacteriales > Nocardioidaceae > Nocardioides > Nocardioides marinquilinus. The sequence goes on from NZ_BAABKG010000001.1 coordinate 948,637, forward strand.
GCTCGTCGCGCAGCGACTCGACCAGCCGCATCAGGTCGACCTGGTGGCGCACGTCGAGGTAGGTGGTCGGCTCGTCGAGCAGCAGGACGCCGGTCTCCTGCGCCAGCGTCATCGCGATCCAGGCGCGCTGCCGCTCGCCGCCCGAGAGCGAGTCGAGCCGGCGGTCGGCGAGGTCGGTCAGTCCGGTGAGCCCGAGCGCGCGCCACAGGGCGCCGTCGTCGCGCCGACGCAGCATGGCCCACGCGCCCCGCTGCGGGAAGCGGCCCTGCTCGACCACCTCGCGCACCGTCGCCCCGAGGGGCACCACTGCGGTCTGCGGCAGCACGCCGAGCCGCCGCGCCACCTCCACCGACGACCGCGCGTCGATCGGCTCGCCGTCGAGCAGCACCTCGCCGCCCTGTCGCCGCAGCACCCGCGCGAGCGTCATCAGCAGCGTCGACTTGCCCGACCCGTTGGGCCCGACGAGCGCCGTCACGGTGCCGGCCTCGATCTCGAGGTCGAGACCGGGGACGACGACCCGGCGGCCGTGCCCGGCGTCCAGGCGGCGGGCGGCGAGCACGCTCATGCGCGGTTCTCCCTGCGGATCAGGCTGACCAGGACCGGGGCCCCGAGCAGCGCGGTGACGGCGCCGACCGGCACTCCCGAGACGTCGGTGGCCACGCCGGGCAGCCGCACCGAGACCGAGAAGGCGACGAGGTCGGCGAGGCTGAGCAGCAGCGCGCCGAGGACGGCGCTCGCGGGCACCAGCACCCGGTGGTCGGCGCCGACCAGCATCCGTGCCACGTGCGGTGCCACGAGGCCGACGAAGGCGACCGCGCCGGCGGCCGCGATCGCCGTCGCCGCGGCGACCACGGCCGTCAGCAGGACGACGGCCACGAGCAGGCCCGGGCGCACGCCGAGCCCCACCGCGGCCGCGTCGCCGAGGGCCCAGACGTTGAGGTGCGCGGCGAGCAGCCAGGCCAGCGGCACCAGCACGACCAGCCACGGCCACAGCCGCGCCCAGTCCTCGGGCGTGCGGGCGTTGAGCGAGCCCACCAGCCAGCGCAGCACCGTGCCGATCGGCGCCGAGTCGACCACCAGGAGCAGCGAGGTGACGGCGGCGAGCACGGCCCCGAGCAGCACGCCCGCCACCGCGAGCGCCCGGCGTCCGACGACGTAGAGCACCGCGCCGGTGGCGACCGCCCCGACGAGCGCGGCCGCCTGCGCCCGCTCGTGCCCGGGCCACCACACGAGCGAGGCGACCACGGCCAGCGCCGCGCCCGCCCCCACGCCCGTGGTCGACGGCTCGGCCAACGGGTTGCGGACGACGGCCTGCACCAGCACGCCCGAGACGGCCAGCAGGCACCCGGCGCCGAGCCCGACCAGCACCCGTGGCAGGCGGTAGTCGAGCACGATGATCTCGTGGGCGGGCGAGCCGGAGCGCCCGGTCAGGACGTCGATCACGTCGCCGGCCGGCAGGTCGGAGCGACCGATCAGCAGGTGGGCGAGGACGAGGCCCACGCCGCTCGCGGCGGCGAGCGCGACCAGCCCGGCGCGCCCCGCGGCCGTCATGCGCGCCCCGCCGTGACGGGTGCCCGGCCGCGCAGGGTCAGCACCAGCGCGGGCACGCCGACCAGCGTCGTCGCGACCCCGACCGGCACCTCGACCGGGTACAGCACCAGCCGTGAGACGAGGTCGGCCGCGGCCAGCAGTGCGGCGCCGATCGGCACCACGGCCACCAGCACCGGCCGCGTGCCCACCCGGCCGACGACGCGGCGGGCGAGGTGCGGCGCCAGCAGTGCGACGAAGGCGACCGGGCCGCACACCGACGCGACCGCCGCGGCGAGTGCGGCCGCGACGGCGACCGCGGCCAGGCGGGTGCGCACGACCGCCACGCCCAGGCCGGCGGCGACGTCGTCCCCCAGCGCGAGCGCCTCCACGCGTCGCGCCAGCAGGACGGCGGCCAGCACGCCCAGCAGCAGCCACGGCGCGACGGCCTCGACGTGGGTCCAGCCCCGGGCGGCGAGGCTGCCGAGCAGGTAGCGGAACAGCACGACGACGTTGCCCTGCGTGCCGAGCCCGACGACCGCGACGACGAGCCCGCCGCACGCGGCCGAGACCGCCGCGCCGACCAGGGCGACGTGGTCGGGGGAGCGCGTGCGCCCGATCGCCAGCAGCACGAGGGCGCCGGCCACCAGGGCCCCGCCCAGCGCGGCGTACGGCAGCAGCGCGACCGGCACCGCCAGCCCGAGGACGACGATCGTCACGGTCACCACAGCGGCCCCGGAGGAGACTCCGAGCAGCTCGGGCCCGGCGATCGGGTTGCGCAGCACGTCCTGCAGCAGCAGGCCCGAGACGCCGAGCCCGGCGCCGGCGAGGCACCCGAGCACGGCGCGCGGCAGGCGCACCTCCCGGACGGCCGGGTGCAGCGGGTGCCCCGGGTCGAGCAGGGCGGCCGCGACCGTCGACGGCCGCACGACCGGGTCGCCGAGGCAGGTCGCGAGCACCAGCGCCAGCGGCACCGCGGTCCACGCGACGGCGACCGGCCACCGTCGTCTATTGAGAATGATTATCATTGCGCCGCCGATCGTCCACCACAGGAGAACCCATGCGCAAGCCGACCCGTCCCGCCGTCACGCTGGTCCGCCTCGTCCCCCTCGCCACCGCGCTCGCCCTGCTCACCGCCTGCGGGTCGGGCACCGAGGACGACGGCGCTCCGCCGGCCGACCCCACCACCGCGGCGACCGCCGACGCCGCCGCCGACCCCGCTGACGACCCCGCTGACGACCCCGCTGACGACCCCGCTGACGACCCCGCCGACGACGCCGCGGAGGACGGCGTCCCGGTGTCGGTCACCGACGACACCGGCGCCGAGATCACGCTCGACCAGCCGGCGTCCCGGGTCGCCTGCCTGACGATGATGTGCGTCGACGCGCTCACCGAGGTCGGCCTCACGCCGGTCGCCTACCGCGACCCGCTCGCCCTCGACGAGCGCTACGCCGGACCCGGCGCAGACATGCGCGAGGTCACCGGCGGCTTCGGCGAGGAGAACGTCGAGGACGTCGTCCTGTCCGAGCCCGACCTCGTCATCGGTCTGGCCGGCGCCCAGGACGGGCTGCGGGACGCGGTCGAGCAGGCCGCCCCGCTCTACCTCGTCGACCCCGCCTCGTGGCAGGACTCCGTGGCGTTCCTGCGCACCGTCGGCGACCTGACCGGCACCCGCACCCTCGCCGACGAGCGCGCCGACGCCTTCACCGAGCGCGTGGAGGCCGCCGCGGCCGACCGCAGCGACCTGACACTGCTCTCGATGTACGGCGAGCCCGGCAGCCTCGGTGTCGACACCGTCGGGACGCCGGTCGGCTCGCTGCTCGCCGAGGTGGCCGACTACCCGTGGCCCGCCGGCAGCGACCCGTTCGCCACGGTGGCCGTCGAGCAGGTCGCGAAGGTCGACCCCGACATCGTCTTCGCGCAGGCGTTCTCGGCCTCCGAGGACGCCGAGCCGCTCTCGGAGCGCCTCGCCGCCGACCCGACGTGGGCCCGTCTGAGCGCCGCCCGCGCCGACCGCGTCGTCGAGGTCGAGGCCGACGTGTGGGCCACCGGGCGCGGCACCATCTCGCTGGGCCTCGTGCTCGACGAGGTCGAGGCGACGCTCGCCGCCTCGTGACCGGCACCGCGGTCCGCGACGGCTCGGCCCTCGCCGACCCGACCTACCGCCGCTTCCTCGCCGCCCGCGCCGTCGTGATGAGCGGCAACGCGCTCACGCTCGTGGCGCTGCCGGTGCTGGTCTACCGGCTCACCGGCAGTGCCGCCCTCACCGCCGCCGTCGCGGTGGTGGAGACGGCGCCCTACCTGCTCGTCGGCCTGCCGGCCGGCGCGCTGGTCGACCGCTGGAACCGGCGGCGGGTGATGGTGACGACCGGCGTCGTCAGCGGGACGGTGATGGCGACCGTGCCGCTCGCCGCGGCGCTCGACCGGCTGGGCGTCGTCCAGCTGCTCGTCGTGGCGGCCGTGGTGGCCACGTCGTTCGTCTTCTCCGACGCGGCGTCGTTCGGGGTCGTGCCGCAGCTGGTCGGCCGGCACCGCGTCGCCTCCGCGACCTCGACGCTCGTCACGGTCGGGACGGCGATCGGCCTGGTCGGCCCGCTGGTGGGCGGCGTCCTGGTGACCGTCCTCCCGCCCGCGCTCGTGCTGGGCATCGACGCCCTGGCCTACCTCGTGGCCGCCGCCGTGCTCGCGCGGCTGCGCTGGCCGGGCAGCGAGACGGTGCCCGCGGCCGCCGGCCCGCGCCGGCTGCGGGCCGAGGTGGCCGAGGGGCTGCGGTACCTGTGGACGGTGCCGGTGGTGCGCTGGCTGACCGTGCTCGGGGTCGGCAACAGCCTCGCCGGCGGGGCGGTCGCGGGGCTGCTCGTCGTGGTCGGCGTCGAGCAGCTCGGCCTGGACGCCGACTCGCCCGCCCTGGGCTGGCTGTTCGCCGCCGGCGCCGCCGGCACGTTCGTGGCCGGGCTGGCCCTGCCCCGGCTGCAGCGCCGGGTCGGCGTCGGGCTCATCACCACCACCGGCTACGCCGTCGGTCTCGGGGCGCTGCTCGGCCTCTCGAGCGCGACGTCGCTCGCCGCCGCCCTGCCCCTCCTGGCGCTGCTCAACCTCGCTGCGACGTCGCTGATCGTCAACGGCATCGTCGCGCGCCAGGTCGTCACTCCCGACCACCTCCAGTCGCGGGTCAACACCACCGCGCGGCTGATCGCGTGGGGCGGCAGCCCCCTGGGTGCCGCGCTCGGCGGGCTCGTCGCCGGGGCCGTCGGCACCGAGTGGGCGCTGCGCGTCGCCGGGCTCGGCCTCGCGGCGAGCCTGGTCGGTGCGGTGCTGGCCGGCGTCCCGCGGTTCCCGCGGCTGGCCGACCTGGCCGACCTGGCCGGCCTGGTCGACCTGCAGCCGGCCGCCGACCTCACCCCACCCAGCCGCGCCGCGTCGCCTCGTGACCCAGCTGGAAGCGGGTGACGGCGCCGGAGCGCTCCATGAGCGCCGCGACCCGGCGCTGCACGGTGCGCAGCGAGACGCCGACCTGGCCGCCGATGGCCTGGTCGGTGAGGCCGGCCAGCAGCAGGCCGAGGATGACGGCGTCCACGTCGTCGATGCGGTCGGGGCCGACCAGCTCGGCGCCGCCCCGGCTCGGCATCACCTCGTGCGCGCCGGCCCAGATCAGGTCGAACAGGTGCAGCAGCGCGTCGAGCAGCCCCGACTCGTGCACCAGCAGCGCCCCGGTGCCCGAGTCGGACGCCGTGGGCGCGAGCGGCACCAGCGCCAGCGAGCGGTCGGCCACGACCAGCCGCAGCGGCAGCGCGTCGGTCACCCGCACCTGCTCGCCGAGGTCGATGGCGGCCCGCGCGGCGTCGAGGAAGCCGGGTTTGGCGAACGCGTCGCGCTCGAGGACGACGCGGTAGCCGACCCCGCGCCGCAGCGCGAGCTCCTCGTCGGGGTTGTCGTCGATCGGCACCAGCGCCACCGACGACTTCACCAGGGCCAGCACCTCGGTGGTGGCGCCCCGCTGGATCTGCGCGAACCGGTGCGCCACCGCCTGCGGCCCGCGCACCACCTCGACCGTGTCGACGGCCGCCCGGTCGGCCACCGAGCCGCGGTACTGCTCGACCAGCCGGCCGAGCTCGAGCTGCGCGCGGCGCATCTCGCCCTCGCGCTGCACGATCATCGAGCCCAGCGCGAGCGCCGGCGGCGAGGCGACGACGTGGCCGGGCTGGCTGGTCGAGCGGGCCACCAGGCCGTGCGCCTCCAGGGCCGCGATGGCGGCGGGCAGGTCGGCGGCGTGGGCCGGCATCGCCGCCGCGAGGTCGTCGACCGAGGCCGACGGCACCGAGACGAGCCGGCGGTAGACCTCCTCCTCGACCGGGCGCAGCCCCAGCACCTCCAGCACCGCCGACCTCCCCGTCCTGCCGTGTCCTGTCCGTGGCGACCGTCACCCCGGATCGGCGGAGGTGCGTCATGACGCATCCTCGCCATTCACGCCACCCCCACCCGGTGGCAGATTCATGACCAGTCTCCCCCTCTGAAGGGCACGTCTGTCATGTTCTGGTCCCGTCTCGCGGCCGCCTCCGGCCTCGCGGCCCTCGGTCTCTCCTCCCTGCCGGTCGCCGGCACCTCCGCCGAGCCCGGCGCGGCCGACCCGCGGGCCGACCGCTCGGCCGCTGCGGACGCCGTCCCGCGCGACGACGGGCGGCGCACCACCGTCACCCTCGTCACCGGCGACGTCGTCACCGTCACCGAGGGCGCCGAGCCCGGCGGCGCGCCGGTCGTCGGCATCGAGCGCGCCCCCGGCAGCACCGGCGGCGTGCAGACCTACACCGTGGACGGCGACCTGCACGTCGTCCCCGACGCGGCGCTGCCCTACCTGGCGCAACAGCGGCTCGACGCCGACCTGTTCGACGTCACCGGCCTGATCGAGCAGGGCTACGACGACGCGTCGGTGGACGCCGTCCCGCTCATCGCCCGCTACGCCCCCGGCGTCCGGGCGGCCCGGGCCCCCGCACCCGAGCACGCCCGGCGCGGCGCGGTGCTCACCAGCATCCGCGGTGCCGCGCTGCGCGCACCCAAGGCGCAGACGGCCGACTTCTGGGCCGACCTCACCGCGGGCGCCGGCGACCGCTTCACCGGCCGGATCGCGCGCCTCGACCTCGACGAGAAGGTCGAGGCGTCCCTGGCCGACTCCGTGGCCCAGGTCGGCGCGCCCGAGGCGTGGGCCGCGGGCCTCGACGGCACCGGCGTCACCGTCGCGGTGCTCGACACCGGCGCCGACACCAGCCACCCCGACCTCGCCGGCCAGGTCGAGGTCACCCGCAGCTTCATCCCCGGCGAGGACGCGACCTACGACGTCGACGGCCACGGCACCCACGTCGCCTCCACCGTCGCCGGCTCCGGGGCCGCGTCCGACGGCCTCGAGCGGGGCGTGGCGCCCGGTGCGCGGCTCGCCATCGGCAAGGTGCTCGACAACAGCGGCTCCGGCACCGCCTCGCAGATCATCGAGGGCATGGAGTGGGGCGCCGAGGTGGCGCCCGTCGTCTCGATGAGCCTCGGCACCGTCGAGCCCAGCGACGGCACCGACCCGATGTCGCAGGCGCTCGACGCCCTCAGCCGCTCCACCGGCGCGCTCTTCGTCGTGGCCGCCGGCAACTACGGCCGCACCAGCGGCATCGGCGCACCCGGCGCGGCCGAGACCGCGCTCACCGTGGGCGCCGTCGACGGCGACGACGTGCGCGCCGACTTCCAGGACATGGGCCCGCGCCTCGGCGACGCCGTGGTCAAGCCCGAGATCGTGGCGCCCGGCGTCGACGTGCTCGCCGCCCGCTCGTCGGCCTCGTTCGGCGAGGGCCGCTACGTCTCGCTGTCGGGCACCTCGATGGCGACGCCGCACGTGGCCGGGGCGGCCGCCGTCCTCGCCCAGGAGCACCCCGAGTGGGACGGCGCGCAGCTGCGCGATGCGCTGGTCAGCACCTCGCTGCCGCTGCCCGGACAGATCGCCTACCAGGTGGGCGCGGGCCGCCTCGACGTGCCGGCGGCCGCGTTCGGCGACGTCGTCGCCACCGCCTCGGCCGAGCTCGGCTACCACGCCTGGCCGGCCGACGACGACCAGCCGGTCGACCGCACCGTCACCTACACCAACCTCGGCGACGCGGACGTCGTCCTGCAGCTGGACGCCGAGGTCACCGACGCCGCCCTCGAGCCGGCGCCCGAGGGTCTCGTGACGCTCTCCGACGACGAGGTCACCGTGCCCGCCGGGGGCACCGCCACGGTCACCGTGACCGGCGACCCGACCGCCGGCCTGCCCGGCAGGGACTACTCCGGCGCCGTCGTCGCCTCGCTCGACGGCGAGCCGGTCGCCCGCACCGCCGTTGGCCTGGTCAAGGAGCGCGAGCGCTACGACCTCGACGTGCGCGCCGTCGGTCGCGACGGCGAGCCCACCGGCGGCTACGTGAGCCTCTACCGCTTCGGCGACTTCTCGGTCTCGACCCTCGAGCTCGACCCCGAGACCGGCACCCTGCCCACGCAGCGGCTCGAGCCCGGCGTCTACAACGTCACCAGCTGGCTGCCGGTCGACGAGAACGACAGCGGCGTCGCCCTCGTCGGCGACCCGCACCTGGTCATCGACGACGCCTCCCGCACGCTGGTCCTCGACGCGCGCAAGGCCCGCCCGGTCGAGCTGCGCACCGCGCGGCCGAGCGTCGACGGCGTGCGGCGGCCGTCGTACTTCCACGAGGCCGGGGTGAGCAGCGACGCCGACACCTTCTCCAACGCCTACGACGTGCCGCCGTCGGTCGAGCGGCTCTACGCCCAGCCCACCGGCCCGGTGCCGGGGCCGCGCTACGAGTTCGCGATGCGCTGGCGCCGCACCGCGCCGCTGCTGACCGTGAGGACCGGCGGCCGCGCCCTGCCCGTCCTCGCCATGCCGTCGGCCCGGCGCTGGGACGGCACCGCCACCCTCGACGCCGCCGCCCTCGGCGACGGCGAGCCCGCCGACTACACCGGCCGCGACGTGCGCGGCCGCGCCGTGCTGGTGCAGCGCAACGACCGCGTGAGCCCCGACCAGCAGGTCGAGACCGCGGCCCGCGCCGGCGCCCGCCTCGTCGTGGTCGTCAACGACCGGCCCGGCCGCTACCTGGCCTGGACCGGCGACACCGAGCTGCCCGTGCTCTCGGTCGAGCGACGCCACGGCCGACCCCTCGTCGAGCGCCTGGGCCGGGGGGACGCCGTCCGGCTGACGCTCACGGGCACCGAGCAGCCGCCGTACCTCTACGACCTCGCCCGCGCGTGGCCCGGCCGTGTCCCGGTCGACCTGGCCTGGGCGCCGCGGCAGGGCGCGCTCGCCACCGTCACCAACCGGTTCGTCGGCACCGCCGGCCGGCTGGCCATCGAGAGCCGCGCCGACTGCCGCGACTGGCACTGGCCGCCGTGCCTGCAGGAGTTCGAGCCGGTGCACCTCGGCGCCAAGCGCGTCGACTACGTGAGCACCCAGGCCGGCATGCGGTGGTACGAGGACGTCGTCGACCCGCGCGGCTGGGAGCAGCGCGGCGCCGAGCGCACCTACCGCCCGGGCCAGCAGCGCACGCAGTCGTGGTTCGACCCCGTCGTGCGGCCGCGCACCGGGGCGGGGTTCTGGGGGCCGCACCGCTCGGGCCGGTTCTTCGCCGTCAACGTGCCGTTCGCGAGCGCCGGCACCACCGGCGTCACCGGCGCGATGACCGACGCCTCGACCGTCGAGACCCGCCTGTACGCCGACGGCGAGCTGGTCGACGTCAGCCCGTTCCAGGCCGTGCAGACCGACGTCCCGCCGGCCACCGGCTGGCAGCGCTACCGCTTCGAGATGGACGCCCGCCGTCCGGCCTCGTGGGTCACCTCGCCGCGCAGCTCGACCAGCTGGGAGTTCCGCGCGCAGACCACGCCGGTCGACGCCGACCTGCCGCTGCTGCAGCTGGACTACGGGTTCACCACCGACCTCGCCGGCGCCCTGGCGGGCGGCCGGTCGCAGCCGGTGACCCTGCGGGCCGCGCACACCGCCGGTGTGACGGGTGCGGGCCGGGTCGACCGGGCGAGCCTGCGGGTCTCGTTCGACGACGGGACGACGTGGCGCCGGGTCGCCCTGAAGCAGCCCGGTGGCGGTGCGGGTGCGACGGCCATGTCGCGCTCGTGGACCGGCGCGGTGCGGGTGCCCGCCGGGGCGCGGTTCGTCACGGTGCGCGCCACCGCGGGCGACGACGCCGGCAACCGGGTGGTGCAGGAGGTCAGGCGCGCGGTGCGGGTGCGCTGACCCCTGTGCCGGCGTCTGCCGGCCCCGTGGCGTCCTCGACGTAGCGGGGCCGGCAGGCGAACCAGCCCGCCACCACGCCGGGCACGGCGGTGACCGCGAGCAGCACGATCGGCGTCGTCCAGGAGCCGGTGGCCTCGCGCACCAGGCCCATGCCGACCGGCCCGAGGCAGGCCAGGCCGTAGCCGATGCCCTGCGCGAAGCCCGAGACGGCCGAGGCGGTCTGCGGCGTGCGGGTGCGGCGGTTGATGAGGGTGAGCGAGAGCGGGAAGGTGCTGACGCCGACGCCGAGCAGGCACATCCAGAGCGCGGTGGCGCCGAGCGGCGCGACGATCAGCCCGACGTAGCCCGCGAGCAGCAGCGCGGTGCACACCAGCACGACCCCGAACGGGTTCGCCAGGCGGGTGGCGAGCTGCGGCACCGCCAGCGCGGCGAGCACCCCCCACGCGGAGTAGAGCGCGACCATCGTGCCGCCGAACGCCTCGCTGCCGCCCGCGTCGGTCAGCACGGCGGGCACCCAGGTGATGATCCCGTAGTTGGCCAGCGCCACCGCGGCGAAGAGGCCGACCAGGCCCCACACGGTCGAGGAGCGGGCGATGCGCGGCGCGGCCTCGAGCGCCGAGGTCGACGCGGGCGCGCGGTGCGGGGGCAGCTTGAGCGCCAGCACCAGCCAGACGGCGGCGGCGAGCGCGGCCGGCACGGCCCACACGCCCACCGAGAGCCGCCAGCTGGCGGCGTCCGCCACCGGCACCGCCAGCAGCGGCGCGACGAACTGGCCGGTCTGCAGCAGCAGCAGGTAGAGCGACGTCCACAGCGCGATGCGGTCGGCGAACCACGCCTTGACCAGCGGGACGACGACCACGTTGGCCGCGCCGATGCCGGCCAGCGCCAGCACGGTGGCGGCCACCAGCGCGGCCGGTGAGGGCGAGACGGCGCGCAGCAGCAGCGAGACGGCGGTGAGCGCGAGCGCCGCGGTGGCGGTGCGCTCGAGGCCGAACCGGCGGGTGACGAACGGCGCGCCGAAGCCGAAGACGGCGAACGAGATCGCCGGCACCGTGCCCAGCAGGCCGGCCAGCGCGGTGCCGAAGCCGAGGTCGTCGCCGATCGTCTCGAGCAGGGGGGACAGGCCGGTGACCGCGGTGCGCAGGTTGACCGCCGTCAGCGCGATGGCCAGGCCGGCCCATCCGGCGAGCCTGCGGCCGTTCGCACCCGGGAGCGGCGTCGAGGTGGGCACACTGTCCTCCAGTCGAGGGCTGATGATGGGATCATGGGATGAATCGAGCGAAGTCTGGCACGCGGTCACCGGTGCGTCGAGTCGGACTGATCGACCAGACGGCCGCCCGGTTCCACGACGAGATCGGCTCGGGGCGCTGGCCGGTCGGGGCGCGCATCCCCACCGAGCCCGAGCTGGTCGCCGCGTTCGGGGTCGGCCGCAACACGGTGCGCGAGGCGCTGCAGTCGCTGGTGCACGCCGGCCTGCTCAGCCGTGAGCAGGGACGCGGCACGTTCGTCATCTCCGACTCCGAGCTCTCCGGCACGCTGGCCCGCCAGCTCGGCGGCGGCAGCCGGCGCGACTACCTCGAGCTGCGGCTCGCCCTCGACAGCACCGCCGCCTCGCTCGCCGCCGCCCGCCGCACCGACGCCGACGTCGCCACCCTGCGTGAGCTGCGCGCGGCCCGCGAGCAGCGCTGGGACGACGGCGACGCCGACGCCCGCGCCACCGCCGACCTCGCCCTGCACCGCGCCGTCGTCGCCGCCACCCACAACCCGCTCTACCTGCAGCTCTACACCAGCGTCGTCGACGTCTTCGCCCGCCACATGCGCGACGACCCCGGCGCCGACGACGACCCCGCCCGCCAGCAGCACCACGACCTCGTCGAGGCCATCGCCGCCGGTGACGCCGACCGCGCCGTCGCCCTCGTCGCCGCGATCTTCGAGCCGTTCATGGGGTGAGGATGACATCTCGAACAACTAACCTTCATTGCTGCAACTCATCCAGCGCGACCTAGAGGCTTCGGCAGGCCCAGGAGCAGCCGATAGATTTCACTTAGCAATCCCAATACGATGAGTATCGGCAATGCCGCTCAAGCGTGTTCTTGATGCGGCACTAGCGCCTAGTCGCCGCGTATACGGCGATAGAACACATCGCTGGCGCGAACGGCGAATTCAGCTGCGACCGGACTGTCGGGCCAGTCTCGCCAATGCACGGACTTCAACAGGCTAGAGGTTCGGTCCTTCATGGCGTTGAGGACACGTTCATCCGTAGAAAGGTCGCCGAAGGTCCATGCGCCTTGAGGGGGGATGGCTCTGCCATATTCGACCGCGACTATTTCCATCACATCGGAGATGCGTTCCGTTGGCAGCGCTGCGATGTTCATGGACGCCAAGTCGCTTGCGGATGGCACTGTCTTCCGTGTAAGCAGCATTGAAGACACCATGGCGACGTGAAACTGCCAGTCCTCGACGCTGGTGCCTTTGACGCGTCGGTCGTTCACAAGTGCAGATTGTGTCTTGCGGAGTAGCCAAATCACATTGAGGTAGGCCGAGAGTGGAACCTGATCATTGAATGCTTTGTCGTAGAGTGCGTCGTCGTTAAGCAGTCCTGCGCCCCCGGACCGACATAGATCGGGTCGTTGTAGGAGGCAACTCACAACAGCCTGTCCTGCGAAGGCCATCGAGACCACGCGCTTGTCATCGTAACCGCGCGTTCGCGAGTAATTTCGTTTGCGGTCGTAGTAGTATCCGCGCGCGGCTAGAAACTCTTCAATATCGCGTTGAAACGGCTCCGTCGCACGCAACGCGCTAAGTGGCAACTCATTCTGTGAGTTCGTCGCCTTGACTATCTTGTCTCGAAGGCGCGACTCTTCGGCTCTAACGATGCGGACCAGGAGCAGTCGAGCATCTTTCTCAATGTCCCGTTCCGCAAAATGCTTGAATATTTCTGTGCTTGTCTGTAATCCGTTCACAATCTGGGGAGAAGTCAACGTTAGGCGCTTGCCGGTAGTGGCGACGTCCTCAGCGACGATCGTCACTCCGTTGTTCAACCACCAGAAGTCATATGGACTGTCAGTCTCATGCAGAGTTGCATGGATATCGCTATTGACATCGGTTTCGCCCTCATGCTCTCGAACATTCGCTTCGAATAGTGCGGCGTCAAGTCGGCCAGTAACTGGATCTTTGATGAACTCAAAATAGTCGCGTAGGCGAATCAATCCAACATATCCGTCACCGGTCTCGCTCGCAAGGGGGCCCTCGGCGACAGGTATTACTCTTTCGAGCCGCGTCGGCCTGCGAGCTAGATCGATCAACGCGCGGCCACCGACAAAATCGAAAGCGATCTCAGCATCGCGGAAACCTTTGGCGACGGCGGAAGTTGCAATCTCTGCCTTCGCTCGCACTCCTTGAGATGGTTCAGCTCCCCGGCTGACGTACTGCATTAAAATGCGCAACCTCGGCCGCTTGGCCGCAAGGTCAGAGTAAACGTCGAGGAATCGCCTTGTCTCCTGAAGGAGCGCTGGGTTGCAGATTTCGCTGAGCCTCGCTTCGGAACGGTCTAGGTTGAGGAGTTCCGGTACGTGCATCGCAAGTTTCTCGACAGGCGATTCGCTGAACGTTGGCGAGGTCTTGCATTGGATAATGAGTAGGTCGAGGTCTGGGTTTCTCGGGACGGAAATTTTGCGGAACTCATCCGTCACCAGCATGCCATTCACGAACGTGTAGATCGCATCGATCCCACAGTCCTGTGGGCCGTCTACGATGCCGTACTGCAGGTACTCAGGGCCCGGCAGTTGAAAGTCTTGGGTGAGAAGCTCGCTGACAAAGACATTGAAAAACTCATCCTCCGACATGTCCGGGGACTGCGCCTTATGTCTAGTTGAGCGCCGCTGGTCGAGCAGGAACAGGTCGTTAGTGGTCATGGATACCTTGGCCGAGGGAGATAGAGGTTGAGCTTGGTGAGACGGAGGCTAGTCGAAGGTTGGACTGCAGTCCGTCGTTTTGGTTCGCTTCCACGCCGGTAAGTGCAATGGCAGGGTCGACGAAGGCACGAGGTCCACACCACTCGCATCCGCCATCCCTTAGTCCAGCACTTAGGGCGGTGCGGAGCGAAGACGTCGATCGATGAGATGCGTGCGATCGCCCTACATGAGGTGTGGCGGGACCGGGCGCGGCCAGCGAAGATAGCCTGTGGGCCACGGCGCGACTCGTGGCGCATCCCGGGACACGCGGAAGCGGACCCGTCTCTGGCTGTTGAGAGCTTTCTGCTGATTTGGTATAGCTTGAAAGCGCGGGCCCGGTCTCGCTGCCCTACGCTCTTCCGATGCCTGTAGTCACCCGCCTTCTTGAAGCGGTATGCAGGGCTTGATCCGTCCTTGCCGAACTCTCCTTGCCTGCGCCGGCCCACGTTTGAGGTTCTGGGCTCAGCCCCGCGGCGAGTGCACGTGCTCGGCGGCGATGGTGACGACCACGCGCTCGCCCGAGCCGCCGAAGCCGGGGTAGGGGCGGCCGATGTACCGCTGCGAGACGGCGTCGATGTGGGCGTCGGCGCCGTCGGTGGTGGTGGCGACGACACGGCCGCGCACGGCCCAGTAGCGCGACGGGTCGGCCGGGTCGGCGACGGCGACGGCCACGCGGGGGTCGCGGGCGATGTTGCGGGTCTTCTGGTGGGTGCTGACGGTGTTGATGACCACGTGCTCGCCGTCGGTGTCGACCCACGTCTCGGTGATCTGCGGCGAGCCGTCGGGCATCAGGGTCGTCACGAAGCACAGCGCGGTGCCGCGCATCGCCTCGATCAGGTCGGGGGGCAGGGCGGTCACGGGGTCTCCACGAGGTCTCGGGCGGCGGCCGGCACGGGCGCGCCGGTGACGAGCGCGAGCCGCATCCGGCTCTCGTCCTCGCTGCCGGGGGCGGTGGTCATCACCACGATCTTCAGGTCGGCGTCGCCGTCGGTGAGGGTGTCGCAGTCGACGCTGATCGGGCCGACGGCGGGGTGGTGGATCACCTTGCGGTCCTCGCGGTGGGCGCTCACCGTGCCCGCGGCCCACAGCTCGGCGAAGCGGGCGTTGCCGGCCAGCCGGCTGCGCACCAGCGCCGCCAGGCGCGGGTCGTCGGGGAAGCGGCCGGTCGCGCGGCGCAGGTCGGAGGCCACCGCGGCCTCGGTGTGGGCCTGGTCCTGCACGACCACCGGCCACTGCGCGACGGCGGCGCCGTCGTCCGGCACCGGGAAGACGCACATCGCGAAGTTGCGCACCGCGAGCGGGACGACGGCGGGGTCGCCGAGCAGGGCGGCCCAGCCGCGGTTCCACCACAGCAGCCGCCAGTCGGCGGCGAAGACCGCCACCGCGGCGTCGTCGAGCCGCGAGAGCAGCCGCAGCACGCTGGGGGAGAGGTGCTCGGAGACGAGGCCGCTGCTCGGCGGGGCGAGCGAGGCCAGCCGGAACAGGTGGTCGCGCTCGTCGACGCTCAGCTGCAGCGCCCGCGCGAGCGCGGTGACGACCTGGGCGGACGGCGTCGACGCCCGCCCCTGCTCGAGCCGCACGACGTAGTCGACCGAGACGCCGGCCAGCTCGGCCAGCTCCTCCCGCCGCAGGCCGGTGGTGCGGCGTCCGTGACGGGCGGGCAGCCCCGCGGCGGCCGGCGGCAGCCGGTCGCGCCAGGCCCGGATGGTGGAGCCCAGGTCGGTCGTCACCCCTCGATCATGACCCCCGCCCGGGCGCCGCGCACCGGGCCTGGGTGGTACCGCTGCTCCCACCGTCACGCCGTCCCTGGTGGGGCGTGCCCAGCGCGCCCACGCTCGGAGGCATGACCATCACCTTCATCACCGGCGCCAACAAGGGCCTCGGCCTCGAGACCGCCCGCCGCCTCGCCGCGCTCGGCCACACCGTCGTCCTCGGCGCCCGCGACCCCGAGCGGGGCCGGGCGGCCGCCGCGAGCCTCGGCAGCCCCCACGTCCGGTTCGTCCCCATCGACGTCACGGACGACGCCTCCGTGCGTGCCGCCGCCGCGGACGTCGAGGCGCACGAGGGCCACGTCGACGTGCTCGTCAACAACGCCGGCGTCATCGGCACCGCCGCCGACCCGGCCGAGCTGACCGGCGCCGACGTGCACGACGTGCTCGACGTCAACGTCGCCGGCACGGTGCGCACCACCACCGCGTTCCTGCCGCTGCTGCGCCGCTCGGACGACCCCGTCATCGTCAACGTCAGCAGCGGCATGGGCTCGCTCGAGCACACCCACGACCCGTCGCGGCCCGAGTCGCACGTCGTCGCACCGCTCTACACGGCTTCCAAGGCCGCGCTGACCATGCTCACCACGCAGTACGCGAAGGCGTTCCCCGACGTGCGCGTCAACGCCGCCGACCCCGGCTACACCGCCACCGACCTCAACGGCCACAGCGGACCGCAGACCGTCACCGAGGGCACCGACGCCGTCGTCGCGCTGGCGACCGAGGGTCCCGGCCACGGCTCCGGTCGGTTCGTCGACCGCCACGGCGAGACCACCTGGGGCTGAGGCCCGCGCAGGGTCAGTAGCCCTCGAGCGCGACCGTCGGCCGCACCTCGACCACGTACCCCTCCGGAAGCAGCCGGACGACGTCCAGCGCGGTCTCGAGGTCGGGCAGGTCGACGAGGTAGACGCCGGTGACCTGCTCGGCCGTCTCGGCGTACGGGCCCTCGGTGACGACCCGCCCGTCGGGCCCGCCCCGCACCGTGCGCGCCGTCGACGTCGCGTCGAGCGCGGCCCCGGCCACGAGCGTGCCGCGCTCCTCGACGGCGGCGTCGAAGGCGCGGTGCTGGGCGAAGACCTGCTCCTGCTCCTCGGGCGTGGCGGTGAGCCAGGCGTCGGGGTCGGACTCGGCGAGCGTGATCAGGAACTTCATCGGGTCTCCTCGGTCGGGTGTGCGCAGGGTGCGACGACACGATGACGCGTCAGGCCGGTGCGGATCGACACCGGCGCGCGGCCGGTTCAGTCCGCCGCGCGGCGGGCGGCCCGCTCGCGCTCGACCATGACGCCCAGCTGGAAGCGGCTACGGGCGCGGTAGCGGTCCTGCAGGCCGGCGATGCGGCGGCGCAGGGTGCGCTCGCTGACGTCGAGACGGCGGGCGATGGCGACGTCGTTCGCGCCGGTGGCGAGCAGCCGCAGCAGCGTGGGGTCGGCCAGGGCGGCCGGCTGCGAGGCCACCGCGTCGGCCCCGCCCGCCTCGCCCAGCACCTCGGTCAGCGGGAAGGCCTGCTCGAACATGAGGTCGAAGAGCTGGACGAGCGGGCCGACCAGCTCGGGGTGGGTCACCACGGCCGCCTGCGGGCGGGACAGCTCGGGGTCGACCGCGATCGGCAGCAGGGCGCGCCGGCGGTCGCTGATCACCAGCTTGGTCGACACCTGGTGCGCCAGCCGCACCTGCTGCCCCTCCTCGACCGAGCGCACCAGGTCGCGCAGGTGGTCGGGCACGTCGACGGCCGAGAAGTCGACCAGGGTGCGGATGACGACGCCGCGGGCCGCCGCCGCGGTCTCCTCGTCGTGCAGCACCGGGTCGGGGCTGCTGACGTAGGGCGGGGAGTCGACCAGCAGCAGCGACTCGTGGGTCTGGCCCAGCATCGCCCGCAGCCGCGCGATGATCTGCGGCCCGCCGCTGACCACCTCGACCAGGCCGTCGGACGCCGTCTCGGCCCGCCCGGCGTCGTAGAGCCGGTCGAGCAGCGGCGTCAGCCGCTCGGCCTCGTCGAGCACGCGCCGGCGGCGACCGGCGAGCGCGGCGAGCGCCGCCGAGGGCGGGTGGACGACGACGTGACCGGCTCGCACCAGCACCAGGCCGAGCTCGTCGAGCCGCGCGAGCGACGCCTCGACCTCCGGCGCGGCCCGGCCGAGCGCGGCGGCGTGCGCATCGGTGCCGGCGCCGGGCTCGTCGAGCAGACGGCGGTAGAGCCCGACGTCCAGCTCGTCGAGGCCCAGCGCGCGCCACACCGCGTCGTCCGACACGCCGCCGAGCCTAGGCGGCGGTCGCGAGCGGCCCGTCCACCCCGTTCGCGGCCGGATCGGGCGATGGCCGGATGAGGCGGTACAGGGGGCTCGGTGGCGACTTATGTTCCGCCCGTCCACCAGCGACACACCCCTCTGGAGTCCCGTGATGACCCTCTTCGCCCGTGCGCCCCGGCGCCGCGCGGCAGCGGCGGCCGCCACCGCGGCCCTGGCGCTCGCCCTGGTCGCGCCGGCTGCCCTGGCCGCCCCGACCGCGGCGCCGTCCGGTGCCGCGCACGCCGACGACGCTGACCGGCCCGGCGCACCCGCGTTCGGCTCGGGCACGACGCTGCCGCGGCCCGCCCGCTGGCTCGGCGGCCCGAGCCGCGCCGCCCTCGTGCCGCAGCCGGCCAGCGTGCCCGGCGCCCTCCCGGTCGCGCCCGACGTCGCCCCGACCGCCGAGCCGGGCGCGGAGCCCGAGCCGCTCGGCCCCTACGAGCTGCGGCTGACGCCGGAGAGCGAGCAGATCGCCGACTACTGGTACTGGGCGATGGGCCTCGCGGTCACCGTCGAGGGCCTGCCGGGCTACTACGCGACGACGCTCGTCGACCACGGCCCCGACGGCCGCTCGGTCGTCCTCGGCCAGGGCATCGCCGAGCCCGACGGCACGCTGACCGTGCGCGTCCGGCAGCCCGACTGGGACGCCGCCCTCGGCGTCCACACCATCGAGGCCACCAACTTCCAGGGCTACTCCGGCTCGACGACCGTCGAGGTCGTGCGCTGGGACGGCTGGGCCGAGACCGGCACCGCCTCCCCGAGCCGGGTCGACCGCGAGCGGCTGCAGTACGAGCCGGTGGTGAGCCGGGGCACCGGTTTCGAGCCCGGCGAGCCGATCGACGCCGTGCTGTTCGACCCCGACGAGAACGCGCTGCCCCTCTACGGCGCGCGGCCGCTCGTCGCGCGGGCCGACGGGTCGTTCGTCTACGCGCTCAAGGCGTCGTCCGGCGGCCTGACCCCCGGTGAGTACCGCGTCCTGATGTTCGGACGCCGCACGGGGCACGCCGTCGACGCCGACTTCTTCCTGACCGTCGACGGCCGCGACCGCCGCGTCGGCACCGTCACCTTCGACACCCCCCGCACCACGGTCTCCGACCTGCGCGGCCAGTCGGGCACCGCCGACGCCGGCGTCGTCTACAGCATCACCGGCGTCAGGCCCTTCGCGCTGCTCGACATCTTCCTGCGCGACGCCAAGGGCATCGACAACTACCTGGGCCGCGGCCGTGCCGACGGCGAGGGTCGCTTCCGCACCTCGGTGGCCGGCGCCGGCGCCATCGCCGGCCGCTACCAGCTGCGCGTGTTCAACACCCGCACCCAGGACTTCACCCGCGGCAACCTCACCGTCACCGAGGACGACGGCACGATGCCGCCGCAGCCGACCCTCACCCTGAGTCGCCCCCGCCTCAGCCGGCTCGATCTGATGGACCCCGACCGGGGCGTGCGCATCGTCGGCACCGGCTACATCCCGGGCCAGGTCGTCGAGCTCTACGTCAAGGACGGCTACCGCCGCCCGATGAGCACCCGACCGATCACCACCCTCGTCCGCCACGCGGACGCCGACGGCACCGTCCGCTTCCACCTCGTCGCCGACCGGCGTCCGGCCACCGGCACGTGGGGCGTCGAGGTCGAGGGCTGGCTGTGGAACAGCGTCGTCCAGCGATCGACCCTGGAGGTCACCCGATGAGCCCGAAGCCCACCCGCCGCGTCCTGGCCGCGGCGACCGCGACCGCCGTGGTCGCCGGCCTGGCCGCCGCTGTCGCCGGCCCCGCCGTCCCCGCCGGGGCCGACGAGGCCGACACGCCCGCCACCCCCGCCCCGGTGCGGGTCGGCGAGCGGCTCGACCCGAGCCTGCTGCCCGGCTCGGCGCCGAGCGCCTTCTTCGTGCGGTTCCGCGGCAGCGGCGCGCTCGCCCTCGACCGGGCCGCGGGCGCGGCCGGCCGGGGCGCGCGCATCGCCCCCGCCGCCCGGGCGCGCGTCGCCGAGGTGCGCGGGGCCACCCGCTCCGCGGTCGGCGTCGCCCGGCGTGCCGACGCCGACGCCGCCGTGCTCTACGAGACCAGCTGGACCGTGCCCGGCGTGGCGCTCCTCGCCGACGGCGACGCGGCCGCCGCGCTCGCCGCGCGGTCCGACGTCGCGAGCGTCACCCCGATCGTCGCCAAGCAGCTCGTCGAGCCCGTCGCCCGTGGCGAGCGCCTCGACGAGCCGGGTCAGGCCGGGCCGCAGAACGCGCCCAGCAACGAGCTGACCGGCGCGAGCGAGACCTGGCGCGCGACCGGCAACACCGGCGAGGGCCAGGTCATCGCGGTCATCGACACCGGCGTCGACTACACCCACGCCGACTTCGGCGGCTCGGGCATCGGCCGCGACTGGTACGTCGCCGGCCGCAACCTCGAGATGGTCGAGGGCACCTACGACCCCGACGTCGTCCTGCCCGGCTACGACTTCGCCGGCCTCGAGTACAACGGCGCCAGCGTCGCCGTGCCGACCCCCGACGCCAACCCGATCGACGGCCCCGGCGGCGGCCACGGCACCCACGTTGCCGGCACGGCGGCCGGCCGCGGCGTCACGGCCGACGGCGCCACCTTCACCGGCGACTACGCGACCCTCACCGCCGGGCAGGCCCGGGAGATGAACGTGGCCCCCGGCTCCGCGCCCGGCGCGAAGATCGTGCCGCTCAAGGTCTTCGGCGACTTCGGCGGCACCACCGGCCTGGCCGGCGCCGCCCTGGAGTGGGTGGGCCGCTCGGTCGCCGAGGGCAACCGCATCGACGTGGTCAACATGTCGCTGGGCTCGTCGTTCTCGCCGGTCGACGACCCCGAGAACGACATGGTCGACGCGCTCGTGGACGCCGGCGTGGTGCCGGTGATCTCGGCCGGCAACTCCGGCGACGTCACCGACGTCGCGGGCAGCCCCGGCAACTCGCCCGCCGGCCTCGCGGTGGCGGCGTCCGCCAGCGGGTTCGCCCGCTACGACACCGTGCAGGTGCTGGCGCCGTCCGAGCTCTCCGGCGAGGGCCCCTTCCTCGCGCAGTACTCCCAGGAGCAGCCGCCGGGCATCGACATCGCCGGCCCGGTGGTCGCGCTGACCGAGCCCGACAACCTCGACGGCTGCGACCCGATCTCCGCCGAGGACGTCGCCCGCATCGACGGCCGCATCCTGTGGCTCGAGTGGGACCTCCCGACCCTGCGCTGCGGCTCGGCCCAGCGGTTCGACAACGCCGACGAGGCGGGCGCCGCGGGCGTCGTCCTCGGCAGCACGAGCGTGCGGTTCGAGGGCGGCATCGCCGGCAACGGGATGATCCCCGGCGTCGAGCTCGACCGCGCCACGACCGAGAAGCTGCGCCCGGCGCTGGAGTCCGATCGGCTCGCGGTGCGCATGGCCGACGACCTGCGCGAGCTCGTCGAGCAGGACGACGCCGCCCTGGCCGACACCCTCGCCTCGTTCACCTCCCGCGGCGTGCACGGCTCGATCTCCGACGTCGTCAAGCCCGACGTCTCGGCGCCCGGCGTCAACGTCGTCTCGGCCAGCGTGGGCACCGGCACCGGCGAGGAGATGATGAGCGGCACCTCGATGGCCGCGCCGCACACCGCCGGCGTCGTCGCCCTGGCCCGCACGGCCCACCCCGACTGGACGGCGCACCGCATCAAGGCCCTGGTCATGAACACCGCCGCCCACGAGGTGACGGCGCCCGACGGCCACGCCTACTCCAACCTGATGCAGGGCACCGGACGCATCGACGCCCTCGCGGCCACCGAGTCGGAGGTCACCGTCGAGTCGGTGCAGAACCCCGACCTGGTCACGGCGTCGTTCGGCGTGGTCGAGGTCGCCCGCGACGGCGTCTCCGAGCAGCGCACCCTGCGGCTGACCAACACCGGCTCCGACGCGCAGACCTTCGCCGTCGGCTGGCGCGAGCGGGTCGCCACGCCCGGCGCGCAGGTGCGGGTGAGCCCCGGCTCGGTCACCGTGCCGGCCGGCGGCACCGCCGAGGTCACCGTGACCCTCGCCGTCCCCGACCGTGAGGCGCTGCGCCGCACGCTCGACCCCGGCCAGGACGCCGACCGCCTGCGCTCGCACGTGCCGAACACCTCGGGCGTGGTCACCTTCACGCCCGCCGAGGACGCCGCGACCCCGCCGCTGCAGGTCGCCGTGTTCGCCGCGCCCAAGCCGGTCAGCGACCTGACGGTGACGGGTCCGGTGCGCTTCGAGCGCGGCCGCACCCGCACGCCGCTGCCCCTCGCCGGCCGCTACCTCGAGCAGGGCGCGGGCGTCGCGGCCTGGCGCTCGCGGGTCACCCCGCTCGTCGCCGGGACGACGAGCCCGCGGCTGCCGCGGGCGGCCGGCGCGGCCGACTCGCTCGCCGGGCTCGACGTGCTCGAGGTGGGTGCCACCACCACCGCCCCGAGCTATCGCGACCGCTCGCGGGGCACGCTCGCGGTCGGCGCCCGGATGGCCGGCCCGATCGTCTCCATGGGCGTCGCGTCGTACCCGGTCGTCAACTACGACCTCGACGACGACGGGATCGCGGACTTCCAGTCCTACGCGGTCTACGACCGCGCGAGCAACGTCGCCGTGGCCGCCACCGTCGACGTCGGCACCCAGCTGGTGGTCGACCAGAAGCCGCTCAACGGGCTCGGCGAGGGCAACCTCGGGCAGTGGGACAACGACACCGTCGTGCTGCCGGTCTCGCTCGTCTCCCTCGGCTTCACCCGCGACACCACGGCGACGTCGATCCGCTACTGGGTGACGACCGAGTCGCAGTACGCACCGGTCGACGCCGACGGCAACCCCCAGGTGGTCGACCGCACCCGCCCGGTCGCCTTCGACGTCTACCAGCCGCCGGTGTGGTTCACCCGCGGCGCGCAGCCCTCGGGCCAGACGGCGTTCACCGTGCGGCGCGGCGGCTCGCCGGTCGTGGTCAACCGCGCGCCGTCGTCGAAGGCCGCCTCGGGCCGGCTGATGGTGATCGCCCACGACGACGCCACCGGACGCCGCACCAGCGGCGCCGGCTGGCGCGCCCCCGCCCCGCGGGGTCGCTGAGCCGGTCCGGCTCCCCGGCGGGGTGGGTCGTCCCCACCCACCCCGTCGGGCGCGGCTTGGAACGTCGTGAAATCACGAGGGAGCGCGACGAATTTGGGTGCCTGACGCCGCATCCGGCTCGGTCCGAACAAGCGCGGTCACGGGCCGACGCCCGACCCGTGCCGCGTTCAGCGCCCGGTCGGTGGCCGGCGGGTGGGTCCGAGGGGTCGGCCACCACACGGTGGCCTACGTCCGCGGGACCAGGGTTGGTGGGTCGCGGTGGACGAGGGTGTGGTGGCGGGGGCAGAGCAGTCGCCCATCGCGCACGCTGGTCCCTCCTCCTCGGTGCCAAGGGTTGTCGTGGTGGACGTGGCAGAGCCAGGCGGGGACGTCGCACCCGGGACCCTGGCAGTGCTTCTGGGTGATGGTCAGGGCGAGCCGTTGCGCGGGGGTGTGGAACCGCCGTTGCCGGCCGACGTCGAGCGGCTTGGACCCCCCGTCGAGGACGACGGGCACGAGCCCGGCCTCACAGGCGAGCCGGCGGACGGCGCCGGCGCTGAGCCGGCCGCCGGTGTCGATGGTGGCCGCAGCGAGCCCGCCCTTGAGGGTGTCGAGGGTCATGGTGACCACGACGGTCGCGTTGATGCCGCCGGCGTGGGGGAGCTTGTCGGCGGGGTAATGGGCGACGTACTCGCCGAAGGCCTGGCCGAGTCGTTCGGGACTGGGTCGGGTGTGGTCGTAGGCCTGCCCGGTCGCGCGCTGGTGCTTGGGGGCGGCGATCGCGGTGAGTGCCTTGCGGAGCATCCCGCCCTGCAGCGCCGGGAGGGTGAACCGGCCGCGGACGGTGCCGTCGCCGTCGTCCCACATCGAGAAGGACGTCGTCCGGGCTGCGGCCTTCTCCTCACGTTCGAGCAATGCCGCTTCGTGGGCGTCGGCCGCGGCGGGGTCGACGACCTCGAGGACGCGGCGGCCGAGGATCTTCAGCTCACGGGCGTCGTGGTGCTCGGCGAGGCGGACGAGCTCCTTCTCGCAGCGCTGTCGCACCTCGGGCTCATCTGGCAGCGCCTCGACGGCCTCGCAGACCACCGTCGCCTGGTCGGCCAGCACCTGCCCACCGGCCATCGCCTCGCGGGTGGTCTCGTGCCGCCCGAGCGCGCTCGCCAGGGCCACCCGGCGGCGCGCCTCACGGCGCGTCATCCGGGTCGCGTGCGCCAGCCACGCCGCGGCCGACGTCGCCCCGACCTCGCCGAACGCACCAGCCGTCTCGCCCTCAGCAAGCAGCCGCGCCTCGAGCTCGTCGAGAACAGCCCGCGCCCGCGCGATGCCGACCAACGCCTCCCGCGTCTCGGAACTCCGCAGCGACCACGCCGGCGCGTCCGCCACGTTCCCGATCTCGGCCAGAACGCGCACCACCGCCGCCGGGATTGGATGCCCCGGCTCCACGGTGTTCGCGCCCTTTGCCATGCGAATACTCAAGCAGGCACCACTGACAATTCGGCCGTCGAATTCGCGGCCCAGGTTCAACGTGTGGATATCGGCTCGTTGCACCGCGTCCGACGATTCTCCGCTTTCTGAAAGCGCCCTCGACAGACCGCAACGAGATCACCCGACGTCGGCAGTCCGGGCGCTTCGGATCGATTCTGGATCGAGGGCCTGTGGGCGGTCGGGCGGGCAGCCGCCTCAGGAGCGACCCGCCAGTGCCGCGGGTCACCGACGGGGGTGGCACACGCGCAACGTGGTTCCGTCGCCTCCGGGCCAGGTGACTCGGCCTCCCCACAGTGGTGCGCAGGAGTCGAGGGTCAGCGCACGGACCGTGGTGCCGTCGTCCGCGCCGTTGCCGTAGCAGGAGTCGCTGTAGACGATGAGGTCCCCGACCGCAGCAGGGCCGTCGCGGAGCCGGAGCACCAGGACCGAGGTGCCGGTGTAGTCCGGACTGCAGTTACCGGGTCGGTTGGGGCCGCCTCCGGCCGGCGCCTGCTGGAGGGCCGCCAGCACGTCGCTGGCGTCGTCGCCGGTGAGGACGTGCGAGCCGAGCAGTCCCGGCTGCTCCGTCCCGGTCCGCGTGTAGCTGCACACCGAGATCTCCGTCGCCTGCACCGTCGTCACGTCGAACGCGGGCGGACGCACGAACTCCCGCGCCTGAGCAGCAGACGTCGGCTCGCAGCCCGCCGCATCGACCGAGACCCGTCGCACGGAACCGACGATCCGCTCGACGTCGTCCGCGGTCGCCTCGTCCGTGAGGAGCCGCACCGTGACCTCGCCCACCGTGCGGGTGGTCAGCGTCCAGCCGGCGAAGGTCTCCGTCCCGTCGACCCCGCCGGATGACTGCTCGAACCACAGGTGCGGTGCCCATGTCGAGACCGGTTCCTCCGGGAAGCCAGGCGGGTTCGCCGCGTCCGGACAGGCGATCGCAGCGACCATGACCTCCCCCGCATCGAGTGCCACATAGGGCTGGTCCGGTCCCGTGAACTGCGCACCGTCGGCACACCAGTCAGACCGGGGCGGATCGTCGTCGATCCAGGTGTCGGGCACGTCGACCTCCACATCGGCGAAGGAGACCGACCGCATGCCCTCCGGCGCGGGTGTGCCCATCGTGGCGGGCGTCGCACCGGCGCCGGGCCGCGTGCCCTCCTGGCCTGCTCGCACGACTGCGGTCACCGCGGCCGCGACGATGACCGTCGCCGCGACGGCTGCGACGACACCCAGGATCGTCATCCGGCGCCCACCGTGGTGACCGACCACGAGCTGTCGAGGCTCGAGGTCATCGGCGCGACGGGCCTGCGCGTGGCGCATCGCGAGCTCCGCGCGGTCATGATGCTCTGGTCCCTCAGTCATCGGCGTCCTCCACGAGCTGCGTACGGAGCGTGCCCATGGCACGACGGACATGCGAACGAGCAGTGCTCTCGGGGCATCCCGGAACGGCTGCGACCTCGCTGAATGTGAGGTCGTCGTAGTAGCGCAGCACGACCGCGGCGCGCTGCTGCGCCGGCAGCGAAGACAGCAACCTCCACGCGACATCTGCATCGTCGCGCGCCACCGTGGCGTCGGGAACGTGGTCTCGCACGTGCGACTCGGTGTCGGAGACACTGACCAGGCGGTGCTCCTTCCTCCACCGCGTCACCGAGGCGTTCACGATGCTGCGCCTCACGTAGGCCTCGGCTGTGCCCCGGGCCTGCAGCGACCGCCACCGCGGGTAGGCCCGGCTCAGAGCTTCCTGCACCAAGTCGGGCGCGTAGTCGCGATCGCCTGTGAGGAGGAACGCGAACCGCTGGCGCGCGCGCCCGCGTGCCAGCACGAACCCCTCGAAGCCGCGTGCGGCCGCTTCCGCGTCGCCCACCCGCTCCCCCTCCACCACTGCCACACCCACCACTACGCGCCGGGGTAGGAGAATGTTGCACCGCGGCAACAGCCGATGCGCGTGAACCGGCCGGACGCGGTGCACCCATCCATCAGACGCCCCACCACCGCCTGACGGGCCGACGTCCAGCGATTCCGCGAAGGCCCCGCGCATCGGACGGGCCGTCGCGGACTCGTGGACGAACGTGCACGACGCGTCGTCCCGCGTCCCGACCGGCGCTCAGCGTGGCTCGGGCATGCGCCTCGGCCGTCGGGTGGGCACCTTCGTCCACGACCGACGGTGCCGCGTCACCAGCCGACGCCGGCCGTGCCCGAGAGTGCGGCGAGGCACCACCCTCCCACCTGCCGAGCGGCGCCGGCTCGCCCGCCGGGCCCGCCGTCCGGTCGCGACGGCACCCGCATCGACGGTCAGGTCGTTGGCAGGTTGCGGGCGGCACGCTGCCGCCATGGTCACCACGACGCCCGGGCTGCGGGCCAACCCACGCCGGCTGCTGAACAAGGTCCCCGAGGTCACGCTCTGGTTCTGGATCATCAAGATCCTCTGTACGACGGTCGGCGAGAGCTTCGCCGACTACGTCAACGAGACCCTCGGGGTGGGGCTCGTGCCGACGACCGTGCTGTTCTCCGTCGTCCTCGCCGTCGTCCTCACGACGCAGCTGCGACTGGCCCGGTACGTGCCGGCCGTGTACTGGTCGACCGTGGTGGTCGTCAGCGTCACGGGCACCCTCTACACCGACATCCTCACCGACCAGGTCGGGGTGCCGCTGTGGGTGAGCACCACGGTCTTCACGCTGCTGCTGGTCGGCGTCTTCGGTGTCTGGTTCGCGAGGGAGCGCACCCTCTCCATCCACAGCATCGTCACGACGCCGCGCGAGGCGTTCTACTGGCTCGCGGTCCTGGTGACCTTCGCACTCGGCACCGCCACCGGCGACTGGACGCTCGAGCTGACCGGCTGGGGTCCGGGCACGTCGGTCCTGCTGCCCCTGAGCCTGATCGCCGTCGTCGTCGTCCTGTGGCGCTACGGCGCCAACCCCGTCCTGAGCTTCTGGCTCGCCTACGTCCTCACGCGCCCGCTCGGGGCGAACATCGGCGACTGGCTCGCCACTCCGAGCAGCGAGAAGGGTCTCGGCCTGGGCACCTTCGGCACCAGCCTCGTCTTCCTCGCCGCCATCCTGGTCACGGTGGTCTACCTGTCGGTCTCCAAGGTCGACGTCATCGAGGGTGCGGAGCCGGCGACCACGGACGCCGCGCGGCACCCCGCGCCGACCCGTCCGCCCTCGACCGAGAAGCAGCGGGCGCGCGAGCGCGTCGGTCTCGCCGCCTTCGTCGTGGTCGGGCTCGCCACGTTCGGGCTGCTCGCCTACGCCAACAGCCAGCCCCACACGAGCTCGTTGGACGAGGAGGAGGGTGGCGCCGCGGCGAGCTGCTCCGGCGGCGGCGACCTCACCGCGACGGCAGCAGCCCAGCGGGCCGCGACGTCGTTCCCGGCCGACGACGTCAGCGCCTTCCGACAGATCGCCGACGCCACCCGCTCCCTGGTGCAGCAGGGCGACCAGGCCGGCGCGGCCTCGCGCATCACCGACCTCGAGACCGCCTGGGACGACGCCGAGCCGCGTCTGAGCAACGCCGACTGCGGGGCCTGGACCTACCTCGACCACGAGATCGACGCCTCGCTCAGCGCGGTCCGTGCGTCCTCACCCGACCAGCAGAGCGAGACCCAGGCGCTCGACGCCCTGATCACCACCCTCGGCTGAGGCCGGACGGCTGCCGAGATGGCTCCCGTCCCGCGGCCGGCGGGGCACCTCGTCACGGCGGTGACCGGGCTCGCCGTCGCCTTCGTCGTCCTGGCCGTCGCGGTGGGGGCGGGCTGGACGCACGGGCTCGACGGCGCCGGTCGACCGATGGCGTCGTGGGCCGCCGGCCACGGCCTGCACCCCTTCCTGCGCGACGTCGAGGTCGGCTTCGCCCTGCCGGCCATGACCGTCTGCACGCTCGTGGTCGCACTGGCCCTGGTCGTGGTCCGCGAGGTCCGCGCCGCGGTCCAGGTGGCGGTCGCGGTCCCCGTGACCAGCCTCGTCACCGGCGTGTTGAAGACGCTCGTCGCCCGGCCCCGGCCGCCGTGGCAGTGGACGGGGCACGAGCTGCACAGCGCGGCGTTCCCGTCCGGTCATGCCTCGTCGGCCGCGGCGCTCGGCGTCTCGATCGTCCTGGTGGTCGTCGCGCTCGCGGACGGCGGCCGGGTCACCCGGCGTGCCGCCTCGGTCGCCGCGGCCCACGTCGCGGTGCTCGTCCTCCTCGTGGGCGCCGACCGGGTCCTCCTCGGTCGTCACTACCCGAGCGACGTCCTGGGCGGGGTCCTGCTCGGCTCGGGCGTGGCGCTGGGCGTGGCCCTGGTGCTCGCGGGCCCGCCGGGTCTCACGTGGCGGCGGGAAGCTCGATCATCACCCTCGTCGACATCGGACCGTCGGTGACCCGGACGTCGCCGCCCAGGCTCCGAGCCACCCGACGCGACAGCGCGAGACCCAGCCCGGACCCGCCCCCGCCGCTGACCCCCGGCTCGAAGACGCGCTCGCGGTCGTCGTCGGCGATGCCGGGGCCGTCGTCGTCGACGAGCACGGCGACGAAGCCCTCCCGGGTGGCCGAGGTCGAGACCACGACGTGCCCGGCGAGCCGCCCGGCGTTCTCGAGCACCGGCGCGACCGCGCGGACCACCAGCGCCTGCGGCATCCGGACCCGGTGCGAGCCCGGCACCTCGTTCTCGACCACGACCCCGGTCTGCGCCGCGGCCTCCTCGACGGCGTCCCGGAGCACGCAGGCTCCGGCGAGGGCCTGGGCGGCCTCGGTGCGCGCCAGCTCGAGCAGCCCGTCGATCGTGGCGCCCATCCGGTGCACCGAGAGCACGATCTCGTCGACGCACTCCCGGGCCACCGGCCGCAGGTCGTCGTGCATCGCGAGCAGCTCGGCGTTGGCCTGCACGGCGGCCAGCGGCGTGCGCAGCTCGTGCGCCAGCTCGGAGGTCAGCCGCTGCTCGGACCTGATCGCGCTCGCCACCCGCTCCAGCAGCCGGTCGAGGGTGCGGCCGAGACCCACGATCTCGTTGCCACCCGGCCCGAGCCCGAAGCGGTGCCCGAGGTCCTGCTCGCTCCACTCCTCGGCCGCGCGGGCCATCTCCGCCACCGGCGCCAGCGCGCGCCTGCTCACCCACTGCGCCAGCCCCGCAGCCGCCACGACCATCAGCAGACCGGCGCCGATGCACACGTAGAGGGCCTGCCGCTCGGCGCGCTCGTACGGCGCGAGCCGCTCGGTCACTACGACGACGCCGGCCGCGCCGTCCGGGGTGGTGAACGGCTCGGCCAGCACCCGGCCCTCGTCGGGCCCCGGACGATCGACCAGGCGGCGGCGGTCGGTGGTCGAGAGCTGCTCGTAGACGGCCCGTTCCGACGTCGGGACGCTCCCCGCCGCCAGCGACCCGCGGCGGTCGTAGACGGCCACCCCGGCGTCCAGCCGCGCGTCGGGCACCACCAGTCGTCCTCCGGAGTCCGCCGTGGCGGCGCTGACGACCGCCTCGGCCCGGTCCTCGAGCACGGTGTCGAGACTGCGGAGCGTCGACCGTGCCAGCACCACCTGCACGACCACGGTCAGCACGAGGACGCCCAGGGTCGTCACCGCGACCGTGGAGGCCACGAGCTGCGTGCGGAAGGAGCGCGAGGGCAGGGAGGGTCGCACGGGTCGCGGCTACCGCTCGCTCGTGCCGGCGTGCCCGGCGTGCCCGGCGTGCCCGGCGTGCCCGGCGTCCCCGGCGTCGCCGGTGCGGCGCAGCCGGAAGCCCACGCCGCGCACCGTCTCGACGACGGCGGGCGCCTCGGCCTGGGCGAGCTTGGCTCGGACCCGACGCATGAGCGAGTCGACGGTGTTCTCGCTGACGACCGCGCCGTCGGGCCAGGCGGCGGCCACGACGGCGCGACGTCTCACCACCTCACCGGGCCGGGCGGCGACCGCGGCCAGCATCCGGAACTCGGTCGGGGAGAGGTCCACCTCGTGCGTGCTCGTGCGCACCGAGTGACGGGTGGGGTCGAGCAGGAACCCGGGGCGGTCGTCCGCCGCCGTCTGCTGCCGCCCGCGTCGTCCCAGCACCGCGACCCGGGCCAGCAGCTCCTTGATCTCGAACGGCTTGGCGACGTAGTCGTCGCCCCCCGAGCTGAAGCCGGCCAGCCGGTCGTGGACGGCGTCGAGCGCGGTGAGGAAGAGCACCGGGGCCTCCTGGCCGGCGCTCTTGAGCGCCTGGCACACGTCGCGCCCGTCGGCGTCGGGCAGGCCGATGTCCATCACGATGACGTCGATCGCCGCCCCGGGGCCGAGCAGCCGCAGGGCCTCGCCGCCCGTGTGGGCGACCACCGCGTCGTGCCCGGCGAGCTGCAGCGCGCGGCGCAGCACCCGGCGCAGCGCCGGATCGTCCTCGCAGACGCCCACGGTCAGGTTCATCGCGCTCCGTCACCCGTGCTGATCGCCGCCGGCCGGTGCGGGGCGTCACGACACGGCGCAGCGGACCGACCGACCTGTGCATCCTGCCACGTCGGCCGGGGCCGGGGCGCGGCATGATGCGGGCGTGACCGCGGCGGGGGACGGCGAGGCCCGCGCACGGCCAGGCGACGTCGTCCCGCTGCGGGTGGCGGCGCGCACCTGGTTCGCGATCTCGCTGCAGACCTTCGGCGGTCCGGCCGGGCAGATCGCGGTCATGCAGCGCACGTTGGTCGACGAGAAGCGGTGGATCGGGCAGCAGCGGTTCCTGTTCGCGCTGTCGTACTGCACCCTGCTGCCGGGCCCGGAGGCCCAGCAGCTGGCCACCTACGTCGGCTGGCTGCTCAACGGCGTCCGTGGCGCGCTCGTCGCCGGCGTGCTGTTCGTCCTGCCCGGGGTCGTGGCGCTGCTGGCGCTGTCGGCGGTCTACGTCGGCTACGGCGACACCACGGTGGTCGAGTCGCTGTTCCTCGGTCTCGCGCCCGCCGTGGTGGCGATCGTGGCGCAGGCCGTGTGGCGCGTCGGCCGCAAGGGCCTGACGCACCCCGGGCTCGTCGCGCTGGCCGTGGCGTCGTTCGTCGCGCTGGCGGTCTTCGCGGTGCCGTTCCCGGCGGTCGTCGCGGTCGGAGCGCTCGCCGGCTGGCTGCTCGGACGGCGCGTGCCCCGCCTGACCGCGTCGCGGGCGCCGTCCGTGGACGACGGCCCCGCGCCACTGGTGAGCGACGACGCGCTGCACAGCGAGCGGCCCTCGGCGCGGCGGGCGGGCGTCGTCCTCGCCGTGGGCCTCGGGCTGTGGGCGGCGCCGGTGCTGCTGGCCGCGCTGCTGTTGGGCGCCCACAGCGTGTACGTCGACCAGGGCCTGTTCTTCTCGGGCGCGGCCGTCGTCACGTTCGGGGGCGCCTACGCCGTGCTCGCCTTCGTCGCCCAGCAGGCGGTGAACACCTACGGCTGGCTCATGCCGGGCGAGATGGTGCGCGGGCTCGCGCTCGCCGAGTCGACGCCCGGCCCGCTGATCATGGTGGTGCAGTTCGTCGCCTTCGTCGGCGCCTACCGCGACCCGGGGCCGCTCGACCCGTGGGTCGCAGCGGTCGTCGCGTCGCTGCTCACGACCTGGGTGACGTTCGTGCCGTGCTTCCTGTTCATCCTGCTCGGCGCGCCCTACGTCGAGCGGCTGCGCGGCAACCGGTCGCTCGCCGCCGCGCTGAGCGGCATCACGGCGGCCGTCGTCGGCGTCATCGCGAGCCTCGCGCTCTTCTTCACCACCCACACCCTGTTCGACGAGACGACCACGCTCACCGACGGGCCGCTGCGCCTCGAGCTGCCGGTGCTCGGCTCGGTGCAGGCCGCGCCCCTCGCCATCACCGCGCTGGCCCTGCTGCTGGTCCTCCGGCTCGGGTGGAGCCCGCTGCGCACGCTCGGGCTGTGCGCCGCCGTGGGCGTCGTCGTCGGGCTGCTGGGCTAGGCCGACCGCTGCGCCAGGTCGCCGGCCCGACCCACGTGCTCGGCGATCCAGGTCATCAGCGGCAGCAGCCGCTCGACCAGCTCGACGCCGTCGGCGGTGAGGGAGTACTCGACGTGGGGCGGCACCACCGGGCGGGCCTCGCGGCGCACGAACCCGTCGTCCTCGAGCGTGCGCAGCACCTGGGCGAGCATCTTCTCGCTGACGCCCTGCACCCGGCGACGCAGCTCGCTCCAGCGCAGCGGCTCGCCGTCGGAGAGCGCGGTGAGCACGAGCGGCGCCCACTTGCCGGTGACGTGGGCGAGGACGACGCGGGTGGGGCAGTCGGCGGTGAACTGGCCGTCGGGAAAGAGACCGGCGAGGACGGGGATGGACGGCATGCCCCTACCTTACTTATTAGTGGGTACTGCAGATCGGAAAGCATCGAGCGTGCAGTGGGGTTAGGCGGGTGATCGGCCCCGACGTGGGGCCCGCACCCCAGGAGCTCTCCATGACCTACCTCGTCACAGGCACCAGCGGCCACCTCGGCCGGCTCGCCGTCCTCGCCCTGCTGGAGCGGGGCGTGGCACCGGGCGACGTCGTCGCGACCGCCCGCGATACCGGCGCGATCGCCGACCTCGCCGACCGCGGCGTGACCACCCGCCGGCTCGACTACGACGACGCCGCCTCGGTGGCCGACGCGCTGGAGGGCGTCGACCGCGTGCTGCTCGTCTCGGCCAGCGTGCCCGGGCAGCGCGTGGCCCAGCACCGCACCGTCATCGAGGCCGCGGCGGCGGCCGGCGTCGAGCTGCTCGCCTACACCAGCCTGCTGCGCGCCGACTCCTCCCCGCTCGGCCTCGCCGCCGAGCACGTCGCCACCGAGCGGCTGCTGGCCGAGAGCGGCGTCCCGCACGTGCTGCTGCGCAACGGCTGGTACCTGGAGAACTACACCGAGAACGCCGGCTCGGCGCTCGAGCACGGCGCGGTGCTCGGTGCCGCGGGTGAGGGCCGCATCTCGGCCGCCACCCGCGCCGACTACGCCGAGGCTGCCGCCGTCGCGCTCCTCGAGGGCACGCCGGGCGACGTCCACGAGCTCGCCGGCGACACCTCGTTCACCATGACCGAGTACGCCGCCGCGCTGGGCGAGGCCGCAGGCCGCGAGGTCGTCTACTCCGACCTGTCGCCGGCCGACTACGCCGCCGCCCTGCAGCAGGCGGGGCTGCCCGAGCCGGTCGCCGCGATGCTCGCCGACAGCGACGCCGGTGTCGCCGCGGGCGCGCTCGAGGACGACGGCCGCGCGCTGAGCACCCTCATCGGCCGCCCCACCACCCCGCTCGCGGACGCCGTCCGCCGGGCGCCGGCGCTGGTCGGCTGATCTACCCCCGGGCTCGGTCGTGCGACTGCGCAGCCGTGGACGGGGGGTTTCGCGGCAGATAGATCGGTACCAGGTCAACGTCCGGGGGTGTCTCGGACGTTGACTGACTACCGATCTACCCGGACCCGTCTCAGTGCCCGTGATCGACCCGCGTCTGGCGGAGAGGCACGGTTGCGGGGAATCGCACCCGCGGCGGCCGCGAGAAGTGGGACCGTCCACCCATGCAGTTCGCAACCAGGCTGGTCGTCGTGGTCCTCTCGATGCTGCTTGCCTCCACGGTGATGGCCTCGGGTAGTCAGGCACAGAGCGCCTACCGACGAGATGCGGAGGCGGTCGCGCAACGGATCGGCTGTCGGCTCACCGAGACCACCGTCGTCGCACCGTCGTTCGATGCTGCGGAGTGCCGGCTGCGTGGCAGGAAGGTCGTTGTCCTGACCTTCCGTGGTCCGAGGGAGCAGGCGGCCTGGCTGCGGATTGTGCGCGCATACGACGGCTTCTGCGTCGCGAGCAAGCGTGGCGTGATCGTTGAACCTGACAACGGCGGACGTGCTGTGGCGACGGTCGCCGCTCGTCGTCTCGCCGGTGGTCGCGTGGTCTGTGGCTGAGGCCCGCGCGTCCGCCGGGTAGATGGACACCTGGTCGACGTCCGAGTTGCAGCCGACGTCGACCAGGTGTCTATCTATCCCAGGTTCAGCGGTTCGCGAGGCCGTCGAGGCGCAGCTCGGTGGACTCGTCGCGGTGGGTGCCGGTGGTGCCGACGTGCTTGTCGCTGATGGTGGGGCCGTTCTTGATCACGTGCACGAGCGCCATCCCGTGGCCGCGGCCGAGTCCGAAGTCGTCAGCCAGCCAGGTGAGGATCTCGCCGGCCTTGGTCTCGGTGCCGTACCCGCGCTCGTGCGCGAGGTCGACCAGCTGCTGCGGGGTGTGGCCGGTCTTCTTCTCGGCGGCGTCGAGGTAGGCCTGGAACGACATCGGGTCTCCTGCGGGTGGTGGACCGGCCGGACGGCGTGGTCGGGTGAGCAGGTCGACCCGACACCCAGCCCGGAATCATCGACGTACCCACGGACGAGGCCCGCTCACCCCCAGGTCGTAGCCCGGCAAGGTGTCGTCCGACCCGGGGGAGGGGTCCTTACCGTCCACGTCCATGGACGTCGACGCGGTGGCTCGGGAGTTCGGGGTGGCGCGGCTGCACCCGTGGCAGCGCGAGGCGCTGACGGCGGTCGGCGAGGGCCGCGACACGGTGGTCCTGGCCCCCACCGGGTCGGGCAAGTCGTTGGTCTACCAGCTGGCCGGTCGGCTCGTGGAGGGCTGGACGCTGGTCGTCTCGCCGCTGCTCGCGCTGCAGGCCGACCAGCTCGCGCACCTCGACGGCGTCGACGGCGTCCGCGCGGCCCGGCTCAGCTCGCTCGAGGGCAGGCGGCGGCGGGCCGAGGTGCTCGACGCGGCCTCGCGGTGCGAGCTCGACTACGTCTTCCTCTCGCCCGAGCAGCTCGCCGACCCCGAGGTCGCCGAGCGGCTCGCGCTGTGCCCGCCGGCGCTGGTCGCGGTCGACGAGGCGCACTGCGTCTCGGAGTGGGGCCACGACTTCCGCCCCGACTACCTGCGCCTCGGACACCTGCTCTCCCGCCTGGACGACGGCCGCCGCGCCGCCCGGGTCGCCCTCACCGCCACCGCCGCGCCGCCGGTGCTCGAGTCGGTCGCCGACCGGCTGACGCTGCGCGACCCGCTGGTGGTGCGCGCCGACCTCGCGCGCCCCAACCTCGAGCTCGGCGTCGACCATGCCTCCGACGAGCGCCGCCAGCACGAGAAGGTGGTCGAGCTGGTCTGCGGGCGGCTCGCCGAGGGTGAGACCGGCATCGTCTACGTGCGCACTCGCCAGGACGCCGAGCACCTCGCCGAGGTGCTCTCCGAGCACTGCGCCGAGTCGGCCGCCTACCACGGCGGGCTCGCGCGCCGCCGCCGCGACGAGGTGCACGAGGCGTTCACCGCCGGCCGCCTCGGCGCGCTGGTGGCCACGTCCGCCTTCGGCATGGGCGTCGACCGGCCCGACGTCCGCTTCGTCGTGCACGCCGCCGCGCCCGCCTCGGTCGACACCTACTTCCAGGAGGCCGGCCGCGCCGGCCGCGACGGCGAGCCCGCGATGGTGCGGCTCGTGCACCGCCCGGAGGACCTTGCCCTCGGTCGCTTCTTCGCCTCCGGCGTGCCGCGCCGGCGCAACGTGGACGCCGTCCTCGCCGCCGTGCAGCGCACCGGCAGCCGCGATCCGCGCGAGGTCGCCGACGTCGCCGGCCTGGGCCGCGCCGCCGTCACCCGGGTGCTGAACCTGCTCGAGCTGGCCGGCCGGCCCGAGGCGAAGGCGCTGCTCGAGGTGGCCGAGGGGCGGCAGCGGCTCGAGCGCTCGCGGGTCGACATGATGCGCGAGTACGCCGAGACCGCCCGCTGCCGCTCGGCGTTCCTGCTCGGCTACTTCGGCGAGCCGGGCGAGGACTGCGGGCGCTGCGACAACTGCCGCTCGGGCTCGGCCGTCGAGGCCGCCGCCGGCGCCGACGACGAGCTCGTCCAGCAGCGGGTCGAGCACGAGGAGTTCGGCCCCGGCGTGGTCGTCGAGGCCGGCGACGAGCGGCTCACGGTGCTCTTCGACGACGCCGGCTACCGCCGTCTCGACCGCGCCGTCCTCGAGCGGAACGACCTGCTGCAGCAGACGGGCTGACCGGGTCCGGGCGCAGCCCCGGCGGCACCGCGTCAGGATCGCCCGGCGTCCCGTCAGGATGCCGTCAGTACCGGCACGGGCGGCTCCGTCGGGCCGCAGCATCGACGGGGTGAACATCACCGCCGACCTCGACGTCCTCCTCCGCTCCACCGACCGCGCCTTCCGCGAGGCGCTGCACGCCGTGCTCGACGACGACGTGCCGCGCGCCCGCGAGGTGCTGAGGGGCTCCGCCGGACGCCGCCGCCTGGCGGCCGCGGCCGCCGACGAGCTGCGGTCCCGGCCGTGGGTGCCGGCGCCGCAGCTGACCGAGCAGCTGCAGTTCGTCGACGACCTGCGCCGCATCGGCGACCTCGTCGACCACGTCGCACGGCACGTCGTGGCCGCCGAAGACCCCGTCGCGCTCACGCCGTCGCGACGTACCGAGGTGACCGTGCTGCTCGACGCCGGCGGACGTCGCCTGCGCCAGCTGCAGGCCGGCCCGTCGGGCCCCGCCCTCGACCCGGCCTACCGCGGCTGCGGCGCCGCGCTGTTCGAGGTCGCCGACCACGGCGGCCGTGACGCGTCGGCGGTGGTGGGCACCTGCGGCGCGCTCGCCGTCCTGCTGCTGCAGGCCTCGCGCCACGCGATGCGGGCGGCCTGACCCGCACCCGACGCCCCGGAAGGACACCGACAAGAAAGCCGCCGGCACCGTCAGGGAACCGTCAAGACGGCAGGTTCGGCGTCCGGGCGGACCTAGGAAGGAGGCATGACAGACCTCCTCTACGTCGTGGTGACGCTGGTCGCGTTCGCGGCGCTGGCCCTGCTGGCCGGCGCGCTCGACCGCGGTGAGCAGCGCTCCACCGACGCCGCCGACCGGTGAGCGCGCTCGGCCCGGCCCTCGGCCAGATCGCGGTGCTGGCCCTGCTGCTCGTGCTCACCGTGCCGCTGCTGGCCCGCTACCTCGCCCACACCTACACCAGCGAGCGCCACCTCGGCGTCGAGCGGGTCGCCTACCGCGTGCTGCGCGTGAACCCGGACGCCGACCAGCACTGGCGCACCTACGCGCTGTCGGTGCTCGGGTTCAGCCTGGTCGGCGTCCTCGCGCTCTACGCGCTCGGCCGGCTGCAGCAGCACCTGCCGCTCTCGCTCGGCTTCGGCGCGCTGCCGGCCGACGGGTCGTGGAACACCGCGGTCAGCTTCGTGACCAACACCAACTGGCAGTGGTACTCCGGCGAGGCCGCGCTCGGGCACCTGATGCAGATGAGCGGCCTGACGGTGCAGAACTTCGTCAGCGCCGCGGTCGGCATGGGCGTGGCCGCCGCGTTCGCCCGCGGCCTGGCCCGCACCGAGAGCCGCGGCCGCGTCGGCAACTTCTTCGCCGACCTGGTGCGCGGCGTCGTCCGCGTGCTGCTGCCGATCTCGCTCGTCGCCGCCTGCGTGTTGGTGCTGCTCGGCGTCGTGCAGAACCTCAGCGGCAGCCACCTGCTCGACACCCTCACCGGCGGCACCCAGACGCTCACCGGCGGCCCGGTGGCGAGCCAGGAGGCCATCAAGGAGCTCGGCACCAACGGCGGCGGGTTCTACAACGTGAACTCCGCGCACCCGTTCGAGAACCCCACCCCGTTCTCGAACCTGCTGCAGATGTACCTGATCCTGCTGGTCCCGTTCGCGATGGCCGGCGCGTTCGGCCACATCGTGCGCGACCGCCGCCAGGGGCTCGCGGTCGGCGGCGTCATGGCGCTGCTGCTCTCGGTGTCGGTCGCCCTGGTCACCTGGGCCGAGATGGCCGGCCCCGGCACCGCCCCGCAGCTGGCCGGCGGCGCGCTGGAGGGCAAGGAGGTGCGCTTCGGCGAGGCGGCGTCGGCCCTGTTCGGCGCCGTCACCACCGGGACGTCGACCGGTGCGGTCAACTCGATGCACGACTCCTTCACCGCGCCCGGTGGCGGCGTCGTGCTGTTCAACATGATGCTCGGCGAGATCGCGCCCGGCGGCGTCGGCTCGGGCCTCTACGGGATGCTGATGCTCGCCATCCTCACCGTGTTCCTGGCGGGCCTGATGGTGGGCCGCACGCCGGAGTACCTCGGCAAGAAGATCAGCCAGCGCGAGATGGTGCTGGTGGCCGCCTACGTGCTGGCCACCCCGGTGCTGCTCCTGGCCGGCGTCGCCGTGGCGGTCTCGTTCGACGACGGCCCGGCCGGCGTCCTCAACAGCGGCCCGCACGGCTTCACCGAGATGCTCTACGCCGTCACCTCGGCGGCCAACAACAACGGCTCCGCCTTCGGCGGCCTCACCTCCGGGACGCCGTTCTGGAACACGCTGCTGGGCCTCGAGATGCTGTTCGGCCGGTTCCTGCCGATGCTGTTCGTGCTCGCGCTGGCCGGCCGGTTCGCGGCCGCGCCACGGGTGCCCGCGGGGTCGGGCACGCTGCCCACGCACCGGCCCCTGTTCGTCGTCCTCCTCACCGGCGTGGCGCTCGTCGTCGTCGGTCTCACCTACGTGCCCGTGCTGCTGCTCGGGCCTGTCGTGGAGTCGCTCGCATGACCGTCACCCAGTCCGAGCCGGAGCCCCGGACCGGCGCCCAGGAGCCGGCGTCCCGCACCGGCGTGCTCACCGCCGCCCAGCTCGCCGAGGCGCTGCCCGGCGCGCTGCGCAAGCTCGACCCGCGCGCGCTGCTCGCCACGCCGGTGATGCTCGTGGTCGAGGTCGGCGCCGTGGTCACCACGGTGCTCTCGATCGCCGACCCCAGCACGCTGGGCTGGTTCGTCACCGTGTGGCTGTGGCTCACCGTCGTCTTCGGCACGCTCGCCGAGTCGGTGGCCGAGGGCCGCGGCAAGGCGCAGGCCGCCAGCCTGCGCGCCCTGCAGACCGAGACCTCGGCGCGGCGGCGGACGCCGTCCGGTGACGTCGAGGACGTGCCCAGCACCAGCCTGCACGTCGGCGACGTCGTGCTGGTCGCCGCCGGTGAGCGCATCCCCGGCGACGGCGAGGTCGTGCAGGGCGTCGCCTCGGTCGACGAGTCGGCGGTCACCGGCGAGTCGGCCCCCGTCATCCGCGAGTCGGGCGGCGACCGCAGCGCCGTCACCGGCGGGACCACCGTGCTCTCCGACGAGATCGTCGTGCGCATCACCAGCGAGCCGGGCCAGTCGTTCGTCGACCGCATGATCGCGCTGGTCGAGGGGTCGGAGCGGCAGCGCACCCCCAACGAGATCGCGCTCAACGTGCTGCTCTCGGCGCTCACCGTCGTCTTCGTCGTGGTGTGCGCGACGCTGTGGCCGATCGCCGATCACAACGGCGCCCGCCAGCCCGTGCTGGTGCTCGTGGCCCTGCTCGTGTGCCTGATCCCGACCACGATCGGAGCACTGCTCTCGGCCATCGGCATCGCCGGCATGGACCGTCTCGTGCGGCGCAACGTGCTCGCCATGTCGGGCCGCGCCGTCGAGGCCGCCGGCGACATCGACGTCCTGCTGCTCGACAAGACCGGCACCATCACGCTCGGCAACCGGCACGCCACCGAGCTGCTGCCCCTGGACGGCGTCACGCCCGACGAGCTGTCCGAGGCGGCGCTGCTGGCCTCGCTGGCCGACGAGACGCCCGAGGGGCGCAGCGTGGTCGAGTTGGTGCGGGGTGACGGCGGCCCTTCGACAGGCTCAGGGTCCGTGCCCGACGTGCCGCAGGGCGCGGTGCTGGTGGAGTTCAGCGCCACCACGCGGATGAGCGGCGTCGACCTGACCGGCCGCGAGATCCGCAAGGGCGCCGCGTCGGCGGTGACCGCCTGGGTCGGGCACGGCGACCCGCAGCTCGACGGCCTCGTCGAGCGGGTCGCGTCGTCCGGCGGCACGCCGCTCGTCGTCGCCGAGTCGGGCCGGCTGCTGGGCGTCATCCACCTCAAGGACGTCGTCAAGCCCGGCATGCGCGAGCGGTTCGACGAGATGCGCGCCATGGGCATCCGCACCGTGATGATCACCGGCGACAACGCGATCACCGCCCACGCCATCGCCGAGGAGGCCGGGGTGGACGACGTCCTCGCCGAGGCCACGCCCGAGGACAAGCTGGCGCTGATTCGCAAGGAGCAGACCGGCGGCCGGCTCGTCGCGATGTGCGGCGACGGCACCAACGACGCCCCCGCGCTGGCGCAGGCCGACGTCGGCGTGGCCATGAACACCGGCACGGTGGCGGCCAAGGAGGCCGGCAACATGGTCGACCTCGACTCCGACCCCACCAAGCTCATCGACGTCGTCGAGATCGGCAAGCAGCTGCTCATCACCCGCGGGGCGCTGACCACCTTCTCGGTGGCCAACGACGTCGCGAAGTACTTCGCGATCCTGCCGGCGATGTTCGTGGTGGCCTTCCCCGACCTCGACGTGCTCAACGTGATGCGGCTGAGCTCGCCGGAGTCGGCGATTGTCAGCGCGGTCGTCTTCAACGCCCTGGTGATCGTGGCGCTGATCCCGCTGGCCCTGCGCGGCGTGCGCTACACGCCCGCCTCCGCGGCCTCGCTGCTGCGGCGCAACCTGCTCATCTACGGCGTCGGCGGGCTCGTCGCGCCGTTCGTCGGCATCAAGCTGCTCGACCTCGTGATCTCACTGGTCCCGGGTCTGTGACGAAGGAGGAGAACCGATGACGATGCTCTACGACCTCTGGCGCCAGAGCCTGGCCGGCCTGCGGCTGCTGGTGGCGCTCACCCTGCTGCTCGGGCTGGCCTACCCTCTGGTCGTGCTCGGTTTCGGCCAGGTCGCCGCGCCGTGGCAGGCCCGCGGCTCGCTCGTCACCGCCGACGGCAGCCACACCACCGACCCCAACGCGGCCGTCGGCTCGGCGCTGCTCGGCCAGGTGGTCGACGACCCCGACCTGTTCCAGGACCGCCCGTCGGCGGCCGGCGACGGCTACGACACGCTCTCGACGTACGGCTCGAACTACGGACCCGAGGAGCCGGCGCTGGTCGAGCAGATCGAGCAGCGCAGGGCCGAGGTGGCCGAGCGCGAGGGCGTCGCCGAGAGCCAGGTGCCGCCGGACGCCGTGACCGCGTCGGGCTCGGGCCTCGACCCCGACATCTCGGTGGCCTACGCCGACCTGCAGGTGCCCCGCGTCGCGGCCGCGAACGGCCTGTCGGAGCAGCAGGTCGCCGACCTCGTCGAGGAGCACACCAGCGGCCGCACCTGGGGCACGCTCGGCGAGCCGCGGGTCAACGTGCTGCTGCTCAACCTCGCCGTCCGGCAGGCCGTCGAGGGCGGCTGAGGTGACCGAGAGGGGGACGCCGGGCAGACCGGGCACGCCGCGCCGGCGCGGCCGGCTGACGGTCTACCTCGGCGCCGCCCCCGGCGTCGGCAAGACCTACGCGATGCTCGGCGAGGCGCGCCGGCGGGTCGAGCGCGGCACCGACGTCGTCGTCGGCGTGGTCGAGACCCACGGCCGGGCCCTCACCGAAGCGCAGCTCGACGGTCTCGAGACCGTGCCGCGGCGCCACCTCGAGCACCGCGGCACCACCTTCACCGAGATGGACCTGGACGCCGTGCTCGAGCGCGCGCCGTCCGTGGTGCTGGTCGACGAGCTGGCCCACACCAACGTGCCCGGCAGCCGTCACGAGAAGCGGGCCGACGACGTCGCCGAGCTGCTCGCGGCGGGCGTCGACGTCGTCACCACGGTCAACATCCAGCACCTGGAGTCGCTCAACGACGAGGTCGAGCGCATCACCGGCGTGCGGCAGCGCGAGACCGTGCGCGACGAGG
Source organism: Nocardioides marinquilinus (assembly GCF_039543705.1). NCBI lineage: Bacteria > Bacillati > Actinomycetota > Actinomycetes > Propionibacteriales > Nocardioidaceae > Nocardioides > Nocardioides marinquilinus. Next base: position 990,550 of record NZ_BAABKG010000001.1, read on the forward strand.
TGGTGCGCGCCGCCGACCAGATCCAGCTGGTCGACATGAGCCCCGAGGCGCTGCGCCGCCGCATGGCGCACGGCAACATCTACCGGCCGGAGAACGTCGAGGCCTCGCTCACCTCCTACTTCCGGGTCGGCAACCTCACCGCGCTGCGTGAGCTGGCCCTGCTGTGGCTGGCCGACCGCGTCGACGACCAGCTCGACGACTACCGGCGCGCCCACCGCATCCAGGAGAGCTGGCCGGCCAAGGAGCGCATCGTCGTCGCCGTCACCGGCGGGCCCGAGAGCGAGACCCTCGTCCGCCGCGGCGCCCGGCTGGCCAAGCGGGCCGCCGGGGCCGAGCTGCTCGCCGTGCACGTGGTCGCCACCGACGGCCTCGGCGTCACCGACGAGCGGCGCGTCGAGCAGGTGCAGCGGCTGGTGGCCGACCTCGACGGCACCTTCCACTCCGTGGTGGGGGAGGACCGTGCCGCCGCGGTGGTCGACTTCGCGGCCGGGGTCAACGCCACGATGGTGGTCGTCGGCGTCTCGCGGCGGGGCCGGCTGCGGCGGCTGTTCGCCGAGTCGACGGGCGACCGCATCGCCTCGCTGGCCGGGGCGATCGACGTCCACCTGGTCACGCACGAGCAGGCGTCGCGGGCCGTCATCGGCCGCCACGCGCTCTCGCCGCTCTCGCGGCCGCGGCAGGTCGCCGGCTGGGTGGGCGCGGTGGCGCTGCCGCTCCTGCTGGCGGGCGTGCTGCACGAGTTCACCGAGACCGACGACCTCGCGCTGGCCACCCTGGCGCTGCTGGCGTGCACCGTGCTGGTCGCGCTCGTCGGCGGCCTGCTGCCGGCGCTGCTCGGCGCGGTGGTCGGCTTCATGGCCCTCAACTACTGGTTCACGCCGCCCACGGGCACGCTGACGGTCTCCGAGCCGCGCAACGTGCTGGCGCTGCTGGTCTTCGTCGGCGTCGCGGCGGCGGTGGCCACCGTCGTCGACCGGGCCTCGCGGCGGGCGGGCGAGGCGCTGCGGGCGCGGGCCGAGGCCGCCACCATCGGCGGGCTGTCGCGCTCGGTGCTGACCGGGCAGGACACCGCGGACGCCGTCGTCCAGCGGGTGCGCGAGACCTTCGGCCAGCGCGCGGTCTCGCTGCTCACCCGCACCGACCGCGGCTGGGACGTCACCGCCGCGGCGGGCGAGCCCTGCGCGACGCGACCCGACGAGGGCGACACCCGCGTCACCGTCGATGACGACCACGTGCTCGCGCTGTGCGGCGACCCGCTGCACGCCTCCGACCAGAGGGTGCTCGAGGCCTTCGCCATCCAGATGAGCCTGGTGCTGGAGTACCGGCGGCTGCGCGAGCGCGAGCTGCGGGCGGCCAGCCTCGAGCTCGCGGAGGCCACCTCGACGGCGCTGCTGCGCGCGGTCTCGCACGACCTGCGCACGCCGCTGGCCACGATGCGCGCCTCGGTCGACGGGCTGCTGCTGCCCGGCGTCCCGGACGACGAGCGCGCCGAGCTGCTGCAGACCGTCGACGCCTCCGCGGGTCAGCTCGAGCGGCTGATCGACGACCTGCTCGACCTGTCGCGGCTCGAGAGCGGGCTGGTGCACCCGGCGCTGCGGCCGCACTCCCTCGACGAGGTGCTGCCGGTGGCGGTCAGCGGGCAGCCGCCCGGGGCGGTCTCGCTGGAGGTCGACGAGAGCGTGCCGCTGGTGCGCACCGACCCCGGGCTGCTCGAGCGGGTCGTGGCCAACCTGGTCGGCAACGCCGTGCGGCACGCCGGCGGCGAGCCGGTGCGGGTGCTGGCGCACGTGCTGCCCGACACGGTCGAGGTGATGGTGGTCGACCGTGGCCCCGGCGTCTCCGCCGGCGTGCGCGAGTCGATGTTCGAGCCGTTCCAGCGGCTGGGCGACACCACGCCCGGCGGGCTCGGCCTCGGGCTCGCCGTCGCCCGCGGCCTCACCTCCGCCCTCGGCGGCACGCTGACCGCCGACGACACCCCCGGCGGCGGCCTGACGATGGTGGTGAGCCTGCCGCGCGCCGACGCCGCCGAGCCGGCGGCGGCGTCGTGAGCGAGCCCGCGCACCGCGTGCTGGTCGTCGACGACGAGCCCGCGCTGGCCCGGGCGCTCGCCATCAACCTGCGCGCCCACGGGTGGGACGTGCTCGTCGCCCACGACGGGCGCGGCGCGCTCGACGCCGCCGTCACCGGGCATCCCGACGTCGTCGTCCTCGACCTCGGCCTGCCCGACCTCGACGGGCTCGAGGTGATCGAGGGCCTGCGCGGCTGGACGACGGTGCCGATCGTGGTGCTCTCCGCGCGCCAGCACGGGGAGGACAAGATCGAGGCGCTCGACCGCGGCGCCGACGACTACGTGACCAAGCCGTTCGCCATCGACGAGCTGATGGCGCGCCTGCGCGCGGCCGTGCGCCGCAGCACCGCCGCGGCCCCGACCGTGGCCCAGGTGGTGGCCGGCGACCTCGTCGTCGACCTCGGCCGCAAGCGCGTCTCGCGGCGCGGGGACGACGTCCGGCTGACCCCCACGGAGTGGTCGTTCCTCGAGCTGCTGGCCCGCCACGCCGGCAAGCTGGTGCCGCGCGAGCAGATCCTGCGCGAGGTGTGGGGCTTCGGCTACGACGACGCCTTCCACTACCTGCGCCTCTACGCCGCCCAGCTGCGTCGCAAGCTCGAGGACGACCCCTCGCACCCGCGCCACATCGTGACGACCGCCGGGCTCGGCTACACGCTCGAGACCGGCTGAGGCGGGTCACCTAGCCGAGCAGGGCGCGCAGCACGACGGCCAGCGTGGTCGAGAAGGCGGCGGCGGTCGCGACGAGCCAGACGCCGTCGGTCGGCGGCGGGAGGTCTCGGGGAGATCGGTGCATCACGTGACCACGGTGCGGCCGGTGCCGGGCCGCTCGGTGCCGTCCCGACGCGATCCTGACGGTGCCCACCGGCATCCATACGGATCACCCCGCACGGCGTCAGGATCTCGTCAGGATCCGTCGCCGACCCTTGAGCGGCGGCCCCGGGCGAGCCTGGATGGAGGCATGTCGACGCCACCGTGGGCCACCGGAGCAACGGGCCGGACGCCGTCCGCTCGGCTGCTCGGCGTCGCCGGGCTGCTCGCGCCGCCCGCGGTCGCCGGGCTGCTCTACCTCGTCCGCGACCGGGTCTCGGAGGTCAACGCCGTCCTGGTGCTCGGCCTGGTGGTGGTCGCCGTGGCGGCGGGCGGGTCGCGGGTGGCCGGCGTGCTCACGGCGGTGTCGTCGGCGGCCTGGTTCGAGTTCTTCTTCCTGCCGCCGCGGCTGACCTTCGCCATCGACCGGAGCGACGACGTCGAGACCGCCGTGCTGCTCGTGCTGGTGGGGCTCGCGGTCACCGAGATCGTGCTGTGGGGACGCCGGCAGCAGGCCGCGGCCAGCCGGCACGAGGGGTACCTCGGCGGCATCGTGAGCGCCGCCGGGATGGTGGCCGACGGTGCCGCGACCCCGCAGGAGGGCGTGGCCTTCGTGGCCGCCCAGGTGCGCGAGGTGCTCGGCGTCGACGACTGCACGTGGGCCGAGGGTGCGCCCGGCGGCGGGCGGCCGCGGCTGGAGCGCGACGGGTCGGTCACGCGCGACGGCGGGCGGCTCGACGTCGACCGCTCCGGCCTGCCGACCAACGACGTCGTCGAGCTGCCGGTGGCGCGGCACGGCGTCGTGCTGGGGCGGTTCGTGCTGGCCGCGGCCACGCGCACCGCCTGGCCCACCCTCGAGCAGCGCCTGGTGGCGGTGGCGTTGGCCGACCAGGCGGCCGCCGCCCTCACGCCACTGTCGGCCGGACCGCCACCGCGGGCGCCGGGCGGGTGGCCACGGACCCCTCGGGGGCACGGGTAGCGTCGTGACGTGGTCGAGCTCGAGCCGGTGCTGGTCGACCACCGCGAGCGTCGCAGCGGCATCCCGCAGGCGCTGAGCGACGCCGGGCTCGACGTCCGGCTCGCCGACCTGCCGGTGGGCGACTACGTGCTCGGCCCCGGGCTCGCCGTGGAGCGCAAGGGCCCGACCGACCTCGGGTCGTCGATCCGCAGCGGGCGGCTGTTCGACCAGGCGGTGCGGCTGCAGTCGGCCTTCCCGCAGGCGGTGCTGGTGGTCGAGGGCGAGCCGCGCGGCATCGCCGAGGACGCCTGGCGCGGCGCGGTGTGCCGGCTGGTCGAGGACGGCGTCACGGTGCTGCACAGCCTCGACGTCGACGACAGCGCCGCCTGGCTCGTGCGGCTGGCCAAGCGGGCCCGGCGTCCGGCGCCGACCGTGCTCACCGAAGGACCGCGGCGGGCGCCACGGCACCCGTCGGGCCAGGCCGAGACGATGCTCTCGACGGTGCCGGGGGTGAGCCCGACCATGGCCCGCAGCCTGCTCGCCGCCTACGGCAGCCTCGCCGCCGTCGCGGACGCCGCCCCCGACGGCCTGCGCACCCACCCCGGCATCGGCCGGGTGCGTGCCGCCCGCCTCGACGACGCCCTCAACGGCGCCTTCGTCGCGCCGGCCGACCGCGAGCCGGAGCCGGAGCGCACTCCCCGCGGCCCCCGACCCCTCCGCCGGTGGGTGCTCACCGGGGTCGAGCCGGAGTCCTTCGACCGGCGCGCCATCGCCCTGCGCGCCCTGCGCTCCGCCGACCCCGGCACCACCCTCGTCGACGGCCTCACCGGCGAGGTCGTCGCCTCCGCCTGATCCGATCACGGACCCTGAGCTCGTCGAAGGGACGTCGGTCGCGGACGTCGAGCATGGAGGGCCAGAGGTCTCGAGGCTCGTCGCCAGGGCTCCTCGCACCTCGACCACCATCAGGAGCGCACGGTGGTCGAGGTGCGAGGCCGGCCACGGCCGAGCCTCGAGACCCCGGGAGGGCCGACGCCAACCCGGCCGACGGACCTACTGGCTGCCCGACTGCACCTGGTCGCCCCAGACGGCGCGGGCGCCGGACTCGCCGACGCGGTAGATCTGCACCGACGCGGCGAGGGCGGCGATCACGGCGAGGACGGCGACGCCGGTGGTGAGGGCGCGGGGGGAGACCCGGCCCGACGAGCCGCCGCCGTCGGCGTCCGCGGCCCGCCGCCGGCGGCGGTCGAGCAGCACCAGCGCGAGCGAGAGCACCAGCAGCGGGACGGCGAACCAGATGAGCTGGTCGCCGAGCTCGGCGTGCTCGCCGGGGTCGCCCACGCGCTCCTCCAGCGCCTCACCACTGCTGGTCGCGATCGGTACGAGCACGGTCGCCACCGCCGCGCAGGCCACGACCAGCGGGCCGAAGCGGGCCCGCCAGGCCGGGACGACGGCGATCGCGAGCGTGCCGAGGCAGGCCAGGGGGAGCAGCACGACCACGGCGTGCACCACGAGGGGGTGCACGGGCAGGCCGTCGACGAGGTCGAACACGGAGATCTCCTTCAGCTGGGTGGGGCGGGTCAGTGGGAGGGGACGGGGGTGCGCTCGAGACGCAGCGCAAGCACGGGGCACATCGCGACGGCACGGCGGGCCGGTCGCACGAGGTCGGCCGGGACGTCGCCGTCCGCGAGCACCGGGAACCCGTGCTCGTCGAGGCCGATGCGCTCGGGCAGCAGCCGGGCGCACAGGCCGTGGCCGTCGCAGCGGGTCCAGTCGATCTCGAGCCTCATCGGGCCGCCTCCGGTCGGGTCGTGGGGCGGGGCAGGGGCAGCGGCAGGGGCAGGACGCCGCGCACCGGCCGACCGCAGTGGCCGTGCGTCCGGTGCCGCTCGACCTCGTCGCCGAGCGCGTCGAGGGCGGTGGCCACGAAGCGGGCGGCGCCGTCGGGGTGCGCGCAGGCGCCACGCCCGGGCAGCAGCCCGGCCCGCTGCCGCGCGTGGGCCAGCACCGGCTGCCCGGCGAGCAGGCCGTCGAGGGTGGCGGCGAGCCCCGGCAGCCCAAACACGCACGGTCCGCACTGGCCGGCCGACTCCGCCGCCAGCCACCGCGCGACGGCCGCGACCTCGCCGAGGGCGCAGGTCGCGTGCGGCAGCCGCGCCAGCACGCCCGCGTTGAGCGGCACCCCGGCCGCCCGCATCGCGGGCCGGCTCAGCGTCAGCGACCCGGGACCGGCGAGCCAGGTGCCGTGGTAGCCGCCCACCAGCACCGGCCCGGGGCCCCCGCCGACGAGTGCCGCGAGCGGCAGTCCGGTCGGCACCTCGACGACGCCGGGGCGGTGCACGTCGCCGACCAGCGTGACGAGCGTCGTCCCGGGCTCGTCGGCGGCGCCGACGGAGGCGAACCGGTCGGGTCCGAGGCACAGCACGAGCGCGACCTGCGCGAAGGTCTCGGCGTTGGAGGCGAAGGTGGGCCGGCCGTCGACCCCGTCGACCGTCGGCAGGGTGCGTCGTCCGGGCGGCAGCGCCGGCCCTCCCGACGCCGCCCGGACGACGGCCCGCACCTCGCCGGCCACGAACCCGTGCGGCCTCAGCTGCAGGCGCACGTCGTGGGCGTCGTCCCGCTCGGCGACCGCGGCCCGCAGCGCGTGGTGGGCGGCGGCGTCCTGGACGACGACGGTGACCTGCCGCGTGTCGAGCGCGGCCGCGACGGCGAGCGCGCCGTCGAGCACGAGGTGCGGCGCGAGCTGCATCAGCGTGCGGTCCTTGAGGCTGGCCGGCTCGCCCTCGGAGCCGTTGACCAGCACGTGCGTCCGCGGCCCGGTGGCGACGGCCCCCAGCTTGGTCGCCACCGGGAACGCGGCGCCCCCGCGCCCGAGGAGGGCGACCCGCGCGAGCGCGGCGGTCGTCGAGGCGGCGTCGAGCCGCGCCGGGCGGCCGTGGGTCGCCCGGTGGTGCGCCAGGTCGACGCGGCCGGCGGCGGTGCCGGCCAGCAGCCGCGCCTCGCCCCAGGTCGCGGCCGCCGGACCCGGGCGGACGTCGTGCACGGTGCTCATCGCACGCCCCCGCCCACGAGCTGCGCCTCGCGGCGCGCGCGGGTCAGCGGCCGCCGGTGCGCGACCTCGGCGCCGGCCAGCCGGGCCACGACGCCGCCGGCGACCACGACCACGGCCAGCCCGTAGACCACCCAGGCCCAGCCACGGTCGGTGTCGGTGCCGGCGAGCAGGCCGTGCCCGACGCCGAGGCCCCAGGCGCCGTACGCGGCGACGTGGACGCCGCGCCACGCGGCCGCCGCCCGGGCGCTGCCGGCCAGGCGGCCCCGCAGCGCGCCGGTCAGCGCGACCACCACGAACCCGTAGGCCGCCAGCGTGCCGAGGCCGAGCGCGAACCCGCGGTAGCCCGCGGTGAACGGCATCAACGCCCCACCGAGGCTCACGTCGACGTGCGCGTCGGCGACCAGCAGCGTGGCGTGCAGGCCGAGCAGGGCGAGGGTGAGCACCGCGGCCGAGCGGTGCACGAGCTGGAGGACGGCGCGTCCGTCGCGGCGCGAGGCCGAGCCGGCCGCGCCGAGCGCGACGGCCACCGAGGCCGCCAGCAGCGCGACGAGACCGGCCGCGCGGGCCAGGAACCAGAGCGTCATGCCGCCACCCCCTCGTCGGGACCCGTCGGCCAGGCGGCGGTGGTGACGATGCGGCCGGCGCCGTCGACCAGCCGCGCCGGGTGCCCGGCCAGCCGGTCGAGCGCCGCGGTGCCCCACACGAGCGCCGCCGTGCTGAGCGCGTTCGCCGTCACGCAGGTCGGCGCCACCACGGACGCCGTCCGCCAGGGTCCGCGGGTCGGCTCGCCGGTGCCTGGGTCGACGACGTGGTGGGCCTCGCCCACGACCCCGCCGACCCCGCCGACCCCGTCGACCCGGCCGGCGACGGGCCAGCGCCGGCCCGTCGTCGAGGAGGTGGCCAGGCCGCCACGACGGAGCGTGACCACCTGACCGTGGCGGGGGTCGTCGTCCGCGGCCTCGCCGACGAGCACGGGCCAGCCGTGCTCGCCGCCGGCCACGGCGACGTCGCCGCCGAGGGCCACCAGCGCCGGGCACCCGAGCTCGCGGGCCACGCGGGAGGCGGCCTCGTCGGCCGTCCAGGCCTTGGCGGTGGCGCCGAGGTCGAGGGCCAGGCCGGTGGCGAGACCGAGCCGCCCGAGGTCGCGGTCGACCCGCACCGCGCGCCAGCTCGGCGCGCTCGGCGCGGGGCGGTGGACGGCGCCGCGGGCCCGCACGGTGTCGATGTCGGCGTCGTAGCCGGCCGCCACGACGTGCGCGCCGACCGTGGGGTCGCACGCCCCGTCGGTGCGCCGGGCGGCGTCGAGCGCGACCTCGACCAGCTCGAGGGTCAGCGGCCGCACCGGCACCAGGCGGCCGGCCGCGGCGTTGACCCGGCTGAGGTCGCTCGTGGCGTCGAACCGGCTGGCGGAGCGGGCGACGTCGTCCATGAGGGCGCGCACGGTGCGCTCGACCCGCTCGGCCAGGGGGCCCGGGGGACGCGCCGCGGCGGGGCGGTCGTCGGCGACGACGACCCGCACCTCGCACGACCAGTCGCGCCAGCGCAGCGTGCTCACGACGCGTGGCTCCCGGCCACGGGGGCGCCCGAGCCGCCGTCGACCTGGTAGCCCGAGCCGGTCGAGCCCGAGCCGGTGGAGGACCCGTCGCTGGTCGGGCCGTCGCTCGAGGTGGCCTGGGTCGTGTGCGACGCGACGACGGTCAGCAGACCGGTCGACGACGCGGCGGCGACGACGAGGCCGGCGGTGGCGACACGGGCCCGGCGGAGGAGTCGCTGGGTGGCTGGCTGCATGGGGCGAGCGTCGTCCGGCCGGGCCTAGGCCCCACCCAACGGACCCTCAAATCGAGGTCAAATGCCGCTGTGCGGGAGATGTCAGGCGGTGCCGAGCCCGAGCCGGACGACGGTCCACCCGTCGTCGCGACCGACCACCAGGTCGCCGCCCGAGGCGCGGGCGCAGGCCCGGGCGATGTCGAGCCCGAGCCCCGACGACCCGCCGTCGCTGCGGCCGCGCCCGACGGCTTCGGCGGCGAACCCGGGGCCGCCGTCGCGCACCTCCACCACCACGAGCCCCTCGCGCTGCTCGGCCACGACCGCGATCGGCGTCCGGTCGGGCGTGTGGGCGATGCAGTTCTCGAGCAGCGCGTCGAGGGCGGCGCGCAGGTCGTCGGCGGCGCAGCGCACGTTGGGCAGGTCGTCGCCGACCTCGACGGTCGTCGCGCGGCCCTGGTCCTCGACGAGCGGCTGCCAGTACGCCGCCGCCTCGGCCACCACGGGCCCCGGCGCGCAGCGCGCCCGCGCCCCCTCGCGGTCGGTGCGCCGCGCCTGGTGGATGACGGCCGTCAGCGTGCGCTCGAGGGTGTCGACCCGGTCGGTCAGCTCGGCGCGCGCCGGCCCCGGCGGCAGCGACTCGACGTCGAGGCGCAGCGCCGTCAGCGGCGTGCGCAGCCGGTGCGAGAGGTCGGCCGCGGTCTCGCGCTCGGCGGCGAGCAGCTCGTCGATGCGGCCGGCCAGCCCGTTGAGGGCGTGCGCGACGCGCTGCACCTCGGGCGGTCCGGCCTCGGGCACCCGGGCGACGGCGTCCCCCGCGGCGATGGTGTCGGCGAGGTCGGCGGTGCGGTCGAGGTCGAGCACCAGGCGCCGCGCGACGATCTCGGCGGCCAGGCCCACCAGCGCGAGGACGACGAGCGCGGCCAGCCCCAGCGGCAGCAGCCGCGACCCCACCGTCTCGCGCACCTGGGCGTCGGCGGCGTAGGCCAGCACCGTGGTCGGGCCGCCCTCGGTGCGCACCACCACCCGCACGAGGTGACCGCCGTCGACGGCGTCGACGTCGGGTGAGCTCTGGCTGGCGAAGGGTCCGTCGCGGTCGCCGTCCCCGTCGCCGTCGCCGTCACCGTCCGGGCCGGGGCGCAGCTGGGCGTCGGCGCCGGGCAGGTCGGGTCCGTAGCGGCGGCCGTCGGGGGTGACCACGGCGACCGGCGGCGCGTCGTCCCGGCCGTTGACCCGCTCGACGTAGGCCTGCAGGTCGGTGCGCAGACCGGCGGCGGAGAGGTAGTCGGCGACGCCGCGCGCGCTCTCGGTGGCCGACTGCTCGACGTCGTCGGCGGCCACGCTCTGCTCGAGCAGCCACAGCGGCACCGCCACCAGCAGCAGCACCGCAGCGGCCGCGCCGAGGGCGAGCAGCCGGATGCGCGCCCGCAGGCTCACGCGTCCTCCGGCGCGAGCAGCTTCACGCCCACGCCCCGCACGCTGTGCAGGTAGCGCGGCGCGGCGGCCGTCTCGCCGAGCTTGCGCCGCAGCCACGACAGGTGCACGTCGACGGTGCGGTCGGCGCCACCCCACGGCTGCTGCCACACCTCGGCCAGCAGCTGCCGCTTCGAGACCACCTGGCCGGGCCGGGAGGCCAGGGCGAGCAGCAGGTCGAACTCCTTGCGGTTGAGCTCGACCGGGGCGTCGTCGAGGGTCACGGTGCGGGCCACCTCGTCGACGACGAGGCCGCCGACGACGATCCGGCGCTCCTCGGGCGCGGCGGGGATGGCGCGCCGCAGCACCGCCCGCACCCGCGCCATGGCCTGCGCCGCCGAGAACGGCTTGACGAGGTAGTCGTCGGCGCCGGCGTCGAGCAGGCGCACGACGTCGCGGTCGTGGTCGCGCGCGGTGGCGATCACCACCGGCAGGTCGCTCTGCGCCCGGATCAGCGCGAGCACGTCGGCGCCGTCCAGGTCGGGCAGCCCGAGGTCGAGCATCACCGCGTCGGGCCGCTCGGTGGCCAGCGCCTTGATCGCCTCGACCGCGGTCGCCGCGACCGACACGGTGGCGCCCTGCTCGGTCAGGCCGCGGGCGAGGCTGCGGCGGATGACCTCGTCGTCCTCGACCACCAGCAGGTGCACCACGGGGCGAGCGTAGGCCGCGGCGGGCCCCGGCGTCCGTCCCGCGGGTGAGGCGGTGCCGCGGCGCGCGCTGCGACGCTGCCGGGATGGCCGTCCTCGACCGCGACGCCGACATCGTGGTGACGGCCGCGCCCGGCACCGGCAGCACCGCGCTGCTGGCCGCGCTCGTCGAGCAGCGGCACGTCGTCCAGGTGCCCGACCCGGAGCGGGCGCGGGCAGCCGGCGTCGACGCCAAGCACGGCACGGTCACCCAGCTCGTCGCCGCCGGGCTGCTCGACGACGACCCCGACCTGCGCGTGGTCACCACGACGCGCAACCCGTTCGACTTCTACGTCGCCGAGTACGAGCGCACCCGCACCCGCTGGGTGCACGAGCTGCGCGAGCCGGACTCCTGGCTGCACCACACCCCCGGCGCCCTCGACCAGCTCGTGGACGCCGTCACCCTCGACTTCGACCAGTGGCTCACCGTCGCCGTCGGCGACCCCGACCGCCCCCGCCGCATCAACCCCGGCCACGTCACCGAGGCGCACGTCGTGCTGCGGATGGAGGCGATGGAGGACGACCTGCGCGACCTCGTCGGCCTCGACCTCGCCGTCGCGCCCACCAACGTCACCGACCGCGACCGCGCCTACTGGCGCCGCTACTCCGTCGCCGGACGCCGCCTCGTCGAGCGGGCGCACGCCGAGGACCTGGAGCGGTTCGGCTACCGGTTCTAGGGCCCGGGAGCGGTCAGCGCCGGGCGTCCAGCTCGTCGAGGACCCGGTGGCCGCGGTCGATCACCGCGGTGACGGCCGCCTCGGCTGCCTCGGTCGCACCGGTCGCACCGGTCGCTCTGTCCCGGGCCAGGCCGATGCGCCACTCCAGCTGCAGGAGGGCCTGCGTGGCGGCCAGACCCGCAGCCCACTCGGCGCCGACGAGCTGCAGCACCGTCGTCCACAGCCGGGCGCGGACGTCGTCCAGCGGCTCGTCGAAGGTGTGCCACAGCAGGGTCACGAGGTCGGTCGCCCGGGTGCCGCGGCCGGCGTTGCCGATGTCGACGAGCGCCACGACGTCGCCGTCCCGCGTCAGCACGTTCCCCGGGTTCAGGTCGGCGTGGACCATGTCGGGGGCCGCCACCGGCGGCTCCAGGGCGGCGCCCGCCGCCTGCGCGCGCGAGACCAGGCCGGCCGCGGCGGGGGAGTGGCCGGTGCACGCGGCTCCGACCGGCTCGCGTCCGGTGACGACCCGCCAGGCGTAGGTCCAGTGGTCGGGGGGCTCGCCGGCCTGCCCCGCCTGCAGCTCGTTGATGGTCACGAGCTGCTCCACGAGGGACGGCGTCAGCCGCGTCGCGGGCTGCGCGTCGACATGGTCGACCAGCTGCCACACGTGCGTGGGGGTCGCGCCGACGCCGAGCCACGCCGGGGTCGGGTAGCCGCGCGCCCGCATGTGCTCGACCACCCGCCGGGCCCGCAGCGCCTCGGCGAGCTGGTGCGAGCCCGTCCGCGGCGTCGTCTTGAGCACGGCGTCCGGGCGTCCGGCGACCCGCACGCGCACGACGCCGCCGTTGGCGCCACCCGCGAGCCGACCGACGACGGTGACCTCGCCGTCGACCGCGCGGGCCACGTCGTCCAGCACGTCGTCCGGCAGCACACCCCGCAGCATGCCCGAGACGGGCTCGGCGTCCGGTGCGGCGCCGACCGGGGTCGTCGCTCAGCGCGACGCGACGCCCGGGGTCGCCGGGAGCGTCGCCCACCCGCGCAGGATGCGGGTGTCGCGGCGCCGGGCGCCGGGCTCGAGGCTCAGGTCCGGGAAGCGGTCGAACAGGTGCCGCAGGCCGACCTCGCCCTCCATGCGGGCGAGCGCCGCGCCGAGGCAGTAGTGGCGGCCGTTCGAGAACGAGACGTGGTCGCCGGCGTTGGGCCGGGTGACGTCGAAGGTGCCGGGGTCGGCGAAGGCCTTCGGGTCGCGGTTGGCGCCGGCGAGCAGGGCGGTGACGACCGACCCGCGCCGCACCTCGACGCCGAGGACGTCGGTGTCGCGCACCGCGGTGCGGCCGGTGAGGAGCACGGGCGGGTCGAGCCGGAGCACCTCCTCGACCGCGTTCGGCCACCGCTCGGGGTCCTCCCGCAGCAGGGCGAGCTGGTCGGGGTGGTCGTGCAGCAGCGCGATGCCGTTGCCGAGCAGGTTGACGGTGGTCTCGAAGCCGGCCGCCAGCACGAGACCCGCGGTCGAGCGCAGCTCGGCGTCGGTGAGGGCGGTGCCGTCGTCGTCCCGGGCGGCGACGAGCGCGCTGAGCAGGTCGCTCCCGGGATCGCGGCGCTTGCGCTCGAGGTGGGTGGTCAGCCACGCGTCGAACTGCGACAGGGTGGCCTCGACCTCGCGGAACTGCGTCCAGCGGAGGCCGAGGTCGAGGCTCGGGGCGGCGGCGTTGCCGAACGAGCGCACCGTCGCGCGCTCGTCGGTGGGCACGCCGAGGATCTCGGCGATGACGGTCACCGGCAGCAGCGAGCAGTAGGCCTCGACGAGGTCGACGCGCCCGGACGCCGCGGCGAGCGCGTCGAGCAGCTCGTCGGCGATCTGCTCGGTGCGCACCCGTAGCGCCTGCACGGCCCTGACGCTGAAGACCCGCGTGACCAGCTTGCGCATGCGCGTGTGGTCGGGCGGCTCGGTGACCAGCAGCGACGGCGTGGTGAGCGGACCGAGCGGCGCTCCGGACGCCGCCCACGTCGCCATGCGGCCGAGCAGCCCGGGGGCGTTGGCCAGGTCGACGCCGGCCCGCAGGTCGGGGCTCGACAGCGTGGCGCGCACGGCCTCGTGGTCGGCGGTGACGAAGGCGTGGCGCGAGCGCTGCAGGGGCCCGGCGGCCCGGATCTGGTCGAACAGCTGGTGCGGCACCTCGCCCCGGGCGGCCTGCCCGACGACCAGCTGGGCCTGCAGGTCGCCCTGCCGGGCGGCTCGGGCCATCGCCAGCTTCGGGACCCCGTGCTGCAGGCCCCAGCGCACCGGTCGGCGCAGGTCGGGGCGGCTCGGCCCGGTTCGGCTCACGGCGTCTCCTCCGTCGGTTCGATACCGACCAGTATGCGATACCGAGCGGTATCCTGTGACCCGTGACCAGCACGGCCGCCCAGCCCCGGGGACGTCGACCGCGGCGCGACGAGGTGCGACGGGCCCTGCTCGACGCCGCCGCGCACGAGTTCGCCCGGCGCGGCATCGACGGCGCCAGCGTCGACGACGTCGCGGCCGCCGCCGGTTTCACCAAGGGTGCGGTCTACTCGCACTTCGGCAGCAAGGACGGTCTCGTCGACGCCTTGGTCGAGGACCGGACGACGGCCTACCTCGAGGCCGGGCTGACGGCGGTCGACGGGCTCGAGGGCGCGCTCGACGTGCGGGCCCGGGCGCTCGGCGACCGGCTCAGCGCGGTCGGCACCGAGCAGGGCGACTGGCACCTGCTGTTCTTCGAGCTGTGGCAGCGGGCGGTGCGCGCCGCCGAGCCCGGCGGCGTCCTGGGCCGGCAGCGCGACGCCCTGCGCGCCGCCGTCGCCGACGCGATCAGCGAGCACGCCGAGAGCGCCGGCGCGACCCTCCCGCTCCCCGCCGCCGACCTCGCCCTGGTCGTGATGGCGCTGACCAACGGCCTCGCCGTCGAGCGCCTGGTCGGTCCGGACGACGTGGCGCCCGACCTCATGGGTCGGGTCCTCGCGCTGCTCGTGCAGCAGCCCGGTGACGCGTCGCGGTCCTGACGGGCACGGCCGAGGGGCCCCGACCGGCCCACGGCGCCTAGGTTGAGGGCGTGCTGTCACCGGAGTCCGTCCTCACCCCGCTCGTCGCCGCGGCCGTCGAGGAGGCGTTCGGCGCGGAGTTCCGCGGCACCGACCCGGTGATCCGACCGAGCCAGTTCGCCGACGTCCAGGTGAATGCGGCGCTGGCGCTGGCCAAGCGGGTCGGGATGCCGCCGCGCGAGGTGGCGGCGCGCATCGTCGAGCACCTCGACGTCGAGGGCGTGTGCTCGGCGGTCGAGGTGAGCGGGCCCGGGTTCCTCAACCTGACGCTGGACGACGGCTGGGTGGCCGCGCAGGCCGACGCGCTGGCGGCCGACCCGCGGGCCGGCGTCCCGACGCAGGAGGCGCAGCGGGTGGTGATCGACTACTCGGCGCCCAACGTGGCGAAGGAGATGCACGTCGGGCACCTGCGCACGACGGTGGTGGGCGACGCGCTCGCGCGCACGCTCGAGCACCTCGGGCACGACGTCGTCCGGCAGAACCACATCGGCGACTGGGGGACGCCGTTCGGGATGCTCATCGAGCACCTGCTCGAGGTCGGCGAGGACTCGGCCGAGGCCCGCCTCGTCGAGACCGACCCCAACGCGTTCTACCAGGCGGCCCGGCAGCGCTACGACGGCGACGAGGCGTTCGCCGCGCGGGCCCGGGCGCGGGTGGTGGCGCTGCAGGGTGGCGACGAGCCGACGCTCGCGGTCTGGCACCGCCTGGTGGGGCTGTCGCGGCTCTACTTCAACCGCATCTACACCGCCCTCGACGTCACGCTCACCGACGACGACCTCGCCGGCGAGTCGACGTACGACGCCGACCTGGCCGCGGTGTGCGACGAGCTGGTCGAGGCCGGGCTCGCGGTGGAGAGCGAGGGCGCGCTGTGCGTCTTCCTCGACGGCTACACCGGCCGCGAGGGCAGGCCGGTGCCGCTGATCGTGCGCAAGTCCGACGGCGGCTACGGCTACGCCACCACCGACCTGGCGACCGTCCGCCACCGCGTCCGCACCCTCGGCGCGCACCGGATGCTCTACGTCATCGGCGTCACCCAGAGCCTGCACCTGCAGATGGTCTGGCAGACCGCGCGCCTGGCCGGCTGGCTCCCGGACGACGTCGAGGTGGTGCACGTGCAGATCGGCAACGTGCTCGGCGAGGACCGCAAGATCCTCCGCACCCGCCAGGGCGCCCCGCTGCGGCTGATGGCGCTGCTCGACGAGGCGGTCGCGGCGTCCCGCGCCCTGCTCGACGAGCGTGCCAACCTCGACGAGCCGACGCGCGACGTCGTCGCCCCGCTGGTGGCCGCGGCGGCGGTGAAGTACGCCGACCTCAGCGTCGCCCACGACAGCGAGTACGTCTTCGACCTCGAGCGGATGGTCGCCCCGACCGGCAACACCGGCCCCTACCTGCAGTACGCCGCCGCGCGCCTGCACTCCATCTTCCGCAGCGCCGGCCTCGACCCGGACGACGCCGCCGCCCCCGTCGCCGTCACCGAGCCCGCCGAGCGCGCCCTGGCCCTGGCGCTGCTCGAGCTGGGGCCGACCGTGGTCGAGGTCGGCCGCCACCTCAAGCCCCACCGGCTCTGCGCCTACCTCTTCGACCTCGCCCAGACCTTCTCGGTCTTCTACGAGCAGTGCCCCGTGCTCAAGGCGGACGACGACACCCGCCGCTCCCGCCTCACGCTCTGCGCCGCCACCCTCCGCGTGCTCACCACCGGCCTCGGCCTGCTCGGCATCCGCGCGCCCGAGCGCATGTGAAACCGGCCCGCGCCGCGTCCGGCGGGGGTACCTTGCGCGCATGAGCCCCGCCTCAGTGAACAGCGACGACGTCGCCGTACCGGTGGCCGACCGCGGCCGGGCGCGCATGGCCGCGGCCCTCGGCGGCCTGCTCGTCCTCGGCGGGGTCGCCTTCCTGGCCGGAGCGGCATCGGCCGGCCCGGACGAGCCGTCGTGGCAGACCGGCACCGGCTACGTCGGTGAGGAGATCGTGACCGTCGAGTCCGACGGGTGGTCCTACGGCGCCACCGACTCGGTCGACACCTGGTGGGACGAGGAGGGCACGCTGCACTCCGGCGGCTGGCCCTCGTGCCTCACCCCCGGACCGCACCAGGTCCGGTTCGTGGCCGCGGACCTCGAGATCGACGGCATCCGCACCCGGCCGATCGTCGCGGTCGACTGCCGTGGCTAGCGGCTCGACGAGATGACGTCACCGACCCTCCTCGGCGGCCCGCCGCTGCTGCGGCACGTTGCCCGGTAGGCGCTGCTTCTCGGGGTGCTGGGCGCTGTCTGCGGTCTGGTCATCGGACTGCGGGCGCACCCCGCCACGGCCTGGGCGGCGGCGATCGAGCTCGGGCTGCCGGCGACGGCGCTCGGGGCGCTCGTCGGGCTGGTCATCGGGCTGATCGCCGGTGCGCTCGTCCGCCGCCGGGATGGTCGGGCGTCGGTCCGGGGCTAGCCCCTAGGTCCCGTTCGCGGCTGCATCGAGGGCCGCGCGGACGATCGGCGCCTGCGCCTCGGCCCAGGTGCGCCTCGACCGGCTGGTGTGGCGGATCTTCACCACCGGCGCGCTGGGCCGATGGCCGGACACGGCCCCATACGCGTCGTTGCCCATACAGACGATGACGCGGGGCCGGAGCGCGTCGATCATCGTCCGGTGGAAGGACCAGCACCCGACGTCTGATCGAACAGCGTGTGGGTGTCGTGGCCGGGATCGCCGCCGGGGTTGTAGCCGAGCAGGTACACGTCCGGACGGCCGAGCCTCGAGACTGCCGCGGTCCAGGTGCCCACGATGGCCGAGGCGCGAAGCGGTGCCCACGATGGTCGAGGCGCAAAGCGGCGCCCACGATGGTCGAGGTGCGAGGCCGGCCACGGCCGAGCCTCGAGACCACCGGCCCCCGGGCGCGCGAACCGGCCACCCCGAGGACGTCTAGGTCCGTGGGACCGGGTCGGGCGGTTCTCGGTGGACCAGGGTGTGGTGGCGGGGGCACAGCAGTCGCCCGTCGTCGACGCTGGTGCCTCCACCGTGCTGCCAGGCCTTGGCGTGGTGCACGTGGCAGAGCCAGGCCGGGACGTCGCACCCGGGACCCTGGCAGTGCTTCTGGGTGATGGTCAGGGCGAGCCGTTGCGCGGGGGTGTGGAACCGCCGTTGCCGGCCGACGTCGAGCGGCCGTGAGGCGCCGTCGAGGACGACGGGCACGAGCCCGGCCTCGCAGGCCAGGCGTCGGACGGCGCCGGCGCTGAGCCGACCGCCGGTGTCGATGGTGGCAGCGCCGAGCCCGCCCTTGAGCGTGTCGAGGGTCATGGTGACGACCACGGTTGCGTTGATGCCGCCGGCGTGGGGGAGCTTGTCGGCGGGGTAGCGGGCGACGTACTCGCTGAAGGCCTGGCCGAGGCGTTCGGGGCTGGGTCGGGTGTGGTCGTAGGTCTGCCCGGTCGCGCGTTGGTGCTTGGGGGCGGCGATCGCGGTGAGCGCCTTGCGGAGCATCCCGCCCTGCAGCGCGGGGAGCGTGAACCGGCCGCGGACGGTGCCGTCGCCGTCGTCCCACATCGAGAAGGACGTCGTCCGGGCAGCGGCCTTCTCCTCCCGCTCCAGCAACGCCGCCTCGTGGGCGTCGGCCGCGGCGGGGTCGACGACCTCGAGCACGCGGCGGCCGAGGATCTTCAGCTCGCGGGCGTCGTGGTGCTCGGCGAGGCGGACGAGCTCTTTCTCGCAGCGCTGCCGGGTCTCGGGCTCGTCGGGGAGCGACTGGACCGCGGTGCCGATCTCGGCGGCCTGCTCGGCGAGCACCTGCCCAGCCGCCATGGCCTCGCGCGTCGTCTCGAGGTCGGTCAGGGCGCCGGCCAGGGCCACCCGGCGGCGCGCCTCGCGGCGAGTCATCCGGGTCGCGTGCGCGAGCCACGCCGCGGCCGACGTCGCCCCGACCTCGGCGAACGCACCACCGTTCTCGCCCTGGGCCAGCAGCCGCGCCTCGAGCTCGTCGAGCGCCGCCCGCGCCTGCGCGATGCCGACCAGTGCCTCCCGCGTCTCGGCCCCCCGCACCGACCACGCCGGGACGTCGGCCACCCCACCCACGGCCGCCCGGACGCACGCCACCGCAGCCGGGATGCTGTGCCCCGGCTCGTCGGTGTGTGCGTCCTTCGCCATACCCCTATCGAAGCAGGCACCACTGACAATTCCGGTCGCCAGTTCGCTATCCACAGAGAGCCTGTGAACAGGACGATTCGCCCGATCATGCCGACGTGCGGGCGCAGCCAGTCCGAGCTAGTGATGCGAAAGGCGCGCGGACTGAGGCCCCGTTATGGACTAATTCGGCAGTGAGATCGACCTGCCGAGCCAAGACTCGTGAACGCAGACCACCCTTAGCCTCCCCCCTGCTGTCGTGCTTCCTCCTGCTACTTGGCGGATGTGCCGACGACCCAACCACCGAGCGAGCCGCAGATGGAAACCAACCAGTCGAGTCTCCAGCGAGCGCCGTAGAAGTACGCAGCCCAATTGGCCCCGCCCGCGCTGGCGGGCCCCTCGAAGCACTTGTCGGCGAGGGATCGACTACTGGCCCCCGCCCAACAGTGGGCAGCACAGACACGTGGACCTTTGGGGTCTCCTTGTGCGCCAACAACCAAGCTGAGGACATAACCATCGACGAGGTCGAATACGAGATCGTGCCAAGGGCGAGCGGCAGCGGCCGAGTTCCGCGGGCCGAGACTTGGTTTCGACTGCTCCCCCCGACACCGCAGAGTCCGTCGCCGATTATCTCCGCTAGCGATGCTCCACAGGCTCTGCCCGGTGAGCCGGTCAGGCTCGGCGACGGCTTTGACCTCGAGGACTTGCACAGCTGCGACGGATACCTCAGCGGCAGCCGGACGTGGCCCATTGTGGAGATGCTGACCGGGGTCACGGCCGGGAATGAGGGCGGCATCGTTACCCGGACGACGGTTCGCTACCACACAAGTACTGTCAACTACATCTTGCGACACCGCTGGAGCGTGGGCTTCTGCGGTCCCTCGTCGCCCGCCCGCGTCTGCAACGATCGCCGCTGAGCTGTCATGCGCCGACGCTCGACCATGCCGCGTCACGGGCTCCGCCCGATCATGCCGCGCTGCGGGCTCCGCCCGACAATGCCGCGTCACGCGCGGTCGTGCCGAAGCTAGTACGCGAGTGTGCAGGCGAAGTAAATCGCCCGGAGCTGCCTCGAGCCCGTGTGCTCCGCCATGCCCGGTCGTCTTACTCATGGCCACCTCGCCGGGCTAGTTAGACGCAGAACCAGGGGTCCAGACCCAGGTTTCATCGGAGAGGCTGGCTGCGCCGGCGGCGCGGGCGTCCTCGTCGGACCCGCCGAAGACAACGAGTCGGCCGTCTGCCCAGGCGCCGGTCAGCTCGATGTCAACGGGGGAGTCGGGTCGGCCGAGGTCAGTCATCGTCTGTGAGCGGTCGTCGTAAACCAGGCCCGAGGTCGTGACGAGCGGGCCGTCGGCGGCGTCAACGGACCAGCTGTCGTTGCGTGGGCCGTAGTCCGTGGGGAGGCCCGGCACGGGCGACCACGTCCCGGTCGTCGGGTCGAGAGCGCCACCGTAGGGGTAGGCGCGGTCCCAGCCGTTGGTCTGACCGCCGTCGGCGGTGCCGCGTTCGAGGCCGATCAGGCGGTTGCCGGTCCAGTGGTAGAACGGGCCGATCTGCCCGGTGCGCGGGAGCCTTGTCCAGGTCGCACCGTCCCAGAGGTCGGCCTGGGTGAGGGTTGGTTCGTCGGGTGCCGCCTCGTCGTAATTGACCCCGGCTAGCACGACGCCCGCGTCAGTCGCGAACAATGAGTTGTCGGTGAGTCGCGGTGTGAGCGGGTCAGTCGGCACCCTCGACCAGGTGCGGGTCGCCACGTCGAGCACGAGCACGTCGCGGGTCGGAGTTTGGGACTCTCGGGCGTAGATGCGGCCATCGAGTGCGGCCTCGGGGCCATTGGTGGCCACGGCGGGCGCCGGGAGGTGGCCCCACGTGTTGGCGGCCGGGTCGTAGGTGATCCAGTCGCCGTCGGTGCCGAACACCACGACCTCATCGGCTACGACCGCGCGGGTGCGCGCGAACCGGGCCGGAGGGGCGGCGACAACGGACCAGGTGTCGGTGGCGACGTCGTAGACGGCCGCGTCTGTGAGTGCGTCGTCAGGTATCGCGCAGTCAGCACCCGGCGGGCACGGCTCGGAGGAGTGGCCACCCATGATCAGCACCCGGCTGCCCACGCCGACCATGAGCGGCCCGTACCGTGCCGACAACGGGCTGTCGGCAGCGCGGGTCCAGCTGCCTGGACCTGGTGCAGGCGACGGGTCGGGTGCAACCGGAGTCGTGCGGTCAGTACGGTCAGTGCCTCCCGTGACAAGCGCCGCCGTCAGCGCGATTGCCGCGACCAGGGCGCTCGACCCGCCCACGACCGCCATACGACGCCGACGCCGCAACCGGTGCCCACGGGTTGTGGCGGTGGCGAGGTCGCCGGGCGGTAACGGTGCCTGCTCGACGGCATCCTTGATGCTTGAGGTCAGACGGTCTTCGATGCTCATGCCTTCTCTCCCTCTGGTGACTGCTCGCGAAGGACACGGCGCAGGGTCGCCAGCGCAGCCGAGGCTTGGGACTTCACCGTGCCGAGCCGGCACCCCATCGCCTCGGCGGTCTGCTGCTCGCTCAAGTCCTCGTAGTAGCGCAGCACGATCACCGTGCGCTGCCGTGCGGGCAATGCCTGTACGACCTGCCAGACGTCGTCAAGCTCCACGCCAGCCGCGTGGGCGGTCTCCGGAACGTACTCAGTCATTAGTTCGCGTCGCATGAACGCGCGTCGCCGTTGGGCCAACGCGGCATTGACCGCAACGCGGCGCACATAGGCCACGGGGTCGTTGGCCGCCCGGACGCGGCCCCACGAAGCGTAGGCGTGGGAGAACCCCGTCTGAAGCGCGTCCTCGGCCAGCTGAGCGTCGCCGGTGATCGCGTAGGTCGTGCGAAGCAGACGTGACCACGTCGCGGCATAGAAGCTCGCGAAGTCCTCAGGGGGTGCAGTCACAACCTCATGATGCAGACGGGGGTCGCAATGGTTCGCTCACAGCGCGAGATCCCTCCGCCCGACCATGCCGCGCTGCGGGCTCCGCCCGACGATGCCGCGCTGCGCGCGGTCGTGCCGACGTGCGGGCGCAACCCGACCATGCCGATGGTCGGGGTGCGGTGACGGTGGATCAGCGATGAGTCCCACGTGTCGGCGGAGTCACTGTCTTCATGACTGATGAAGCCGCGGGACCGATGCTGATCATCACCGGCCACTACCGGGTGGATGCCGCTGAGCGCGACGCGTATGTCGCCGCGTTCGCAGACCTGCAGCGACGGGCGCGAGCGGCACCCGGATGCTTGGACATCGCGATTACGGCCGACGCCCTCGACGAGGAGCGCGTCAACAACCTTGAGCGGTGGGAGTCGCAAGGGGCAATGGAGGCGTGGCGTGCTGTGGCTGACCCGCCCGGTCTCGACGTAGAGATGCGCGGCGTTCAGGTGCGGCTCTACACGGTCACTGACGCGCGGGATCCGTTCAGCATCTGAGCCGAGCAAGGCGTTCCTGGCCGTGCTGTGTACCCCGGTTCGACGCCTTCCTGTCAGCGTGCGCTCTGATCGTGGCGATGCGCCCGACCATGCCGCGTCACGGGCTGACACCCGACCATGCCGCGTTTCGGTCCGGGGTGTCGACGTGTGCGCCGTGAAGAGACACACAAGGGGCACGTGCTCGCCACACCTGGTGCAAGCCGCTGTCGGTCCCGCCGCGCCAAACCTGAGCGACCCGCTTCGAGGCCTCCTATGCTCTGGCCGTGCGACTACGGACGACGCTGACTGCCCTGGTCGCGGTGTGCGCTGGCATCCCGGCCGTGGCGGCGGCGCAGGTTCACACAGTTTCCGACCCGTCCGGTGACGTCGTTGTCGGGGGGCGGGTCAAGCCGGGAGTCGGCGCCGGCGACATCACTTCCGTGAGAACGGCCTACCGTCCGAACGAGGTCAAGATCTCGGTTGAGCTCCGTGAGAACCCGTTCCCAGCTTTCGTAGAGATCCGCGGCGACGTCAAGGTCCCCCGCAGCAGGTTCATGCACCAGTTCCTGGTGGACGGCGGGCGCAACCCGCTCTTCATCTATGACCGGCAAGGCGCTGTAGTCCGCTGCCCCGGTGTCTCGGACTCGATCAGTCGCGACATGCGACGGATTACGCTCTCGATTCCCGCGAAGTGCTTGGAACGGCCGCGCTGGGTCCGCACCAGCTTGATGTTCTGGACCGAGTATGGCGGTCACGGGTCCACCTTCGACACCGCGGCAACGCGACGTGACGACGCCCCGGCCCCACTCGGCCCACGGGTTCGTCGTGGCTGAACGTAGACCACAGTTCGGCGCCGAGCAGACGCCCGCCCGCGCCGAGAGTCGGGCGGTCGTCACGCGAAGCAGCGCGCACCCCTGACAGCAAGAAGCGCTCGCATCTCGGCCCTCACCAAAAGAGACGGGTGATCGTCACCGTGTCGTCGAACGTGCAAGTCGTGCCGAACTTCGACCAGGACCATTCATAGCCAATGCTTGTGTAGCCACGGACGGCTCCGTAGGTCTCGCAACCACCTTCTGCCATGCGCAGACTGACGAATGACGTCCCGAGCGCGACGAGGAGCAGGACGAGGAGAATCGACGCGGCGCCAGCGAGCATCGTGAATTTCACTTCCGACAGTGTGCCTCGTGGAGTGATGCCAGGCTCGCCGCCCGACCATGCCTGGTCACGCGCTGATGCGCGACCAGGCCTGTCGGCGTTCAGTCGTCAGTGAGTTGTGCGTCGCCCTCGCCGTGCACAGTCCATTGCTGGCCGTCACAGACGGTCGCGTCGAGGTTTGCGACCAGGCGGTCCTCGATGGCGCTGCGTGCCGTCAAGTCGTAGTCGTAGCAACCCGACATCGAGATGATCTCGAACTCACGCGAGTCGAGGGATATTTCCCGGCCTGTTTCCGCAATCGTGATGACAAGGTCTTCACCAGAGTCGTTGTAGAGCGCCAGACCCTCGGTTCCCTCGGGGGTGAAGATGCACGACGACAGAGCCAGGGGCACGCCGAGCAGGGACCCTGCGCGGACGCCGCGATGCTTCCGATTCACCGTTCTGGTCCCCTCGGCGTCCGCGGATCGCAGCTAGAGCCCACAGGTGGAGGCCACAGCGAACGCCTTCCCATCGTGGAGGATCACGCGCAGGATGCCCTGCGCTCCCCACGCGTACTCGACCGACACGGATCCTGTAGTCGCGGGATAGAACCTCTTGTGGCCATGCTCGACGCGCGAAGAGCAACCGCCACCCGCCCCGAAGATGCGCTCCACACGATCGCGGGACATTCCGGGCTTGACCTGGCGGTACTCGGCACGGGTCACGACACGCTTGGCTTGACGGTCACCGGAGGCCGCAACCGCGGTGGGTGCCGCGCCGGAACCGCTGGGCTCCGCGTCTGCGGCGGAAGCAACGAGCGAGCCGACGGCGATGACAAGGAGCAAGCCAGCCACCACCCGCCACGACAGCGGCACAATTCTCGATACAGGCACGGGGGTCCTTCTCTGGAAAGGTCAGGGCTGCGCGAGCCAGTGGCCGGTTCGCATGGTGACGCAAGAACCACCGGCTTTGGTTGTGAATGCGCGAGGCGACTTCACCCGTCCTGCGCCCCGGCCTGACGCCGGACCATGCCGCATCACCAGCGTCACTGTGCCAAGCGGGAACGGTTCGCCCAGGATTGCTCGGTCCTCAGCGTCGGCGGACGAGCCGGCTGTACGGCCAGTCACCGGACGGTGTGCCTGGGGCGACGTCGGCGTCGTCGCCGTCGACCTCGGTTATCAGACGTACGCGGAGTGCGTCGTAGTTGCCGCCGAAGATGCAGGACGAGGGGATCCGGATGGAGACGGTGCGCTTGTGTCGTTGCCACGAGAAGCGGAGTCCTCGGCAGGGCTGCTCGTCGCGAGGGTAATAGCGTTCCGAGTACGTGCCGCTCTCGCGGTGCCGGCTGGCGAAGATGTAGAAGGGTGCGCCGGTCGGCTTGCTGGACCACTTCGGCTCGACCCAGACGGCGAGGTCGCCGTGGGTCACCTCGCGGACTCGCACGCGTAGGTTGAGAGCGTCGTCGTTGTTGGCCACGAGCACTCCGCCGATGTCCAACGAGCTTCCGACCATCCCGTCGGCGTTGGGGTCGTCGATCCAAGCGGTCTCCGCTTGGGCTGCAGGTGCGAACGTGCACAGAGCGAGCAGCGTCGTGAGGACGAGCGATGCACGACCAGGGGAGCGCATGCGGGCACCGTAGGTTGCGCAGAGCGCGCTTGTTCGCGTTTCGGTCGCGTCTCCGGTCTATCTCAGCGGCACGGGCGTCCCTTCGCTGACTGACGCGCGGCCGTGCCGCGTCACGCGCGGCCGGGCCGACGTGCGGGCTAGCGTGATCGGCAGACGACCGGAGACGTGCGACCGGTGCTCGGGCCCCACCTACGACCCACTTCTGCCGGAGGACATCGATGACCACGACGCTGGTGACCGGAGCGAACAAGGGCATTGGGCGCGAGGTGACCCGACGTCTGATCGCGGCCGGTCATGACGTCTACCTCGGCGCGAGGGACCTGAACCGGGGCAGGCAGGCGGCGCAGGAGCTCGGGGCGACGTTCGTGCGCCTCGACGTGACCGATGACGCCTCGGTTCGCGCAGCCCTGTCGACGATCCGCGCTCAGCGAGGACAGCTGGACGTCCTGGTCAACAACGCCGGCGTCCCCGACAACACGGCCGACGTCGCAGACATCAGTGGCGACGTGGCGCGTGACGTGATGGACGTCAACGTCGCCGGCGTCGTGCGGGTCACCCAAGCCGCTCTGGGGCTCCTACGGGACTCGACGAATCCGGTCGTCGTCAACGTGTCCAGCGGACTCGGGTCCTTCGCGGCGAACACCGACCCGGCTCGTCCGGAGTCGAGCACCCCACTGGTCGTGTACGCCGCGAGCAAGGCCGCCCTGGCCATGCTCACCCTCAAGTACTCCCAAGCCGTGCCGGAGGTGAAGTTCAACCTCGCCTGCCCCGGGCTGACGGCCACCGACTTCGCAGCGGGCTTCCCCGGCGCCCAGCCCGTCGAGGACGCCGTCGGCGTCATCGTCCGTCTTGCCAGCATCGGACGTGATGGCCCCAGCGGCACCGTCGAGGAGAACGACGGTCCTCTTGGTTGGTGAGCGACTCACCGACTCAGCAACGGGGGGCGCCCGACCATGCCGCGAAGGTCGCGCACATCGGTGCCTCGTCACCCGAGGACCACGCGGCGTGGAGGGCTGAGCCTCAGCGCGCGGCACCCGAGACGCACCTGGGCGCGAGCTCGGCCAGTCGTGGTCGCACGTCAACCCGTTGCCGTGTCGCACCGGCCGGTCCGGCGGTCACCTCGACCTGCGTCTCCGGCACCTGCAGCTCGCGGGCGATCTCGGAGCGTGGGTCGGACTCCGAGACGTCCCCGAGCCGGTCGACCCCGCGCCCCGCGCGCCCTCCCTCCTGCGACCCCGAGGTCGGGCACCGGTCGGGTCAGCCGAGCGGGGCGACCAGCACGGCGAAGCGGCACAGACGGGACCCCCCGCCGGTGCCGGCGAGGCCGAGGTCGACGCGTGCGGGGGGCTGGTCGAGGTACTGCACGAGGCCGGTCAGCGTCGTCCGTCCGACGCCGGGACCGGCGGCGTAGGCGAGCAGCTGGATGTTGCTGAACGGGTCGCTCGCGCCGGCGGTGGTGACGTCGGTCGCGGTGCCGGCGTCCCGGCGCGCGATGGTGTACGACCCGGTCAGCGGGACGAGCGGCCCGCCCTCGACGGCGGACGTGACGTCGAGGACGGCGATCACGCCCTGCGCTCCCGACGACAGGCAGCGGAGGTCGTAGCGGACGCCGTTGACGGTCGCCACCCGCACCGGGGTCGCGTCGACCGCGAGGGACCTGCGCGCGTAGACCGGTCGCGGGGCGGCGACGCCGGGGATGAGGTCGGCCCGCCCGATCGTGCCGTTGCGCACCTTGGTGCCGGTCACGGCGCCGTTCGCGATCTTCGGGGTCGTGACCGCGCCGTCGCGCAGCTGCGGCGTGCCGACCGACCCGCGCGCGAGGCCGGCGGCGTAGGAGGTGGCGCCGACGCCGACGACCAGCGACAGAAGGCTGACGGCGAGGGCCACGAGCGACAGTGCCGAGATCCGGCGGGCGGGGACTGGTGAGGTCATCCTCGGCACGCTAGGGGCGTCCCACGGGCGCGACCATGGCCCGGACGGGCCACCACCGGGGAGCCGACCGGCTCAGCCGTTCAGGCCGCCGGGGAGCGCGGTGAGCAGGTGCAGCACACCCATGACCTCGAGCGAGCGCCGCACCTGACCCCTGGCGTTGGTGACGACGACGGCACCGTGGTGCGTGCGCGCGCGTCGCCATCCGCTGAGGAGGACCCCGAGCCCGGTCGAGTCCATGAGCGTGACGTCGGCGAGGTCGACGAAGACGACGTCGGACCGGTCCATGGCCCGAGCGAGCTCACGACGGTGCTCGACGGCGTTCTCGAGGTCGATCTCGCCTCGCCACGTCAGCGTCAGTCCGCGGGGCGGCAGGGGGGAGGTGCTCGACACGGGCGCGCCTTCTGGCTCGGAGGCGAGGTAGGGGGAGGAGGTGTTGCGGCGTCTCGATGATCGGTCGAGACGCCGCAGTGATCGCCGGTCACCCCTACGGAGTGGAAGCACCACCCGAACGTGGTGAGTCACCCGGCAACTGCGCCGAGCATCGCAGGAGCGGCGAACGACGGGGACCACCCCGCCAGGCGGCTCGCCGGTCGTGCCGGAGTGAGCCATGCTGCCCGGCCTGGCGAAGCGCCTGACAACCACGGGGTGCCTGGCCCACACTGCTCGCCATGTCGTTCGACGACCTGCCCCCGCTGAGCCTGCCCGGCCGCGACTCGTCCGTGCGCACGAAGCTGTCGGCGCTGGGCGAGACGTCGACGTGGCAGGACGGGACGGCCGGGCAGTACGCACGCCAGGCCGCCGCGACCCGGCAGCTGAGGCTGGCGATCATCGGTGGGCTCGGCGCGCTGCTGCTGGCCGGCCTGCTCGTGCTCAGCACCGTGCCCCTGCTGGTCGTGGTCGGCATTGCACTCGCGGCGCTCGGTCAGGTCTCCGTCCTGGTCGGGGCCATCGGCCTCGGCGTGAAGCTCGGCAACCAGGCGACGGTCCGCTGACCGATGGCGTGAGGCACGCCGAACCGTCCGCCGTCAGGACCGGGCCCGGACCTGCTGCTCGATCAGGTCGAGGATGCGCCCGGTCTCGTCCTGGTCCAGCGAGTCCGCGACGAAGACCTTGAAGGCGCGAGCCCCGACCTGACGGCGAGCACCTCGTCCGGGTCGAACCCTGGGACGGTCCAGGCCCGGCGCGTGTCGTAGTCGCTCGGGTGGGTCGTGCAGCCGGTGTCGTCGCACGGGACCGCCGTGACGTCGCCGAACGGCTCGATGGTGCGGACCCGCTGCCCCGGCGGGACAGCGCCCTCGGCGTGGGCCTGTCCGTGGCTGCCGTCGTCATCGCCACCGTGATCATGCTCAGCGCGTAGGACGGACACCCCGCCGTACCGCGGAAGCACCGGGACGGCGGGGTGGGCTGGTGGGTCAGAGCCGCAGCTGCTCCTGCGGGCAGCCGGTGCAGCCGAAGACGCGGGTGGCGTGCCCGTCCTCGAACTCGACCTCCAGCAGCTGCCACTCGTGCTGGTGCGCGGCGGGCGCTTCGGTGTGGCGTGACGTCGAGGTCACATCCCGCTGCTGCGGGTGTCGCGCACCGACTGCGAGCCGTCGGCGTTCGTGACGGTCTCGGTGGTGCGGGCCCGCCGGCTGCGGTTGAAGGTGAGCGCGGACAGGGCGATCACGACGAGACCGACCGCGGCCATGATCCACCCGACCAGGGTGAGGTCGACGGCGTCGACGCTGTCGCGCACGGCCAGGGCCAGCACGAGGCCGACGACGAGCAGGAAGCCACCGAATCCGTATCCCATGGGTCGTCTCCTTGTTCTGCCCCGCAGGGCGACGGGGGCGCCCGAGCGCGCACCGAGGACTGTCCTCGGAGGTACATGTCGCACCGGGCGGCCGTCGTTACAGACCGGGGGTCGCCCGCAGGGGTGAGAGCAGCGGTATGCCGTGCCGCGCCCAGTGGCCGCCGAGCGCGGCGGGGTCGTCGGCTACCGCTTCGGGCGGGGGACGAAGAACGCGACGCGGCGCTGATAGTCCTGGTACGCCGGCCGCTCGCCCATCCTGTCCTCGGTGCGCTTGGCGCCGGTGGCGTAGACCAGGAAGTACGACATCGCCACCGGGGCGGGCAGCGTCCAGGCCCCGGGGGCCGACGCCGCGGCGGCGAGCCAGGCGCCGTCCCAGACGACGGAGTCGCCGAAGTAGTTCGGGTGGCGCGACCAGCCCCACAGCCCGGAGTCGAGCACCTCGAGCTCGTCGGGGACGTCGTCGTCCGCGCCGTCCTGCTTCGCCTGCTTCTTCTCGGCCATGAAGCGGGCCTTCTGGGCGTCGGCGGTGGCCTCGACCACGGCGCCGGCCACCATGACGGCGAGGCCGGCCGGGAACAGCCAGCGGCGCAGGCCGCGGGGGAGCGGGCTGGCCGCGGCGACCTGCAGGGGCGCGGAGACGAGCAGCTGCGCGACGGCCTGGGTGCCGAAGACCTTCGCGATCACGACCGGGGTCGAGTCGCCCTCGAGGAACTCGGTGTAGCGCTCGTCCTCCTCGTCGGTGCCGCGCAGCCGACCGAGCATCAGCCGCTCGAGACGGGCGGCCCAGGCGGTGGTGACGCCGGCGAGCGCCCACCGGCGCCACGGGTCGCCGTTGCCGACGGCCGCGCTGGTGATGGCGACCGCGGCGAGGCCCGGCCCCCACACGCCGTCGGCGTAGTCGCGCCGCTCCTTGCGCAGGGCGAGGGCCGCGGTGCCCGTCTGGAGGGCGGTGACCACCGCGGCACTGGCGCCGGTCACGCGCAGCAGGTTCTTGACGTCGACGCTCATCCGGCTCGGCTCCTCGCTCGGGACGACGGCCGCCTGGCGGGCCGCCTCACCCCAGCCAAGCCGGGCGCACGACGCGCCCGGACCGCCCGAAGGGGTCAGGTCAGGCCGAGGGAGTCCCACAGACCGCACTGGTGGTCCCGGGCGAACGGCGCGACCGCGACGGAGTCGGTGTCGAGGCGCAGCACCCGCTCCCGGTCGGGTGTCGTCTCGGGCCATTCGGGCCCGTCGTCGGCGGTCGGGACGCCGTCGCGGGCGAACGACGTCCAGTAGTCGATCATGGTGTGCCCCAGCCTCCGCTGGGCCTCGCTCGCGAGCAGGTCGCGTCCGCCGAGGTCGAAGAACGACGGCAGGTCGCTGGCGTGGGCTGCGCCCTGCGGCAGCCCCGACGAGGCGACGCCGCTGACGTCGGGGGCGCTGCGGTCGGCGAACTCGTAGGCGTAGACGGTCGCGCCGGCGGCGGCGAGGTCGGTGGCTCCATGGGCCGTGGTGCACGACCAGCCGACGTCGGTGACCAGGGTCGACCAGGCCAACGGCGCCGAGTCGTAGGCGTCGAGCGGGTAGTGGCGCAGCACGCGCCGCGTCGCCGGCCCGAACGACGTCCGCACGAGCGAGGCGTAGTTCGCGTCCGTGACGGCGTCGGGGTCGGTCAGCAGCAGACCGCCGATGAAGGAGCGGTGCTCGTCGCGGTTGCCGCCGGTGATCACCGGCACCTGCAGCACCTCGCCCTGCTCGATGGCCGTGGCGGGGTCGGTCGGCAGCAGGTCGGTGCCGTAGGCCAGCGGGTTGCCGAACGCCGGCGCCTGAAGCAGCAACGCCCCGACGGGCTGACGACGCAGGCAGGGGAGCGGTCGGGCGCCGCGGCAGCCGAGGTCGCTCGCGACGCCCGAGCCGATGGCCTCGCTCGTCGCCAGCGGGATCAGCGAGCGCGACGCCGGAAGCCCCGGGAACAGCGTGCCCTTCGGCCAGGCCAGTCGGCACGAGCCCGAGGAGAAGATGGCCCGGTCGATCAGACCCTCCGCCGCGGGTGAGGTGAGGGCCGCGCAGGTGGAGGTGGCACCGGCCGACTCGCCGTAGACCGTGACGTTCTCGGCGTCGCCGCCGAACGCGGCGGCGTTCTCGCGGGCCCACCGCAGGGCGAGCAGCTGGTCGGCCAGTCCGAAGTTGCCGGACCCCTTGAGGCCGGGCAGCCCGAGGTAGCCCAGCATCCCCAACCGGTAGTTGACGGTGACCACGGCGACGTGGCCCTGCTCGGCGAGCCGACGGGCGTCGTACTGCGAGGCGGCGCCGCTGGTGAAGCCGCCGCCGTGCCACCACACGACCACGGGCCAGGGCGCGTCGTCCTCGGTGCGGGGGGTGGTGATCTCGACGAACAGGCAGTCCTCGTCGGTCGACCCCTGCGCGAGGGCGATGCCGCCGCCGGCCCCGCCGGCCTGGGGGCACGACGCGCCCGACGCGGTGGCGTCCCGCACCTCGTCGGTGTCGGGTGCGGGCTCGGGCAGGGCCCACCGGCGCTCCCCGGTCGGCGGCTCGGCGTAGCGGACGCCGCGGAATCGGCGGACGCCGTCGTCGACGGTGCCGCGCCAGGTGCCCGACGTCGTGTCGATCCGCAGGGGTGCGTCCGCGGCGGGGGCGGTCGGCCCGGCGGTGGTGCTCGGGCTCTCGGACGGTGGCCCGTCCGGCTCGTCGGTGCCGCTGCTGCAGCCGGCCAGGACGAGGACGGTGGCCGTGGCGAGCGCGGCCAGGCGGGAGGCGGGCGGGACGAACGAGACGGGCATGCGGCTCTCCTGGTCCGAGGTCAGGTGGAGGTCATGGCGTGGACGGTGCGGACGAGCTCGTCGGCGAGCGGGCCGGGGTCGGCGCCCGCGTCGGTGAGCGCCACGGCGAGGTCGAGCACGCTGCGCAGGCACGCGGTCATCAGGTCGACGTCGAACGCGCGCAGCTGTCCGGCCTCCTGCCCGGCGCGCAGCAACGCCCCGACCCGCTCGATCTCGCGGCGGTGCTCGCTGCGTTGCTCGCGTGACACGGTGTCGGCGGCGCGGCTGGTGTAGATGGCGGTCAGCGCCCGCAGCTCTCGGCGACGGGCGGCGTAGAAGTGCACGCTGCCCCGCACGAAGGCCGCCAGGGCCTCGCCGGGGGAGGGGGCCGCCTCGACCAGGGCGAGGACCTCGTCGACACCTCGGGCGTAGACGGTGTCGACGACCGCGGAGAACAGCTCGGCCCGGCCGCCGAAGTGGTAGTTCAGCACGCCGCGGCTGATGCCGGCGCGCTCGGCGATGCGCAGGTAGGACGAGCCCTCCACCCCGACCTCGGCGAGCAGGTCGATGGTCACCTCGACGAGCTGCTCGCGCCGGGCGGTGCGGGCGAAGGTGGTGTCCACCCGACCAACCTGACACAGATGTCAGAGTTTCGACACCCCTGTCAACTGTCGGTCAGTCCCGGCGGCGCACGAAGGTGAGCGCGGCGCCGATGAGCACGCCGATCAGCAGCAGCCCGAGGAAGAGCACCCACAGCGGAGCCTCGAACTCGCCGCCGAAGAAGCGCACCTCGGTCTGGGCGGTGTTCTGCACGGCGAAGACGACGGCGAGCACCAGGACGACGAGGCCGACGACCTGCTTCGGAGACAGGCGCACGCCTCGCTTGCGCTCCTGCTCGACGGGAGCGGGCTGCACGTGGTCGGTCATGGGTCCTCCTGGGTCGTCGGTCTGTACGACACCAGTCAGCCAGCCCGCGGCGTCCGCGCCGTCCACCCGCAGGGGTTGCCTGCTTACGACGTAAGTCACATTGTGGAGGTGGGGTGCAAGCGGACGTCAAGCCCACCGCAAGGAGCCACTGGCTGACTCCGTGCTGCAGGCGACGCCGCCTGCACCACACCAAGGAGAACGTCATGAACCTCGCGCGGATGCGCCCCCTGCTGCTGGCAGCGGTCGGCGCCCTCGCCCTCTCGCCGCTGCTGCTGCCCGCCCAGGCCGACGCCGGCCAGGTCGGCATCAGCCTCACCATCCAGGGCGCCGGCCAGGTCACGGTCGTCCAGGGCGAGCTGAACGACGGCGCCGACCCCGTCTGCGACCGCTCGGACAACCTCGACGACCGCGAGGGCGCCGAGTGCCCGCGGGTGCGCAGCGAGTCGTTCCTCGAGGCCTACGTGGCGCTCGCGCCCGTCGAGACCGTGCCCGGCTACACCTTCGCCGGCTGGTCGGGCTGCCAGGACGTCGAGAACCGCGGCGGCACCCCCACCTGCGTGATGCGGTCCGACGCCTTCAACGGCAAGAACTACTCGGTCACGGCCCGGTTCAAGCAGGCCCCGGCGACGATCCGCGACCTGCAGGCCGGCGTCGACGCCGCGGGCCGGGTCACCGTGGGCTTCACCCACGACGGCGTGGCCTCGTTCTGCGCCGTCTCGCCGACCATCGACTGGACGCCGTGCAGCAGCGGCGACGCCTGGGCCGTGCCGGAGGGCGAGCACAGCGTGTACGTCGCGGGTGTCAACCGATCGGGCAACTGGGGCCCCGCGACGGTCTCCTCGTCGGTCTGGGTGGTCGACACCGAGCTGACCAGCGCGCCCGCCGCCCTCACCACCAGCCGCGAGGCCACCTTCTCGTGGACGACGCGCGCCGGCACCTCGTTCGAGTGCAGCGTCGACGGCGCGCCCTGGCGCACCTGCGCCTCGGGCCGCTCCGGCTCCGAGACCATCACCGGCCTGACTGATGGTCAGCACACCTACCGGGTGCGCGCCCGCAAGGGCGAGTTCGTCGACGCGGCGCCGGTCAGCCACACCTGGGCCGTCGACGCCACCGCGCCGGTCGTCAGCCTGGGCACCCCGTCGGTCACGGGCGCCCGCGCCACCGTCGGGCTCTCCACCGACGACGCCACCCGCGTCGAGTGCCGCCTGTCCTCCACCCCCGCCGACCCCGCCGACCACGGCTTCCGCCCGTGCGGCTCGCCGGTGGTCTACGAGGCCCTCACCGACGGCCGCCACGACCTCGAGGTCCGGGCGTTCGACGTCGCCGGCAACGTCTCCGCCCCGGCCACCACCGCCTGGACGACCGACACCACCGCCCCCGACGTCCGCCTCACCGGCGGCCCGGCCGAGGGCTCGTTCAGCCTCGCCCCGACGGCGACCTTCACCGCCACCGCCGACAGCGACGCCTCCCTGCGCTGCACCCTCGACGGCCGGGGGCTGCCCTGCGGCTCGACCCTCGCGCTGACGGGCCTGAAGCCCGGCACCCACGTGCTCGAGGTGGGCGCGGTCGACGCGGCCGGCAACGCCGACCCGACGCCCGCCGTCCGCAGCTGGACCGTCGCCGAGACCGCTCGCGCCTTCGCCCGCAAGGGCGCCTGGAAGGCCGTGCGCACCGGCTCGGCCTACGGCGGCACCGCCCTCACCACCACCCAGAAGGGAGCCACGCTGACCCGCTCGGTGCGCGGCGCCCGCCAGGTCGCGCTGGTCGTCGGCGGCACGAGGGCCGGCAGCAAGGCCGGCACCGTCGCGGTCTACGCCGGCCGCACCCTGCTCGGCACGGTGAGGCTGACCGGCACCCCCACCGGCAAGCGCCTGGTGACCCTCAAGGCCCTCGGCAGGCCCTTCACCGGAACCCTGTCGGTGAGGGTCACCTCGACCGGCCGGCCGGTGCGGGTCGAGGGCGTGGCGGTCCGCACCCGCTGACCCCGTCCCCGGGTCAGTCCCCCCGGAGCCCGACCACCTCGGCCACCACGGCGAGGTGGTCGGACTCGCCCACCCCCCTGACGCCGGCCCCGGCGACGCGTGCGTCGCCCGGGCCGGCGTCGAGCAGCACGTGGTCGAGCCGCCGCCGCGGACGACGGGCCGGGTGCGTCGGGCCGGTGGCGGCAGGCGTCCACCCGGTCAGCAGCGCGGGCAGCCGACCGGGCAGGTTGAGGTCGCCCACCAGCACCAGCGGGCGCGGCAGCGGCCGCGCCCAGGCCACCACCTCGCGCAGCTGCCGCACCGCCCGCGGTGGCGCGAACGAGAGGTGGGTCGTCAGCACCGTCGCCTCGCCACCCGGCGTCGCCACGCCACCACTGCCGCCAGGGCGACCCGCGGCTCGTCGGGCGCCCACAGCACCCGGCGCCCGGCCCCCGGGGGCAGCGGCACCGGCAGGCGGACCCGCGACCCCTCCAGCCGCAGCTCGTGCCACGAGCGCACCGGCAGCCGGGTCAGCAGCGCGATGCCGTACGACGGCTCGTCGGCCACCGTCCGGGCCGCCGGGCGGAACGTCGCCGCCGAGCCCGGCGTGCCGTGGACGGCGGCCGCGAACCGCGCCGTCCACCCCGGCCCCAGCGCCGCACGCAGCACCTCGGTCTGGTCGGCCCCGCCGCTGCGCGGCAGCAGGTGGTCGACCTCCTGGACGCCGAGCACGTCGACGTCGAGCGCCGCGGCGGCTGCCACCCACGCCGGGTGACCCGGGGCGCCGCGGGCGTCGCGGCCCGACGCGGCGTTGGCCGTGGCCACCCGCAGACCCGCCGACGTCGCCACGTCGTCGAGCATGCGCCCGCGGCTCACCCCTGCGTCTCGCCCGGATGGACGATCCCCCCGGGCGTGCGGGGGCGCAGGGTGGGGGCATGGCAACCCTCCGGCTCACCGTCGACGGCACCCCACGCGAGGTCGACGTCGACGTCCGCACCACCCTGCTCGACGCGCTGCGCGAGCGGCTCGAGGTGGTCGCCCCCAAGAAGGGCTGCGACCACGGGCAGTGCGGGTCGTGCACCGTGCTGCTCGACGGCCGCCGCAGCCTCGCGTGCCTCGCCCTCGCCGTCGCCCACGACGGCGCCGAGGTCGTCACGGCCGCCGGGCTCGGCACCGTCGACGCCCCGCACCCGGTGCAGCAGGCCTTCCTCGACCACGACGGCTACCAGTGCGGCTACTGCACCCCCGGCCAGGTCTGCTCGACCGTCGGCATGCTCGACGAGGTGGCGCAGGGCCACCCCAGCCACGTCACCGCCGACCTCGACCCCGGCGCCGACGTCGCGCTGACCGACGCCGAGATCCGCGAGCGGCTCAGCGGCAACCTGTGCCGCTGCGGCGCCTACGCCGGCATCCTCGACGCCGCCCGCCAGGCCGCGGGAGGTGCGCGATGAGGCCGCTGACCTACGTGAGGGCCGAGACCGCCGAGGACGCCGTGGCCGCCGTGGCCGGCGACCCGCGCGCCCGCTTCCTCGGCGGCGGCACCAACCTGGTCGACCACCTCAAGCTCGGCATCACCACGCCCGAGGTGCTCGTCGACGTCAGCCGGCTGCCCCTCGACCGCGTCGAGGAGACCGCCGAGGGCCTGCGGGTCGGCGCCGCGGTGCGCAACAGCGACCTCGCCGCCCACCCCGTCGTCCGCACCGAGTTCCCGGCCCTGAGCCGGGCGCTGCTGGCCGGCGCCTCCGGCCAGATCCGCAACCAGGCCACCACGGCCGGCAACCTGCTGCAGCGCACCCGCTGCGTCTACTTCCAGGACCTCAGCACCCCCTGCAACAAGCGCGAGCCGGGCAGCGGCTGCTCGGCCGTCGGCGGCTACGGCCGCTACCACGCCGTGCTCGGCGCCAGCGAGGCCTGCGTGGCCACGCACCCCTCCGACATGGCCGTGGCGATGGCGGTGCTGGACGCCGAGGTGGTCGTGCTCGGCCCCGACGGCGAGCGCCGGGTGCCGTTCGACGAGCTGCACCGGCTGCCCGGCCACCACCCCGAGCGCGACACCACCCTCGTGCACGGCGAGCTGGTCACCGCCGTCGAGCTGCGGCGCAGCCCGGCCGCGCGCGCGTCGTCCTACGAGAAGACCCGCGACCGGGCGTCCTACGCCTTCGCGCTGGTCTCGGTCGCCGCCGCGCTCGAGCTGGACGGCGACCGCGTGGCCGACGTGCGCATCGCCTGGGGCGGCGTGGCCCACAAGCCGTGGCGCGCCCGCGCCGCCGAGGACCTGCTGCGCGACGGCCCACTCGACGAGCGGCGGGTGCGCGACGCCGTGGCCGACGAGCTGCGTGCGGCCGACACCGGCCCCGACAGCGCCTACAAGGTCGCCATGCTCGGCGGCCTCACGGCGCGCGCGCTGACCCGGTTGGCCGGCTCGACGGAGGTGGCCCGATGAGCGGCGCCCGCCCCGTCACCGCCCGCGAGGTCGGCCGGCCGCGCGCCCGTGTCGACGGCCCGCTCAAGGTCACCGGTCACGCGCTGTACGCCGTCGAGCACGGCTCCGACGAGGGCGTCACCGACCCCCTCACGGCCTGGCTCGTGGGGGCGCCCGTCGCCCGCGGCCGCGTCGTGCGCATCGATGCCACCGAGGCCCTCGCCGGCGACGGCGTCGTCGCGGTGCTCGACCACACCGGCGCCCACCGCCTCGAGAGCGTCGACGACGGCGAGCTGGCGATCCTGCAGGACGACCGCATCCACTACCGCGGCCAGGTCGTGGCGGTCGTGCTGGCCGAGACCTCCGAGGCCGCCCGCGAGGCAGCCCGGCTGGTGCACGTGCACGTCGACGCCGAGCCGCACGAGGCCGACCTCGACGCCGCCGACCTCTACGCCCCCGAGCAGGTCAACGCCGGGCACGAGACCGACTGGGACGACGGCGACGTCGCCGCCGGGAGCACGGGCGCGGCGGTCGTCGTCGAGCACGAGTACCGCACCCCGTTCGAGCACAACAGCCCGATGGAGCCGCACGCCGCCTCGGCCCACTGGGACGGCGAGACCCTCACGCTGTGGGACTCCACCCAGGCGGTGCACGGGGTGGCCAAGACGCTCGCGCCGATGCTCGGCCTCGACGTCGAGCGGGTGCGCGTGCGGGCGCCGTACGTCGGCGGCGGCTTCGGCAGCAAGGGCCTGCCGCACTCGCCCGAGATGGCCGTGGCGCTCGCCGCGATGGCCGCGCCCGGCCGCTGGGTCAGGCTCGCGGTCACCCGGCAGCAGATGTTCGCCCTCACCGGCTACCGCACCGAGACCCGCTCGCGCGTCCGGCTCGCGGCCGAGCCCGACGGCCGGCTGCTCGCGGTCGAGCACCACGCCGTCAGCCAGAGCTCGCGGGTCAAGGAGTTCGCCGAGCAGACGGCGTCCATAGCGCGGATGATGTACGCCGCCCCGGCGCGCAGCACCACGCACCGCATCGCCGCGCTCGACGTCGCCGTCCCGTCGTGGATGCGCGCCCCGGGCGAGATGCCCGGCGCGTTCGCGCAGGAGGTGGCGATGGACGAGCTGGCCGTCGCGTGCGGTGTCGACCCGGTCGACCTGCGGGTGCGCAACGAGCCGGCCACCGACCCCGAGACCGGCAAGCCGTGGAACGACCGGCGGCTCGTCGAGTGCCTCGAGCAGGGCGCCGCCCGGTTCGGGTGGTCCGGACGCGCGGCCGAGCCGCGCACCGTCGTCGACGGCGACTGGCTGGTCGGCACCGGCGTCGCCGCCGCGACCTATCCGACGCTGTGGATGCCGGGCAACGCCGCCCGCATCGAGTCGCGCGCGGGCGGCCGCTACGCCGTCTCGATCGGGGCGGTCGACATCGGCACCGGCGCGCGCACCGTGCTCGGGCAGATCGCCGCCGACGCGCTCGAGGTCGACGTCGACGCCATCGTGCTCGCCATCGGCGACACCTCGCTGCCGGCCGCCACCGTGGCCGGCGGCTCGGCCGGCACCGGCTCGTGGGGCACCGCGATCGTGCAGACGGCGCAGCAGTTCCGCGCCGACCACGGCACCGACCCGGTGCCGGGGCTGCACACCCAGACCACCACCGAGGCCTACCCCGACATGGAGGGTCACGCCCTCCACTCCTTCGGCGCGGTCTTCGCCGAGGTGCGCGTCGACCGGTGGACCGGCGAGGTGCGCTGCAGCCGGCTCCACGGCACCTACTCGGTCGGCCGCGTCGTCAACCCGACGACCGCCCGGTCGCAGCTCTACGGCGGCCTGCTCATGGGGCTCTCGGGCGCGCTGCACGAGGACGGCGTCCGCGACCCGCGCTTCGGCCACGTGGTGACCCAGGACCTCGCGAGCTACCACGTCGCGGCCCACGCCGACGTCCCGCCCGACCTCGACGTCGCCTGGCTGGAGGAGTCCGACGAGCTGGCCACGCCCTACGGCGGTCGCGGCATCGGCGAGATCGGCATCGTCGGCACGGCCGCCGCGATCGCCAACGCCGCGTGGCACGCCACCGGCGTCCGGGTGCGCGCGCTGCCGGTGACCGCCGACCGGTTCGTCTAGCCGGCGTACTCCTCGTCGGTGACGGGAGCCAGCCAGTGCACGACGTCGTGGTCGTCGTCGCCCTCGTTGATGGCCAGGTGCACCATCAGCCGGTCGGGTGCGGCGCCGTGCCAGTGCTCCTCGTCGGCCTCGAACAGCACGCGGTCACCGGGCCGGATGGTCTCGACCGCGCCGCCGCGACGCTGGCAGAGCCCGACGCCCTCGGTGACGAACACGGTCTGGCTCAAGGGGTGCCGGTGCCAGTGGGTGCGTGCGTCGGGCATGAAGTGGACCAGGTTCGCGCTGACGCGGGACGGGGCGGGTGCCGCGGCCACGACGTCGATGTAGACGTCACCGGTGAACCACTCGGTCGGGCCCTTGCCGGTCGCGACGCCGCTGCGGGTGATCTGCATCAGTCTGCTCTCTCTGGTCGGTGTGAGGTGGTGGTCGTGGCTCGGTCGGCGCCGGATGCCGCCCACGAGGCCAGCAGCCGCAAGCCCTCGGCGGAGGTGGAGCCGGGCTCGGCGGTGTAGACGTAGAGCATCAGGCCGGGCTCGGCGGTGATCGCGAGCTCTTCGTAGGCCAGCGTGAGCTCGCCGACGACCGGGTGCAGGAACCGCTTGGTGCCCGTGCCGTGGGTGCGCACGTCGTGGGCGGCCCACAGCCGGCGGAAGGTCTCGCTGCGGGTCGACAGCTCGCCCACGAGATCCTGCAGACCGCGGTCGTGCGGGTCACGGCCTGCCTCGGCGCGCATGATGCCGACGCACATCTCGGCGAAGGCGTCCCAGTCGGGGTAGAACTCACGCGAGGCCGGATCGAGGAACTGGAACCGGGCGAGGTTCGGCGTTCGTCCCGCGGGACGCGAGTCCTCGGGACCACCATCCCCGAGCACGGGTGCGTAGAACGCGCGGCCCAGCGCGTTGGTGGCGAGCAGGTTCTGTCGGGAGTCGCGGATGAAGGCGACGGCGTCGGTGAGTGCCTCCAGGGTCCAGTGCAGGCTCGGGCGCGACGATGCCGGTGACGTCGTGCTGGAGGCGCGCCGCCGGGCGCGGCCGGAGGTGGGGATGCCGTCAGCCGCGCGGGCCAGGTCGAGCAGGTGGGCATGCTCGGCCTCGTCCAGCTGCAGGGCGCGGGCGAGGCCGTCGAGGACCCCTGCTGAGGCGCCTGCGATCTGTCCGCGCTCGAGTCGGGCGTAGTACTCGACGCTGAGCCCGGCGAGAGTGGCGACTTCGCTGCGGCGCAGACCCGGCACGCGGCGGGACCCGGTGGCCGGCA
This sequence comes from Nocardioides marinquilinus, assembly GCF_039543705.1. NCBI lineage: Bacteria > Bacillati > Actinomycetota > Actinomycetes > Propionibacteriales > Nocardioidaceae > Nocardioides > Nocardioides marinquilinus. The sequence continues at coordinate 1,030,519 of NZ_BAABKG010000001.1, forward strand.
GCCCAGCCCGGTCGGGCGTGATGCGGGCGCGGCGGGTGGTGAGGAACTCGCTCACCTCGCGGCGGTTGTCCATGTCGCGAGCCTAGGCAAGGACGGCGTCCGGCCGGAGACCTCAAGGGTGCCCTGCCGGTACACCCAACGACAGTGCCTTCCGAGCCGTCGGCTGGCGGTCTTGGGTGGAGGTAGCACCAACGAACCACTCACCCGCCAGTGCGAGAGGCACCCGCTTGTCCACCACGCTCACCCGCCGGGACGCCGTCCCCGGCCCGCCGCCGGCGTCGCCGTCCCCCAGGCTGCCCGCCGTCGTGTACCTGCTCGGCGCCGGCACGTTCCTCATGGGCACCACGGAGTTCGTCGTCGCCGGTCTGCTCCCCGAGCTCGCCACCGACTTCGCGACCACCGAGGCCCGCGCCGGGCTCACGATCACCGCCTTCGCGATCGGCATGATCGTGGGCGCGCCGGTGCTGCCGATGCTGACCCTGCGGCTCTCGCGACGTGCCGTCCTGGTCTCGGCCCTGGTCGTCTACGCGGCGGCCCACGTGGCGTCCGCGACGACCGAGAGCCTCGGCGTCCTGCTGGCGAGCCGCGTCGTCGCCGCCGTGGCAACCGGCACGTTCTGGGCCGTCGCCGCCGTGGTGGCCGCCCGCCTCGTCGGGCCGCAGCGGGCACCCACCGCGCTCGGCATCGTGCTGGGTGGCGGAATGCTCTCGACCGTCGTGGGCGTCCCGATCGGCGCCGTGGCCGGCCAGGCCGTCGGCTGGCGCGGGCCGTTCGCCGCGCTCGCGGTGCTGGCCGCCGTCCTCGCGGTCGTCACGGCGCGGTGGCTGCCCGCGGGGTCACCCGACGCGGCGCGCCCGTCGGTGCGAGCCGAGGTGGCCTCTCTCCGGTCGGGTCGACTGTGGCTGGTGTTGCTCACCTGTGCCGCGGTCAACGCCGGCGTGCTGTCGGTCTACAGCTTCGTCTCGCCGCTGCTCGGCGGACGGGCCGGCCTGAGCGCCGCGATGATCCCGGTGGCGCTCGCCGTGTTCGGTGTCGGCACGTTCGTCGGCAACGTCGTGGGCGGCCGCGTCGGCGAGCGCCGGCCGCTCGGCGTCCTGGTCACCACAGCGGCCGTGACCCTGGCGACCGTCGCGCTGCTGGCGGTCACCACCTCGGCACCGGTCGCCGTGCTGCTCTTCGCCGTCCTCGGTGCCGTCGGGTTGTCGGCCAACCCCGTGCTGGTCGCCCTCGCGGTGCGGCTCGGCGGCGCCGGCGCCACCCTGCCCAGCGCCATGGCCACCTCGATGTTCAACGCCGGCACCGCCGTCGGCACCGCGGTGACCGCGAGCCTGCTCGCCACCCCGCTCGGCGGCGCGAGCCCACCGGTCGTCGCCGTCGCCGCGGGCGTCGTCGTCCTGACCGCCCTGACCGTGCTGGCCCGCCGCGGCCCGCTCACCTGACCCACCCACTGCCGTTCAGCGCCACCCGGCAACCCCACGGAGGAGAAGTCCGACATGCGAGCAACCCTGATGTACGAAGCGGGCGACGTACGCGTCGAGACCGTTCCCGACTCCGTCGTCGAGCAGCCCACCGATGCCCTGGTGCGCGTCACGGCCAGCTGCATCTGCGGCAGCGACCTTCACCCCTACCACTCCATGCCGGCCGGGTCCGGCCCGGCGCGGATGGGCCACGAGTTCATCGGCGTCGTCGAGGACGTCGGTCGCGACGTCGCCACGCTGGCGGAGGGTGACCTCGTGGTCGCGCCGTTCGCGATCTCCGACGGCACCTGCCGGTTCTGCCGTGAGGGGCTCCACACCTCGTGCGAGCACGGTGGGTTCTGGGACGGGCTGGCGACCGAGGGTGGTCAGGCCGAGCTGGTGCGGGTGCCTCTGGCCGACGGCACGCTCGTCGCGCTGCCCGTCGCGCCCGACTCCGACCTGGTGCCGTCGTTGCTGACGCTCTCCGACGTCTACGGCACCGGCTGGCACGCCGCCGTGCGCGGTGGTGTTGCCCCCGGCAGGACCGTCACCGTGATCGGCGACGGCGCCGTCGGCCTGCTGGCCGTGCTCTCGGCCCGCCAGCTCGGCGCGGAGCAGGTCATCCTCATGGGCCGCCACCGCGCTCGCACCGACCTCGGCCGCGAGTTCGGCGCCACCGACGTCGTCGCCGAGCGCGGCGACGAGGGCGTGGAGCGGGTCCGCGAGCTCACGGGCGGCCACGGCACTCACGTCGTGCTCGAGGCCGTGGGCCACCGGCCCGCCTACGAGCAGGCGTTCGGCGTCGTGCGGCCCGGCGGCACCATCAGCCGCGTCGGGGTGCCGCAGTACTCGGAGGCGCCCGTCGGGTTCACCTCGCTCTTCGGCGGCAACGTCACCCTCACCGGGGGGCCGGCGCCCACGCGCGCCTATATCGAGCAGCTGCTGCCCGCCGTCCTCGACGGCAGCGTGCAGCCCGGCCGCGTCTTCGACCGCACCATCGGCCTCGACGAGGTGCCCGACGGGTACCGCGCCATGGACGCCCGCGAGGCGCTGAAGGTGCTGGTCAGCCCGTGATCGGCGGCCGCGCGGCCGGGTTCGCCGCGCTCGCCGCTGTCGTCCTCGGCGGGTGCGGATCCGACCCGACGCCGACCGGCGACGCCTCGACGACGGCCGGCCCCACGACGACCCCGGCGCCCGAGACCCGCGCTCCACGCTCCGCGACCGCGACCCCCGCCCCAACAGAACCCGAGGAGGACCCGGTGCGCATCACGATCGAGGTCGGCGGACAGGCCGTCGAGGCCGAGCTCGACGACAGCGCCGCCGCCCGCGACCTGCTCGCGCAGCTGCCGCTCGAGGTCGAGATGGACGACCACGGCGCGGTCGAGAAGAGCGGAGGTCTGCCCGCGCCGCTCTCGCTCGACGGGCAACCCGCCGGCGCCGACCCGGCGGTCGGCGACCTGGGGTACTACGCGCCCGGCCAGGACCTGGTCCTCTACTACGGCGACCAGTCCTACTTCGACGGGATCGTCGTGCTGGGCCGGTTGCTCGGCGACGCGCCGGAGCGCATCGCAGCCGTCGAGGGCTCGGTGACCGTGAGGGTGACCGCGGGTTAGTGCGACCTACGCCCTCAGCCGAGGGGGTGGGTGGGGGCCTTCCGTGGCCTGCCACCGTGGAGGCATGAGCGATCGAGCGGACGACGACGGCGGGCAGGTCAGCGAGGTGGCCAGCCTGGGTGAGGGGCCGCAGCCGATCTCCGACAGCCAGGGCGTGGCCGGCAACCCCGACGCCCCGCCGGCCGACGAGGTGCCCGCCGGTCCGAACGCGAACCCGCACGCGCCCCGCCACCGCCGCGACCGACGCCGCGGTCACGCGGCGGGGTGACCAGGGCGACGTCGTCCGGCTGTGACGCTGGAGCCATGAGCGAGAACACCGACGAAGGCCAGGTCTCCGAGGCCGGCAGCTCCGGCATGGGCGGGGCGCCCGAGGAGATCTCCGACAGCCAAGGCGTGGCCGGCAACCCCGACGCCCCCGACGCCGACGACGTCGAGGCCGGACCCAACGCCAACCCGCACGCGGGCGAGGACACCCACTAGCCGGAGTACCTGTCCGCGCTGACGCTGCGGGGTCTCGAGGCTCGGCCGTGGCCGGCCTCGCACCTCGACCACCGTCAGGGCCGGTCCCACGGTGGTCGAGGTGCGACGAGCCTCGAGACCGCTGGCTGACGATGGTCGAGGTGTGAGGAGCCCTGGCGACGAGCCTCGAGACCACTGGCCGTCTGCGCCGTCAGCGGGAACGTTCGCGCGGGTGCCCTTCGACGGGCTCAGGGTCCGTGTGGGGGCGCTGCCGTCGACCCTCCGTGGCGGTGTGCAAGGCGGCGGCAGGCCGGTTGCAAGGGGGGCGCCCGACGCTGACGACATGAGCCGTCGCGTCCTCGTCGTCCCCGTCCTCGTCCTGGCCTCGGCCGCGGCGGTGCCGCCCCCCGTGCAGGCCGCACCGGCCGCCGTGACCGCACCGGCCGCCGGCACCGGCCACTGGTCCGTCGCACCCGGGCCCGACGGCGGCTGGCGGGTCCGCTGGACGGCGCCCGCCCCGTTGCCCGTCGGCGGCGACCGGCCCGCGCTCGTCGGCGCCGGGCCGTCGGTGCCGGCCACCGTCGCGACCGACGGCCGCACCGTGGTGGCCGACGTCGCGACCGTCGCCCCGCCCGACCCGGCCGACCTCGACGTCGTCCTCGGCGGCGACCGGCTCGACGAGCCCGGCTACGACCTCGCCCCCGGTGGCACCGGGGCCGGGCAGCGTGGCGAGACGGCCGCCCCGACCGGCACGCCGCTGCCCACCGACCCCGCCGCCGAGGGGCCCTACGCGGTCACCACCAGCGACTACGAGCTGGCGCCGGTGAAGGTGCGTGGGCTGCCGAAGCCGGTCGAGATGGTCGGCCACGTCGTCGAGCCGGCGCTCGACGCCGACACCGGCCCCCGTCCGCTGGTGCTGCTGCTGCACGGCCGCCACGGCTGGTGCTACGACCCCACGACCGGCGCGTCGAGCTATGCCGACACGTGGCCGTGTGCTGCACCGCAGCGCGAGCTGCCCAACCACCTCGGCTACGACTACCTGCAGCAGCGCCTGGCCTCGCAGGGCTTCGCCACCGTCTCGATCCGCGCCAACGGCATCAGCGCCCAGGACGGCGCCCGCCTCGACGGCGGCTCGGCCGCCCGCGCCGACCTCGTGCGTCGCCACCTCGCCCACTGGGTCGACCTGGCCGCCGAGCACCGCCTCGACCTCGACCGCGTCGTCCTCGTCGGCCACAGCCGCGGCGGCGAGGGCGTCGACCGCGCCGCCACCGAGACGCCGTCCGACGCGCCCTACCGCATCGCCGGGCAGGTGCTGCTCGCCCCGGTCGACGTCGCCGCCCACGCCGCGCCCCACGTCCCCACCGTCGTGGCGCTGCCCTCGTGCGACGGCGACGTCAGCGACCTGCAGGGCCAGCGCTACGTCGACACCGCCCGCGACGTGCTCGCCGACGACACCGCGCTGCGCAGCGCCGTGATGGTCGTCGGCGCCAACCACAACTGGTTCAACACCGAGTGGACGCCGGGCACCGCCGTCGCCGCCGCGCGCGACGACTGGCAGGGCGCGCCCGACGAGGTCTGCGGCCGCACGCACCCCGACCGCCTCTCGCCCGCCGACCAGCGCGAGGTCGCCCTCGGGCTCGTCACCGCCGCCACCCGGCTCTTCACCGGCGTCGACGACGGCGGCCTGCCGCTGCTCGACGGCTCCGGCGCCGCCCTGCCGTCGGTGCCCGGCGCCGACCTGCGCAGCCACGCGATCGGCGGCGGCCGCGACGTGCGGCGCCCCGGTGCCGACGCCGTCCCGACGGCCGGGGCCGTGCTCTGCCGCGGCTCCCTGCTCGACGGGGCCGGCGGCCGGGCCTGCGGACGCGACGTCGGTTACGCCGTCACCCCCCACTGGCGCACCGACCTCGACCTCTGGCCCACCCGCACCTTCCTCGAGGCGCGCTGGGACGCCGTCTCCGCACCCACCGTGGTCGGCGGGCTGCGCCTGGACCGGCCGCTCGACCTGAGCACCGACCGCCTCGAGCTGCGCACCCTGCTCGACCCCGACCGCGGGGCGGTCTCGCTGCGGGTGCGCGTCACCGACGGCGCCGGCCGCTCGGCCGACCTCGACCCGCTCACCGGCGTGCGCGTCACGCCGGTGCCGGCGCCCCCGGGCACCGGCAAGGTGTGGGCGCAGGCGGTGGTCGTCGATGCCTCGTCGCGCCCGGCCGGCCCCGGCACCGACGTCGACCTCACCGACGTCCGTGAGGTCGGGCTCGTGGCCGTGCGCGGCGACGGCCGGGTGTGGGTGGCCGACGTCTCGGCCGCCCCCGCGGGCCTGGCCGCCGTCGAGCCGGGCGCGGTGCCCCGCCTCGACCTCGGGCAGCTGCCGGCCCGCCGCGAGGGCGCGCCGCCGCGCGGCACCGACGACGACACCCGCACCGTGCGCGTGCCGTGGACCCTCACCGCGCCGTCCCAGACCCCGCTGCGCTTCGCCGTCGGCACCGTCGGCGTCGGCGTGGGCGCCACCGACCGCGGCCGCTCGTCGGTCGTCGTGGTGCCGCCCGGACAGACCTCGGGCACCGTGCCGGTGACCTACACCCGCGACCGCCGCGACGACTACCACGTCGAGGTCGCCGTCTCGGCCTACCCGCTGCGCGGTCTCGCCACCGGCCGCAGCGTCGTCACCGCCCGCGTGCTCGACGACGATCCGCTGCCGCGGTTCCGCATCCACGCTCCCCGTCGCACCATCACCGAGGGCGAGGACGCCGTCTTCCGCATCACCGTCACCGGCGGCCGCGACTACGGCCTGTACGCCGTGCCCGTCGTGCAGAAGGTCGCCGACGGCCGGGGCCTGCGCGTCGGCGACCTGCCCGCCGCCTGGGTGCGCGAGAACGTCTTCGACACCGACCCGACGCAGCCGCTGTGGAAGGCCGGCATGCACATCTCGCGCGAGCTCGGCCCGCGGCAGCGGGTGCTCGACTTCCGCGTCCCGACGCGGGTCGACCGCGAGCGCGAGGGCGTCGAGACCCTCGCCGTCGACGTCCTGATCCGGCACCTGCGGGTGCGCCTCGTGGTGCGCGTCCGTGACGCCGAGCCCCGCTGACGCGGCCGGTCGGCCCCCGCGCGCGGGGCGGCGGCCATCCGGCCCGGTCGGCGGAAAGCTCTCCGCGCGCGGCGACGACCTGCCTACGATCCGCCCGTGCCCAGCGGCCCGGCGACCTCCGACGGCCTGCGCATCGGCGTGCTCGGAGACGTCGTCGCCACGCTGGACGGCGACCCGGTCGGCCTCGGCGGCCGGCAGCGGCGCGCCGTCCTCGCGCTGCTGCTCGTCGCCCGCGGCGAGTCGGTCGCGCTCGAGCAGCTGGCCGACCGCACCTGGCGCGGCGCCCCGCCGCCCGGTGCCCTCGGCACGCTGCACGCCTACGTCTCGAAGCTGCGCGGAGCCCTGCAGCCCGACCGGGCCGCGCGCGCGGCGGGCTCGGTGATCAGGAGCAGCCGCGTCGGCTACGCCCTCGACCTCGCCGCCGACGCGGTCGACGCCTGGCACTTCGAGGCGCTCGTGGGCGCGGCGCTGGCCGCGCCCGACCCCGGCGTCCGCGCGGGCGTGCTGCGCGAGGCCCTCGGGCTGTGGCGCGGCGCCGCCTACGGCGACTACGCCGACGAGCCGTGGGCGCAGGCCGAGGCGGCCCGGCTCGGCGAGCTGCGCGACCTGGCCCGCGACGAGCTCGCCGCAGCCCGGCTCGAGCAGGGGGAGTCGGCCTCGCTGGTGCCCGAGCTCGAGGCGCTCGTGGCCGCCACCCCGCTGCGCGAGAAGCGCTGGCGGCTGCTGGTGCTCGCGCAGTACCGCGCGCACCGCCAGGGCGACGCGCTCGCCACGCTGCGCCGGGCGCGCACCGTGCTGGCCGACGAGCTCGGCGTCGACCCCGGCCCCGCGCTGCTCGCGCTCGAGGAGGAGGTGCTCAGCCAGGCGCCGACGCTGCTCGGGCAGGCGCCCGCCGCCCGGGCCGGCACCCGGACGGCGCCGCCGTCGTCCCCGGGCCCGGCCGCCGAGCCCGCGACCCGACGGCCGACCCACCCCGGCCAGCACGACCTCGTCGACCGCGACGGCGAGCTCGACGAGCTGCGCCACGCCCTCGCCGACGCCGCCGCCGGCCTCGGCCGCTGCGTCGTGGTCGAGGGACCCGCCGGCATCGGCAAGACCCGGCTGCTGGCCGAGACCCGCCGCCTCGCCGCCGACGGCGGCGCCCGGGTGCTGTTCGCCCGCGGCAGCAAGCTCGAGCGCGAGTACGGCTTCGGGGCCGTGCGCCAGCTCTTCGAGGACGTCGTCGCCGCCGACCCCGCCGTCCTCGACGGGGCCGCCGCCGCGGCCGCCCCGCTGTTCGGACGCGCCGGCGACCCCACCGGCGACCACGCCGCCGCCGTCACCCACGCGCTGTACCGCCTCGTGGTCGACCTCGCCGCGGGCGGCCCCGTGGTCGTCGCCGTCGACGACGTGCAGTGGTGCGACGCCGCCTCGCTGCGGTTCCTGGTCTACCTCGCCACCCGCCTCGAGGGGCTGCCGGTGCTGATCGCGGCCACGCTGCGCACCGGCGAGCCGCACGACGAGGCCGAGCTGCTCGACCACCTGCTGCACGACCCCGCCACCGAGCGGGTGCTGCCCGGCCCGCTGAGCCGCGGCGGCGTCGCCGACCTGGTCGCCGGCCGGCTCGGCGAGCCCGACGAGGCGTTCGTCGAGGCCTGCCACGCCACCACCTCCGGCAACCCGCTGCTGCTGCGCCAGCTGCTGCGGGCGCTGCAGAGCGAGAAGGTGAGCCCGGACGCCGCCCACGCCGACGTCGTGACCCGCATCGGCTCGCGCGCCGTCTCGAGCCTGGTGCTGATGCGGCTCGGCCTCCTGGCCGCGCCGGCCGCCGAGGTCGCGGCCGCGGTCGCCGTCCTCGGCCGCGACGCCGAGCTGCCGGTGGTGGCCGCGCTGGCCGGGACCGAGGACGGCGAGGCCGCCGACGCCGTCGCCGCGCTCGCGCGCGCCGAGATCCTGCGCGACGACTACCCGCTCGGCTTCGTGCATCCGCTGGTCGCCGACGCGGTCTACCGCGACCTCGCCCCCGGCCACCGGCAGATGCGCCACGCGCGCGCCGCCCGGGTGCTCGCCGAGGCGGGTGCGCCGCTCGAGAGCGTCGCCGCCCAGCTGCTGCAGGCCCCGCCCGGGGGCGACGCCTGGGCGGTCGCCTCGCTGCGGGCGGCCGCCACCCGGGCTCGCGAGCGGGCCGCGCCCGAGGCGGCCGTCACGCTGCTGCGGCGCGCCCTGCGCGAGCCGCCGGCCGCCGACGTCCGGCCCGCGGTGCTGCTCGAGCTCGGGCAGGCCGAGGCGATCAGCGACGCGCCGTCGTCGATCGAGCACCTGCGTGGCGCCTACGACGCCCTCGACGACCCGCGCGCCACCGTCGACCTCGCCCTCACCCTCGGCCGCATCCTGGTCTTCGTCGGCGAGCCCGGCTCGGCCACCGCCTTCGCGCACGAGGCCGGACGCCGGCTGCCCCCCGACGACCCCGACGCCCTCGACGACCGGCAGGCGCTGCTCGCCACCGAGCGGATCGCGGGCTACCTGCACGACGTCGACCCCGCGCGCTGGCGCACCACGCCGCCCGAGATCGTCGGCACCGGCCGCGGCGCCCGCATGCTCGCCGTCACCCTCGCCTGGGAGCAGGTCATCGACGGGCGCGACCGCGAGCGCGCGCTCGAGCTGGTGCGGTTCGGCACGGCCGACGGCTCGCTGCTCGAGGCCGACACCGGGCTGCTCTGGGTGATCGCCGGGCAGGTGCTCGACCTCTGCGACGGCGACGCCGCCCCGCTGTGGTCCGCCGGGCTGCGTCAGGCCGACCAGCGCGGCGACCTCTTCACGCGCCTGGGCATGCAGCTGTGGCGGGGTTGGATGCTCTCGCGCCGAGGTGACCTGCGCGAGGCCCACCACGTGCTCACCGCCGGCCACGAGATGTCGTACGCCTGGGCGTCGCAGGGCATCGCGTCGGGCTACGGCGAGGCGTTCCTGCTCGACGTCCTCACCGAGATCGGCGACCTCGGCGCCGCCCGGGCGTTCCTCGAGCGGGTGCGGCACTCCCACCGCGTGAGCGAGGGCGCCCAGCGCTTCGGCGACGCCGAGTCCCGACTGCTCCTGCTCGAGCACCGCTTCGAGGAGTCGCTGCGCTGCCTCGACGAGTCGCGCCACGTCATGGGCGGCTTCGACAACCCGGCCTGGCGGTCGTGGCGCACCCTGCGCGGCGGCGCCCTCGCCGGGCTGGGCCGGCTCGACGAGGCCCGGGCGCTCTTCGACGACGAGGTCGAGCGGGCCCGACGGTGGGGCGCGCCGCGCACGGTCGCGCAGGCCCTGCGCAAGCGGGGCACCCTCGAGACCCGCCTCGGCGGCCCCGGCGCCGTCGACGACCTGCGCGAGGCGCTCGCGCTGATCGAGAGCGGGCTCAGCCGCGGCCCCGGGAGCACCGCCCGGGTCGAGCGGGCGCGCTGCCTGGTCGCCCTGGCCGGGGTCAGCACGCCGGGGGACGCCGAGCCGATGCTGCGCGAGGCCGCCCTGCTGGCGGGCGTCTCGGGGGCCGACGGCGTCCACCGGGCCGCCGCGTGGGCCCTGACCGACCTCGGCCTCGCGGCCCCGCTGCGGCCCGAGCCGGCCACCACCCTCTCCACGACCGAGCGCGGCGTGGTCGACCGCTACCTGGCCGGCACCCCCGAGCGCGAGATCGCCGACGGCCTCGGCCTCACGCCGCGCTCGGTGCGCGCCGTCCTCGACTCGATCCGGGGGCGCCTGGGAGCCGTCACGCCCGACGAGCTGCGGGCCGCGCTCGCGGCCGGCGACCGCACCCCGGTCACCACCGGGTGAGATCGGTCCCAGTTCGCCGATTCCCGGGACGCCGGGGCCGGGGGGTGCTGAGATGCCCGCTGTGCTGACCAGTTCCGCGCGGCGCTCTCGAATCGCAGCCGCCTTCGCTCTCTCGCTCACCCTGGGCGCCACCGGGCTGGGTGGTCTCGCGACCACCGCCTCGGCCGCCCCCGACCCCGCCGCCCCGGGTGGCCTGAACGCCGGCCCGGCCGACCTGTCGCAGCCCGAGGCCGCTCAGGACGACGCCGCCGGCGACGACCTCGGCCTCCCGCCGAGCCTGCGCCAGGGCAAGCGCCCGCAGAGCTACCTGCTCGAGCTCGACGGCCGCTCCACCTCGGCCGCCTTCGCCGCCGCCCGCCGCGGCGGCAGCAAGGCCTCCGCGGCCCGCGCTGCGTCCACGCGCCTGGCCCAGATCAGGAGCGCCCAGCGCGACGTCGTCCGGGCCCTGCCGAGGAGCGCCTCGGTGCTCTACCGCACCCACGCCACCGTGCCCGGCGTCGCCGTGCGCGCGACCGTGGGCGACGCGTCCCGCCTGGCGGGCATCGCCGGCGTGAGCGCCGTCCGCCCGATCGCGCTGAAGCAGCAGACCAACGGCTACGCCGTGCCGCTGCAGGGCGCCCCGCAGGTGTGGGAGGGCCGCGGTGACCTCGGCCAGGACACCACGATCGCCATCATCGACAGCGGCATCGACTACACCCACGCCAACTTCGGCGGCCCCGGCACCCGTCAGGCCTACGAGCAGGCCTTCGGGGCCCTGGGCGCCTCGCCGAGCTTCCCGAGCGAGAAGGTCATCGGCGGCTACGACCTGGCCGGCGACGACTACGACGCCGACCCCAACAACGACACCTACAACCCGGTGCCGTCGCCCGACGACTTCCCGCTCGACTGCGACGCCAACGGTCACGGCTCCCACGTCGCCGGCTCCGCGGCCGGCCTCGGTGAGAACGCCGACGGCTCGACCTACACCGGGTCCTACGACACCGACACCCCGTTCGACCAGATGAAGATCGGCCCCGGCATGGCGCCGGCGGCCAAGCTGTACGCCTACCGCGTCTTCGGCTGCTTCGGCTCCACCGACCTCGTCGGTGCCGCCATCGAGATGGCGGTCGACCCCAACGGCGACGGCGACCCGTCCGACCACGTCGACGTCATCAACATGTCGCTCGGCTCGACCTTCGGCTCGCCCGAGGACGCCGACGCCACCGTCTCCGAGGCCGCCGTCGCGGCCGGCGTCGTGGTGACCGCCTCCTCCGGCAACTCCGGTGACGTCCGCGACGTCGGCGGCGCCCCGGGCAACGCGCCCACGCTGCTCACCGTCGCCAACACCCAGGACGCCTCCGAGGTCGTCGACGCGACCTACTTCAGCGTCGCCGGCGGCGCCCCGCAGCGCGCGGCGTCCTCCCGCGCGGTGCTCTACGACTGGGACACCCAGCCCGACCTGCAGGGTCAGGTCGTCGAGCTCACCGGCGCGAACGCTGCCGCCTGTGACCCGCTGAACTCGACCGACCAGGCCAAGGTCGACGGCAAGGTCGCGCTCGTCACCTGGACCCAGGACGCCCTCGAGTGCGGCTCGATCGCCCGCGGCGGCAACCTGGCCGCGGCCGGCGCCATCGGGTTCGTCTTCCACAACTCCGCCGACAACTTCTCGGGCGGCATCAACGGCAGCGCCGTCATCCCCGGCGTGCTGATGGCGAAGTCGCCCGCCGACGCGATCTCCGCGGCCATCAACGCCGGGCAGACCGTCGTCATCAACGGCACGCAGCCGACCGCCTTCCAGCAGGTGCTGGGGGAGAACAACGATAAGGTCAACACCGACTCCTCGCGCAACCTGCACGCCACCGACGGCCTCAAGCCCGACGTCGCGGCGGTCGGCACCACGGTCTTCTCCACCGAGGCCGGCGGCGGCACCGACGGCGTCTCGTTCTCGGGCACCTCGATGTCGGCGCCCATGGTGGCCGGCCTGTCGTCCCTCGTGGTCTCCGAGCACCCTGCCTGGACGCCCGAGCAGGTCAAGGCCGCGATCATGAACACCGCCGGCCAGGACGTCTACACCGGTGACTTCCACACCGGTGACGTCTACGGCCCGAACCGGGTCGGCGCCGGTCGCATCCAGGCCCAGCCCGCCCTCGAGACCGAGGTCGTCGCCTACAACGCCGACGCCCCGGGCACCGTGAGCGTCTCCTTCGGCCCGGTCGAGGTGAGCGGGCCGACCAGCCTGCACCGCACCGTGACGGTGCAGAACACCGGCCTGTCGACCATCACCTACAACCTCTCCTACGACCCGATCACCGAGGTGCCCGGCGTCGACGTCCTGCTCGACACCGACTCGGTGACCGTCGGGCCCCGCTCGTCGGCCACCTTCCAGGTCTCGCTGCTGGCGCCCGACCCCTCGGCCCTCACCAAGACCGTCGACCCGACGATGCCGCCGGTCGGCGTCCAGGGCTACCCGGTCGAGACCCTGGCCGAGACCAGCGGTCGCGTGCTCCTGACCCCGAGCACCCAGGCGCAGCCGCAGCTGCGGGTGCCGGTCTACGCCGCGCCGCGCCCGGCGTCGACGATGACCCAGCCCGACAGCGTCCCGATGGCTCCCGGCGTCGACGAGGCCACCCTGGCGATGAGCGGCGGCGACGTCGGCGTCGGCCAGACCAACGGCGCCAACGACGGTGACTTCACCGACGCCGTCCGCTCGATCGCGGCCGGCTTCGAGCTGACCGCCGTCAGCGGCCAGTCGCCGTTCTGCAGCCAGACGGTCACCTTCGCGTGCCTGCGGCTGCCCGAGGAGCGGGCCGCCGACATCGAGTACGTCGGCGTCACCAGCGACTACCCGCTCTACCAGAACGTCGACGACAGCCTCGCCTACTTCGCGGTCGCGGCCCACGCGCCCGTCAGCACGCCGGCGAGCAAGATCTACTACCAGATCGACCTCGACGTCGACGGCGACAAGGCTCCCGACCTGTTCCTCTACAACACCCGGCTCGGCGACGACGACACGTTCGTCTCCCAGCTGCTCGACCCGGCCGTGGGGGTCGTCGACCTCCAGCTGCTCGACGCCCGCTTCGGCGACACCGACATGGCGGCCTACGACAGCGACGTCCAGATGCTGCCGGTCAGCCTCGCCGCGCTCGCCTCCTACGGCATCGACGTCGACAACCCGCGCATCGGCTACGGCGTCGAGACCTACTCGGCCTACTCGTCGCAGCCGATCGACCTGGTGGGCGTCGACCCCGCCACGGGCGACCTGCAGCTCTCGACCGACGTCTACAGCCCGGCGATCGTCGTCGACAACGGCGGCGAGGCCCCGCTGATGCTCGACCGTGACGGCGACACGCTGAACGTCACCCGCAACGCCGCGTCGTACGCCGCCGACGGCGGACTCGGCGTGCTGATGCTGCACTTCCACAACCACGTGGGTGACAAGGCTCAGGTGGTCGACCTGTCGGCCCCCAGCGAGCTGGCGCTGAGCGCCAGCCCGACGTCGCTCGTGCGGGGCGCCACCACCAAGCTCACCGTGACCGCGAGCGGTGAGGGCGACGCCCCCACCGGTCGCGTGGTGATCCGCCGGGGCGGCAGCGTCGTCGCGCAGGGCAACCTGTCGGCCGGCCGCTTCACCGCGACGGTCAAGGTGCCGACCGTCGGCCGCACCACCTTCACCGCGAGCTACGAGGGCGCCGGCGGCTACCAGCCGTCGACGGCCACCACCGCCGTCACCGCCCGCAAGGCGCCGGCCGCAGTGTCGGTCGCGCTCAGCAAGGCGTCGGGCAAGGTCGGCAAGCCGGTCAAGGCGACGGTGACGGTCAAGACCGTCAACGGCATCAAGCCCACCGGCAAGGTGACGCTCACGGTCGGCGGCAAGAAGCAGCAGGCCGCGGTGCGCAACGGCAAGGCCGTCTTCACCGTGACCCCGCGCAAGGCCGGCAAGCTCACGATGGTCGCCACCTACCCCGGTGACGCCACGTACCTCTCCGGCAAGAGCAAGCCGGTGACCTACACCGTCACCAAGTAGTCACCCGCACCACAGCACGCGGCCACCGGCCGGGCAGGTCTCCGGACCTGCCCGGCCGGGGTCATTTCATCGTGGGGGTCGGGCTCGGACGATGGTCGAGGTGCGAGGAGCCCTGGCGACGAGCCTCGAGACCACCGGCCCTTCGACCGCAGCGCCACCACACGGACCCTGAGCTTGTCGAAGGGCCGTCCGCGGGAACGTCCGCGTGGTCCTTGCGGGGTCTCGAGGCTCGGCCGTGGCCGGCCTCGCACCTCGACCACCGTGGAGGGCGACTCCGGTGGTCGAGCAGCGAGGAACGAGCGTCGTCGAGACCACCGGCCCTCCACGGGGACGTCCGCGTGGTCCTTGCGGGGTCTCGAGGCTCGGCCGTGGCCGGCCTCGCACCTCGACCACCGTCGGGGCGCTCCACGATGGTCGAGGTGCGAGGAGCCCCGGCGACGAGCCTCGAGACCACCGGAGGGTCAGGCGGCGGTCTGGGCGCGGGGGAAGAGGTGGCCGAGGACGTCGGTGACGGTGATCAGGCCGACCAGGCGGGTGGGGTCGTCGGGGTCGTAGACGACGGCCAGCTGGCTGCTGCGCTGACGCATCTCGGTGAGCGCGGCGTAGACCTTGGTGTCGGCCGGCAGCCGCATCAGCTCGCGCAGCAGCGGGTCGAGCGGCGCGTCGAGCGGCTGCTCCAGCGTGTCGCGCACGTGCACGAGGCCGTCGTAGCCCGCCGCGTCTCCCACCAGGATGCGCAGGTGGCCCGTGCGGCGGCTCGCCTCGCGCACCTCGGCGACGGTCGAGCCGGCCGGGACGGCGGTCGGGGCCCCCGGGCGGGCGAGGTCGCCCACCGTGAGGGTCTCGAGCTCGAGGGCGCCGGAGAGCTGGCGCGAGTACGACGCGTCGAGGGCGCCGACGTTGGCCGAGTGCTCGACGAGCTGGCGCAGGTCGTCGGGGTTCTGCCCGGAGGCGACCTCGTCGACCGACTGGACGCCGACCCGGTGCAGGCACCAGTTGGCGGTCTCGTTGAGCGCGCGCAGCAGCGGCCGGGTCAGCCACATGAACCCGCGCATCGGGATGGCGAGCAGCGTCGCCGACCGCTCGGGGTGCGCGATGGCCCACGACTTGGGTGCCATCTCGCCGACCACGAGGTGCAGGAAGGTCACGACCACCAGCGCGAGCACGAAGCCCGCGACGTCGGCGGCCCAGTAGGGCGCGCCCCAGTCCTCGAACAGCGGGGTCAGCGCGTAGTGCACGGCCGGCTTGGTGATGGCGCCGAGCGCCAGCACGCAGACGGTGATGCCGAGCTGGGCGCCGGCGAGCAGCAGCGTCAGCTCGCTCGAGCTGCGCAGGGCCGCCCGCGCCGCCCGGCTGTCGGGGGCGGCGTCCTCGAGGCGGTGCTTCTTCGCGGCGATGAGGGCGAACTCGATCGCGACGAAGAACGCGCTCGCCGCGATGATGACGACGGTGGCGACGGCCACCACGATCGGGTTGTCCATCAGGACTCCTCCCCGGCGGGCTCGGGCTGGGCGGCCGGCTCGACCTGGTGCAGGGTCACGCGCAGCGACGACGGCACGTGCTGGGCCACCTCGAGCACCTCGAGGCGGGCGTGGCGGGGGGCGGGCTCCTCGTCGTGCACGAGGTCGCCGGGGTCGTCGGGCAGCCGCACCTCGACGACGTCGCCCACCTCGAGCAGCCGCCCGTGCTCGGCGATGGCGAGGCCGGCGAGGGTCTGGTAGTCGCCCTCGGGCAGGTCCTGGTCGATGAGGCGCTCGAGCTCGTCGACCGGCAGCTCGCCGGGCACGACCCAGCGGCCGTCGGCGGCGTCCTCGGCGTCGACCGGGTCGAGGGGCACCTCGTCGTCGTGCTCGTCGGTGAGCTCGCCGACGAGCTCCTCGGCGAGGTCCTCGACGGTGAGGACGCCGACGAACCCGCCGTGCTCGTCGACGACGGCGGCCAGCTCGTTGCGGGTGCGGGCCAGCTCGTCGAGCGCGTCGGGCAGCGTCATGCGGGTGGGCAGCACGAGCGGCTCGCGCATCAGCTCGTCGAGCGTGGCGCCGGGGGCGGCGTCGAGCAGGTCGACCAGCTGGACGACGCCGACGACACCGTGCTCGGCGTCGAGCACCGGGTAGCGCGAGTGGCCCGAGGCCATCAGGCGGGTGACCTCGGCCAGGTCGGTGCCGGCCGGGACGACGTCGACGCGGGTGCGCGGCACCATCGCGTGCTCGACGTCCTGGGTGGGGAAGTCGAGGATGCGGTCGAGCAGCACCGACAGCTCGGCGGGCAGGTCGCCGCTCTCGCGCGACTCGGAGACGATGTGCTCGAGGTCGCGCGGGGTGGCGGAGTGCTCGACGTCGTGCACCGGCTCGATGCGCAGGGCGCGCAGCAGCAGGTTCGACGACTGGTCGAAGACCCAGATCAACGGGCCGGTGACCTTGAGGTAGAGCAGCGTGGAGCGGGCGAGCCAGTTCGAGACCGGCTCGGGCTTGGCGATGGCCAGGTTCTTCGGGAACAGCTCGCCGAAGATCATCTGAACCACGGTCGAGAACGCCAGCGCCAGCACGGTGCCGACGGCGATGCCGACACCGGTGGGCACGCCGACGCCGCCGAGCAGGTCGCCCAGCGCGCTGCCGATCAGCGGCTCGGCCACGTAGCCGACCAGCAGGCCGGTGACGGTGATGCCGAGCTGGGCGCCCGAGAGCATGAACGAGGTGCGGCGGGTCACGCGCAGCGCCCGCTCGGCCGTGGCGTCGCCGGCCGCGGCGCGGGCCTTGAGCCGCGACCGGTCGACGGCCATGTAGGCGAACTCCTGCGCCACGAAGTAGCCGGTGGCGGCGGTGATCGCCAGCACGACCAGCAGGCCGAGGAGCAGGGTGAGGACGGCGGTCATCGGTCACCCGCCGTGCCGTCGTGCGGTGGTCGGGTGACCCGGGCTGGTCGAGGTCTCTTGCGCATCTCGCAGGCTCCAACGAGCGACATGGCTGCCTGGTTCCCGGCCGTGAGCGGGCTCTCCCTCGACCGAACGGGTGAGAAGCCCCTCCGTACCGTGGACACATGTCCACCAGCCCCCTCGCCGGCCTGCTCGACCGGGCCGCCCGACGGGACGCCGGCGCGTTCGCCGCGTTCTACGACGGCACCATCGACGAGGTCTACCTGCTGGCGCGGCTGAGCGCGGCGGCGTCCGGCGGCTGCGAGCGTGAGGCCGAGCGCATCGTGCGCGCGGCCTACTGCGCCGCCTGGGACCGGTGCGGGTCGTTCCGCGCCGCGGACGTCAGCCCCACCGCCTGGCTGATGGCGCTGGTGCGCGAGGCGGCCGCGGCGCCCTCGCCGGCGTCGTCCGTCGCGGGCACCGGCGCGCGGCCCCGTGACCGGCGCGCGTCCGGCTCCGCACGCGGGTGGTGGGCCCGGCCCGGCGGTCGTGACGGCGGCCTCGGCCGGCAGCGCCCGCGGGCCCGCGCCGCGCTGCGCGGCTGACCGGACCCGTCGCTACGTCGGCGGCGCTCGCGCGCGTCACCCCACGCTAGGGACGACCGCCCTTGGCGCCCTCGCCCGAGCGGTTCGACGAGGTGCGCAGCAGCGCGACCCCGGCGAGCAGCAGACCGAGCCCGGCGGCGGCCGGCCACCACGGCGGACCGCCGGTCGACGGCAGGGCCGGGCCGGACGATCCCGGACCCGGCGGCACGGCCGGCGTGGGAGTGGCGACGTCGGTGGGCCCGGCCGTGGGGGACGGCCCCGACGGCCCCGACGGCTCCGTGGTCGGGTCGGTGGGCGAGGGCTCCGAGGTGGGTTCGGGCGTGGGCGACGGCGTCGGTGAGGGGGCATCGGCCTCGCGCAGCCCGAAGTCGACCGTGCCGCGCACCTCGCCGGCGTCGGTGATCGTGACCGTGCGCGGCCCGCCGACCACCTCGGTGCCGTCGGGGGCGGCGGGGGTGACGACGTACTCGCCGGCGTCGAGGCCGTCGACGAAGTAGCGGCCCTCGTCGTCGGTGGTCACGGTGACCGCCGGGCCGGGGCCGTCGAGGGCGACGGTGATGTCGGGCACGGGGGCGCCGGTGGCGGCGTCGGTCACCGTTCCCCCGATCGCGCCCGGGCGGGTCAGGTCGAAGTCCGCGACCACGGCGGCCCGGGCCACGGTGACCGCGCGGTCGTCGTCCCCGCCGTAGCCCTCGGGCCGGACGATCTCGACGGTGTAGTCGCCGGCCGGCAGGCCGTCGACGGCGTAGCGGCCCTCGCCGTCGGTGACGGCCGTCAGCGCCTGGCCGCCGCCGACCGGCGTCACCCGGACCGCGACGCCGCCCAGGGGGTTGCCGCCGCCGGTGACGGTGCCGGTCACCGCGGGCAGCCGTCGCAGCCCGAAGTCGCGGCCGGTGAGCGGCTGCCCGGCCACCTCGACGTCGAGCTCGGTGCCGTCGTCCCCGGCCGCGTAGCCCGGCGGCACCGACAGAGCTACGGTGTAGCCGGCGCCGCGCGGGTTCTCGTCGAACAGGTACGAGCCGTCCGGTGCGGTGGTGGTGACCGCCGTCGAGCCGTCGGGCCGGGTGAGCGTGACGGTCGCCCCGGCCACCGGCGGGCCGTCGGGGCCCTCGCCCTCGCGCACGGTGCCGCTGATGGGCTGCGGCACGACGTCGGCGAGGGCGAAGTCGGCGCGCGAGCCGGCCGCGTCGTCCTCGCCGCGGTTGTCGACCGAGGTGTCCTGCGCCGGACCGTCGACCACGCAGTCCTCGCCGGGGGTGATCCGCACGACGTAGCCGGCCTGGGTCGCCAGCTCGCCGAAGGAGTAGGCGCCGCCGGCGTCGGGGCTCGTGGTGGCGAGCACCTCGCCCGAGGGCGCGGTGAGGGTCAACCGCGCCTCGGTGACGTCGCAGAGCGTGGCGTCGTCCGGCACGCTCACCTGGCCGCCGATCGGTCGGGCGCGGCTGACGAACCAGGTCTGGTAGACCGGGAACCCGGCACGCCGGGTGAAGACGAACGTGAGGCTGGTCAGCGGCTGGGTCGGCTCGAACCAGCCCGCGGCGCCGTCGGTGTCGACCGCGCCGGCGTTGCCCTCGAGCGTGGAGGTGTCGCCGTCCCAGGTGGGGACGTCGGTGCCGCCCGCGTAGTTGAACGTGCCGGCGAACCAGCTGCTCACCTCGGCAGCCGGCACGCGGGTGCCGTCGGCGTCGGTGGCACGCACCTGCACGCGGTCGGCGTCGACGTCGCCGAGCACGAACGCCCAGCCGGTGTCGGGGGTGGGCGCGTCGAAGGTGTAGGTGGTGGTGGAGGCGCCGGTGGGTGTGTCGGCGCGGGGGCGCAGCACGACGTACGACGCGTTGCGGCTCGACCCGTACTTGGCGCCGGGGGGCGTCTGGGTGCCGAGGAAGGTCGAGGCGCCGGAGGGCAGTTGCACGTTGCTGCGCGAGTCGCTCGCCAGCACCGCGCGCGGGAAGCCGGTCGAGGCCTGCTGCATCGTGCCGGCGTAGTCGTTGGAGCGGCCCGTGAGCGGCGTCCACCCCGCCCACGTGTCGGTGAGGGCCCGGGCGGCCGGCGCGGTGAGCAGGGCGGCGAGCAGCAGCAGGGTGAGCAGGACGGCGAGACGGCGGTGCATCGAGAACTCCCTCGGCGCCGGTTGGGGGGCCCGGCAGACGGTCAATGTAAAGCACTCATACCGACGTGGGGTGTCGTGTGTCGGGCGACGCTGGCACCATCAGGCACCGTGGAGACGGAGACGGAGACGGCGTCGAGCACGCTGCGCATGGCCGGCGCGGCTCGCGACCTGCAGGCCGCCTGGACCGCGGGGGGCATGGAGCACCTCTACTACCTGGCGGCCCGCACGGCGCTGGCCAGCGTCGACGGGGCGACCGCGGCCGGGCTGTCGCTGGTCAGGCGCAAGGAGAAGATCCGCATCCACGGCGCCACCGACCCGATCGTCGAGCGCATCGGCGCCCTGCAGGACGAGCTCGAGGAGGGTCCGTGCATCGAGGCGGTCTGGGAGCAGCCCGTCGTCCACAGTGACGACCTGCTCGACGAGCCGCGGTTCCCGGCCTGGGCGGCGGCGGTGGTCGACGAGACCGGGGTGCGCAGCGCGCTGTCGGTGCGCATCTTCACCCACGGCGGCACGCTCGGCGCGCTGTGCCTCTACAGCCGCGAGCCGCACGCCTTCGACGAGGAGGCCGTCGACTGCGCGGTCGCGCTGGCCGCCCACATCGCCGTGGCGGTGGCCGGCGCCGAGGACGTCGAGGGCCTGCGGGTCGCGCTCGACAGTCGCACCGTGATCGGCCAGGCCACCGGCATCGTCATGGAGCGCTACGGCATCAGCGCCCCGGCCGCCTTCTCGTTGCTCTCGCGCGTCGCCTCGACCGCCGAGATCAAGATCCGCCAGGTCGCCGACGAGCTGGTCGAGACCGGGCAGCTGCGCGGCGCGCCCGAGCCCGGCTGAGGCAGGGCTAGTCGCGCGAGCCGGCGAAGACCTCGGCGGCGGCCGCGACGAAGGCGTCGAGGTCGTCGGGGTCGCGGCTGGTGACGAGCGTGAAGCCGCGCTCGGCGCACACCACCGCCTCCTCGTCGACCCAGCTGCCGCCGGCGTTGCGCACGTCGGTCTGCAGCGAGGCGTACGACGTGAGCTTCTTGCCGCGCACGAGGTCGGCCTCGACGAGCAGCCACGGGGCGTGGCAGATCGCGGCCACCGGCTTGCCGGCCTCGGTGAACGACGTCACGAACGCGACGGCGTCGGCCTCGAGGCGCAGCGCGTCGGCGTTCGTGGTGCCGCCGGGCAGCACGAGGGCGTCGAAGGCGTCGGGGTCGGCGTCGGCCAGGGCGACCTCGGCGGTGAAGGTGTCGGCCTTCTCGACGTCGTTGGTGAAGGCCTGCACCGTGCCGGTCTCGGGGGCGATCAGCGTGGTGGTGGCGCCGGCGCCCTGCAGGTCCTGCCAGGGCTGCTCGAGCTCGGGCTGCTCGACGCCGGAGTTGTGCACGAGGAAGGCGATGCGGAGGCCGGTGAGGTCGTGGTCCATGCCCTTGAGCCTGACACCCGAAGGCGCTGCGCCACACGACCGAGCGGGCTAAGCCCTGGGGGTGGTCGCCTTCCCCCGGCGAGGTGGGCGGGCCGTCGTCCGCCCGCGCCTAGCGTCGAGCGGGTGACCCAGGTTCTCGAGACGCCGTTCGGCAACGGGCTCGTCGTGGCCTGGGACGAGCGCGTGCTCGAGCCGCGGCCGTGGACGGCGATGCAGTCGCGCTGGGCGGCCGAGCTGCTCGGTGACGCGCTCGACGTCGGCCGCGACGACCTGCCCGTGCTCGAGCTGTGCTCGGGCGCCGGCCACATCGGCCTGCTGGCCGTGCAGCTCACCGGACGCCGCCTCGTCGCCGTCGACGTCTCGGAGCCGGCCTGCGTGTTCATGCGCAACAACAGCCGCCGGGCGGGGCTGGCCGACCTGGTCGAGGTGCGCCAGGCGCCGATGGACGACGCGCTGGCCGACGGCGAGCGGTTCGCGCTGGTGCTCGCCGACCCGCCGTGGGTCACCAGCGACACCGTCGGCCGGTTCCCGGACGACCCGCTGCTCGCCATCGACGGCGGCGACGACGGCCTCGCCGTCGCCCGCCTGTGCGTCGAGGTGGCCGGTCGGCACGTGGTGCCGGGCGGCAGCCTGCTGCTGCAGCTCGGCGACGCCGCGCAGGCCGAGGCGCTGTCGGCCGAGGCGGGGGACCGGTGGCGGCCCGAGGGCCACCGCTGCGGAGAGGGCGGCGTCGTCCTGCGGCTTGTGCGGTCCGAGCAGCCTTGACCAAGACCGGGCCCCTGCGCTGAGTGATGCTAGAGACTGTCGCGACGCCTTATGTCGTGGCGGTCCTCCTGCCTTTTGTTCCCCATGAGCGCAGGTGTGGCGGCGCCCGTGCGTGTGGTGCGCCATGATTGGCTTGAGCCGGAGCCAGGGAGGTGAAGATGACGGTTGTCGAACTGGAAGCGGCTGTCGACAAGTTCGGCGCCCCCCTTTACACGCAAGCAGAGGCCGCTAGATTCTTGGCGCTGTCTGAGACGACCTTCCGAAATTGGGCGCGCGGGTATCACGCCGTCGTGCAAGGCCGAGAGGTCCATGGGGCCGCAATTCTGAGCACTGTGCGGAGGCTGAGTCAGCGTGGACCCAACATCCCGTTCATTGGGCTGGCTGAGGGCTATGCGCTCAGCGCCATTCGAAGGACTGGCGTTCCGATGCAGCGCATCAGACCAGCCCTCGAGCGGTTGAACCAAGACTTCGGACTGGCTCACGCCCTGGCGTCGAAGAAGCTCTACACGGATGGTGCGGAGGTCTTGTTCGACTACGGAGAGGAGGCCGGCGGAGATGAGCGCGAGGCCGTCCGAGACCTGGTGGTCGTCCGGCACGGCCAGCACGTCTTCAATGAGGTCGTTCAGGACTACCTCAAGCAAATTCAGTTTGGATCGGATGGGTTCGCGACAGCTATCCCGCTCCCTGGGTTCCGCAAAGCCGACTTGGTGGCTGACGTAGGCCGGTCCTTCGGTCAGCCAATCTTTAGACGGGCGGGTGTTCGTCTGGAAGATGCGATCTCGCTGTTCAAAGCCGAGCGTGATATCGACGTAGTGTCCGAGGAGTACGGAATCCCGCGGGCCGAGCTCGAAGACGCCCTTGCCGTCCTAGTGCACTGAACCCAGATCGTGACCGGGCCGACATTCTTCGTAGATCGCAGCCTGGGACGCATTCGATTGCCCCGACTGCTCCGCGCCGACGGATGGAACCTCGTCACGATGGCGGAGCATTACGGCGAGCAGTCAGGACAAGCCGTGACCGACCGCGATTGGCTTGAGTTGGCTGGTAGCAACGGCTGGCCGGTGCTAGCGAAGGACGAGCGGATCCGCTACCGACCAGAGGAACGCGCCGCGATCATTGCCTTCGGCGTCCGAGCCTTCTATCTGACCTCGGGAAACCTCACTGCCGAGCAGATGGCCGAGGCGTACATCGCCAGTCGGTCGACCATCTGGACTAGCGCCGCGATGGATGGTCCGGGTCTCTTCGCCGTCACCAGGACGTCGATCCGTCAGATTGAACTTGCCGACTGACCTTGTCGGCGGCGCGCCTAAGACGCGGCAGAAGAAAGGGTTCTATGAGCCCACTGGCGGGTCGTGTGAACGTGACGTCTTTCGTGGCCTTGTTGGGGCGAACGCTGCGCAACACGGTCACTCGTACGGCTTGAGGTGAAGTCCGAGGCCGCGCGGCCCGTGCACTGCAGCCATCGGTGGCCAGTGTCAGGTCACCATCCGCGACGGCGCCATTCTTGGCAAGGTGTACGGCTGCGAACCGTGCGCTGCTCGAAGGCGTCGAGTCACTCCACCGACGCAACACCTCGCGTTGAGTCCCGCCCCGGCCGCTAGTCCGGCCGCCGCTCCTTCGGGAGCAGCTTGTGCGTGCCGTCGCACCACGGCGCCCGCGAGGTGGCGCCGCAGCGGCAGATGGCCGAGACCGGCCGCGTCGTGCGGTGCGTGGCGCCGTCCTGGGTCTGGACGACGGCCTCGCCCCGCACCAGCATCGGCCCGCCGGGGCAGAGCACGATGGTGGGGCGCTCGCTCCGCTCACTGCGCTCGATGCTCACGCCGCCCCCCACGCGGCCAGGGTCGCCCGCGCGGTGCGGGTCTCGAGGTCGAGACAGACCCAGGCACCGAAGAGCACCTCGTCCAGCTGCTCGGGCTCGGCCGCCACGACCGCGGCGCAGATGTCGCGCAGCACGACCTGCTCGTGCACCGCGTCGGCCTCGACGTGCTCGTCGTAGTAGGCGCACATCTCGGGCGGGAAGCCGAGCCGGGCCAGGCCCTGCGACAGCTGCCTGGACGGCACCGAGCTGGTGGCCTCGAAGGCGGCGAAGTGGCCGATGGCCGCGCCGCGCAGCCGCCGGTGCAGCCCGAACATCGTCAGGGCGTTGTTCTGCTCCAGCACCTCGGTCGACGCCTCGTCGACGTGGCGGCCGTAGCCGGCGTCGATGCCGCTGGCGCGCAGCCCGTCCTCGAAGAGCCGGTGGTGCATCCGGGCGGGGTCGCCGTTGCCGTACTCGTCGAACTGCACCTCGAGCATGGCCGCCTTGGGGCCGCTCTCGAGCCGCGGGATCACCCACGTCGTCGGGTCGGCCTCCTTGAGGTGGTAGAGCGAGCGCTGCCGCAGCAGCGACTCGGCCTGCTCACGGGTGGCGTGGCGCTGCACGTGGCGGGCCAGCGACGGCCCGTCCTCGGCGGCGACGAGCTCGGCGAGCAGGGTCGGGACGTCGTGACCGCCCGCGGCACCGGCCTCGGGCACGGTGGCGCCGGAAGCCAGCCACCGTGCCCGCAGGTCGTTCTCGAGGTCGGTCTCCAGGCGGTGGCGCAGGGGCGCCAGCCGGGGCGACCACTCCCACCGCTCGTCGACGCCCTCGAAGCCGCGGTAGTGCAGCTCGTGCAGCACGAAGAGCGCGAGCGCGTCGTCCTCGGGGTCGCGCTCGGGACCGGACTCGTCGTCGACGACGTCGCGGGCGACGTCCTCGGCCCCGAGGAGGCTCTCGAGGAGCCGCTTGCTGACCGCGCCGCGCGGCGCCGGGAGCGGTGCCCTCACGACCCGGTCTCGTCGGCGTCGCGCAGCTCGACCTCGGCGGTCGCCTGGATCAGCGCCAGCAGCTCGGGGTCGAGGCCGGGGCTGAACTCCTCGCGGCGCTCGGGCGCGATGCCGGCCGGGTGCCCCTCGGGCATGACCTCGGTCGTGAGCTCGGTGCCGTCGTTGGACGGCGACGCGCCCCGGTAGAGCTTGGCGGCCTGGCTCGTGTTGCCCGCGTCGAAGGTGTACTGCACGCTCTGCAGACCGAGGTCGACCAGGCGCTTGACCTCGGGGAACTGCTCCGCGTTGGTCTTCGGGATCGGCAGCAGCTTGCCCCAGTCGACGCCGAGCGACTCGAGCGCCTTGGCGTAGGCGTTCTCGTGTGCCTGGTCGCGAACGATCAGGTAGGCCACCGTCGAGCGGGCCGCCTTGTTGTCGGTCATCTCGTAGATGCGGCACTTCTGCAGCCGACCGGTCGACTCGAGCATGAGGTTGTAAAGCAGGTCGAGCGGCAGGTTGCCGCTGTTGTAGACGTAGGAGCCCGACCACGGGTTGCCCACCGAGTCGACCGGCAGGGCGCCCTGGGCGCCCACCAGGTAGTGGTGGATGTTGCCGGTGTCGAGGGCGATCTTCAGCGGCGTCGCGCCGCCCTTGCCGGGCTCGTCGATCGGGTCGTCGGCCTTGCCGTTGTAGCGGGGCGAGCCGTCGAGCAGCCGCGCGATCGTGGTGCCGATCAGCTCGACGTGGCTGATCTCCTCGGTGCCGACCCCCTGCAGCAGGTCGCGGTAGGGCTTGGACGACGGGTCGCCGCGGAAGTTCATGGCCTGGAACAGGTACTGCATCATCGTGCGCATCTCGCCGAACTGCCCGCTCAGGCCCTCCTGCAGGGCGTTGGCGGCGGCCGGGTCGGGCTCGTCGACGACGATCTCGTTGATCAGCTGGTCGGTGTGGAGGTACATGCGTCCCGGTCCCCCGTGCGGCGCTGCGCGAACGGGTGAACCGGGGGCCCGCCCGGGTGACTGAGGCGCGATGTCGGGGTGCGTGCGCGGCGAGGCCGACCCGCCTCACCCCGCGGGGGCGGCTAGCGTCGAGGGATGGCGCAGCGACGGGACGACCTGGGCCGACCCGAGGCCGTGGCCGCCGCCTTCAGCGACTCGGGCGCGCTGAGCCTGGTGCTCGAGGGTCCCGACCTCGTCGTCGCCGCCGCCAGCCCGGCCCTCGTCGACCTCGTGGGCGGCGGGCGCCCGCTGGTGGGCCGCGCCTACCGCGACACGCTGGCCGACGTCCTCGGGCCCGAGTCGACCGACCTCCTCGGCGAGGTGATGCGCACCGGGACGACCCGCACCCTGCGGCACCACCCCGCCGAGCACCCCGGCGAGCACGGCGACGAGCACCCCGGCGAGCACCCCGGCGAGCACCCCGGCGAGCACGGCGACGACGCGGGCGCCGCCCGACGCCGCTCGGTCACCCTGGTCCTCTCGCCGTGGCTGCACGACGACGGGCGCGTCCGCGGCGTCGTCGCGCACGGCCTCGACGTCACCCTCGAGGTGCGGGAGCGTCGACGGGCCGAGGTCGAGTCGAGCGCCGCGCGCCACGACGAGGACGCCGGCGAGCTGGTGCGCCTGCTGCAGGACAGCCTGCTGCCACCCGCGCTGCCGGTGGTGCCCGGCCTGCAGAGCGCCGCGCGTTACGTCGTCGGCCATGACGACCTCTCCGCCGCCGGCGGCGACTGGGTCGACGAGGTGCTGCTGCCCGACCACCGCGTGGCGCTGGTGGTCGGCGACGTGGTGGGTCACGGCGTCGCCGCCTCGGCCCTGATGGGCCAGCTGCGGGCGGTGCTGGCCGAGCGCCTGCACGCGGACGACGGCCTGGGCCCCGCGGTGGCGGCCCTCGACCGCTTCGCCCGTCGGCTGCCGCAGGCGCACGCCGCCACCGTGGTCGTGGTGGTGCTCGACCCGGTCACCGGCGACCTCGAGTACTGCACCGCGGGCCACCCGCCGCCGCTGGTGCTCGGCGACGAGGGTCCCAGGTTCCTGCAGCCGAGCGGCGCCGCGCCCCTCGCGAGCGGTGGCGGGTTCGCCGTCCGGCGCGACCACCTCGACGACGGCGAGCTGCTGCTGCTCTACAGCGACGGCATCCTCGAGCGGCCCGGGGTGGCGCCCACCCGCGCGACGGTCGAGCTCGCCGAGACCGCGTCCCGCGTGATGGCCGCCCCTCCCGCCGCCGCGGTGCCCGTCGCCGACCGCGTGGGCGAGCGCACCATCGAGCTGCTGGTGGGGCGCACCGGGTTCGTCGACGACATCGCGCTCGTCGCCACGCAGCGGGTCCCGGTGCTCGCGCCCTTCGAGCTCGTCGTCCCGGCCGAGCCCCCGGCCTCGCGTGAGGTGCGTCGCGGGCTGCGCGGGTGGCTCGAGCCGCTGGCCGTGCGCGCCATGGACGACCTCGCGCTGCAGCACGCGGTGGGGGAGTGCGTCGCCAATGGCGTCGAGCACGCCTACCGCGGCCGCCCCGACGGACCCGGTGACCTGCACGTGCGCGCCCGGCTGCGCCCCGACGGCGTCGTCGAGGTCGACGTGACCGACCGCGGGGTCTGGCGCGAGCCGGTCGACCGCCCGCACCACGCGCTCGACGACCACGAGCACGGCGCGCGCGGCCTGGCCATGGCCACCCAGCTGGTCGACCGGGTCGCGCTGCACACCGGCCCCGGCGGGACGACGGTGCGGCTCGAGCTGGCCGTCGCCCGCGAGGTCGTGCTGCTCGAGGGCGCGACGCCGGTCGACCCCGCCGACCTGCCCACCGCGGCGTCCGACGAGCTGACGACGGTGGTCGAGGGGCCGCGGCTCACGGCCTCGGGGGCCCTCGACCTGGCCGGCTCCGACGACCTGCGCATCGGCCTGATGCGGCTGGTGGCCGGCCGCCACCGCCGGGTGGTGGCCGACCTCAGCGGCCTCACGCTGCTCGCCAGCGCCGGCGTCCAGGTGCTCTTCGACGCGCGGCAGCGAGCCGCCGACCAGGGCATCGAGCTGCACGTCGTGGCCGCGCCCGGCACGGTCGCCCAGCACGTGCTCGACCTGGTGCAGCTGCCCCACGAGGCGCCCGAGACCGGTGGGCCGACCCTCGCCGACCTGCCGCCGATCTGAGCGCACCACGACGGGTCGCGCGCGGAGGAGGGGGTACCGGCGCGCATGAGCACCCGTCACCGTGACATCGACGCCGATCCCACCCGGGTGTGGGCAGTGCTGGCCGACGGCTGGCTCTACGCTCTGTGGGTGGTCGGAGCCTCCCGGATGCGTGAGGTCGACGCCGACTGGCCGGGCGTCGGCGCCCGGCTGCACCACTCCGCCGGGGCCTGGCCGCTGCTGGTCGACGACACCACCTCGGTGCTGGAGTCCCGCGAGCACGAGCGGCTGCGGCTGCGGGCCCGCGGCTGGCCCGCCGGCGAGGCCGAGGTGCTCATCGAGCTGCAGCCGCGGGCGGGCGGCACGACCCGCGTCGTCCTGCACGAGGACGCCGTCGCCGGCCCCGGCCGCCTGGTGCCCAAGCCGCTGCGCGACGTGCAGCTGGCCGTGCGCAACGACGAGAGCCTGAAGCGGCTGGCCCTGATCGTGGAGAACCGGCGCTGAGCGCCCGCGAGCGGGGCGGCCACGACGCCGTCGTGGTCGGCGCCGGGCCCAACGGATTGGTCGCCGCGAACCGGCTGGCCGACGCCGGCTGGTCGGTGCTCGTGCTTGAGGAGCAGGACGACGTCGGCGGCGCCGTGCGCAGCGACCGCGGCCACGACCCCGACTTCGTGCACGACACCTTCAGCGCCTTCTACCCGCTCGCCGTCGCCTCGGCCGCCCTGCGCGGCCTCGACCTCGAGCGCCACGGCCTGGTGTGGGAGCACGCGCCGGCGGTGCTCGGCCACCCGCGGCCCGACGCGCCGTGGGCGATCCTGCACCGCGACCGCGACGTCACCGCGGCGCTGTTCGAGCAGCAGCACGCCGGCGACGGCGAGGCGTGGCACGAGCTGTGCCGCACCTGGGACGTGATCGGCCCGGCGCTGATCGATGCCGTCACCGGTCCGTACCCGCCGCTGCGGGCGGGAGCCTCGATGCTCGCGCGGCTGCCCCGCGTCGGTGGCCTCGACCTGGTGCGCGACCTGCTGATGCCGGTGGCCACGCTCGGCCGCGACCGTTTCGGCGGGCCGGGCCCCGGGCTGCTGCTCGCCGGCAACGCCGGCCACGCCGACCTGCCGATCGAGGGCGCCGGGTCGGGCGTCTTCGGGCTGCTGCTGACGATGCTCGGCCAGACCGTCGGCTACCCGGTGCCGCGCGGCGGGGCCGGCGAGCTGAGCCGCGCGCTGCGGCGCCGGCTCGAGGCTGCCGGCGGCGAGGTCGCCACCGGCACCGCCGTGCGGCGCGTCGTGGTCGAGGGCGGCCGGGCGGTCGGCGTCGTCACCGCCGACGGCACGCGCCTCGGCGCCCGCCGCGCCGTGCTGGCCGCGGTCGCGGCCCCGCACCTGTTCGGCGGCCTGGTCGACGAGGTCGACCTGCCGTCGTCCGTGGTGCGCGGCATGCGCCGCTTCGACCCCGGCCCCGGCACCGTCAAGGTCGACTGGGCGCTCGACGGACCGGTGCCGTGGGCGGTGCCGCCGCCCCACGCGCCGGGCACCGTGCACGTGGCCGACTCCGTGGCCGACCTCACCGTCTCGCTCGCCGAGGTCGAGGTGGGGCTGGTGCCGCGCCACCCGTTCCTGCTGGCCGGGCAGATGACGACGTCCGACCCCACCCGCTCGCCCGCCGGCACCGAGTCGCTGTGGGCCTACACCCACGTGCCGCAGCCCGACCGGCTGGTCGGCGACGCCGCCGCCGACGACGACCCGGCCGGCGGCGTCGTCCGCGGGGTGTGGGACGCCGACGACCTCGAGCGGTTCGGCGACCGCATTCAGGCGCGGCTCGAGCGGCTCGCGCCCGGGTTCGGCTCCCGCGTGCGGTCGCGGCGGGTGCTCGGCCCGCACGAGCTCGAGGCACGCAACGCCAACCTGATCGGCGGCGCCCTCAACGGCGGCACCGCCCAGCTGCACCAGCAGCTGCTGTTCCGCCCGGTGCCGGCGCTGCTCGGCCGGGCGGGCACCGGCGTCCGAGGGCTCTTCCTGGCGTCGGCCTCGGCGCACCCCGGCGGCGGCGTCCACGGCTCGGCGGGGGCCAACGCCGCGCGGGCCGCGCTGTGGCACGCCCGCCTGCGCCGCCGCTGACTCAGCCGCCGACCACCCGCCGACCACCCGCCGATCAGCCGCCGACCACCCGCCGACCACCCGAACGGGCGCGCCGGACGTCGCGGCGAGGGGTACCGGACGATATGAGAGCTGTCACCTGGCAAGGCCGCGAAGACATGCAGGTCACCGACGTGCCCGACCCCCGCATCGAGCAACCGACCGACGTGGTCGTGCGGATCACCTCGACCGGGCTCTGCGGCTCCGACCTCCACCTCTACGACCCGCTCACCCCCTTCATGACCCCCGGCGACGTCGTCGGCCACGAGCCGATGGGCGTCGTCGAGGACGTCGGCGCCGACGTGCGGACGCTGAAGCGCGGCGACCGCGTCGTCGTCCCGTTCAACGTCGCGTGCGGCACCTGCTGGATGTGCGGCCAGGGGCTGCAGAGCCAGTGCGAGACCACCCAGAACCGCGACCAGGGCACCGGTGCGTCGCTGTTCGGCTACAGCAAGCTCTACGGCCAGGTGCCCGGCGGGCAGGCCGAGGCGCTGCGGGTGCCGTTCGGAGACACCCTGCCGATCAAGGTGCCCGACGGCCCGCCCGACGAGCGCTTCCTCTACCTCTCCGACGTGCTGCCCACCGCCTGGCAGGCCGTGCAGTACGCCGACGTGCCCGACGGCGGGTCGCTGCTGGTCCTCGGCGCCGGCCCGATCGGCGACATGGCCAGCCGCATCGCGCTGCGCCGTGGCCTGCAGGTGATCGTCGTCGACCCTGTGGCCGAGCGGCTGGCGCGGGTCGCCGCCCGCGGCGCCACGACCCTCGACCTCGACATCGAGGACGTCGCCGCCACCGTGCGCGAGCTGACCGGCGGTCGCGGCACCGACGCCGCGATCGACGCCGTCGGCCTCGAGGCGCACGGCTCGCGGTTCGCCGAGATGACGCAGAAGGCGATGCGGCTGATGCCGAAGGCGGTGCAGGCCGTCGTGCAGCAGAAGGCCGGCGTCGACCGGCTCTACGCCCTCGAGCTGGCCATCGACGCCGTCCGCCGCGGCGGCACCGTGTCGGTCTCGGGCGTCTACGGCGGCGCCGCCGACCCCATGAACCTCTTCCAGATCTTCGACAAGCAGCTGACGCTGCGCATGGGCCAGGCCAACGTGCGGCGCTGGAGCGACGAGATCCTCGCGCTGCTCGACCAGGACGACGACGTGTTCGGCGTCGAGGACTTCGCCACCCACCGACTGCCGCTCGAGCAGGCGCCCGAGGCCTACCGCGCCTTCCGCGACAAGGAGGACGGCATGGTCAAGACGGTCTTCCGGCCCTAGCCCGGACGTCGTCTGACCGGTCCTGCCCCCCCCGCCACCCCCAGGAATGAGTGCAGGGCCGGTCTGGACCGCTAACGTCGAGACACCCGCTTGCTGGAGACCACGGCAAGTCCCGCTGCAATCGCAGGTGGTGACTCGTGCGTCCCAGTACCTTCTCGTCCTCGCGCTCGGAGCGGCTGAGCCGCGCCGAGCGCTCCGACCTCACCGCCGAGCTGCTCACGCGAGCGGCCGGCACCGACGACCCCGCGCAGCGTCGGGTCATCCTCGACGAGGTCGTCACGATCAACGTCCGGATCGCCCACGCCGTCGCGGCGCGCTACCGGGGCCGCGGCGTCCCGCTGGAGGACCTCGAGCAGGTCGGCTGCGAGGGCCTGACCAAGGCCGTGCAGCGCTACGACCACACGACCCACCACGACCTGCTCACCTACGCCGTCCCCACGATCCGCGGCCAGATCCTGCGCTACTTCCGCGACCTGTCGTGGACGCTGCGCCCGCCGCGGCGGATCCAGGACCTGCAGTGGCGCATCAACCGCACCATCGACGAGCTGTCGCTCGAGCTCGGCCGCGAGCCGACGACCGCCGAGGTGTGCGCGTCGCTGGGCATCGAGGCCGCCGAGCACGACGAGGCCGTGGCCGCGTTCGGCTGCCTGCACCCGCCGTCGCTCGACCAGCCGGTCGCCGGCTCGCCCGAGCTGACCCTGGGCCAGGGCCTCACGGCGGACGACGACCCCGACGAGGCGGTCGAGGCACGGGCCATGCTGCAGCCGCTGGTGCGCCGCCTGCCCGAGCGTGACCGCCGCATCCTCTACCTGCGCTTCGTGGAGGACCAGACCCAGCGCGAGATCGGCGACGAGCTCGGCGTGCCGCAGATGCAGGTCTCGCGGTGGCTGACCCGCATCTACCGCGAGCTGCGCGACGGCCTCGGCCCGGACGCCGACCCGTGGACGGCGGCCGAGCCGGCCTGAGCCAGCACACTCTGGTCGAGGTGCGAGGCCGACCACGGCCGGGGGTCTCGAGGCTCGTCGCCAGGGCTCCTCGCACCTCGACCGTCGTCGGACTGACGCGGCTGGGTACCGGCGGGCGTGACCCCGCCCAGCACCGTCGTCCTCGACCTCGACGGCACCCTCGTCGACTCCGTGCCCGTGCACGTGCTCGCCTGGCAGGCGGCGTTCCGCGCTGTCGGCGTCGCCGTGCCGACCCACCGCGTGCACCGCGCCATCGGCATGGGCGGTGACCGCCTGGTCGCCCAGGTCGCGGGGGAGGAGGTCGAGCGGGCGCACGGCGACCGCCTGCGCGAGCTCCACCCCGCCGAGCTGGACCGGCTCTTCGGCCGCATCCGCCCCGCCGAGGGCGCCTCGGCCCTGCTCGCCACGCTCGCCGAGCGGGGCGTCACCGTCGTCCTGGCCAGCTCGAGCGAGCAGGCGCTCACCGACCGGCTCCTCGGTCTCGTCGACGGTGCCGACCGGCTCGACCGCGTGATCACCGGCTCTGACGCCGAGCAGAGCAAGCCGGACGGTGAGCTGGTGGCCACCGCGCTCGCGTCGGTGGGCGACGCCGCGGCCGTGCTGGTCGGCGACGCCGTCTGGGACGTCGCCGCCGCCCGCGACGCCGGCGTGCCGTGCGTCGGCGTGCTCACCGGCGGCATCGGCGAGGCCGAGCTGCGCGGGGCCGGGGCGGTCGGCGTCCACGAGTCGGCGCAGGTGCTGGCCGAGCTGCTCACCGCGGCCGACGGGTCTTTTACACCCGTCCACGCCTGGCGCCAGCCCCCGAACGCATGAAAGGCCGGGGGTGGGGGACCGGGTGACATGACCGTCCACGCCGAGCCCGCAGGCCGTTCCGTCGACCTGCCCACCGGCCTCCGCCTCGCCCCCGTCGCACGCCCCCGGACCGCCACCGTCGTCTCCGTCGTCAGCCCCGAGCCGGTGGTGCGCGCCGGCCTCGCCGCGCTGATGGTGCGCCACCCCGATCGCGTGCAGCTCACCCCGTTCACCACCGACGCCAGCGCGCTGCGCCCCGAGGTGGTCCTCTACGACAGCATCGGCCTCACCGAGGACGACGGCCGTCGGCTCGACGTCCTCGTGGCGCTGCCCGAGACCGCCGTCCTGGTGCTCTCGCGCGACCTGCGCCCCGACCTCGGCGCGCTCGCGATGACGCGCGGCGGCGACGCGATGGTGACGCTGGCCGCCGAGGTCGGCGAGATCCTCGACGCCGTCGACGTCGCCCGCCGTCGCATCGGCCGGCCCGCGCCGGCCGCGACCCCGCGGCTGGGCCACGAGGTCGGCCTGACGCCGCGCGAGGTCGACGTGCTGCGGTTCATCACCGCCGGCATGACGAACCAGGAGATCGCCGAGACGCTGTTCGTGAGCATCAACTCGGTCAAGACCTACATCCGCAGCGCCTACCGGCGCATCGGCGCCAAGAGCCGGCCCCAGGCGGTCGTGTGGTGCCTGCACCACGGGTTCCCGACCGAGCAGGCGCGCGGCTGAGCGGGGCTCACTGCGCCAGGTAGCCGCCGTCGATGACCAGCTCGGAGCCTGTCATGAAGCTGGACTCGTCACTCGCGAGGAACACCGCGCCCGCGGCGATCTCGACCGGCTGACCGGCCCGGCCCATGGGCGTCTGCGAGACGACGTACTCGTTGATCGAGGGGTCCTGCGCCTCGGTGAGCGGCGTGATCACGAAGCCGGGGTGCAGCGAGTTCACCCGGATGCCGTCCTTGGCGTAGGTGATCGCCGCGCTCTTCGACATCGTGCGCACCGCGCCCTTCGTGGCGTGGTAGGCGTGGGCGCCGGCGACGGCCGCGTTGCCCCAGATCGACGACACGTTGACGATCGACCCGCCGCCGGCGGCGAGCATGCCGGGCACGACCGCCCGCATGCCGAGCCAGGTGCCGGTCTGGTTGACCGCGAGCACGCGGTTCCAGTCCTCGAGCGTCACCTCGTGCGGCAGGTCGTAGGTGATGATGCCGGCGTTGTTGACCAGCACGTCGACGCCGCCGTGGGTCTCGACGGCGTGCGCGACGACCCGCGCCCAGTCGTCCTCGCTGCTGACCTCCAGCTGGTGCCACTCGACGCGTCCGGCGTGCTCGCCGAGGTCGCCGTAGTCCGACGTCTCGCCGCGGCCGGTGGCCAGCACGGTGGCGCCCTCGCGGGCGAACGCCTCGGCGATCGCGCGTCCGATGCCGCGCCCGGCGCCGGTGACCAGCGCCCTCTTGCCCTCCAGACGGTTCATGCCGCGAGTCTGTGACGCACGCGCGTCCCACCGCTGTCGCAGTTCGGGACATCGACCGCCGGACGGCGCTGCCTAGCGTCCGGCCATGCCGCGAGAGCCACGACGCACCGCCCTCGTCACCGGCGGCGCCCAGGGCCTCGGCCTCGCCGTCGCCACCCGCCTGGTGGCCGACGGGCACGACGTCCTCCTCGGCGACGTCGACGGCGCGGCGGCCGAGCGCGCCGCCGCCGGCCTCGGCCCCGCCGCCACCGCACTCGCCATGGACGTCACCAGCGACGCCGACGTCGCGGCGGCGCTCGAGCGCCTCGACGGCCGGCCGCTCGACGTCCTGGTCAACAACGCCGGGATCATCAGCCGTCGTCCGGCCGCCGAGATCGACACCGGCGACTGGGAGCGCGAGCTCGCCGTCAACCTCGGCGGCGTCATGCGGTGCAGCCGCGCCGGGTTCCCCCACCTCGCGCGCTCCGAGCACGCCGCGGTGGTCAACCTCGCCTCCGTCGGCTCGACCTTCGGCCTGCCGCAGCGCCTGGGCTACAGCACCACGAAGTCGGGCGTGCTCGGCCTGACCCGCACCCTCGCCGCCGAGTGGGGCCCGCACGGCATCCGCGTCAACGCCGTCGCCCCCGGCTACATCGAGACGACGCTGATGCGCTCGGGCTTCGCCTCCGGCGCCCTCGACGAGGGCCGCCTGCTCGACCGGACGCCGCTCGGCCGCTTCGGCACCGCCGACGAGATCGCCGGCGCGGTGGCGTTCCTGGTCTCCGACGACGCCTCGTTCGTCACCGGCGCCGTGCTGCGCGTCGACGGCGGCATCACGATCGACGGCAGCTTCCACGCCCGCCCCTACCCGGCCACCGATCCCGACACCAATCACGGCACCGACCCCGGAACGAGGTGAGCCCGGTGAAGCTGGGCGTCTACGTCTTCGCCACCGACCTCGACCTCGACCCGGGCCCGCTGGCCCGCGAGATCGAGGACCGCGGCCTGGACTCCATGTTCTTCCCCGAGCACAGCCACATCCCCGTGGGGCGCCAGACCGACTACCCCGACTCCTACGGCGGCGGCGAGCTGCCCGACTTCTACAAGCGCACCTACGACCCGTTCGTCTCGTGCAGCTTCGCGGCCGCCGCCACCACCCGGCTGCAGGTCGGCACCGGCATCGCCCTGCTCGCGCTGCGGGACGCCGTCCACACCGCCAAGCTGGTGGCCTCGGTCGACCGGCTCTCGGGCGGCCGGTTCGCCTTCGGCGTCGGGTTCGGCTGGAACCGCGACGAGTTCGCCACCCATGGCGTCGACTGGACGACGCGCCACCGCAAGGTGCGCGAGCAGGTCGAGCTGATGCGCACCATGTGGACCGACGACGTCGCCTCCTACGACGGCGAGCTGGTCAGCCTGCCGCCGAGCTGGTGCTGGCCCAAGCCGGTGCAGACGCCCGGGCCACCGGTCTACCTCGGCGGCTCCGGACCGCTGACGATGAAGCACGCCGCGGCCTGGGCCGACGTCTGGTACCCGACGCCGCCGGTGCACGACCCGCACCTGACCGAGTCGATCCCACGCTTCCGGGCGCTGGTCGAGGAGGCCGGCCGCGACCCCGACACGGTGCCCGTCGGCGTCGCACCGGGCTCGTGCGACGACGCCGACCTCGAGGCCTACCGGGCCAACGGCGTCGCGCACGTCAACGTCGCGCTCGTCGCCCCGACCGCCGACCAGATGCTGACGCAGCTCGACGAGCTGGTGGCGCGCCGCGAGCGGGTGCTGGGCCGATGAGGCGGGGGTGTCGCGTGCGTCGTCCCAGTGACCCATGTCTCAAAGCGAGACAACCCCGCCGACGCGCCGCTTCCTACGTTTCCCATCACCCGGGAGCCCCCGGCCAGGCCGCACGCCAGAGGAGGACGGCGCGATGACCACCGTCACCGAGCCCGCGACCCAGACCCCGGTCGAGCGTCGCCGGCGCCGTCCGCTGCGCGTGCCGGGCCAGGGCATCCTGCTGGCCAACGTCGCGCTCGTGCTCGTCGGCCTGCTCGTGCTCGACGTGCAGATCTTCAGCAAGGCCAGCCTGTCGACGCTCACGCCGACCATCGGCGTGATGATGCTGATGGCGCTCGGCCAGGCCTTCATCATCGGCACCGGCGGCATCGACCTGAGCATCCCCTCGACCACCACCCTGGTCGGCGCGATCGTGCTCAAGCAGGCCGCCGGCGACGACGGCAAGATCGTCGGCGCGGTCGTCACGGCGCTGCTGGTGTGCCTGGCCATCGGGCTCGTCAACGGCCTGCTGGTCGAGATCACCCGCCTCAACGCGCTCGTCGTCACCCTCGCCACCGGGCAGCTGATCGCCGGCGCCACCCGCATCTACCGCGGCCCGGTGCTCTCGATCTCGAACGTGCCCGAGAACCTCTCGCAGTTCGCCCGCAGCTCGTTCGGCCAGGTCAGCATCATCCTGCTGCTCGCGCTCGTGGTCGCCGCCCTGGTCGCGGCCTGGTTCAAGATGACCACCGCCGGACGCCGGCTCGCCGCGAGCAGCGTCGCGCGGCCCGCCGCCGAGGCCGCCGGCCTCGCCGCCAGCCGGCAGCGCATCACCGCCTGGGTGCTCGGCACCCTCGTGGTCGGCATCGGCGCGGTGCTGCTGGCCGGCCAGATCGCCACCCCCGACCTCACCCTGGGCCAGCCCTACCTGCTGACCCCCATCGTGGCCGTCGTCCTCGGCGGGGCCGCGCTCACCGGCGGACGGGTCCGACCCGCCGCCACCGTGCTCGGCGCCGTCTTCCTCGTCGTCCTCGAGCACGTCCTCCGCGTGCGCGGCTACTCCTCGGGAGTCTCGCTCGCCTTCCAAGGCCTCGTCCTCGGGGTCGGGCTCACCCTCGTCGTCGCCTCGAAGAGCCTCCGCTGGTCGCTGGGCTCGTCCCGGCGCGGCGACAACCACCACCAGGACCGCTCCAGCGAGGAGCCGGTCGTTGACCGAGAGAAGCAGGAGTAATCCCATGGGCAAGTCATCGCGTCGCCTCGGCGGCACTCGAGCAGGCAGGACGACGGCGCTCGCCGCCGGCCTGAGCGCGCTCGTCCTCGGCGTGGCCGCCTGCGGCTCCTCCGGGGTCGACGGCGGCGACTCCGGCGGCAGCGGAGGTGGCGACGACGCCGCCGCCGAGTCGGTCGTCGACCTCGACTCCGTCTCCGACGAGGACGCCCAGAAGATGGCCGACCTCGCCTTCGGCACCACCGACATCAGCCTCGACAGCCTCGACCCGACGGTGCAGGAGGCCCTCAAGCGGGCCGCCATCGAGCTGACGCCCGAGCAGAAGGACAAGGCCTTCGAGTGCTGGCAGGCCACCACCTGCGAGATCGGCGACGGCAAGACCACGCTCGGCATCGCCGAGGGCTTCGGCGGCAACCTGTGGCGCAAGGTCGCCAAGATGGAGATCATCCTGCAGGCGATGACCTACCCGGACATCGGCAAGATCATCTTCACCGACGCCAACGCCGACCTGCCGACCTTCCTGGCCAACGTGCGCAGCCTCAGCTCGCAGGGCGCCAAGGCGATCGTCAGCTACAACGACTTCGGCACCGCCGCGCTGCCGGCCTTCAAGGCCGCGCAGGCCCAGGGCGCCGTCATCTCGACGTACGTCGGCCCCACGCCCGACGCGCCGGCCGACTCGCTGTCGAACCAGATCACCGGCGACGTGTGCGCGATGGGCGAGGAGATGGAGCAGGTCGCCGTCGACGACCTCGGCCTGACCGGCGACCTCGCCATCCTCAACGGCACCCCCGGCAACCCGCAGGGCGCCGCCTGGAACAAGTGCCTCGAGGACTCGCTGCCCAGCGGCGTCGAGATCGGCCAGAAGGTCGACACCGACTGGACGCTGGCCGGCGCCTTCGACGCCGGCTCCGCGCTGGTCAGCTCGGGCACCGACTACGGCGCCATCTTCTACGACTACGCCGACCCGATCCCGCAGGTCGTCGAGGCCTACTCGAAGGCCGACAAGAAGATCCCGGCGATCATCACCTGGACCAGCAACAACGGCATGGCGCGGGTCTGGGAGGAGAAGCTCGGCACTCCTGACGAGTTCCCGCTCTACCACACCAGCGCGCTCACCTGGGAGAGCCGGGCGTCGGTCACCGCGGTGATGAAGCAGCTCGCCGGCGAGGAGGTCGAGCCGGTGGTGATCGTGCCCCGTCCGTTCGTGAAGGCCGAGAAGGGCTACTACCTCTCCGACCGCCCCGACGACTACCCGGGCCCCAGCGCCCTGGTGCCGGACGACGTCATGACCCGGATGCTCTCGGACGGCTGAGAGCCCCCTGCCCCGGCCGGGGGTGGGGCCCGACCCGCCCCCGGTCGGCCGCCACCCCCGGCACGGGGCCTGCTCCGTCGCAGGCCCCGCGCCGTACCGCAGTGCCCGCCAGACCCGCCAGACCCGCCAGACCCGCCAGACCCGCCAGACCCGCCTGACCTGCGCACGAGAGGTGCCGACCGTGTCCGACCACTCCACCACCGCCGTCCGCGACCGCGCCGCCGGCGACGCGGGCGGGGCGCCGCTGCTCACGGCGTCGGGTCTGTCGAAGCGGTACGGCGCCGTGCAGGCCCTCGACGACGTGGGCCTCGAGCTCGCCCCCGGCGAGATCCACGCCCTCGTCGGCGAGAACGGGTCGGGCAAGTCGACCCTCGTCGGCATCGTCAGCGGCACCGTGGCCCGCGACCGCGGCGAGCTGAGCATCGGCGGACGGTCGGTCACCGCCGCGCGTCCCGCCGTCTCGCAGTCGCACGGCGCGGTGACGGTCTTCCAGGACGGCTCGCTCATCGGCGACCTGTCCGTGGCGCAGAACCTCTACCTCGGCACCCCCGCGAGCCACCGGCCCAAGTTCGGGCAGATGGTGTCGTGGGCGCAGGACCTGCTCAACTCCCACGGCTTCGACATCGACACCACGCTGCGCGCCTCGACGCTGCCGCCCGGCGACCGCCAGCTGGTCGAGATCGTGCGGGCCGTGGCCTGCGAGCCGAAGGTGCTGATCCTCGACGAGGCCACCTCGGCGCTCGACTCGCACGGCGTCGACATCGTGCTCGAGCTGATGCGGCGCGTGGCCGCCGCCGGCAGCGCGGTGCTGTTCGTGACCCACCGGCTCTCGGAGGTGATGCGGGTCGCCGACCGGGTCACCGTGCTGCGCGACGGCCGCTTCCAGGGCACCCACGACGCCTCCGGGACGACGCCGAAGAAGCTCGTCGAGCTGATGGCCGGCACGCGGGTCGACCTCGAGTTCCCCGACCGCGAGCCGGACGCCGGCGGCGACGTCGTGCTGACGGCGTCCGGTCTCGAGGGCCTGGGCTACGGGCCGATCGACCTCGAGCTGCGGGCCGGCACGATCGTCGGCCTGGCCGGTGCCGACGGCAACGGGCAGCTGCCGCTGCTCAAGGGCCTGGCCGGCATCGACGACCACGGCGGTCGGGTCGAGGTGGGCGGCAAGGCGGTGCGCTCGTACGGCTCCGCCGTCGACCGCGGCATGGTCTACCTCAGCTCGGACCGCCGCAACGAGTCGCTGTTCGGCGGCCTGACCATCGGCGACAACATCGGCCTGGGCGTGCTCGGCTCGCTGTCGAGCGGCGGCGTCGTCCGCCTCGGGCGTGAGCGGGAGTTCGTCGACGAGGCCGTCGACCGCTACCGCATCCGGGTCGGCCACACCGGGCAGCTGCCCACCGAGCTGTCGGGCGGCAACCAGCAGAAGGTCGCGCTCTCGCGGGTGCTCGCGATGGAGCCGACCGTCGTCCTCATCGACGAGCCGACGCAGGGCGTCGACGTCCGCTCGCGGCTCGACATCTACCGCTTCCTGCGCGCCATCGCCGACAGCGGCAGTGCCGTCGTGGTGGTCAGCTCGGACGCCTCCGAGCTGGCCGGCCTGTGCGACCGCATCCTGGTGATGAGCCGCGGCAAGGTGACCACCGAGCTCGCCGGCCTGGGCGCGACCGAGGAGTCGATCGTCGGTGCGTTCGCCGTCGAGCACGAGCTGGCCGCCGACGGCGACGTCGTGGGCGAGGAGGCCGCCGCCGGCATCTCCGACGCGCCGAGCCCGGTGCGGCGACGATCGTGGCTGCGGCGCTCGCTGACCGCCGAGAGCATCCGGCTGGCCGCGCTCGTCGTCCTCATGGTGCTGCTGGCGCTGTTCGCGCAGTCGAGGAACGACACGTTCCTGACCCAGCCCGGCATCTACAACGTGGCGCTGCTGGCGCTCCCGCTCGTGGCGGTGGCCGCCGCGCAGTACTTCGTGCTGCTCGTGGGCGGCATCGACGTCTCGGTCGGGGCGGTGATGACGCTCTCGGTGGTCCTCATGAGCGAGTGGGCGGCCGTCGGGGCCGACGGCTCGCCGGGCAGCACCGGTGGCGTCATGCTCACCTCGCTCGGCGTCGCGATCCTGCTCGGCGTGGCCGTCGGCGGCGTCAACGCGCTGCTGGTCGAGAAGGTCGGCATCACGCCGGTCATCGCCACCATCGCCACGCTCGGCGTCGTCTCCGGCATCGCGCTGATCATGCGGCCGACGGCCGACGGGCTGATCTCGCCGGTGCTAGCGCAAGAGCTGATGCTGCGCGTGGTCGGGCCGATCCCGACGTCCCTGGTCGTGCTGCTCGTGCTGCTGGTGGTCGCCGACGTGTGGTTCCGCCGCACCGGCGGCGGCCTGCGCCTGCGGGCGGTCGGGCTCAACGGGCTCTACGCCCGCCGGCTCGGCATCCCGGCCGCCCGGCTGCGCACGCTCTGCTACGTGCTGTGCGCGGCCATCGCGGGCCTGGCCGGCGTCATCCTCGCCGCCCAGGTGGGCGTGGGCGACCCGAACGCCGGCAACTCCTACACCCTGCTCGCCATCGCCGCGCCGGTGCTCGGCGGGGCCGCGCTGGCCGGTGGCCACGGCTCGCTCGTCGGTGCCGCCATCGGCGCCAGCATCCTCGCGCTCAGCCAGAGCCTGGTGACGGTCCTGGCGCTCGACGACGGCAGCAGCTTCGTCTTCGCCGGCGTGCTGACCCTGCTGGCGCTGCTCAGCTCGGGCGAGAGCATCGCCCGGCTGCGCGGGCTGGTGCGGCGGCGCCTCGCGCGCTCCTGACCTCCCTGTTCTCCCGGAACCTCCCCACCACGGAAAGGCGGCTCACCCATGGGCAAGCTCGACGGACGCACCGCAGTGATCACCGGAGGCGCCTCCGGCATCGGCCTCGCCTCGGCCCGGCGGTTCGCCGCCGAGGGCGCGACGGTCGTGCTGTGGGACCTCAACGCCGAGAGCCTGGCGCTGGCGGCGAAGGAGGTCGAGAACGACGGCGGCACCGCGCACGTCGTCGAGGTCGACGTCTCCCGTCGCGACTCGGTCGAGGCCGCCGCGGCCCGCACCGCCGAGCTGGCCGGCGCCGTGACGGTGCTGATGAACAACGCGGGGATCCTCGACGACTACGCGCCCATCCTCGAGACCGACGAGGACCTGTGGGACCGGATCATCGGGGTCAACCTCACCGGCGTCTACCGGGTCACCCGCGCCCTGCTGCCCGCCATGCTGGACGCCGGCGGCGGCACGATCGTCAACACCTGCTCGATCGCCGGCCTGGTCGCCGGCGGCGGCGGGACGGCGTACACGTCGTCCAAGCACGGCGTGCTCGGCCTGACCCGCCAGCTCGCCTTCGACTACGGCCAGCAGGGCATCCGGGTCAACTGCATCTGCCCCGGCGCCGTCGAGACCGGCATGACCAAGGAGCTCTTCGCCGCCGGCGAGGCCGCCGTCATGGACTCGGTCAACAGCGTCCCCGCCGGCCGCTACGCCCAGCCGGAAGAGCTCGCCAACCTCGCCCTGTTCCTCGCCAGCGAGGACTCCAGCTTCAGCCACGGCGCCGCCTTCGTCGCCGACGGGGGCTGGACGATCCGGTAGGCGGCACGATCGGGCCTTCCGCGCGGGCGGCGGCGTGGCGATACTGCGCGCATGTCCGCGACGGGCTCGGCCGACAAGACCACGCCGTACGTGTGGTGGGTCGTCCTCGCGCTCGCGGTCGTTGTGCTGGGAACGGCCGCCGGGCTGCTGTTCAGCGGCGTCGGCGACAACGTCGACGTGCGCGCCGAGCTCGCCCGGTTCTGCCTAACGCTCACGAGCGCGCTGCTGATCACCGGTGGGCTGTCCGCGCACCTGACGCGTCGGGCGGCGCGGCGCTCCAGGGAGGAGGAGCGGGCGCGCGGCCTCACGGCCTCGTTGCGCGAGCTGAAGGCCGCGTTCGAGACGGTGCAGGTCGTTCGTCTGCACCTGCAGGCCCACCCGACGCCGTCCACCTTCATGGAGCGCCTCGGTGAGATCATCGCGGCGCGGGCGCACCTCCACCTCGTCGAACGCGACGTGCACCTGCTGAGGTCGCCGGTGCGAGAGCACGTCCAGACGATGCTCGACTACCTCGACGGGCTGCGTGACTTCTACCGTTCGAGCTACGGACGACTGCGCCACGACGCCGCGGTGGAGCGGGGCGCCTGGGCCCGGCTGGAGGGCGGGGGCGAAGAGGAGGTCTGCCCGACGCCCCTCGCCGACTACGGCTCGGAGGTCGTCACGGCTTTCCTGTCGGACGAGGCGTTCCGGGCCGGCGCGTTCTCGACCGGCTACCAGGCGGCGTCCACGGAGATCTACCGCGCGCTCGGGGTCGAGCGGCCGGCGCCTCAGCAGGCCTGAGCGATCAGACGCGCGAACCGCTGCTCCATCGGTGACCGGGATGTGGGCGGGTGCGCCGGGCGCGGGGGAGCGGGGGCGGTTGAGACGTAGGTGTGCCCGGTGGGGGTGATGGTGACGACGCGATGTCGGCCGACCCGCAGCGGTGGACCGGCACCCTGTCGCCATCCGACCGCCTGCTTGGCGTGGTTGCACGCCTCGCACAGGCCCTGGGTGTTGGTGGCGGAGGTGGCGCCACCGGTCTCGGCGGGCTCGACGTGGTCGGCGTGGCGGACCGGCGCGTCGCACCACGGGGTGCGGCACAGGCCCTGGTCGCGCAGCCTCAGGAACGCCGCGAGCGACTCGTTGACCACGCGGCGGGCGCTGGCGAGGGCGACCAGGTCGCCGGCGGGGTCGGCGTAGAGGCGGCGCACCCACGCGGTGGCGTCGGTGTCGGGGTCGACGGCGTGCGCGACCAGGTGGCGGGCGATCTCGGCCGGCACCGGGCCGTGACCGGGCACGGTGGCGGGCTCGGTGCCGCCGCCCAGGAGCGTGCGGTCGGAGACGACGACGGCGACCTGCACGTCGACGTCGTCCGCGCGGCCGCGACCGGTGAGCCGCTCGACGAGGGTGTCGGCCATCAGCTGGCCGCGCCCCCGCTCGCCGGCCGCACCGGTGGCCACGGCGCTGTCGGCCGCGGCCCGCAGCGCGGCGTAGACCGCCACACCCTGCGCGACCGGCAGCAGGGCGGTCAGGTAGGTCATGGTGTCGGGCGCCGGCCGGATCGTGACGTGGCGATCGCCCTCGGCCCGGCGGGCGCGGCGGACGGCGGACGCGGGGTCGAGCCGCTGCGCCGCGGCGCGGGCGAGGCTCTCGATCCGGCGGGTGCCGACGCCCTCGAGTGCGTCGGGGTCGGCACACAGCTCGGCGTCGACCCGCGCCCGGTCGGCGGGGTCGAGGCCGGAGGTCTCGGTGACGACGATGCGCGCGCGGTGCTCGGAGAGCCGGCCCTCGCGCAGGGCGGCGCGGGTATGGGGCAGCTCGGCGCGCAGGTCCTTTGCCATGCCGAGCAGCACCTGGGCCCGGTGGGGTGACTCGCGGCGGGCCAGCCCGATCTGCGCCGCCACGCCCCCGCCACGGCGCTCGGCCCGCTCGCCGCGCTCGGCCTGCTGTGCGCGCTGGGAGGCGTCGAGGTCGACGGCGAGGTCGCCCTGCAGCGCGCAGAGGGTCGACTTGAGCTCTTCCATGGCGCGGATCAGGTCGACCCGCGCGGCGTCGTCCACCGTCGTGCGGCCCTGCGGCAGGACAGCCTCGAGCCACCGGCGTCGCCGGTCGTCGAGGTCGCTCGCCTCAAGGTCCATACGTCGATGATAGTAGAACACATGTTCTATAACAAGACCTCACGCGGCCTTGTGGAGGGTCGCCCATGCGCCGAGGATGACCGGGTGCCGACGACCCAGCTCTACGACACGATCGGCGCTGGCTACCCCGCCACGCGGCGCACCGACCCGCGCATCGCCCGTCCCATCTGGACGGCCCTCGGTGACGCCCGGACGGTCGTGAACGTCGGCGCCGGCACCGGCTCGTACG
Organism: Nocardioides marinquilinus; assembly: GCF_039543705.1. Classification (NCBI taxonomy): domain Bacteria; kingdom Bacillati; phylum Actinomycetota; class Actinomycetes; order Propionibacteriales; family Nocardioidaceae; genus Nocardioides; species Nocardioides marinquilinus. The sequence continues at coordinate 1,075,428 of NZ_BAABKG010000001.1, forward strand.
AGCCGGCCGACCGCGCCGTCGTCGCCGTCGAGCCGTCGGCGCTGATGCGCTCGAACCGCCCGGCCGGTGCGGCGCCGTGCGTCGGGGCCACAGCCGAGCGGCTGCCGTTCGCCGATGGTGCCTTCGACGCGGCGATGGCGGTGTGCACCCTCCACCACTGGTCCGATCCCGAGGCCGGCTTGCGCGAGCTGCGCCGCGTGGCGCGCCGCGTGGTGGTCTTCGCCTTCGACACCCGCGAGGCCGACCACTTCTGGCTCACCCGCGACTACCTCCCCGAGCTGCATGACCTGCCCGGGGTGCGCACGCTCGACCGCCTGACCGACCTGGCCGCCGACGTCCTCGACGCCGAGGTGCGGCCGGTGCCGGTGCCGGGCGACTGCGCCGACGGGCTGTACGAGGCCTACTGGCGGCGACCGGAGGCCTACCTCGACGCACGGGTCCGCCGCGCCATCTCGGTGTGGGGCGCCGTCGGCCCGGACGTCGAGCAGCGCGCCGTCGAGCGCCTGCGCGCCGACCTGGACTCGGGCGCCTGGCACGAGCGCAACGGCCACCTGCTCGAGCTCGACGAGCTCGACCTCGGCGCGCGCCTGCTGGTGGCCTGACTGGGGCGAACCGACGTAGGGGAGCGCCAGGCGCACCTGGTGCTCCTGTCGCTCCCCGATGATGCCTTCACCCCGGCACTCACCCCCGGCCGGCTCAAGCGGGCCGGACGTCGTACCGATGGGCCCGACATGCCGGTGCTCAACAGCCAGACCCTCACCTGTCCGCTCTGCCGGGACGACGTGCCGGCGTCCGCCGCGTCGTGCCGCTCGTGCCACCTGCCGATCCAGGACGTGCGGCGACACCATCTCGGCGGCCGCCGACGCGGTGCCGACCTCCGGATCCGGCTCGTCGGGCTCGTCGCCTACCCAGCGCTGGTGGCGTGGTGCCTGTGGCAGCTGCCCACCGCGGCGACTTTCGTGGTGCCGGCGGCGTTCGTCGGCTGGGTGTTGCACGTGGTGCGCGGCCGCCCCGTCGTCGGTGCGCTGGTCTTCATGGTCGTGGTCGCGCTCGCCCCGCTGCTGTTCTGGACCGCGATGGCCACCGACCTGATGGACGACGTCGGCAGCCTGTTCTGAGTCGCTCCGCGATGATGGCCGCGTGCGGCGTCCGACCCTGCTCCTCACCGTCGGGCTCCCGGGCGTCGGCAAGACGACGGCGGCGCGGAGGTTCGAGGTCGAGCGCGGGGCGTTGCGGCTGACGAAGGACGAGTGGGTGCGTGCGCTCTACGGCGACCGCAACCCGCCCCAGGCGAGCGACGTCATCGAGGGCCGGCTGATCGACGTCGGCCTGCGCGCGCTCGAGCTGGGGGTCGACGTCGTCCTGGACTTCGGGCTGTGGAGCCGCGACGAGCGCTCGGCGCTTCGTCAGGCCGCGCACGACCGAGGCGCGGACGTCGTCCTGTGGCACGCCACGCTCGACGTCGCCGAGCAGCGTCGCCGCCTCGACGCCCGCGAGGCCGAGGCACCCGGCACCACCTGGCCGATGTCGGACGACGAGCTGGCGGCCTGGACGGCCGCGTTCGAGCCGCCGACCCGCGGCGAGCTCGACGACACCGAGCCGGTCGATGACGCACCCGCCGGGTTCGTGACCTGGGACGACTGGCGCCGCCACCGCTGGCCGCCGGCGATCGGCTGACTCAGACGGCGTCGCGGGGCCACATGCGCCGAACCGAGCCGCCGGCGTAGACGTGCCAGAAGCCAACCGCGTGTCGGTCCGATCCGCGGATCATCGCCGGCACGGCCTCGACCAGTCGCTGCGACGCCTCTCGACGCGCCAGGTTGCCGTCGGCCAGGCAGAAGACGTGGCCATCGCGCAACGCCCCGATCTCGTCGGCGCGATAGCGGATCCGCTTGTCCTTCGTGAGGCAGAGCCAGCCTCGTGAACACCCGTACTCGATCCATTCCTCGTCGGCGACGTCAGCGCCGTCGTCGTCGAAGAGGTCGTAGACGGTGTGGACCGTGTGACCGGCCGCTCGGAGGTCCTCGGCAGTGAGCCGCCCGAGGCTGCGCTCGAGGAAGAACTCAGGCGGCCGAGGCGGCGCGGAGGACACCCTCGACCACGTCGGTGCTGAGGCCGTATTCGGCGGCCACCTCCGACATCGGCTCGCCGTTGCGCCAGAGCTTCAGCACCGCGTCGACCGGGACCTTGGACTCGGACAGCACGGGCGAACCCCACCCGAACCGTGGATCGAGGATCACTGGCGCCTGCTCGGGGTACTGGCTCAGGCGTAGCCGAACGGGGCGTCCGTCGTCGTCCCAGGTCACGTAGGTCAGGTAGTCGGCGAGCACCTCTCGGATGCCGAGCTGCCGGTGCTTGACCTGGAGCACCGACTCGTCGGCGAGACGGACGAAGACGTCGACCCCGTCGGTGGCGATCCGCTTGCTGGCCAGGGCGTACTCGTCACCCAGCTCGTGCCGCACTGTCTCGGCGGCCAGACGCACCTGGTCCATCGGCGCGCCGAGCTCTCGGAGCGAGCGCAGCACGTATGCCTCGATGACGGCGATGAACGGCAGCCGCGGCCAACCGCGGCGCTCCGGCTGCACCGCGTGGATCAGCGAGGGACGACGAGGGCTGTCGACGATCCAGGAGTCCAGCGTCGACTCGGGCATCCGGAGATGACGAGCGGCGTCGCGTGCCGTCAGGAGAGGCGTCGTGATCGGGTCCACGGTCAACCTCCTGACGGTCCGGGACGACATCCGTGAACGACTCTAGGCCGACGCGGCGAGAGTGTGTCATTCATCCACAGGTGTTGTGGCGTCACCCTCCAGCACGGCCAGGTCGCGCTCGGCGTACTGCCGGTGCCACCACTCCTCGTTGAGCACGATCGAGACGCATTGGTGCACCGTGAAGGGGCGGGCGGGGGGCCAGCTGCCGTCGTCGGGCGGGGTGACCTCGGCGGCGAGGGACTCGTCGGTCAGTCCCTCGATCACCCGCCGCACCGCGGCCTGGCGCGAGCGGCGCAGCTCGAGCACCTCGTCGAGGCCCGGACGGGCGTCGAGGTCGCGCGGGAACCCACGGTCGGACGGCGCCTCGTCCCAGGGCAGGTCGAGCGGGTGCCACGGCGCGGGGTCGCCCTCGACGGCCCGCAGCACCCACGCGGCGGTGGCGAACGAGAGGTGGCGCAGGGTCTCGGTGAACGACCACTCCTCGTCGACCCGCTCGTGCAGGAGCTCGAGCGGCAGACGTCGGGCGCGCTCGACCGTGCCGCCCCACTGCGACTCCAGCAGCGTCCACGCCTCGCGGAACCCGGCGGGCTCGTCGGGCCGCATCAGCTCGAGGTCGGGGTGGCGCAGGCGCATCTGCTCGCCGAGGTAGTCGGTGACGTCGATGCCGTTGATGCGCAGCCCCTGCACGTCGCCGGTGATGTCGACGTCGTACAGCTCGACGCCGCGCATCCTCACCCGGTGCAGGTCGGTGCCGCGGATGGTCACGTCGCTCAGGGACGCCGCGCGGAACGTCGAGCCGCTGAGGTCGGTCCAGTCGAAGGTCGAGCCGCTGAGGTCGTCGGCGCCGAACTCAGCCATGGCGGGGGTCCAGCCAGGAGGTCGTCATGCGCGCGAACCTAGCCGGGTTCGCGGACGGACGGCCTCCGCATCAGGGCCTTTCGACGAGCCTGCGACGAGCCCTTCGACAAGCTCAGAGGCCGTGGGGCGTGGCGGCGGCGGCCGGCTTCTCGTGGTGGTGGTGGGTGATCGCGTCGGCCATGGTCGGCGCCTTCACCGCCGCCGCCTTCTCCTGGCGCTCCTGCTCGCGGTCGACGGCACGCGAGTTCTTCGTGGCCTTGGCGACCCACATGCGGGCGGCGGAGTCGCTCATGTGGCACAGCCCCGGGACCTGCGGGTACTGCTGGCACATGGTCGGCCCGCGGCCGGCCGAGCCGGCCGAGCGCGGGACGGCGTCCACGGGCGCGCGGGTGCCCGACAGGCCGATCGCGGCGAACAGCCGCCGGCTCTCGGCCCCGCACGAGGCACAGGGCACGGCAGCAGGAGGAGGGCTCGGCGCCCAGTGCTCGGCGCGCTCTCCGCACGCGGAGCAGCGGTAGTCGACGAGGATGCTCATGGTGGTCGGCTCCCGGCGCGCTCAGTCGTAGCAGTACGGCGCGGGCTTGTGGTCGGCCCAGTGGCCCGGGTCGTGCGTGATCCAGATCGTGGCCTCCTCGGCCTCGGCGATCCGCTTGATGCGGCGCAACGAGTCGAGGGCGACGCGGGTGTCCCAGTCGATCGGGAAGTGGTACTCGAGGTCGAGCGCCTGCTGCAGGTGCACGGCGTCCCCGGTGAGCAGGAACGTGCGGTTGGCCAGGCGCACCTTGAGCCCGAGCTCACCGGGTGTGTGGCCGGGCAGCGAGAGCATCACCAGCGAGCCGTCGCCGAACAGGTCGACGTCGGTGCCGGGCAGCTCGCGCCAGTCGAAGCCGGCGGTGCGCTCGATCTGCCACGGCATGTAGCAGAACGCCGCGATGGGGGTCGCGAACCGTGCGAAGGCCAGCTCGCCGGCGCCCGCGTAGTGCTTGGCGTCGGGGAACAGGTGCGTGCCGCCGGAGTGGTCGAAGTGGAAGTGCGAGGCGATGACGTGGGTGACGTCGGAGGTCTTGTAGCCGAGCGCCTCGATCTGCTTGTCGACGGCCTGGTCGGGCGTGCCGCCGATGCCGAGGCCGTCGGCGAGCTCCTGCCCGTAGACGCCGGCCGGGTCGGTGATCGACTCGGGTGCGATGCCGGTGTCGAAGAGCACCAGCCCGCGGTCGTGCTCGATGAGGAACGACGGCATCGGGATGGTCATCATCCCCGACAGGCCGTACATGAGCGTGGCGGCGTCGACGGTGAGGGTCGGGCAGTCGAGCGCCCACATCTTGCGTGCGTGGCCGAGCGTCATCAAGGCGTCCTTCCGGGCTGGAGAGTGGGGCCGAGCCTCGCCGCCGGCGTCTGCGCACCGCCGTCCCACTTTGCGACAGGACGCCGCGCCGCCGCCCGGGTGGGACGGCGGCACTGTCGCAAACTCGCACAGGTGCGACGGCGCCCGCGCCCCTTGAATCACCCCATGACCAGCGCCGAGACCGGCCGGATCGCCGCCCTCGTGGGCCCCGCGACCGTCGAGCTGCAGGACTACCCCGTGCCCGCCCCGGGCCCCGGTGCCGTGCTGCTGCGGGTGCGGCGCGCCAACGTGTGCGGCACCGACGTGCACCAGTGGCACTACGAGTCCGCGCTGCTGCGCGAGGCCGGCCTCGGGCACGAGTTCGTGGGCGAGGTGGTGGCGCTCGGCGAGGGCGTGACCACCGACTTCGCCGGTGACCCGGTGGCGGTCGGCGACCGCGTCGTGGCCGTCTACTACCTGACCTGCCACCGCTGCCCGCCGTGCCTGCGCGGGGAGTTCAACCTCTGCGTCAACGGCCTGAGCGAGTGGAAGCACAAGCCCGCGGTGGCCCCGCACTTCCGCTCCGCGTTCGCCACGCACTACCACCTGTTCCCGGGGCAGTACTTCTACAAGGTGCCCGACGAGGTGGACGACGCCGCCGTGGCCGGTGCCAACTGCGGCCTGGCCCAGATGCTGTTCGTGGTCGACGAGGTCGGGGTCGGCCCCGGCGAGACGCTGGTCGTGCAGGGCGCCGGCGGGCTCGGCCTCTACGCCGCCGCCGTCGCCCATGAGCGCGGTGCCCGCGTGATCGTGGTGGACGGCGTTCCCGAGCGTCTCGAGCTGGCCCGCGGCTTCGGCGCCGACGAGACCGTGAGCCTCACCGACTTCCCCGAGACCGCCGACCGCGTGGCCCGGGTGCAGGAGCTCACCGGCGGGCTCGGCGCCGACATGGTGCTGGAGGTGACCGGCGTCCCGGCGTCGTTCGTGGAGGCCATCGAGCTGGCCCGGGTGGGCGGCCGCATCGCCTCGGTCGGCAACCTCAACGCCGAGGCGACGGTGACCATGACGCCGGGCATCCTGACCCGCAAGAGCGTCCACGTGCACGGCGTCCTGCGCTACCACCCGTGGTACCTGCACCGCGCCGTGCAGTTCCTGGCCCGCCGCGGCCACCTGCACCCCTTCGACGCCCTCTCCGACCGCACCTACCCGCTCGACGAGGTCACCGACGCGCTGAGGGCCGGCGAGAGCCGGTCGGTCGCCCGTGTCGCGATCGTGCCCTGATCCCGCCAGCCGACCGTCCCCGAAAGGACCCCACCGTGGACTTCCCGACCCAGCTCTTCGTCGACGGCGCGTGGCGCGACGCCTCCGACGGCGCCACGTTCGACGTCGTCGACCCCTCCACCGGCGAGGTGGTGGCCAAGGTCGCCGACGCCACCGAGGACGACGTCCGCGCGGCCATCGACGGCGCCGCAGCCGTGCAGGCGCAGTGGGCGGCGACGCCCGCGATCGAGCGCGCCGCGATCATGCGCCGCGCCGCCCGGCTCTTCGAGGAGCGCCTCGACGACCTGGCCCGGCTGCTCGCCCGCGAGCAGGGCAAGCCCGTGCCCCAGGCGGTCGGCGAGATCCAGTACGGCGTGGGGTTCATCGACTGGTTCGCCGAGGAGGCGCGCCGGGTGCACGGCATGACCATCCCGGCCGCCACCACCGCCAAGCGGATCATCACGCTGAAGCAGCCGATCGGCGTCACCGCCTGCATCACGCCGTGGAACTTCCCGCAGCTGCAGATCCTGCGCAAGCTCGGTGCCTGCCTCGCCGCCGGCTGCACGATGGTGCTCAAGCCGGCCGAGCTGACGCCGCTCTCGGCGCTCGAGATCGCCCGGGTCTTCGACGACGCGGGCCTGCCGGCCGGCGTCCTGCAGGTGCTCACCTCGAACGACGCCCCGCGGGTCAGCGGGGTGTTCATGGCCGACGCCCGGGTGCGGCTGATCTCGTTCACCGGCTCGACCGAGGTCGGCAAGATCCTGATGCGCGGCGCGGCCGACACCGTCAAGCGGGTCTCGCTCGAGCTGGGCGGGCACGCCCCGTTCATCGTCTTCGACGACGCCGACCTCGACCTCGCGCTGCGCGAGGCGATGGCGGTCAAGCTGCGCAACATGGGCCAGACCTGCGTCTCGGCCAACCGGCTGTTCGTGCACGAGGCCGTCGCCGAGGAGTTCAGCCGGCGGCTCGCCGAGGAGTTCACCGGCCTGCGCGTGGGCAACGCCCTGGACGACGGCACCGACGTCGGCCCGCTGGTCGAGGAGGCCGCCGTCGTCAAGGTCGAGGCGCACGTGGCCGACGCCCTCGAGAAGGGTGCCGAGGTGGTCGTCGGCGGCTCGCGCGCCGAGACCGGCACGGGCAGCCGGCTGTTCTTCGAGCCCACCGTCATCCGGGGCGCGGACGAGTCGATGCTGCTGGCGCAGGAGGAGACCTTCGGCCCCGTGGCGCCGATCTTCACCTTCACCGACGAGGACGACGTCGTCCGCCGCGCCAACGACTCCGACTACGGCCTGGCCGGCTACTTCTTCACCCGCGACCTCAACCGCGCCATCCGCGTGGCCGAGCGTCTGGAGTACGGCACGGTGGGCGTCAACGACGCGCAGATCAGCGCCGTCCAGGCGCCGTTCGGCGGCGTGAAGCAGTCGGGCATCGGCCGCGAGGGCGGGCCGCTGGGCATCGAGGAGTACCTCGACACCAAGTACGTCTCCCTCGGCGGGCTCTAGGCCCGGGACCGGGCCACAGACTCCTCCCATGGCCGACTTCACCTTCGCCGAGCTGACCCCCACGGCGTTCCTGCGGCGCTCGGCGACGGTGCACGCCGAGCGGGACGCCGTCGTCGACGGCGACCTGCGGCTCACCTACCGCGAGCTCTACGACCGCTGCCGGCGGCTGACCGGTGTGCTGGCCGGGCTCGGCGTCGAGCCGGGCGACCGGGTCGCCGTCCTGGCCACCAACAGCCACGTGCTGCTCGAGATGCACCACGCCGTGCCGATGCGCGGTGCGGTGCTGGTGCCGCTCAACATCCGGCTCTCGCTCGAGGAGCTCACCTACGTCGTCGAGCACTCCGGCTCGACGGTGCTGGTGAGCGGCGAGGAGCACGCCGAGGCCGCCGCCGAGGTGGCGCGACGCACCGGCGTGCGGCACCTGGGCGCCGGCCCGGACGGCGACTACGAGCGCCTGCTCGCCGCCGCCGAGCCGGCCGAGGTCGCCTGCGCCGACGAGCGCGGGCTGCTCGGCATCAACTACACCAGCGGCACGACCGGGCGCCCCAAGGGCGTGATGACCCACCACCGCGGCGCCTACCTGCAGAGCCTCTCGCTGCTGGTGCACGGCCGCATGGACGCGAGCACCGCCTACCTGTGGACCGTGCCGATGTTCCACTGCAACGGCTGGTGCCTGACGTGGGGCGTCACCGCGGTCGGCGGCCTGCACGTGTGCCTGCGCAAGATCGACCCCGAGCGCATCTGGACCCTGCTGCGCGACGAGGGCGTCACCCACTTCAGCGCCGCGCCGACCGTGCTCACGATGATCGCGGACGCCGAGGCCGCCGCCAGCCCGCCGCTGGAGCGCCGGGTCGCCGTCCAGACCGGTGGCTCGCCGCCGTCGCCGACGCTGCTGGCCCGCATGGACCGGCTCGGCATGGACGTGACCCACCTCTACGGCCTCACCGAGACCTTCGGGCCCATCGGCATCAACGAGGAGCAGCCCCACTGGGCCGACCTGGACGCCGAGGCGCTGGCCGCCGTGAAGGCGCGGCAGGGCGTGGCCAACGTGATCGCCGAGCCGCTGCGCGTCGTCGACCTGGACGGCGTCGACGTGCCGGCCGACGGCGCGACGCCCGGCGAGATCGTGGCGCGCGGCAACGACGTGATGCTCGGCTACTACCGCGACGAGGAGGCGACGGCCGCGGTCGACCTCGGCGGCTGGTTCCGCACCGGCGACCTCGCGGTGATGCACCCCGACGGCTGGATCGAGATCACCGACCGCGCCAAGGACGTCATCATCACCGGCGGCGAGAACGTCGCCTCGGTGGAGGTCGAGCGGGTCATCGACGCCCACCCGGACGTCGTGGAGTCGGCCGTGGTGGGCCGCCCCGACGAGCGCTGGGGCGAGGTCCCGGTGGCGTTCGTGACGCTGCGGGAGGGCCGCGAGCTGACGGCCGAGCAGGTCGCCGACCACGTGCGGGCGCACCTGGCCGGGTTCAAGGTGCCGCGGGTCGTGCACTTCCGCACGCTGCCGAAGACCTCGACCGGCAAGATCCAGAAGCAGGTGCTGCGGCGCCACGCGGGCGACGCGGGTGACCGGGCCGACCCGGGAGCCGGCGGGTGACGGCCAGCCTCACCGGCGTCGGCGTCACCGGCTTCGGCCGCCAGCCCGGCCCCGACTCCGTCGACTGGCAGCTGATGGCCGCCGAGCTCGCGCTGGCCGACGCCGGCGTCGACCCCGAGGCGGTCGACGCGCTGATCACCGGCTACTCCACCGTGAGCGGGCACCTGATGCCGGCCGACCTGCTGGCCGAGCGGTTCGGCATCCGCCCGGCGACGGCGTTCGGCATGAGCGTCGGCGGCGCCACGGGGCTGGCGATGCTGGCGCAGGCGCAGCGGCTGGTGATGGCCGGCGCCGCGCGGCACGTGCTCGTGGTGGCCGGTGAGAACCGGGCCAGCGGGCAGGCGCGCGAGACCTCGACCCGGGTGCTGGCGCAGGTGGGGCAGGCGGCCTACGAGGTGCCGCTCGGCGGCACGGTGCCGGCGTACTACGCGCTGCTCGCCTCGCGCTACCTGTGGACCTACGGCCTCGAGCCGTCGGCGCTGGCCCCGCTGCCGGTGCAGATGCGGGCCCACGCGGCCCGCAAGCTCGGCGCGCAGTACCGCAAGCCGATCACGGTCGAGGACGTCGTCGCCTCGCGCCCGGTGGCCGACCCGCTGCGGCTGCTCGACTGCTGCCCGGTCTCCGACGGCGGCGCCGCGTTCCTGGTCTCGGCGGCGCCGACCAGCGAGCGCTCGCTCGAGATCGCCGGCACCGGCCAGGCGCACCGCCACCAGCACCTGACCGCGCTCGAGATGGGCGACACCGGTGCGGCGCTCGCCGCGCAGCGCGCCCTCGCCGAGGCCGACGTCGCCTGGGAGGCGGTCGACGTCTTCGGCATCTACGACAGCTTCTCGATCACCGTCGCGATGCTGCTGGAGGAGCTCGGCCTCGCCGCCCCCGGCCGCGCCGGCGCGTACGCCGCGGCGGGCGCGTTCGACGTCGACGGCCGCTACCCGACCAACACCCACGGCGGCCTGCTCTCCTACGGCCACTGCGGCGTCGGCGGCGGCATGGCGCACCTGGTGGAGGTGGCGATCCAGCTGCGGCAGGAGCGCGGCGTCAGCCAGGTGGGCGGCTGCGAGGTGGGCTACGTGCACGCCGACGGCGGCGTGCTCTCGGCGCACGTGGGCGTCGTCCTCAGGAGGGGGCACTGATGGAGCGGGCAGACCGGCTCGAGGCGCGCCGCGGCGACTGGACCGACGGTGAGCCGCTGCTGCTGGTCGCGACGTGCGAGCGCTGCGGTCAGCAGCGCTACCTGCCGCGGCTGCGATGCCCGGTGTGCGGCGGCGAGGAGGCCACCGACGCGCCCGCGTCGGGGCGAGGGCTGTGCGTGGCGGCGACCCGGCTGCACGCGGCGGCGACGACGGACGGCGAGGAGGTACGACTCGTGCTGGTGGAGCTCGACGAGGGGCCGGTGGTGATGGGACGCGCGCACGACGACACGCTCGCGCCGGGCGACCGGGCGCGGCTGTCGTTCCGCGACGACGGCCGCGACGGCGCGCTGGTGCCCAGCTTCGCGGCGGAGCGACCGTGAGCGGCCTCGGGTTCCTGCACCGGCCGACGTCCGTGGCCGTGGTCGGCGCCTCCGACGACCCGGAGAAGATCGGCGGCCGGCCGCTGCGCTACATGCGCGAGTTCGGCTACGGCGGCACCGTCGTCGCGGTCAACCCCAAGCGAGAGACGGTGCAGGGGATGCCGACGGTGCCCCGGCTCGCCGACTCGCCGGTCGTGCCCGACGTGGTGCTGGTCGCCGTGCCCGGGCAGGCCGCGGTGGACGCCGTCCGCGTGGCCGCCGAGATGGGCTCGCGCGGCGCGATCGTGATGTCGTCGGGCTTCGGCGAGACCGGCACGCCCGAGGGCCTGCGCATGCAGGACGAGCTGCTCGGCCACGCCCGCGCCGCGGGGATGCGTGTGGTCGGGCCGAACTCGCAGGGGCTGGCGAGCTTCGAGTCGGGCGCGGTGATGGGCTTCTCGACGCTTTTCACCGAGGAGCCGCCGGCCGACGGACCCGTCGGCATCATCAGCCAGAGCGGTGCTCTCGCCTCGGTGCCCTACGGCATCCTGCGGCGCCGCGGCATCGGCGTCCGCTACGCCCACGGCACCGGCAACGACCTCGACGTCACCGCGGCCGAGCTGGCCGCCGAGGCCGTCACCGACCCCGGGCTCAAGCTGCTGCTGCTCTACCTCGAGGGCGTCACCGACCCCGAGTCGCTGGTCGAGCTGGGGGAGCGCTCGCGCGAGCGCGGCGTGCCGGTGGTGGCGCTCGTGGGCGGTCGCAGCCGGTCGGGCAGCCGTGCGGCGGCGTCCCACACCGGGGCGCTGGCCACCGAGCGGCGGGTGCTCGACGCGTTCCTCGAGCGGGTCGGCATCTGGCAGGTGCACGGCGTCCGCGAGCTGGTGGCCGCGAGCGAGCTGTACCTGCAGGACTGGAAGCCGCAGGGTGAGGGGCTCGCCGTCGTCAGCAACTCCGGCGCGGTGTGCGTGCTGGCCGCCGACGCCGCCGAGGACGCCGACCTGCCGCTCGCCTCGTTGAGCGAGCACACGGTGGCGCGGCTCGACGCCGAGCTGCCGACGTTCGCGGCGACCGGCAACCCGGTCGACGTGACCGCCGCGCTGCTCACCGACAGCGGCCTGTTCGGTCGCGTGCTGCCGGTGCTCGGCGACGACGACGCCGTCGGCGCGTGCCTGCTCGGCATCCCGGTGGCCGGTCGCGGCTACGACGTCGAGCGGTTCGCCCGCGACGCCGCCGCCTTCGCCGCCGGCGGGACGCCGCTGGTCTGCGCGATCCCGCAGCCGAACGTCGCCGCGCCGTTCCGCGCGGCCGGGCTGCCCGTCTTCGACGACGAGGACTCCGCCGTCACCGCCCTGGCGCAGTACCTCGCGCACCGGCGGCGCATGGCCCGCGCGGCGGGGCTGCCGCGTCCGGCCCTGGCGCGCCCGGGCGACCGGGGCGGTGACGGCGGCTCGCTCAACGAGGCCGAGAGCCTGGCCGCGCTGGCCGGGCTCGGGGTGCCGGTGGTCGAGCGCGAGCTGGTGGGGTCGCCGTCCGAGGTGGAGGCGGCGTTCGGCCGGCTCGGCGGGCGGCCGGTCGTGGTCAAGGGCAGCAGCGCGACCGCGACCCACAAGTCCGAGCTCGGGCTGGTGCGGCTCGGCTGTGCGACCGCCGCGGACGCCGTCGCGGCCGCGGAGGCCGTCGCGGCGTCGGCGGACGCGCACGGCGTCGGGCTCGACGGGTTCCTGGTGGCGCCGATGGTGCGCGGGCTGCACGAGGGCCTGGTGGGCGCCAGCCTCGACCCGGTCTTCGGGCCGGTGATGCTGCTCGGCGCCGGCGGCACCTACGTCGAGGCCGTCCCCGACACCCAGGTGCTGCTCGCCCCCTGCACCCACGACGAGGTGCGCGAGGCGATCGCCCGCCTGCGGATGGCGCCCCTGCTCGCCGGCGTCCGCGGCGAGCCCGCCGCCGACGTCGACGCCTGGGCCGACGCCGTCGTCCGCGCGTCGGAGGCCCTCGCCGACCCGTCGTCCCCGATCGCCGGCTTCGACGCCAACCCCCTCCTCCTCCTCGAGGACGGCGTCGTCGCCGTCGACGCGGTGGTGCTCACCCGCTGACCATCCACGGACCCTGAGCTCGTCGAAGGGCCACCCCACGGGGACGTTCGCGTGCAGGGCCGGTGGTTTCGAGGCTCGTCGCCAGGGCTCCTCGCACCTCAACCACCGGATCGACGCCACGACCACGCCAACGTCCCCCTCACGGACCCTGAGCTTGTCGAAGGGCAACCCCACGGGGACGTTCGCGTGACGGGCCGGTGGCTTCGAGGCTCGTCGCCAGGGCTCCTCGCACCTCAACCACCGTCGGAGGCGCGGCCGGCCCCTCACGGTGGTCGAGGTGCGAGGCCGGCCACGGCCGAGCCTCGAGACCCCGCACCGTCAACGCGAACGCAAGTGCACGGACCCTGAGCTTGTCGAAGGGCCACCCCACGGGGACGTTCGCGTGCAGGGCCGGTGGTTTCGACGACGCTCGTTCCTCGCTGCTCAACCACCGGTGGTCGAGCAGGCCGAGCGTCTGCGCGAGGCCGTCGTCGAGACCCGGGACGTCAACGTCGACGTCCCCACACGGACCCTGAGCTTGTCGAAGGGCCTCTCAGCCCGCGCCTGCCTCCACCCGCTCGATCGCGGCGACGACGTCGTCCGCGGTGACGGGGCGGGCGAGGTTGGCGAGGTGGGGGGCGGTCATGGTGACGCGGGCGATCTCACGCACCTCGTCGGCGGTCGGGTCGGGCATCCCGAGCCCCGGCAGCGAGTCCGGCAGGCCGACGTCGGCGAGGAACCCCCGCAGGTCGGCCAGCTCGGCGTCGTCCGCGCCCTCGGCGGCCCGCTGCACCAGCGTCGCCCAGGCGACGTGCTCGCCGTGCAGCGCGTCGCGGGCTCCCCGCGCCCGCATCAGCCCGCGGGTCAGCGAGTGCGCCAGCGACAGCCCGCCGTTCTCGAACCCGAGCCCGCTGAGCAGCACCACCGCCTCGACGGTGGCCTCGAGGTCGTCGTCCACCTCGCCCCGCTCGCACGCGGCCAGCCCGGCGACGGCGTGGGCGCGCAGCGCGTCGAGGGCGGCGCTCGCGATGGCCCGGCCCACCAGCAGCGGACGCGTGCCGAGGGTCGTGACGCCGGTGCCGGCCGCGCACGCCGCGGCCTCGAACGCCTTCGAGACCGCGTCGCCGACGCCGGCCCGCAGGAACCGCACGGGCGCCGCCGCCACCAGCGCGGTGTCGACCACGACGGCGTGCGGGTTGGCGGCCAGCTGGTCGACGCCCACCATGCGGTGCTCGTCGTCGTACATCGCAACGGCCTTGCTGGTGGGGGAGTCGTTCGAGGCGACGGTCGGCACCGTGACCACCGGGACGCCGAGCCGCAGCGAGACCGCCTTGGCGACGTCGAGCGACTTGCCGCCGCCGACGCCCACGACCACGCCCGTGCCGACGTCGGCCACCGACGCCGTGAGCGCGTCGGCCGCGGCGGCGGTGATCTCGCCGTCCAGCACGCGCAGCTCGGGCGCGAGCCCGGCCGCCCCCAGCACGGCCGAGACCCGCGGCCCGAGCAGCTCGCGCACGTACGGGTCCGAGACGACCACCGGCCTCGGGCCGTACGGGGCGACGAGCTCGCCGAGTCCGTCGAGCGCGCCGGGCCCCTGCACGTAGCGCAGCGGCCCGGCGAAGACCCGGAGCCCGCTCACACGCCGTCGACCACGGCGCGCACGATGCGCGGCAGGTCGACGCCGTAGGTCGCCTCGAGGTACTCCTGCGAGCCGCACTCGAAGAAGCCGTCGTCGAGGCCGACCCGCACCATCGGACGCAGCAAGCCGGCGTCGAACATCGCCTCGGTGACCAGTGTGGCCAGGCCGCCGGTGCGCTTGTGGTTCTCGGCGACCACGAGCCGGTCGTGGCGGCCGGCGAACTCGAGCACGCCGGCGGTGTCGAAGGGCTTGATGGTCGGCACGTGCAGCACGCTCGCCTCGATGCCCTGCTCGGACGCCGCCCGCGCGGCGTCCAGGGCTCGGCCGGTCATGTAGCCGGTCGAGACGATGCCGACGCTGCCGTCACCGCTGCGCAGCGGGGCCGCGACGCCCGGGATGAACTCGTAGTCGTCGGGCAGCTCGACGGGCACCTTGCCGCGCAGCAGCCGCACGTACACGGTGCCCGGGATGTCGGCCACCGCGCGCGTGACCTGCCGCAGCTCGACGGCGTCGCACGGGTCGATGATCGTGAGGTCGGCGATGCCGCGCATCATGTTGAGGTCTTCGGTGGCCTGGTGCGTGGCGCCGTAGCCGTTCATCAGGCCGGGCATGCCGGCGAAGATCTTCACGTTCGCCATGGAGTGCGCGCAGGCGATGGCCACGAAGTCGTAGGCCCGCCGTGTCACGAACACCGAGTACGTCGTGCAGTAGGCGATCTTGCCGACCTTGGCGAGGCCGGCCGCCGTGGCGACGAGGTTCTGCTCGGCCATGCCGACGTTGAAGAACCGGTCGGGGTGCTCGTCGCGGAAGGGGAGGATGTCGCTGTAGCGGCCCATGTCGGCGGTGAGCGCGACGATCTCGGGCCGCTCGCGACCCAGCGCGGCCAGCTCGGTGCCGAAGGGCGCGAGCACGGTCTCCTTGTCGGCGACGTCGATCAGCTCGCCCATGCCGCGGGTCTGGCCGAAGACCTCGGGGCCGGTCGTGGTGCTCATCGGTTCTCCTCCAGCTCGTCCATGAAGCCCGCCCACTCGTCGTCGCCGACCCGCACGAAGTGCGCGCGGGGCCGCGCCACGATCGAGGGGATGCCGTGCCCGGGCGTCGTCCGCAGCACGATCGCCTTGGGCCGGCCGTCGCGCTCGCGCGAGGCGGCGAGGGCGTCGGTGAGGGCCTGCATGTCGTTGCCGTCGACCTCGCGGGTGTCCCAGCCGAACGCGGTGAGCTTCTCGGCCACCGGCTCGATGGCCACGGTGACCGGACCGTCGGCCTGGATGCCGTTGCAGTCGACCAGAGCGACGAGGTTGTCGACGCCGAACGTGGCGCCGCCCATGAGCGCCTCCCACGTGGAGCCCTCGTCGAGCTCGCCGTCGCTGAACTCGCAGAAGACCCGGGCGTCGGACCCGTCGATGCGCAGCCCGAGCGCCATCCCGACGGCCTGGCCGAGGCCCTGGCCGAGCGAGCCGCCGACGATCTCGATGCCGGGGGTGACGTCGAAGGTGCTCATCGGCAGCCGCGAGCCGTTGAGGCCGTAGGTCGGCAGCTCGTCCTCCTCGAGGTAGCCGGCCGCGGCCAGGACGGCGTACATCGCGATGGAGTAGTGGCCGGTGGAGAGCAGGAACCGGTCGCGGTCGGGGTCGTCGGGATTGGCCGGGTCGTGGCGCAGCTCGTGGAAGTAGAGGGCGGCCAGGCAGTCGGCGATGCCGAGCCCCTGGGCGATGTAGCCCTCGCCCTTGCCGCGGGTCATCGTCATCATCAGGCGGCGCAGCTCGTGGGCGTGGTCGCGCAGCGCGGCGACGTCGGCCGTCGCGGGTGGGCTGAGGGTGGTCGGCATGGCGCCAGCCTCGCCGCGCGGCCGAGCGGGGCCTTGTCCCACATTGCAACAGGGACGCCGCTCCGCCCGACCATGCCGACGTGCGGGCACGCCCGCGGCGACTCACCTAGCGTTCGTCCATGCCGTCGTTCATCGCGTTCCGTCGTGAGGGCAACCTCTGGCTCGTCGCCGTGGTCGCGGCCGTTCTGCTCGTCGCCTGCGTCGCTCTCTACCTGCTGTACGCGGCGTATCTGCTTGCGTTCGCTGACGAGGGCGCCCTACCGCCTCGATGGCGCATCCCAGACCTACCCGCCGGGGCATCAGTGATCCACGAATCGAAGGAATGCGCCTCGGGCGGTTGCTGGCGCCAGCTGACGATCCAGCCCGGTCGTGGGCAAACGGCGAATGACCTGGCTGGCGAGCTCGGCCTCAGTGGCGGCGGACGACGAGAGGGTTGGAAGTGGTACGACCCGCACTCCGTCTCTATCAGCGGCGGAGTCTACGACGGTCACGTCCGCATGGATGTGGGCTACTAGTTGACGCTTGACGCGCCAGGCTCCACCGGACCATGCCGCGCATGGCGCGGTCATGCCGACGGTCGGGCGTTCGCATCGGGCTTCACCCGATGGGCTGGAACCCAGGCGCATCCGCCGATTCGAGGACCTCGGTCACGATCGCGCGGTCCTCACCAGTCACGCTCACCACGACGCCCCCCACGATGACGTAACCACTCCAGGACTGCACTCCTGCGACCTGAACAGAGACGACGGTCCCTGGCTCGGCGCCCGGGTCGTACAGGCTCGAGTCCTGGAAGGTCACGCCCGCTCGCTCGCCACACGTAGCGGCGGTGGGCGGGCCCCAGTGCTCGACATCTGCTAGGCAGTCGTCACTCTTCTGGAAGGCCCAGCTCTGGGGCACATCGACCCGAATGTCGTCGTAGCTGAGGCGTTGCCACCCCTCCCGAGAACTGTCCGTGCTCTCGGCTCGAGGCCCCGGCACCTCGGGACGAGAAAGCCAGACGGCGAGACCGGCCACGGCTACGACGCCGACGACGAGGCCCAGTAGCCATGACCGCCTCGGCTGCGCCATGACGAGAATCATGCACCTCGGACGCTGGCGGGCGCGGAGCGCGATGGTGCCGATTTCGGCGCGGACTACCGTTCCCGTGGTGACGTTGAACAACGTGAGACGTGGGAGCGGCAGTCCGCTGTTGCTGGTGCACGGGCTGGGCGCCGGGTTGCGGTCGTGGTCCCCGATCATCGACGAGCTGGCCGAGAGTCGCGAGGTCATCGCCATCGACCTGCCGGGGTTCGGTGAGACGCCGCCGTTGAGCGGCGAGGTCTCGATCTCCACCTTGACCGACTCCGTCGTGGCGTTCATCCGCGAACAGGGCTTGGACGGCGTCTCGACGGTCGGCCAGTCGATGGGCGGCCGGATGGTGCTCGAGCTCGCGCGGCGTGGCGTCGGCGGTGACACCGTGGCGCTGGACCCGGGCGGCTTCTGGAGCGACCGCGAGCTCCTCGTCTTCGGCGCCACGCTGCGACCGTCGATCGCCCTGGTCCGTGCTCTGCGAGGGGCGCTGCCGACACTGCTCGGCAACCCTGTGGGGAGGACCCTGCTGCTGGCGCAGCTGTCGGCGAGGCCGTGGGCGCTCCCGCGCGACGTCGTGCTGCCGGACGTGCGCGGGTTGGCCGACTCGCCGTCCACCGGCGCCGCCTTGGACGCACTGACCAAGGGGCCCAAGCAGGAGGGGGCGGCGGCCGGCACGGTGCCCGGCAGGGTCACGATCGGTTGGGGTCGTCGCGACCTGGTGACCGTGCCGAGACAGGCCGAACGCGCGGCGGAGCTGTTCCCCGACGCGGTGCTGCACTGGTTCGAACGCTGCGGTCACTTCCCGCAATGGGACGCACCGCTCGAAGCGGTGCGACTGATCCTGGACCACACCGACTGAAGTCTGCTGATCTGCCCTCGGATGCCGAGCCGGTCGCGACGGCCGATCCGGCTGCGGTCGTGGGGCGCGCGGCCATCCCGCGCGTTCGGGGTGCGGGAGTGTCGAGTCCCTGTTCGCTATCGCACCTGGCGGTCGCGGAAGGATCCGGTGCGAACGTCCTGGCGATGCGGCTCAGCCGCTGGCAGATCTACTCGGTGTCGAGGTCGTTGATGCTCGGCTCGCGGACCCCGGGACGTGGTCGCTCCGCTGGGCGGACGGCACTCTGCTGGTGATTTCCGGCCGGCTCGCCTCCGCCTGAGTACCCGTCGTCCGCCGAGTCTCGGGGGTGGCCGCCGCGTGCGGTCAGTCCGCCGCGCGGGCCCGGGCGGTCAGCTCGAGGCGGTCGACGACCGCCCGGACCCTCCGGCGATAGCGCCAGACCTGCAGGAGCCCGACAGCCCACAGCGGGTACTGCACGGCCATCGCCCAACGGAACGCGTCGGCGTCGAAGTCGGAGCCGGCGCCGGGGGTGCGCCAGTCGAGCACCAGCCCGATCGCCACCACCACGACGAGACTGGCCGAGAACCCGGCCTGGTTGATGATGCCGTTGGCGCTGGCCAGACGCTCGGCAGGGTTCGACGTGCGGGCGAGGTCGAAGCCGATCATCGACGCCGGTCCACCGATCCCGATCACCTGGGTCAGCACGACCAGCAGCCACAGCGGCGCGGGGCCCGGCCAGAGAAGGACGGCGGTCCACACCGCGACGATCGACCACACGATGCAGATCGTCGCCGTCGACCGGTGCCACGGGTGCCGACCGATCAGCCAGCCGATCGCCGGCCCGCTGTACATCACCGCCACCACGACCAGGCTCAGCAGCAACCCGGCCCGCGCCTCGCTCAGTCCCTCCCCGCGCACCAGGAACGGGAACCCCCACAACAGCGTCATCGCGGTAGCGCTGAACTGGGTCACGAAGTGCGTCCAGAACCCCAGGCGCGTCCCAGGCTGGTCCCAGCTGGCCCGCAGGCTGGCCCGGACGGCGGCAACGGTGAGCACCGAGCCGCGCACCACCCGGTTCGCCGGGCTGTCGTGCACGACGAGCGCCACGGCGAGCGTCGCGAGCGCTGAGACCCCGGCCGCGAACAGGTAGGCCGCGGTCCAGCCGAGCTGGCCCAGCGCCCAGGTCATCGGCGCGGCGGCCGCGACGGCACCCAGCTGTCCCAGCGTCCCGCTCAGCGCGGTCACGAACGGGATCCGTCGGCCGGTGAACCAGCTGCTCACCAACCGCAACAGACAGATCCACGTCATCGCGTCACCCACACCCACGAACACCCGCGCAAGCAGCGCGGTGCCGTAGTCGTCCGCGACGGCGAAGCCGGCCTGGGCCAGGGTCAGCAGCACCGCCCCGGTCAACATCACCGAGCGCGGCCCGAACCGATCCACGAGGACACCGACCGGCACCTGCATGCCGGCATACAGCAGCAGCTGCAGGGTGGTGAACGTCGCAAGCTGTGCAGCGCTGATGTCGAACCGGTCGGCCGCCGCGAGGCCGGCCACCGCCAGGCTCGAGCGGTGGAAGATGGCCAGCAGGTAGGCCAGCAACCCCACGCCCCACACCACCCACGCCCGCCGCACCCGACGACGGTATGCCCGACGCCTGTCCTCCCGACCATGCGCGTCGCGGGTCTCGCGCCGCCGTCCGGACGCACGACGCCACGAAGGCGGTCGGCTGGACCCAGGTCGGGCTCGTGGCCGACCTCCGAGCGGACCCGACCGCGGACCGTCGGGGCGCAAGCACCGCATGGCGCCGCACGTCATCGATGCTTTCCGACTGAGGTGTCGGTGGCCGCCGGTCGCCACCGGGGTGGGTCCGCCCGCGGCTCGCCGAACCTACGCTCCGGGAGTGACCAGCCACGCCGACCCCGACCCCGCTCTCGTCGCCCGCTCGGTCGAGCTGGCCCGCGGCAACGTGGCCGAGGGCGGCAAGCCGTTCGCCTGCGTGGTGGTCGATGCCGCGAGCGGCGAGGTGCTGCACGAGGCGACCAACCAGGTCGTGCAGAGCGGCGACAAGACCGCCCACGCCGAGATCACCGCCATCCGCGAGCTGGCGGCGACCGGCCGCACCGACCTGCGCGGCTGCGACGTCTACGTCACCGCCTACCCGTGCCCGATGTGCCTGGGCGCGCTCTACTACGCCGAGCCGGAGCGGGTCGTCTTCGCCGCGACCCGCGAGCAGGAGGGCGAGCACTACGAGGACGGCGGCCGCTACATGAGCCTCGCGACGTTCTACGACGAGTACGCCAAGCCGCCCCAGGACCGGTCGCTCCCGTCGACCCAGGGCGAGCACCCCCACCCGACGGCGCCCTTCGAGGACCACGCGGCGCGCCACGGGTCCTGACCGCCGGCCGCAGCCGGCCTCACCGTCCCGGAGTCGTCTCGAGCGCCATCAGGGAGGTGTGGACCAGGAGGGTGTCCCAGGCCGAGGTGGTGCTGCGTCCCGAGACCTGGGCGGCGCGCCGCAGGCGGTGGCGCATCGTCTGGGGGTGGAGGCCGAGAGCGGCGGCGGCCTCGGTGGCCGAGCCGTGGGCCAGGTAGGCGCGCAGGCCCTCGAGCAGGTGCGCGTGGCGCGGCTGCAGCAGCGGGCCGAGGGTGGCCGCGGCCAGCTCGGCCGCGGACGCGGGCGGGTCGCCGACCAGCAGGGCGAGGTAGAGGGCGTCGGCGAGCCCGAGCACGTCACGGGCGGCCGTGGCCTCGGCGGGGGCCGTGCGGACGGCGTTGAGGGCCAGCCGGTAGGCCCGCGGCACCTGGTCGGTGCCGGTCGCGACGACGGCGCACCCGCGCCAGGCGCGGAAGCGGAGGTCGTCGGCGACGTGCGGAGTCGAGGGCGTCAGGACGACGGCGGCGCCGTCGCGCCGCGCGTGCATGACGACCCGGCCGTCAGGGTCGGGGCCGGGCACGTCGCCGACGACCGCGGCGAAGTCCGCGACCTCGCCCTCGGTGAGCGGCCCCGCCGGCCGCGCGGGGGCCGCGACGAGCACCGACAGCTGCTCGGGGACGACGACGCCCAGCTGGCCTGAACGGTCACGCAGCGCGTCGCGGGAGACGTGGCGCCCGGAGAGGAGGTCGTGGGTGAGGGCCGACATCGACCGCCCGCGGTCGTCGGCGAGCCGGTCGGCGGTGACGGTGTAGCCGGCGAAGAGCGCCTCCGAGAGGTCCTCCACCCCGGTGAGGAGCGTGCGGTTGAGGGCCACCACGTCGTCGACGGACAGGGCCTCGCCGGCGGCCTCGACGATCAGGTCCGCCGTCTCGACGGCGGCGACCCGGTAGGCCCGCAGCACCGCCAGCAACGGCCGCCCGTCGGTGGCCCGGGCGACGCCGATGCCGTGGAAGCGACGTCGGTCGGCCTCGCTGAGGCCCGTCTCGTCGACCCACATCTCGACCAGCCGCCGCACGGCCCACCGGGCGATGGCGTGGGTCTCCTGCCGCTGCGTCGCGGTCAGGTTGGCGTAGGCCGGGATCTGCGCCTCGACCCTCGCCATCACGCGCGCCGCGACGCGCTCGTCGTCCTGCAGTCGACGGAGCGTCGCCGCGCGGTCGGGCTGTCCCATGGCGTCATGTTGTCACCCGGTGATGACGGACCCCCGCTGTCGTGCCACGTCTGCTTGTCAGGTCGGACGGGTGCCTCGACGCTGGGCTCATGGATGCAGACGTGATCGTGGTGGGGGCGGGACTCGCGGGGCTGGTCGCGGCCGCCGAGGTGGCCGACGCGGGCCGCACCGTGGTGCTGGTCGACCAGGAGGGCGAGCAGAACCTCGGCGGCCAGGCGTTCTGGAGCCTCGGCGGGCTGTTCATGGTCGACAGCCCCGAGCAGCGCCGGATGGGGATCAAGGACTCGGCCGAGCTGGCCCGGCAGGACTGGTTCGGCAGCGCGCAGTTCGACCGTGAGGAGGACCGCTGGCCCCGGGAGTGGGCGGAGGCCTACCTCGACTTCGCGGCGGGGGAGAAGCGCGCCTGGCTGCGCCAGATGGGCCACCGGCTGTTCCCGGTCGTGGGCTGGGCCGAGCGCGGCGACGGCCGGGCCGACGGTCACGGCAACTCGGTGCCGCGGTTCCACCTCACCTGGGGCACCGGGCCGGGCGTGGTGGCGCCGTTCGAGCGTCGCGTGCGAGAGCACGTCGACGCGGGCCGCATCCGGTTCGCGCTCCGCCACCAGGTCGACGGGCTGGTCGTCGAGGACGGCGCCGCGGTCGGCGTCCGGGGCACCCTGCTCGAGCCCACGACGGCGGTGCGCGGTGCGCCGAGCAGCCGGGTCGGGGTCGGCGACTTCGAGCTGCGCGGCCAGGCCGTCGTGGTCAGCTCGGGCGGCATCGGCGGCAACCACGACCTGGTGCGCAAGGCGTGGCCCGCGCGGCTGGGCACGCCGCCCGCGCGCATGGTCTCCGGCGTGCCGGCGCACGTCGACGGCCGGATGCTGACGATCACCCAGGACGCCGGCGCGACCGTGATCAACCCCGACCGGATGTGGCACTACGTCGAGGGCATCCGCAACTGGGACCCGATCTGGGACAACCACGGCATCCGCATCCTGCCCGGCCCGTCGTCGCTGTGGCTCGACGCCGCCGGCCACCGGCTGCCGGCGCCGCTGTTCCCCGGCTTCGACACCCTCGGCACCCTCAAGCACCTGCGCGCGACCGGGTACGACTACTCGTGGTTCGTCCTGACCCAGAAGATCATCGAGAAGGAGTTCGCGCTCTCGGGGTCGGAGCAGAACCCCGACCTGACCGGCAAGGACATCAGGCTCGTCCTCTCCCGGGTCAAGCCCGGTGCCCCCGCACCGGTCGAGGCCTTCAAGCAGCACGGCGAGGACTTCGTCGTCGCCGACACCCTCGACGAGCTGGTCGCCGGCATGAACCGGGTCGCGGACGACGGCGTGCCCGCTGTCGAGGTCGGCGCCCTGCGGGGGCTGATCGAGGCGCGCGACCGCGAGATCGACAACGACTTCACCAAGGACGCCCAGGTCACCGCCATCCGAGGCGCCCGCCGCTACCGCGGCGACAAGCTCGTCCGCGTGGCCGGTCCGCACAAGATGCTCGACCCCAAGGCCGGGCCGCTGATCGCCGTCCGCCTCAACATCCTGTCCCGCAAGACCCTCGGCGGGCTCGAGACCGACCTGTCCGGCCGGTGCCTCACCGGCGACGGCTCGCCGTTCCCCGGCCTGTACGCCGCCGGCGAGGTCAACGGCTTCGGCGGCGGCGGGATGATGGGCTACAACGCGCTCGAGGGCACGTTCCTCGGCGGCTGCCTCTTCTCCGGGCGCACCGCGGGCCGCGCCGCCGCGCAGGACGTCGGATGAGGCTCCGGCTCGGTCGCCCTGACCTCGGCCGGCACGCCGACCGCTTCGACGTCCCACCCGCCGGCGAGGACGCCGACCTCGCGGTGACCTTCCTCGGCGTCTCGACGCTGCTGCTGGACGACGGGCGCTCGGCGATCCTGTTCGACGGCTACTTCTCCCGTCCCTCGCTGGCGAGGGTCCTCGCGACCAGGATCTCGCCGGACCCGCAGCGGATCGACGCCGCGCTCACGCGACTCGGGTTCGGACCGACGGCGCGGCAGCTCAAGGCGGTGCTCCCGGTGCACTCCCACTTCGACCACGCGCTCGACGCCGCCGTCGTCGCCCGGCGCACGGGTGCCGTGCTCGTCGGCGGGGAGTCGACGGCGAACGTCGGTCGCGGGGGCGGTCTCGACCCGCACCGCATCCACGTCGTGCAGCCCGGCGCGGCCGCGCGGTTCGGGGCGTTCACCGTCACGCACGTCGTCTCCGACCACTGCCCTCCCGACCGGTTCCCGGGCGCCATCGCGACACCCGTCGTGCCGCCGGCCCGGGCGCGCGCGTATCGGTGCGGCGAGGCGTGGTCGATCCTGGTCGAGCACGCGTCTGGCCGGACCGTCCTGGTCCAGGGGAGTGCCGGCTTCGTGCCCGGCGCCCTCGACGGGCGACGAGCCGACGTGGTCTACCTCGGTGTGGGGCAGCTCGGCGTCCACCCGGACGGCTACCTGCGTGACTACTGGCACCACACCGTGCGGGCCGTGGGCGCCCGCCGTGTCGTGCTGACCCACTGGGACGACTTCTTCCGGCCGCTCGACCAGCCGCTGCGCGCCCTTCCCCTCGCCGGCGACGACCTGGACCACACGGTCCGGGTGCTCGACGAGGAGGCCCGTCGTGACGGCGTCCGCCTGCACCTGCCCGCCGTGTGGCGGGCCGAGGACCCGTGGGCCCGGACGGCGCCGTAGTCGGACGCCGCCGTCCTGAGCGGGTCGGACCGCCCGCGGCTCACCCCGGAGGGCTGGCCCGGTCGGGCCATCGCAGTTGACCCGACCGGGGCATGGATCGGCGGCGGCGCGTCGGGCACGCTTGTCGCTGTCCGAAGACACCGCGTCGGGGTGAGTCATCACCACATCGAGGTGACGAGTGACTCGTAGGGGGCCGACCCCCTGGCGCCGACGGCGCGCTCAACCCTGCACCGCGACCACGCGTGCGGGGTTGTTTCGATTTCGGGGCGTTCCGTGGTCGGCGCGGACGGTGGCACCCGCCGGCCACCTACCCTGGGCGCCATGAGCGTCGGCCCTCCCCAGCCCCCGCCGGCCGGTCCGCCACCCGGTTGGAGCCCGCCGCCCGGTCCGCCGCCGGGCCCGCCGTCCGGGTGGGGCCAGCAGCCCGGGTGGGGCCCGCCGCCCGGACCGCCGCCGCGCCGCGCCGGCCGCGGGCGTGTGGTCGTGGCCGTCGTGGCGGCGGTGGTCGTCGTCGCGCTCGCGATCACGGTCCCGCTGCTGCTGACGGGTGACGACGAGGACGAGGCGGGCACCGACGGCGGGCCGACGTCGTCGTCCACCGAGGGCACCGGCAGCACCGGCGCGACCGAGGAGGCCGAGCCGACGCTGGACGACGTCCGCACCTTCCGAGACCTGAAGACCGACCACGTCACCGACGACGTCGAGTACTCCTCGACCCCGCCGGCCGGTGGCGAGCACGACCCGGCCTGGCTCGACTGCGGCGTCTACGACGAGCCCGTGCGCGACGAGAACGCCGTGCACGACCTCGAGCACGGCACGGTGTGGATCACCTACGCCCCCGACCTGCCCGCCGAGGACGTCGACGCCCTCGCCTCCGTGCTGCCCGAGAACGGGATCATGTCGCCCTACGAGGGCCTGCCCGCGCCGGTCGTGGTGACGGTCTGGGAGCGGCAGCTGGCGCTCACCGGCGCCGACGACCCGCGGCTGCCGCTGTTCCTCAGCGAGTTCAGCGCCGGCGAGACCGCCCCCGAGCCGTTCGCGTCCTGCGCGGGCGGCATCACCCCGTAGCGCCATCGGTCGATCCGTCGTAGACGGACGTGCATAGCTGCGCTGCCGGCAGCCCGAACCCACTCGTGGCGGGGCGTGGCGCGGGGAGTCGGCCACCTTGGCACGTCCGTGTACGTACGGGCCCCTCGACAAGCTCAGGGTCCGTTGGGGTCGGGCCCCTCGACGGGCCCTTCGACGGGCTCAGGGTCCGTGGGGCTCAGAAGTACTGGGTGTCCGGGTCGAGGCGGTAGGCCTGCAGCTTGCGGTAGAGCGTGGAGCGCGAGATGCCGATGGCCTGCGCGGCCGCGACCTTGTTGCCGTCGTGCTGGCGCAGGGCGGTGAGGATGGCGCCGAGCTCGAGCTCCTCGATCGCGGTCAGCTCGCGGCGGCGCGAGCTGCCCTGCAGCTCGACCGGTAGCGCGTCGGCGCCGATCTCGGGGCCGATGCAGGTCGAGACGACGCCGCGGATCGTGGCCTCGAGCTGGCGCAGGTTGCCCGGCCACGGCGCCCGCATCAGGCAGCGCAGGGCGGCGGAGGAGAACCGCAGCGGCCGCTCGCCGCGGTGCTTGTCGAGCAGGGCGGCCGCCGTCGGGCCGATGTCCTCCTGCCGGTCGCGCAGCGGTGGCACGGTGACCCGGCCGACGCCGACGGTGTCGACCAGCCGGCGCAGCGCGAAGCCGGCGTCGTCGTCACGGGCGGCCGCGGTGGTGGTGAGGGTGGCGACGATGCGCGGGGCCGGGGCGGCGGCGTCGTCGGTCTCGAGCAGGCTGGCCGCCGCGGCGGCCGACTCCGACGACAGCTGCTCGAGGTGGCGCAGCAGCAGCGCGCCCGGCTCGCCGGCCAGCGCCGCCCGCAGGCGAGACACGAACGGCGGCGTGCCGTCGGTCCAGCCCTCGGCGGCGTCGATGACCACGACGTCGTCGTCCGCGACCTGCGCCGCGGCCAGCACGGCCCGGGCGAGGGCGAACTTGCCGACGCCGGGCTCGCCGTCGATGAGCATCGGGACGCCGCGGGCCGCGAGCCGGGTGGCGTGCGCGATGGCGGTCACCACGGCCGGGCTCTGGCCCGGCAGCGAGACGGTCGGCCGGGGGAGCGGGCCCACGTCGAGCCCGCGCGGCTCGCGCTCGGCCCGGGCGACCTCGAACTCCACGAGCGCGCCGATCACGGTGCCGTCGCGATCGACCGGCTGGCACCGCACGATGCGGAACCGTCCCTCGGTCAGCTGGCCCAGCGCGCCGAGGTCGGAGACCGACCCCAGCGCGACGCCGCGCACGTGCTCCCACAGCAGGGCCCGGTCGACGCCCTCGAGCAGGTCGGTGACCTTCGGGCCGGCGATGAAGATGTCCTGGCCGATCGCGGCCGTCGGCGCGCGCCGCGAGCCGATCGCGACCAGGTAGGCGTCGAGCAGCTGCCGCTCGCTCGTGGTCGCCTGCGCGAGCAGTCGGCTCTCGACCTCCTGCGCGGTGCTGGTCATCAGCGGCGTCAGCAGCGGGTTGCCCGACGTCGCGCGGCACGACAGCGTCACCACCGCCTCGAGCCGGCGCGTGATCGGGTGGTGCACCGGCACCCCGACGCAGGTGAACGGCCGCAGCGCGTCGGCGAGGTGCTCGGGACCGCTGACCTGGATCGAGACGCCGGTCTCGATGACGCTGCCGCAGCCGTTGGTGCCGATCGACTCCTCGCTGTTGTCGAAGCCGGCGTTGGCGTTGATGCGGTCGAACATCGGCACGACCGACCGGTCGGGCATCCAGCGGTGCACGAGCGTGGCCTCGTGGTCGGCGAGCAGGATGCCGGCCTCGAGCCCGGCGAGCTGCTCGGCCAGGCGCGAGAGCACCGGGTCGGCGGCCAGCCGCAGCGCGGCGCGGGCGTGGTGCTCGCCCTTGAACGTCAGGGCGGGGTTGGCCAGCTGGGCGCCGCTGCGCAGCGAACGCTTCCACGACTGCAGCACCTGCGGGCGCACCTGGCGCTCGAGGTGGCGCGGGATGACGCCGTCGGCGAGCAGGTGCTCGCGAGCGGCGTCCAACGACCTGCGCTCGGCCACGGCGACGGCCTAGAAGTACTGCTTGTCAGGGTCGAGCCGGTAGGCCTGCAGCTTGCGGTAGAGCGTCGAGCGCGAGATGCCGATGGCGGCCGCGGCGGCGACCTTGTTGCCGTTGTGCTGGCGCAGCGCGCTGAGGATGGCGCCGAGCTCGAGCTCCTCGATGGCCGACAGGTCGCGCTTGCGGGCGTTGCCCTGCAGGTCGAGCGGCAGCGCGTCGGGACCGATGACCGGCCCGATCACGGTGGAGGCCAGGCCGCGCACGAGCGCGTCCATCTGCCGCACGTTGCCCGGCCACGGCGCCCGCATCAGGCAGCGGAGCGTGGCCGAGGCGAAGTGCAGCGGCCGCCCGCCGCGGTGGCGCTCGAGCAGCGCGATGGCGGTGGGGGCGACGTCCTCGGCCCGGTCGCGCAGCGGCGGCAGGGTCACCCGGCCGACGCCGACGGTGTCGATGAGACGCCGCAGCCCGGCCGCCGGGACGCCGTTGGTGGTGAGCGTGGCGACGACGCGCGGGGCGCCGGGCCGCTCCTCGAGCGACTCCAGCAGCGCCGAGGTGGCGGCGGCCGCCTCGGGCGTCAGCGCCTCGAGGTGACGCAGCACGACCGCCTGCGGCTCGAGCTCGAGCTCGCGACGCAGCAGCGAGACGAAGCGCGAGGGGTCCTCGATCCAGCCGGCGGCGGCGTCGACCACGGCGGTGCGCTCGGGTGCGGCGTCGGTGGAGGCGAGGACGGCGCGCGCCAGCGCCAGCTTGCCGACCCCGGCCTCGCCCTCGATGAGCACCGGGACGCCGGTGGCGGCCAGGCGCGTGGCGTGCGAGACCACGCTCAGCAGCGCGGCGCTCTTGCCGGGCAGCGGTGAGGTCGACTTCGGCGTGGCGGTCGGCGCCGGACGCCGGCTCGTGGTCGGCGCCGGGCGGTCGACCTCGAGCTCGACGATCGCGCCGATGATGCGCCCGTCGCGCTCGACCGGCTTGCACCGCGCGATGCGGAACCGCTCCGACTCGACGGCGACCCCGGCGCCCCGGGCCGCGGCACCGTCGGAGGCGCCCATCGCGACCGCCCGCACGTACTCCCACAGCGCGGCGCGGTCGACGCCCTCGAGCAGGTCGGTGACCTTGGGGCCGGCGATGAAGATGTCCTGGCCGACGGCGGCGACCGGGGCGCGCCGCGAGCCGATGGCCACGAGGTACTCGTCGAGCAGCAGCCGCTCGCTGGTGGTGGCCTGGGCCAGCAGCCGGCTCTCGACCTCCTGCGCGGTGCTGGTCATCAGCGGCGTCAGCAGCGGGTTGCCCGAGGTGGCGCGGCAGTTCATGGTGATGACGCCCTCGAGGCGCCGGGTGATCGGGTGGTGCACCGGCACGCCGACGCAGGTGAAGCCCTGCAGCGCCTCGGCCAGGTGCTCGGGCCCGGAGATCTGGATCGCCTGGCCCGACTCGATGACGCTGCCGACGCCGTTGGTGCCGATCGTCTCCTCGCTGATGCAGAACCCGACGTCGGAGTGGATCCGGTCCATCATCGGCAGGATGCCGGCGTCGCTGGCCCACCGGCGCACGACGACGGCCTCGTGGTCGCACAGCAGGACGCCGGCGTCGAGGCCCGACAGCTCGGTGGCCAGGCGCGTCAGCACCGGGTCGGCCGCGAGCCGCAGCGCGGCGCGGGCGTGGTGCTCGCCCTTGAAGGTCAGGGTCGGGTTGGCCAGCTCGGCCCCCGACATCAGCGATCGCTTCCACGACTGCAGCACGTCGCCGCGCACGCGGCGGGCGAGCCGGTCGGGCACCACGCCGTCGGCGAGCAGATGCCCGCGAGCGGCGTCCACCACCTTCATCGAGGTCGTCATGTCACACCCTCATTCCTGACCCCGCACGCGACGTTGCCCCCCGCACTCCGCGTCGCGGAGCCGTCCGTGTGAGGTCGGTTACACCTTAGGGTGAGCGACCCGTACCCGCCGGTGTATCAGTTTGGAACACCGCTCGACCGCCGGACGTCGTGCGCGTGCGACGCCCGGGCCGCTGTCCCGGCCGCCGTCGCAGGTGCGTCCCGAATTGGGACAACCGGACCCCGCCCGCCCTCCGAACGATGTGTCTGCCCCGTCACGGGGCCCACGACGAGGAGAGGGGACAGCGCCGATGAGCGATCAGGTCGACGAGGTCAGCGAGACGACCGGCCAGGCCGGCCAGGACGGCGGCGCCGACGGCGTGCGGGAGGTCGACGCCATCGTCATCGGCACCGGCTTCGCCGGCATCTACAGCATCCACAAGCTGCGCAACGTGGACGGCCTGAGCGTCCAGGCGTTCGAGAACGCCTCCGACGTGGGCGGCACCTGGTACTGGAACCAGTACCCGGGCGCGCGCTCGGACACCGAGGTCAACGCCTACTGCTACTCCTTCGACAAGGACCTCTTCCACGAGTGGAAGTGGAGCGAGCGCTACCCGCGCCAGCAGGAGATCTGGTCGTACCTCAAGCACGTCGCCGACCGCTACGACCTGCGCCGCAGCGTGCAGTTCGACACCCAGGTCGAGACGGCCACGTGGGACGACGACGCCAGCCGCTGGGTCGTGACCACCGACCGCGGCGAGACCTGGCGCGCCCAGTTCCTCGTCGAGGCGGTCGGGCTGCTCTCGGCCACCAAGGTGCCGCACTTCGCGGGCATGGACCGGTTCGCCGGCGAGGTCCACCACACCGCGCGGTGGCCCCAGGACGAGCCCGACCTGTCCGGCAAGCGGGTCGGCGTCATCGGCACCGGCAGCTCCGGCGTCCAGGTGATCAGCGAGCTCGGCGACAAGGTCGGCTCCCTGACGGTCTTCCAGCGCACCCCGCAGTGGGTCGTGCCGAGCAAGCACCGCCCGATCGCGCCGGGCCTGCTCGAGCGCATCGAGAACGACTACGAGGGCTACTGGCACGACGTCCTCTACTCGGTGACGGCGTTCGGATTCGAGGAGTCCGACGTCGCCGGCGAGGAGGTGAGCTACGACGAGCGCATCCGCGCCTTCGAGGAGCAGTACGAGCGCGGCGGCGGCTTCCAGTACATGTTCCAGGCCTTCAACGACGTGGCCGTCAGCCGCGTCACCAACGCCGCCGCCACGGAGGTCATCGCCCGCAAGATCCGGCAGACGGTCAAGGACCCGGTCACCGCGAACCTGCTCATCCCGAGCGACCTGTACGCCAAGCGGCCGCTGTGCTGCGACGGCTACTACGAGACCTACAACCGCGAGAACGTCTCGCTGGTCGACGTGCAGCACAACCCGATCGTCGAGATCACCGAGCGGGGCATCCGCACCGAGGACGGCACCGAGCACGAGCTCGACGTCATCGTCCTCGCCACCGGCTTCGACGCGGTCTCGGGCAACCAGCTCAAGATCCAGCACACCGGCCGGGACGGCGTCTCGCTGCACGACCACTGGAAGCACCGCCCGCGCACCCACCTCGGGCTGATGGCGCACCACTTCCCGAACCTCTACATGATCTACGGCCCGATGGGCCCGTTCACCAACCAGCCGCCGCTGCACGAGGCGCAGGTCAACTGGGTGGCCGGGACGATCCAGCACGTGCGCGAGCACGACCTCGGCTCGATCGAGCCGACGGCGGACGCCGAGGAGGCGTGGATCGCCGAGTGCGACGAGGGCGCCTCCGGGACGCTGTTCGCGGTGACGAACTCGTGGATCAACGGCTCGAACATCCCCGGCAAGCCCATCATCAACATGTTCTACATGAGCGGCTCGGGCGCCTACATGGACAAGATGGAGGAGGAGGAGAAGGCGGACTACGCCGAGAACTTCAGCCTCGGGCGGGACCGCGTCCCCGCCTGACGGGTGCGGCTCGGCGCCGCCGTCAGAACGACGCCGAGCAGCATCACCCCGGCCCCCGCCGCGCTCGCCCACCAGGCGGCGCCGGCGGGGACGCCGAGGTAGACCGTGAGGCCGAGGATGCGGTGCAGGCCCCACGGCAGCAGCGCCAGCTGGTCGTTCCAGGCGCTGAGCGCCGGCTCGAGCCCGACCAGCGCCACCAGCAGGGCCGGGACGACGACCGCGCCCCCGGCTGCGGCGACCGCGGCCCCGGCCGCCCGGCGTCGCGACACCGAGGGCCGCAGCGCCCACGCCGCCGCGACCAGCACCCAGCCCAGGGCCACGAACGCCACGGCGACGTAGGCGGAGCGGCGTCCGGGCGAGGTCCAGAACGCGAACCAGTAGCCGCCCGGGCCGCGCGGGGCGAGGACGACGAGCAACAGCACCACCCGCAGCACCACCGCGCCGCCGACCGCCGCGAGCACCGGCCACGGGTCGGCGCGCAGCAGCCGGACGGCGACCGCGAGCACCGCGACCAGGCCGAGCCAGCCGAGCCCCGCGGCCAGCAGGTGGGCCGGGGCGGCGAACCAGGTGAAGACCAGCCGGCTGGCGGCGAGCAGGCCGAGCGGCACCGCCACCAGCAGCGCCCGCTGCCCGCGGGGCAGGTCGCGCACCGCCTCGGCGGCCCGCCACGGCCGGGTGCCGGCCAGCCACAGCACGCGGGCGGCGGGCACCCGACCGAGGGCGCCGATCAGCAGCCAGCCGAGTGCGACGACCAGCAGCCCCCGCGCGGCCCACGCCATCGGCAGGTCGCGCTCGGCGCGCTCGAGGCCGAGGCGGGCGGCGGTGAGGTTCCAGGCCGGCAGCGCGAGGTCGCCGGCGTAGGCCCGCTCGTGCGCGTCGGCCGCGGACCCGAACGCCTCGCGCGCCTGCGACCACGCCTCGCGCGAGCCCTCGCCGTCGAGCCACTGCGCGTGCCGCAGCACCATGGCGCGGTAGGCGCCGAGCATCCGCAGCAGGCTGACCTGGAAGTCGAGGGCGGCGACGAACCGCTCGCGCACCTCGGCGTCGCGCCAGGACGCCGGGTCGGTGCCGGCGACCAGCGCGCGCATCCGCTCGGCGCCGGCCAGGGCGTCGTCCCCCTCGCGGATCGCGGTCTCCACGCCGTCCCGGCCGTCGGCGCTGTCGCGGGTGACGGCGTAGACGACGTCGAGCACGGCGCTGTCGCCGGTGAGGATGTCCCACTCGAAGACCCACATCATGGGCGGCGGCTCGAGGCCCAGTGCGAAGACGCGGCGGTCGGCGTAGGGCCCGACGTAGAGCCCCTCGCCGATCACCTGCGGCGAGAGCGCCAGTGCCTCGCCGACCGCGCGCACCGTGGCCGGGTCGCGGGAGAGGGTCCGGCGCGCCCAGTCGGCCGTGGCCTCGGCGACGTCGGCGTCGGGGTCGACCGCGAGCCGTGCCGCCACCTCGCTGTTCAGGTCGTAGAGCTGCCAGAACCCCGTGGTCAGCAGCAGCGAGAACGGCCCGGCGCGCCACGGACCGCCGTCCTGGGTCCAGGTCCACACGCCCTCGACGCGCGGGTTGGCGGCCACGAACCGCTGCAGCGCCTGCTGGTGCAGCACGCCGAGGTCGTCGGGCAGGGCGCCCTGGCCCTCGAACTCGCGGCGGCTCTGCAGCTCGACGATGCGGCGGTGCTCGCCGACCTCAAGGGTGTCGTTGTAGGGCAGGTGGCGGTAGAAGTCGCCGAGGGAGTACTTGGTGCTGACGACCAGGCGGTCGGAGTCGAGGCCGCCCAGCACCGCCTCGTAGGACTCCCGGTTCGTGTGCATGTCGCCCACCGCGCCGACCCCGACGCTCCAGGTGCGGAAGACGACCTCGCGGTCGGCGCGCTCGGCCTGGTCGGTGAAGGCGGTGAGCATCGCGCGGACGGCGGGCACGGTGGTGACGGCCAGCTCGGAGGTGTAGTCGAGGCCGGGGGTGTCGTAGACGTCGCCGGCCTCGCCGACGCGCACCACGATGCCGTCGACGTAGGGCATCTCGCGGTAGACCTCGTCGAGGGCGGCGGCGTAGACCTCCCACAGCCGCGGGTCCTCGGTGTCGAGGTCGTAGCGGTCGGCCAGGTAGGCGCGCAGCGGCGGGGTGAGCGCGAGCATGTCGAAGCGCAGGTAGACGCGCAGCCCGAGGTCGTGGGCGCGCTGCCAGACCGGACCGAACGCTGCCCGCATCGCCCGCGCCCGGGCCACGTGCTCGTCGTCCGCCTCGTAGACGCCGGGGACGTCGGCGAAGGTGACGTACTCGAGCAGCCCCGGCACCGTGATCGCGTTGTGGCCCTGGGCCAGCACGTGCTCGACGTACCGCTCGACCGAGGCCGAGGCGTCGGCCAGGGCGGCGTCGTCGACGTAGGGCGGCCCGCCGAGGACGACGTCGTCGAACGCGCCCGAGCGGTGGGAGTAGTCGTCGCCGTCGCGC
Organism: Nocardioides marinquilinus; assembly: GCF_039543705.1. Classification (NCBI taxonomy): domain Bacteria; kingdom Bacillati; phylum Actinomycetota; class Actinomycetes; order Propionibacteriales; family Nocardioidaceae; genus Nocardioides; species Nocardioides marinquilinus. The sequence goes on from NZ_BAABKG010000001.1 coordinate 1,109,258, forward strand.
CACTCGTCGGGGTCGGGCGTCACGCCCGCCGCGCCGAGGTCGACCATGCGGAACGGCAGCCGTGACGTCGGGTGCTCGCCGGCCAGGTCGGCGAGCGGACGCCCGGCGCCGACCGCCTGCGCCAGCTCGTAGACCCCGCGGACGGCGCCCGCCCGGCTCGGGGCGGTGAGGTCGAGGCGGGTGCCGCGCAGCGCGACGGCGTAGCCGTCGCCGTCGGCGGCGTTGCCGTGGCGCACCCGCAGGGACGCCGTGCCGCGCGGTGCGCCCGCGGACCGGCTCGCGCGGCGCAGCTCGGCCGCGGCGAGGTCGAGCCGCTCGTCGCCGGTCGGCACGTCGAGCGTCGTCCAGCGTGGGGGCGGGGCGAAGGCGCGCTCCGGCGCGACGGAGGTCGGCTCGGCCGGCACGTCCTTGCCCTCGACCCGCAGCCCGAGCGCCGCCTGCAGCCCGGCCGCGACGGCGCCCCCGAGGACGGCGAGCACGAGCAGCACCGCCGCCACCTCGACCGCACGCCGTCGCGTCACGCCCCGCACCCTAGGCAGGAGCGGCCAGCTCGGCCGGCAGGTCGTCGTCGTGCAGCACGACGAGCGAGGTGACCGCGCGGGTCAGGCACACGTAGAGCCGGCGCAGCCCGGTGGCCCGGTCGGGCTCGGCGGCGACCAGCGCGGCGGGCTCGACCAGCACGACGTGGTCGAACTCGAGGCCCTTCGCGAGGGTGGCCGGCACGACCTGCAGGCGCGGGTCGGTCTCCGGTCCGGGGTCGCCGCCGAGCGCCGCGGGGGAGTGCTCGGCCAGCGCGCCGACGACCTCGGCGACCCGGGCGTCCGGTGCGATGACGCCGACCGAGCCGGGCCGCGCCACGACCTCGCGGACGACGTCGGGCAGCGCCTCGACCCCGCGGCGCAACACCAGCTCGCCGGGGGTGCGGCGCACCGAGACCGGCGGCGCGAGGCCGGGAGCGACATGCGGCAGCAGCCGCGCGGCCAGCTCGATGACCTCGCCGGGGACGCGGAACCCCCGGGTGAGCTCGTCGACGACGGCGTCGGGGTGACCGAGGTGGGCCAGCGCCTCGCGCCAGTCGCGCACCCCCCACGGCGTGGTGGCCTGGGCGAGGTCTCCCAGCACCGTGACCGAGCCGGTGGTGGCGCGGCGTCCGACGGCACGCAGCATCATCGGCGAGAGGTCCTGCGCCTCGTCGACGACCACGTGGCCCCACGACGGCTCGCGCTCGACCAGGTCGGCCGCCTCGTCGACGAGGACGACGTCGGCCGGCGTCCAGCGCGCGGTGCCGGGGGCGCGCGCCGGGCCCGGCCGCAGCAGCATCGCCTGCTCGTCGGCGCTCAGCAGCCCGTCGGCCGCGGCGGCGAGGAGCTCGGCGTCGGAGGTGAGGCGCAGCACGAGCCGGGCCGGGTCGACGGCGGGCCACAGCGCGTCGACGCACGCCTTGACCGGGCGGGAGCGGGCCACGGCGTCCTGCACGCGGTCGTCGGGCGACTCACCGCGCCGCTCCATCTGCAGCAGCACGAGGTGGGCCAGTCGCTGCGGCAGCATCGCGCGGGCCGCGCCGTAGCGCACGCCACGCTCGCGCAGCTCGGCGAGCAGGTCCTCGACCTCGAGCACCGAGACCCGCCACCGGGACGACCCGCGCGGCACCACCAGGCCCTCCGTCGGCGCGGTCACGTGACCCCACACCGCGCGCCGCAGCACCTCGGCCATCCGCGCGTCGCCCTTGAGGACGGCTGCCGCCGGGTCGTCGTCGGCCCGCACCGCCGCCTTCGGATGCCGGCCGGTCAGCGTCTCGAGGCACAGCCCGACCGGCGTCGTCTGCCTGGCGTCTAGCTCGCCGAGCGCTGGCAGGACGTCGCCGATGTAGCGCAGGAACGACGCGTTCGGGCCGACCACGAGCACGCCGCCTCGGGCCAGCTGCCTGCGGAACGCGTAGAGCAGGAACGCCGCGCGGTGCAGTCCGACGGCGGTCTTGCCGGTGCCCGGCGCGCCCTGCACGCACACCGAGCGGTCGAGCCCGGCACGCACGATGACGTCCTGCTCGGGCTGGATGGTGGCGACGATGTCGCGCATCGGGCCGGTGCGCGGCCGCTCGATCTCGGCCTCGAGGATCGCCGAGTGCTCGAGCGCGTCGCCCTCGGCGAGCCGCTCGTCCTCGAAGGAGGTCATCGCGCCCGCGGAGAAGCCGTAGCGCCGACGTCGCCGCAGCCCCATCGGCTCGGTCCGGCTCGCGCGGTAGAACGGCAGGCTCACCGGCGCCCGCCAGTCGACCACCAGCGGGTCGCCGCCCTCGTCGCTGACGTGACGGCGTCCGACGTGGAAGGTCTCGTCCGGCGTCTGCTCGGCGGTCACGTCGTAGTCGAGGCGCCCGAAGAACAGCGGCACCTGCGGGTCGTCGGCGAGCGCCTGACGGCGGGCCTCGAGGGTGCCGGCGAGCACCTCGCGGCTGATCCGGTCGCCGCCGGCGGCGGGGTCGAGGGCATCGACGCGCTGCCGCATGCGGGCCAGCGCCGCCCGGGAGCGGGTGAGGTGCGACTGCTCGGCACGCAGGACGGCGTCGGGCGCGGGCATGGCGGGGACCTCCGGACGGTGGCGGGCCGCAGCACGTTACAGCGCCCCAGGACGTGCCCCCGGGACGAGCCCCGGACGCGCCGGGGCCTGGACGCGCCGGGGCCGGGACGGTCACGGACGAACCGTGACCGCCCCGGCCTCCGACGACCGGCCGCCGTCCCCTGCTAGCCGGCCCCGCCCGGTGCCGACCTCACGTTGCTCGGGTCGGACTTCTTCTTGATCTCCTGGCCGTCACCGACCTTGCCGCGGTCGGTGTCGTAGTTGGTCGGGTCGGTCTTGCGGCGCTTGAACCGGGTGTTCGCGCTGCCGGTGATCTCGACCTTGTCGCGCAGGCCGTCCTGGTCGGTGTCGGCCTTCACCGGGTTGGTGCGGCGCAGGCCGATCACGTAGGTGCCGTTCTTGACGATGACCCGCTGGTTGATGCGGCTGCCCCGGGTCTCGGCCCGGTCGCTGAGGCCGTCGCCGTCGGTGTCCTTGCGGCACGGGTTCGGGTAGACCTTGCCGATCCGCGCCTTGCGGGACTTCAGCTGCACCTGCTGGCCCACCGTGACGCCGCGCCGCTCGGCGCCGTCGCGCAGGCCGTCGCCGTCGGTGTCGGCCCGCAGCGGTGACGTCTTGCAGCCGGGGTAGCGCGTGGTCGGCGTCAGCTCGGCCCCGTCGCGGATGCCGTCACCGTCGGTGTCGGGGTTCTCCGGGTCGGTGCCGAGCGTGGCCTCCTGCCCGTTGGTGAGCCCGTCGCCGTCGTTGTCGGCGCCCTCGGTGCTGTCGAGGTCGTCGGCCCCGTTGAGCGGGTTGGTGCCGCGCTCGACCTCGGTGCCGTCGTCCACGCCACCGTCGTCGCTGTCACGGTCGAGCGGGTTGGTGCCGTAGGTGTTCACCTCGGCCCCGTCGGTGAGCCCGTCGTCGTCGCTGTCGCGGTCGTTCGGGTCGGTGCCCAGCTCGGCCTCGACGTCGTCGCTCAGCCCGTCGTTGTCGGAGTCGACCGCCCCGGTGCCGAGGTCGTCGGCGCCGTTGTTGGGGTCGGTGCCGTTGGCGACCTCGGCGCCGTCGAGGACGCCGCCGTCGTCGGAGTCGGGGTCGAGGGGGTCGGTGTCGTAGTAGTTGACCTCCTGGCCGTCGCTGAGCCCGTCGTTGTCGGTGTCGGGGTCGTTCGGCAGGGTGCCGGCGTCGGTCTCCTCGGAGTCGGTGAGGCCGTCGTTGTCGCTGTCGGGGTCGCCGGGGAAGTCGTCGGCGCCGTTGTTGGGGTCGGTGCCGTTGGCGACCTCGGCGCCGTCGAGGACGCCGCCGTCGTCGGAGTCGGGGTCGAGGGGGTCGGTGTCGTAGTAGTTGACCTCCTGGCCGTCGCTGAGCC
>NZ_BAABKG010000001.1:1113277-1113815 GCF_039543705.1 Nocardioides marinquilinus
GTGCCGTTGGCGACCTCGGCGCCGTCGAGGACGCCGCCGTCGTCGGAGTCGGGGTCGAGGGGGTCGGTGTCGTAGTAGTTGACCTCCTGGCCGTCGCTGAGCCCGTCGTCGTCGGTGTCGGGGTCGTTCGGGAGGGTGCCGGCGTCGGCCTCCTCGTCGTCGGTCAGACCGTCGCCGTCGGCGTCGTCCGGGCCGGGCGGGACGTCGTCCTCGCCGTTGTTGGGGTCGGTGCCGGCTGCGATCTCGTCACCGTCGTCCACGCTGCCGTCGTCGGAGTCGGGGTCGAGGGGGTCGGTGCCGGTGTCGTTGACCTCCTGGCCGTCGGTGAGGCCGTCGTCGTCGCTGTCGGCGTCGGCCGGGTCGGTGCCCAGGTCGGCCTCCTCGGCGTCACTCAGGCCGTCGTTGTCGCCGTCGGGGTCGCCGGGGAAGTCGTCGGCGCCGTTGTTGGGGTCGGTGCCGTTGGCGATCTCGGCGCCGTCCTTGACGCCGCCGTCGTCGCTGTCGGGGTCGAGGGGGTCGGTGTCGGTGTCGTTGACCT
>NZ_BAABKG010000001.1:1113913-1258729 GCF_039543705.1 Nocardioides marinquilinus
CGGTGGCCTCCTCGGAGTCGGTGAGGCCGTCGTTGTCGGTGTCGGGGTCGCCGGGGAAGTCGTCGGCGCCGTTGTTGGGGTCGGTGCCGTTGGCGATCTCGGCGCCGTCCTTGACGCCGCCGTCGTCGCTGTCGGGGTCGAGGGGGTCGGTGTCGGTGTCGTTGACCTCCTGGCCGTCGAGCAGTCCGTCGCCGTCGGTGTCGGGGTTGTTCGGGAGGGTGCCGGCGGTGGCCTCCTCGGAGTCGGTGAGGCCGTCGTTGTCGGTGTCGGGGTCGCCGGGGAAGTCGTCGGCGCCGTTGTTGGGGTCGGTGCCGTTGGCGATCTCGGCGCCGTCCTTGACGCCGCCGTCGTCGGAGTCGGGGTCGAGGGGGTCGGTGCCGGTGTCGTTGACCTCCTGGCCGTCGGTGAGGCCGTCGTCGTCGCTGTCGGGATCGGCCGGGTCGGTGCCCAGCTGCGCCTCCTGCTGGTCGGTCAGGCCGTCACCGTCGCCGTCGGGCTGGGGGCACTCCACGCCGCCGGCCGGAGCGGTCGCGCTGACCGAGCTCGCGCCGACGCCGAGGTTGACGGTGGCGAGCCGCACGTTCAGGGGACCGGTGATCGTCAGGTCGATGCCGAGGATGGCCGACAGGGTGGCCGAGGCGGTGCGACCGCTGCTGGTGACCGTGGGCGCGAAGGCGCGCACGCCGAGGCTGATGCTCACGCCGGGCAGGTTGATCGGGATGGCGACCCGGCCCGAGCTGGGACGCACGTTGATCGGCGTCGACGTGCCGACGGTGACCGTGACCAGCGGGTCGGAGTAGGTGACCTGCGGCGACGTCGTCCCGTCGCTGCGAGCGGTCAGGACCACGGGGTCGGTGACCCGCACCGTGACCCGGTTGCCGAGCAGCCGGATGGCGCCGACGCTGGTCTGCGAGCGCGAGACGACGGCGTCGCCGCCGCCGGGCTGCGTCACCAGGCGGGTCGTCGAGGTGGTCTCGGAGGCGTCGGCCTCGAGGGTGCTGCCGAGGCCGGCGACCCCGAGGAGCCGCGCGCCGGCCACCTTGGTGAAGGCCGAGCCCAGGAGGCGCTCGCCGTTCACCGCGGGCAGGCAGGTCAGGTCGTCGGTGTAGTTCGCGCTGACCACCGAGGTGATGGCGTCAACGCCCAGCACGGGGTCGAGCGGGATGTCGGCCAGGGTGCCCCCTTTCGGGCCGGGGTCACCCGGTGCCGTGGCCTCGAGCCGGCCCATGGGCACCGGTGTGCCGCCGACCGCGATGTCGGCGTTGGCGCTGGAGGCGCGCACGTCGGGCGACCCCGCGGAGTTGGTGACGACCTGGGAGTGCCCGATGCCGAGGCCGGCGACCGTGAGGCCGAGCAGGCTCGCGTCGAGCCCGAGGACGTCGGCGTGGGCGGTGCCCGCGTAGGTGGCGGGCAACGGCGCCGCCTGCGCCGGCGTGCGTGGCACGGCCAGCGCGAGCGCCGTGGCGAGCCCGAGCGTGAGGAGGAGGGACAGCCCGGCACGGGGCCGGGGACGCCTTGAGGGCGCGCAGGATTGACCGTTCACGGCAGCTCCAGGAGGGACGGTGGGGGGTGGAGTACCCGAGGAACGATTGTGGTCAAAGAAAGTTACGACCTGTCAAGAAATTCGTTCGATCGGACCTGGGGCGCCCGATCCGAGCGGTCTAGGTTCGGCTCCATGGACGTCGCCGACGCCGACGCCGACCTGCGCTCGCTGACCTACGTCAGCTCGGCCACCGCGCTGCTCACCGGGGGCGAGCTGCTCGCGATGCTCGAGGCGGTCCGTCCCCGCAACGCCGAGCTCGAGCTGTCCGGGATGCTGCTCTACAGCGGCGGCAACATCATGCAGGTGATCGAGGGTCCGGCCCCCGCGGTCGAGCGGACCTTCGCCCAGATCGCCCGCGACGGGCGCCATCACGACGTGACCGTGCTCGTCGACGAGACGGTCGGCGAGCGGGCCTTCCCCGAGTGGTCCATGGGGTTCCGCGACCTCGCCTCCCGCGAGCACCGATGCGCCGACTTCGGCGAGGAGCGCCGCACCCGGCACCACGCCGTCCGCCTGCTCGACCTGTTCCGCCGCACCGTGCGGTAGCGCCACCCGGAGCCGCCCCGTCCACCCGTAGCGAGGGAGTCGGCGGTCGCGGCCGGTGACAGGGTGGAGCCATCGACACCGTGACGACCGAGCCCGTCCGGCTCGCCCCCGGCCCCTCCGCGGACGACGACCTGCTGCGGCTCGAGGTCGGGCGCGACGTCGACGCCGCGCTCGGGCTGGCGACGTGGTTGGGTCCGCGCGTGCCGCGGCCCGGGTCGGGGCGCACGCGGCTGCTGTGGGAGGTGCTGGCCACCCTGGGGGCCGCCGACCTGCAGGCCGCGCGGGTGGTCGAGCCGCACCTCGACGCGCTCGCCGTCCTCGCCGAGCACGGCCCGTGGCCGCGACCGCCCGACGGCTCCACCTGGGGTGTCTTCGCGGCGGAGGGACCGGGCGTGCGGGTCGAGGCGTCCGACGGCGTGCTGCGCGGCACCAAGCCGTGGTGCTCCCTGGCCGACCGGCTCAGCCACGCACTCGTGACCGGCTGGGTCGGCGAGGCGCGGCAGCTGTTCGCCGTCGACCTGCGCCACCCGACGGCGGGCGCGGCGCCGGGGGAGTGGGCCGCCCACGGCCTCCCGGGCGTGCGCAGCACCGGGGTCTCCTTCGACGCGACGCCGGCCACGCCGGTCGGCGACCCGGGCTGGTACCTGCGACGCGACGGCTTCGCGTGGGGCGGCATGGGCGTCGCCGCGGTCTGGTTCGGCGGCGCGGTGGGCCTCGCCCGGCGGCTGCGGCAGCAGGCCGACCGCCGTCCGCCGGACGACGTCGCCCTGCTGCACCTCGGCGCGGTCGACGTCGCGCTGCACGGCGCCGGCCGGGTGCTCGCCGCCGCGGCCGACGACGTGGACGCCGGCCGGGCGGCCGGGGCAGCCGGCGCCGTCCTCGCCCAGCGGGTGCGCGGCGTCGTGGCCCGCGCCGCCGAGGAGGTGCTGGCCCGCGTCGGCCACGCGCTCGGGCCGGGTCCGCTCGCCGCCGAGGCCGACCACGCCGCGCGGGTGGCCGACCTGACCCTCTACCTGCGCCAGCACCACGCCGAGCGCGACGACGTGGCCCTCGGCCGGCTGCTGCTCGACGGAGCCCCGTGGTGACCGACCGGATCGTCGTCGTGACCCTCGACGCCCACGAGGTCGACGACGTGACCGAGGCGGTCGTCGACCTGCTCGGCGACGGCCGGGGCGCGCTCGTGGTCGCGCCCGCCGACCCCGCCGCGGCCCGGGCGGCCTCGGCGGCCGCCCACCGCACCGGTGCCGACCTCGCCGTCCCCGACCCGGCCACCGGGCGGCTGCGCCGGCAGGCGCCGACCGACGCCGTCCTCGACGACCTGCACCGCGACGAGGCCGAGCCGTGGGACGTCGACGGGCGGTGGTACGAGCAGCGCAAGCGCGACCTGGTGGCCGCCCTGCTGCCGCGGCGCCGCTTCGCGCACGGTCTCGAGGTCGGGTGCTCGACCGGTGCCCTCGCCGCGGTGCTCGCCGCGCGGTGCGAGCGGCTCACGGCGATCGACGGCAGCGAGCACGCCCTGGCCCGGGCGCGGCCGCGGCTGGCCGGCGTCGACCACGTCGAGCTGCGGACCGGCGACGTCCCCGACGACTGGCCCGAGGGCCGCTTCGACCTCGTGGTCTGCTCCGAGGTCGGCTACTTCCTGAGCCCCTCCGCCCTCGAGCGGTTCGCCGAGCGCGTCGTGGCGACCCGGACGCCGGACGGCGTCGTCGTCCTGGCCCACTGGCGGCACGAGATGCGTGGCTGGCCGCTCGACGGGCCCGCGGTGCACCGCCGGCTGACCGACCTGGTCGCCCCGGCCGGCCTGACGGTGCAGGCCGTCTACCGCGACGCCGATGTCGAGATGCTGCTCCTCGGCCCGCCCGGCAGCACGCCCCCGCCCGACGCCTGACGGCGCGACCTCCGCCCGGCACGGCCGTGGCGGGCCAGGGGTCTCGAGGCTCGTCGCCGGGGCTCCTCGCACCTCGACCATCGTGGAGATGACGATGGTCGAGGTGCGAGGCCGGCCACGGCCGAGCCTCGAGACCTCGTCGTGTGGAGGCCTCTCGCTACTGCTTGCGGGTCAGCCCGCAGGTGGCGGCGCCCTCGAGGACGGCGCCGTCGACGGCGAAGCGGGAGCCGTGCAGGGGGCAGTCCCAGCTGCGCTCGGCGTCGTTCCAGCGGACGACGCCGCCGAGGTGGGTGCACACGGCCGAGACCGACTCCTCGACGCCGCCGACGCGCGAGCGGGCGACCGGCGTCCCGACGCCGTCGTAGCGCACCACGCCGTCGCCCTCCTCGAGCTCGGGGCTGCCGGCCAGCAGCGGCCGCACCCACCCACCGACCAGCCGCGCGCCGACCTCGACGTTCGTGCCCACCGCGGACGGCGCGCCCCGCAGCTCGTGACGCCACGGCGCGAAGGCCCGCGCCCACGTCTGGTGGCCACCGGTGAGGCGGCCGGTGATGGCGAGCGCCGCCGCCACCGCGTTGGTCATGCCCCACTTGGCGTAGCCGCCGGTCACCAGCAGCCGCCCCTGGCCGGGCACGATCGGCCCGGCGAAGGGCAGTTCGCGGGCGGGCACGTAGTCCTGCGCCGACCAGGCGTGCGTCTCCTCGGCGTCGGGGTAGTGCTCGGCGGTCCACTCGCGCAGCGCCTGCAGGTGCTCGGCGGGGGAGGCGGCGCGCCCCGTCGGGTGGCCCGCGCCGCCGACCAGCAGCGCGGAGCCGCCGTCGCCGTCGCGCAGCGAGCGCGACGGCTCGTCGGCGGAGAGGTACATCGCGGGCACCGCCGGCCCGTCGGTGCGCAGCGCCAGGCCGTAGGAGCGCTGCGCGGTCATCCGGGCGAAGAAGCCGCCGCGGTCGAGGATCGGCATGCCGGTGGCGAGGACGACGACGTCGGCGGTCATCTCGCCGAGGTCGCTGCGCACCCGGAGCGGACGTCGTCCGTCGACCGACTGCACGCGGTGCCCCTCGACCAGCCGGACGCCGTGCCGCTCGGCCTCGGCGGCCAGGGCCTCGAGCACCCCGATCGGGTCGACCTGCGCCTGGTCGGGCAGGTGCGCGGCGCCGGCGGTCGCGAACGGCAGCCCGGGGTCGTCGACCCACGTGACGGGCAGCCCGACCGACCGCGCGACCCGCACCTCCTCGCGCACCTGGTCGGCGCCGTGGCCGCTCCAGGCGAAGGTGTAGGCGTCACGCTGCTCGACCTCGACGCCGTGGTCGTCGCAGAACCGGCGCAGCCACGCCTGCCCCTCGAGGTTGGCGTCGGCGTAGGCCTGCACGAGGTCGTGCGGCTGCTTGCGGGCGATGCTCGACAGACGGGTGCCCTGCAGCACGCTCACCTTCGCCGTGCTGCCGCCGGTCGTGCCCGCCCCCAGCTGCCGCGCCTCGATGACGGTCACGGCGCGGCCGGCGCGGGCCAGCAGCAGTGCGGTGGTCAGTCCGGTGAGTCCGGCGCCGACGACGACGACGTCGGCGTGGCCGGCCAGCGGACCGACCTCGGGCGTGCGGGGATGACGGGCGTGCCAGGGCGAGACCATGGGGCCCGGTGCCCCGCCCCGGCCGCCTGCATGCGGCCGGTCGCGGGTGGTCGGCCGCTCAGGCCGCCGCGGGCACCAGCCGTCCCACCAGCGCGGCGACCTCCTCGATGTCGAGGTCGGCGCCCCGCCGCTCGGCGGCCGCGAGCAGGTCGGGGTCGAGCCCGTCGTGGACGGCGGCCAGGTGCGCCGGGCTGTCGAGGAAGTCCATGGCGGCCGGGTCGAAGCCGATGCGCGTGCCGTGCGCCCGGACGGCGCCGAGCAGCTCGGCGGCCTGCTCCTGGCGGCCGGAGGCGCCGACCGACGCGGCCAGCAGCAGCAGGCAGACCAGCCACGAGGTGAGGTCGCCGGCGGCCTCCTGGATGCGCACCGCCTCGGCGGCCCGCTCGGCCGCGAGCTCGTAGTCGGCGGCGTCGAAGGCGACCTTGCCGGCGTTCCACAGGGCCGACCCGTGGCACCAGTCGTGACCCACCTCGTGCGCCAGCCGCGCCGACTCCTCCAACGTCCGGACGGCGGCCTCGGGCTCCCCGAGCGCGCGCTGCAGCTGGCCGCGCAGCATGAGGGTGTCGGCGGTGCTCCAGACGGCGGCGCGCGCCGCCACCTGCTCGGCCGCGGCCATGAGCGCACGGGCCTGCTCGGCGTCGCCGGTGAAGACCATCAGGTAGGCCATGTAGGCCGACGCGAACGCCTCGGTGGTGGCGTCGCCGCAGGCCCGGGCCTGCTCGAGCGCCCCGGTCGAGAGCTCGGCCACCTTGGCGAGGTCGCCGGCCAGGTAGCTCATCAGGCCGTGGCAGAGCGTGGCGCGGGCGGTGGAGCGGGCGTCGTCGGCGGCGGTCTCGGACGCCTCGCCGGCCTCGTCGTCCGGGTCGGCGGTCGGCAGCGCGAGCGCCTCGCCCGACCACCGCAGCCCCTCGCCGACGTAGCCGCGGCGGAACCAGAACCACGCCAGCTCGCCGACCACCGTGCGGGCGGCCAGCCCGTCGCCGGCCTCGGCGGCCGCGCGCAGGGCGGTGCGCACGTTGGGCATCTCGAGCTCGAGCCGGTCGGCCCAGGCGCGGGAGCCGGGCCCGCGCAGCTCGGCGCCGGCGGCGCGGGCGAGGTCGACGACCCAGCGCAGGTGCGCGTCCCGCGCCTCGGCGAGCACCTCGGGTGCGGCGGTCTCGTGGGCGTAGGCGCGCAGCGTCTCGAGCATGCGGTAGCGGCGTCCGGACGGCTCGTCGAGCACCTCGAGCAGGCCGGTGTCGCGCAGCTGGAGCAGCCCCGACACCAGTCCGCGGCCGGGGCACACGGCCTGCGCGCCGGCGAGGTCGAAGCCGCCGTCGAAGACCGCGAGCCGCTCGAACCGGTCGCGGTCGGCGGGCTCGAGCCGGTCGACGCTCCAGGCCACGACCGCGCCCAGCGAGGCGCCGCGCGTGGCCCGGCCGCGGCCGGAGCGGTGCTCGCGCAGCAGGTCGAAGCGGTCGTCGAGCTGCTCGGCCACCTGGGTCACGGTGAGCAGCCGGCACTGGCCGGCGGCCAGCTCGACCGCGAGCGGGTGACCGTCGAGCGCGCGGCAGACGCCCTCGACGACGTCACGCCGCTCGAGGTCGGACGCCGGTGCCCCGGCCGCCGCGGCACGGGCCACGAACAGCTCGACCGCCTCGGTGCCGGCGTCGAGCGGGGCGAGGTCGAGCACCTGCTCGCCCGCGACGCCGAGCGGCACGCGGCTGGTGGCCAGCAGCCGGACGCCGGGGCAGGCGGCGAGCAGCTCGTCGGCGAAGGCGGCGACGTCGTCGGCGAGGTGCTCGCAGTTGTCGAGCACCAGCAGCAGGTCGCGCGCGGCGAGGGCCTGCTGCAGACCGGGCAGCCCGGCGCCCGGCACGAGGTCGAGCGAGGTGGCGACGGTCTCGGCCAGCAGCGTCGGCTCGTGCAGCCCGCCGAGGTCGACGAACCACGGGCCGTCGTCGGCCACCATCCACGTGGCGGTCTCGAGGGCCAGCCGGGTCTTGCCGGTGCCGCCGAGCGCGACCACCGTGACCAGCCGGTGCTCGTCGAGCAGGCGGCGCAGCCGCTGCTGCTCGGCACCGCGGCCGACGAACGAGGTCAAGGGGGCCGGCAGCGAGCTGCGCCGGACGACGAGGTCGGGCGTCGGCTCCTCGGTCGCCGCGCCGGTCGTCGGTGGGGCCGCGACGCCGCCGCCGGTCACGACGTCCAGGTCGGGGTCCTGCTGCAGGATGCGGGCCTCGAGCCGGGTCAGCGCGGGCCCGGGGTCGAGGCCCCACTCGTCGGCCAGCAGGGTGCGGGCGGCCCGGAGCGCGTCGAGCGCCTCGGCCTGCCGGCCGGCGCGGTAGAGCGCCAGTGCGAGCAGGGCGTGACCGGCCTCGTCGGTGGGGTGGTCGGCCGCGCGGCGGGTGAGCGCGGGCACGGCCGAGGCGGCGTCGCCGCCGTCGACCATCGCCTGCAGCCGGGTGCGGCCCATGAGCGCGTGCAGGTCGAGCAGCCGGGTGCGCTCGTCGGCGACGTGCCAGCGGTCGGGGACGCCGTCGTAGGGCGTGCCGGTCCACAGCGCGAGCGCGGCGTCGACGGCGGCCTGCCGGGCCGCGGCGCCGGCCGGGTCGGCGGGCAGGGCGAGCGCCTGCTCGCACGCCGCCTCGAACCGGGCGGCGTCGGTGTCGACCAGCTCGGGGGGCAGGCGGTAGCCGCCGTGCTCACGGGTGAACACGCCGTGGCGCTGCGGGTCGATGGCGTTGCGCAACCGGGTGACGTAGACCCGCAGCGACCCGCGGGCGGCGGCCGGGGGCTCGTCCTCCCACAGCGCGTCGACGAGGGCGTCGTCGCTCACGCGGCGTCCGCGCGCGGCGACCAGCTGGCACCACGCGTTGACCGCCAACGGCGACCCGAGCGGCACGACCGCCCCGCCCACCTCGACCTGCGGCACCCCCAGCACCCGGCACGACACGACCCGCTCCACGAGCTCCCCATCCCTCAACGACGACGCGGGCCATCGTAGGAAGCGGAGCCGCCCGCGGCGCGCGCTTTTGCCCAGAAGGCGGGAGCGGCGGCGCGGGCGGCGGGTCAGCAGGATCCCCACAGCCCGCGGTGCGCTCGGCGAGCGGTCTGCTGCGCGGCGGCGTACCCGGCGCGCCTGGTCGCGGGCGCCTCGGACCGGGCGAAGGTGGCGTGCCCGGCCCTGAGCTGGGCGAGGGCCAGGTCCGTGCCGCGGGCGAGCACGGTCCACGGGCTCGCCCCGGCGTTCTCGGACGCGCCCGTGGGCACGAGACGGAGGGTCGACCCGACCGGGGCGAGGGTGCGCAGCGCGGCGGTGCCGCGGCGGCCGTGGCACCCGACCTTCGGCTGGTCGAGTCCGGCCAGATCGATGGTCAGCCGGCGCGTGCCCGCCTGGACGACGACGGTGTCGGCGTCCACGACCCGCACGACCGTGCCGGTGGTGGGGGTGACCGGCGCCGGGTCGACCGGCGCGGTGATCGTGAAGTCCTGGCGGGCGGGGGTGGCGTCGGGGTTGCCGAGCGCGTCGACCGCGCGCACCTCGACGACGTAGGCGCCGTCGGCGAGGTCGAAGAACCGCACCGGCGACTCGCAGCGCAGCCACTGTCCGGTCGACACGGCGTCGGAGAGGCGGCACTCGAACCACGCCGTGTCGGCGTCACCGGTGAAGGGCACCTCGACCGAGGTGGGCCCGATGGCGACCGGCGGCTGGGCGACCGTGTCGGGGCCGGTCTCGTCGACCGTCCACGACCAGCGGGCCGGCGTCCAGTCGCGGCCGAACAGGCTCTCGCCGTAGACGACCAGGGTATGGGCGCCGTCGGTGTCGACGGTGACGGTGAACGCCGCGCCGCTCTGGCCGCAGGCGAAGACGAGCCCGCCGTCGACCTGGCAGCGTAGGTCCGGCCCGTTGCGGGTGTGGACGACGAACTCGGCCGCGCGGCCCGCGACCACGGCAGGCGGGCCGCTCGTGACGTCGGTGTCGATGACGTAGGAGTCGAGCTGCTGCCACTGCGAGGAGCGGCCCGAGGCGTCGACCGCGCGGATGTTGGTGCGGTAGCTGCCGGCCTCGGGCCAGGTGTGCTCGACGCCGCTCTCGCAGCGCACCCACTCACGCGCGTCGGCGAACAGGCACTCGGCGTGCCCCTTGTTGATGGTGAAGTCGAAGGAGACCGTGCGGTCCCTCGTCGTGGAGTAGTGCTGGGTCACCGGGCTCACCTCGGGCCGCACGGTGTCGCGGAAGTGGACCAGCACCGACTTCTCGCTGGTGCCGAAGGCGGACGAGGTGACCTTGCAGTCGAAGACGTCGTCGGAGACCTGTCGGATGTCGTCGCAGCGGTCCCAGCGGTCGAAGGCCCAGCCGGGCGCGGGCTCGGGCCGCAGCCACACCGAGGCCGCGAAGACCTCCTCGTCGCGGATGCGCGGGCAGGCGTTGACCTCGCGCTGGTCCTGCACGTCGGGGAAGCCGCACACGGTGGGGCCGCCGTCCTCGATGCTGCCCTCGACGACCCTGACGGTGCCGGCGCCCTGGATCTCGATCGTCAGGCCGAGCTGGCCGGCGCTGGCGGGCTGGGCCAGCACGACCTGCGTCGCGCCCAGGGCGGTGAGCACGCCGAGCGTGGCGGCGAGGGCCCGGCGCAGGCGCCGGGGTCGGGTGGTGGACATCGTTCCTCCGTCAACGGTGCGCGCACCCTCGTGGTGCGACGGAGGAGAGCCTGGGCCGGGGCTGTTGCACTCCGGTTGCAACGCCGAACGGCCCCGAGCCGCAGGGGGCTCGGGGCCGAACGGGTCGTGCGTGCGCCGTGCTGGACGGCGTCCGGGTCAGCTCGCGACGAGCGCCCGGTAGGCCGACATGCTGCCGGGCGCGTCGGGCTTGACGAGCTCGGGCAGCACCTTCTCGAAGCGGCGCGCCAGCTTCAGGCTGGGCAGCACCTTGTTCGGGTTGGCGGCGTAGGCGACCTCGGCGGCGCCCCACGCCGACGCGGCGCGGCGCTGGTTGGGCGTGCCGTGGTGGCCGGGGTTGTCGAAGGCGCAGTCGCCGACGGTGTAGAACGCCTGCTGGGTCTCGAGCACCAGGTTCGGCTTGGCGGCCAGGCCCTTCTTGTGGGTCACGAAGTAGGTGCCGAAGCCGTCGGCCATGAGCTCGGTGCGGCGGGTGGCCTCCGGGCCCTCGAGGTCGGTGTCGAACAGGTCGTCCTCGTACTGCACGTGGTGGGCCATCTCGTGGCCGAGCACGGCCTCGGGGCCGATGCGACCCAGGCCGGCGGTGGCCAGCGCGTCGAGGATGCCGTCGCCGAAGACCATCTTGTCCTTGAGCTTGCGGATGGCCTTGTCGGGGTCGCCCTCACCGGTGAACGCGAACGCGTTGAGGGTGAAGATCGGGTTGGCCCCGCCCTCGAGCGCCGGGTCGCTCTCGACGATCGCGACGATCTCGTCGGCGATGTCGGTGGCGTCGGCCGGGCCGACGCCGTACAGGTACTCCACCGTGCGGGCGACGCGGTTGCGGTCGGTGAGCATCTCGCCGTGCATGGCCATCAGCTGCACGTCGTCCAGGCGCACGTCCCAGAAGCGCTGGGCGTAGCCGAAGGTGCTGCTCAGCCGCTGCTGGTAGGCCGGCAGCAGCGCGAAGTCGGCGTCCTTGGGTGAGCCGTGGAGGATCGCCTCGTAGGTCGGCATGTCGAGCGCGCCGGTGAGCGAGAGGATCAGCAGCGTGATCGGGTCGATGTCGGCGAGGATCGTGTCGACGTAGGCGTCGAGCGCGGTGGGCGCGCACTCGTAGTCGGTCGGGTCGATGACGCCGTCGGGGCTCGCCGCGATCGCCCGGTCGAGCTTGCCGGCGAGGATGTCCTCGACCGGGGAGTGGTCGATGCCGAAGCGGCCGCGGGCCTCGTCGCGGCGCTGCTCCCAGTCGGCGGGCAGCAGGGCGACGATGCGGTCGTAGCGCTCCTGGTTCTCCTCGGCGACGGTCTGCTGCGCCGCCGACGTGGACGCCGACGCGGTGGCGTCGCTGGTCCGGTCGGCGGTGGGGGCGGCGGTCGCCGTCCCCGGGGTGGTGACCGCGAGGGTCGCGGTGAGCGCGGCGGCGGCGAGGCCGGCACCGGCACGGTTGAGCTTCAAGACAACGTCCTCCTGAGATTCCCGAGACCGAGGGGTTCGACGGTCCTCGAGCATCCTGGGGGCGGCACCGTCGTCGCACGAGGCGAGCGGCGCCGGAACCTTCCGGATCGTTGCCGTCGGCAAGCAAATGCGCTGATCGAGGTGCTGGAGGCCGGGGCCGGACGCGACTAGGGTCCGCGCATGACCGGCCGAGGCAGCAACCACACGGTTCCCGTCGACGACGACACCGCCAACCCGGGGCTGATGCTCCTCGGCGGCCTCGGGCTGGTGCTGGTCGGTGGCCTGTTCCTGCTCGGCGCCGACGACTCGGGCGGCGCCGCGTTCGTCGGCTGGCTGCTCTCGCTGCTCGGCGGGGTGCTGCTGCTGATCGGCGGCGTGGCGGTCGGCGTCGAGATCGGCGTCCGCCGGGCCCGCGTGGGCGAGCGGGCGCGCGAGCGCTCCCAGGCCTAGACGACGGCGCCCGCCGCTACGGTGTGCGCCGTGACCGGGCGGCTGCACATCGGCGTGCTCGGGCCGGTCGTCGTCACCGGGCCCGACGGCCCGCTCGACCTGGGTCCGCGCCGGCGGTCGGAGGTGCTGGCCGCGCTCGTGGTCGACGCCGGCCGCGTCGTCCCCTACGAGGTGCTGCTCGACCGCGTCTGGGGCGAGACCGGGGTGCCGGCCACGATGCACGGCGTCGTCTCGCGGCTGCGCGGCGCGTTGCGCACCGCGGAGGAGCGGCCGCTGCTGGTGACCGAGCCGGCGGGCTACCGGCTCGACGACGAGGTGTGCGAGATCGACGCCGCCGGCCTCGCCTCGGGGCTGGTGGCGGCGCGCCGGCTGCTCGCCGAGGGCCGGCTCGAGCCGGCCCGACGGGCCGCCGCCGACGCCCTCGCGCTGTGGCGCGGCCGGCCCTACCTCGACGTGCGCGGCGAGTTCGCGCGGCTCGAGGCCGACCGGCTCGACGAGCAACGGCTGGCCTGCCACGAGCTGCTGGCCGAGGCCGACCTCGCGCTCGGCCGTCACGACGGGCTGCTCGACACGCTGCCCGGCCTGGTCACCGAGCACCCGCTGCGCGAGGCGCTGCGCGGCGCGCTGATGCTTGCGCTCTACCGCGCCGGCCGCCAGGCCGACGCGCTCGCCGTCTACGAGACCGGACGGCGGCTGCTCGCCGACGAGCTCGGCGTCGACCCCGGCGCCGACCTGCAGCGGCTGTGGGGCCGGATGCTGCAGCAGGACCCGGCGCTGGACGTCGTCCGCCCGGCGCCGGCCGAGGTGTCGGAGCCGCCGGCTCCGTCCGTGCCGACGCCGCCGGTGACGCCGGTGACGCCGGTGACCTCGGGCGACGACGCCCCGCCGCTCGTGGGCCGCGACCACGAGCTCGCTGCGCTGCGCGAGGTGGTGGCCGCCGCGGCCGGGGGCACGCCGTCCGCGGCGCTGCTGGTCGGCGAGCCGGGCATCGGCAAGACACACCTGGTGGAGGCGCTGCGCGACGGGCTGGAGGCCGACGGCTCCGCGGTCGTGGTGGCCGGCGCCTGCTGGGACGGCGGCGCCGGCGCGCTGTGGCCGTGGGAGCAGGCGCTCGACGGGCTGGCCGGGCAGGTCGGCGTCGACGCGCTGCGTGCGGCGCTCACCGAGCCGCAGGCGGCCGAGCTCGCCGTCCTCGTGCCGGGGCTGGGCGAGACCGGGCCTGCCGACGGCGGCGTGGGCGCCGCGCGGGCTCGGGTGCGGCTGTTCGACGCGGTGGCCCGTGCTCTGACGGCCGGCGCGGGGGAGCGGCCGGTGGTCGTGGTGCTGGAGGACCTGCACTGGGCCGACCCCGAGACGCTGGCGCTGGTCGACTACCTGCTGGCCACGGTGCGCTCGGGGCGGCTCGCCCTGGTCGGCACGACGCGACCGGACGACGCCGCCACCCGGCTCGAGGCCGCGGTGGGCCGGGCGCGGGGCACCGTGCTGGCCCTGCAGGGCCTCGAGGTCGGCGACGTCGACGCGCTGGTCTCGCACCACCTCGGCACGCCGCTGCGCCACGGTGTCGCCCTCACCCTGCGCGAGCGCACCGACGGCAACCCGTTCTACCTCGTCGAGCTCACCCGCCTGCTCGACCAGGAGCGCCAGCGGGGCGGCCGCGCCGACGTGCCGGTGCCGCGGTCGGTGGGCGCCGTCGTCGAGAGCCGGTTGCGCGTGCTGGCCGCCGGTGACCGCGACGTGCTCGGCGCGGCCGCCGTGCTCGGGCGCGAGTTCGACGTCCCGCTGCTGGGCACCGTGCTGGCCCGGCCGGTGGCCGACGTCGCGGACGCCGTCGACCGGGCCACCGGGCTGGGGCTGCTCGAGCCGGCCGCCACGGCCGGCGGGCAGCGGTTCGCGCACGCGCTGGTGCAGGAGGTGCTCGAGGCGTCGGTGGGTCCGGTGCGCCGGGCGACCTGGCACGCGCAGGCGGCCGAGGCGCTGGTGGCGCGCCACGGCGCCGAGCCCGAGGGTGCGGCCCTGGCGCACCGGGTGGCCCACCACTACCTGAGCGCCGGGCTGCTCGGCGACCCCGCCGCGGCGGTCGGTGCCGCGCTGCGGGCGGCGCGCGTCGCCTCGCGCCGCCTCGCCCTCGCCGATGCCGAGCACCTGCTGCGCCGCGCCCTCGACCTCGCCCCGCAGCTGCCGCCCGCCGAGGGCGAGCCGCTCGAGCTCGAGGTGCGGCTGCGGCTCGCGGCGCTGCTGTCGCAGAGCGCGGGGTACGAGTCGGCCGAGGTGGTCGAGCAGCGGGCGCGCGCCGTCGAGCTCGCCGGCCGGGTCGGCACCACCGAGCAGCGGGTGCTCGGGCAGTGGGGCCGGTTCGGGTCGGCGCTCGTCGCCGGCGAGCTGGCCACGGCCGACGCGGCGGTCGAGGCGATGGCGGCCGCCGACCTCGGCGCCCCACCCTGGCTGGAGGTGGCCGAGCAGCAGGCCTTCGGCCAGCTGCGGCTGCTCGAGGGCCGCCTCGACGAGGCCCGCGACCACCTGGCGGCCGGCCTCGCCCGCGCGGCCGGCCTCACCGACGCCCCGCTGGAGGTCTTCGCCCAGGACCCCGTGGCGGTGATGCACGGCTGGTCGGCGTTCACGCTCACCGTCGCCTCGGACGACGACGGCACGCTCTCGGCGGCCGACGCCGGTGCCGCCGACGCCGCGGCCGAGCGGCTCGACCACCCCTACACGACCGCCTACCTCGACATCCTCCAGGCGTGGCGGGCGGTGTGGCTCGGCCGGCCCGACGAGGCCCGCGCCCGCGCCGAGCGGGCCCGCCGCACCGCCGAGGAGGCCGGTTTCGGGCCGTTCGAGACCTTCGCGCTGCCGCCGCTGGCCTGGGCGCTGGCGCAGGCGGACGACGTCGACGCGGCCCGGACGGCGTCCCGCGCGGCCGCGGCCGACTACCTCGACGACGGCCGGCACATGTTCGGCACGCTCGTCGCCGCCGTCGTGGCCGACGTCGAGGTCGCGGCCGGCGACCACGCCGCCGCCCTCACCGTGCTCGACCGCGCGGTCGCGCTGAGCGAGGAGAGCGGCGAGCGCGTCGTCCTCGCGCGGCTGCACGGTCAGCGGGCGGCGTGCCTCGACGCGCTCGGTCGGCCCGCGGAAGCGACCGCCGCCCGGGCCGCACGCGACGCCGTCGTGGCCGAGCAGGGCTGCCTGCGCTTCGCCGCCGGGCAAGGGTGAGGCAAGCAGCGCCCCGCAGGCTCGGCCCATGACCACCACCGAACCCCCGACCGAACCCACCGCCGAGACCCCCTGGCTGCCCGCCGGCTGGCAACACCCCACCCGCGTCGAGCTGCCCACCGGGCACCACCTGCGTCCCATCCACCCCGACGACACCGAGCTCGACCTGCCCGCCGTCAACGGGTCGCGTGAGCGCCTGTGGTCGATCTACGGCGAGGCGTGGGGCTGGCCGCCCGAGCAGATGAGCGCGGAGCAGGACCGCGAGGACCTGCAGCACCACTGGGACGAGGCCGAGGCCCACCTGTCGTTCAACTACGCGCTGTTCGACCCGGCCGAGACCGAGCTGCTCGGCTGCGTCTACATCGACCCCACCGACAAGCCCGGCGCGGACGCCGACATCTCGTGGTGGGTGCGCGACGAGCACGTCGGCAGCGAGGTCGAGGCCGCCCTCGACGCCTTCGTCCCCGGCTGGATCGCCGCCTCGTGGCCGCTGACCGCGCCGCGCTACGTCGGCCGCGACCTCACCTGGGCCGCCTGGCTCGCCATCCCCCGCACCGGCCGCAGCCTGGAGGACCTGTTCGGCTGATCCACCACGCTGACCCGTCGCTTATAGGGGACGGGTCAGCGTCGTGGGGTGCGCGTGGCGGCCACCGCCGCGCGCACGGACTCCGGCACCTCGACGCCGTCAGGCACGTCGTGGTGCGGCTGCGGGTCGCCCGCCCACGTCTGCAGCGGGACGACGCCCGCCCACGTGCCGCGGTCCTCGCCGTCGTCGGGCGCCGTCGTGGCCGGCGCCGCCCGCACCTTCACGCTCGCCCGGTCGAGCGGCAGCCGCACCACCAGCGTCGCGGCGAGCTCCTTGCGGGTCGAGGCCCGCACCTCGCTCGTCCGGCCGGGCAGCAGGTGGTCGGTGATCACCTGCAGCGCCCGCTCCTTCGCCTCGCCCTCGAGCACCTCGGGGACGCCCAGCACCACCGCGCTGCGGTAGTTCATCGAGTGGTCGAAGACCGACCGCGCCACCACGAGGCCGTCGAGCAGGGTGACCGTCGCACACACCGGCTCGCCCGCCGCGGCCGCGCGCAGCAGGCCCGCCCCGGTCGAGCCGTGCAGCAGCAGCCCGTCGCCGTCGCGCGCCGACGCGAAGGGGATCACCACCGGCTGCCCGTCGCGCACCACACCGACGTGCGCCACCATCGCGGCGTCGAGGACGGCGTCCAGCTCGGCCCGCTCGGTGCGCTGCCGCTCCGGCAGCCGGCGCACGCGGGTGGTCTCGTCGAGGGGCAGCTCGCTCACGACGCACAGTCTGGCCTGAGACCTTCTCGCCGGTCTGCTGCGTCTGTTGGGGTGAGGACGCCGACGGAGGGACAGCACGTGGGACGCAGGGAGCGCGACGACGCCGAGTTCGCCGAGTTCATGGCGGCGCGCGGCACGCACCTCTACCGCAGCGCGCTGCTGCTGACCGGTCGACCGCACGCCGCCGAGGACCTGGCCCAGGCCACGCTCGCGCGGGCCTACGCCTCGTGGCGGCGGGTGCGTGCCGCCGACGACCCCGTCGCCTACGTGCACCGGATGCTCGTCAACACCTTCCTCTCCCGGCGGCGGCGTCGCAGCAGCACCGAGCTGCCGGTGGCGCAGACGCCCGACGTGGCCGCGCGGCCGGACGGCGTCGACCACGCCGACCGGCTCGCCCTGCTGGCCTCGCTCGCGACGCTGGCCCCGCTCGACCGGGCCGTCGTGGTGGGGCGCTACTGGGAGGACCGCAGCCTGCACGAGACCGCCGTCGCCCTCGGCCTCACCGAGGCCGCCGTGAAGAACCGCAGCCTGCGCGCCCTGCGCCGGCTGCGCGAGCAGCTCAGCGACCCCGTCGGACCCGTCCGACCGGCCACGACCCCAGGAGACCCGGCATGAGCGACCACGACCTGCACGAGCGCGAGCTGCGCGACCTGCTCACCCGCACCCTCGTCGACGCCGACCCGCCCCGCGGGCTCGCCGGCGCCGCTGAGCGGGGGCGGGCCCTGCGCCGGCGCCGGCAGGCCCGGACCGCCGGGCTCGCCGTGACCGGCCTCGCGGCCGCGAGCGTCGCCACGGTCGTGGCGCTCGGCGGCGGCCAGCCCGCCGTCCGCGGCGTCGACCCGGCCGGGACGACGCCGCCCTCCGTGGCGCCCACCGTCGCGCCGACCGTCGACCCCGGGCGGCCGGCCGCGGGCGCCGAGCCGACCCGGCCCGACGACGTCCCGCAGTACCAGTGGCGGCAGCTGCCGCCGGAGTGGCAGCAGGCGCTCGGCGGCCCGACCCCGGCGTGGGCCGACGTCCCGGCCGGTGAGATCGGTCTCCGGCTGGAGACGCTGCTACCCGCGGGTGTCGACGTCGTCCGGTCGGAGTCGCTCGACGAGCGCGGCCGCCTCGGCGCCGTCCTCGAGAACGCCGACGGCGAGCGCGGCTCCGTCGAGGTGATGCTGCAGCCGACGCCCGTCGACCCGCCCGAGCCCGGCTACGTCACCGTGACGACCCGCGACGGCGACGAGGCGACCTACGCCGTCGCCGACGCGGTCGGCGAGCCCGGTGACGACGACGGCGTCCGACGGTACGGCGACGTGACGACCGTGACCGCGACGGCACCGGTCGACGGGGGCTGGGTGTACGTCTCGACGGCGAACACCGTCGACCACAAGTGGGGCGCCGACTCCCCGGTGACCGCCGACCAGCCGCTGCTCACCCTTCCCGAGCTGGAGGCGATCGCGTCCGCACAGGTGTGGCGGGGCTGACGGGGGCTCCGCCTAGGTTCGGGGCATGAGCGAGCACCAGAACGAGCCCGAGCGCATCGACGCCGACGTCACCCCCGGACCCGAGGTCGAGGGCACCGCCGCGGGCGCGCCGACCGCCGGCTCCGAGATGGGCGTGGCCGAGCACGACGAGGCGGTCGAGCCCGACGACAAGGCCTTCGAGGTCGACGGCCCCGAGGCGTCGGCCGGCCACGCCTGAGGCGACCGCCGGCGCCGGCCCCGGTTACTCCGGGCTGGTCACGAACTCCTTGCTCTTGGCGATCGCGAAGCCCCAGGCCTGGCTGAGCGTCGGCTTGGGCGGCACGGCGATCTCGTCGGGGTTGGTGAGCACGTCGAGCAGCACCGGGCCGTCGTGCGCGAGCGCCTCGGCCACGGCGGCGTCGACGTCGCCCGGCTGCTCGACCCGGATGCCGCGCAGGCCGATCGCCTCGGCGACCCTGGCGAAGTCGGGGTTGTGCAGCACGGTGCCGAACTCGGGCATGCCGACCTGCTCCATCTCGAGCTTCACCATGCCGAGGCGGCCGTTGTCGAAGACGACGATCTTGACCGGCAGGTCGTAGGCGACGGCGGTGAGCAGCTCGCCCATCAGCATGCTGAGCCCGCCGTCGCCGCTGAACGAGATCACCTGGCGGGAGCGGTCGAGCGCCTGGATGCCGAGCGCCTGCGGCAGCGCGTTGGCCATCGAGCCGAGGTTGTAGGAGCCGACGAGCCGGCGTCCGGCCGACATCGAGACGAACCGCGAGAGCCACACAACCGCCATGCCGGTGTCGGTGGTGAACACGGCGTCGTCGGCGGCGTGCCGGTCGACTGCGGCGGCGAGCAGCTCGGGCCGGATGCGGGCGTCGGGGTTGTCGACCAGCTTGCGCAGGACGCCGACCCGCTTGCGGTCGTAGTCGGGGTCGGCGAGGTGCGCCTGGCCCTTCTGCCACAGCTCGAAGGCCTCGCGGGCGTGCTCGAGGTGCTTGGTGGCCTTGCGCTCGGGCTTGTCCTCCAGCAGCGGCAGCATCGCCTGCAGGGCGCGGCCGGCGTCGCCGACGACGGCGTGGTCGACGGGGGTGCGGCGTCCGACGTGCGCGCCCTCGAGGTCGACCTGCACGACGGTCTTGCCCTCGGGCAGGAACTCCGGGTAGGGGAAGTCGGTGCCGAGCATGACGAGGGTGTCGCAGCCCGCGAACGCGAGCGCGGTGGCCGGGTTGCCGATCAGGCCCGACTGCCCGACCTGGAACGGGTTGTCGTGCTCGAGACCGGCCTTGGCCTTGAGGCTGAGCACCATCGGCGCCTGCACCCGCTCGGCGAGCCGCAGCACGTCGTCGCGGGCCGCGAGCGCGCCGGCGCCGACGAGCAGCGTCACCTTGTCGGCGGCGTTGATCGCCGCAGCGGCCTCGCGGACGGCGTCCGGCTGCGGCTCGGCCACCGGGCGCTGCCGCTCGAAGCGCGGCACCGGGGTGCCCGAGGGGACGTCGAGCTCGCCGACGTCGCCGGGGAAGGTGAGCACGGCGACGCCGCGCTGCTGCAGCGCCGCGTTGACCGCCGCGGTGATCGCGACTCCGGCCTGCTCGGGCGAGGTGATCGTCTGGCAGTAGACCGCGACGTCGCTGAAGATCACGTCGTTGTCGACCTCCTGGAAGAAGTCGGTGCCCATCTCGGCGCGCGGCACCTGGCCGCAGATCGCCAGCACCGGCGTGCGCGACTTCTTGGCGTCGTAGAGGCCGTTGAGCAGGTGGATGGCGCCCGGCCCGACGGTGCCCAGGCACACCGCGAGGTCGTCGGTGGCCTGCGAGACGCCCGAGGCGGCGAACGCGGCGGCCTCCTCGTGGCGCACCCCGATCCACTCGAGCCGCTCCTCGCGGCGGATCGCGTCGGTGAACGGGTTGAGCGCGTCGCCGACCACGCCCCACATCTGGCGGACGCCGTGGTCGGCGAGGGATCGGACGAGCAGCTCGGCGATGGTGGTCACCACTCCACGGTGGCACCCGGGAGGCGTGCGACGGCACGCTCTCCCGGGTGACCTGGCGGGCCTAGGCCCTCACTCGGTGCCGAAGGCGACGCTGAAGGTGCCGTCGCCCGGGGTGACCTGCACGAAGACGCCCTCGCCGAGGTCGGCGGTGACGGTGTCGATGCCGCTGCTGTCGTCGCGCAGCACCTCGTAGTCGGCCAACGCGGCCTCGTAGCCGTCGAGCACCTCGGCCTCGCCGGCCCCGGTGACGTAGTCGGCGGTCATGATCGAGTCGTCGAGGGTCGAGCTGGTGCTGCAGAGCGTCGCGTCGACCGGCGGCTCGGGGAAGTCGGACGGGCGCAGCGAGACGTCGGCGAGGTCGGCCGGCTCGATGGCGAGCGGGAACGCCTCGACGCACTCCTCGGGCACGTCGCCGCTGCGGACGTCGTCGAGGTCGGCCGCGGCGTCGGCGGCCGCGTCGCCGCTGCCCCCGTCGGTGCCGTCGGCGCCGCCGTCGTCCCCGCCGCAGGCGGTGAGGGCGAGCAGCAGGGCGGCGGCGGTGGCGGCCAGGGCGGCCCGGTGAGGTCGGGTGCGGAGCGTGGACATCGTGGTTCCTCTCGGGTGGTGACGCCGGTGTCGATCGGCGTCGTGCGGTGGCAGGAGCCTCACCGGGGCGGCTTGCCATCGGGTTGCCATCCGCTGTCAGCGATGTGCAAGCCACCCCTGTCCGCACGCCGACACCCGCCGTCGACCGCGTGACGAGCGGGTCTATGGTCTCTAGCGAGTCAATAGACAATGACGAGGAGACCCCCCGCATGACGCAGTCCACCCCCGCCACCCGCGGCCTCCACCGGCGCACCCTCGCCGGCGCGGCCGTCGGCGCCCTCGGTGCGGCCGGCGCCGTCGGTGCCACCGGTGCCGCCGGGCCAGCAGCCGCCGAGCAGCCCTTCCGCGCCGTGGCCCAGCGGGGCCGGGTGCCCCGGCCCAACATCCTGGTGATCCTGGCCGACGACCTCGGCGCCGCCGACCTCGGCGTCTACGGGTCGCCGAACATCGAGACGCCGAACCTCGACCGGCTGGCGGCGTCCGGCCTGCGGTTCACCGACGGCTACTCGGCCGGCGCGGTGTGCTCGCCCACCCGCTTCGCGCTCTACACCGGGCGCCACCCCGGCCGCACCCCCGGCGGCCTGCAGGAGCCGATCGCGGCGCCCGCGCCGACGGCCGGCATCCCGCCCGAGCACCCCACGCTCGCCTCGCTGCTGCGCGCGCAGGGCTACGCGACGTCCATGGTCGGCAAGTGGCACGGCGGCTTCCTGCCGTGGTTCTCGCCGCTGAAGTCGGGCTGGGACTACTTCTACGGCAACTACTCCGGCGGCCTCGACTACTTCAGCAAGCTGTACGCCAAGGACGGCTACGACCTGTGGGAGGGCGAGCAGCAGGTCAAGGACCCGCGCTACTACACCGACATCCTCACCGAGAAGGCCGTGGACGTCGTGCGCCGCAACGCCCGCCAGTCGCGGCCGTGGCTGTTCAACCTGAACTTCACCACCCCGCACTGGCCGTGGGAGGGCCGCGGTGACAAGGCGGTCAGCGACGAGATCACCGCCAAGGTGCAGGCGGGTGTGCCGCGTGCGCTGTTCCACGACGACGGCGGGTCGCTGGAGAAGTACACCGAGATGGTCGAGAGCCTCGACCGCTCGATCGGCCGGGTGCTCGACGAGCTGCGCCGCACCGGCCAGGACCGCGACACCATCGTGCTGTTCCAGAGCGACAACGGCGGCGAGCGGTTCAGCTACAACTGGCCGTTCACCGGCAACAAGGCCAGCGTGAACGAGGGCGGCATCCGGGTGCCGATGATCGTGTCGTGGCCCGGCCGCATCGGCAAGCGCCAGGTCAGCGACGTGCCCGTCTACACCACCGACTGGACCGCCACCTTCCTCGAGCTGGCCGGCGCCGAGCCCGACCCGGCCTACCCGCTCGACGGCACCAGCCTGGTGCCGCACCTGTTCCGCGGCCGTGAGGTGCCCGAGCGCGACCTGTTCTGGCGCACCCGCACCATGCGGGCGCTGCGACGCGGCGAGCTGAAGTACCTGCGCACCCCGGACGGCGTCGACCACCTCTACGACCTCGGCGCCGACCAGCGCGAGCAGGCCGACCTGGCCAAGCGACGTCCCGCCGACCTGGCCGCGCTGCGCTCGGCCTGGGAGTCGGTGAACGCGACGCTGCTGCCCTACCCGGCCTGAGCGGGTCGGGGCCTCACCCGGGTTCTCCCATAACCCGGCGGGGCCCCCTCGCCGCTACCTAGGCTCGCCGCCATGCCCAGTCTCACGACCCGGGGCCTGGCGACGAGCGCCGTCGCGGCCCTTGCCGTCACCGGTCTCGCCCTCGCCCCCGCTCCTGCGACCTCCGCCGCCGGCCCGGGCGTCGCCCTGCTCAGCCAGGCGGGGGCCTCGCCCGTCGCCAGCGTGCGCTGGGACGGCAGGGACGACACGGTGCGGCTGGCCCTGCAGACGGCCGACCCCACCGCCGTCGTCGGCTGGGACTACAACCTCGACCCGCAGGCCGCCAACGGCGCGTCGGGCTGGACCGAGATCACCGCCACGAGCGGCACCATGACCGGCTACGCCGTCACCGACTGGGACCCCACCGCAACTCCCGACGGCGACCTGGTCGGCCGCACGGTCGCGCTCCGGGCCCGCGCCACCACGACCGGAGGCACCAGCTTCGCGCGGCGCACCGGCGTCCGCGTCGTCGGCGGCGAGCAGACGCGGAGCCTGTTCGCCGAGAGCGAGGGTGGGTTCTTCCGCCAGCCGTACGCCGACAGCGACCGCACGGGCCGGTTGCTGGTCGTCAGCGGCACGACCGGCGCCAACGCGGGGAACGTCGTGCTCGAGGCGTGGCGCGCCGAGGACGGCGAGTACGCCTGGCGCACCAACGCGCAGGTCGAGGCATCGCCCATCAAGGGTCCGGAGGGCAGCGTCGCCTTCGGTGGCGAGTTCGACGGCGTGCTCGACCTGCGAGCGTTCGACGCCGCCGTCGGAGACACGCTCGCCGTGCGGGCTGAGCTCGACAGCGACCACGTCGAGCCGATCACGCTCTACCGGCAGACGATCACCCAGGCGAGCGCGAGCACCAACGGACCGAAGCCCGCCGGCGAGGCCACCGAGGTGACCTTCTTCGTCGACGACCAGAACGGCTTCGGCATCGCGGGGGCCGAGGTGCGGCGTCGCTCGAATGGCAACGTCGTCGGCTACACCGACGGCACGGGCCAGGTCGCCACCACCCAGCCCGCCGGCACGACGCAGACCTACTACGTCAACACCACCGACGTCGACGCCTTCGAGGACGGCGTCGACCCGGTCGTCGAGGTGGAGGCCGCCGCCTACACGCCGGAGCCCACCTCGGCGGGCCCGGTGAGCTTCGACCTCGATGCCTTCGACCTCGACGAGTACGCCGTGGGAGACCTGGCCGTGGGCTCCTACGACCAGCAGGGCCAGCCGATCGGCCGCCAGCCGGTCGAGTACCGCCTCTACCAGCAGGGCGAGACGCCGCCCGAGACGTGGACGCCGGCGACCACCGCCGCCGACGGCTACGCCCCGGTCCAGTGGCAGCCCGCAGCGGGGCAGTGGGTCCTCGAGGCCCGCATGGCCGGGACCTCCGGGGTGTCGAGCCTCGGCTTCCAGGCAGGACAGGCCCGACTGGTGCTGACCCCCGGGCCGGCGGCCGGCCCCGGCGGCCGTCAGTCCTTCACCGGTCGGCTGACGCTCGGAGACGGCGTGGACCTGCCCTTCCGCAAGGTCGACCTGGCCTTCCAGCGCGGCGTCGAGGTGGTGCCGGGTCGCGATCCCGACGCCGGCATCCTCGTCGGCGGCAAGCGGCTGCTCACGAGCAGCGTGACCACCGACGACGACGGTGCGTTCTCGTTCGTCGTCGCCGACGAGCAGCAGACGCCGAGGGCGGCCGAGACCGGCGGGCGCCTGCTGGTCGCGACCGGTGAGACCGTCGCCGACTCCGACTGGCCGCCGGTCGACGGCGACGCCGACGCCGGTGCCCGGCGGACGGTGGGCTTCGGCTCCGGCCGGGGGACGGCGTCCATCGGCCTGGCCGGCCGTGACAACGGCCCCGCCGCCGACGTGCTGCGGGTCACCGGAGCCTCGTCGCTGGCCGGTGAGCGGGTGAAGGTGCTGCGCGTGCTGAGCGGCGGCCGCTTCCAGCAGGTCGCGCAGCGCACGCTCGACGGGCAGGGCGACGTCGACCGGCTGGTCGTGGCCGACCGCAACGCCGGCGCGAAGACCGGCTACGTCGTCCGGCTGCTGGGCAGCACGCGGGTGCAGGCGGCGGTCTCGAAGGTGCGCCGGGTCCGGTGACCTCGGTGCGCGTCGTGCCGATGGCCGACGCCGACCTCGCCCGGTGGCGCGCCGACCAGGCGGCGGCCGGCGCTCCGCTGCCCGGGCGCGACGACGTCGACGACTGGCGGGCGCTCGACGTCGTCGCCGGCGACGTCGTGGTGGGTGGTGCGGTGCTGACCCTCAAGCGCGAGGGGCCGGTGGTGCGGTGCGCCGTCCGGCTGCTGCAGACCACCGTGCCCGCCGAGCGGCGCGAGGTGTGGTCGCACCTGGCCGACGCGCTCGCCGCCCACGCCCGGGAGTGGGGCGCCGACGTCGTGACGACGGCCGTCGCCCCCGCTCTGGCCGGTGCCTTCCAGCATGCGGGCTACCTCGCCACCATGACCGGTGTCTCGAAGCGGCTCGATCCCGACGCCGCACCCGAGCTGCAGGACGACCGGCGCGTCGCCGTCCGGCCGATGACGCCCGAGGAGCGGCAGCGGTTCGCCGAGGAGGCGCGGGAGTTCCTGCGGGCCGGCATGGAGCGCGCCGGCGTGCTGCCGGCGCCCGGCGCGCCGATGGCGCGCATGGACGACCAGCTGCGGCGCATCGCCGGCGCGTCGCCGCCCGACGACGAGCTGCTGATGACCGGCACCATGGGCCCGGACGGCGAGCCCGTGGGCCGGGCGTGGGCGACGCTCGTGCGGCCCGACGGGCCGGAGGGGCCGGTCGACTTCCTCGGCAACACCCTCGACCTGTTCGAGCCGTTCCGCGGCCAGGGGCTGACCAAGTCGCTGCTCGGCGCGCTCGTGCGGCACGTGCGGGCGCTCGGCGTGCGCGACGTGCACCTTCGGGTCTACGCGCACGACGCGGCCGCGCGGCGCACCTTCCTCGAGCACGGGGCCGGGGTCGACGACGTCCACCTTCGCCGCGAGCTGTGAGGGCCGCCCGTAGGTTGGCGAGGTGGAGCGAGACCTGCCGACCCGAGCCGACGTCCCCGCGAAGAACTGGGCCGGCAACGTCACCTACCAGGCCTCGGCGCGGCTGACGCCGACGTCGGTGGCCGAGCTGTCCGAGGCGGTCACCGCGCACGAGCGGGTCAAGGCGGTCGGCACCCGGCACTCCTTCAACGACGCCGCCGACACCGACGCCGACGGCGTGCAGGTGAGCCTCGAGGCGATGCCAGACGACGTGCGGCTCGACCCCGGCACCGGTGTCGTGAGCGCGCCGGGCGGCCTGACGCACGCCCAGCTCGCCGCCGTGCTGCACGAGCAGGGGCGGGCGCTGCCCAACCTGGCCTCGCTGCCGCACATCTCGGTGGCCGGCGCGGTGCAGACCGGCACCCACGGCTCGGGCGTCGGCAACCCGGCGCTGTCGTCGCAGGTGGTCGCGGTCGAGCTGGTCGACGCCGACGGCGTGGCGCAGCGGGTGGCGCGCGGCGACGACGACTTCGCGGCGGTCTCGGTGGGGCTCGGCGCGTTCGGCGTCGTGCACCGCGTCGAGCTGGCCACGGTGCCGGCGTTCGAGGTGGAGTCGCGGGTCTTCGAGGGGCTCACGTGGGAGGCGCTGCTGCCGCGGTGGGACGACGTCCTCGGCGGTGGCTACAGCGTCAGCCTGTTCACCCGCTACGACACCGACGAGGTCGAGCAGGTGTGGGTCAAGCGGGTGCCCGGTGGCGCCGGCGGCGACGCCGTCGAGGTGCTCGCCGGGCTCGGTGCCCGCGAGGCCGCCGAGCCGCTGCACATGCTGCCCGGGATGCCGGTCGAGAACCTGACACCGCAGCTCGGCTCGCACGGCCCCTGGCACGAGCGGCTGCCGCACTTCCGCAGCGACTTCCTGCCCAGCGCCGGCGAGGAGATCCAGGCCGAGTACCTGCTGCCGGCCGAGGCCGCCGCCGACGCCGTGGCCGCCATGCGCGCGCTCGCCCCGGTGGTCGCGCCGCTGCTGCACGTCAGCGAGCTGCGCCGGGTCGCCGCGGACGAGGCGTGGCTGAGCCCGTCGTCCGGCCGCGACAGCCTTGCCGTCCACTTCACCTTCAAGCTCGACGTGGACGCCGTCGCCGCGGTGCTGCCCGACGTGGAGGCCGCCCTGCTGCCGCTCGGCGCCCGCCCCCACTGGGGCAAGGCCTTCGCCTGTGACGCCACCGCCCTCCGCGCCGCCTACCCCCGCTTCGACGACTTCCGCGCCGTTCTCGCCCGCCGCGACCCCCGCGGCCGCTTCGAGAACCCCTACCTGCGGCGGGTGCTCGGGCCGCGCTGAGCGGTCCCTCGTGGCCATAATGCTCGGGTGCTCCGGCAGAGCGAGAAGTTCGAGGTCAAGGGCAGGACGCTCACGGTGAGCTCGACCGACGTCGAGGTGATGCCTCGGGTGAGGACCTTCCTCATCGGAGTAGCGCGCTCCGGCGGCACGGCGACCTACGGCGAGCTGAAGGTCGGGGCGCGGCTGACTCACGCCACCAACGGACTCGGCCGGCTGCTCGACCTCGTCGGTGTCGACTGCCGCCGACGCGGTGAGCCCGACCTTGCGGCCCTCGTGGTGACCAAGCAGACGGGCGAGGTCGGCGACGAGTACGGCGCCGGGGCCGCGCGCGAGCGCTCAATCGTCCACCGCCACCGATGGTCAGACTGATATAGCAGCCATGGACGAAGTCACTCCGAAGGAGCTCGGCGCCGAGCTCGGCATCAGCCCCAGGACGATCCGCGCCTGGCTGCGCGCGCAGGGCTGGCAGAGCGTCCCCTACACACGGTGGCGCCTGACGACCGACCAGGCCGCGGCCGTTCGCCGGCACTTCGCGCAACGAGGGTGACGGCTCCCTACCCCGTCGTCACCAGGACGACGGCGGCCACCACCACCGCGAGCAGCACCGCGGCCGAGGCGAGCGTCGGGCCGCGGGTGGACGCGGCGGTGGGGGAGAGGCCGTGGCGCAGCTCGACGCCGATGCGGCGGTAGCGCCGCAGACCGTAGGCGGCGACGCCGGCGCCCGCAGCGATGAGCACGCCGCCCGCGGTGAGGCTGGCGGCGTCCACGCCCCCGCCGTCGGCGAAGCGGGCGAGGGCCAGGCCGACCACCATCACCGCCGCACCGGTGCGCAGCCAGGCCAGCTGGGTGCGCTCGTTGGCGAGGTGGTCGCGCACGCTCGCGGACTCCTCGTTCGGCTCGGCCACGGTCCGAGTCTGGCAGGTTCACCCCTCCTCTCACCCGGTCAGGCGCAGGAGGCGAGGGGCGGGTGGCGACAGGCTCGACGGGTCAGCCCCACGGCCGAAGGAGCCTGCTCATGCCCACCCATCGGCCCGCCGAGACCGACCCCGACACCGACCCCGACGCCCCCGAGGGGGGCGAGGAGTCCGCGGCCGAGCTCGAGCAGCGGCCCGACCCCGAGGCCGGCGCCAAGCCCGACTCGCCCACCCAGCTGAGCCCGCCGGCCCGCAGGCTCGCGCTGCGCACGACGCTGGCGGAGTTCAGCGACGACCAGTGCACCGACCTCGCCGCCGCCCTCACCTACTACGCGGTGCTCGCGCTCTTCCCGGCCGCGATCGCGCTGACGTCGCTGCTCGGGCTGGTCGGGCAGGGCACGCAGGCGGTCGACGAGGTGCTCGGCGTCCTGTCCGACCTCGGCGCCGGTGGCGTCGTCGACTCGATCGGCCCGACGCTGCGCGACCTCAGCGGCTCGCAGGCCGCCGGCTTCGCGTTCGTGCTCGGACTCGCCGGTGCGCTGTGGTCGGCGAGCGGGTACGTCGGTGCCTTCGGCCGCGCGATGAACCGCATCTACGAGATCGGCGAGGGCCGGCCGGTGTGGAAGCTGCGGCCCGCGATGCTGCTGCTCACCGCGGTCATCGTCGTCCTGGTGGCGGCCGTGCTCGCGCTGCTGGTGGTGAGCGGACCCGTGGCGACGTCCATCGGGGAACGCATCGGCCTCGGCGACACCACCGTGCTGGTCTTCCAGATCGTCAAGTGGCCGGTGCTGGCCGGGCTCGTGGTCGTGATCGTCGCGCTGCTCTACTACTTCACGCCCAACGTGCGGCAGCCGCGCTTCCGCTGGATCAGCGTCGGCGCCGTCGTCGCGATCCTCGCCTGGGCGCTGCTGTCGGTGGCGTTCGGCTTCTACGTCGCCAACTTCTCCTCCTACGACAAGACCTACGGCGCCCTCGGCGGCGTCATCGCCTTCCTGCTGTGGCTCTGGCTCACCAACATCGCCCTCCTGCTCGGCGCCGAGCTGGACGCCGAGATCGAGCGCAGCCGCCAGCTGCAGGCCGGCCAGCCCAGCGAGGACGACGTCCGCCTGCCCCCGCGCGACGTCCGGCAGCTGGAGAAGAAGGAGCGCAAGGAGGCCACGCTGCGCGAGAAGGCGCGTGAGGTGCGCGAGGAGGGCGCGACACGTCGCGAGGACGGGTAAGCGGCCGGGTCAGGTGGTCCAGCGGTTCTCGACCAGCCGCAGCGCTTCGGGACAGGTGAGGCCCAGGGCGCGGGCGTTGGCGACGTAGTCGGCGACGAGACGCGCGAGAGCACCGCTCTCGCGCTGGACGGAACGCACGAAGGTGCCGCGTCGGCCGTGGGTCTCGATCACGCCGTCGGCCTCGAGCTCGCGGTAGGCACGGGCCACGGTGTTGGCCGCGAGCCCGAGGTCGGAGGCCATCTGGCGCACCGTCGCCAGTCGGGTGCCGGCGGGTAGCCGCCCGTCCGCCACCATCGCCGCCACCTGCGCGCGCAGCTGCTCGTACGGCGGGACGTTCGACGCCGTGTCGATGACGATGCTCACGGGGTGGCGCGTCCTCCGATGAATTCTGCGGGCCCCGCGCGATGCGGACGACGGTGGACGAGCGCCGCTACCGCCGTCGCAGCGATGGGCCCGCCGACGAGAAGAGCGGTAAGTGCGGTCATCACGGCGGGCAGGTCGTCCAGCTCGAGCGCGGTCGTGTAGCCGACGACCCCGACGCCGAACAGTGCGCTGAACAACGTCCCGCGCGGGGTCTCGCCCACTGACCGGGCCAGCAGTGCCTTCTGCCACGCTCGACCCTCGGGCGTGCTCGAGCGCACCGGGCGTGCGAGCACGACCGCGATGGCCACGTAGTCGGTGACCGCCAGCACCAGGATGACGCCGCTGACGAGGACGGCGCGGCCGGCAGTGTCGCTCGAGCTGCTCGCGTCCAGGGCGACGGCCGTGGCGAGCGTGGCTGCCGCGATGACGACCGCCGTCCGCAGCATCAGCCGCCGGGGCCGGCTGAACGACGTGGCCACACGGCGTCCGACCGGATCTGCGGTCCGCATGGCGCCGAGCGGCGGTGGCGTCGTCCGGTACGCCGCGACCAGCTGCCCGAGCACGAGGCCGAACCCAGCCCCGACCAGTGTCGAGAACCAGTACCAGGGTGCGTCATACCAACCATCGGTCACCAGGAGGCTGGCCAGCGCAATGCCCCAGACGAGACCGATCCCCGGGTAGAGCGTGCGACGTTCGAGCTGCGGGGCGAGCCACTGCCGCACCTCGGTGGTCAGGGGTGCGTCGACGGTCGCGGCGAGCGAGTCCATCTCGTCGTCGATGTTCTCCCGTGTCGACCGCAGCTGGGCGTAGGTGAACCCACTGGCGATCACGACGAGGCCAGCGGCCAGGACGAGCGTCGAGGTCATGGAGAATCTCCCGAGGTTTGTGTCAACCAATGACGCAACTGTATCGCTACAAACGGCTGGGGCGCCAGGTGTGTGAGGCTCGACGTGCCGCCGACCGCGAGGAGCCGAGCCGTGACCGACCACGCCACCGCCTACCGCATCGCCACCGACAACCGCCGCCGCGCGGCGGACCTGCTGGCCGGCCTCACCCCCGAGCAGTGGCGGACGCCGAGCCTGTGCGTCGGCTGGACGGTGCGGGAGGTCGCCGCGCACCTGGTCGAGCCGCTGGAGTCGGGCATGACGACGCTCGGGCTGCTCGGCGCGCTGGTGCGCCACCGCGGCTCGCTCGACCGGATGGTCGACGTCCACGCGCGGCGCGCGGCGTCCCGCCCGACCGACGAGCTGGTGGCGCGGCTGCGCGAGCTCTCCGGCGCCGAGCTCGACCCGTCCGTCATCGGTCCGCGGGGGCCGATGGTCGACAGCCTGATCCACCTGCGCGACATGGCGCGGCCGCTGGGCGCCGCCGTCGACGCCCCGCCCGAGGACTGGCGCCACGCCCTCGACTTCGTCGCCACGCCGACGTCGGTCACCCGCAGCTTCGCGCCCCGCAAACGGCTCGCCGGGCTCCGGCTGGTCGCCACCGACCAGGACTGGGCGAAGGGCGACGGCGCCGAGCTGCGCGGCCCGAGCGAGGCGCTCGTCATGGCCGTCACCGGCCGCACCGTCGCGCTCGCCGACCTCACCGGTCCCGGCGTCGATGTGCTGCGGGGACGGCTGTCGGGCTCGTAGGGTCCGCCCATGATGCGGTGGTTGTGGGGTGTGCTCGCGCTGGGCCTGGCCGCGGCCGGCGCCGTCGTCCTGCTGGTGGCCGACCGGCCTCGCACCGACTACGGGTGGTTCGCCTACACCGAGCTCGACGTCGACGGGGCCGTCGCTCCCGGCACGAGGTTCGTCACCGAGACCCAGCTGCTGGGTGCCGGGCTCGCGGCCGCGGGCGTGGTGCTCGTCGCCCTCTGGGTGGGCTTCTGGCTCGGCTCGCGCCGGGTGGCGCGCGGCGGCTAGAGCCGGGACGCCGTCCGCACCAGCCCGGCGACGCCCGGCGAGGTGCTGTGCGGCGGCCATGCGATGACGGTGGTGACGCGCGGCGCGTCGGTCAGCGGGACGACGGCCAGCCCGTCGCGCAGGTTCACCTGGGCCGACTCGGGCAGCACGATCGCCGTCCGCCCGAGCCGCACCAGCTGCAGCACCTGGGTGAGGTCGCTCAGCTCGGGTCCGGGTCCGTCGGGGTAGGTGCCGTCGAGGTGCGGCCACCGCGGCGGCGGCAGGTCGGGGATCGAGGTCGCCTCGACCACCGACATCGACGCGCGCGTGCTGAGCGGGTGGCCGGCGGGCAGCACGAGCACCTGGTTCTCGGTGAGCAGCTCGTCGGTGTCGAAGCCGCTCAGGTCGTCGAACGGCCGGTGCAGGATGGCGACGTCGGCGCGGCCGTCGCGCAGCATCAGCGCCTGATGGCCGGGCGAGCTGAGCACCACCTCGACCTCGACGGCGTCCGGCTCGGCCGCATAGGCGGCGAGCAGCTTGGCCATCAGCTCGCTCGACGCGCCCGCCTTGGCGGTGAGGACGACGGGCGCCCGGCCGCGTGCCTCGGCTGCCCGGCGGGTGCGGCGCTCGGCCGCCTCGACCTGGGCGAGCGCGGCCCGGCCCTCGCGCAGCAGCACCTCGCCGGCCGCGGTGAGCGTCATGCCGCGCGGCGTGCGCACGAACAGGTCGGCGCCCAGGCGGCGCTCGAGCCGGGCGACGGCCCGCGACAGCGGCGGCTGCGCCATGCCGAGCCGCTCGGCGGCGCGGCCGACGTGGGCCTCCTCGGCGACGGCCGTGAAGTAGCGCAGCTCGCGGGTCTCGAGGTTCTCCACGACGTCCACGGTACGACGCTCACCTGGGGCGATACCCACGAGGTATCGGGCGCGATGCACTCGGTCTTGGTGTGCCGGGGCAGCGCAAGCCCACGATCGGGGCATGACCGAGACCGCAGACACCCCGCAGACCACCACCAGGACGGCGCTCGTCACCGGCGCCAACAAGGGCATCGGCTTCGCCATCGCGGCGGGCCTCGGCCGGCTCGGCTTCCGTGTCGCCGTCGGCGCCCGCGACGAGGCCCGCCGCGAGGACGCCGTCTCGAAGCTGCGGGCCGAGGGCCTCGACGTCGTCGGCGTCGCGCTCGACGTCACCGACGACGAGAGCGTCGCCGCGGCCGCCGCCCACCTCGAGCAGCTCGGCGGCCTCGACGTCCTGGTCAACAACGTCGGCATCACCGGCGGGACGCCGCAGGAGCCCAGCCTGGCCAGCCCCGCCCAGCTGTTCGAGGTGGTCGACACCAACGTGATCGGCGTGCTGCGTGTGACCAACGCGGTGCTGCCGCTGCTGCGCCGCTCGGCCGCGCCCCGCATCGTCAACGTCTCGAGCACCGTCGGCTCGCTCGGCCTGCAGACCGCCCAGGCCGAGCCCTACGGGCCGCTCTCGGCGGTCTACTCGCCGACCAAGACCTACCTCAACGCGATCACCGTGCAGTACGCCAAGGAGCTCGCGCCCGAGGGCATCCTCGTCAACGCCGGCTGCCCCGGCTACGTCGCCACCGACCTCAACGGCCACCGCGGCACGCGCACCCCCGAGCAGGGCGCCGCGGTCTTCCTCGAGCTGGCGACCCTCCCGGACGACGGCCCCACCGGCACGTTCCGCGACGAGATCGGCGTTCAGCCCTGGTGAGACCGGGCTCCGGTGGGCCGTGCCGTGCCGCGGACGGCCCACCACGCCGCGAGCGCCAGCACCACGGAGAACGTGACCCTGCCATCGACGTCGGGTGACCCGACCGTCAGCCCCACCACGAGGAACGTTCCCGCGGCAAGGGCGAGCACGCTGGTGAACCAGACGACGCCCGTGGCGATCCGGAGCGTCGTCTCGTCGCGATCGGCCTGGCTCCGCACCCGCTCATCATGCCCCGCCAAGCTCACCTGCGCATCGGGTGCGACCGCGTCGTCGAGGTGTGGACGAGCCGGTGGTGGAAGGGGCACAGCGGCTGCAGGCGCGCGAGGTCGGTGCGGCCGCCGGAGGCCCAGGGGTCGAGGTGGTGAGCGTGGCAGAACCCGGCGGGCACGTCGCAGCCGCTGTCGTGCTGACAGGTGCGCTGGGCGGCCGCTAGCGCGGTGCGCTGGGCGGCGGTGGCGTAGCGCTGGGACCGGCCGAGGTCGAGCACCCGGCTCGGACCGTCCATGACGGCGGGCAGGACGCCGGCCTCGCACGGCCCGCGTCGCCGAGCCGCACGCCGAGGTGCGGTCGAAGGACGACCACACCCGCTGACGCTCAGCGGCCGAACCGCTGACGGTGCAGCTCGCGTACGGCGTCCGCGTGCTGCTCGCTCGGACCGCGGGTGGGGACACCGGGGGCCACCTCGGCGATCGGCAGCGACGCGACCGGTGACGGGTCGGCGCCGAGCTCGGCGTACCAGCTGGCGGTCTGGGCGGCCGACGTCGCGAAGACGATCGGGCCGAGGCCGACCCAGGCGTGGGCGGCCGAGCACATCGGGCAGTGCTCGCCGGAGGTGTACACCGTCGCCCCCGCCCGCTCGGCGGGCGTCAGGTGCTGCGCCGCCCACTGGGCGAGGGCGAGCTCGGGGTGCTGGGTCGCGTCGCCGCTGCCCTCGAGGTTGCGCTCCTCACGCCGGACGTCGCCCGCGGCGTCCACGAGCAGCGAGCCGAACGGCTGGTCGCCGGCGGCGACCGCCTCGGCCGCCAGCTCGACGCAGCGGGTCAGGTGCTCCAGGTCGGTCTCGTCCACGGGCTCGACGCTCTCACGCCGCGAGGGCGACGACGGCGAGCGCCGCGGCCACGACGGCGACGGCGCACCGCGCGCGGTCGACCGCGATCAGCCGGTGGAGCAGTGGCGGCTGCGCGCCGTCACGGCCGAGGCGGCCGTGGGTGGCGGCGGCGACCGCGGTGATGACGGCGACCGACCCGAGCGCCGCGACCGTGACCCACGTGAGCGCACCGGGGTCGTCGAGGAGCGCCCAGACCGACGTCGCCACCAGGCTCGCGTAGACCGCCATCACGACCGGCGTGATGCGTCGGCTGTGCGCGTCGTGGCGCTCGGCCCAGTCCTCCGATGTCAGCTGCGACGCGCGGGCCACCAGCGCGGGGTAGACGATCACGGTCACCGTCACCTGGAACCCGGCGTGCACCCCCGCCGCCACCGCCAGCGCCTCGCCCGCCCCGATCCCCACCCCCCGAGTCTCCCGGCCGCCGTCCACCCCGACCACATCCGCTGGTCGTGCACGCCGAGCGTCTGCGCGAGGCCGTCGTCGAGACCTCGCACGGTCAACGGGAACGCACCCCCATGGAACCTGAGCTTGTCGAAGGGCACCCCGTGCGAACGTCTGCGTGGAGGGCCGGTGGTTTCGACGACGCTCGCCGAGGGCTCGCTGCTCAACCACCGGAGTCGGCCTGACGGTGGTCGAGGTGCGAGGCCGGCCACGGCCGAGCCTCGAGACCCCGCGCGGTCAACGCGAACGTGACGCACGGGGCATGCCGGTAGCCCCGCCTGTAGCGGGGTGTGGGGCGGTCAGGGTCGTCGGCGTCGGTCGACGGCGAAGGTGCGGCCGGTGGGGCTGGTCCACTCGTAGAGGCCGGGTTCGAGCATGCGGTAGTGCCAGCGGCTGTGGGTCTTGGCGCGGTGGTGCCGTCGGCACAGCGGGGCGAGGTTAGATGTCGAGGTCGGTCCGCCGGCCTCGTGGGGGTGGATGTGGTCGAGATCGACGCGTCGTCTCGTGCAGCGGGGGAAGACGCAGTGGCGGTCGCGGAGCAGGACGTGCTCGCTGACGGCGGGGCTCGGGCGATAGGCGTCGCTGGCTCGTTCGACGTTCAGGTCGATCACCGGGCGGACGGTGAGCTTCGTCCCTGGGACGGCGCACCACTGCTTGATCTGCTCGACCAGCACCGGGGTCTGGGTGTTGTCGAGGACGCCGACGTCACTACCGTCGAGATGCGCGTAGAGCGTCACGCCGCGACCGGCATCTGTATCCAGGTCGAGCGCGAGCTGCGCGCGGGCCATCTCGCCCAATGCCTGCGACCGGCGGACGTCGAGGGTCTCGGTCGAGCCGAGGTCGGCGAGCTGCTGGGCACCTGCCTGGACGGCGGCTTCGAGGTCGATCGCGTCGGCGACGTCAAGGGTTGCGGCGATCTCGACGGTGCCGTTGATCGGGACGTCGAGGCCGTCGAGTCGGATGTCGACACCGCGTCGCTCGGCGGCCTCGACCCGACGCCTCTCAGCCTCGGCGGGGTCGAACCGGGCGATGGCGGCGGCGGTGGTCCGTTCGATCTGGGCGAGGGAGAGGTCGTGGGCGAAGGTTGCCAACGCCTGGTCGACGAAGGCGGCGCCGACCTTGCTGAGGATCACGGTGTGCTCGGCGACGCGGAACGCCCGCCACACCGGCACCTCCATGGCGAGGACCCGGCCGTACAAGCAAGGAAGGCGGTGGCGCAGCTCGAGGGCGTGGCCCAGGTAGCGCAGCCCGGAGTCGGTCGAGACGCCCATGACGGCCGCAAGGTCGAGGGCCGCCCACTCGAGCACAACGGGAGCGCCGGGGCCGGCGACCTCGAGCCCGGGCTCGGCGAGGGCGTCGGCGATGTAGTCGGCGTCGGTGGTGGTGTGGTCGGCTGCCCAGGCGAGCACGGCGCGGAGCTTGGCGACGTCCACCCGGACCTGTTCGGCCACCACCGACTCGACCGCGTCGAGCAGCGGGTCGCTGCTCACGCGCGGGGTCTGGGTGGTGGTCGGCATGCGCCGATTCTACCGTCGACCACTGACAACCGCTGGTGTGTTCGATGACCTGTGGAGAACTCCAGAAGGCCCTTCGACAAGCTCAGGGTCCGTGGGGTCGGGCTGGGCTGTGAGGGCCGGTGGTTTCGACGACGCTCGCTGGGGCTCGCTGCTCAACCACCGGTTGCGGCGTCCGGGCCCTTTGACGAGCTCAGGGTCCGTGTAGGCAGGTTGGCCTCGACGGGCCGGTGGTCTCGAGGCTCGTCGCCAGGGCTCCTCGCACCTCGACCATCGTCAAGGGCTGCGCCGTGCGGGCGGGTTGGGCTGGGAGGGCCCTTCGACAAGCTCAGGGTCCGTGGGTCGGGCTGGCCTCGTCGGGCCGGTGGTTTCGACGACGCTCGCTGGCGCTCGATGCTCGACCACCGTTGACGGGCAGACCGTGGTCACTTCCGCCAGAACAGGTGGTGGACGACGCCGCCGCGCTCGGAGGGGACGACGTCGACCTCGAACCGGTCGCGCAGCTCGTCGGGGGAGGTCCAGAGGCGGGTGCCGGCGCCGAGCTCGACGGGGGAGACGGCGACGTGGAGGGTGTCGACGAGGTCGGCGTCCAGGAACTGCCGGATCACCGACGCGCCGCCGCCGAGCCGGACGTCGAGGCCACCGGCGGCCGCGCGTGCCTGCTCCAGCACCGCCGCCGGGTCGCCGCCGACGAAGTGGAAGGTCGTGTCCGACAGCGTGAACGACGGCCGCGGGTGGTGGGTCATCACGAACACCGGGGTGTGGAACGGCGGCTCGTCACCCCACCAGCCCTGCCACTCGTGGTCGTTCCACGGGCCGCGGTGCGGGCTGAACTTGTTGCGCCCCATGATCTCGGCGCCGATGCCGTGGTCGAAGTCGCGCACCAGGTAGTCGTCGAGCCCACGGCGCCCGACGCCGTCGGTGCGACCCGGCCAGCTCGCGCTCGCGAACGCCCACCCGTGCAGGGTGGGCGGGTCGACGTGCCCGAACGGCCGTTCGAGGCTCTGCCCCTCGCCGGCGCCGTATCCGTCGGCGGAGACGCTGAAGCTCTGCACCCGCAGCAGCTGGCCCATGCCCCCAGCCTGACAGGATCGGGCCGTGATCGACGAGTACGGCGTCCAGTCGTCGTGGCTGGACTCCGACGACCAGCCGCAGCACGCCACCGACGAGACCGTCCGGCGGGTCCGCGAGCTCGCGGGCCGCCCGCCCGCCGACCTCGCCGACACCGGCCCGGTGGTCACCCGACCCGGCCGCGCGACCGGCCTGCGCGGCGAGGTGACGTGCGAGGACGGCAGCCGGTTCACCCTCGACGACGTCGTCCCGGACGACGCCCCGCTCGGCTACCACGCGCTCACCACCGCCGCCGGCACCACGCGGCGCCTCGTCGTCTCGCCGGGCCGCTGCTTCGTGCCCGAGCGGCAGTCGTGGGGCTGGGCGGTGCAGCTGTACGCCGCCCTGTCGAGCGGCAGCGCGGGCATCGGCGACCTCGCCGACCTGCGCACCCTCCGCGAGTGGACCGAGGCGGCCGGCGGCGGCTTCCTCGTCGTCAACCCGCTGCACGCCGTCGCCCCGGTGACGCCGGTCGAGTCGAGCCCCTACCTGCCCGCCACCCGCCGCTTCCGCAACCCGCTCTACCTGCGCGTCGACGGCGCCGCGCCGCACCGCCCCGACGTCATCGACCGCGACGCCGTGTGGGCCGAGAAGCTCGGCCTCCTCCGCCGTCGCTTCGACGCCGAGGCGAGCCGGCCGGACGCCGCCTTCACCGCCTGGCGCGCCGAGCAGGGCGAGGCCCTCGAGCGCTTCGCCACCTGGTCGGTGCTGTGCGAGGAGCACGGCGGCGACTGGCGGGCCTGGCCCGAGGCGCTGCGCGACCCCGCGTCGTCCGCCGTCGCCGAGGCCGTCGCGACCCGGCAGGACGACGTCGCCTTCCACGCCTGGCTGCAGTGGCTGCTCGCCGAGCAGCTGCGCGAGGCCACCGGCGACCTGACGGTGATCCAGGACCTGCCCATCGGCGTCTCCGGCGGCGGCGCCGACGCCTGGGCCCGGCAGGACGTGCTCGCCATCGGCGCCACGGTCGGCGCGCCGCCCGACGCCCTCAACACCGTCGGCCAGGACTGGTCGTCGCCGCCGTTCGTGCCGTGGCGGCTGCAGGCCGCCGACTACGAGCCGTTCGTGCAGTCGGTGCGCGCCACCATCGCCGGCGCCGGCGGCCTGCGCATCGACCACGTCATGGGCCTGTTCCGCCTCTGGTGGATCCCGGAGGGCTCCGCCGCCACCGACGGCTGCTACGTGCGCTACCCCTCCGACGACCTGCTCGACATCGTCTGCCTCGAGTCCCACCGCGCCGGTGCCGTCGTGGTCGGCGAGGACCTCGGCACCGTCGAGGACGGCGTCCGCGAGGCGCTGGCCGAGCGCGGCATCCTCGGCTACCGCGTGCTCTGGTTCGAGGACGACGAGCCCGAGACGTGGCCCGCGGGCTCGCTCGCCGCCGTCACCACACACGACCTGCCCACGGTGCCCGGGCTGGTCACCGGCTCCGACGTGGACGACGTGCTCGCCGCCTCCGACATGACCCCGGACGACGTCCGCGCCGGCCGCGCCTCGATGCTCGAGCAGCTGGCGCGTGCGGGCGCCACCCCCGCCGACGGCGTCGACGCCGCCGTCGCGAAGGTCTACGCCCGTCTCGGCGGCGCGCCCAGCCTGCTGCTC
This sequence comes from Nocardioides marinquilinus, assembly GCF_039543705.1. Classification (NCBI taxonomy): domain Bacteria; kingdom Bacillati; phylum Actinomycetota; class Actinomycetes; order Propionibacteriales; family Nocardioidaceae; genus Nocardioides; species Nocardioides marinquilinus. Next base: position 1,152,454 of record NZ_BAABKG010000001.1, read on the forward strand.
GCCCTCGCCATCGAGGACGCGCTCGGCCAGGAGCGGCGTCCGAACGTGCCCGGCACCGACCACACCCAGCGCGACAACTGGAGCCTGCCGCTGCCCGTGCCGGTCGACCGCCTGGAGGAGGCTCCCGGACCGGCGGCCGTGGTCGCCGCGGTCACCGCCCACCGCCAGGGGTGAGCACGGGACCCCCGTCCAGCGGCCAGGCTGGCGCAGCCGAGTGACCTCACCACGATCCGGGTGGTGCGTTCCACCCGCTCCGGGTGATCGGCGCTCGCCGCGTCCTGGCCCCGGAAGCTGGTCAGGACGCGGCTCCCGGCCCGGCGCCGGTTAGGGTCACCTCAGTGACCGCCGCCGCGCCCCCGCCGCCGTCGGCCGCCCGTCTCCTCGGCAGTGCGATCCGTCGCCGCCGTCGCGACACCACGTCGTCCGCCGTGCTGGTGGTCGGCCACCAGCTGTGCGAGGCCGCCGTGCCCGTCGTCGCCGGCGCCGCCATCGACCGCGCCGTCGCCACCGGCGACGGCAGCGCGCTGCTGCTGTGGCTCGGGGTCGTCGTCGCGGTCTTCGTCGCCCTCGCCACGTGCGGCGGCTTCGGCTACTGGCTGCTGTCGCGGGCGGAGTTCTCGATCCGCCGTGACCTGCGGCTGCGGCTCGCCGCCCGCGCCCTCGACCCCCGCGGCGGCCTCGGCGCCCGCCGAGGTGAGACGCCGGGCGAGCTGGTGGGCGCTGCCGGCGTCGACGCCGCCCGGGCCGCCACCGTCACCGACCCCGTCGTGCTGCTCGCCGGTTCCGGCGCCGCGCTCGTCGGCGGCGCCGCCGTGCTGCTCGCCGCCTCGCCGGTGCTGGCCGCCGTGGTGCTGGTCGGGGCGGGCGTCGTCCTGGTGCTCTCGCAGGTGCTCTCGGGCCCGCTGGTCGGGCGCGCCGAGCGCGAGCAGGCGACCCTCGCCGAGGCCACCGCCGTCGCGACCGACCTCGTCGAGGGGCTGCGGGTGGTCAAGGGCATCGGCGCCGAGGACGCCGCCGGGGCGGGCTACGGGCGCACCAGCCGGGCCGCGCTCGCCGCTCGCCTGCACGCCGCCCGTGCCGAGGGCGCCTACGAGGGCGTCACGACCGCGCTCAGCGGCGTGCTGCTCGTGGCCGTCGCGTGGGTCGGCGGCGAGCTCGCGCTGTCGGGCACCATCAGCGTCGGCGACCTCGTGGCCGCCGTCGGCCTCGCGCAGTTCCTGATGGAGCCGCTCGAGCGCCTCGCCCTGTTCGGTCAGCTGCTCGCCGGCGCCCGCGGCGCGGGCGGTCGGCTGGCCCACCTGCTCGCGGCCCCGCCCGCCGTCACCGGCGGCGGCTCGACGGCGGACGACGCTCCCGGCCCGGTCGCCGTCGCGGTCAGGCGCGACGGCCTCGCGCTCGACGTCGCGGCCGGCGAGCACCTCGGCGTCGTCGCCGCCGACCCCGCCCGCGCCGAGCCGCTGCTGCGCACGCTCGCCCGCGACGACGACGCCGGCACCCTCCTGCTCGACGACCGCGACGCCGCCGACCTCGACCTCGACGCCGTGCGCCGCCGCGTCGTGGTGGCCCGCCACGACGCCGTCCTGTTCGAGGGCACGGTGGCCGAGAACCTCGCCCCGGCCGACGCGACCCGCGACGAGTCCGGCTGGGCCGGCGTCCTCACCGCCTCGGCCGCCGCGGACGTCGTCGCCGGCCGGCCGGAGGGCCTCGACGCCGAGATCGGCGAGCGCGGACGCTCCCTCTCGGGCGGTCAGCGGCAGCGGCTGGTGCTCGCCCGGGCCCTCGCCACCGAGGCCGACGTGCTGGTGCTGCACGAGCCCACCACCGCCGTCGACGCCGCCACCGAGGACCGCGTGGCCGACGGGCTGCGCCGCCACCGCGCCGGCCGCACCACGCTGCTCCTCACCGCCAGCCCCGCGCTGCTGGCGCGCTGCGACCGCGTCGTCCTCGTGGACGGCGGCGGCGTGGTCGCCGAGGGCACCCACGCCTCGCTGCTCGTCGATCCCGGCTACCGCGCGGTGGTGCTCGGATGAGCGCCGCGCCCCGGCAGCTGCTGCCGATCGCCACCGCCGCCCGCACCCGCGCCGCGGTGCGCGAGCTGCTGCGCGGCCACGGCGGGCTCACCGCCGCCACCGCCGCTGTGATGACGCTGGCCGCGCTCGCCGTCGTCCTCGTGCCGCCGCTGCTCGGCCGCGTCGTCGACGTGGTGGTCGAGGGCCCGGACGGCGCGGACGACGGCCGCGCGTCGCTGCGGCTGCTCGCCCTGCTGCTGCTCGGCGCCCTGCTGGCGCGGGCGGCCTTCGAGGGCGTCGGCGTCGTGCTCACCGCCCGCCTCGGCGAGACCGTGCTGGCCCGGCTGCGCGAGCGCGTCGTCGAGCGGGCGCTGCGGCTGCCGATCGGCGTGGTCGAGCGTGCCGGTTCGGGCGACCTCGTGCAGCGCACCGGCGGCGACGTCGCCGTCATCTCGCAGGCGATCCGCGAGGCGGTGCCCCTGCTGGTGCTGTGCACCCTCGACGTCGCGCTCACCGTCGCCGGGCTCGCCGTGCTCGACTGGCGGCTCGCCCTCGCCGGCCTCGCCCCGCTGCCGCTGTGGGTGCTGGCGACCCGCTGGTACCTGCGCGCCTCGGGCCCGCGCTACGCCGCCGAGCGGGTCGCCGACGGCGTGGCCACCGGCTCGCTGGTCGACACCCTCGGCGGGTCCGCCACGATCCGCGCGCTGCGCCTGCAGCGCCGCCACCACGCCCGGCTGGCACGCACCTCCGCCGACGCGCTCACCGCCTCGATGCGCACCCGCACCATGCAGGCGCGCTTCGGCTACCTGCTCAACGCGGCCGAGGGCCTCGGCGTCCTCTCGCTGCTCGCGGCCGGGTTCTGGCTGGTGCGCGCGGACGCCGTCACGATCGGCGCGGCCACGGCCGCCGTCCTGTACTTCCTGCGGCTGTTCAGCCCGCTGATGCAGCTGCTCTACCTGCTCGACGAGGCGCAGTCGGCCGGCGCGGCGCTGGCCCGGCTGGTCGGCGTGGTCGACGTTCCGCTCGACCCGACGCCCACCGGCGGCGCGGTGCCGCGCGACGCCGCGCTCGCCGTCCGCGGGCTGCGGCACGCCTACGGGGACGACGAGGAGGTGCTGCACGGCGTCGACCTCGACCTCGCCCCCGGTGAGCGCGTCGCCGTCGTCGGCGCCAGCGGCGCCGGCAAGACCACGCTCGGCACCCTCGTCGCCGGCGTGCGCCGCCCCACCGACGGCGAGGTGCGCATCGGCGGGGTGCCGCTCGACGACCTGCCCGACCTGCGCCGCCACGTCGTGCTCGTCACCCAGGAGGTGCACGTCTTCGCCGGCACCGTCGCCGACAACCTGCGCCTCGCCCGCCCCGGTGCCACCGACGCCGAGCTGCGGACGGCGCTCGACCGGCTCGGCGTCGGCCTCGCGCTCGACGGCGACGTCGCCGACATCCACACCGAGGTGGGCGCCACGCAGGCGCAGCTGCTGGCGCTGGCCCGGCTGCTGCTGGCCGACCCGGCGGTCGCCGTCCTCGACGAGGCCACCGCCGAGGCGGGCAGCGCCGGCGCGCGCACCCTGGAGGCGGCGGCCGAGACCGCGCTGGCGGGGCGCACCGCGCTCGTCATCGCCCACCGCCTCACCCAGGCGGTCGCGGCCGACCGCGTCGTCGTCCTCGACCGGGGCCGGGTGGTCGAGCAGGGCCCGCACGACGAGCTCGTTGCCGCCGGTGGCCCCTACGCGGCGCTCTGGGCCTCGTGGCGTGGCGCCCGGACCACCGGCTGACCGCTCATCCGGCCGGGTGGCCGGCTCGTCGCCGCCGCCGGGCTTGGCTGGAGGGACACCCCGACCCGAGGAGTCCCCATGACCCAGACCACCGACAGCACCGAGGACGGCCGCGCCAAGGTGGCCGAGCTCGTCGACCAGGCCCGGTTCTGCATGCTCACCACGATGACCGACGACGGGCGGCACGTGAGCCGGCCGATGGCGGTGCAGGGCGTCGAGTTCGACGGCGACCTCTGGTTCTTCGTCGACGACGGCTCCGACAAGGTCGCCCAGGTGCGCAGCCACCCGCAGGTCAACGCGGCCTTCGACGACGGCGACCACCAGGCGTGGACGTCGATCTCGGGCGCTGCCGAGGTGGTGCACGACCGCGCCAAGATGGAGGAGCTGTGGTCGCAGCCGCTCGAGATCTGGTTCTCCGACGGGCTCGACACCCCGGGCATCGCGCTGCTCAAGGTGCACGCCGAGACCGCGGAGTACTGGGAGGCCTCGCGCTCGCGCGTGAAGCGCCTGATCGGGGCCGTGCGGGCCGCCGTCACCGGCGATCCGGACAAGTACCCGGCCGACAACGAGACGACCCGGTTGCAGCCCTGAGCCGCCACGCCGCAGTGTGACCTGCTCGTCGCGGCAGGGGTGATCCCCTTGTCGGCGGGTCTGTGTACGGTCGAAGACGCCCCGCTTCACCCGTGGCCCCAGACGCAGGTGTGGCACCCGCTCCACCTGCCGCCCGTGGCCGAGACGAAGCACGGACGGAAGCGAAGATGACGCAGATCCAGAACGACAACCGACCCGATATCGACCTGCCCCCGGGCAACCCGCGCAACCCGGCCAACCTCACCGACCGCGAGTTCGAGGTCATGAGCCACGTCGGTCGTGGCGAGAGCAACGCCGACATCGCTCGTGCCCTCTACCTCAGCGTCAACACGGTCAAGACGCACCTGCGCCACGCCTACCGGCGCATCGGTGTCAGCCGGCGTGTGGACGCCGTGCTGTGGGCCAGCCGCTACGCACCCCAGCGGGCGACAGGCGACTCCGCCTGATCCCTGCCTGGTCCTGCCGGCGGCCTGCCGGTGACCCGCCCCCACAACGCCGAGGCGCTGCGGGGGCGGGAGGCACCGCGTCGACACGTGGTGCGGGGCAGGTACGGAGAGAGCCGTACGGCGTCCACCGTAGGGCCGGGCCGGGGGGCTCGACCATCATGCGCACGGGCGGCTGTGCGCCGCGCCTCCGTTCGCACCTGTCGCGGTGACGAGGTCGCGAAACACCAGATGTGGGTAGTTACACCGGTGTCATTCCCGTATATGGTGGCTAACGCAGCTGGTTCGGCCCGTCATCCAGGGGGGCCGTCGCAAGAGGGAACCCGGTGGGAGTCCGGGACTGCCCCGCAGCGGTGAGTGGGAACGACCTCCGTCAACAGCACTGGGGACGCCGCGTCCAGCGGCGCCCGGGAAGCGGCGGACAGTAGGCCGGCACGTGCGCCCACGAGTCCGAAGACCTGCCAGCGCCCCGCCGTCCGGTGGGGGTCCGCGACCTCGAGGGAAGGTCAGGGGATCAGACTCCCGGTCTCCTCTCCTGCCCGCGTCGTCGCGGACGCACCCGTCACGAGCGTTCCACGAGGGGTGGAGGCAGATGAGCACGACCCAGGGCACGACCCACGACCAGAGCACCACAGGGCCCGGCACAGGTAGCAGCATCCGCGTCGTCAAGCGCGACGGCACGACGTCGGACTACGACGGCTACGAGATCGCCCGTTCCATCGAGGAGGCCGCGGCCGGCCTCGACGACGAGGTCGCCCGCGCGACGCAGCTGCGGGCCGAGCTGGAGATCACGCTGTTCGACGGCATCACCAGCGAGCAGCTCGACGAGGCCGTCGTCCAGGTGGCCCTGCAGAACGTCAAGGACGACCCGGCCTACGACACGATCGCGGCGCGGCTGCTGGTCAAGAGCCTCTTTAAGGCGATCTTCGGCGAGGGCGTCACGCGCGAGGAGGTCGCCGCCTTCCACGCCGAGGCGTTCGTGGCCTACGTGGCCCGCGGCGTCGACCTCGGCCTGCTCGACACCCGGCTGGTCGAGCTGTTCGACCTGCAGCGGCTCGGCGCCGCGCTCGACCCGGCGCGCGACGACCTGCTGCGCTACACCGGGCTGCAGACGATGCGCACCCGCTACATGATCCTCGCGCCCGACGGCCGGCCGATGGAGATGCCGCAGTTCTTCTGGATGCGCGTCGCGATGGGCCTCTCGCTCAACGAGGACGACCCCAACGCCGCCGCCCTGCGCTTCTACGACTCGATGTCGCGGCTGCAGTACCTCGCCGCCGGCTCGACCCTGGTCAACGCAGGCACGTCGTACAGCCAGCTCTCCAACTGCTTCGTGATGCAGATGGAGGACGAGATCGAGCACATCGCCAAGTCGGTGCGCGACGTCATGTGGCTGACCAAGGGCACCGGCGGCATCGGCCTGTCGGTGAGCAAGCTGCGCGCCGAGGGCAGCCCGATCCGGTCGAACAACACCGTCTCGACCGGGCCGATCCCGTTCATGCACACCATCGACTCCACGCTGCGCGCGGTGAGCCGTGGCGGCAAGAAGTTCGGCGCGCTGTGCTTCTACATGGAGAACTGGCACCTCGACTTCCCCGCCTTCCTCGACCTGCGGCAGAACTCCGGCGACCCCTACCGGCGCACCCGCACCGCCAACACCGCGGTCTGGATCAGCGACGAGTTCATGCGCCGCGTCGAGCGCGACCAGCCGTGGTACCTCTTCGACCCCGCGGACGCCGAGGACCTCGTCGAGCTCACCGGCGCGGCCTTCTCGCGCCGCTACGAGCACTACGTGGCGCGGGCCGAGGCCGGCGAGCTGCGGCACAAGAGGGTGGGGGCGCGCGAGCAGTTCCGCGCCATCCTCACTTCGCTGCAGTCGACCTCGCACCCGTGGCTGACGTGGAAGGACACCATCAACACCCGGGCGCTGAACGACAACACCGGCACGATCCACCTGTCGAACCTGTGCACCGAGATCACGCTGCCGCAGGACCGTGACCACGTCTCGGTCTGCAACCTGGCCTCGGTCAACCTCGCCCGCCACGTCACCGGACGCCGGCAGCACGCCCGCGTCGACTGGGACCTGCTGGCCGCCTCGACCCGGCTCGCGGTGCGCCAGCTCGACAACCTCATCGACATCACCATCAGCTCGGTGCCCGAGTCGGAGCGCTCCAACGAGCTCAACCGCGCGCTCGGCCTCGGCGTCATGGGCTTCACCGACGTCGTCGAGCGCATGGGGCTGAGCTACGAGTCCGAGGCCGCCTACGACCTGGTCGACCGGCTCGTGGAGTTCGTCAGCTGGCACGCCATCGACGCCTCGGCCGACCTGGCCCGCGAGCGCGGCGCCTACCCGCACTTCGAGGGGTCGGGCTGGAGCCGCGGCCTGGTGCCGATCGACTCGCTCGACCGGCTGGCCGCCGACCGCGGCGTGCCGGTCGAGGTCGACCGCACCACGCGCCTGGACTGGGACGCGCTGCGCACCAAGGTGGCGGGCGGCGTCCGCAACTCGACGCTGCTGGCGATCGCGCCGACGGCGTCCATCGGCCTCGTGGCCGGGACGACGCCCGGGCTCGACCCGCAGTTCAGCCAGATCTTCAGCCGCGCCACCAGCGCCGGCAAGTTCCTCGAGGTGAACCGCAACCTCGTCGAGGACCTGCGCGCCCTCGGGCTGTGGGAGACGGTGCGCGAGGACCTGCTGCGCCACCAGGGCGACCTCGCGAAGGTGGCCGAGACGCACCCGGTGCCGGCCGAGCTGGTGGAGGTCTACCGCACCTCGTTCCAGCTCTCGGGCCGCGCCTACCTTGAGGTCGCCGCCCGCGCGCAGAAGTGGATCGACCAGGCCATCAGCCGCAACATCTACCTCGCCGACCGCAACGTGAGCTCGATGGTCGAGCTGTACGCCGCCGCGTGGCGCATGGGCCTGAAGACCACCTACTACCTGCACATGATGCCGCGGCACACCGCCGAGCAGTCCACGGTGAAGGTCAACAAGGCGGCGTCCCGGCGCGGGTTCGGCGCCGCCGTCCCGGCCGCCACGGCCCCTGAGCCTGTCGAAGGGCCCCCCACGGGCCCTGAGCCTGTCGAAGGGCTGACGGTGCTGGAGGAGACCTGCCCGGTCGACCCGCAGGAGCGCCTGAACTGCGAGTCGTGCCAGTGAGCGGGGCGCGCGGCATCCTCGGCACCGGCATCCAGGACGGTCTGCTGCTCAAGCCGGTCACCTACCCCTGGGCGATGGAGCTCTACGACCAGGCGGTGGCCAACACCTGGTTCCCGAACGAGGTGCAGCTCGGCGAGGACCTCGCCGACTTCGAGCGGATGAGCGACGACGAGCGGCAGGCGCTCACCTTCTTGATGAGCTACTTCAACCCGAACGAGCTGCTGGTCAACAAGGCGCTCGCGTTCGGGGTCTACCCCTACGTCAACGCCGCCGAGTGCCACCTCTACCTGGCCAAGCAGATGTGGGAGGAGGCCAACCACTGCATGAGCTTCGAGTACGTGCTCGAGACCTTCCCGATCGACCGTGAGGCGGCGTACGAATCGCATGTGACGGTGCCGTCGATGGCGGCGAAGGAGGAGTTCGAGGTCCGCTTCATCCGGCGGATGACCGAGCAGACGCTCGACATCTCCACCACCGCAGGCAAGCAGGACTTCGTGCGCAACCTGGTGGCCTACAACGTCATCCTCGAGGGGATCTGGTTCTACTCCGGGTTCATGGTGGCGCTGAGCTTCCGGCAGCGGAACCTGCTGCGCAACTTCGGCTCGCTCATCGACTGGATCGTGCGCGACGAGTCGCTGCACCTGAAGTTCGGGATCAACCTGATCCTCACGGTGCTCGAGGAGAACCCCGACGTCGCGACCGAGGAGTTCGCCGCCGAGATCCGGCAGATGGTGCTCGACGCGGTCGAGATGGAGGAGGCCTACAACCGCGACCTGCTGCCGCACGGCATCCTCGGCCTCAACGCCGACTACATCAACACCTACGTGCGCTACCTGGCCGACCGGCGCCTCGAGGAGCTCGGGTTCGCGCCGCACTACGGCGTCGCCAACCCGGCGAAGTGGATGGCGACCGCCAACGACACCCTGCAGCTGGTCAACTTCTTCGAGTCGATCAACACCAGCTACGAGGTGAACGCCGTCCAGGCCTGACCCGGCTGAGCAAGGTCGATCAAGTCGGTGAGGGGCGCGCCGTCGCAGGATGACGGCATGGACGTGACCCCGCCCCTCACCGGACGCGTCGCCCTGGTCACCGGCGCCTCCCGGGGGCTCGGCCGCGCGTGCGCGGTCGAGCTCGCCCGGGCCGGCGCGCACGTGGTGTGCACCGGCCGCAGCACCCGCGCCGGCGCCACCCAGGACGCCGTCGACGACCTGACGCTCGAGGGCACCGTCGACGCGGTGACCGGGGCCGGCGGCAGCGCGGAGTGGCACCGGTGCGACCACACCGAGCCCGACCAGGTCGAGGCGCTGGTGCGCGACGTGGTGGCGCGGCACGGTCGCATCGACGTCCTGGTCAACAACGCGTGGGGCGGGCACGACGCCCACGACGCGCCGCTCGGGGAGGAGGTGTGGGACGAGCCGCTCGACCAGTTCCGGAACATGCTGCTGGCCGGCGCGTACTCCGACTACGTCACCTCGCTGCTGGTGCTGCGGCACGCGATGGGCCCGGCCGGGTGGGGCGTCGTCCTCACCACGACGTGGCACACGCCCGAGCCGCCGGCCTGGCTGCCCTACGAGTCGAGCAAGGCGGCCAAGAACCGGCTCGTCTACGCGCTCGGCCACCACCTGCAGCGGCAGGGCATCCCGGTGGTCGCGGTCGCGCCGGGGTGGATGCGCACCGAGCTGATGCTGACCCACCACACCGCCGACGAGCTGGCCGGCCGCACCGAGACCCCCCACTTCGCCGCCCGCGTCGTCGCCGCCCTCGCCGCCGACCCCGACGCGATGCGGTTCACCGGCCAGGTCGTCGACGTCGCCGAGATGGCCGACGTCTACGACCTCACCGACCTCGACGGCACCCGTCCCCGTGGCAACGAGGGCCGCTACGCCCCCAGCCCGGTACCGCCCCCCGCCTGACAGGCCCCACGGCCGTTCGCACCTCCGACGATGGTCGAGGTGTGAGGAGCCCCGGCGACGAGCCTCGAGACCCCCGGCCTCAGCGGCCGGCGTTCAGGCGGGCGGCCTGGCGGGTGAGGTGGTCGCGCTCGGCGAGGTTGGGGGCGCGGTGGGCGGCCTCGGCGTACAGGCGGGCGGCGGTGGCGGGGTCGCCGTCCCGCTCGTGCAGGTAGGCCGCCACGGCGGTGTGGCGCGGCACGGTGGGGTCGACCTCGGCGAGCGCGGCCAGCCCGGCGCGCGGACCGTCGGCCTCGCCGACGGCGACGGCCCGGTTGAGCCGGACGACGGCGGTGTCGGTGAACCGCAGCAGCTCGTCGTACCACTCCACGACCTGCACCCAGTCGGTCTCGGCCGCCGTGGGGGCGTCGGCGTGCAGCGCCGCGATCGCGGCCTGTGCCTGGAACCCGCCCAGCCGGTCGCGCGCCAGCGCCGCCTGCAGCACCTCGACCCCCTCGGTGATCAGCGTGGTGTCCCACCGGCCGCGGTCCTGCTCGGCCAGCGGCACCAGCCGGCCGACGGACGTCGTCCGCGCACCTCGGCGGGCGTGGTGCAGCAGCATCAGCGCCAACAGCCCGGCCACCTCGGGGTGGTCGACGGCGGCGGCGAGCCGTCGGGTGAGCCGGATCGCCTCGGCCGCCAGGTCGACCTCGCCGGAGTAGCCCTCGTTGAAGACGAGGTAGAGCGTGCGGAGCACGGTGGCGACGTCACCGGGCCGGTCGAGCCGCTCGCCGGTGACGGTGCGCTTGGCGCGGCTGACGCGCTGGGCCATCGTCGCCTCCGGCACCAGGTAGGCCTCGGCGATCTGCCGCGTGGTCAGCCCGCCCACCGCCCGCAGCGTCAGCGCGACCGCCGACGACGGCGTCAACGACGGGTGCGCGCACAGGAAGTACAGCTGCAGCGCGTCGTCGGCCTCGGGCACCGGTCCGGGTAACGGCTCCTCCTCGGCCCGCTCCTCGCGCCGGCGCCGCGCCGCCTCCGAGCGGGCGGCGTCGACGAACCGGCGCCACGCCACCGTGACCAGCCAGGCCTTCGGGTCGCGGGGCGGGTCGTCGGGCCAGGTGCGCAGCGCCTCGACGAGCGCCTCCTGGACGGCGTCCTCGGCGTCGGCGAACCCGGCGCCCCGGCGCACCAGGACGCCGATCACCGACGGCACGAGGACACGGACGGCGGCCGCGTCGAGCGGCGTGCTCACCCCTCGACGGTCGGCGGGTGCGCGAGGAACGGCCGCACCTCGAGCCACTCGTGGATCGGCTCGCCGTTCTTGCCGGGAGCTGCCGACAGCTCGCCAGCCAGCTCGACCGCGCGGTCCTGGCTGTCGACGTCGATGATCATCCAGCCGGCGATGAGGTCCTTGGTCTCCGCGAACGGGCCGTCGGTGACGGGCGCCTTGCCCTCGCCGCCGTACTGCACCCACATCCCCTCGGGGGCGAGCGCCTGCCCGTCGACGAACTCGCCCGAGGCCTCGAGCCGGTCGGCGAAGCGCTGCATGTAGGCGATGTGGTCGTCGATCTCGCCCTGCGTCCACTGGTCCATCGGGACGTCGTTCACGCCGCGGGGAGCGCCGCGGTAGTGCTTGAGCAGCAGGTACTTGGCCATGTCGTTCTCCTCGGTTGGGGTGCGGCCCGGTGGCCGCGCTCGACCCTGGGACGGAGCCGTCGCCGCGTTCTCGACATCCCCGGACGGAATTCCTCCCGGCAATGATCGGATCTTCTCCGGGAGAGATCCGATCACATCCGGCGCGGACCGCCCAGGGCGCGGATCCGCTGCAGGTGCGAGCGCGCCTGCCGACGGCTCCTCGCGCCACTCACCCCCGCTCTCACCCGGCCGGACCTGCGCCGGCCCGCCGCGCCGCGTCACGGTGGAGGCATGACGATCACCACCGACGTAAGCGACACGACCGACCTGACCGCCCTGCTGCTCGTGTGCTCCCTCAAGCGGTCGCCCGCGCCGTCCAGCTCGGAGAAGCTGGGCCGCGAGGTGCTCGCCGGCCTGGCCGAGCACGGCGTCCGCGGCGACGTCGTGCGCATCGTCGACCACGACGTCCGCTTCGGCGTGTCCGCCGACGAGGGCGACGGCGACGCCTGGCCGGGCATCCGCGAGCAGGTCCTGGCCGCCGACATCCTGGTGCTGGCGACGCCGATCTGGATGGGTCAGCCGTCGTCGGTGGCCAAGCTGGTCTGCGAGCGCCTCGACAACGAGATCGCCGAGACCGACGACGAGGGCCGCCCCGTGCTCGTCGGCAAGGTCGCCGTCGTGGCGGTCGTCGGCAACGAGGACGGCGCCCACCACACCTCCGCCGAGCTGTTCCAGGCGCTCAACGACGTCGGCTACACCATCCCGGCGCAGGGCGTGACCTACTGGACCGGCGAGGCGATGCAGAGCACCGACTACAACGACCTCGACCCGTCGCCGGAGGCCACGCAGGGCACCACGGCCACCGTCGCCCGCAACGCGGTGCACGCGGCGCAGCTGCTGCGCACGAACTACCCGGTCGGCTGACCACGCGGGCCGTCGCGGTGCCACGATGAGCGCCGTGCCCCTCTCTCACCGGCCGCGGCTGCTCGCCATCATCCAGGCCGGCGGCGCCGGCAGCCGCATGGACGTGCTCACCCGTGAGCGCGCCAAGCCCGCGCTGCCGTTCGCAGGCGTCTTCCAGCTCGTCGACTTCCCGCTCAGCAACCTCGCCCACAGCGGGGTCGACCACGTGTGGCTCTCGGTCCAGTACCAGGGCGCGACGCTGGAGGAGCAGGTCCACAACGGCCGGCCGTGGAACCTCGACCGCAACGACGGCGGCCTGCGGCTGCTGATGCCCCAGCAGGGCACCGGCAGCCTCGACGAGGACGGGTTCGCGCGCGGCAACGCCGACGAGCTGTTCCGCATCCGCGACCAGATCGCGAGCGTCGACCCCGACGTGCTGCTGGTGATGAGCGCCGACCACGTCTACCGGCTCAACTACCTCGACCTCGTCGAGACCCACCTCGACGCCGAGGCCGAGTGCACCGTCGTCGTCACCGACGTGCCGCAGGCCGAGGCCGGCGACCATGCCGTCGTCTCGGTCGACGGCGCTCCGGGCAGCTGGGCCGACGGCAGCCGGGTCACCGGTTTCGCCTACAAGCCCGACGACCCGCCGCACGGCACCGTCGCCTCCGAGGTCTTCGCCTACGACCCCCGCGTGCTCGCCGAGGTGCTCGAGGACCTCCACCGCGAGCTCGGCGAGGACGCCGAGGCCGGCGACACGGGCATCGGTGACTTCGGCGAGCACCTGTTGCCGCGGTTCGTCGAGCGTGACCGCACGGTCGCGCACCGGCTGCCGGGCTACTGGAAGGACGTCGGCCAGCCGCACCACTACCTGCGGGCGCACCGAGACATGCTCGACGGCGAGTCCGGCGTCCTGGGCGTGGCCGGCTGGCCGATCCTCACCCACCAGCCCCAGCGGCCGCCCGCCCGGCTGCTCGAGGGCTGCGAGGTGTCCGGCAGCCTCATCAGCCCCGGGTCGACGATCGCCGGCGCCGTGCGGGGCAGCGTCATCGGACCGGGCGCCGTCGTCGAGGCCGGCGCCGAGGTCGTCGACAGCGTGGTGTTCTCCGACACCGTCGTGCGTGCGGGCGCCCGCGTGCACCGCGCGATCGTCGACGTGCGCTGCGACATCGGGGCGGACGCCGTCGTCGGCTCGCCCGACGCCGACCTCGACGACAGCGACGCCATCGCGCTCGTCGGCCGGGGCAGCATCGTCGGCGACGGCGTCACGCTGGAGGCCGGCGCCCGGTTGGAGCCCGGCACCTCGGCCTGACCGCCGCGGAGCAGCGTCAGTCTGCGTACACGCGCGCGCCGTAGGTCGGGTCGGAGACCGTCCGGCCGATAGAACCGAGGGCGGCGTCGAGGTAGAGGCGTCCGCTCCGCTCCGTCAGTCCCTTCGAGCCGGTCATCACGGTCGCGTTCGCCCGCACCCACGCCGGGTCGCCCAGGCAGTCCCGCCGCACTGCGACGCGGACGACGCCCCGACGGGGGAACGACTCGGTGCGGGCCGTGCAGCCGGACCCCGTGCCGGGCTCGTACAGCGTCGCGACCGCCTCCTCGGTGCCCCCGCTGCGGAAGGCGAGCAGCTCGCCGGTGGCCGGGCCGGGCAGGTCGAGCAGGACCGTGACGATGCGGTCGTGCGCTCCGACGTCGCGCAGCGAGACGGTGACGCTGAGCCACCGGCTGCGGTGGTCGACCTGCAGTGCGGTGATGTCGGCCGCGCGCTGACGTGGAGCGGGTGATCCGATCCTGCCGTCCTCGGTGCCAAGCCGGTGCACGTCGTGCCACCGGTCGGTGGTGCGCCACGTCTCGGCGTGGGCGGCGGGTGCGACGGCGGCGAGGCAGCCGGCGGCGACGAGCGCGGCGAGGCCGCGGGTCAGGAGGGAGCGCATCGGTTCGTGGTCCTTCTGTCTGGTGGGGTCGGGGGTGGTCAACCGACGTGGACCCGTGGGCCGTAGGTCGTGGGTGAGCCGTGGGTCCCAGGCCGCCCGAGCGCGACGTCGAGCAGGGTGCGCGGACTGTCGTCGAGGCTCTCCCGCGAGCCGGTCGCCACCAGGGCGTTCGCCCGCACCCAGGCCGGGTCGCCCAGGCAGTCGCGCCGCACCGACAGTCGGACCATGCCTGCACGCGGCAGGGTCGTGGACCCCGACCGGCACGGGTCGTACTCGCTGAGGCCCTCCTCGAGCCACGCCGAGGTCAGCGTCTGCCCGTCGGTGCGGATCGTCATCAGCGTCGCGTCGATCCGCCCCGGCAGGTCGAGCTCGACGATCACGATTCGGTCGCGCGGCCGCACCTCGCGCAACGAGACCTCGACGGTGATCCACCGTGGCCCGTGGGCGACCTGCAGGGCAGTGATGTCGCTGCCGCGGTTGCGTGGAGCCGGCACCGACGGACGGTCCTCGAGGGACGTCGTGTCGACCGAGCGGACGTCGTGCCACCGGTCGGTGGTGCGCCACGTCTCGGCGTGGGCGGCGGGTGCGACGGCGGCGAGGCAGCCGGCGGCGACGAGCGCGGCGAGGCCGCGGGTCAGGAGGGTGCGCATCCTCAGCCGACCTCGATCCTGGGGCCGTAGGCGACGCGCCCGGTCCGGGTGCGGACGGGGCCGAGGACGACGTCGGTGAAGGCGCGCCGGCTGTCGTCGAAGGAGCGCTCGGAACCCGCCGAGACGGAGCCGTTGGCCCGGACCCACTCGGGATCACCGAGGCAGTCACGACGCACGGCCAGTCGGACGACACCTCGGCGCGGCTGCGTGCTCGCGGTGGCGGGGCAGTCGATGAAGTCCATGCCGTCGAGCAGGCTGGACTCGGCCTCGATCTCGCCGTCGACCAGCCAGGCAGCGAGGTAGCCCTCGACCCGGTCGGGCAGCGCGAGCGAGACCACGACGACGCGGTCGCGGGGCGTGAGGTCCCGCACGCGAAGCGTGGCGGTCACCCACCGCGTCCCGTGGTGGACCTGAAGGGCGGTGATGTCGGCCGACCGGTTGCGCGGGGTGGTCGACATCGGCCCGTCGCCCGAGGTGTCCATCGACTGGACGTCGTGCCACCGGTCGGTGACGTGCCAGGTCTCGGCGTGGGCGGCGGGCGCGACGGCGGCGAGGGAGCCGGTGGCGACGAGCACGGCAAGGCCGTGAAGCAGGCAGGCACGCATGGAGGCACGCATGGAGAGGCCGGTCGTCATCCGACGTGGACCTTGGGGCCGTATCTCAGTGGGGACTCACCGAAGCCGATGCGCTGGTGAACGGCGTCCACGAAAGCGATCTCGCGTCTCTCGTTGCCCTCGATCGTGGCGAGGCTGACAGTGGTCCGTACCCAGTCGGGCCGGTTCAGGCAGCGTCGGGGGATCGTCACGACGAGCCTGTCGAGGGCGGGCCGGGGCGTCGTCCAGGCTTGGCACTCCCGGAAGCCCTCGGCGTCGCCGGCAGCGGCGAAGGTCGACCACCGGCCGTCGAAGGTCGACGCGGAGACGAAGGCCCTGTCGCCGCCCGGCAGCCGCAGCTGGATATCGAGGACTTGAGTCGCGGCGGGGTCGAGGTCGCGGACGCTCACGCCCACTCCGATCCGCTTGAAGCTGTGCGTCACACGCAACCGTGTGATGTCTGCGGAGCGTTCGCGCGGCGCGCGAGAGATCGTCGCGTCGCGGTCTGTGTTGGGCGCGAACCGCTTCACGTCGCCGCGCGCGTCGCGCACGACGACGGTCTCGGCGTGGGCGGCCGGCGCGACGGCCGCGAGGGAGCCGACGAGGACGAGCGCGGTGAGGCCACGGGTGAGGAGGGAGCGCATGGGGCTGGAGCCGCCTTCGGGTCGCAGGAGTGGCCCAGTGTGAGGGCCGTCGCCGGTTCGCGCGGGCGAACCGGCGAAACCCGCTTCCCCTGCCCCAGGGCCCGCCGTCTAGGTTCTCTGCCATGGCCGAGTCGCTCTCCCGCGAGCTGATCCTGCCCGCCACCCGCCTCGCCGTGCCCGGCCGGCCGTCCGACCGGCACATGAGCGTGCTGGCCGAGCGCAGCGCCGGGCTCTGGACCGTGAGCCCGCGCGACTGGGCCACCCAGCAGGTCGTGCGCCTGGCCGTGGCGGCGCTGCTCTCCTCGCGCGCCGAGAAGGCCGGGTTCGACCCGGCCCACGTCACGCTGGGCCAGCTTGCGCCGGCCTTCGCCCCCCACGTGCCGCTGGCCGCGCAGGCCTACCGGCTGGCGGTGCTCGAGGCCGTCAACGCCGGCGTACCGGCCGCCGCCGACCCGCTGCGCGACGCGCTGCGGCGCCTGGGCGTCACCGGGCGCGAGCCGCTCGTCATGGTCGCCCTCGGACTCGACCGCGTCGGCGCCGACGGGGGCGGTGACGGCGGCAAGCAGTTCTGGCAGCAGGCGCGCACGTCGACGACCGTAACCGCGCTCGTCGACGCCGTCATGGCGCACCACGGCGACAGCCACCGCGCCGGCGACGTCAGCAGGCTCGACCGGCGCCAGCTGGCCCGCGCCGACGCCGTCGTGCTCGCCGGCGGCCGCGCCACACCGGTCGCGCTCGGCACGGCGCCGTCCGGCGGCGGCTCGTGGCTGCCCATCCCGGTCGCGCTCACCCGGCCCGCGGCCGCGCGGCGTCCGGAGCGCGGCGGCGACCGCGGTGACAAGGGCCCGCGCACCCACGAGGTGCCGCTGCGCGGCGAGGGCTGGACCGAGGTCTTCGACACCGCGCTGGACGCC
This sequence comes from Nocardioides marinquilinus, assembly GCF_039543705.1. Lineage (NCBI taxonomy): Bacteria > Bacillati > Actinomycetota > Actinomycetes > Propionibacteriales > Nocardioidaceae > Nocardioides > Nocardioides marinquilinus. The sequence continues at coordinate 1,169,588 of NZ_BAABKG010000001.1, forward strand.
GTCGGCGCCGCCATGCAGCAGATCGACCAGGGCGCCCGCTCGCGTGGTCGCGCCCACGGCACCGCCGACGCCCTCGCCAACCGGCTCGCCGCCGCCCGCAAGCGCACCGTCGCCGAGGTCGTCGAGTCGCTACGCGACATCGACCCGTTCGTGCTCGAGGTCTTCGGCGACGAGGTGGGCGTCACCGACGTCCGCGTCGCCGTGCCCGTCGTGGACGACGACGCCCTCGCCGGCCTGTGGCTCTCGCCGCAGGCCCTCGCGGCGCCGCTGGTCACCGGCGCGGCTGACCTGTTCCTCGGCGGGCGTGCCGAGCCGCGTGCCCAGGGCGGTCAGCGTGGCGGTCGCGGCCAGCAGGGCGGCCGCCCCGGGGCGCCGGGTCCGCGACCCGGTGGTCAGCCGGGTCAGCCGGGTCAGCCGGGTGGTCAGGGTCGGTCGCAGGGTGAGCAGGCGCCGAAGCAGGGTGGCTCGCGCCGGTCCAAGCGCGGCAAGCAGCCGCGACCGGGGACGACGGAGCAGCAGCCGCAGGCCGAGCAGCCGGCGTCCGAGCAGCCGGCGTCCGAGCAGCCCCAGCCCGAGCAGCCCCAGCCCGAGCAGCAGGCGCCGCAGCCGGAGCAGCAGGCCACCCAGCCGGAGCAGCCCGCGCCCGAGCAGCCTCAGCCCGAGCAGCCTCAGCCCGAGCAGCCTCAGCCGTAGCGCTTGGCCGTCGCGGCGGCGCGGTCGCCGTACCCGCCGCCGAACAGGCAGGCGTGCACCAGCAGCGGGAACAGCTGGTGGAGGCCGACGCGGTCCTCCCAGCCGTCTGCGAGCGGCGTGGCCTCGTGGTAGGCCTCGAGCAGCCGCGGCAGGTGCGGCAGCCCGAACAGCGCGAGCATGGCGAGGTCGACCTCGCGGTGACCGCCGTAGGCGGCGGGGTCGACCACCCAGGCGGCGCCCTCCTGCCCCCACAGCACGTTGCCGTTCCACAGGTCGCCGTGCAGGCGCGCGGGCGGCTCGTCGGGCACCAGCGCGGCCAGCCGCGGCACGACCCTCTCGATCGCGGCGACGCCGTCGGTGTCGAGGGCGCCGCGGTCGTGGGCCAGCTTGGCGTAGGGCAGCAGCCGGCGGACGGCGTAGAACTCGGCCCAGGTGTCGGCGGCCCGGTTCGGCATCGGCAGCGAGGCGATGAAGCCGTCACGCTCGGCACCGAAGGACGGCGCGCCCGCGGCGTGGGTGGCGGCGAGGTCGCGACCGAGGGCGGCGGCGTCGTCGGCGGTCATGCGGCCCGGCTCGACCCAGGCCAGCACCAGGCAGTCGGCGTCGGTGGCCAGCACCTCGGGCACGCGGACGCCGCCGGCCTCGGCGAGCCACCGCAGGCCCCACGCCTCCTGGTCGAAGAACCCGGGCGGCGCGTGCGGCCGCGTCTTCATCAACGCGGTGGTGCCGTTCGACAGCCGCAGCTTGGTGGCGGTGGCGACGTCGCCGCCCGCCACCGGCGCGGTCGAGACCACGGCCGCGCCCAGCAGGGCCTCGGCGCGTCGGGCCAGGGTCGGACGGCGGGTCACGCGTCGTCCCCCGTCGACGCGGTGGGCTCGAGCAGGCCGGGCAGCGCGTCGACGATCGCGTCGCTGGTGCGCTCGACCATCTCCAGCACCTCCTCGAAGCCGTCGGCGCCACCGTAGTACGGGTCGGGCACCTCGCTGCCGGGGGCGACGGGGTCGAGCTCGCCGAACAGCATCACGCGACCGTCGGCGCGGCGTCCGCCGAGGTCGGCCAGGTTGGCGGCGTCCATGGCCAGGACGACGTCGAACCGCGCCGCCCACGCCTCGTCGTACTGGCGTCCGCGGTGGCGGGTGGGGTCGTAGCCGGCCGCGCTCAGCGTGGCCGCCGCCCGCGGGTCCATCGGCTCGCCGACGTGCCAGCCGCCGGTGCCGCAGCTGCCCACCTCGACGCGGTCGGCCAGCCCGGCCTCGGCCACCTTGCCCGACAGGACGACGTCGGCCGTGGGGGAGCGGCAGATGTTGCCCAGGCAGACCAGCCCGACGGCGTAGCGGCCCGGGGTGCGGGGCGGGGGCAGTGCGGCGCTCATCGGCACGTCAGCGGCGGTCGTCGTCGAGGTCGCCGACGAAGGAGTCGACCACCCAGGTGACCAGGGTGATGACGAGGGCGCCGCCGACCGCCGTCCAGAACCCGTCGACGCGGAAGGCGATGTCGAGCACACCGGCCAGCCAGGCGGTGATGCCGAGCATGGCGGCGTTGATGACGAGCAGGAACAGCCCCAGCGTCACGATGATGAAGGGGATCGAGAGGATCGTCAGGACCGGCTTCACCATCGCCGTCACGAGCCCGAGGATGGCCGAGACGAGCAGCAGCGGCACGAGGTCGTCCTGCACCTGGGCCCAGCCCTGACGGGCGCCGCCCGGGAAGGCGATGCCGTCGAGGAGCCAGGCCGCCGCGGCCAGGCCGAGGGCGGTGGTGAGCAGGCGCAGCACGATCCGCATGCGCCCGAGTCTGGCAGGCGGGCGGTACGCCGGCCCGCCCAGGATCAGCCGAGGCCGAGGGCCGCGACGATCTCCTCCTCGGCCGAGGCCAGGTGGGCCTCGAGGAAGGCGAGCGCGCCGTCGACGTCGTCGTCGTCGAGCAGCCGCACCAGGGCGGTGTGGGAGTCGGCCTGGTCATGGGCGTTGCGCTTGAGGCGCTCGACCTGGGCCAGCGCGAGCCGCAGCTCGTGCACCAGGCTCGTGGCCATGGCGACCAGCCGCGGGCTGCCGGTGAGCCCGACGAGCGAGACGTGGAAGGCCAGGTGCAGCGCGTTGAGCGTCTCGTAGCTGGCCTCGGCGGCCACGGCGTCGGTGTAGGCCTGCAGCGAGTGCCGCACGTGCTCGCGCTGCGGCTCGCCGGCCTCGCGCCAGCGCGCGACGCCGGCACCCTCGAGCACCCAGCGGGCCGCGCACACGTCGCGCACCGAGTCGGCCTCGGGCGTGGCCACGTGCACGCCACGGTGCGGCTCGCGCGTGGCCAGGCCCTCCGCGACCAGGACGCCGAGCGCCTCGCGCACGGTCGGACGCGAGACGCCGAGCGCCTCGGCCAGCGCGAGCTCGCGCAGCGGCGTCCCGCCCTCGATGTCGCCGTCGAAGATGGCCCGGCGCAGCTCGTCGGCCGCCCGGTCGACGGTGGAGGCCGGGGCGAGGGGTTCGAGCCCGAGCACGACGGGCCCGGGGTCGCGCAGGTCGGCGTCCGTGCCCGAGGTCATGCGCCCATCATGCCGTCTGCCGGCCGCGTCGGCTTGCCCACGACCCGGCGGTGCGGCACCATGGGTCTTGTCAGATTGTCTGACAATCCAAACCGGGGGAGGTCGAGTCATGGACCTGCAGTGGGGTCGTCACTACGTCGCGGTCGAGCCGACGGACTTCCGCGTCGACTACGTCATCAACCCGTTCATGGACCCCGCCGTCCAGCCCGATCCCGCCCGCGCGTCCGCGCAGTGGCACACGATGGTCGAGACGCTGCGCGGCCTCGGCGCCCGGGTCGACGTCGTCCCGCAGCGCCCCGACGCGCCCGACATGGTCTACGCCATGAACCTCGGCCTCGGCGTCGTGCGGCCCGCCGGCCCCGGCCGCCCGGTCGCCGAGCAGCACGTCGTCCTCTCGCACATGCGCTACCCGCAGCGCCGCATGGAGACCCGCTCGGCCCGCGCCTGGTTCGACCGGCAGGGCTGGACGACGTCGTCCTTCGGCGGCGACGGCGTCGGCCCCCACCTCGAGGCCGGCGACGCGTTCGCCTTCGGCGACGCGCTGGTCGTGGGCTACGGCCCCCGCACCGAGGAGCTCGCGCTCAAGCACCTGGCCGCCGACCTCGGCGTGCGGGTGCGCGGCCTGCGCATCACCCACCCCGGCATGTACCACCTCGACCTCGCGTTCTGCCCGCTCGACGACCGCCGGGCGCTGGTGTGCCCCGACGCGCTCGACGCCTCCTCGGCGCAGGCGCTGCTCGACCTCGTGCCCGAGCCGCTGGTGCTCACCGAGGACGAGGCGCTGACCACCTTCGCGGCCAACTCCGTGGTCGTCGGCCGCACCGTGGTGATGCCGGCCTGCCCCGACCGCGTCCGCGCCCAGCTCGAGGCGTGGGGCTTCGACGTCGTGGTCGTCGACGTCTCGGAGTTCCACAAGGGAGGCGGCTCGATCCGCTGCCTCACCAACCCGGTCGACGTCACCCTCGGCCGCGACCTGCCGTCGCTGCCCGGCGGCCAGGTGGTCCTGCCGCCGCAGTGACCGGCGACTGACCGGCGGCGGGTCTCACAGCACCGCCGACTAGCCTCCTGCCGGTGTTCCCGGTCGGAGGCATCGGCGTCATGCTGCTCGGCGTCGCGCTCGCCGGCGTCGTGTGCGCGCTGCTCGGCCTCGCGCTGCGCCGCCGCCTCGGCCTGGTCGGCGCGGCCGCGGTGGCGCTGCTGGTGTGGTCGCTGGTCGTCATCGCGATCGTCACGCTCATCCCGGCCAACGGGGCGCCCGGCATCGTCTCGGCCGAGGGCCGGCTCGAGACCTGCTCGTGGGACATCGGCGGCCCCGCGCCCGACGGGTTCTGGATCTTCAGCGGCGGCCAGCGCCTGCTCAACACCGTGATCTTCGTGCCCTCGGGCGCGCTGCTGGTCGTCGCAGCCGCCACCTGGGGCCGCTGGGCGGTCGTCACCGTGCCGCTCGGGCTTGCGCTCCTCGCGGGCTACTCGCTGGGCATCGAGCTCACCCAGCTCGAGCTGGCCCGCCTCGACCGCGCCTGCGACGTCACCGACGTCATCGACAACGTCAGCGGCGCGGCGCTCGGCGTCGGTGTCGGCGTCGTCCTGGCGATGAGTCTGCGGCCCTGGCGGGGTCGGCACCCCTCATGACCAGGAAGCTCGTGATCACCCAGAACATCACCCTCGACGGCTCGGTCGAGATGCTCGGCGACTGGTTCGACGACCAGGCGCAGGCCGACGACCCCGCCCTGACGGCCGAGAACCGGCGGCAGGACGGGGCGGCCGACGCGCTCCTCGTCGGGCGGCAGACCTTCACCGACTTCCGCGGCTACTGGCGCGACCTCGCGGACGACGCCACCGGCGTCTCCGACTACCTCAACGGGGTGCAGAAGTACGTCGTCACCTCCACGCTCGCCGACGACGACCTGGACTGGGCCCACTCGACCGCCCTGCGCGGCGACGTCGTCGAGGAGGTGGGCGCGCTCAAGGAGGCCGAGGGTCGCGACATCGTGTGCACCGGCTCGCTCTCGCTGCTGCCGACGCTGATCGAGGCCGGTCTCGTCGACGAGTACCGGCTGTGGATGCACCCCGTCGTCCAGGGGCGCGGCAGGCGGCTGTTCCCCGACGGCTGGCAGGCCCCGCGGCTCCGGCTGCTCGAGACGCAGTCGTTCGCCGACGGCCAGGCGCTGCTGAAGTACGCCGCCCGGTAGCGCCCGGCCCCGGTCTGGCTAGCCTGCGGGTCATGGCCCACCCGCAGCCGCGCCCCAACGTCCTCGCCATCCCGGCCTACGTCGCCGGACGGCCACCCACGGTGCGGCCGGGCATGACGGCCTACAAGCTGTCGAGCAACGAGAACCCCTACCCGCCGCTGCCGGGCGTGGTCGAGGCCGCCACCCGCGCCGTCGCGGTGATGAACCGCTACCCCGACATGGGCAGCACCGCCCTGTACGACGCCCTCGCGGCCCGGCTCGAGGTGCCCGTGACCGACCTCGCCGTCGCCACCGGCTCGGTCGCGCTGATCTACCAGCTCGTCAACGCCTTCTGCGCGCCCGGCGACGAGGTCGTCTACGCGTGGCGCTCCTTCGAGGCCTACCCGATCGCCGTCACCGCCGCGGGGGCGGAGTCGGTCAAGGTGCCGGTCACCGCCGACGGCCGCCACGACCTCGAGGCGATGCTCGCCGCGATCACCGACCGCACCCGCATCGTCATGGTCTGCACCCCGAACAACCCGACCGGCCCCGCGGTCACGCAGGCCGAGCTCGACGCGTTCCTGGCCCGCGTGCCCGAGCACGTGGTGGCCGTGGTCGACGAGGCCTACCTCGAGTTCGTGCGCATGGACGACGCCGTCGACGGCCTGGCCACCTACCGTCGCCACCCCAACGTCGTCCTGTTCCGCACCTTCTCCAAGGCCTACGGGCTCGCCGGGTTCCGGGTCGGGTACGCCGTCGCCCAGGAGCACGTCGCCTCGGCCCTGCGCGCGGTCTCGCTGCCCTTCGGGGTCTCCGCAGTCGCCCAGGCCGCGGCCATCGCCTCGCTCGAGGCCGAGGGCGAGCTGCTCGCCCGCGTCGACGACCTCGTCGCCGAGCGCGACCGGGTCGTGGCCGGCCTGCGCGAGACCGGCTGGGACGTGTCCGAGCCCCAGGGCAACTTCGTCTGGTTCGCCCTCGGCGACCGCACCGCCGAGTTCGCCGCCGCGGCCGACGAGGCCGGCATCACCGTGCGACCGTTCGCCGGCGAGGGCGCCCGGGTGAGCATCGGCGAGACCGAGGGCAACGACCGGCTGCTCGAGGTCGCCCGCGCGTTCTCCGCCTGACCATGAGCGGCCCCTTCTCGCACCTCAGCCACCTCGAGTGCTCGCGCACCGGCGAGCGCCACGACGCGGACGTCGTCCAGGGCACGTCGCGCGTCGGCGCGCCGCTGCTGGCCCGCTACGACCTGGACGCGGTGGCCGCGGCCGTCACCCCGGCCGACGTCGCGACCCGCCCGCCAGACCTCTGGCGCTACCACGAGCTGCTGCCGGTGCGGGACCCCGCGCGCGTCGTCACGCTGGGGGAGGGGATGACGCCGCTGCTGCCGCTGCCCCGGGCGGGCGCGCGGCTCGGCGTCCCCCGGCTGCTGATGAAGGACGAGGGCCTCGTGCCCACCGGCGCGTTCAAGGCCCGCGGCGCCGCCGTCGGCGTCTCGCGCGCCGCCGAGCTCGGCGTCACCGGCATCGCCATGCCCACCAACGGCAACGCCGGCGCCGCGTGGTCGGCCTACGCTGCCCGCGCCGGCCTGCGCTCCCTGGTCGCGATGCCCGTCGACGCCCCCGAGATCACCCGCCGCGAGTGCGTGGTCACCGGCGCCGAGCTCTACCTCGTCGACGGCCTCATCGGCGACGCCGGCCGGCTGGTCAACGCCGCCGTCACCGCCCGCGGCGGGCTCGGGGCCGGCTGGCAGGAGACCTCGACCCTCAAGGAGCCCTACCGCATCGAGGGCAAGAAGACGATGGGCCTCGAGATCGCCGAGCAGCTGGGCTGGCGCATGCCCGGCGTGATCCTCTACCCGACCGGCGGCGGGGTCGGGATCATCGCCATCCACAAGGCGCTGCTCGAGCTGCGCGAGCTCGGCTGGGTCAGCGGCGACCTTCCCCGGCTGGTGGCCGTGCAGGCCGAGGGGTGCGCGCCGATCGTCGACGCCTTCCACGCCGGCCTCGACGAGAGCACGGCTCCGGCGCAGCCGCGCACGGTGGCCTTCGGCATCACGGTGCCGAAGGCGCTGGGCGACTTCCTGGTGCTCGACGCCGTCCGCTCCACCGGCGGCACCGCGATCGCCGTGAGCGACGCCGACCTGCTGGAGGCCGAGGCCGCGCTCGCCCGCGACGAGGGCACCTGGATCTGCCCCGAGGGCGCCGCCTGCGTGGCCGCCGTCGGGCAGCTGCGCGAGAGCGGCTGGCTGCGCGGCGACGAGGAGGTCGTCGTCCTCAACACCGGCACCGGGCTGATCTACCCCGAGACGGTGGTCGCCGAGGTGCCCACCCTGTCGGTGGACGGCGTCATCCCGTCCTGAGCTGCGGGCTGTTCCGGGGTCGGACGCCGGTCGAGCTCGCGCCAGTGCGGGTCGACGGCCGGCAGCATCGTCGCGGCGAAGTAGGCCAGGCCCACGAGGAACAGCGTGGTGGTCAGGCCGACGGCGTCGATGAGCACACCGCCCAGCAGGCCGCCGAGCGGCATCAGCGACCAGCACATGGCCGAGCTCAGCGAGCTGACCCGCCCGACCAGCGGCTCGGGGATGCGCTCGAAGATCACCGCGCCGAGCACCGGGTTGATGAAGCCGCACGCGAACCCGCCGACGACGAAGACGGCGATGATCGCCGGCACGGGGGAGTCGAGGGCGAAGACCAGGAACCGCGGCAGCCCGGCGAGCAGGAACCCGACCAGGTAGACCTTGAAGCGCGGCAGCCGCGAGGCCCACGTGGCCGCGCAGATCGAGCCGAGCGCCGAGGCGCCGCTGAAGGTCGCGAACAGCAGGCCGAGCACCTTCGCGCCCTCACCGGAGTCGACCGACCACACCGGCATCAGCACCGTCGACCACGCCGCGTCGAGCAGGTTGGTGATCGAGACCATCACCGCGATGCCGAGCAGCACCCGGTCGCGGCGCAGGAAGTCCCAGCCCTCGCGCAGCTGGGCGAGGTAGGGCAGCGGGTCGGGCCCGGCGTCCGCACCGGGGACGGGGTGCGGCGTCGTCCGGCGCAGACCGACCGTCGCCCACGCCAGCACGGCGGCCGAGAGGCCGAAGCTGGCGGCGTCGAGCAGCAGCGCGTTCTGCGCGCCGAGGGCGGCCACGAGCAGGCCGCCGAGCCCGGCGCCGAGCATGGACGCCGTCCGCTCGACCGTGCCGGCGAGGCCAGTGGCCCGCTCCATCGGCACGCCGGCCTGGTCGACCAGCGCCGGGATCATGGCGTGCTTGGCGGCGTCACCCGGACCGCGCAGCGCGCCGGCCACCGCGACCAGGGCGAGCAGGCCGACGAAGGAGAGCAGGCCGAGGTCGAACAGCAGCGGGACGGCGGCCACCACGAGCAGCGAGCCGAGGTCGCAGGTGATCGCCACGCGGCGCGGCCCGACCCGGTCGATGACGGGCCCGCCGAGCACCTTGCTCAGCACCAGCGGCAGCATCTCGGCCAGCGCGACCAGCCCGGTGCGGGTCGCGCTGCCGGTCTGCTCGAGCACGAACAGCGGCACCGCCAGCATCGAGATGCGCGTGCCGGTGAGCGAGATGGCGTCGGCGACCAGCCAGCCGTAGAGCGGGCGCCTCACGACGCGTCCTCGCCCTCGACGCCGACCCGTCCGGGGCGCACGAACCCGCTGACCATGAGCACGTACTTCTCGGCGTCCTCGGCGTCGTCGTCGGGGAAGTCGCGGATGACCTCGTCGATGCGGTCGAGCAGCGCCTGTGCCGAGGCGGGCGAGAGTCGTGGCCCCCAGTCGCTGAAGGTGCTGGCGTCGCGCCAGGCCTGCGGCAGCAGCGGCCGCTCCTCGATGGCACGCTGCATCCACTCGGTGTAGATCGTCACCACGGTCTGCAGGTAGGCGTCGAGGGTGTCGGCGACCTCCTCGTCGCTCTCGCCGAGGCCGGTGTCGGTGCGGGTGGAGGTGTGGGCGGCGCGCCACCACCGCTCGCGGCCGTTGCCGCGCTCCGCGTCGTCGACCACGAAGCCGTGCTGGGCGAGCTGGCGCAGGTGGTACGACGTCGCGCCGCTGTTGAGCCCGAGTCGGGTGGCGAGCGAGGTGGCCGTGGCCGGGCCGTCGACGCGCAGCAGGCCGAGCATGCGCAGGCGCACCGGGTGCGTGAGCGCCCGCAGCTGGTGCGGCGTGGGGGTGATGGTGGGGCCTGACTCGGTCATGACCTCACCGTAGAACTGCAAAGAGTCATTTGCAAACACTTCTTTGCGATCGGTCCGGGGAGGGGGCGTCGGGGCGCGCCCGGCATGATGAGGGCGTGATCCTCCGCCGCCGCGTCGGGGCCGCCGCGGCGGCCGTGCTGCTGGGCGGCGCCGTGCTGGCCGGCTGCGGCGAGGACCCCGGACCGCCCGACGACGGCAGCCAGGCCTACGTCGACACCACCGGGTTCGAGGCGGCCGGCGTCGAGACCGTCTCCACCGACGCCCCGGCCGCGGCCGACGGCACCACCGTCGCCAACGTGCTCGGCGACAGCGGGGTGAGCGGCGCCGACGTCGCCCGCGCCGCCGACGGTCTCGACGGCCTCGCGCTCGACGCCGGGTCGGTGGCGGGCCTGCTCACGGTGGTCGGCGACGCCACCGCCGACCAGCCCTACGTCGTCCTCGTCTTCGACGGGCCGGGCACGGCCGCCGCGTTCGCCGGCGCCGACGACGCCCGCACCGCGCGGGTCTTCGAGCAGCGGCGCGTGGACGACGGCCGCGGCGTCCTGTTCGCCGGCAACCTCGTCGGCTACGTGGGTGCCGAGCCGGCCCGCTCCGGGGTGGACGACGTGCGCGAGCCGCTGCGCGAGGCACTCCGGACCCTGGCCGGCACGGCCGGGTAGACCCCCGCCCCGACCGCTCAGCCGCCCGGATGGTTGGGACCCCCGCGGTTGGGGGCATCCTTAGCCCAGCCAGATGCGCCACACCGGCGACGCGACCGAGGGAGACGACACGATGAGCAACACCACCCCGCCCGGCTGGTACCCCGACGGCCAGGGCGGCCAGCGCTGGTGGGACGGGTCCCAGTGGGCCGCCCCCGGCCAGGGCCCCGGTGGCGCGTCGTCCGGCGGCCAGTCGAGCGGCCAGCCGCCCACCCAGTTCGGCGGCGGCCAGCAGCCCGGCCAGTCGGGCCAGTCGGGCCAGGGCCAGTACGGCCAGCCCGGCCAGCAGGGCGGCCAGTACGGCCAGCCCGCCCAGAGCGGCCAGTACGGCCAGCCGGGTCAGTCAGGTCAGGGCCAGTACGGCCAGCAGAGCGGTCAGTACGGCCAGCCAGGTCAGCCAGGTCAGTCGGGCCAGCAGTACGGCCAGCCCGGTCAGGGCCAGTACGGCCAGGCCGGCTACGGCCAGCCGGGCTACGGCTCGTCGTCCGGCGGCGGCAAGAAGAAGACCGGCCTGTTCGTGGGCATCGGCATCGCGGCCGTCGCGATCATCGCCTTCGTCATCACCGGCTTCGTCGCCCCCGGCTTCCTCACCGGCGACGACGACAGCAACAGCGACGAGTCGAGCCAGGCCGACGACAACACCGGTTCCGACGAGCCGGGCACCGAGCAGAGCCAGGGCGGCGACGAGCCGGCCGAGCCCGCCGAGCCCGACGCCGCCCCGGCCGGCGACCCGGCCGCGACGGTCGAGCAGTTCTTCGACGCCGTGCTGGCGGGCGACTGCGCCACGGCCGAGAGCCTGGTGACCTCCGACTACCTGGCCAGCGAGGGCGGCTGCAACGAGGAGGACCTGCAGGGCCTGGGCGACCTCGGCTCCATCGACCTGGTCACCGGCGAGCCCGAGATCGACGGCGACAAGGCCACCGTGCCGGTCTCGTTCTCCTTCGAGGACCCGACCACCGGTCAGACCCAGGAGTTCCCGGGCGGCGACATCGAGCTCACGAACGAGGACGGCCAGTGGAAGATCAGCGGCACCTCCGACATGACCGGTGCGCCCGGGGCTGACACCCCCACCTCCTGACCGGACGGCGACCGACACCGTGCGGGTCTACCGCTGCCGCGTCTGCGAGCACCCGCTCTACGCCGAGAACTCCCGGTGCGTCTCCTGCGGGAGCGCACTGGGGTTCTCGCGTGAGGAGCGCGCGATCGTCCCGGTCGACGACGCCGGCCGCTACGTCGACGCCGACGGTCGCACCTGGCACCCCTGCGCGAACCACGACCTCGCCGCCTGCACCTGGCTGGCCGAGGCGCCCGGCGCCCTCTGCTCCTGCTGCGTCCTGACGCGCACCCGGCCGGCGGACGACGACGCCGTCGGCCTGGCGCAGCTGGTCGAGGCCGAGCGCGCCAAGCGTCACCTGCTCGTCGAGCTCGACGGCCTCGGGGTCGACGTCTCCGGCCTGCAGTTCGACCTGCTCTCCAGCGTCGACGAGAACGTGGTCATCGGCCATGCCGACGGCCTGATCACCATCGACCTCGCCGAGAGCGACGACGCCCACCGCGAGCGGGTGCGCGCGCAGCTGGGCGAGCCCTACCGCACGATGCTCGGCCACGTGCGCCACGAGGTGGGGCACTTCGTCCAGTGGCGGCTGGTCGGCACCGAGGGCCCGACCGCCGAGCGGTGCCGTGCGCTGTTCGGCGACGAGCGGGCCGACTACCAGGCCGCCATCGACCGGCACTACGCCGACGGGCCGCCGTCCGACTGGGCCGAGCACCACATCTCCACCTACGCCACGATGCACCCGTTCGAGGACTTCGCCGAGACCTGGGCGCACCTGCTGCACGTCGTCGACACCGTCGAGACCGCGCGCGAGCACGGCCTGGTCGAGGGCGACGCCGCCGCGCCGGTGGTGACGACGCCGTTCCGCGACGTGGTCGTGGGCACGTGGGTGCCGCTGTCGATCGCGCTGAACCAGATCAACCGCAGCATGGGCAAGGACGACCTCTACCCGTTCGTCATCCCCGCGCCGGTGCTCGACAAGCTCGACTTCGTGGCCGGGCTCGTCGTGTCGCCGCCGTCCTCCTGACCGCTCCTGACCGCTCCTGACGGCTCCTGACGACTCCGCTGCGTGACATGATGCGGGCGCCCCTCTCGGTCCCGCAGATCCCAGGAGCGCACGATGAGCCAGACCCCTGCCGGCTGGTACGACGACGGCCAGGGCACGCAGCGCTGGTGGGACGGCACGCGGTGGACCGAGCACACCCAGCCGGGCCCGGCCGGTGACGGCGGGGCCGACCCGCACACCGAGCCGACCCGCGTGGGCGGGCCGGGCGCGCCGGGCGGGCAGCCGTCGTCCGGGTCGGACGACCGGCCGTCGGGCGACCAGCAGCCGCCGTCCGCCGACGTCACGATGGTCGCGCCGCGGGGCGGGCACCAGACGCCGCCGGGTCAGCCGGGCTACCAGCAGCCGGGCTACCAGCAGCCGGGGCAGCCCGGCTACCAGCAGGCGGGCTACCAGCAGCCGGGGCAGCCCGGCTATCAGCAGGCGGGCTACCAGCAGCCGGGGCAGCCCGGGTACCAGCAGCCCGGCTACCAGCAGGGGGCGCCGGGCGCGCCCTCGTGGCAGCAGCAGCCCTACGGCGGCGGGTCGTCGTCCGGTGGGGGCCGGGGCAAGCTGTTCGCGCTGCTCGGCGGCGGGGCCGTGGCGGTCGTGATCGTCGTCGTGCTGCTGGTCGTGCTGCTCGGCGGGGGCGGTGCGAAGGGCGCGGCCGAGGACGTCTTCAGCGGCATCCAGGACGAGGACTGCAGCTTCGTCGAGCACTTCAGCAACAGCTACCTCGGCACCACCGAGGGCGAGCGTGAGAAGACGATCGACGAGTACGAGAAGCAGTGCGAGGACGACAAGGCCACCGCCTTCGACGACACCACCGAGGGCTGTGACATCGAGTTCACCAACGAGGACGTGGTCGAGGAGGACGAGCGGGTCACCTACGACTACGAGATCTCCGGCTGCGACGACGCGGACGGCAACGAGGACGACGGCACGGTGACCGTGGTGAAGGAGAACGACGAGTGGCGCGTCGAGTCGTTCTGAGCGACGGCTGAGGGCAGGCGTCGTGTCACAGATCCCGCCGGGCTGGTACCCCGACCAGCACGGACACCGTCGCTGGTGGGACGGCCAGCAGTGGACCGAGCACGTGCAGGACGGCGCGCCCCCGCCCGACCAGGCGCCCACCCGGCTGCCCCCGCAGCAGCCGGGCCTCGCCGAGCCGACGGTGCGGCCGTCGTCCCCGCCCCCGCAGCAGCAGCCCCCCTGGCAGCAGCCGCAGCCCTTCCAGCAGCCGGCGTGGCAGCAGCCCCACCAGCAGCCCTACCAGCAGCAGCCGTCCGGTCCCGGCGGGAAGCGGCGCCGGGGGCCGCTGGTCGCCGGCGTCCTCGCGCTCGTGCTGCTGCTCGTCGGCGGTGGCGTGGCCGCCGTCCTGCTGCTCGGCGGCGACGACGGTGGTGACCCCGACGACGACCCCACCGACGAGACCCCCGCGCCGGCCGCCGAGGTCGACCCGGCGGCGCTCGCGGTGCTCACCGACTACTTCGACGGTGTCGTCGCCGGCGACTGCGCCGCGCTCGGCCTGCTCAGCCCCGACGCCGCCGCGTCCGCCTCGGTCGACGTCGGCACCTGCGACAGCCAGACCGGCATCCTCTACTTCGGCACCGTCGCGCTCGAGGGCTGCGAGCTCGAGGTGGTCTCGGGCAACCAGGTCGACGACGCCAGCGCCCGCGTCGCCTACGACGTCAACGGCTGCAGCGACGGCGCCCGCAACGTGCGCGAGACCGTCAGCCTGCGCCAGGTCGACGGCGACTGGCGCCTCGACGACGTCCCCGGCTTCACGCTGGGGTGAGCGGCCCGCAAGGGTGGACGGCGTCCCCCTAGCCTGGGGTCATGACCGGAGGCAAGTACGTCGAGCAGGGCAAGGCGTTCGAGCGCGACATGGACTACGTGCCCGACCGCATCACGAAGGTCGTCGACGGCTCGCCCCGGCGTCCGGAGCACGGGCCGGTGAACGGCGAGCTGTGGCCGGTCGAGCCCGGGCGCTACCGGCTGGTGGCGGCCAAGGCGTGCCCGTGGGCCAACCGCGCCATCATCGTGCGCAACCTGCTGGGCCTGGAGGACGTCATCTCGCTCGGCCTGCCCGGCCCCACCCACGACGAGCGGTCGTGGACCTTCGACCTCGACCCCGACGGCCGCGACCCGGTGCTCGGCATGGAGCGGCTGCAGGAGGCCTACCTGCGGCGCTTCCTCGACTACTCCAAGGGCATCACGGTGCCGGCGATGGTCGAGGAGTCGACCGGCCTGCTGGTCACCAACGACTTCCCGTGGATCACCCACGACCTGTGCCACGAGTGGGGCGAGTTCCACCGCGACGGCGCCCCCGACCTGTGGCCGGCCGACCTCCGCGAGGAGATGGACGAGGTCAACAAGCGGGTCTTCACCGAGGTCAACAACGGCGTCTACCGGTGCGGTTTCGCCGGCTCGCAGGAGGCCTACGACGCCGCCTACGAGCGCCTGTGGACGGCGATGGACTGGCTCGAGGAGCGCCTCGCCACCCGTCGCTACCTGATGGGCGACCGGCTCACCGAGTCCGACGTCCGGCTGTTCACCACGCTCGCCCGGTTCGACGCCGTCTACCACGGCCACTTCAAGTGCAACCGGCAGAAGCTGACCGAGCTGCCGAACCTGTGGGGCTACGCCCGCGACCTCTACCAGACCCCCGGCTTCGGCGAGACGATCGACTTCGACCAGATCAAGAAGCACTACTACGTCGTCCACGCCGACATCAACCCCTCCGGCATCGTCCCGAACGGCCCCGACCCCGCCGTCTGGGACGAGCCCGTCACCGGCCGCCCCTGACCGGTCCTCTGACGTCGGTCGAGGTGCGAGGAGCCGGCCCTCCGACGGCGACCCGACGCCACGGACCCTGAGCCCGCACCTCGGCCACACGGACCCTGAGCTTGTCGAAGGGCCTGGCCGTCAGTGCGGGCGTTCGCGTGGGCGGTGCGAGGTCTCGAGGCTCGGCCGTGG
This sequence comes from Nocardioides marinquilinus, assembly GCF_039543705.1. Taxonomy (NCBI): domain Bacteria; kingdom Bacillati; phylum Actinomycetota; class Actinomycetes; order Propionibacteriales; family Nocardioidaceae; genus Nocardioides; species Nocardioides marinquilinus. The sequence continues at coordinate 1,184,954 of NZ_BAABKG010000001.1, forward strand.
CCGGCCTCGCACCTCGACCATCGTGGGCGGCCCGACCACACGAACCCTGAGCTTGTCGAAGGGCCTGACCGTCAGTGCGGACGTCCGCGTGGGCGGTGCGCGGTCTCGAGGCTCGGCCGTGGCCGGCCTCGCACCTCGACCATCGTGGGCCGGCCCTTCGTGGCCGACCGACCGCACGGACCCTGAGCTTGTCGAAGGGCCTGACCGTCAGTGCGGACGTCCGCGCGAACGCTCGCCAGGTCCGTGCGTGGTCGATCGCCGACCAGTGGGGAGTCGTAGGTGCACCTGGTGCGCATGTGCCTCCCCGCTCCTGTCCACAGGCGCGGAGGCGGCGGGCGCGGGCGGTCCCCGGGGCGAGCACGACGCGTTGCATGGACGCCGAACGCCTGCTCGACCGCCTCGCTCCGACCCTCGTCGACCAGGCCGGGGTCGTCTCGTGGGGATAGGCGCGCGACGCGGGGTTGACCCGGTCCGACCTCGATCGGTTGCTGCGCCGTCGCCTGCTGACGCGGCTGCTCCCGCGAACCTTCCTGGCCCACACCGGAGCGCCGAGCTGGGAGCAGCGCGTGTGGGCCGCCGTCCTGCACGCCGCCCCGGCGGCCCTGAGCCACGGCTCGGCGCTGCGGTGGGCCGAGGGTCCCGAGCGCCGTCGCGGTCGGGGCACGCAGCCGGCTCGCCCGACGGACGCTGCTGACCGGCGTCCTCGACGACGTGGCGACCGGCACCTGCTCGGTGCTCGAGCAGGCCTACCTCGATCGGGTCGTGCGGGCGCACGGGTTGCCGGTGGGGGAGCGGCAGGTCAGCCACCGTCACGCGGGCGACACCCGCTACCGCGACGTCCTGATCGCCGGCCTCGCCCTCTGCGTCGAGCTCGACGGGCGCTTGCACCACGGGTCCGTCGCCGCCCGTGACGCCGACCTCGACCGTGACCTCGACTCGGTCGCCGTGGACGACGTCCTCACCGTGCGGCTGTCGTGGGGTCAGTGCGTCGAGCGGGCGTGCGCGACGGCGCACCGGCTGGCCGTGGTGATGCAGCGGCGGGGGTGGCGCGGACGCCCGCGTGCGTGCCAGACCTGCCGGGCCGCGGCGTGATCGGGGAGCCGCAGGAGCACCCGGTGCGCACCACGCTCCCCGGTCCTTGCCGCCCACGGACCAGACGGCCAAGCGAACGGCAAGAGGGCTGCAAGCCGGACGGCGCACGCTCCTGCCATGAACACGAACCTGAAGCGAACGATCACCGCCCTGGCCGGCACCGCGGCCGTCCTCACCACGATCGCCGGGCCGGGCAGCGCCACGCAGCCGGTCGCCGCCCCGGACGACGCCCGCGGCGTGCTCGTCCAGCCCGACAAGAAGGGCGAGGTGAAGCCGGGCGCGCTCGACATCCAGCGCGTCAAGGTCACCCACACCGCCGACCGGCTCACGGTCCGCGTGGTCCTCCCGGGCGTGAAGGAGGCCGGCGCCTACCCGCTCGGCTGGATCCAGACCTACGTCGACACCGACAGCACGCGCAAGGGCCCCGAGTACGTCCACGACATGAACTTCTACGGCGACTACGAGTTCGGCGAGGCCGAGAACTGGAAGCCGGCCTCGACGAAGAAGTGGGACCACTCGCCCGACGGCCGTTGCGTGGCGACGACGTCGCTGCGCCCGGATGCCACCGGTCACCTGCGGTTCTTCGAGTACACCGTCGAGAAGCGCGAGGGCTGCTTCTTCACCACCGACGCCGTGCGCGTCGCGGTGACGGCGCAGAACGACGGCGTCCACGACCCCTACAAGGTCTACAAGACGCCGCGCACCGACCACCTCGGCGCTAAGCACACCTGGACGCCGTGGGTCGGCCCCGCCGCGTCCTGACCGCATCCTGACCCCCGTCCGCCCACGGCGAACACCGGAAGCCCCCGGTGTTCGCCGTGGTTGCGCGTGCATGACCCGATCCCTCCCCGTCCTGTTCGTCGCCGACGTCGTCGTGCTGCCGGGCATGGTCGTGCCGATCGCCCTGGACGACGCCGCCCAGGCCGCCGTCGACGCCGCCCGCGCGAGCAGCGACGACACCCTCCTGGTCGCCCCGCGCCTCGGCGACCGCTACGCCTCCTACGGCGTCGTGGCCACCGTCGAGCGGGTCGGCCGTCTCGCCGCCGGCGGTCCCGCCGCCGTCCTGCGCGCCGAGCGCCGTGCCCGCATCGGCAGCGGCGTCAGCGGCCCCGGCGCCGCCCTGTGGGTCGACGTCGACCCCGTCGCCGACGCCGAGCCCACCGACCACGCCGTCGAGCTGGCCGAGGAGTACCGCCGGCTCGTGGTCGCCGTCCTGCAGCGCCGCGAGGCGTGGCAGGTCATCGACACCGTGCACCGGCTCACCGACCCCGGCGCGCTGGCCGACACCGCCGGCTACGCGCCGTACCTCAGCGACGAGCGCAAGCGCGAGCTGCTCGAGACCCCCGACGTCGAGGCGCGCCTCGAGCTGCTGCTCGAGTGGACCCGCGAGCACCTCGCCGAGGTCGAGCTGACCGACAAGATCGGCGACGACGTCCGCGAGGGCATGGAGAAGCAGCAGCGCGACTACCTGCTGCGCCAGCAGCTCGCCGCCATCCGCAAGGAGCTCGGCGAGGGCGAGCCCGACGGCACCGACGACTACCGCGCCCGTGTCGAGGCCCACGAGGGCCTGCCGGACGCCGTCCGCGAGGCCGCGCTGCGCGAGGTCGACAAGCTCGAGCGCAGCAGCGAGCAGAACCCCGAGGCCGGGTGGATCCGCACCTGGCTCGACACGGTGCTCGACCTGCCGTGGGGCGTGACGACCGACGACTCCACCGACGTGCTCGCCGCCCGGGCGGTGCTCGACGCCGACCACCACGGCCTCGACGAGGTCAAGGACCGCATCGTGGAGTTCCTCGCCGTGCGCGCCCGGCGCGCCGAGCGCGGCCTGCAGGTCGTGGGCGGGCGGGGCTCCGGCGCCGTCGTCCTGCTGGCGGGCCCTCCGGGCGTCGGCAAGACCTCGCTCGGTGAGTCCGTCGCCCGTTCGCTGGGGCGCGAGTTCGTGCGGGTCGCCCTGGGTGGCGTGCGCGACGAGGCCGAGATCCGCGGCCACCGGCGCACCTACGTCGGCGCCCTGCCCGGCCGCATCGTGCGGGCGATCAAGGAGGCCGGCTCGATGAACCCGGTCGTGCTGCTCGACGAGGTCGACAAGGTCGGCGCCGACTACCGCGGCGACCCGGCCGCGGCGCTGCTCGAGGTGCTCGACCCGGCGCAGAACCACACCTTCCGCGACCACTACCTCGAGCTCGACCTCGACCTGTCCGACGTGCTGTTCGTGGCCACCGCCAACGTCGTCGAACAGATCCCGAGCGCGCTGCTCGACCGCATGGAGCTGGTGACCCTCGACGGCTACACCGAGGACGACAAGGTCGCCATCGCCCGCGACTTCCTGCTGCCGCGCCAGCTGGAGCGGGCCGCCCTGACCCCCGACGAGGTCAGCATCACCGACGAGGCGCTGCGCGAGCTCGCGGCCGACCACACCCGCGAGGCCGGCGTCCGCCAGCTCGAGCGGCTGCTGGCCAAGGCGCTGCGCCGGGCCGCGACCCGGTTGGCCGGGGGCACGGTCGACCGCGTCGACATCGACGTCGCCGACCTGCGCGAGCTCGTCGGCCGGCCGCGGTTCACGCCCGAGACGGCCGAGCGGACGTCGGTGCCCGGCGTCGCGACCGGCCTCGCCGTCACCGGCCTCGGGGGCGACGTCCTGTTCGTGGAGGCCACGGCGCACGACGGGCCCGCCGAGCTGACCATCACCGGCCAGCTGGGTGACGTCATGAAGGAGTCGGCGCGCATCGCGCTCACCTACGTGCGCTCGCACGCCGCCGAGCTGGGCGTCGACCCGGCCGCCCTCGACCGCTCGATCCACCTGCACGTGCCCGCGGGCGCGGTGCCGAAGGACGGTCCGTCGGCCGGCATCACGATGGTCACGGCGCTGACGTCGCTGGCCACCGGTCGCCCGGTGCGCTCGGTGGTCGGCATGACCGGCGAGGTGACGCTCAACGGCCGGGTGCTGCCGATCGGCGGCCTGAAGCAGAAGCTGCTCGCCGCCCAGCGGGCCGGGCTGACCGAGGTCTTCGTGCCGCAGCGCAACGAGCCCGACCTCGACGACGTGCCGGCCGACGTCCTCGACGCGGTCACGGTGCACCTGGTCGGCGACGTGCGCGACGTCGTCCGCGTGGCGCTCGAGACCGACGCCGACGCGGGCGCCGCGACGGTGGTCGGAGCGGCCTGATTGGGCCGCCACCCCTCGGGGCGTTGCCCGGCGGGCGACCCCGTTGCACGGTGGGGCAGCGGGGTCGTGGAGTCGGTGGCTGGAGGGATCGTGGGGTGCGTCGAGCGCGTCATCACGGTCGCCACACCTCGCGAGAAGGTGTGGCGCTTCCTGGCCGACTTCACCACCACCGAGGAGTGGGACCCGCCCACGCTGCTCACCGAGCGCACCAGCGGTGACGGCGGGGTCGGCACGACCTACCGCAACGTCGCCACCGTGCACGGCGAGCGCACCGAGTTCGACTACGTCGTGACCGAGTTCGTCGAGCACGAGCGGCTGCAGCTGCACGGTCGGTCGCGGCTGCTGCACTTCGTCGACACCATCACCCTCGCCGAGGCCCCGGGCGGCGGCACCACGTCACCTTCCACGCCGACGTGGACGCCGACGGCCCCGCCCCCGACCTCGCCCAGCTCGGCGACTACCTCGCCGACAGCCTCCGGGACTCGCTCGAGCACCTGTAGCCGGGTTCGCGTGATCCCCGCGGGGTCTCGAGGCTCGGCCGTGGCCGGCCTCGCACCTCGACCACCGTCAGGGCCCTGCACGCCGGGGTCTCCGGTGGTTGAGCAGCGAGGAACGAGCGTCGTCGAAACCACCGGCCCTCCACGCGAACGTCCGCGTGGGGGTGCCCTTCGACAGGCTCAGGGTCCGTGGGCTGGGTTTGCGTGATCCCTGCGGGGTCTCGAGGCTCGGCCGTGGCCGGCCTCGCACCTCGACCACCGTCAGGGCCCTTCACGGTGGTCGAGGTGCGAGGAGCCCCGGCGACGAGCCTCGAGACCTCTGGCCGTGCCCGGGGACGTTCGAGTGGGGGTGCCCCTTCGACAGGCTCAGGGTCCGTGGGCTGGGTTCGCGTGATCCCTGCGCGGTCTCGAGGCTCGGCCGTGGCCGGCCTCGCACCTCGACCACCGTCGGGGCTCTGCACGGTGGTCGAGGTGCGAGGAGCCCCGGCGACGAGCCTCGAGACCTCTGGCCGTGCTCGCGGACGTTCGCCTCGGGGTGCCCTTCGACAGGCTCAGGGTCCGTGGGGTCGGGTCGGCGTTGACCTCTCGCGCAGGCGCTCGGCCTGCTCGACCACCGGACGTCGACCCGAACGTCCGCGGACGACGTCCGGGGGGCGTCAGGCGGGGACGCCGGCGGCGGCGAGGGCGGCCTCGACGTGGAGGGCGGTGGCGGGGAAGAGGGGCAGCTCGACGTCGTGCTGGTGCACCAGCAGCTCGAGCTCGGTGCAGCCGAGCACCAGGCCGCCGGCGCCGGCGTCCCACAGCTCGTCGGCGACCTCGACGACGAGGCGGCGGGAGTCGTCGAGCACGCGGCCGTGCACCAGCTCGTCGTAGATGACGCGGTCGATCGCCTCGTGGTGGCGCTCGTCGGGCACCAGCACCGTCAGGCCGGCGCTGGTGAGGCGGTCGACGAAGAACCGGCGGGTCATGGCGAAGCGGGTGCCGACGAACCCGACCTGCGTCACCCCGCGGGCCCGGCAGGCGTCGGCGACGACGTCGGCGAGGTCGAGCAGCGGGATCGAGACGGCCTCGCGCACCTGGTCGGCGACGCGGTGGAACGTGGTGGTGCACAGCACCAGCAGGTCGGCGCCGGCGGCCTCGACCCGGCGCGCGGCGTCGACGAGTAGCGTGGCGACGTCGTCCCACCGCTCGGCCTGCTGCAGCGCGGTCACCTCGGCGAAGTCGACCGAGACCATGACGGTGCGCGCCGAGGCGAGCCCGCCGACGCGCTGCTCGACCCCGCGGTTGAGCGCGGCGTAGTAGCCCGCGCTCGACTCCCAGCTCATCCCGCCGACCAGCCCGATCGTCTGCACGGCCCGCACCCTAGCCGTCGGGGTCAGTCGGACGACGTGACCCGGTGCACCTTGTGCTGCGCCGCCTGGGCCCGGGGCCGGATGACGAGCTCGTCGACGTTGACGTGCCGCGGCCGCGTGACCATCCAGGCGATCGCGTCGGCGACGTCGTCGGCCACCAGCGGCTCGGCCACGCCCGCGTAGACCTTGGCCGCCTTCTCGGCGTCGCCGTCGAAGCGCACCAGCGCGAACTCGTCGGTGCGCACCATGCCCGGCGCGACCTCGCAGACCCGCACCGGCTGGTCCCACAGCTCGAGCCGCAGCGTCTCGGTGACCACCTGGGTGCCGTGCTTGGCGGCGGTGTAGCCGGCGCCGCCCTCGTAGGCGATGCGCCCCGCGGTCGAGCCGACGTTGCAGATGATGCCGGCGCCGTCGTCGGCGGCCAGCAGCGCCGGCAGCAGCGCGCGGGTCACCTGCATCAGCCCGACCACGTTGACGTCGAACATGCGGCGCCACTCGTCGGCGTCGGCCTCGGCGACCGGGCTCGACCCGAACGCGCCGCCGGCGTTGTTGACCAGGACGTCGAGCCGCGGCCCCACCGCCTCGGCCAGCCCCGCCACCGACGCCGCGTCGGTGACGTCGCAGGTGACCGCCGTGCCGCCGATCTCGTCGGCGAGGGCCTGCACCCGGTCGGTGCGGCGCGCGGCGCAGAAGACGTGGAAGCCCTCGGCGGCCAGCCGGCGGGCGGTGGCCTCGCCGATGCCGCTGCTGGCCCCGGTGACGACGGCGGTGCGGCTCGGGCGGCCCGGGCCGGCGGTCGTGTCGTTGGTCGTGCTGGTCATGCCGCCCATCATCGGGGCTGGCACACTGACCCCCGGTTTCGGGGGCCGGCTGTGGACGCCGGACGCCGGGAGGGGGGCCTGGGTGCGTGCGCTGACGACGACGTCCGCCCTCGTCGGCGGCGTCCTGCTCGTCGTCCACCTCTTCGTCGTCGCCGACTGGCTCTCGTGGACGGGCCTGGGCCTGGTGGGCCTCGCCGTCGCCCTCGCGGCCTCCCGTCTCGGGCGGGCCCCGTGGCTCTCGCTGGTGTGCGCCGCCGGCGCGCTCGGCCTGGCCTGGGCGGTGCTCGAGACCGGGCGCGAGCTCGGCCCCGACCGCGAGGTCGAGGCGGTCGTCGGCGGCCTCGCGACGCTGGCCGTCGCGGTGGCCGTCATGCGGACGCCGGTGCGGCGCCCGGGGAATCACCGGTCCTAGGTCGTGGTTGACTCGAGCGTGGGCGTGCGACGGCTGGCGATGATCAGCCTGCACACCTCGCCGCTCGACCAGCCCGGCACCGGCGACGCGGGCGGCATGAACGTCTACGTCGTCGAGCTGGCCAAGCGCCTCGCGGCCCGCGGCGTCGAGGTCGACGTCTTCACGCGCGCCACCAGCTCGAGCCTCGAGCCCGTCGTCCCGCTCGTGGACGGCGTCGCCGTGCGTCACATCCACGCCGGACCCTTCGAGGGCCTCACCAAGCACGAGCTGCCCGGGCAGCTGTGCGTCTTCGCCCGGGAGGTGCTGCGCACCGAGGCGGCGCTGCCAGTCGGCCACTACGACGCCGTCCACTCGCACTACTGGCTCTCGGGCCAGGTGGGCGCGCTGGCCCGCGACCGGTGGGGCGTGCCGCTGGTGCACAGCATGCACACGATGGCGAAGGTCAAGAACGACGCGCTCGCGGCGGGTGACACCCCCGAGCCGGCGGCGCGCGAGATCGGCGAGGAGCAGGTGGTCGAGGCCGCCGACGTGCTCATCGCCAACACCGACGTCGAGGCCCGCCAGCTGGTCGACCTCTACGGCGCCGACCCCGTCCGCGTCGAGGTGGTGCACCCCGGCGTCGACCTCGACGTCTTCTCGCCCCGCGGCCCCGCCGACCTGGCCGCCGAGCGCGCCGCGCTCGGCCTGCCCGCCGACGCCGTGGTGCTGCTGTTCGCCGGCCGCATCCAGCCGCTGAAGGCGCCCGACGTGCTGGTGCGCGCGGTGGCGGTGATGCTCGAGCGCGACCCCGGGCTGCGCTCGCGGCTCGTCGTCCCGGTCGTCGGCGGGCCGTCGGGCTCGGGCCTCGACCGCCCCGAGGCGCTGGCCGCGCTGTGCGCCGAGCTCGGTGTGGCCGACGTCGTCCGCTTCGTGCCTCCCGTGGCCCAGCGCGACCTCGCCCGCTGGTACCGCGCGGCCACCGCGGTCGCCGTCCCCTCGCACAACGAGTCGTTCGGCCTGGTGGCCGTCGAGGCGCAGGCCTGCGGGACGCCGGTCGTGGCCGCGGCGGTCGGCGGGCTGACGACCGTGGTGCGCGACGGCGTCGGCGGCCTGCTCGTGGCGGGCCACGACCCCGCCGACTGGGCCACCGCGCTCGCCCGCGTCGCCGGCGACCCGGGGCTGCGGGAGCGGCTCGGTCGCGGCGCCCGCGAGCAGGCGTGCGACTTCTCGTGGGACGCCACCGCCGAGGCGACGCTCGGGGTCTACCGACGGGCGAGGGAGCGCATGCGAGAGTCGGTGGGGTGACCCCCGACCTCGCCGCCGAGCCGCCCGAGCAGGTCACCGTCGTGCGGGACTACCTCGTCGACGCCGGCCTCGAGCACACCGAGCAGCCGGTCGGCGTCTTCTCCTTCGCGCTGCCGGGGGAGCGCAAGCTGCAGACGCCCGTGCGCCTCGACGTCGGCGTCCACGCGCTGGCCGTGCACGCCTTCGTGTGCCGCGCGCCCGACGAGGCCCACGAGGCCGTCTACCGCTGGTTGCTGCAGCGCAACCTGCGCACCTACGGCGTCGCGTTCGCGATCGACCGGCTCGGCGACGTCTACCTCGACGGCCGGCTGCCGCTCGCCGCCGTCACCGCCGACGAGCTCGACCGGCTGCTCGGCGCCGTGCTGACCACCGCCGACGAGTCGTTCAACACCCTGCTCGAGCTGGGCTTCGCCACCTCGATCCGCCGCGAGTGGGACTGGCGCCGGCTGCGCGGCGAGCCCACCCACAACCTCGAGGCGTTCCGTGGCTGGCTCGAGCGCGGCGACGCGGACGCCGGGGAGCCCGGGCAGCCCGGGCAGCCGGGGCCGGTCGACTAGGCCGGGGAGGCGCTGGCCCAGCGGCCGGTGCCCTTGCCCTCGCTGGGCAGGAACGCCTCGGCGGGCACGGGGCGGCCGAGGTGGTAGCCCTGGCCGTAGATGCAGCCCATCGAGCGCAGGTGCGCGGCCTCGACGGCGTGCTCGATGCCCTCGGCCACGATCATCACGCCGAGGGTCTGCACGAGCCCGAGCACGGCGCGGGTGAGCATGAAGTCGCTGGAGTCGCCGGCCACGCCGCAGATCAGCGAGCGGTCGATCTTGACGGTGTCGACCGGCAGCCGCTGCAGGTGGGCGATCGAGGAGTAGCCGGTGCCGAAGTCGTCGATGCCCAGCCCGACACCGAGGTCGCGCAGCGCCAGCAGGGTGTCGCGGGTCTCGTCGTCGGTGAGCAGCGCGGTCTCGGTGATCTCGAGCAGCAGGTTCTCGGGCGGCACGCCCGATTCGACCAGCGCGGCGGCCACACGGTCGACGTAGCGGGGGTCGCGCAGCTCGAGCGGCGAGACGTTGACGTGCATCCGGAACTCGCGGCCGATGGTGCGCATCCAGACGGTGGCCTGCTTGAGCGCCCGGTCGAGCACGAGGCGGCCGAGCGGCACGATCAGCCCGGTGCGCTCGGCGGCCTCGACGGTGACCATCGGCGAGACCGGGCCGCGCTCGGGGTGGCGCCAGCGCAGCAGCGCCTCGGCGCCGACGATGCGGCCGCTGCGCAGGTCGGTGACGGGCTGGTAGTGCAGCAGCAGCTGGTCGGGGTCGTCGGTCAGGGCGAGGGCGAGGTCGCGCACCAGCTGCAGCTCGTCGGGGACGGTGCTCGCGGTCGCGTCGGCGCTGGCCGCGCACCACCGGGTGGCGCCGGGGGCCTCGCGGCCGGCGGCGGTCACCGCGCTGCGCACGTCGCGGATGACGGCCCAGATCTCGTCGTCGGCGGCGCACTCGGCCGCGCCGATGGTGACCACGGGCCAGACCTGGTCGTCGGCCACGGGCACGAGCCGGCGGACGTCGCCGAGCAGCTCCTCGACGCGCGCCCGGGCGAGGTCGCGCTCGACCACCACCGCGGCCAGGAAGCCGCCGAGGGGCGAGGCGCGCAGCAGCCGCGCCCGGCTGCGTCCGTGCTGCAGGGTGCGCCGCGCGACCTCGGCGGTCACGACCTCGAGGGCGTGGGCGCCGTGCACGTCGGCGATCTCGGCGGCGTTGGAGACCGAGGCGGCGATGAGGACGAGCGCGTGGTGGCGCTCGCCGGCTCCGGCACGCAGCTCGGCGATCGCGGAGACGAGGGACGAGGTGGCCGGCAGGGTGGCTCCGTGCTCGTCCAGGCCGAGTGCGAGCGTCGCCGAGGTCGACGCGTGGGGGGTCGCATTCGCTGGCATGGTGGGTCCTAGGCGCCCATCTCCACCCGTCCGACCGCCCAGGGCATCCCGGAGTCCCGGATCACCCCGAGCAGGACGTCGGGGGCGACGTGTTGGGCGAGGAAGGCGGCGGCGCCGGCGTGCTGCGCGGCGGAGATCTCGTCGTCGGTGGCGTCGTCGGCGATCACCACGACCGGCGTACGACGCAGCTGCAGGTGGCTGCGCACCAGGCGCAGCACGTCGAGGCCGCTGCCGCGGCTCAGGTGGAGGTCGGTGACGACGATGGCCGGGAGCGGGTGCTGGTCGCGGTCGGCGTAGCCGCCCCGGCCCAGCACGTAGTCACGCGCCTCGTCGGCGTCGCGGCAGGCCACGACGGGGTTGGTCAGCCGACCCCACGCGAGCGCATCGCGGGTCGCCTGGAGTCGGTCGTCGTCGTGTCCGACGACCAGCACCGAGGGGTGCATAGCGTTCCTTCGGCCGATCGCTTCCGCACCCGAGCGCAGCTGAGATCGAAAGCAAGTAGGGGAGTGGGCACGCGGCGCGAGGGTCGTCCGGGGGAACGAGCCAGAGGAGCACCGCACTTCATTGAAGCGGAAACGACTGACCCCCGTACAGAAATTGCGTAAACAAATGGCAGAAGTTCTAGACCGGTATAGACGGGTGACGGGTCATCTCGTGTGACCAGCGTGATCGGTGTGACGCCTCACCAGCCCCGCCCGTCACGCGACCCGGCCGCCACCAGCCCGTCGTGCGGCGCCTGCGGTCAGGAGATGCCCAGGGTTGCCAGGTAGGTGTTCGCCAGCGGGACGCCGGCGAACAGCCCGAGCATGGCCCCGGCGAGCATGAACGGCCCGTGCGGGACGGCGACCCCGCGGCCGAGCGAGCCCGCCACCCGCAGCGGGAGGAGGACGGCGGTGCCGATCGCGAAGCCCGCGAAGAGCCCGATCAGGGCGGCGGGCCAGCCGAGCAGGCCGAGCAGGAGGCCGAGCACCGGCGCCAGGGCGACGTCGCCGAGGCCCATGGCCCGCCCGCCGCTGCCGTAGTGCAGGACGGCGTAGACGAGGGTCCACGACCCGACGGAGACGCCGACCGCCGTCCAGTCGACCTCGGTGAGGCCGGCGGCCGCGCCGGCGATCACGACGAGCACGACCAGCAGCGTGGTGACCCGGGTGATGGCGAACGGCAGCCGCTGGTGGTCGACGTCGATCAGCGCCAGGGCGATGCCTGCGCCGACCACGACGAGGGCGGCCGCCAGCACGACCGGGTCGTCGACGCGCCAGGCGGTGAGCCCGAAGGCGACGCCGGTGCCGGCCTCGACCAGCGGGTAGCGCGCCGAGATGGGCGCGGCGCAGTCGCGGCACCGGCCGCGCAGCAGCAGCCACGAGAGCACCGGCACGTTGTCGCGCGCCCGCACCTGGTGCCCGCAGCCCGGGCAGGCCGACGGTGGGCTGACCACCGACAGGCCCGCGGGCACCCGGTGCACCACGACGTTGAGGAAGGAGCCGACGAGCAGACCGAGCACCGCCACCAGGGCGACCACCAGCCAGCCCGGCACGCCGGCGGCCGCGAGGGTCTCGCTCACCGCGGCGTCCCGTCGAGGGCCCGCTCGAGCTCGGCGTCGAAGGCGCGGCGCTCGTGCGGCTGCAGGACGTCGCGCACGACCTCGACGGCGTCCGCCGTGGTCGTCGGGTCTGCTCCCGCACCGTGCTCGGACACCAGGCCCGAGACGAGGTGCGCGACGAGGTCGCAGCGCAGGCCGACCGAGACCTGCGCGGCGTCGCCGGAGTCGGCCGCCGCGGTGAGCAGCACCGTCTCGAGCGCGGCGACGGCGTCGTCGGGCAGCAGGTCGGGCGAGACGTCGGGGTCGGGGTAGGGCGTGCGCGGCCCGCCCGGGTGGCCGGCGAGGTGGCCGGAGAGGTGGGAGGTGTCGCCGAGCATCGCCGTGACCGCCATGCCGCCGCTCAGCGCGGGGTCGACCAGCGACGAGGCGACGGCGCGTGCGCCGCTGATCGCGGTGGCGGGGTCGGCGGGGGCGAGGGCGGTCATGGCCTCGTGCAGGTCGACGGCGCGGTCGCCGACGAGCGGGGCGAGCACGCGCAGGTCGGCGGCCCACTGGGCGAGCGCAGCCTCGCGCATGCGGCCGGCGCCGGCGAGCATGCGCGACAGCGCGGCGTAGGCGTGCGCGGTGTGGTCGGGCCCGGGCTCCGCGACCGCCGAGGACGGGGCCGATGGGGCCGGGGTGGCCTGCACGGCGGCCGGTGCCGGCGGGGCCGGGGCCACCAGCGGCTCGACCTCGATGACCGGGGCGAAGACGGCCGGCGGCAGGGGGTCGGGCTCGGGCACGAGGTCGAGCTCGGAGGGGTGCGGGATGACGACCGGCTCGACCAGCAGGGGCTCGGCGTCCACCACGACCGGCGCGACGACCGGCGGCTCGATCACCACCGGTTCCACCACCGGCTCCACCGCCGGCTCCACCGCCGGCTCCACCGCCACGGTCTCGACGAGCACGGTCTCGAGGGCCGGGGGCTCGGGAGCGACGGGCTCGACCACCTCGGGCTCGACGAGCTCGGCCTCGACGACCTCGGGCTCCACGGGCTCGGGGGCGGTCAGCGGCTGGAGGGTCATGGTGGGGACGTCGGTCGGCCCGGCGACCCCCGCGACCGCCGCGACCGCGGCGACCGGCGCCACGGGAGCCGGAGGGGCGGCGAGGGCCGCGGGCTCGGCCACGGCCTGGCCGGCGAGCTGCGCGCGGGCGGTGGCGAGCGCCTCGGTGAGGGTCTCGACCTGCATCCGCAGCAGCCGCACCTCCTCGGCCGCGCTCAGCTGCAGTCCCGCCGCGGGCTTGCGGCCGCGCCCCTTCCCACCCGCGGACGACGGGGCCGCCGGCTCCGGCGACGGCGAGGCGACCGCCGACGTCGGGACCTGCGACGGGGCCGCCGTCCCGCCGTCGGCGCGGCGACGCTGCCGCACCATCGTCAGCAGCAGCGCCAGCAGCGCGACGAGCAGGAGGGGCAGCACGAGCAGGTGGATCGGGAGGGGCATGGTGCGCTCCGGCGTGGGGGGGTGGGGGAGGGCCACCCGGAGTGTCGTCAGACGCGGTGCGCGACTTGAGCCGCCCTTCGACAGGCTCAGGGCCCGTGGACGGGCCGGCGTCGTCGGCCCGGGTCTCGCACCTCGCCCTTGACGATGGTCGAGGTGCGAGGAGCCCTGGCGACGAGCCTCGAGACCACCGGGCGTCCGCCGAGGACGTTCGCATGAGGCCCCTTCGACGGGTTCGGGGCCCGGTCAGGACGAGCGGGCGGCGCACCACTTGGCGACGTCGGGCAGCCGCATCGGGTGGGCGACCCACCAGCCCTGGACGACGTCGCAGCCCAGCTCGCGCAGCACGGCGGCCGTCGCGTCGTCCTCGACACCGGCGGCGACCACCCGGACGTCGAGCGCGGTGGCGGCGGCCACGACGGCCCGCACGAGCCGGGTGACCCGCGCGACCTCGACCTCGTCGTCACCGGTGAGGCCGGCGACCAGGCCGCGGTCGATCGTCACCTCGCGCACGGCGGGGATGGCCCACAGCGCGGTCAGCGACGACCGGGCGGTGCCGAAGCCGCAGATGCTGAGCTCGAACCCGCGGCGGGCGAGCTCGTCGAACGTCGCGAGCGTGCCGGCGGGTGGGCGGCTGACCGGCTCGGTGATGCCCAGCACGATGTGCTCGGGGGCCAGCCCGCGGCGGCGAACGCGGGCGGTGAGGTCGTCGACCAGGCCGTGGCCGAGCACGTGGCGCCGGGTCACGTTGAGCATCAGCCGCGAGCCGGGGGCGGCGTCCAGCAGCCCGGGCAGGTCGTCGAGGGCGAGGTCGAGCAGCCGGGAGGTGAGCGGGCCCATGAGGCCCGAGCGCTCGGCCAGCGGCACGAACTGCGCGGCTGGCAGCAGGCCGAGGGCGGGGTGGTCCCAGCGGGCGAGGGCCTCGAAGCCGACCACCTCGCCGGTGGCGAGCCGCACCTGCGGCTGGTGCTCGACGACGAGGGCGTCGGTCGCGCGCCCCGAGGCCAGGTCGGCGGACAGCCGGCGGGTCAGCCGGCGGGCGACGTCGGCGGGCTGGTCGTCGGGGGTGCTGGCCCGCCACAGGCCGGTGCCGGCCGACTTGGCGGCGTACATCGCCTGGTCGGCGGCGCGCAGCAGCTCGTCGACGTCGTCCCCGTCGACGTCGCTGGTGGCCACGCCGACCGAGACGCCGACGCTGAGGGCGAGGTCGTCGACCCGCAGCGGGTCGCCGACGGCCTCGATGAGGGCCCGGGCGCGGGCGGCGCCGTCGGCGCGGCCGTCGAGCGGTCCGGCGAGCACGGCGAACTCGTCGCCGCCGAGCCGCACCACCTGGTCGTCGGGTCCCGACGCGGCGACCAGCCGCTGGGCGACGGCGTCGAGCACGCGGTCGCCGACATGGTGGCCGGCGGAGTCGTTGATGGTCTTGAAGCCGTCGAGGTCGAGCACGAGGACGGCGACCCGGGCCCCGCCGGCGTGCGCGCGGTCGACGACGTCCGGGCCGTGGTGCAGCAGGTGGTCGCGACCGGGCAGGCCGGTGAGCGGGTCGCGCGGCCCGTCGGGGGCGTGCGGCACCTCGGGCGCCGCGGCGGTGCCGGTGGCGCCCGCCGACGCCGGGGGCCCGGCGCTCACGACCCGGCGCTCACGACCCCGCGCCTCCCGGCGCGGCGGCACGCTCGGTGCCGGGGGGCGTGTCGAGCGGCGGGGCGACGAAGGTGCTGCCGGTGATGACCAGCGAGGTCGACTCGTCCTCGACGTTGAGGCCGACGGAGGTGATGAGGATGCCGCGCCGCATCTGCTCGAGGT
Organism: Nocardioides marinquilinus; assembly: GCF_039543705.1. Taxonomy (NCBI): domain Bacteria; kingdom Bacillati; phylum Actinomycetota; class Actinomycetes; order Propionibacteriales; family Nocardioidaceae; genus Nocardioides; species Nocardioides marinquilinus. The sequence goes on from NZ_BAABKG010000001.1 coordinate 1,200,320, forward strand.
TCTCGAGCAGGGCGGTGAACTGCTCGTAGGTGCCGGCGACGTCGATCGTCACCGTCTGCACGGCGAGGTCGCCGACCTCGGCCTTCGGCTGGTCGGCCCCCTCCTCGGCGGCCGCGGCGGCCTCCTCGGGGTCGAGGAGCACCTCGGGCACGCTCGGGCTGAGCACCTTGACGTCGCGCTCGGCGATGCCGGCGTCACCGGCCGCCTCGGTGACGGCGGCGAAGAAGCCCGGCTGGTCGGCCGTGGCCGGGAACACCTGGTCGAGACGGCGGGCCAGCTTCTGCAGCCGCGGCAGGTCGGCGGTCTGGCGCCGCAGCGTGGCCAGCTGCAGGCCCATGGCGCTGTTGCGGTCCTGGGTCTCGATGCGGGCCTGGTCGGTCTCGCTGATCTTGCCGAAGGCCGGGCCGATGAGGGTGACCCAGCCCAGGGCGGCCAGCAGCACCAGGCCGAGGGCGCCGAGCATGAGGGTGGCGGTGGGGCTCTTCAGGTTCACTGTCCGGCCTCCACGGTCGAGCCGTCGTCGTCGGTGGTGCCCGTCGTCCCGGCCGGCTCGGTCTGGTCGGCGGTGGGCGGGACGGCGGTGAGCCCGTCGTAGCGGCCGCTCAGCGCCTTCGACGTCAGGCCCACCGAGCCCTCGAAGGTGACGCCGCCCGGCCCGGCGGCCGCGTCCTCGCCGCCGTCACCGACGGTGAGGGTGGGGGTCTCCTCGGAGGTGGTGGCGCGCATGAACGGCTCGATGAACAGCCCGCGCTCGGCGAGCGCCTGCACCAGCGCGCTGACGTCGGCACGGTTGCGCGCGGTGCCGGTCAGCTCGACGCAGCCGACGAGCTCGACCGAGCCGAACGGGTCGGGGCCGGGGCACACGGCGGCCTCGGGCGTGTTCGCGTCGGGCGGCAGCAGCGTCTCCGGCGGCGGCAGCGTGATGGTGAGCGAGGTGTAGCGGGCGCCCTCGGGGAGGGCCTCGTCGAGGGCCGCGGTGATCTTCGCGGTGGCGGCCTGGCCGGCCATCGTCTCGACGACCTTCGTGCTGCGGACGCCGACGTCGGCGACGTAGGTGCGCACCGGGGCGAGCTCGCCGATCTGCGCCGAGAGCCCGCGGCCCACGGCCTGGTCGTCGGCGAGGGCCTGCTCGGCGCTGGCGAGGCTCATCCGGGCGGCCACGAGCGTGCCGGCGATGACGAGCAGCAGCGCCACGGCACCCAGCGCGAAGCGGGCGCGCAGCCGCCGCACGTGCAGCTCCTCGAGCACCCACGGCGAGAGCAGGTTGACCGACGCGGCGGCCGGCGGGGCGGCGCGGCGTCGTCCGGACGACGGCTTGGTGCGGCCGCGGCCCGCGCGGCCGCGTCCACGCTTCTCCGCCACCGGCTCGGGGGTCGGCTGCTCGGCCGGCTCGATGGGCGGCTCGAGGGTGGGCGCGCTCATGCGGTGGCCCCCAGGCACAGGCCGTAGCCGACCGCGAGGTCGCCGTCGTCGGCGGTCTCGGCGTGGCGGCTGCGTCGGCGCTCGGGCAGCACGAGCGGCGTCACGGGCAGGCCGACGGTGGCGGCGAGCAGGTCGCCGAAGCCGGGGTTGCGGCCGCCGAGGCCGCTCAGGACGATGCGGTGCGGCGCGTGCTCGGGGTCGGCGCCGGCGTGGAAGCGCAGGGTGTCGCGCACCTCGTCGGCGATGCGCTGCGCCGCGCCGCGCACGGCCCCGGCGGCCACGGCGCCCGCGGCGTCCGGGCGCAGCTGCAGGTGCCGCTTGGCCTCCTCGGCGTCGGCGTCGGGGCCGAGCAGCTCGGCCAGGGTGCGGGTGAGCCCGGCGCCGCCGAGGCCGGGGATGACGCGCACGAACCGCGGCAGGCCGTCGGTGTGGACGGCGACCGCCACCTTCTCGGCGCCGACGTCGACGACGGCCTCCGGGGCGCCGGCGGCGCCGTCGCCGAGGCCCTCGCGGCGGGCGCGGGCCGCGGCGCGCACCAGCGCGAGCGGGGAGAGGTCGGCGGTGGTGGGGCGCAGGCCGGCGGCGCGGACGGCGCGCACGGTCTCGTCGACGCCGTCGCGGGCGGTGGCGACGAGCAGCACCCGCACCATCCGCTTGCCGTCGCGCTCGACGTCCTCGAGCTGCACGTGGTCGATGTTGGCCTCGTCGACCGGCACGGGCAGCAGGTCGGCGACCAGGAACCGCATGGCCTTGCGCAGGTCCTGCGGCGGCATCCAGTCGAGCTCGACCGGCCGCACCAGCACCGACCCGCTGCCGACGCCGAGGCGCACGCTGCGGGTGGTGAACTTCTGCTCGTGCCACAGCCGGCGCACGGCCTTGGTGACCTCCACCGGCTCGCGCACCTGGCCGCCGTCCACGGCGCCGGGCGGCAGCGGCACGCGGCCGGCCTTGACGAGGCTGGCCCGCTTGCCGTGCGTGCGCACCTCGACGGCGCGGACGGCGCTGGTGCCGATGTCGAGACCGACGAGGGTGGGCATGGGGGCTCCGAACGGGGTGGGGGGTGGCTGCACCCGGAGCATCGGCGGCCCCCGGCCGCCACTTGAGCCACCCGTGCGCGGCGTTCGCGTGGTCCTCGCGCGGTCTCGAGGCTCGGCCGTGGCCGGCCTCGCACCTCGACCACCGTGGGTGGGTCGGTCCCGACGATGGTCAAGGTGCGAGGAGCCCTGGCGACGAGCCTCGAGACCCCTGGCCCCCCGAGGCCGACGCCATCCACGGACCCTGAGCCCGTCGAAGGGACCGAGCGCCCATGACCGAGCCGGGCCCCTTCAGCGCCGCCCACCCACGACCGATGACAGGGAGGACGAGCGTCAGCCGAGAGGACCCGCCATGCCCGACCCCCGCGCCACCGAGCTGCTGCACAGCCTGTTCGAGCTGGTGGTCCGGCGCGGGGCGAGCGACCTGCACCTGCGCCCGGGCGCGATGGCGAAGGTGCGGGTCTCTGGCCGGCTGGAGGACGCGACGTCGGCCCCGCTCGAGCCCGCGCTGGTCACCGCGCTCGTCGAGGCCTCCATGAGCGAGTCGGTGCACGAGGACTACCTCGCCCGCCGCGAGGCCGACTACGCCGTGGTGGTCGAGGGGCTCGCCCGGTTCCGCGCCAACGCCTTCCGCACCCGAGGCGCCGACGCCTGCGTGATGCGGCTGGTGCGCGAGACGCCGGTGCCGCTGAGCGACCTCGACATGCCGGTCTCGGTGCCCGAGCTGGCCCGCAAGCCGCGCGGTCTCGTGCTGGTCACCGGCCCCACGGGGTCGGGCAAGTCGACCACGCTGGCGGCGATGGTCGACCTGATCAACCGCGAGCGCGCGGTGCACGTGCTGACGCTCGAGGACCCCATCGAGGTGCTGCACACCGACCGCGTCGCCACCATCACCCAGCGCGAGCTCGGCAGTGACACCCTCGACTGGTCGGGCGCGCTGCGCTCGGCGATGCGGCAGGACCCCGACGTCATCCTCATCGGCGAGCTGCGCGACAAGGAGACCGTGCACGCCGCGCTCACCGCGGCCGAGACCGGCCACCTGGTGCTGGGCTCGATGCACACCAACGACGCCCGCGAGACCGTGAACCGCCTCATCGAGTTCTTCCCGGCCGAGGAGCACCAGCGGGTGCGAGCAGTGCTCTCGGGCAGCCTCGAGGGCGTGGTCTGCCAGCGGCTCGTGCCCCGCATGGACGGCGACGGCCGGGTCTGCGTGGTCGAGGTGGCGGTGCGCGACGCCCGCTTCGCCGAGGCCGTCGCCGAGCCCGAGAAGACCCACTCGATCCCCGACATCATCGCCTCGGGCGAGTACTCCGGCATGCAGACCTTCGACCAGCACCTGCAGCGGCTGGTGATGAGCGGCGTCCTCGACGAGAACAGCGCCAAGGCCAACGCCACCAACCCCCACGACCTCACCGTCATGCTCCGCCGGGCCGGCTGGAACCCGATCACCGTCTAGCCCCGAACGGCGCCCCGTCCCGCGTGCTCGACCGCGGTCGACCGGCACCGGTCCGCGAGCCCAGGGCCTCGCGGCAGAGCCCGTCGTGGACGGACGTGCCTCACGTCACGGGCCGATCAGCGCGAGCCCCGGCGTGCCGAGGGCCCGGACGCACCGGAGCACGGGCTCACGTGCCGTACCGCTGTAGTTGGACGCGATGGACGGGGGCACGATGCCCCCGCCGAGCCCCGGGTCCTCACCCACGGCTGCGCGAGCACCGTCGGGGAGGACGACCGCCTGGTCGTCGTCGTCCCAGACGGAACCGGTCGGCCACAGCGTCGCGTGGCCGTCGAGTGCGAGACAGCCGTCCTGCAGGGTGAGGACGCCGGGCAGCAGCGCGTTGGGATAGTCGACCGCGCGCCCGTCACCGGCGATCACCGGGTTGGGCGCCTGACGCTCGGGCGGGCCGCCGGACGACTGCTCGCCACAGCCCGCCACCGGGACCAGGGCCGAGACGCCTGCGACGGCGATGCCCACAGCCAGGCGCCTGAGGACACCGATGCGACTCACGGCGCCAGTCGACCACGTCGGCGTCCCGTCTTCCAGTGCCTCCGGGCCGATCGCCGCGCGGGTGACCTGCGCCGCGTCCGGCCGTGCTCGTCCTCGGGACGGTCGGCCGCAGGGTCATCCGACGACGACCGGACGCGGCCGGCGGACCAGGAGAGCGACGACCACGGCCACGCTCGAGACGACCGCACCCCAGGTGATCGCGGCGTGGACGCCGTCGGCGAGGGCCTCGATCGTCGGGGTCCCGCTGGCAGCGGAGGTCGAGACGCCGGTCATCACGGTGATGAACAGAGCCGTGCCCGCCGCGCCGGCGACCTGCTGGACGGTGCCGACGATGGCGCTGCCGTGCGAGTAGAGCCGCGCCGGCAACGACCCGAGGGCGCTGGTCATCAGCGGCGTGAACATGAACGCCAGGCCCACGGTCAGCAGGACGTGCACCGCGATGACGGTCGAGACGGCGGTGCCGGTGTCGAGGACGGTCGACATCAGCCACAGCGCGACCGAGGCCACGGCCGCGCCGGGCGCGACGAGCGGCCGCGGACCGACCCGGTCGAAGAGTCGCCCGACCAACGGCGCCAGGAGTCCCATGACGAGACCGCCCGGCAACAGCATCAGACCGGTCTCGAGCGTCGTGCGGCCGAGCACGTCCTGGAGGTAGATCGGGAGCAGGATCAAGGTGCCGAAGAGGGCCATCATGCTCACCGAGACCAGGGCCACCGCGATGCTGAAGGCCGGGGTCGCGAACGCCCGCAGGTCGAGGAGCGCGCGTTCGCGCAGGGCGAGCTGGCGGCGCACGAAGGCGGCGAGGGAGAGGGCACCGACGGTGATCGGCATCCAGGGCGCGACCGGGGTGTGCCCGGCAGCCGACTCGCCGATGCTGCTGAGCCCGTAGATGAGGCCGCCGAAGGCCAGCGCGGACAGCACGACCGACGGTACGTCGAGCGGCGTGCGACGCGGCTCGGTCACGTTGCGCACCCAGGTGGCGCCGACAGCCAGTGCCGCCACGGCGATCGGCAGCACGAGGAGGAAGATCCAACGCCAGCTGAGCCGGTCGAGCACCAGGCCCGAGACCGTCGGCCCGATCGCGGGCGCGACGGAGATGACGATCGAGACGGTGCCCATCATCTGGCCACGCCGCTCGGCCGGGACGACGTTGAGGATGGTCGTCATCAGCAGGGGCATCATCAACGCAGTTCCGACGGCCTGGACTACGCGGCCGGCGATGAGCACGCTGAAGACCGGTGCCGCGGCGGCGATGGCGGTGCCGAGGGTGAAGCTGCTCATCGCGGCGACGAACACGGTGCGCAACGGCAGGCGGGTCAGCAGCCAGCCGCTCACCGGGATGACCACGGCCATGGTCAGCAGGAACGCCGTCGTCAGCCACTGCGCAGTCGTGGCGGCGACGTCGAACTCGGTCATCAGGTCGGGGAGCGCGACGCCCATGACGGTCTCGTTGAGGATGACGACGAACGCGGCGCCCACCAACAGCGCCACCAGGCGGCCAGGTCGCTCGACCTGCGGGGCGCTCGGAACGGTCCGGCTGTCTACGGCGGTCACGGTGCTCCTCGGGATGCTGGGCTCGACGGGCGATGGCTCTCCGCGCCATCATGGCAGTCACTGCCAGTTAGGCGCAACGTGACGTGACGGTGGGTAGGGTGGACGGCATGACGGAGACCGGACTGCGCGAGCGCCGTCGCGCGCAGACCGAGCGCGAGATCGCCGACGCGGCCCTGACGCTCTTCGAGGAGCACGGAGTCGAGGCGACGACGGTCGGGCAGGTCGCTCGTGCCGCAGGCGTCTCCGAGCGCACGTTCTTCCGCTACGTCGCGGTCAAGGAGCTGGCCGTCTTCGCCGGCGACGCCGAGATCGGTGAACGGATCGCCCCGATGCTCGCCGACGTGACAGGCGACGAACCACTCTTGCCGCAGCTCGAGCAGGTGTGGGCCGAGCTCCTGCGCGGACTGGCCGAGGGCCGCGACGAGCAGCAACGCCGGATGCTGCGCGTGCGCCGACTCGTCCGGCGCGAGCCGGCCCTACGACTGGCAGCACTGCGGCTCGACGAGGAGCGCGTCGGTGACCTGGTGTCGTCCCTGGTCGAGAGCACCGGGCGCCCGGAACCCGAGGTCCGGCTCGTGGTCGAGGTCGGCGTCGCGGTCTTCCGCACCAGCCTCGATCGATGGGCCGACGCCGCCGAGCGTGGCGAGCACACCGACCTGCTCGCCACCTACACGGAGGCGTGCGTCGCGCTGCGCCGAGCCACGCGCTGACCTCGGGTCGCACCGTCGGTACCGGAGCCACGACCTGACCCGGTCGCGGTCCGGCGCAACGCCCGACCCCCACGGCGTCCGCCGGTCTCCACGAACCGCACGGACGCCGTGTCGCACTGACTACAGTGAGCCCGTGCCAGACGACGACCTGCCGCCGAGCGGCCAGCGCCGGACCATCACCGACGCCGTCGCCTCGCCCCACCTGGCGGAGGTCTCGCTGCCCGAGCTGCGGTCCTACCGCGAGCGGTTGCGGTCGGAGGAGGAGCGCATCTCCTACTGGCGCCGCCTGATCCACGCCCGCGTCGACCTCATCAAGGCCGGCAGCCTCGCCGACGCCCACGTGGACGCCGACGCGCTGGGCCGGGTGCTCGGCGACACCGGGCAGGGCCGCGGGCGGGCCGCGCTGCACCGCGTGCGTGCCGCCGACCCGCTGCCCGACCTGCCCGACCTCGAGGGCGTGTGGGTCACGCCGGTCGGCGAGGAGCAGACCGCCGAGGTGCTCGAGCAGCTCGCCGCCGCCGAGCACACCCTCAACGGCTACCGCCGCGCGCTGCACGAGCGCATCGACGAGGCCACCGCCGAGCTGATCGTGCGCTACAAGGCCGAGCCGACCCTGGCGCTCGCCATCCTCGCCTAGGTCGTGCGACCGATCGTGGTCTAGCCCGCGACCCTCAAGTCCCGGCGCGGCCGCGCCGAGACTCCCCCTGATCCAGACCGTGTCTTCAGGGAGGACGGGCCCCGCCCGTGAGCGTCACATGACCGCCAACGCCTTCGCGGGTGCCGGCGCGGGCAGCATCGGCGAGACGATCGACGCGCTGGTCGCGGCCGGCGTCGTCTCGCAGGCCGACGTCTCGGCGGCGACCCTGGCCGCCACCGCCGGCCAGGGTGTCGTCGAGGTGCTCGTCGAGCGCGGCGTCCTCGACCGCGCCACCCTGCTGCGGTTCGCCGCGGAGGCCGCCGGCATCGAGCACGTCGACCTCGCCGAGACCCAGATCGACGCCACCGCCGCCGCCCTGCTGCCCGGTGAGTTCGCGCGCCGCTCGTGCGTGCTGCCGTTCGCGCGCCGCGACGGCGAGCTGCACGTCGCCGTCCCGCTGCGGATGGTCGACGACCTCGAGCTCAAGGACGACATCGCCCGGCTCAGCCGCCACCGCGTGAGGTTCGCGCTCGCCGGGCGCGCCGAGATCGAGCACCACATGAACCGCTTCTACCGGGCCGAGGGCGAGCTGGCGACGCTCACCTCCGACCTGGAGGTGACCTCCGACGACGCGCCCGACCTCGAGCAGCTGACCGAGGTCACCGAGGACGCGCCGGTCGTGCGGTTCGTGAACCTGCTCATCAGCCAGGCCATCAGCGACCGGGCCTCCGACATCCACCTCGAGCCCACCGAGCACGACCTGCGCGTGCGCTACCGCATCGACGGCGTCCTCACCGACGCCCACCGGGCGCCGCGCTCGATCGTCGGCGGCGTGATCAGCCGGCTCAAGATCATGTCGGACATGAACATCGCCGAGCGGCGGGTGCCCCAGGACGGCCGGCTCACCGTCTCCCACGGCAGCCAGACCATCGACCTGCGCGTGGCCACGCTGCCGACGGTGTGGGGCGAGAAGATCGTCGCCCGCGTGCTCGACAACTCCAACACCCGCCTCGGCCTCGACGACCTCGGCTTCAGCGACCACAACTTCGAGCGCTTCAAGGCCTCCTACTCCAAGCCCTACGGGATGATCCTGGTTACCGGGCCGACCGGTTCGGGCAAGTCGACGACGCTCTACGCGACGCTCAACATCCTCAACCAGCCGCACGTCAATGTGATCACGGTCGAGGACCCGGTGGAGTACCGGCTGCCCGGCATCAACCAGGTGCAGACCAACCCCAAGGCCGGGCTGACGTTCGCCTCGGCGCTGCGCAGCATCCTGCGCTCCGACCCCGACATCGTGCTGATCGGCGAGATCCGCGACCACGAGACCGCCAACATCGCCGTCGAGGCCGCGCTCACCGGCCACCTCGTGCTCTCGACGCTGCACACCAACGACGCCCCCAGCGCGCTGACCCGCCTCGTCGAGATGGGCATCGAGCCGTTCCTGGTGGCCTCCGCCCTGGACGCCGTCGTGGCCCAGCGCCTCTGCCGGGCGCTCTGCGCGCGCTGCCGGACGCCGTACGCGCCCGACCAGGCCGAGCTCGACACGCTCGACATCCGGCCGGCCGACCTGGCCGACCTGGACGGCGAGGTGCCGCAGCTGTTCCGCGCCGCCGGCTGCAGCGCCTGCGGCGGCACCGGCTACCGCGGCCGCATGGCGCTGCACGAGGTGATGCCGGTCAGCGAGGAGCTCGAGCGGCTCACCGTGCGGCGGGCCCCCACCGACGAGATCTCGCGCGTCGCGCGGGGCGAGGGGATGACGACGTTGCGAGACGACGGCCGGCTGAAGGTCCTGCAGGGCAGGACCACGATCGAGGAGGTGCTCCGTGTCGTGGGGTGACCAGCAGTGGAGTCCGGACGAGCACACGCACGGGTCGCACGGGTCACCCCCGCTCGACCTCGACCAGCTGCTCGCCAAGGCGGTGGCGGCCGGCGCGTCCGACCTCCACCTGACGATCGGCGCGCCGCCGACGATCCGGGTGCGCGGCTCGATGCTGCCGCTGCCCGAGTCGGGCCTGACGGCGCCCCTGGAGGCGCGCCAGCTCCGCGAGTGCCTCTACGCGGTGCTCACCGAGGGCCAGCGCAAGGTGCTCGAGGAGACCCGCGAGCTCGACATGGCGCACTCGGTGCACGGCGTGGGCCGGTTCCGCGTCAACATGTTCTGGCAGCGCGACGCCGTGGGCGCCGTCCTGCGCATGATCCCGTGGGAGATCAAGCCGCTCGAGGACCTCGGGATGCCGCCGGTCATGGGCACCTTCGCCGGCCTCAAGCGCGGGCTCGTGCTGGTCACCGGGCCTACCGGCTCGGGCAAGTCGACCACGCTCGCCGCCGTGGTCGACCAGGTCAACCGCACCCGCCGCGGCCACATCATGACCGTCGAGGACCCCATCGAGTTCCTCCACCAGCACCGCGGCTGCATCGTCAACCAGCGCGAGGTCGGCGCCGACACCCACGACTTCCGCTCCGCGCTCAAGCACGTGCTGCGCCAGGACCCCGACGTCATCCTCGTCGGCGAGCTGCGCGACCTCGAGACCATCTCGGTGGCCATCAGCGCCGCCGAGACCGGCCACCTGGTGCTCGCCACGCTGCACACCCAGTCGGCGCAGGACACCGTCAGCCGCATCGTCGACGTCTTCCCGGCCCAGCAGCAGCAGCAGATCCGCACCCAGCTGGCCGCCACCCTCCAGGCCGTGGTGTGCCAGACCCTGGTGCCGTCGGTCGACGGCCGCGGCCGGGTGCCGGCGGTCGAGGTGATGGTCTGCACCGAGGGCATCCGCGCGATGATCCGCGACGACAAGCTGCAGCAGATCCCCGGCGCGCTGCAGGCCGGCGGCCGGATGGGCATGCAGACCCTCAATGCCCACCTCGCCGAGCACGTCAAGGCCGGTCGCATCAGCCAGGACATGGGCCTCGAGCACTGCTCGAACGTCGGCGACTTCATCACCCTGCTCGGCGGCAGCAGCGGCGCGGCGTCCCAGGCGTCGGTGGCGGCCGCCGTCCAGGCCCCGACGGCGCACTCCGGTGCGGCCGCGACCGCCGGCGGCGGACGACGGCTCGACCCCTCCGACCCGTGGCGCGTCGCCTCGACGCCCGGGGCGCGGTAGCGGGCCGGGCGGAGCGCCCCGATGAGCGTCACCCACTACGACTACAAGGTCCGCGACCCCCAGGGCCGCTTCCGCGAGGGCCGCGTCAAGGCCGACAACGAGACCGCCGTCGCCGAGAAGCTGATGGCGATGGGCTACGTCCCGCTGGAGGTCAAGGCGGCCGGTGCCGGGCTGCAGAAGGAGATCAGCTTCGGGCGCAAGCGGGTGACGATGAAGGACCTCGCGGTCCTCGCCCGCCAGCTGGCCACCATGATCGACGCCGGCCTCACGCTGATGCGGGCGCTCTCGATCCTCTCCGAGCAGCTCGAGAACCCGTCGCTGCGCGAGGTGCTGGCCAAGGTCAAGACCGACGTCGAGGCCGGCCACAGCCTCTCGGGCGCCTTCGCCAACGACGAGTTCAACACCTTCCCGCCGTTCATGATCAGCATGACCCGTGCCGGCGAGGCCGGCGGCTTCCTCGACGTCGCGATGCGGCAGGTGGCCGAGACGTTCGAGGCCGAGGTGAAGCTGCGCTCGAAGATCAAGGCCGCGATGACCTACCCGGTCGTCGTGCTGGTGATGGCGGTGCTGATGTGCGTCGGCATGCTGCTGTTCATCGTGCCGATCTTCGAGGGCATGTTCACCGAGCTCGGCGGCACGCTGCCGCTGCCGACGCGCGTGATCGTCGTCCTCAGCGGCGCCATGAAGCTGATCGCGCCGATCACCGTCGTGGTGGGCGTCGTGGCGCTGCTGTGGTGGCGCAAGCACCGCAACGACGAGGGCGTGCGCAACGTCATCGACCCGCTCAAGCTGCGGCTGCCGGTCTTCGGCAAGCTGTTCGCGAAGATCGCCCTGACCCGCTTCTCGCGCAACCTCTCGACGCTGCTCACCTCGGGCGTGCCGATCCTGGCCTCGCTCGACATCGTCGCCGACACCACCGGCTCGGTCGTGATCAGCCGGGCGCTGGACGACGTCCGCACCTCGGTCTCGCAGGGCGACTCGATCGCCGGCCCGCTGGCCAGGCACGAGGTCTTCCCGCCGATGGTGGTGCAGATGATCTCCTCCGGCGAGGAGACCGGCGCCCTCGACTCGATGCTCTCGCGCATCGCGACGTTCTACGACGAGGAGGTCGAGGCCATGACCGAGGCGCTCACCTCCCTCATCGAGCCGCTGATGATCGCCTTCCTCGGCGTCGTCGTCGGCGGCATGATCATCGCCCTCTACCTGCCGATCTTCTCGGTCTTCGACCTCATCAAGTAGGGCACCGCCCAGTCCCCGACGATGGTCGAGGTGCGAGGAGCCCTGGCGACGAGCCTCGAGACCGCCGGCCGTGCATGCAGACGTCTGCGTGGACGGAGGGGGTCTCGAGGCTCAGCCGTGGCGGGCTTCGCACCTCGACCACCGTCGGACGACTCCGGTGGACGACCAGTTCGCGCAAGCCCTCCCGAGCCTGCCTACCGAGGAGTAGGTTCGAGCGCGTGACCTCCCGCGCGGACACCTACGACTACGTCGTCGTCGGAGGGGGCAGCGCCGGTGCCGTGCTGGCCGCCCGGCTCTCCGAGGACGCCGCCGCCACCGTGCTGCTGCTCGAGGCCGGCCCCGAGCCCGAGATCGACGAGGTCTCGATCCCGGCGGGCTTCCCGTCGCTGGCCAAGACCAAGTGGGACTGGAACTACGTCACCACCGAGCAGAAGCAGCTGCACGGACGCCGCGCCGCCTGGCCGCGCATGAAGGCGCTCGGCGGGTGCTCCTCGATCAACGCGATGATCTACATCCGCGGCCACCGCGCCGACTACGACGCCTGGCGCGACCAGCACGGCGCCGACGGCTGGGGCTACGACGACGTCCTGCCCTACTTCCGCAAGGCCGAGGGCAACACCCGCCTCGGCGCCCCGTTCCACGGCACCGACGGGCCGCTGGTCGTCGAGGACCGCCGCTGGACCCACGAGCTGTCGACCGCCTGGGTCGAGAGCGCGGTCGCGGCCGGCCTCAAGCGCAGCGACGACTTCAACGGCGCCGAGCAGGAGGGAGCCGGCGCCTACCAGGTCACCTGCAACAAGGGACGCCGCTGGTCGACCTACGAGGCCTACCTCAAGCCGGCGCTCGGTCGCCCGGGCCTGGCCGTCGCCACCGGTGCGCTGGCCACCGGGATCGAGCTCGACGGCGAGCGCGCCTCCGGGGTGCGGTTCCGCCAGGGCGGCGCCGAGCACGTCGTCCACGCCCGGCGCGAGGTGCTGCTGTGCGGCGGGGCCATCAACTCCCCGCAACTGCTGATGCTCTCGGGCATCGGGCCGGCCTCGCACCTCGCCGAGCACGGCATCGCCTCGCGGGTCGACCTCGCCGGGGTTGGCCAGGGCCTGCAGGACCACCCCTTCACGCCGATGGTGTGGCACACCCGACACACCACCGACCTCGCCGAGCACAACACGCTCGGCAGCCTGCTCCGGTGGAAGACCGCGCGCCGCGGCCCGCTGACCTCGAACGTCGCCGAGACCGGCGGCTTCTGGCGCACCCGCGACGGACTCGCAGCGCCCGACATGCAGGCCCACGTGCTGCCCACCGGGTTCTACGGCGACGGCCTCGTCGAGCCGACCACGCGCAAGCTCACCGTGCTGGCCACCCTGGTCGGCACCGGCAGCCGCGGCACCGTGCGGCTGCGCTCGGCCGACCCGCTCTGGCACCCGGCCATCGAGGCCGCCTACTACGACGACCCGGCCGACCTCGACGCGATGCTCGCGGGCTGCCGCCGCATCGTCGAGATCACCCAGCAGGGCCCCGCCGGCGAGCTGATCGACCGGCCCTTCGGGCTCAGCACGACGCCGTCCGACGACGAGCTGATCGAGCACGTGCGCACCTACACGCAGACGACCTACCACCCGACCTCGACGTGCGCCATGGGCACCGGCGAGGACGCCGTGGTCGACCCGCGGCTGCGGGTGCGCGGCGTCGAGGGCCTGCGGGTCGTCGACGCCTCCGTCATGCCGGCGGTGCCACGCGGCAACACCAACGCCCCGACCATCATGGTGGCCGAGAAGGCCGCCGACCTCATCAGGAGCAGCCGATGACCACGACCAGCGACCCCACCGAGCAGGCCGGTCAGACCCGTCCGACCTTCGACTCGCTCAGCCCGGTCACCGGCGACGTCGTCGGCACGCACCCGGTGCACTCGGCCGAGGACGTCGAGGGCGCCGTCCTCGCCGCGCGCGAGCAGGCCGCGTGGTGGGGGGCACTCGGCTTCGACGAGCGCGCCACCCACCTGACCACGTGGAAGGGCGTGCTGACCCGCCGCCTGGCGCAGCTGGCCGACGTCGTGCACTGCGAGACCGGCAAGCCGCACGCCGACGCGATGCTCGAGGCCGCGCTCGCCATCGACCACCTGGCCTGGGCGGCCGGCAAGGCCGAGAAGCACCTCGGACGCCGCCGCGTCTCGTCGGGCCTGCTGATGGCCAACCAGGCCGCGACGGTGGAGTACCGCCCGCTCGGCGTGATCGGCGTCATCGGCCCGTGGAACTACCCGGTCTTCACGCCGATGGGCTCGATCGCCTACGCCCTCGCGGCCGGCAACGCGGTGGTCTTCAAGCCCTCCGAGCACACGCCGGGGGTGGGGGAGTGGCTGGCCCGCACCTTCCTCGAGGCGGTCGGCCGCCCGGTGCTCAGCGTCGTCACCGGCCTCGGCGAGACCGGTGCCGCGCTGTGCCGCGCCGGCGTCGACAAGGTCGCCTTCACCGGCTCCACCGGCACCGGCAAGCGGGTGATGGCCGCCTGCGCCGAGACGCTCACGCCGGTGATCGTCGAGGCGGGTGGCAAGGACGCCGTCATCGTCGACCACGACGCCGACCTCGACGCCGCCGCCGAGGCCGCACTGTGGGGCGCCTGCTCCAACGCCGGCCAGACCTGCATCGGCGTCGAGCGGGTCTACGTGCACGAGCGGGTCTACGACGCCTTCCTCGACAAGCTCGTCGCCCTGGCGAAGGAGGTGCGCGCCGACGACACGGCCGGCACCCACCTCGGCCCCATCACGATGCCGAGCCAGCTCGACGTCATCCGTCGCCACATTGATGACGCCCTCGCCCGCGGCGGGCGGGCGCTGGTCGGCGGCGCGGACGCCGTCGGCGAGCGGTTCGTGCAGCCGACGGTGCTGGTCGACGTCCCCGAGGACTCGCTCGCCGTGCGCGAGGAGACCTTCGGGCCCACGGTCACCGTGGCCAAGGTCGCCACCATCGAGGAGGCCATCGAGCGCACCAATGCCACCGCCTACGGCCTCGGCTCGACGGTGTTCTCGAAGGGGCGGGGCATGCAGATCGCCGAGCGCATCCGCTCGGGCATGACGGCGGTCAACGGCGTCATCACCTTCGCGGCCGTGCCGGCGCTGCCGTTCGGGGGCGTCGGCGACTCCGGCTTCGGCCGCATCCACGGCCCCGACGGCCTGCGCGAGTTCACCTACGCCAAGGCGATCGCCCGCCAGCGGTTCAAGCCGGCGCTCGCGCTGACGACGTTCAAGCGCACCGAGAAGGCCGACCAGCAGCTGCAGCAGATCGTGACCCTGCTGCACGGGCGCGGCACGACGCTGCCCAAGCTCAACAAGCGGGTCAAGCGCGCCGGGCGGCCTCGCGGCTGACGCCCGGCGCGCTCGCGCCCTGCAGGTGGTGCGCTCGGTCAGGCGCTGGGGCGCAGCGGCGGCAGCGCGCCGGTGCCGGTGAGCTGCAGCCGGTCGCGGCCGCCGGGCTGGGCGGCGACCCGCAGGAGGGCGCGGCTCTCGCCGATCTCCTCGGTGTGCACCGGGGTGAACGTCACGTCGACCGTGCAGGTCTCACGGTTGCGCAGCACCTCGCAGGTGGTGCCGGTGACGGCGTAGTCCTCGTCGACGGGGCTGTCGATCGGCTGCTTGACGATGTCGGCGGTGATGTCGCCGCTGGTGATGTCGCCGGCGTTGCGCACGGTGAAGGTGCGCGTCTCGGTCGCGCCGAGGGGCACGGCACCGAAGTCGCCGGCGTCCTCGCCGCCGACGATGACGAGCTCGGCGGGCTTCAGCACGATGCGCCGCTGCTGCACCTGGCAGTCCATGAACAGCTTGCGCTCGACGCAGGTGCGCACCTGGTAGCTGCCGGCGCGCACCTTCTCGGGCAGGTCGACCGTCGTGCCCACCTTCTTGGTGGCACCGGGCGCGAGCATGCCGACCCGGGTGGTGAGGACCTGGTAGCGACGACCAGAGTCGGCGCGCAGGTAGGTCGAGACCGTGCTGCCGGCCTGGGGGTTGTCGGTGGTGTTGCGCACGGAGGCCCGCATCGTGAGCTCGTAGATGTCGCCGGGCAGGCCCTTCGAGAGCGTGACCGACGGCGAGACGATCTTGAGCAGGCGCGCCTCGGTGTCGGGACGCGGCGACTGGCCGGACGACGCGCCGGGCAGGGCCACGAGCGCCAGGCCGGCGATCGCCGCGACGACGAGGGCAGGGGTCAGGGAGCGGAGTCGAAGGAGCATGCGTCGAGTCTGGCCACGCGACCGCCGGCACCCCAAGGGCTCCGGCCATCTCTTTACCCGGGCCGGGTTACGCGTCATACTTAGCGGGATGGCTAACTATGACGACGGGCTCGAGGGGGTCGCCACGGCCCTCGCCCACCGCGGACGACGCCGGCTGGTCGAGCGGCTCTCCACCGGGCCCGCCACCTCGACCGAGCTGGCCGACGTCCTCGGGGTGACGCTGCCGACGCTGCAGCGCCACCTCGGCGTGCTGCGCGACGGCGGTCTGCTCGTCTCGCGCAAGGACGGCCGCGTGGTCACCCACCGGCTGCGCCCCCAGCCGCTGCTCGACCTCGACGACTGGCTCGCCGTCCGCACCTCGTTCTGGGAGCAGCAGCTCGGCGCCCTGGGCGAGCACCTCGACACCCCCGACACCCCCGACACCCCTGACACCCCCGACACCGACCACCCGGAGACACCGTGAACCGCATTGCCCCCACCGAGCTGCGCCTCGAACGCACCTACGCCGCCGACCCCGCCCGCGTCTGGACGGCCTGGACCACCGAGGCCGGTCTCGCCGGATGGTGGTGGACCCACTGGGACGACGTCAGCTACGCCGTCGACGCCCGTGTCGGCGGCGGCTACCGCATCGTCGCCGCGGGCGCCGGCATCGGCGTCGAGGGTGAGTTCGTCGAGGTCGACGAGCCGCGCCGGCTCGCCTTCACCTGGGTCTGGCTCGAGGACGGCGCCCCCGGCCCCGTCGAGCGGGTCGAGGTCGACCTCGCCCCCGCCGACGGCGGCGGCACCCGCCTGGTGCTGCGCCACACCGGCCCCTGGACCACCGGCGAGGAGGCCGAGAACTACCGGCTCGGCTGGGACGGCGTCCTCGACGCCCTCGCGCGGCTCGGCTGACGGGACCGGCCGGGGCCGGCGGTCGCGTCGGGGTCAGCCCTGCTCGGACGGCGCGCCCTGCTGGGCCTCGGCCTCGGCGACCTGGCGGCGCACGTCGTCCATGTCGAGACCGCGCACGCCGTCGATGACCTGGTCGAGGGCGGCGGGCGGCAGGGCGCCGGCCTGCGAGAAGACCAGGATGCCGTCGCGGAAGGCCATCAGCGTCGGGATCGAGCGGATGCCGGCGGCCCCCGCCAGCTCGCGCTGCGACTCGGTGTCGATGGAGCCGAAGGTGATGTCGGGGTTGGCCTCGGACGCCGCCTCGTAGGTGGGCGCGAACTGCTGGCACGGGCCGCACCACCCGGCCCAGAAGTCGACCAGCAGGATGCCGTCGTCCTGCACGTGGGAGGCGAAGTTCTCGTTGGTCAGCTCGATGGTGGCCATGCCTCCACCGTACGCACGGGCCGTGGCCCGCGCGGGGTCAGCGCAGCGAGTAGGTCGCCAGCGAGACGGCGAGGTAGTGGCTCACGAAGGCCAGCACCGTGAAGGTGTGGAAGATCTCGTGGAAGCCGAACCACTGCGGCCACGGGTTGGGCCGCTTGAAGCCGTAGACGATGCCGCCCGCGGTGTAGAGCGCGCCACCGGCCGCCACCAGCACCAGCACCGCGATCGCCGTCCCCGTGCCCAGCAGGCGGTGGGCGCCGTCGATGAACCCGGGCACGAAGAACACCGCCGACCAGCCGAGGCCGATGTAGAGCGGGGTGTAGAGCCAGCGCGGCGCGTCGGTCCAGAACACCCGGAAGAACACGCCGAGCAGCGCGCAGCCCCACACCGTGCTGAGCAGCACGACCCGCTGGGTGCCCTCGAGCAGCATCAGCGTGATCGGGGTGTAGGTGCCCGCGATGAGCACGAAGATGTTGGCGTGGTCGAAGCGCCGCAGGAACGCCCACACCCGCGGTGACCACGACCCGGTGTGGTAGATCGCGGAGACCCCGAACAGCAGCAGCGCGCTGCCCGCGAAGACCGCCGAGCCGACCCGCGTGGTGGCGGTCGGCGACAGCACGATCAGGACGACGCCCGCCGCCAGCGCGAGCGGCCACAGCCCGAGGTGGAGCCAGCCGCGCAGCCGGGGCTTGACCGCGGCCAGCGTCTCGCTGGCCCGGTCGCCGAGCGACTCCAGACCCGCGCGGACCGCTTCGTTCGCGTGGTTGAGTGCCTGGTTCATGTCGCGAGCGTACCGACCCGGGGGGAGCCGGGACGCGGTATCGAGACCACCGTCACCCGGCCCCCGCGGCCGTCGTCCCCAACCCGTCCCAGCCTGTCCCGGGCCTGTCCCGGCTACTGCTGGCCGGCGACCGGGTAGCCCTCGGAGGGCTGCACGATGACGAAGCCCTGGCCGCTGAACGCCACCTGCACGGCCTCGCCCGAGCCCCGGCCGATCAGCGCGCCGGCGCTCAGCGTGGAGCGCAGCGAGGTGTCGAGGTTGATCGACCACGCCACGATGGCGTCGGTGTCGGCGAAGGTCGGCGCCTCGGCCGCGTTGAGGACGACGGGCTCGCCCTCGGTGGTGATCGCCACCCAGCCGCTGCCGCGCAGCGTGGTGTTGAACAGCCCGCCGGTGGCGATGCCTGCGCCCTTGACGCGCTCGATGTTGTACTGCAGCGACGAGGAGAAGGCGAGCACGTTCTTGCCGCTCACCGAGATGCCGCTGTTGTTGACCTGCAGGATGTGCACGTGCTTCGCCGTGTCGGCGATGAACACGTCTCCCTGGCCCTCCACGCGCATCAGCGAGAGGCCCTCGCCGGTGAGCGCCTTCTTGATGAACTTGCCGGCGCCGCCGCCCTGGAAGTGGAAGTTCACGTTGCCCTGGTAGGCCACCATCGAGCCCTGCTTGGCCATGAACGGCTCGGTGATGCGCACCCGCAGCATCTTGCTGTTCTGCAGCGACGCGCCGGGGCCGCTGACCTCGGAGAAGCGGCCGTCGATCAGGTCGCCCGAGAGCCCGCCGAACACGTCGCCGCCGAAGCCCTGCTGGCCGCCCTGCTGCGGCTGTCCGCCCTGCTGGCCGTAGCCGCCGCCCTGCTGGGCCGGCTGCTGGGCCTGCTGGCCCTGCTGGCCGCCGCCGTCGGACGGCGCCGCGCCGATCGGGTCGGTGGACTGCTGCCCGGCGTCGACGACGTGCTCGGTCCACTGCGAGCCGTCCCAGTAGCGCAGCTCGTGCTTGCCGGTCGGGTCGGGGTGCCAGTCGGCGTTCATGCGTGTCTCCTGTGCGGTGCTGGTTCGGATCTCGGACGTCGGCCGCCATCCTCACACCCGCGCCGCCGCGCGGCGAGCACATCCGGCCCGCCGGTGACTACCATCGGCGCCGTGGCGGACTGGCGGCGAGGGGTGCGACGCGTGCTCTACCCCGCCTACGAGGCGCGGATGCTGCGCCGGATGTCGCGCGACGGCTCGCTGGCGTTGCCGCAGCACGTCGGCGTCATGCTCGACGGCAACCGCCGCTGGGCCCGCGCCGTCGGCCGCGACACCGCGCACGGCCACCAGGCCGGGGCCGCCAACATCGAGCCGCTGCTCGGCTGGTGCGACGAGGTCGGCATCCAGGTCGTCACCCTCTGGCTGCTCAGCACCGACAACCTCAACCGGCCCGCCCCCGAGCTCGACCCGCTGCTCGAGATCATCGCCGACGCCGTCGACTCACTCGCCGACCAGCGCCGCTGGCGGCTGCACCCCGTCGGCGCGCTCGACCTGCTGCCCGACGCCACCGCGAGCCGGCTCAAGGCGGCCGCCGAGGCGACCGCCGACGTCGACGGGATGCTGGTCAACGTGGCCGTCGGCTACGGCGGACGCCGCGAGATCACCGACGCCGTCCGCTCGCTGCTGCACGAGCACGCCGCCAAGGGCACCTCGCTCGAGC
Source organism: Nocardioides marinquilinus (assembly GCF_039543705.1). Taxonomy (NCBI): domain Bacteria; kingdom Bacillati; phylum Actinomycetota; class Actinomycetes; order Propionibacteriales; family Nocardioidaceae; genus Nocardioides; species Nocardioides marinquilinus. Next base: position 1,220,027 of record NZ_BAABKG010000001.1, read on the forward strand.
AGCTCGCCCAGCTGATCGACGTCGAGCACATCGCCGACCACCTCTACACCAAGGGCCAGCCCGACCCCGACCTCGTCATCCGCACCTCCGGCGAGCAGCGGCTGGGCGGGTTCCTGCTGTGGCAGAGCGCGCGCTCGGAGTTCTACTTCTGCGAGGCCTACTGGCCCGACTTCCGGCGCGTCGACTTCCTGCGCGCCATCCGGGCCTACGCCCGCCGCGAGCGCCGCTTCGGCTCCTGATCGCACACCGCCACGCCGGCTGCGATCCGTTCACACGACCGTCACCCCGCATTCAGGCGTGTCGTCCCGGTTCGCCGTCCCGCCGGTCGTAGCGTCCTCTCAGCGGCCAGTGGGGAAGCTGTCCGCCATCGGGAGGCCCGAACGTGAGCGATCACGACCACCACACCGCGGACGGCGAGTCCGTCGCGGTGGGAGGGCGCCGGCACTCCGGCGTTCGGGCCCTCTCCCGGTCCACTGCATCTGAGTGAGGACCGGGCGAGGGTGCCCGCGCGGTCCGGTGAAGGGGTTCACCGTGGCCGTTGCCGCAAGCGAGAAGTCCCCGGTCCGCACCTACGTGCTCGACACCAGCGTCCTGCTGGCCGACCCCGGCGCCCTGCGCCGCTTCGAGGAGCACGAGGTCGTGCTCCCGGTGGTCGTGATCACCGAGCTCGAGGGCAAGCGCCACCACCCCGAGCTGGGCTACTTCGCCCGCTCCGCGCTGCGCATGCTCGACGACCTGCGGGTCAGCCACGGCCGTCTCGACGAGCCGGTGCCGGTGGGCGACCACGGCGGCACGGTGCGCGTCGAGCTGAACCACACCGACCCGACGGCCCTGCCCTCGGGCTTCCGGCTCGGCGACAACGACACCCGGATCCTGGCCGTCGCCCAGAACCTCTCCGACGAGGGCCGCGACGTCACGCTCGTCTCGAAGGACCTCCCGCTGCGCATCAAGGCCTCCGCCGTGGGCCTCGACGCCCAGGAGTACCGCGCCGAGTCGATCAGCGACTCCGACACCGGCTACAGCGGCATGGCCGAGCTCGAGGTCGAGGCCGGCGTCCTCGACGAGCTGTACGACGACGGCACCGTCGACCTCGAGTCGGCCCGCGAGCTGCCCTGCCACCAGGGCCTGGTGCTGCTCTCCGACCGCGGGACGGCGCTCGGTCGCGTCGGCGCCGACAAGCACGTGCACCTCGTGCGCGGCGACCGCGACGCCTTCGGCCTGCACGGCCGCTCGGCCGAGCAGCGCGTCGCCCTCGAGATGCTGCTCGACCCCGAGGTGGGCATCGTCTCGCTCGGCGGCCGCGCCGGCACCGGCAAGTCGGCGCTCGCGCTGTGCGCCGGCCTCGAGGCGGTCCTCGAGCGCCGCCAGCACCAGAAGGTCGTCGTCTTCCGCCCGCTGTTCGCGGTCGGGGGGCAGGAGCTCGGCTACCTGCCCGGGTCGGAGTCGGAGAAGATGTCGCCCTGGGGGCAGGCGGTCTTCGACACCCTCGGCGCGATCACCTCCAAGGAGGTCATCGACGAGGTGCTCGCCCAGGGCATGCTCGAGGTGCTGCCGCTGACCCACATCCGGGGTCGCTCGCTGCACGACTCCTTCGTCATCGTCGACGAGGCGCAGTCGCTCGAGCGCAACGTGCTGCTCACCGTGCTCTCGCGCATCGGCGCGAATTCCAAGGTGGTGCTCACCCACGACGTCGCCCAACGCGACAACCTGCGCGTCGGGCGCCACGACGGCGTCGTCGCCGTCATCGAGCGGCTCAAGGGCCACCCGCTGTTCGCGCACGTCACGCTGACCCGCTCCGAGCGCTCGCCGATCGCGGCCCTGGTCACCGAGATGCTCGAGAACGTCACGCTGTAGCCGTCTGCGCGGACCGTCCGGGGTCTCGAGGCTCGGCCGTGGCCGGCCCCGCACCTCGACCATCGTGGGACGCCTTGCCCGGACGATGGTCGAGGTGCGAGGAGCCTGGCGACGAGCCTCGAGACCACCGGCCCCCCCACGCGAACGTCGGCGTGGGGGTGCCCTTCGACAAGCTCAGGGTCCGTGGGGTCAGGTTGGCGTGGACGGTGCGTGGTGTCGATGACGGCCACCGGAGGACGACCACCGGCCGTGCACGGGACGTTCGCGCGGACGCTGCGGGGTTCCGAGGCTCGGTCGTGCCGCCCCGCGGGACCCGTGCGTCACACCCGCCCCACCGGGCCCAGCGTCGTCCGCCCGTCCTGTGGACGCCGGTTTGCGTCCCTTCGGGTGGTTTGGGCATGGTGGCCCGAGACTTTCCCCGGGGGCGCTGCTGGTTCGCGGCTCCCGCGCGTCCATCGTCGCCGACCCATCGGATCACCAGACCCTTGTCGAAGCACGTCAAGCACGTTCCCAAGCACCGCGCCGCTCCCTCCCGCCCGGCCCTCGCCGAGACGGGACGCCGCGCGGTCGGTGCCACCGTCCTGGCCTCGTCGGTCGCCGTCGTGGCCACCGGCGCCACCGTGGGCGGCGGCGTCCTGACCGGCGCCTCGGCCTCGGTCGCCACCACCCTCGACGCGCAGCTGGTCGGGGCGGGCGAGAGCACCCCCGACGCGGCCGACCTCGCCGCCGCGCAGGCGATCGAGGAGGCCACCCGCACCGGGGGTGACGCCGCTCCCGCGCTCGGGGCCCGCGCCGCCGGCGACCGAGAGGCGCTGCGTCGCACGACGGTCTCGCGCTCAGCCGACCGTCGCGAGACGCGCGACCCCGTCAAGGCCGCCACCCTGGTCGAGCCCGTGGGCAAGGCCGAGGCCGGCTCGGAGGACCTCTCCGACGCCGACCCGCGCGACATCGCCATGGCCCTGCTCGGCGAGTTCGGCTTCAGCAGCGACCAGTTCGGCTGCCTCGACTCGCTCTACGTGCGCGAGTCCGGCTGGAACGTCTACGCCGACAACCCGACCTCGTCGGCCTACGGCATCCCGCAGGCCCTGCCCGGATCGAAGATGAGCTCGGCCGGCGCCGACTGGGCGACCAACCCGGTCACCCAGATCCGCTGGGGCCTCGGCTACATCCGCGACCGCTACGGCAGCCCGTGCGGCGCCTGGGCCCACAGCGAGTCCGTCGGCTGGTACTGATCCGCTGACCCGTCAGACATGTCTGACGGGTCGACGAACCTGACGCTGACCCGTCAGACATGTCCGACGGGTCGACGGGGACGTCACCCCTCGCGGCGGCGGGCGAGGGTCGCGACCAAGTCGAGGACGCCGATCGCGGCGAGCACCAGGCCGAGCGGGCGTCCGCGGAACCAGAGGAACTCGGCGTCGGCGAAGCCGAGGGCGAGCACCAGGCCGCCCACGACGAGGGCGACGGCGATGACGAGCTCGAGGGTGCGGTCCATGTGCACCAGCCTCGCCGCGCGGCGGAGCCGGCGGAACCGACCTCGGTCGGAGGCTGCCGCTACCTAGGTCGACCCTCGTCGGCCGGAGCCCGCACGGCCACCGGCGTCATGAGCGCGTCGGCCAGCGCCGTGCCGGCCAGCAGGACCGTCGTGCCCAGCAGCAGCCCGGCGCCCGCGCCCAGCTGGGCGTCCGACCCCGCGCCCGGGCGCGCGACCAGCATGCCGAGCGAGACCGCGCAGAGCACCAGCACGCCGACCGGCACCCCGAAGCCGTGCTCGTCGCGGGTGCCGAGCATCGCCACGACCACCATGGCGAGCACGAGGACGACGCCGAGCAGCGCACCGCCGCCGCCGTCCTCACCGAGGGCGGTCCACAGGCTCAGCGAGGCGTAGGGGTCGTCGGCCCGCGCCGAGCTGAACAGCGGGACGAACGTGCCGACGAAGGCGAGGGCCGCGCCGACGACGTACAGCTGCCGGACGACCGCGTGGCGCTGGGTCATGGCCCGCACCCTGCCACGGCACGGGCCGCGCCTCAGGGCAGGGGCGCGACCAGCAGGTAGCGCTCGTCGTCGATCGGGCCACCCCAGTAGACGTCGTCGGGCAGCGGGACGACGCGCGGGTCGGCGTCGGGGACGTGCTCGCGCACCAGCCGCTCGGTGGTCTCGGCGGTCAGCCCGCCGCCGGTGTGCCAGCGGCCCTCGACGAGCACGAGCCGGCCGCCCGGACGCAGCAGCCCGGCCCACCGCTCGAGCGCCGCGCCGGGGTCGGGCAGCGCCCACAGCACGTGCCGGCACAGGACGACGTCGGCCGAACCGGCCTCGAACGGCGGCCGTGAGGCGTCGCCGACCTCGAACGGGACGTCGTGCCCCGCCGCCGCGAGCTTGGCGCGCGCCCGCTCGACCATGGCGGGGGAGAGGTCGAGGCCGCGCACCCGGTGACCGGCGTCGGTCAGCAGCAGCGCCAGGGTGCCGGTGCCGCAGCCGAGGTCGACGACGTCGGCGGGCGCGGGTGGCAGCTGGGCCGCCAGCAGCTGGGCCCACGCCTCGCGGGTGGCGGGGTCGCGCAGGCCGTGGTCGGGCTCGTCGTCGAACGCTGCGGCCTCAGCGTCCCAGGTCTCGCGCTGGTCGGCCAGGTACGCCGCGTGGACGTCGTCCGGCCCGGTCATCGCGCCACGAAGACCGTCGTGTGGCCGGCGCACTCGCGCGGGCCCTCGAAGGGCGGCAGGTGCCAGTCGACGTCCTCGCGCGAGCTCTCGAGGTAGGCGGTGGCGGCGGCGTGGTCGGCGAACAGGGCGCGGGTGACGAGGTCGTCGCGCACGACGTCGTCGAAGTGGCGGCGCAGCGCCTCCTCGCCGTTCTCGCTCGAGAACTGGGTGACGACGGCGTCGCCGCCGGCCTCGCGGCGCAGGTCGGCGAGGTGCTCGTCGCCGTTCGTGACCGCGACGAAGGTGCCGCCCGGCCGCAGCACGCGGCGGATCTCGGCGAGCCCACGGTGCAGGTCGGGCACGTGGTAGAGCATCCACATGGCCGCGACGGCGTCGAACGAGGCGTCGTCGAACGGCAGCTGCTGCACGTCGCCCACGCGGGCGTCGACCCCGCGGGCCGCGGTGAGCTCGACCAGGCGGGGCGACTGGTCGAGCGCGACGACCTCGGCCGCGGGCAGGGCCGTCATCAGCCGCGCCGAGAAGGCGCCGGCGCCGCAGCCGACCTCGAGCACCCGCTCGGGGGTCGAGTCGACGATCGTGAAGAGCGCCTCGGTCGACGGCTCGCGGCCGTCGGCGGTCGGGTGCCACACCGACTGGCGCACGGCCAGTGCCTCCTCGGTGGCGTACTGGGCACGGACCCGCTCGGGGTCGGTCATGCCCGCATCGATCACGGGCGCGTCATCCTCTCGACGTCGAGCGCGGCGTCCAGCTCGGCCTCGGTCAGCTCGCCGCGCTCGACGAAGCCGAGCCCGATGACGGTCTCGCGGATGGTGCGACCCTCGGCGAGCGCTTGCTTGGCGACCTTGGCGGCGGCCTCGTAGCCGATGTGCTTGTTCAGCGGCGTCACCACCGACGGCGAGGACTCCGCGTAGCGGCGCATGCGGTCGACGTCGGCGGTGATGCCGTCGACGCAGCGCTGCGCGAGCAGCACGGACGACGCCGCCAGCAGCCGCACCGACTCGAGCACGTTGCGGGCCATGACCGGCATCGCTACGTTGAGCTCGAAGCTGCCGCTGGCGCCGGCCGCGGTGACGGCGGCGTCGTTGCCGACGACCTGGAAGCAGACCATGAGCGTGGCCTCCGGCAGCACCGGGTTCACCTTGCCCGGCATGATGCTCGAGCCCGGCTGCAGGTCGGGCAGGTGGATCTCGGCCAGGCCGGTGGTGGGGCCCGACGACATCCAGCGCAGGTCGTTGCAGATCTTGGTGAGGCCGACCGCGACCGTGCGCAGCACGCCGCTGAGCTCGACGAGCGAGTCGCGGGTGCCCTGCGCCTCGAAGTGGTCGCGGGCCTCGGTGAACGGCTGGCCGGTGGCCTCGCCGAGCACCTCGATGACGCGGGCGGCGAAGCCGGGGGGCGTGTTGATGCCGGTGCCGACGGCGGTGCCGCCCAGCGGCAGCTCGCGCACGCGCGGCAGCACCGACTCGAGCCGCTCGCCGGCGTAGCGCAGCGTCGCGGCGTAGCCGCCGAACTCCTGGCCGAGCATCACCGGCGTGGCGTCCATGAGGTGGGTGCGGCCCGACTTCACGAGCCCGGCGAACTCCTCGGCCTTGGCCGACAGCGAGTCCTCCAGCACCTTCAGCGCCGGCACGAGGTCGTCGACGACGGCCTGGGTGACGGCCACGTGGATGGCGGTCGGGAACGTGTCGTTGCTCGACTGGCTGGCGTTGACGTGGTCGTTGGGGTGGACGTCGGTGCCGGCGCGCCCGGCGAGCGAGGCCACGACCTCGTTGGCGTTCATGTTCGAGCTGGTGCCCGAGCCGGTCTGGAAGACGTCGATCGGGAACTGGTCGTCGTGCTCGCCCGCCGCGACCTCGCGCGCGGCCGTGGCGATCGCCTCGGCGACGCCCGCGTCGAGCACGCCGAGCTCGCCGTTGACCACGGCGGCGGCCGCCTTGACCTGGCCCAGGGCGTGCACCAGGCGGGGCTCGATCGGCGTCCCGCTGATGGGGAAGTTCTCGACCGCTCGCTGGGTCTGCGCCCGCCACAGGGCGGCGGCCGGCACCTCCACCTCGCCCATGGAGTCCCGCTCGATCCTGACGTCTCCGGCTGCGTTGCTCTCGCTCACCGGGCCAACCTAACGACCCGGCCTTGACCAATTAGTAACAGATCGGTTACCAATAGCGGGTGGACCCGTTCGCCGCCCTCGCCGACCCCGTGCGGCGCGAGCTGCTGCGGGCGCTCGCGGCCGGTCCGGCCCGCGTCGTCGACCTCGCGGCGGCGCACCCCATCAGCCGTCCCGCGGTCAGCCGTCACCTGCGGCTGCTCACCGAGGCCGGGCTCGCCGTCGCCGAGGACCGCGGCCGCGAGCGCCACTACGCGCTGCACCCCGCAGGGCTCGGCCCGGTCGCCACCTTCCTGCGCGACCTCGCCGGACCGCCCGTGCCCGAGCACGCCCTCGACGCCCTCGAGCTGGAGGTGCGGCGCACCGTGCGCGAGCGCCGTCCCACCGCCGCCGAACCCGACCTCGCCCTACCCGACCGGCCCGACCGGCCCGACGTCCAGGAGGACACCGCATGACCCACACCGCCACCCCCACCGGACGCCGCGAGCAGCGCGACGGCGCCCGGCACCTCGTGCTCACCCGCACCTTCGCCGCGCCGCTCGCCGCCGTGTGGGCCGCCGTCGCCGAGCCCGAGCGCATGCAGCGCTGGATCGGCACCTTCAGCGGCGACCCGGCGTCGGGCGAGGTCGCGTTCCGCATGACGGCCGAGGGCGACGACGTCCCGGTCGAGACCTACGTCGTCGAGGCGTGCCGGCCGCCGCACCACTACGCGGTGCGCAGCCGCGACCCGCAGCCGTGGCGCGAGGACGGCACCGGCGAGCCGATGGTGTGGCGGCTGGTCGTCGACCTCGCCGAGACCGACGGCGTCACCACCCTCACCTTCGCCCAGACCCTCGACCGCGCCGACGCCGGCGAGATCGCCGCGAGCGTCGGCCCCGGCTGGGAGTACTACCTCGACCGCCTGGTCGCCGACCTCGACGGCACCGGCGCGGACGCCGTCCAGTGGGGCGAGCAGTACCACCCCGGCATGGCCTCGCACTACGAGCGGCTGCTCGGCGACTGACCGCGGGGTGACCCGCAACTGGCCCGCAGCTGGCCCGCAGCTGGCCCGCGGCTTATCGACGACGGGCCGACGCACCGCGCGGGGGAGCGGCGGGCGCGGGGTGCGTCCCTAGGCTGCACGCATGTCGCAGTGGCTCGAGGACCTCTCCACCCTGCAGGTGCTGCTGCTGGTCGCCGGCGTCGTCGTCGGCGGGTCGGTGCTCGCGACCGTCGTCGGGGCGCTGCTGGTGCGGATGGGGATGCGGCGCCCGTGGGTCGTGCGCCGGGCCAGCAGCCTGTCGATGCGCCTGCTCGAGCTGCTCAAGCGGCCGCTGACGATCGTCGTCCTCGACGAGGTGGCGGCCGTCATCCGGGTGGGGCACTACACGCAGAACATCTCCGACGCCCTGCTCGAGAACCACGACGAGCTGAAGGCGCTGGTGGCCGAGAAGGTGCGCGCCGACCCCAACACGCGGCTGGTCAAGAAGCTGCCGGGATACGACACGATCGTCTCGGAGGTCTCCGAGACCGTGCTGCGGGTGATGATCGACATGCTCAACGACCCGCGCATGGACGAGCTGGTCAGCGACCTGCTGCGCAACAACCTCGAGCAGATCAAGGTCGCCGTCCGCGAGCGGCACCACGAGGGCGTGGAGTTCAAGGACGCCGACCCCGTGCCCGTCGGCGCGCCGGTGCACCTGACCCGGCGCGGCCGCCCGGCTGGGGCGGGTCAGCCGGCGCCGTTCCCGCCGTCGCCGTCGGTGCCGCCGTCCTCGCCGTCGTCGAGGTATCCGAGGTAGAGCCAGTACCGCTCGTCGCGGGTCTGCAGCCGCACCTCGTGGTCGACCGCACGGACGGAGTCGAAGACCTCGCCGAGCGTGCGCTCGAGCCCGGGCGCCTCGGCCGCGCTCCACACCGCCACCGCCCCACCCGGGCGCAGCATGGCGCGGACGCCGCCGAGGAACGGCGGGTCGTACAGGGCGGCGTTGGCGTCGTGAACCAGGTAGCCCGGACCGTTGTCGACGTCGATCAGCACGAGGTCGTAGGACGCCGGACGCGCCTCGGCGACCGCGACGGCGACGTCGGCCACCACCACCGTCACCCGCTGGTCGGCCAGCAGTGCCGGGCCGTGGGCGACCGTGCCGTCGCGCATCCAGTCGACCAGCGCCTGCTCGACCTCGACCACCGCGCACGTCTCGACCCGCGAGTCGGCCAGCACCTCGTGCATCGTGAAGCCCAGGCCGAGACCCGCCACCACCACGGTGCGCGGCTGCGCGACCGCCTCGAGCGCCGCCCTCGCCAGCGCCCGCTCGGAGCCGACCTCGACGCTGTCCATGACGAAGACGCCGTTGGCCCGCAGCTCGAGCACCGCCGGCCCGCCGTCGTCCGAGCGCCGCTCGCGCAGCACCAGCTCGCCCCGCTCCGACTCGGCCCTCGCCAGCTCGCGGTACTGCTCCTCGGACTCCACCGCTCCATCCCACCGCATCGGGCTCCCACCCCGCGCCGCCGTCCGGGGTGGGGTGGGGTGGCGGTGAGTGGGTGACCGTTTCTGGGTGCGGAACGGTCACCAGGTCACCGCTGGCGGGTGCTGAGCCGGGTGGGCGGTGGGTGGGTGACCGTTTCTGGGTGCGGAACGGTAACTGGGTCACCGCTGGCGGGGGCTGAGCCGGGTGAGCGGTGCGTGAGTGACCGTTTCCGGGTGCGGAACGGTCACCAGGTCACCGCTGGCGGGGGCTGAGCCGGGTGAGCGGTGCGTGAGTGACCGTTCTCGGGTGTGGAACGGTCACCAGGTCACCGCCGCCCCACCGCCGCCCCGTCGAGCCCGGTCCGCAACCGGCGGGATCGGCTTAGGCTGGGAGCGTGAGTCCCGACCCCGCCCGCGAGCACCTGCGCGTCTCCGACGCCGAGCGGCACGAGGTCGCCGAGGTGCTGCGCCGGGCGGCGGGCGAGGGGCGGCTCGACCTCGACGAGCTCGACGAGCGGCTCGAGGCCACCTACGCCGCCCGCACCTACGCCGACCTGGTGCCGCTGACCCTCGACCTGCCCGACGACGGCTCGTCGCCGCTGCCGGCCAGGCCCGCGACGGGCCCGGCCCCCGCCGTCCGGCTTGAGAAGACCCCCGAGCCGCCGGCGCCGGACGGCGTCCGCGCCCGCCAGCGGCACCTCGCCGTGATGGGCGGCGTCGACCGCAAGGGCGCCTGGACCGTGCCGGCCGACCTCACCATCGTCGCCGTCATGGGCGGCGCCGACCTCGACATGCGGCAGGCGCGGTACGCCGCCCGCGAGTGCGTGGTCACCGTCCACGCGCTGATGGGCGGGGCCACCATCGTGGTCGGCCCCGACGTCGACGTCGTCATGGAGGGCATCGGCATCATGGGCGGCTTCGCCGGGCCGTCCGACCGCGACACCCCGCCGCCCCAGGTCGGCGCCCAGGTGCTGCGGGTGCGCGGCGTCGCGATCATGGGCGGCGTCACGGTCAAGCGCCGCCCCCTCCCCGGCGTGGACGACGGCCGGCGCCGCCACCGCCTGCACTGACCCGCCACCCGCCACCCACCCGCCCCGGGCCCACGGCCCCGTCCGAGCGATGAGCCGCGCGCACGACGCCCGTCCTCCTAGGCTGTGCGGGTGAGCGACACGCCCTCCTCCGCGCCCGAGCCCGCCGCGGGCTCCGGCCCGGCCGGCTGGCCCCCCAGCTGGCCGCCGAGCGGACCGGCGGGCGGGTCCGAGGGCAACGGCCGACGACGTGTCGTCGTAGCCGTGCTCGCCGCCGTGCTCGTGGTCGCGGGGGCGGTGCTCGTGCCGCTGCTGATCGTCGGCGGCGACGACGAGCCCGGCACCGGTGACGACGCCGAGACGGCGGTTCCCGCCACCGCCTCGGCCAGCCGCGCCGAGCCGTCGTCCCGGCCCACGCGCAGGGGCGGCGACCCGCGGCCGGCGCCGAGCCCGAGCACCAGCTTCCCGCCGGTGAAGCCGGGCGACGACCTCTCCGCGGTGAAGGTCTACAACGACCTCCCGTCGTCCCACGTCGACTACGACATCGCCTACGACCCGGTGCCGCCGGTCGGCGGCCCGCACGCCCCCACCTGGATCGAGTGCGGCGTCTACGACGAGCCGATCCGCGAGGAGAACGGCGTCCACGACCTCGAGCACGGCTCGGTCTGGATCACCTACGACGCCGCGAAGCTCGACGCCGACGACATCGACGCGCTCGCCGACGCGCTGCCCGACAACGGGATCATGTCGCCCTACCCGGGCATCCCGGCGCCCGTCGTGGTCACCGTCTGGGGGCGCCAGCTGCTCCTCACCGGCGCCGACGACCCCCGCCTGCAGCTGTTCATCGACGAGTACGCCGGCAGCAGCACCGCGCCCGAGCCGTTCTTCTCCTGCGACGGCGGCATCTCGCCCGAGGACGCCGTCCCGCGCTAGCCCCGCGCGCCGCCGACGGCCGGGCCACCACCGGACGGCGGACCCGTCGAGCCGCGGTCGACCAGCGTCCACGGCATCTCGACCCGCTCGGCCCCGAGCGGCTCGCCGTCCATCAGCCGCACCGCCATCTCGCCGGCCGCGCGGCCGAGCTCGGCCACCGGCTGCTGCAGCGAGGTGATCGCGAACAGCCCGGCCAGCGGGTTGCCGTCGATGCCGACGAGCGAGACGTCGCCCGGCACCGAAAGGCCGCGCCGGGTGAGCTCGCTGAACGCCGAGACGGCGATCTCGTCGGAGTAGCACAGCACCGCCGTCGGCGGGTCGGGCAGCGCCAGCAGCCGGGCCGTGCCGTCGGCCCCCGCCCGCACCCCGAACGGCTCGCTCACGACGAGCTCGTCGCTGGGGGGCAGCCCCGCCGCCGCGAGCGCGTCGGCGTACCCCTCCCGCCGGCGGACGTCGGACGACCAGACCGCACCGGGGGTGTCGAGGGTGCGCACGAAGCCGATGCGCCGGTGGCCGAGGTCGAGCAGGTGCTGGGTCGCGGCCCGGGCGAGCGCGTGGTCGTCGACCTCGACGTGCGGGTAGTCGCGCAGCCGCCCGCCGGCCACGATGACCTCGACGCCGAGGAGGTCGAGGCGACTCTCCTCCTCCGCGAGCAGCGGCAGCGCCACCAGCACGACGACGTCGACCTTGCGGCGCGAGGGGAGGTCGCGGAAGAACCGGCGTCGCTGCGTCTCGCCGTCGACCTGGTAGACGAGCACGTCGACGCCGGCGTCGCGCACGGTGCCCTCGACCGCCGCCAGCACCGTCGACTGGAACCACGCGTCGAGCCGCGGGACGACGACCGCCACCCGCCGAGTGGCGCGCTGCGAGAGGCCCGAGGCGGCGGGGGAGACGACGTAGGAGAGCTCGTCGGCGGTGCGCCGGATGCGCTCGCGGGTCTCGTCGCTGACGCCGGGCAGCCCGCGCAGCGCGCGCGAGACGGTGGCGATGGACACGTCGGCGACGCGGGCGACGTCGGCCATGTTCACCGGTGCGGACGGCGCGCCGGCATGACCGCCCGGGCGGGCGTGGGGGGAGCGATCGGGAGGGAGGTCCGGCCTCGTTGCCGTGCCCATGGCCGAAGAGTGGCACGAGGACGCGATTCGCGTAAGAGCCGGACGCACCGGCGTCCCGACGGCCTGCGCAGCGCACGCAAACGTTTCCAAGTTGGGGCGCGCAGGTGATGGACACCCCAGCGGTGCAGGGAGTAGAAAGCGCACACGGCTTGTGACACGCACCACAGATCGGGGTCTTCCCGGGCACCGCCGGCCGGCGTTGCGCGGGACCTCGGGAGGAGACGGAGCATGACCAGAGCACGGCTCGGCGGGTCCCGCAAGGTGGTGACGGGGGTGGCGGTGGCCGCCACCGCGCTCCTCCTGAGCGGCTGCCTGCAGAACCCCAACGAGACCGGTGGCGGCGCCAGCGGCGGTGACGGCATCGTGGCCGACAACGCCCAGCCCGACGGCGACGGCACGGTCACCGTGCTCGGCGCCTTCGGTGGTGTGGAGAAGGACAACTTCGAGGCCTCGCTCGAGGCCTTCGAGGAGGAGTCCGGCATCGACATCGAGTACACCGAGGACACCGACTTCACCACCACGATCCAGACCCGGGTGGCGGCCAGCGACCCGCCCGACATCGCCTTCTTCCCGCAGCCCGGCGGCCTGCTGCAGTTCGCCGAGGACGGCGTCATCCAGCCGATCGACACCTTCCTCGACTACGACTCGCTGAACCAGTCGCTCGTGCCGGGCCTGCTCGACTACATGAACTACAACGGCCGCTTCTACGGCGCCCCGGTGCGCCTGGCGAACAAGTCGGTCGTCTGGTACGACAAGGAGGCCTGGGACGCCGGCGGCTACGAGGTGCCCACCACCCTCGACGAGCTCTACCAGCTGGCCGACCAGATGAAGGCCGACGGCACCACGCCGTGGTGCATGGCGTGGGAGTCCGACCAGGCCACCGGCTGGGTCGGCACCGACTGGATCGAGCAGCTCGTGCTCTCCACGCAGGGCGAGCAGTTCTACAACGACTGGATCTTCCACCGGGTGCCGTTCAACGACCCGAAGGTCGTCGAGGCCTTCGACGAGTTCGGCAAGATCGCCAAGGGCAACGGGCTGGTGCTCGGCGGCGCGAACGGCATCCTGAACACCCCGGTGCAGGAGGCGATGTTCCCGGCCTTCAACGAGAACCCGCCGCGCTGCATCATGGAGCGCCAGGGCAGCTTCGCCGCCACGTTCTTCCCGACCGAGCCGAACAACGTGCAGGCCGACCTCGACACCTACACCGGTGTCTTCACCTTCCCGCCGGCCGAGGCCGTCGAGGGCCAGAGCCCGCCGGTGCTGGTCGGCGCCGACTACGCGGCGCTGTTCAACGGCAACGACGAGGACGCGCAGAAGGTCATGCAGTTCCTGACCTCGCCCGACTTCGGCGTCGAGTGGGCTCGGGCCGGTGGCTGGCTCTCGCCGCACAAGACCTTCGACGCGAGCAACTACCCCGACCAGACCACCAAGGACGTCGCCGCGATCGCCACCGACGCTCCGTTCGCGGTCTTCGACGGCTCCGACGTGATGCCCGCCGTCGTCGGCTCCGACAGCTTCTGGAGCGGCATGCGCGAGTGGGTCGAGGGCCAGTCGTCGCAGGAGACGACCGACAAGATCGAGGAGTCGTGGCCGCAGTGAGCACCACCACCGACCTCGACCAGCATCGCGGGCCGGACGCCGAGGACCCCGGCGGCAGCCCGCCCCCGGCTCCGCCCGGGTCGGGCGACGGCGACTACCGCGAGCGCGCCAACCTCGGCCAGGCCCTCGCCGGCCTGCTCGGCCTCGTCGTCGTCGTCTGGTTCGCCGGCAACGCGTTCCTGGCCTTCGCCTACCACCCGGAGTGGTTCGGCAGCAGCAAGCTGCTCATCGGCGCCCTGGCGCTGGTGCTCGGCGTGGGCGGCGCCTACGTGCTGTTCTTCTTCCTCAACATGTTCGTCGAGGGACTGCCGGGCCGGTTGTCGCGCGGGCTGATCCCCTACGCCTTCCTGCTGCCGGGCTTCGGCCTGATGGCGTTGATGCTGCTGTACCCCGCGGTGCAGACGATCAACTATTCCTTCGCCAACGACGACAGCACCGAGTACGTCGGCCTGCAGAACTTCCGCACCATCTTCGGTGACGAGGAGTTCCGCTCGGCGATCTTCAACAACATCCTGTGGCTGCTCATCGTCCCGGCCGTCACGGTGGCGATCGGCCTGGTCATCGCCGTCCTGGCCGACCGTCTGTCCAACCGCGGCGAGAAGGTCGCCAAGTCCACGATCTTCCTGCCGATGGCGATCTCGTTCGTCGGCGCCTCGGCGATCTGGACCCTCGTCTACGCCTACGACGGCCCCGACGAGAAGCCGACCGGCCTGCTCAACGCGGTCTGGCGCACGCTCGGTGGTGAGCCGGAGACCTGGCTGCAGAACTCCGGGTTCCGGCTGAACTCGATCCTGCTGATGGTCATCCTGATCTGGCTGCAGGTCGGCTTCGCGATGATCCTGCTCTCCTCGGCCATCAAGGGCGTCCCGGAGGACACCCTCGAGGCGGCGCGCATCGACGGCGCGAGCGAGCTGCAGATCTTCTTCAAGGTCATCGTGCCGCAGATCAAGGGCACCATCATCACGGTCTTCGTGACGGTGCTGATCCTGGTGCTGAAGGTCTTCGACATCGTCTACGTGCTCACCGACGGCGCCAACAAGACCCAGGTGATCGCGAACCTGTTCTTCAACAAGCTGTTCGTGGCCCGTGACGCCGGCGTCGCCTCGGCGATCGTCGTCGTGCTGCTCCTCGCCATCACGCCGGTGCTGATCTACCAAGTGCGCCACTTCCGCAGAGAGGAGGCCGGGCGATGACGAACCTCGACAAGGCACCCACCGCCGAGGCGGCCGTGACGTCCCCGACGGTGGAGCAGGCCGGCGGCAAGGCACCGCGCCAGCCGCGCGGCCTGATGGCCGACGGACGGCGACGCAGTCCGATCGCGATCGTGGTGATGATCGCGCTCTGCGTGCTGTGGACCCTGCCCACCGTGGGCCTGCTGGTCAGCTCGTTCCGCTCGCGCGAGGCGCAGGGCGGCTCCGGCTGGTGGACGGCGCTGTGGAACGGCGGCTGGACGACGGCCAACTACGAGGGCGTCTTCGGCGGCGCCGACCTCGGCGGCTCGCTGGTCAACAGCGTCCTCGTCGCGGTGCCGGCGACGATCATCCCGATCATGTTCGCGGCCTTCGCCGCCTACGCGTTCTCGTTCATGGACTTCCGCGGCAAGGACGTGCTGTTCATCGTCATCGTGGCGACGCTGGTGGTGCCGATCCAGGTGGCCTTCCAGCCGCTGCTGAACCTGGTCGGCCCCAACGGGCTCGGCATCCAGGGCCAGTTCATCGCGGTGTGGCTGCTGCACACCGGCTTCGGCATGCCGTTGGCTATCTACACGCTGCGCAACTACATGGCCACGCTGCCGCGCACGGTGATCGAGTCGGCCAAGATCGACGGCGCCACGCACTTCCAGACGTTCTGGCGGCTGATCGTGCCGATGTCGGTGCCGGCGCTCGCGGCCTTCGCCATCCTGCAGTTCCTGTGGGTCTGGAACGACCTGCTCATCGCCAAGCTGTTCCTGAACTCCGGCAACTCCACGGTCATCGTCGACCTGCAGGGCCTGCTCGGAGCGCAGGGCCAGGGCGCCGAGCTGCTGCCCGCGGGTGCGTTCATCTCGATCGCCATCCCGATGCTCGTGTTCTTCAGCCTGCAGCGCTTCTTCGTCCGCGGTCTGACGGCCGGGGCGGTGAAGGGCTGACGGCTCCCGCACCGGTCCACCTGCGCCGGGAGGGCGTGAGCCTCGTGCTCGCGCCCTCCTCGGCCGGTGTGCCGGTCCTGCTGCACTGGGGCGCCGCGCTCGCCGAAGACGACGACGGTGCCGAGCTGCTGGCGCTGCACACGCCGGCGGTGCCGCACTCGGCGCTCGACGCGCCGCGGCTGCGCGGCGTGGTCGGCGAGAACGTCACCGGGTTCACCGGCACGCCGGGCCTCACCGGCTTCCGGCCCGGCAGCCGATCGGTCGCACCGCGGCTGGGGGAGTGGCGCTGGTCGGTGGCGGACGACGTCGTCTCGCTCGCCGCGCGCGACGACGAGGCTGGGTGGGCCGTCGAGATCACCCTCGAGCTGACGCCCGAGGGCCTGGTGCGCCAGCGGGTCGCGGTCAGCAACACCGGCGACGACGTCCTCGTGCTCGACCAGGTGCGCTGCGCGCTGCCCGTGGCGGCCCGCGCGACCGAGCTGCTCGACCTGACCGGACGCTGGTGCCGCGAGCGGACGCCGCAGCGCCGGCCCTGGCTCGTCGGCACCCACCTGCGCGAGGGGCGTCACGGCCGCACCGGCCACGACGCCACGCTGCTGCTCGCCGCCGGCGTGCCCGGGTTCGGGTTCGGGCACGGCGAGGTGTGGGCGACCCACGTGGCGTGGAGCGGCGACCACGCCGCCTACGCCGAGCGCACGCCCGAGGGCGAGTGCCTGCTGGGCGGCGGCGAGCTGCTCGCGCCCGGCGAGGTCGCGCTCGAGCCGGGCGGCACCTACGTCTCGCCCGACCTGGTCGGCTCCTACGCCGCCGACGGCCTCGACGGCGTCAGCGCGCGGCTGCACGCCTGGCTGCGTCGCACCCTGCCGCTCACGACCCCGCGGCCGGTGATCGTGAACACCTGGGAGGCCGCCTACTTCGACCACCGCCTCGACGGCCCCGACGGCCTCGGTGCGCTGGTCGACGTCGCCGCCGAGGTGGGCGCCGAGCGGTTCGTGCTCGACGACGGCTGGTTCCGCGGCCGCCGCCACGACCGTGCGGGCCTCGGCGACTGGACCGTCGACCCCGCGGTGTGGCCGCAGGGCCTGCACCCGCTGGCCGAGCGGGTGCGCGCCGCCGGCCTCGACCTCGGGCTGTGGGTCGAGCCAGAGATGGTCAACCTCGACTCCGACCTGGCGCGCGAGCACCCCGACTGGGTGTTGCGCGGACGCCGTGAGCTGCCGCCCGAGTGGCGCCACCAGCAGGTGCTCGACCTGCGGGTGCCCGGTGCCTACGCCCACGTGCGCGACGCGCTGCTGGCGCTGCTGGCCGAGTACGACATCGCCTTCCTGAAGTGGGACCACAACCGCGACCTCATCGACGTCGGCGCCGCCGTCCACGGGCAGACGCGGGCGTTCTACGCGCTGCTCGACGAGCTGCGCGCCGCGCACCCCTCGCTCGAGATCGAGACGTGCGCGAGCGGCGGCGGGCGCATCGACCTCGGTGTCCTCGCGCGCACCGACCGGGTGTGGGCCAGCGACACCATCGACGCCGTCGAGCGACAGCGCATCCAGCGGTGGACCTCGCTGCTCGTGCCGCCCGAGCGCCTGGGCTCGCACATCGGCGGGCCGGTCGCCCACACCACCGGACGCCGTCACAGCGTCGCCTTCCGCGCCGCCACGGCCCTGCTCGGCCACCTCGGCCTCGAGTGGGACCTGCGCGACGTCGGCGCCGACGAGCGGGCCGAGGTGGCGGCGTGGGTGTCGCTGCACAAGCGGCTGCGGCCCGTCGTGGCCACGGGGCGGCTGGTGCGCGGCGACCACCCCGACCCGGCCGTCGTCCTCACCGGTGTGGTGGCGCCCGAGCGCGACGAGGGCTGGTACGTCGTCGCCACGGTCGACTCCACGGTCACGCAGTCGCCCACGCCGGTCTCGCTGCCCGGGCTCGACCCCGACGCGCGCTACCGGGTGAGCGATCAGACGCCTGCCGGGCACCAGGCGCTCGGCCACCTCGGCGACAGCTGGCTCGACGGGCCGGGTCACCTGGCCTCGGGGCGCGCGCTGCGCGAGCTCGGCGTGCGGCTGCCGGTGGCCCTGCCCGAGACGGCGCGGGTGCTGCACGCCGTCCGGGTGCACTGACGTGCTCGACCTGCCCGACGACTGGGTGTGGGACTTCTGGCACGTGGGGGAGGGCGGGCGCCACCACCTGTTCTTCCTGCACGCCCCGCGCTCGCTCGGCGACCCCGACCTGCGTCACGAGCACGCCCGCGTGGGGCACGCCGTCAGCGACGACCTCGTCACCTGGCAGCGGCTGCCCGACGCGCTCGCCCCCCAGCCCGCGCCGGCCTTCGACGACCTCGCCTGCTGGACCGGGTCGGTGGCCCGTGAGCCGGGCGGGCGGTGGTGGCTGTTCACCTCCGGCATCACCCGCGCCGAGGGCACGGGCGTGCAGCGCATCGGGTCGGCGTGGTCGCACGACCTGGTCGGCTTCACCCGCACCGACCTCGTGCTCGAGGCCGACCCGCGCTGGTACGACGTGGCCGGCGGCACCGACCCGAACGGCGAGACGCACTGGCGCGACCCGTTCGTGATGCGCGACGACGCCGGCACCTGGCACATGTACGTCACGGCCAGGACGGGCGGACGCCGGGGCGGCGGCGTGGTGGGCCACGCGACGTCGTCCGACCTGCGGCAGTGGGACGTCGGGCCGCCGCTCTCGCCGGCCTCGGGCCGCTTCGACCAGCTCGAGGTGCTCTCGCTGGCGCGGGTCGAGGGCCGGTGGGCGCTGACGTTCTCGTGCCTAGGCCCGGAGATGCCGGGCGCGGAGCCCGGCGACGGCGGCGTCTGGACGGTCGCCGTCGACGGCCCGGGCGCGCCGGTCGACCTGACCCGCGCCGTCCGGCTGGTGGGGCAGGACCACTACGTCGGCCGCGTCGTCGACGGCCCCGACGGGCCGGCGCTGCTGGCCTTCCGCAACGAGGGCCCCGACGGCCGCTTCGTCGGCGGCGTCACCGACCCGGTGCCCGTCACCTGGCGCGACGACGGCGCCGCTCTGCGCCTGGCCTGAGGTCGAGCGGCGGGGGACGCCCCACAGACCCCGGCACTCCGGCCCTGCGAGGCCAGCGCCACCACACGGACCCTGAGCTTGTCGAAGGGCCCGCCACGTGAACGTTCGCGTCGACCGTGCGTGGTCTCGAGGCTCGGCCGTGGCCGGCCTCGCACCTCGACCATCGTCTTCGGCCCCGACGATGGTCGAGGTGCGAGGAGCCCTGGCGACGAGCCTCGAGACCCCGGACCTGCACGGGGAACGTTCGTGTCGACCCTGCGTGGTCTCGACGACGGCCTCGCGCAGACGCTCGGCCTGCTCGACCACCGGTGGTCCGCCCGTCCACGGGAACGTCCGCGCGGACGGTGCGGTGGTCTCGAGGCTCGGCCGTGGCCGGCCTCGCACCTCGACCATCGTCGTCGGCCCCGACGATGGTCGAGGTGCGAGGAGCCCTGGCGACGAGCCTCGAGACCACCGACCTCCGGGGCCGACGTCACCGCACGCACCCTGAGCCTGTCGAAGGACCCGGTCTCACCCCCGCAACCGTTTACGCCGTCCGGTCGCGGCACTAGTGTGAACCGCGTCACTTCACGACGGATCGTCCGGCACGTACCTGCCGGTGAAGGGAGCACACGGCCATGGCCACAGTGACGTTCGAGAAGGCACAGCGCTGGTACCCGGGGGCCGACAAGCCCACGGTGCCCGGCATCGACCTGGAGATCGGCGACGGGGAGTTCATGGTCCTCGTCGGCCCGTCCGGGTGCGGCAAGTCGACCACCCTGCGCATGCTCGCGGGCCTCGAGGAGATCAACAGCGGGAAGATCTTCATCGGCGACCGCGACATCACGAACCTTCCGCCGAAGGACCGTGACATCGCGATGGTGTTCCAGAACTACGCGCTCTACCCGCACATGACGGTGGCCGACAACATGGCCTTCGCCCTCAAGATGGCCAAGGTGCCCGAGGCCGAGCGCAAGCAGCGCGTGGCCGACGCCGCCAAGATCCTCGGCCTCACCGAGTACCTCGAGCGCAAGCCGAAGGCGCTCTCGGGCGGTCAGCGCCAGCGTGTCGCCATGGGCCGCGCCATCGTGCGCAGCCCGCAGGTCTTCTGCATGGACGAGCCGCTGTCGAACCTCGACGCCAAGATGCGCGTGCAGACCCGCACCGACATCGCCAAGCTGCAGGCCGACCTCGGCGTCACCACCGTCTACGTCACCCACGACCAGGTCGAGGCGATGACGATGGGCGACCGGGTCGCGGTGATGAAGGACGGCGTCCTGCAGCAGGTCGACACCCCGCTGCGGCTCTACGACAAGCCCGTCAACCTCTTCGTCGCCGGTTTCATCGGCTCCCCGCAGATGAACCTGATGGAGGCCCGCGCCGTCGACGGCCGCGCGCAGATCGGCGACTTCAAGGTGCCGGTCGACGAGGCCGCCTCCAAGCGCATGGACGGCAACATCACCGTCGGTGTGCGGCCCGAGTCGTGGCGCCTGGTCTCCGCCGAGGAGGGTGGCCTGCCCGTCGAGGTCACCGTCGTGGAAGAGCTCGGCGCCGACGGCTTCGTCTACGGCACCTGCGGGGTCGAGGGGACGCCGTCCAACGTGATCGTGCGGGTCTCCGCGCGCGACTCGGTGCGCAAGAACGACGTCATCCACGTCACCACCGACCCGCGCAACGTGCACGTCTTCGACACCGACACCGGCGAGCGCCTCTCGGAGTAGTCCGCCGATGACGACCGGCCCGGCCGGCCCGCCGCCCCCGCCCCCACGGCGACCGGCGGGTCCGCCCGGACCGCCACCGCTCGGCCCGCCGCCCACCTGGACGCCCGGACCGCCGCCGGGGCCGCCACCACGGCCCCGGCGGCGGCGCTGGCCATGGGCGGTGCTGGCACTGGTGCTGGTCGTCGCCGGCGGCATCGGCGTCGCCGTCGCGGTGACCCGGGACGACGACCCGGACGACGGTCGCGACGACGCCGGTCCGAGCGCCACGCCCACTCCGACCGAGGCGCCCTCGACCGAGCCGACCGACCCGACCGACCCGACCGAGCCGACCGACCCGACTGCGTCGCCGTCCGAGCCCACCGGCGGGCCCGAGCGCGACGGCGAGGTCACGGTCCTGGCGTCGGTCACGGGCGCCGACCTCGAGGGGCTGCGGGCCTCGCTCGCCGGGTTCGAGGAGCGGTCGGGCATCACGGTCGCCGTGCAGACCGACGTCGACCTCGCGAGCACCGTCACGCCCCGGCTGCAGGCCGGCGACCCACCGGGCGTCGTGCTGTTCCCGCAGCCGGGGCTGCTGCGCGACCTCGCCGCCGGCGGCCTACTCGCGCCGATCGAGGAGTACCTCGACCCGACGGTGCTCGAGAGCAGCCTGGTGCCGGGCGGCCTGGACGGCGGACGGGTCGACGGCGTCGCCTACGGGGTGCCGGTGCGACTGGTCGGCAAGAGCCTGGTCTGGTACCCGCGGCGGCTGTTCGCGCAGGGCGGCTACGAGGAGCCCGGCACCCTCGACGAGCTCACCGCGCTCACCCGCCGGCTCGAGCGCGACGGCGTCCAGCCGTGGTGCCAGGGCTGGGAGTCCGGGCCGGCCACGGGCTGGGTCGGCAGCGACTGGCTCGAGCAGTACGTGCTGACCCGCGAGGGCGGCGACCTCTACCGCTCGTGGGCGGCGCACGAGGTGCCGTACGACGCCCCGCGCGTCGTCGCGGCACTGAAGGCCTACGGCCGCGACGTCGTCCGGCCGGGCTCGCCCGCGGGCGACCGGGCGCTCACCACGCCGTTCGGCGACGCGTTCAGGCCCGCCTTCGACCGTCCGCCCGGGTGCGCGCTCGAGCGGCAGGGCTCGTTCGTGACCGAGTTCCTCACCGAGGAGACCGGCGGCGACCCCGACGGCCGGCTCGGCGTGTTCGCCTACCCGGCCGCCGACGGGCGCGCCGCCCCGGCCGTGGTCAGCGGCGACGTCGCCGCCCTGACCGACCCCACCGACGGTGACGCGATCGACCTGCTGACCTTCCTCTCGGCGCCGGAGTTCGGCGAGGAGTGGGCCGCGACCGGGCTGTTCGTCTCACCGCACCGCGACTTCGACGCCCGCGCCTACCCCGACGCGACGACCCGCCGGGTCGCCGACCTCACCACCTCGGCCTCCGAGGTGGTCTGGGACGCCTCCGACGCCATGCCGGGCGACCTCGCCACGCTCTCGTGGACCGCCCTGGTGGAGTGGCTCGCCGGGGCGCCGGCCCGCGACGCCCTCGGCGCCGTCGAGGACGCCTGGCCCCGGTAGCCCCCGCCCCTCGGGGCTGGCCCGATCGGGCCATGTCGGCATGGCCCGCTGGCCCTATTCTTCGCTCCATGCCGAGCGCGGACGACGACCTGCTCGCCGGCCGCTACCAGCGCCGGCGGCCGCTCGGCTCCGGCGGGATGGGCGACGTCTGGCTCGCCGAGGACCTCGAGCTCGGCCGCCTGGTCGCGGTGAAGCGGCTGCGCGTGGGCGGGGCCGGGCCCGACGCCGAGCTGGTCGAGCGGATGCTGCGCGAGGCGCGCGTCGTCGCCCGCCTCAAGCACCCGGCCATCGTCACGCTGCACGACCTCGTGCGGGTCGAGGGCCGTCCCTACCTGATCATGGAGTACGTCGACGGCGAGTCGCTGGCCGACCGGATGGCGCGCGAGGGCCGTCTGCCGTGGGCCGAGGTCGCCCGCGTCGCCGCCGACGTGGCGGGCGCGCTCGCCGCGGCCCACCGCGCGGGCATCGCGCACCGCGACGTGAAGCCGGCCAACGTGCTGCTCGACGAGGAGGGGCACGGCCACCTCGCCGACTTCGGCATCGCCCGCGGCGCGGAGGACGTCGCCATCACGCGCCAGGGCGAGATCGTCGGCACGGTCGCCTACCTGCCGCCCGAGGTGGCCCGCGGGGCGCAGGCCGACGCCGCCGGCGACGTGTGGTCGCTGGGCGCCACCTTCTTCGCCGCCACCGAGGGCGGTGCCCCGTTCGCCGGCACCTCGGGCTCGAGCAACTCGGTGCCGGCCATCCTGGCCCGCCTGCTGCAGGAGGACGCGCCGCCGCCGCACGCCGCCGGGGCCGCCACCGGGCTGGTGACCGCGATGCTCGCCACCGACCCCGCCGCGCGGCCGACCGCCGCCGCGGTGTCGGCCGAGCTGCGGCGGGTGCTGAGCACGCCGACCGAGGCGGTGCCCGCGCCGGCGCCGCCGCCGTCGTCCGCCCCCGAGACCCTCGCGGTGCCGTCGCGGGGCGGCACGTCGTCCTTCCCGCCGCCGCGCGCGCCGACCGAGGCGGTGCCGCAGCCCGCGCCACCCCGGCCCGAGCGACGCCGCCGCCGCTGGCCGCTGCTCGTCGGGCTGCTGGCCCTGCTCGTCGCCGCCGCGGTGGTCGGGGTCGTGGTGCTCACCGGGCAGGACGACGACCCCGCGCCGTCCGCGGACGACCGTCCGGGCGGCGAGCCGGCGTCCGACGGCGGGTCCGGGTCCGGCTCCGAGGGGCCGGCCGGCTCCGAGGGGGCGTTCAGCGTCGACCTCGGCGTCACCCCGAGCGGGGCAGCGGTCTCGCCGGACGGCAGCCGCACCTACGTCTCCGGCACCGAGCCGGGTGCCTCGCAGGGGTCGCTCGTGGTCGTCGACAACGGCTCGGGCGAGGTGGTCGACACCGTCGAGGTCGGGCCGGCGCCGCTGAGCCCGGTCGTGAGCCCCGACGGGTCGACGGTCTACGTCGCGCTCGGGGACGACGCCGTCGGCGAGGTCTCGGCCGAGACGCTCGAGACGCGTCGCATCGAGGTGCCGGGCGTGCCCGGCCCGGTGCGCGTCAGCGCCGACGGCAGCCGGCTCTACACCCCCACCGACGACGGCGTCGTCGCCGTCGTCGACACCGCCACGCGCGAGGTGTCGGCGGTGCCGGTCGGCACCCGACCCGGCCTGGTGCACCTGACGCCCGACGGCAGCACCGCGCTCACCCCCGACCCGCTCAGCGGCATCGTGGCCGTCATCGACACCGCGACCGAGGTCGGCGTCCCGGTGCAGGTGCGGCCCGACCCCACCGGCCTGCAGATCACCTCCGACGGCGCCCGCGCCTACGTCAGCACCGTCTCCGGCGTCATCGTCGGCATCGACATCGCCGCCGCCGAGGAGGCCCAGCGCATCCAGCTGCCCGAGCGCACCAGCCGGCGCGCCCGGCTGCGGATCTCCCCCGACGACCGCTTCCTGTGGCACTCCGACCCCGACGGCGACGTGGTCCGCGTCATCGACCGCGAGAGCGGCGAGGTCGTGCAGACGCTCGACGTCGCCGAGCCGGGCCCCTTCGCGGTCTTCGACGCCGACGGGAGCACGGCCTACCTCCCCTCCACCGCCGGCGGCTACGTCGCGGCGGTCGACGCCGCCACCTACGACGTCACCGAGCTCGACGTGGGCGGCGCGCCCACCGCCGTCCTGCTGCCCGACGACGACCAGTCGCGGCTGTTCGTCGTGAATGACGCGGGCGACGGCACGGCCTCGCTCGACGCCGTCCCGCTCGAGGACTGACCGCCCGGCTAGCGGCGGCGTCCCCAGCGCTCGACGTGGCGGCGCACGTCGCGCGCCCGCAGCCCGTGCGCGGCGAAGGTGCCGGCGACCAGCCGGTCCTTGCTGCCCGCCAGCGCGACCAGCACGTCGGGACCGCTGGTGCGGGCGTCGCGCTGCAGCGCCCGGTTGGCGAGCGCCGCGACGAGCACGTCGCGGGTGGTGGTGGCGAACCGCCGTCCGCCCCAGTCGGGCGGGGCGTCGTGGGGCGGGTTGAGGACGGCGAGCACGGTGCCCAGCTCGATGCCGAGGGCGCTGACCTCCTCGACGTCGATGGTGTCGGACGCCGCCAGCCACAGGTGGTCGAGGGTGAGCCGCAGGTCGTCGGCGTCGGCGCCGAGCGAGGCGAGCACGAGGCGCACGTCGGCGTCCGCGAGCACCGCTCGCAGCAGGTGGTGCGGGTGCACGTCGTGCCGGTCGGTCACCGCGTCACCCGGCCCGCGTCTCCAGCACCCGGAAGCCCTTGGCGCTGGCGAGCCGCGTGGTCGGCCAGCCCTGCTCGCCGAGCCAGCGCTGCAGCGAGTCGGCGCCCAGGTTGCGGCCCACCACCATCACCGCGCGCCCGCCGTCGTCGAGGCGGGGGAGCCAGGTCAGCAGCAGGTCGTGCAGCGCGGCCTTGCCGATGCGGATGGGCGGGTTCGACCAGATCTCGTCGAAGCGCGCGTCGGGCGCCACGGCGTCGGGGGTCAGGGCCTCGACGCGAGCGCCGAGCCCCAGGGCGGCGGCGTTCTCGCGGGTCAGCCGCAGCGCGCGCTCGTTGACGTCGACCGCGGTCACCCCCGCCTCCGGCACGGCGGTCGCGACCGCCAGGCCGATGACGCCGTAGCCGCAGCCGAGGTCGAGCACCCGCCGGGCGGAGGCCGGCGCCTCGGTCGAGCGCAGCAGCACGCCGGTGCCGAGGTCGAGCCGGCCCTGGGCGAAGACGCCCGACCCGGTGTCGAGGCGCAGCCGGTGGCCCCACGCGTCGACCTCGACGGGCTTGCGGGTGAAGGGCACCGACGGGTCGGCGGTGAAGTAGTGCTCGGCGGGATCCGGCTCACTCACGACGCGCCCTCGTCTGCTCGGCCCGCGCCGCCAGCTCGGCGTCGGGCGGGTAGGCCACCGCTTCCAGCGTGAGGCCGTGGGCGTGGACGACGGCGACCGCCGCGTCGCGCACCTGCGCGGCCAGGACCTCACCCGCCCAGGCCGGCGGACGTCGTCCCTCACCGACGGCGAGCAGGCAGCCGACCAGCGAGCGCACCATGCTGTGGCAGAACGCGTCGGCCCGGACGGTGGCCACGGCGTGGCCGGCCGTGTCGCGGGCCCAGGCGAGCTCGAGCAGCGTGCGGATCGTGGTGGCGCCCTCGCGTCGCTTGCAGAACGCGGCGAAGTCGTGGCGACCGACCAGCAGGGCCGACGCCTCGTTCATCGCGGCGAGGTCGAGCGGGCGCGGCCACGCCAGCACGTGGGAGCGCACCAGCGGGTCGAGCGTCGCCGGGTCGTCGGCGACGCGGTAGGCGTAGCGGCGCCACAGCGCCCCGAACCGGGCGTCGAACGACGCGGGCGCCGGCGCGACCCGGCGCACCCGCACGTCGGGGTCGAGGACGCCGTTGAGCCGGCGGGGCAGCCGGTCGACCTCGACCGGGTCGGGCACGTCGAGGTGCACCACCTGGCCGCGCGCGTGGACGCCGGCGTCGGTGCGCCCGGCGCACACCACCTCGACGTCGTCGCGGCGCAGCACCGTCGCCAGCGCCGCGGTGAGCTCGCCCTGCACGGTGCGCAGCCCGGGCTGCGCGGCCCAGCCGTGGAAGGCCGTGCCGTCGTAGGCGAGGTCGAGGCGCAGCCGCACGGGCGTCAGCCTAGGGCGGCGCGAGGGGCCGGCGGTCTCGAGGCTCGTCGCCAGGGCTCCTCGCACCTCGACCATCGTGGGACGACGGTGGTCGAGGTGCGAGGCCGGCCACGGCCGAGCCTCAAGACCCCGTGACGATCACGCCGACGCGATCGATCGGGATCCGCCCCCGGCGCACGCGACTAGGCTCGATGCGTGCCCGCCCCCGTCATCCTGCTGGTCTCGCAGGAGCACGCCGACTTCCTGCTCGACGAGTTCGGTCGCTACCAGCGCGACTACGACCTGCGCACCGCCCGGTCCAGCGCCGAGGCGATCGAGGTCATCCTCGACCTGCGCCGCGACGGCGCCCAGATCGCCCTGTTCGTGCAGGACGGCCTGCTGCCCGACGCCCACCCGCTGGAGGCCTTCGCGCACTGGCGGGCCAAGGTGCCCACCGCCCGCCGCGTCATCGCCGCGCCGTTCGAGCACTTCCTCGCCCTCGCCGGTCCGATGCGGCCGGGCCTGGCCAAGGGCAAGTACGACGCCTACCTGCTGATGCCGCGCGGCCCGCGCGACGAGGAGTTCCACGGCGCGATCAGCGAGCTGCTGTCGGACTGGAACGCCACGGTCGCCGCGCCCGAGGTCGACACCGTGCGGGTCGTCGCGCCGGCCGGGCTCCCGCTCACCTCCGCCATCCGCGAGTACACCGGCCGCATGGGCATGCCCACCCGCGTCTTCGAGCCCGACACCGACGAGGGTCGCGAGGTCGTCGAGCGCGCCGAGGCGGCCGGCGTCGAGGTCGGGTGGCCGCTGGTGGGCACGCCGTGGCGCGACCCGGTCGTGGCCACCTCCGTGCGCGACGTCGCCCACATCCTGTTCGGCTCGACCACCGACGACCTCGACGTCGAGCAGGTCGTCGACCTCGCCATCGTCGGGGCCGGGCCGGCCGGTCTCGCCGCCGCCGTCTACGGCGGCAGCGAGGGCCTGACGACCGTCGTCCTCGAGGCCGAGGCGATCGGCGGGCAGGCCGGCACCAGCTCGATGATCCGCAACTACCTCGGCTTCCCGCGCGGCATCTCCGGCATGCGGCTGGCCCAGCGCGCCCGCAACCAGGCGATCCGCTTCGGCGTCCGCTTCCTCAACGGCTGGGAGGTGACCGCGCTCGAGCCCGCCGCCGCCGGCGACGAGGCCCACCTGCTGCACACCGACGGCGGCACCATCCGCGCCCGCAGCGTGGTCGTGGCCACCGGCGTCGCCTACCGCAAGCTGGGGGTGGGGTCGGTCGACGCGCTCGTGGGTCTCGGGGTCACCTACGGCTCGGCGATGTCCGCGGCCCGTGAGACCGAGGGGCACGACGTCGTCGTGGTCGGCGGCGGCAACTCCGCCGGGCAGGCCGCGCTGCACCTGTCACGCTTCGCCCGCTCGGTGACGATCATGGTGCGACGCCGTGCGCTCGAGGAGACGATGTCGGCCTACCTGATCGGCGAGATCGAGTACAACCCGCGCGTCCGGGTCGAGACCTGCGCCGAGGTGGTCGACGGCGGCGGCGAGGGCCACCTGCAGTGGCTGGCCGTGCGCGACCTCGACACCGGCGAGGTCGCCCGCCGCGAGGTGCAGGACCTGTTCCTCCTGCTCGGCGCCGAGCCGCACTGCGACTGGCTGCCCCCAGGCCTGGCCCGCGACCAGCGCGGCTTCGTGCTCACCGGCCGCGACGTGCCCCACGAGGCGTGGCCCGACACCCGGCCGCCGGCGAGCCTGGCAACCACGGTGCCCGGCGTGTTCGCCGTCGGCGACATCCGCGCCGGGTCGATGAAGCGGGTGGCGTCGGCGTCCGGCGAGGGCGCGAGCGTCGTCCCGCTGGTGCACGAGCACCTGGCGCCGTAGGTGTCGCGGCCGGCTCCCTAGGCGCCGAGCTCGGCCCGCGTGGGCGGGTCGGCGCCGGGCCGCGAGACCGTGACGGCGGCGGCCCGGGCGGCGTACGCGGTGGCCGCGGCGGGGTCGAGGCCGTCCCACAACGCGTCGATGACGCCCGCCGAGAACGTGTCGCCCGCGCCGATGGTGTCGACCACGGTCGTCGGCCGCGCCGAGGCGGTGACCGGGTCGCCGTCGCCGTACCAGGTGGCGCCGTCCTCGCCGCGGGTCACCACCACCGCCCGCGGGCCGAGCGCACGCAGGT
The DNA here is from genome assembly GCF_039543705.1 of Nocardioides marinquilinus. NCBI lineage: Bacteria > Bacillati > Actinomycetota > Actinomycetes > Propionibacteriales > Nocardioidaceae > Nocardioides > Nocardioides marinquilinus. The sequence continues at coordinate 1,248,456 of NZ_BAABKG010000001.1, forward strand.
GCGCGGCGGCCTCGGCGAGGCCGAGCGTCGGGTAGAGGGCGGCGAGGTCCTCGTCGCTGGCCTTGACCACCGCGGCCCGGCGCGCCACGGCCTCGACCCGACCGACCGTCTCGGGGCCGGTGCCGGTGATCGCCGGGCGGGCGTTCACGTCGTAGGTGACGGTCGTGGCGGCCGGGTCGACCCGGTCGAGCAGCGCGACGACGTCGTCGGCGCCGGGCTCGAGCACCGCGCCGAGCGAGCACACGTGCAGGAAGGCGGGCGGGCCGCCGTCGGGGCCGTCGGCGAGGTCGGCCGGGCCGATGCGCCAGTCGAGGTCGAAGTCGTAGGACGCCGACCCGTCCGGCCCGATGGTGGCGACCGCGCTCGACGTCCGCTCGAGCACCAGCGGGTCGGTGGCCAGCTCGACCCCGGCGTCGGCGAGGTGCTGCGCCAGCAGCCGCCCGCGCTCGTCGTCGGCCCACGACGTCACGAACCGCACCCGCCGCCCCAGCCGCGCCAGCGCGACGGCGACGTTGGCGGCGCTGCCACCCGGCCGCTCCGTGCGCCCGCCGTCGCGACCGAGCACGACGTCGACCAGCGACTCCCCGACCACCAGCGCGTAGGTCACGGGGACGTCATACCACCTCGCGGGGTCGGCGGCGGGCGGGAGTCGCCTACCGTGACGGCGTGAGCATCACCCCGCCCGACCCCCAGCTGCCGGAGCCGCCCTTCGAGCAGCTGCGGGCGCAGATCGCCGGCCGCGCCGCCACCGGCGACCTGCCCGCCGGGGCCAAGCTGCCGACGGTGCGGGCGCTCGCCGCCGAGCTCGACCTCGCCGTCAACACCGTCGCCCGCGCCTACAAGGAGCTCGAGGCCGACGGCGTCGTGGTCACCGAGGGACGCCGCGGCACCTTCGTCGCCGCCCCCTCCGCCCCGCAGGACGCCGACGACCAGGCCGCCGAGTACGCCGCCGTCTGCCGCCGCCTCGGCCTCACGCTGCCCGAGGCCACCCGCCTGCTCGAGTCGCACTGGCGGGTCTGACGCGCCGACCGGGCGCTGCTTCTCGGGTCGTCCCTCCGCTTCTCGGGCGTTGCATTGCCCGAGAACGTCAGGGATACCCGGTGAACCGGGTATCCCCGACGGCCCCCGCAAGCCGATCCCGGACGCCGCGCACGAGCGCCGTCGGCGGCCGCCACTACCCTCGCCAGCGTGGCCCTGGAGACCTCCGCCGACCAGCCGGCCCCGGTGCGGCAGATCGCGAACGCGATCTCCGGCTGGGTCGACCGGCTCGGCGCGGTGTGGGTCGAGGGGCAGGTCGCGCAGCTGAACCGGCGTCCGGGCCTCGGCACGGTCTTCCTCACCCTGCGCGACTCGGTGGCCGACCTGTCGATCACGGTCACCGCGTCGCGGGTGATGGTCGACTCGATGGAGCCGCCGCTGGTCGAGGGCGCCAGCGTCGTCATGCACGCCAAGCCCACCTTCTACGCCACCCGCGGCTCGCTGTCGCTGCAGGCGCGTGAGATCCGCATGGTCGGGCTCGGCGAGCTGCTCGCACGTCTCGAGCGACGCCGCCAGCTGCTCGCCGCCGAGGGGCTCTTCGACCCCGCCCGCAAGAAGCGGCTGCCGTTCCTGCCCGGCTGCGTCGGCCTCGTCACCGCCCCCAGGTCGGCCGCCGAGCGCGACGTGCTCGAGAACGCCCGCCGCCGCTGGCCCGCCGTCGGGTTCGAGGTCGCCCACGCCACCATGCAGGGCACCCGCAGCGCCGCCGAGGTCATCGAGGCGCTCGGCCGCCTCGACCGCGACCCCGCCGTCGACGTCATCGTCATCGCCCGCGGCGGCGGCTCGGTCGAGGACCTGCTGCCCTTCAGCGACGAGGGCCTGCTGCGCGCCGTCGCCGGCTGCCGCACCCCGGTCGTCTCCGCCATCGGCCACGAGCCCGACCAGCCGCTGCTCGACCTCGCCGCCGACGTCCGCGCCTCCACACCCACCGACGCCGCCAAGCTCGTCGTGCCCGACGTCGCCGCCGAGGCCCACGGCGTCGCCGCCGCCCGCGAGCGGCTGCGCGGCGTCGTCCTCGACCGCGTCGCCCGCGAGCAGTCGGGCCTCGACGGGCTGCGCAGCCGTCCCGTGCTCGCCGACCCCCGCACCCTCGTCGAGCGGCGCCTCGACGAGCTCGACGCGCTGCGCGAGCGCGCGCGCCGCACCCTGCGCCACGCCCTCGACCGCGCCGCCGACGACATCGGCCACCAGCGCGCCCGCGCCCGAGCGCTCTCGCCGCTCGCCACGCTGCAGCGCGGTTACGCCGTCCTGCAGGACGACGCCGGCCACGTCGTCACCTCGGCCGCCGCCGTCACCGCCGGCGCGGGCGTCAGCGTGCGGGTCGCCGACGGCCGCGTGCACGCGCAGGTCACGGGCACCGAGACGACTGGGACGGCCGGCACCACCGACACGACCGAGACCACCGACGAGGAGCACGATGGCTGAGACGACGACCGCCGACGCGCCGTCCTACGAGGAGGCCCGCGACGAGCTCATCGACGTCGTGCGGCGCCTCGAGGCGGGCGGCACCACGCTGGAGCAGTCGCTCGCGCTGTGGGAGCGCGGCGAGGCGCTGGCCACGATCTGCCAGGACTTCCTCGACGGCGCGCGCACGCGCCTCGACGAGGTCATGACGAAGCAGACGAAGGAGCCGAGGGACTGACCCCCGGCGTGTCGCCGACGGGCGCGGTGGTCAGCGAGCGCACCACCGTGGCGAGGTCGTCGACCGACGCCGAGCCGTAGACCAGCACCACGGTCTCGCCGACCACGGCGCTGTAGGCGTGGTCGTCGCCGTCCTCGTCGCGCCAGCCCTGCCACGTGGTCGGCAGCCCGCCCCCGGCCTCGCCCGAGCCGGCCTCGGCGTCGACCTGCAGCTCGTCGTCCTCGGCCGGCTCGTCCAGGCCGGAGGACTCGAGCAGGTCGTCGACGTCGTCGTCGGACTGCCGCACGCCCACGAACTTCTCCGACCCGGTGAGCAGGTCGAGGTCGATGCCGGGCTGGGACCCGGGGCGCTCGACGCGGTCGACGTCGATGTCGGTGGCGATCCAGCCGTCGGGCAGCCGGGCGGGGTAGGCGACGGTGAACCCGCTCAGCTGCAGCTGCTGCACGGAGTCGAGGTAGTCGACCGGCTCGCGGTCGGTGGCGTCGACGTCGGCGCTGAAGACGCTGCGGAACAGCACGAAGGCGACCACGATGACCACGACGACCACCATCGAGCCGATCAGGCCGCTGGCCGAGCGGGAGTAGCGCCCGGGCCGGCCGGTCGGCTCGGCTCCTCCCGACTCGCTCACACCGCCCATGGTCCCAGGCGGGGTGGCGCGTAGGTTTCACGGGTGCTCGCCTCGCTCACCACGGTGTGGTCGGTGGGCACGGTGCTCCGGGACGACGTCGTCCCGGTCGCCGCGCTCGTGGCCCTGCTGGTCGTGGCCTACCGGCACCCGCGCCGCGCCGTCGAGGCGGGCGTCGCGGTGCTCGCGGCGGGCGTGGTGCTGCTCGCCGGCGCGCTCTCGCCCGACGCGGCCGGCGAGACGGTCGGCGAGCTGTGGCCGGTGGTGGCGTTCCTGGCCGCGATCCTCGTCGTCGCGCAGCTGTGCGACCGGGCCGGGCTGTTCACGGCTGCGGGCGGGCTGCTGCGCGGGGGCGGGCCGGTGCGGCTGCTCACCGTCGCCTTCCTGCTGGCCGCGGCGGTCACCGCCGTCCTGAGCCTCGACGCCACGGTCGTGCTGCTCACCCCGGTCGTGGTCGCCGCGGCACGCGACGCCGGCGTCTCGGCGCGGCCGGCCGCCTACGCCTGCCTGCGCATGGCCAACTCGGCCTCGCTGCTGCTGCCGGTCTCGAACCTGACCAACCTGCTGGCGCTGCCGTCGCTGGGGGCCGAGGTGAGCGGGTTCGCGGGGTTCGCGGCCACGATGGCGCCGGTGCTGCTCGTCGTCCTCGTGGTCGAGTACGCCGGGCTGCGGCTGCTGTTCCGTCGCGAGCTCGCCGCGTCGCCACGGCCCGCCGCCGCGCCGGCGCCGCCGCTGCCCGTCGTCCCGGTCGTGGTGGTGACGGCGATGCTGGCCGGGTTCGCGATCACCTCGCCGTGGGGCCTCGACCCGTGGTGGGTCGCGGCGGCCGCGGCGCTGGTGCTCGCGGTGTGGGCCCGCACGCGCGGGCTGGCCGGCGTCCGCGACGTCGTGCTCGCCGCCCATGCCGAGTTCGCGCTGTTCGTGCTCGCCCTCGGCGTCGTGGTGGCCGCGCTCGCGCCGGGCGTGGTGGGCGACGTCGTGGCCGCGTCGGTGCCCGGCGACACCTCGTGGGCGGGCCTGCTGGCCGTCGCGGTGGTCGCCACGGTGGCGGCCAACCTGTTCACCAACCTCTCGGCCACGCTGCTCGTCGTCCCGCTGGTCGCGCCGCTCGGCGACGCCGCCGTGCTGGCCGCCCTGGTCGGGCTCAACGCCGGCTCGGGGCTGACCGTCGCCGGGTCGCTCGCCAACCTGCTGTGGCGCCGCACCCTCACCGCCGCCGGTGAGGAGACCTCGCTGCGGGAGTTCCACCGCGTCTCGCTGCTGCTGACGCCGGTGACGGTGCTGGCGGCGACGACGACCCTGTGGGCCGTGACCCGCTGACCCGCTGACCGGCCGACCGGTTGACCGGCCGACCGGATCAGCCCAGCTCGGCGGCCGCCCGGGCGAACCGGCCCAGCAGGTGCGACCAGTCGCCGAGGCGCGCCCGGTGGGCGACGGTGTGCTCGGTCCAGCCGCCGTGGTCGAAGAAGACCGTGCAGACGCCGTCCTCCTCCTCGAAGCGGACGTCGAGCCGGGTCGGGTGGGCGGCGTCCATCGAGAGCCAGAAGCTCTGCGCGTAGTGCGCGGGCCGGTCCCACACCAGCACCTCGCCGAAGCGGAAGCGCCGCTCGCCGTGCAGCAGCGCGACGGCGCCGCCGACGCGCGGCTCGACCTCGGCGCCGGTGAAGGTCGCCGCGTCGGGGGAGTAGGCGGCGTCCCACCACGAGCCCAGGCCGGTGGTGAACAGCCGGAAGGCGGAGGCCCGGTCGCAGGCGACCGTGACCTCGTGGTGCAGCGGTTCCATCGTGATCGGATTCAACCAAATCGCGGGTGGACGACGACCGCGAACCGCCCGACCTTGCAGGGGTCTTGAGGTGCCGGTGCGGCGTGCCCGACCGACCTCGGGCGGTGGCCTAGGGTCGGGGCATGGCGGCGATCGAGGTGGTCGACCTCGCCAAGACGTACGGGGACCTGAAGGCCGTCGACGGGGTGAGCCTCGAGGTGGCGGAGGGCGAGTTCGTCGGCATCCTCGGACCGAACGGCGCGGGCAAGACCACGACCCTGGAGATGATCGAGGGCCTGCGCAGGCCCGACGGCGGCAGCGTGACGGTGCTGGGCGAGCCGGTGTGGCCGCGCAACGCCGGGCTGCTGCCACGCATGGGCGTGCAGCTGCAGGCGTCCTCGTTCTTCGAGCGGCTCACCGCACGCGAGCAGATCCACACCTTCGCCTCGATGTACGGCGTCCCGGCCTCGGCCGCCGACGACTGGCTCGAGCGGGTCGGCCTGGCCGGCGCGGGCGCCTCGACCGACAAGGCCGAGACCCGCGTCGAGGACCTCTCCGGCGGCCAGGCGCAGCGGCTCTCGATCGCGTGCGCGCTCGTGCACGACCCCGAGGTCGTCTTCCTCGACGAGCCGACGGCGTCCCTCGACCCGCAGGCCCGCCGCAACCTGTGGGACCTGCTCAGCGGGCTCAACGACTCCGGGCGCACCGTCGTCCTCACGACGCACTACATGGACGAGGCCGAGGTGCTCTGCGACCGCGTCGCGATCATGGACGCCGGCCGCGTCCTGCAGGTCGACACCCCGGCCGCGCTGGTGCGCGGCCTCGACGCCCCGGCACGCATCACCGTCGCCCCCGGCCAGCTCGACGCCGACGCCGCCCGCGCCATCGCCGGCGTCGACGACGTGACGGCCTCGGTCGACGGCGTCGTCCTCACCACCCGCCGGCCCGGCCCGGTGCTCGCGCACCTCGCCGAGAACGACGTCCTGGACGGCGTCCGCGTGCAGACCGGCACCCTCGAGGACGTCTTCCTCGAGCTCACGGGCCGGGAGTACCGAGCATGAGCTCACCCCAGGCGCGTGGCCAGTTCGCGAGGTCGGCATGAGACGGCAGAGCCCGTTCGTGGCCATCTCGCTGGCCATCGTGCGCGGGTTCGTGCGCGACAAGGCCTCGGTGTTCTTCGCGCTGATCTTCCCGCTCATGTTCCTGGTGCTCTTCGGCGGCATCCTCGGCGACCAGGGCCAGTCGAAGGTCGACCTGATCCAGGTGGGCGACGTCAGCGTCATCGACGACCTGCCCGACGACGCCCGCGCCGCCTTCGACGACTCCTTCGAGGTCACCGAGTCCGACGACCTCGACGCGGCCATCGCCGAGGTGCGCAAGGGCGACGCCGACGTCGCGGTCGAGATGCAGGGCGACACGCTGGTGGCGCACTACACCCAGACCGACCAGGTCAAGGCGGGCATCACGCAGGGCACGCTGCGCGCCTTCGTCGACGGCGCCAACGTCGCCCTCCTCGAGCAGGAGGCCGGCACCGGCGCCCCGGTCTCGTTCCGCGCCGACCGCGTCGAGGACGACTCGCTGAGCACCATCCAGTTCATCACCCCGGGCCTGCTCGGCTGGGCGGTCGCGATGAGCGCGGCGTTCGGCGCCGCCGCCACGCTGCAGGGCTGGCGCCAGAGCAAGCTGCTGCGCCGCCTGCAGCTCGCGCCGGTCTCGACCCGCACCGTCGTCGGCGCCCGCGTGACGGTGGCGATCGGCATCGCGCTGGTGCAGATGGCGGTCTTCGTGCTGCTCGGCACGCTCGCCTTCGGCCTCACGCTCACCGGCTCGTGGTGGATGGCGATCCCGCTGCTGGTCATCGGCACGCTCTGCTTCATGTCGCTCGGCCTGCTCGCCGGCGCGATCACGACCACCACCGAGGGCGCGGTCAACGCCGCCAACTTCATGGTGCTGCCGATGGCGTTCCTGTCGGGCTCGTTCTTCCCGCTGGACGACGCCCCCGGCTGGCTGCGCGCGGTCTCCGACGTGCTGCCGCTCAAGCACCTCAACGAGGGGATGCTGAACGTGTTGGTGCGCGGCGAGGGGCCGGCGTCCGCGCTGGTGCCGATGGCCATCCTGGCCGGCTTCGCGATCGTGGTGACGCTGGTCGCGGCCCGGCTGTTCAAGTGGGAGACCGCCTGAGCCAGGGGTGACCCCGACCGGCCTTACGGCTTGGTGAAAGGGACGCCGTCCGGGCCCGCGCGGCCCTAGTCTGGCCGGCGGTCGTCCGAGTCGAAGGAGCCCGCCGTGCTCGCCCTCACATCCGCGCCGTCGGGGCCGATGGTCCCCGCGCTGTTCGACATCACGCTGATCCTGGCGCAGCTCGCGCTGATCATCGTCGTGGCCCGGCTGGCCGGCAAGGCCGCCGGCCGCGTCGGCGTCCCGCCGGTCGTGGGCGAGATCGCGGCCGGCGTGCTGCTCGGCCCGAGCCTGCTCGGCATGGAGCTGAGCGGGAAGATCTTCCCGGCCGACACCCGGCCGTTCCTCTCGCTGCTGGCCAGCATCGGGCTGGTGCTGTTCATGTTCGTCGTCGGCCTCGAGCTCGACGTCAAGCTGGTCAAGGGCCGCGGTCGCGTGGCCGGCTCGGTCTCGATCGCCTCGATCCTGCTGCCCTTCACGCTCGGCGTCGGCCTGGCGAGCCTGCTCAGCGACGAGCTGCGCGGCCCCGACGGTGACTTCTGGCCCTTCGCGCTGTTCATGGGCGCGGCCATGTCGATCACCGCGTTCCCGGTGCTGGCCCGCATCCTCACCGACCGGCGCATGCACCGCACCGAGACCGGGGGGCTCGCGCTGGCCTGCGCGGCCACGGACGACGTCCTGGCGTGGACGCTGCTCGCCGTCGTCATCGGCATCGCCGGGGGCGAGGACGACGGGCGGGGCTGGGTGGTCTTCCTGGCCGTCCCGTTCGCGCTGCTGGCGCTGTTCGTGATCCGCCCGGCGCTCACCGTGCTCACCCGGCTCTACCTCAGGGCCGGCGAGCTGACCCCGACGATCCTGTCGATCGTGCTGGTGGGCCTGCTGCTGTTCGCCGCGGCCACCGAGTACCTGCACGTGCACTACATCTTCGGCGCGTTCCTCTTCGGCGCGATCATGCCGCACGAGCAGGCCGCCGCCCTGCGCCACGAGATCCTGGTGCGGCTCGAGCAGATCTCGGTGCTGCTGCTGCTGCCGGTCTTCTTCCTGATCTCCGGCCTGAAGGTCGACATCCAGGGCCTCGGCGTCGAGAACCTGCTGCCGCTGGTGGCGATCCTGGCCGTCGCGATCGTCGGCAAGTACGTCGGCGCCTACCTCGGCGCACGCTCGGCCGGTGTGCCGCACTGGCAGGCCAACGCCCTCGGCATCCTCATGAACACCCGCGGCCTGACCGAGCTGATCATCCTCAACGTCGGCCTCGAGCTCGGCCTGCTCAGCCAGGACCTGTTCACGATGATGGTGATCATGGCGCTGGTCACCACGGTGATGACTGGCCCGCTGCTCAGGCTCGCCTACCCCGACCGGCGCGTGGCGCGTGACATCGCCGAGGCCGAGCGGGTCGCGCTCGGCGTCGAGGCGCGCGACCGGGTGCTGGTCGTGGCCATCGCCGACCGCGACAGCACCGGCCTGGTCGACCTCGCCGTCGGCCTGCTGCGCGGCGGCATGACCCCCGAGATCGTCGTCGCGGCCCTCGAGCCGCAGGTCAACCGCCGTCTCGAGATGGGCAGCGGGCTGACCGACGAGCTGGCCGAGATGGCCGCCGCGATGGAGCGGCAGCAGACGCTGGTGCGCCACGGCGAGCAGCTCGGCGTCCCGGTGCGGGTGATCGCCAACCCCAGCGCGGACGTCGCCGCCGACCTGCTCGCGCTGGCCGCCGTCATCGCCCCGCAGTACGTCGTGGCGTGGGCCTCCGACGAGCTCGGCAGCGCCGTCGCCCACGCCGCGGAGTGCCCCGTCGCGCTGGTCGCCGACCACGTCGGGGCGATCGCGCCCGGCACGCCGGTGGTGGTGCTGTGGAGCGCCGACGTGCACGGCGACACCGCCGTGCGGCAGGGCATCCGCCTCGCCGGCTCGCTCGGCTCGACCCTCGAGGTGCGCGGCTCCGGACGTCGCTACGACGCCATGGTCGCCGCCCTCGCCGAGCGCGGCGTCGACCTCGGCACGGTCGACGACGCCGACCTGCCGGTGCGCCTGGGCGCCCTCGGCCCCGGCGACGACGCCGTCGACGTGCGCGTGCGTGCCGAGCTCGACCCCACCCCCGTCACCTGGACCACCGTCGACCTCGCCCAGCCCACCCCTTCGCAACCCGCCTAGGTCGACCCGTCGGACATGTCTGACGGGTCACCGCGAGATCGAGGCTGACCCGTCGGACATGTCTGACGGGTCAGCGTCAGGAGCTGGCGCCGGCGTGGGTGTTGAAGGCGAGGGTGCGGTGGCCGATGCGGACCCGGGTGCCCTGGGTGAGCACGTGCTCGCCGCCGGCGGCCAGGCGCTGCCAGTCGGGTGTCTGCGGCGGGTTGACGTAGGTGCCGTTGGTCGAGCTGTCGACCAGGACGACGTCCCAGCCGCGCAACTCGAGGCGGGCGTGCACGCGTGAGATCTGGTTGGAGGTGTCCTGGATCGGGACGCCGCGCACCTCGCCGGTGCGCACCCGGTCGTCGGAGCCGGGGTCGCGGCCGAGCAGGTAGTCGCTGTCGATCTGGAAGACCGCGCCGTCGTCGAGCACGATCACGCCGAGCGGCGGCCGCGGCCCGCTGACCAGCACCGGCGTCTGCTGCACCATGTTGATGCCGCAGACCGCGCAGAACAGCTGGCGCGGGTCGTTGAAGTGGCGGTTCTTGCAGTAGACGCCGCGCACCTCGACACCGTCGTCGTCGCCCTCGGCGCCGTGGCCGTGCCCGTGACCGGACGCCGGCTCGCCCGCGATGGGCAGCGGCGCCGGCGGGGCGTCGTCGTCCAGGTCGCCGAGCAGCACCGAGTCGAAGTGGCCGACCTGGTCGACCAGCGGCGCGGGCGCCGGGCGGTCCTGCGCCGACGGGGGAGCCGGGGCGGGGGGCGCCGGGGCCGCGACGGGCGCGGGCGGCGGGGGAGCAGCGGCCGGCGGGGCCGGCTGGGCCACCGGGGCGGGCGGGTCGGGGAACGGCGCGGGCGCGGCCGGCGGCGCGGGCGCGGCGGCGGGTGCGGCCACGGGAAGT